>CAVTAO010000004.1:0-44229 GCA_963732715.1 Candidatus Bathyarchaeota archaeon | reverse complement strand
TTTTAAGCCAGTTTGACCCGGTCTATTCTTAGAAGAAAACGGTAATGTGAATACGGAGTTCGGGAGGAATCTCCACTCATTTCTAATAGACTAGGCTCGCTGTTCTAGGAACCCTAGTTTGTCTCTCATTTCTCGGGTATTTTGCGAGCAGTAATGCTTCTTCGCTAATCAAGGTCTCTAATTCTTGCTTTTCTCCCATTCGAATTCTCGGGATTCTCACTTTGCTCTGGAAGTATCGGTCTAATGTCTTCAGCAAATCGCGTGTTTGGAAATCGTTGAGATACTCTCTTTTTCCTTTCCGATTGGCAGAGAAGCCCTCAGATTTTATCATGAAATCCTTCTTCCCGAGTTCGTGACAATATTAAATCACAAAATCATCTGTGAGAAACTGCCATAGTTCATGAGAGTCGCAGACTAGAACGTGTGCGCACGAGAGTAACACACTCTTCTCCTTAGTCAAATGCTCGGTCCAGATATTTGCCCTTGCTTTTCATCATCTGTCATTTCGTCATGAACTTGTGTGCGGTTTTTGGAGGGTCGGATAGATCTGGACTTACGCTCAAATCTTACAAATGGGTTCTGCCCATTGCGCAAAGCATTCTTTCTGAACGATTTCTCAAAGAAAAAGCTATAGCAAACGCTTCAATAGTTGCAGATGTTGGCAGCGCCCATGAAAAATGGTGTAATCTTTGACATTAGGAAGTATGCCATCCATGACGGGCCAGGAATCCGCACTACGGTGTTTTTCAAGGGATGCCCGCTACGTTGTTGGTGGTGCCACAACCCTGAAGGGCAGAACATAGAACCTGAGTTGGTTTACAGGGAAAGCAGGTGTATTGGCTGCGGTGAATGTTCGAGGAGCTGTAAACGAGAAGCGATATCGCTAGCGGCTCAGTCCATATCTGTGAATAGAGATAACTGTGTTCTGTGCGGTAATTGCTGTCGCGTGTGTCCATCCGACGCTCTCTCAATTGCTGGAAAGCAGATGAGTGTGAATGAAATCCTGGAAGAAATAGAGAAAGACAGGACTTTTTACGAAGAATCCGGCGGAGGGGTAACATTTTCGGGCGGAGAACCACTTCTGCAACCTGACTTCTTAAACGCGCTTCTCAACGAATGTAAAGAACGAGCCATTCACACCACCGTAGACACTTGCGGGTTTGCACAATACGAAATCATCGACAGAATGCGTGACAAAGTGGGCCTTTTCTTGTACGACATCAAAACCATGGACAGCAGAAAGCATAGAAAATACACCGGTGCTTCCAATGAACGAATTCTCAGAAATCTAAAAAAGCTTGCGAAAGATGGTAGCAGCATTGTGGTCAGTTTTCCAATCATACCGGGTATCAATGACGATGACAAGAATGTCATGAAAACAGCCGAGTTCATAAGCTCTCTGCCCAACATACTGCAGGTGAATCTCCTTCCTTACCATAGGGCAGGAATTGAGAAATACAAGAATCTGGGCAAACCTTACAAGCTGACCAAGATTCAACCTCCCTCTAATCAAAGTGTGAAGTCAGTGAAGGAAAAAATGGAGGCTTTTGGATTAAGAGTAGGAGTTGGAGGAGGATAAGATGCGGGAAAGAATCAGAAAACTGAGGAAACAGAGTATAACTGCTAAGCCCCACATTTCACCAGAAAGAGCAGTTCTCATGACAGAATTTTATGAAAGCGAGATTGCTAATCGAGTATCTGTCCCCGTGAGAAGGGCGCTTGCATTCAAGCATTTGCTTGAGAACAAGAAAATCTGCATCAGTGATGGGGAGTTGATTGTTGGTGAGAGGGGTTCAGCTCCGAAGGAAACTCCAACGTATCCTGAGATATGTTGCCACACGCTGGGAGACCTAGAGGTTCTTGACTCCAGAAAGAAAATTCCGTATGCTGTAGATGAGAAAACAAAGAAATTGTACAAAGAGAAGATTATTCCTTTTTGGAAAGGTAAGTCGATAAGGGACGTCATATTCAGCAGAATGTCAGATGAGTGGAAAGCTGCTTATGAAGCCGGCGTGTTCACGGAATTCCTGGAGCAGAGAGCGCCTGGGCATACCGCCTTAGACGACAAAATCTACAAGAAAGGTCTGATTGACTTCAAAAAAGACATAACTAGACAAATCCAAGATCTCGACTCTCTGAATGACACAGACGCACACAACAAAGAGGAAGAACTCAAGGCGATGGAGATCGCTGCAGACGCGTTGATCCATTTCGCCAAACGCCATGCAGACTTAGCGAGAACGTTGGCAAAAAAAGAGAACAACGTCAAAAGGCGAAGAGAGCTGGAAAAAATAGCTGATGTGTGCACGCATGTTCCAGCGCACGCGCCAAGAGACTTCTGGGAAGCTCTGCAGCACTATTGGTTCATTCACCTCGGCGTCATAATAGAGCTCAATCCATGGGATGCGTTCAATCCCGGTAGGCTCGACCAGCATCTGTATCCTTTCTATGAAAGGGGCCTTGCAGACGGGACTTTAACAAAAGAGAAGGCGAGAGAGCTTCTTCAAGCATTCTGGATAAAATTCAACAATCAACCAGCGCCGCCCAAGGTAGGGGTCACGGCGGAAGAAAGCTGCACCTACACTGACTTTGCGCTCATAAACACGGGTGGGGTCAGAGCCGATGGGTCAGACGCCGTGAATGAGCTCTCGTACCTCATATTGGACGTTGTAGAAGAAATGAGGTTGACCCAGCCCAGTTCTATGGTTCAAATAAGTAAGAAAACACCTGACAGGTTTTTGAAGAGAGCGGTGGAAATCATAAGAACAGGCTTTGGACAGCCATCAGTATTCAACACGGACGAAATAATCCAAGAACTGCTGAGACAGGGAAAACTTGTCGAAGACGCTAGAAACGGAGGAGCAAGCGGATGCGTGGAAACAGGGGCTTTCGGCAAAGAAAGCTACATCCTCACAGGTTACTTCAATATGCCCAAGGTTTTGGAAATCACGCTGAACAATGGTTTGGATACAAGAACAGGAAGGAAGATTGGACTTGAAACAGGAGACTCTGCCGAATTCAGTTCTTTTGATGAACTGTTCGAAGCATTCAGAAAACAGCTCGACTACTTTGCCGATATCAAGATCAGAGGGAACAACGTCATTGAACGGTTGTACGCTGAACTTCTTCCAGTGCCTTTTCTGTCTCTTCTTATTTCTGATTGTATCGCCAAGGGCAAGGACTACAACGATGGGGGAGCAAGGTACAATACCAACTACATTCAAGGTGTTGGGCTCGGGACAACGACAGATTCGTTGACTGCAATAAAATACAATGTCTTCGATAAAAGACACGTCACAATGAAGGAATTGCTCGAGATTCTTGAGGCAGATTTCGAAGGACGTGAAAATCTGCGTCAGAGACTCTTGAACAAGACACCAAAGTACGGAAATGACGAGGACTACGCCGATCAAATCATGAAAGCCATTTTTGAAGTCTATTTTGGCGCGATAGATGGAAGACCCAACACAAAGGGTGGACACTACAGAATCAACTTACTGCCAACGACCGTTCACATCTATTTTGGAAAAGTGGTCGGAGCCACTCCTGACGGGAGAAAAGCGGGAGAACCCCTTTCCGAAGGGGTCTCACCAGTCCAAGGTGCCGACCGCAAGGGGCCCACGGCTGTAGTAAAATCCGTAGCTAAGATTGACCATGTCAGAACAGGTGGTACGCTTCTTAATCAGAAGTTTACGCCTCAACTTCTTGCCGATGAGACAGGTATTGACAAGTTGGCTCAACTAATACGAACGTTCTTCAAGCTGGACGGCCATCATATCCAGTTTAATGTTGTAACCTCTGATATGCTACGCGACGCGCAAAGGCATCCTGAAAGATACAGAAGCCTAATAGTTAGAGTTGCAGGATACAGTGACTATTTCGTCGATTTAGGTGTCGATCTGCAGAATGAAATAATCAAGAGAACAGAGCAGAGCAGCTTCTAACAGAAACACGGCCTCCCACACCCCAATTAGTTTACGAAAACCTGCACACTATTGCTACAGTTTTTCCCTTTAACTCGAGAAGAACATCCTATTTTATTAAAACAAGAAAATCAGTTGATGGAGCCGTATATGTCTAGACTTACGTTTGAAATTCACAAAACGTGCTTGTTGACATAGTCTGGTTCATAATATGATCGTCAAGGCCACTTTCTACCATTTATTGTAATGTATCTTCTCTCGTAGCGACAACGGTCTTTGTTTTACAGAGTATTCTTGCGGGTATCCGACGGGAATGAGGACTGAAACGTCATAATCATCGGGTATGCACAGCATCTTCTTAAGCGACATTGTCTCGTGCGGTATGAAGGTGACGCCATACAATCCCTCTGCCGCCAATGCTAGCAGGATGTTTTCTATGCATGCCCACACTGAAGCAAAGCTGTTCAGATCATAGAGTGTTTTGCATTCACTGGGAGGTTTCCTCATCCTAAAGCAAACGATGAGCAGTTCTGGCGAACTCAATAGCATCCTTCTCTGGACAGGTAGCGCTGCAAGATATGCTGGTTTCTCCCATTCAGCCATGGACTTCGTCGCACCTTCCACTTCTTTCTCACCAAAATCCTTGGCCATCACGCCTAAATCCACGACTCTTTTTCTTTGTCCGAAATCCTTTATGAGAATGAACTCCCACTCTCTCAGATGATTGTGTGACGGCGCCTTCAACCCAGCTGCCAATGCTCTCAAAAGCTTTTCTTCTTCCACAGGTTTCGACTGGAACTCTCTCACTGTTCGTCTTTTTTCAACAGCTTCGTAGAAATCCATTATACCTCACCCTTTTTCCTTATGATACAAGAACCCACATATAATAAGCACAAACGTTTTGACATTTCTGCAAATCAGTTTTGCTCTTGTTTGGGCCGCACGTAAAAACTACTAGAACCTGAGTCGTTCGTAAACAGTCTTGGCGAAATCAAGTTCAAAGCGTGCAATAATCGCAAGAATACTGCTCACTAGCGCAAAAGAAGGCTTTGGTGGGGCCGTATAGGTTTAGACTTACGTCTAAATCTTACAATTTCGCTCCATGGAAATGGTCCGATAAATCGGGCGGGATTAGAACCCAAACGGGGTCAAGTCCCTCTACCTAGTATCAAAACTAGCGCGACAAGTCTGAACCCGCGCTATTTTAGTAGCTCAGGAGGGATTCGAACTCTTAGCCCGCGCGTCTTGACTTCGCGCGAGGTTGCAGAAAGAGACATGATTGAGACAGAGCGTGTGCTCCTTTTGCTCAAAACAAGCCAGAAACTTGCCCCTGTGATGAAAATTGAGTGGTGGGGCCGGCCGGATTTGAACCGACGACCTTTACCCGGGACAGTGCTTCAGGCGCTGTTCCTACGGGTTTCTCTAACAGCTCCAGAACTTCTTCATCCCGTTCTGGTCCGCAAACCTTTTTGCTACTTTCTGGAGCCCGTCGTCATACCTGCCTAGACTACAGCCCCTAGCCTTACTGGAAATGACATGCGGTATTTTAAATATATGCATTTATCAATTCACGCAAAAACTTATGTCCATAGGGAGTTTTGTGGCGACAGGTTTTGGCTCCTTCATGGTTTAGTGACCTTAACAAAAGTTATACGCTTGAAAAAACACTGACCTTGAGAGTAACTGGAAAAGGTTTGGTGATCTTTGAAGAAAGAACCAAAATACATGAAAGATTATCGCTTGCTTATTGATAAGTACAAAGATGCCTTGGAGCATGTGAGGCAATACTATGAAGAAACAGCCCCTAAGAATCGATCTGACTATCATCCTTGGAGCTTGCCACAGTTCAAGATGGAGCATGTTCTGCGAGTGTTGAGATATTCACTGATGCTAGCCTCAAGGAGAAAAGCAGACCTTGATGTAGTTGCTCTATCTGCGATCCTGCACGATCTAGCCATATACACGGCAGAGAGAAAAAACCATGCAGTTGAAGGCTCTAAACTCGCCGAGAAATACTTGACCGAAAACGGCTACCAAGACGAGCTTGTCCGAAAAGTTGTGCGAGCCATCGCCGTGCACGCCGGACCGCTAGTGTTTGATGCGAGCACTATTGAAGACAAGATTCTGCAAGACGCAGACACAATCGACAAGGTCAGCGCTTTCGGAATAACGTCGGAAATGCTTCACTACGGTAGCAAAGGATACCTGCCCGGGCAAGCGTTAGATGAAATGAAAAAAGCCAATCCGCCAAGACTCAAATGGATGTTGGAAACCATGCACACGAAAGAAGGAAAAAGAATAGTCCGCCAAGGATGCAAATACTTCAAAAACTTCATTGCGTTGCTTGAGAAAGAGCTTTAGCCAGCCCGAACGTGCGCCAGACTTATATTTTCACAACGACAATTGACACACAGTGATCGCAGTGGCGATTGATCCAGTGTGTAAGATGAAAGTGGACGAGAAGACCGCGAAATTCAAGAGTGCCTATCGGGGAAAAACCTACTATTTCTGTGCACCCGGCTGCAAGAAAGAGTTCGATAAGAACCCCAAGAAATACCTCTAGTGCAAACTAAACGCTACGCTCGACAGTCTAGCGTTAGACTAGTTGCGAATCTAAAGAAATCGGAGTGGCTTCCTAAGACAGCTTCAAGTATTCTCGTCAAAAACCAATTGCAATATCCACAAAAACAACGTGTTGAAGTGCAAAGTTGAGGCTCAAAAACGATAAGTTTATGAGCAAAAGGCTTAGGTGATATGTGGGGTTTGCCGGTCATGGGGCGCGGGATCCACCCGATCCCATTCCGAACTCGGAAGTTAAACCGCGTTCCGTTCTCGGTTGTATTGTGGTCTTCGGCCACGTGAACCCGAGAAAGCTGGCAGCTCCACTTCAAGTCAGCCTTGCTTATCTCGTGCGGAGTTAGCTAAAACTTATAACTAAGCTCTTGATAGTCTTCTCGAAAGGTGGACATATAAGTGATAGTCTCAGCTTCCGTGGCCATGCTGCAAAACCAATTGGCACAGAACCCTCTTGGGGATAATCCCATATCGTGGATTCTAAACCTGCTTTTCTACGGTGTATTCATAGTTTTCCTGTTTTATGGACAAAGAATCCAGCTATACGTGATGCTGAGGGAAGTTGAAGGTTCACTTTACAAGCTCAGGTTCATCAAGGATGAAGGGCGAAAAACCGCCATAGAAACCATCAAGGAGATTGGAAAACCCCAAACAGACCCCACGGCGAGGATTGATAGATTCCTTGAGTATTTCACGATATCACCGCAGAACCTTGACCCGGCCGGCGTGATTTGGAAGCTAGAGCACATAATCGATGTTAGAGATGTTCGTTTGAAAGACGAAGTGAAGATGATGGCGCCCTCGGCAGACGAAACCCAGACAAACAACTTGGAGAATACTCTTGAAGCAGCTATGGCGCTTAACTACATCTTCAAGGTCATAAGACACTTCTACTTGTTAGGCAAGAAGACACTCAGCCTATACGTTATAATGCAAATACAGATGTTGCTGCCCTTGATCATGCGGGAAGCAGAAGCCTACGCAAGCGCATTGAAAGCCTTCGCCTTCGGTCAACCCATAGGTGACGGCGCAGGCGCCTTAGTCGCAGGCAGACTCATGCACGGATACGAGACTAAGAAACTTCCCAAAGACTGCGTTGTCGCAACCGTTCCAATAGAAGGACGCACAGCCTACGTGATAAAGGCTGAAGGTCCAGGCGGAAACGTTGGAAAGCCAGGAGACGCAATAGAAGCCGTCATCAAGCAAAACAAGGGCAAGATTGCGTCAGTGATAATGATTGACGCCGCGGGAAAGCTTGAAGGTGAAGAGGTCGGCGAGATTGCTGAAGGAATTGGCGCAGCCATTGGTGGACCCGGCGTTGATCAGTTCAAGATTGAGGAATCCATCCTCAAATATCATATTCCGATAAATGCTCTGGTGATTAAGGAAGACATCGGAGATGCAGTTTCACCGATGCGGAAAGAGATCATCGATTCAATCGACAAAGCCATCGAAAGAGTGAAGCAGGTTATTCTAGAGAGAACTAAGGAAGGAGACAAAGTGGTTATCGCAGGCATAGGCAACACGATAGGAATTGGTCAGTAGGAGGATGGATGAAGTGGCTCAGGGAACAGCACACTCGGCGACGCGAATATCATCTTTCGTGTTGCTGATAATATTCATCACATTAGCGCTGTCGATGACGGCTTTGATATTGGCTTTCAACGCGTTCAGTTCCGACCCTCTCATTTCAGGATGGCTGATACTCCTCGGATTTGTGGGAGTGGGCATCTCCATGTACGTTTTACTTCAAGCAAGAAGACGGGTTAGGCATCTAAACAAGGCAATCGCGCCCGTCACGACCACAATCGAATGCAAGAAATGCGGTTTCAAGACCGTCAGAGAGTTTCAACGTGGCGACTACATTCTCAAGGAAGTCGAACCCTGCCAAAAGTGCAACGAAAAGATGATGATAACAGCGATCTACAGAGAAGTCAAAGAAGGAGACAAAGATCATTACCGCTTCTAGGTCAAAACGACCCGTCCGTCTTCAACTATGAGAACTGTGTGCTCTGCCTGAGCCACAGGTTTTCGACTTGCCTCGACGAAAATAGGGTAATCCATGATGGCCTTTGACTTCAAGAGCTCGCGGAAAGCTTCCCTGTAGTGCTCTGTTGGCACGACGTTTTGTAACCAGCGTTCAGCAAAAGGCAGTGTTCTGAAATCCTCTTCAATGTACTTCGAAAGCTGCTTTGCATATGGATTTTTCTGTGCTCTTGGTTTGACAAACCTGAATATCGTGCTTTCACCTTCATCCTCAACCTTGCCCACAGCATTAGAGACAGTTACGAAAGGCTCGATTGCGTACACTCCACCAACCTTGATTTTAGAGGAGAATATTTGTGAGACATTGGGCAAGGAAGTTCCAGCGTGCACAAGATACCGTCCAACACTGTGGCCAGTCAGGTTCGAAATAGGCTTGAAACCACGAGACTTTATCATGTTCTCTATTATTGTGCCGAGCTTCGACGTGGACATGCCAGCGCAAATACTATCTACGGCCTTTTCAAGCGCTTTTTCAGCTGTTTCCACAAGACTGCCGTATTCCGGGTCAAAACACACAGTGACCGCTGTGTCAGTGACGTAGCCGTCAACGTGAGCGCCAATGTCCACTTTCACTATGGCCTTTTCAGGAACTCTCTTAGTGTCGTTCGGAGGAGAAGTATAATGTGCGGCTATTTCGTTTATTGAAACATTGCATGGAAACGCTGGTTTTCCGCCTTTCTTCTTTATCAAGCTCTCTGCTTTTTCACAAACTTCGATAACTGGCATGTCCTCGCGGACAAAACCCCTCATCTCTTCTCTGGTTTCACGGAGAATCCTTCCAGAAAGCCGAAACTTTGCAAGAGCATCATCATCGTATTCGCTCATTCAAGTCCCACTGTGGTTTCATTAAGGCTAGATAAGTTATCGTTTAAAAGGTTTAGTCAAGAGGCGCAGTGATTGGTCAAGATTACTTGGTTAGAGCATGCAGTATTTCAGATTGAAATCGCTGACAAGCTTGCTCTGATTGATCCGAGGCTTGAAGGAAACCCCACAGAATCGATAAAACCCTCAGACATGAAACAAGCTGACATAGCTTATGTAACTAACGATCACAATGACTACCCAGTGCGCTAGTCTGACTCCTTCATCTTTTGACGTGAAACTTGTCTATTATGTTCCTCGCTTTTTCACGCTTTTTCTGGTGTTCAGCAAGGAACTTGTTGATCCTTTCTGTCAATTCTCTCTTGCATTCTCCGCACAAGGTTTCTCCAGCCCTGCATTTCTTTTCTCTTTCAGCCAGCTTCTTGTCATCTTCTTCGAACAGGTAGAGGAAATACTGAAAGATCGTGCACACGTTAGGGTCGGCTCCTGTCTTCTTCTGTTCTGCCGCTGTTCCCTTTCCTCCTGTGAAGGCGTTCCACACTTTCCGCTTCACCGTGCCTGGTGAATCGACTGTGAAGATGGCTGTTTCAGGCTCTGAAGCGCTCATTTTCCCGCCTGCACCCAGTCCAGGCAAGAAGCGGTTGTGGATCTGAGCTGGCTTGAAGTAGCCAAGTTTCTGGGCGATGTCCCGGGTAATCCGCCAGAACGGATCCTGATCTATGGCTGCTGGAATAAGCGCTGGAACGTTTTCTCCCGTCAATTTCTTATGGATAAAGCATGGCACAGCTTGAACGGCTGGCCAGAATATCCACCCCAAGTTCGTGCTGTCCTGAAACCCGAACGTGGCTCGGGCAGTTGAATACGTTATGCGCTTCGCCACTTCCAACGCGACATCATAAAGCAAGTCTATGTCCTTCACATCGTAGATTATGAAGGTGTCTTCAGGTTCGAAGCCCAAGGCAACCAAGTCGAGAGCGTTTTCGCACCCGAACCTAGTCATGTCCGAGAGCTTGTTCTCGTCGTCTACTAGGAATTTCTCGTCATCAGTCATTTGGAAGTAAAGCCTCGTCTTGAACTTGTCCTGCAAGTACTTCGCGAAAATCCAAGGGACAAGGTGACCTATGTGAACTGGTCCTGAGGGACCTCTACCAGTGTACAAAACAAACTTCGTGCCTTCCTCGTACAAGTCCAACACTATGTCTAGGTCTCGATGCGAAAAGAACAGTTCCCTTCGCAGTTGAAGATGAACATCGCCAGTATGCTTTGCCAACCTTTGAACGAGTTCACTGGTCAAGGGTTGAGTCCCAAACTCGCGGATCAAACGTTCATAGTCAACTTTGCCTCTCACTTCCCAAGGAGTAACAACCATTTCATCCTTGTCTTCGTCCGTCAAGCGTTTCCACCTTCGCTCCATGATTCTTCTATTACAATTCTTGGAAAACATATTAAACCTTGTGCGAACAACAAACTTTGAGCATTCAAACAGAACTGAGGAAAGAATCGTGCCCTTTGAATATGAATCTCGGGAATTTTCATATGAATTGAAGAGAAGGATCAACGCTGACAAGGATTATCGCGAGAAAGCCCGGGGAATGAATTGGGCAACTCTCTTCATCATTGACGATGTTCCCTTAGCTACATACTCAAACTACGTGAATGGAGAATTGACGGATCGGAAGCACATATTGCCAAGCGAAACTGAAGAATACAAGAAAAAAGTAGACTTCGTCGTCGAAATCCCGACCTATGACCTCTCGGTTGAGATGGCTACCGGCAAGAAATCGTTGGAGTCCATGTTTTTGAGTGGAAAGTTGAAGGTGGATGGCTCAATCTTCAAGGCGTTGCAGTACAGAGATGCGATTGAGAGGGTTGCAAAAATAACTGCTGAGCTCGCCAATGAGTCGGTCATTCCTTCAAGAGAAGACTTCGCGAAAATGCTGAAGAAACTTGGGTCGTCGTAGGCAACGAAATCAGCGAAACAGCTACTACGTTGACAACATAAACCATGAATACGCTCGTGCTTTTCTTAATGGTTGTCGGCGAAGTGGTGCCCAGCCAATTTCCATAAGTAAGCCAACGATTTCTGAACTCTGTCTAGCGGGGAACACGCATATCTTTATTAAAATACTAACAACTACATTACCGAATCTAACGAGTTCTATTCATAAGGAGAAATACTATGGTTGGACTTAGGGAACCTCAACGCGCGATTCTCATAGCTTTGAAAAACCTCGATGCAAAAGCGTCAGTCGAACAACTAGCAACTGCGACTAGATTGTCAGACTCGGCTGTGATGCGCGCGGTTCTGACGCTGAAAGAAAACGGAATGGTGCAAACCACTGAAAGGAAACAAACCAGCGCAAAACTTACCGAGGAAGGAAAAACCTACGCCAAAAGTGAGTTACCAGAACGGCAGTTGATCGCTGCTCTTCAAGAACTCGGTGGAAAAGCTCCTCTTGTGGAAATGGTCAGAAAGACTAGCCTAGAGGACCATCTCGTGCCAATCGCGTTGGGCTGGGTTCAAAGGAAAAAATGGGCAACTCTAGACTCTAAAACAGGTATTCTTCAAATGCAATCAAACCCTGCAAAAGGCGCTGATGAAGAGCTTTTGAGGTTACTTGACGAGAAGCAGGCCATCATAGTTGAAGATTTGAGCTCGGAGCTTCAAGATGCTTTTCGACTTCTGAAGGGCAGAAAGCTGCTCAAAATTGAGGAGAAGACGAAAAGAGAAATCGAGATAACCGAAACAGGAAAAACTGCAGCCAGAAAAGCGGTGAAAGGCACTGCAGAAGTAACGCAAATCACCCAAGAGCTGATAGTGACTGGCAAATGGCGAAAAGCCAACTTTCAAAAATACAACATAGAGGCTCCAGTTGCCAAAACATGGCCAGGCAAAAAGCATCCTTACCTCCGCTTCCTTGACGAAGTGAAAGAAAGACTCATCAATCTAGGATTCAAGGAGATGACAGGCACAAACGTTGAAACGTCCTTCTTCAACTTTGACGCTCTCTACACGCCACAAGATCATCCCGCTAGGGAGATCATGGACATATACTTCGTAAAATCTCCAAAGTGGGGCAAGATAGGCGCTGAAAAGCAAGTTCTGCTAAACGTTAAGCAAACCCATGAAAATGGTTGGAAGACAGGCTCGAAAGGATGGCAATACAGATACTCCGTCCAAGAGGCTAAGCGTCTAATCCTGAGGGGACATGGAACTTGCCTCAGCGCCAGAACTCTGCTTAGCGAGGACTTGGAGATTCCGGGCAGGTATTTCTCGATTGCCCGATGCTATAGGCCAGAAGTGCTGGATCAGACTCATCTCACTGAATTCAACCAAGTTGAAGGTATCGTTGTTGACGAGAACCTGAACCTTCGAGACCTCCTAGGAATCTTGATGACTTTCGCAACTGAAATAGCCGGAGCAGACAGAGTCAAAATGAAACCGGACTACTATCCATTCACAGAACCCAGCGTGGAGCTTAGTGCCTACAAGAAAGGTTACGGATGGATCGAGTTCGGAGGCTCAGGCATATTTAGACCAGAAGTGGCTCTGCCCCTAGGCATCAAAGCCCCAGTCATCGCGTGGGGTCTAGGCATAGACCGCCTATTCATGATGAAGGCCAAAATCGACGACATACGCGACCTCTTCTCGAAAGATCTGCATTGGCTAAGAATCAAGGAGGTGGTCTAGCATGCCGACCATAGATGTTGATTACGCTGAATTCGAAAGAATGCTGGGAATAGAGCTTAACAAAGACTTGGAGAGAATCAATGATGTCTTGGCTTTCGCCAAGGGCGAAGTGAAACTGTTCGATGAAAAGACGGGCACGATGAACGTTGAAATCAAGGACACGAACCGTCCAGACACGTGGAATATTGAAGGGCTAGTCAGGACTCTGCGTGGGTTTCTAGGTCTAGACAAAGGCTTGAGGCAGTATGCAGTAGGTAAATCGTTGGCCGAAGTGTACGTCGACAAAAGACTGGAAAACATCAGACCCTACATCGGCTGTTCCGTCATCAAGAGTGTGGAACTGACCGACACCCTGATTCAAGCGATAATGCAGCTACAGGACAAGCTAGATCACACTTATGGCAGAAACAGACGTCGAACATCCATTGGCCTCTACGATTTCGACCTAATAGCGCCACCACTCAGCTATGCCGTTGCGAAACCGACTGAAGTCAGTTTTGTTCCATTAGGCTTTGAGAAAAAGATGAACTTGAAAGAGATTCTGAAAGAGCATCCGAAAGGTTTGGAGTACGGCTCGATCGTCAGCCGACACCCTGCCTACCCGATACTTCTAGACAGCGAGAACAAGGTACTGTCATTCCCCCCCATCATAAACTCAGACGACTTGGGAAAAGTGACAGAGCAAACAAGGAATATTCTCGTCGAGGTCACAGGCACAGTTCATGAAACAGTGCTTAACACGCTCAAAATAGTGACTCTGTCATTGATTGACAGAGGCGGCAAAGCTTACTCGACTACTGTACATTATTCGCAGGATAACTTTACAGAAGTGACGCCGAGCTTCGAAACCAAATACATGGATCTTGACATTGAATACGCAAACAAGATACTGGACCTGCATTTAACGCCCAGACAGATCGCTGAACTGCTTGCAAAGGCTGGCTTCGGAGTTGAAAAGCTTGAGAAGGATCATGTAGCCGTGCGGATTCCGTGCTATCGAATTGACGTAATGCACCAAATAGACTTGGTGGAAGATGTTGCGATAGCCTATGGGTACAACAACATCAAACCCTTCTGGCGCAAACTGCCGACAACAGGCGGAGCTAGACCAGAACAAGTCTTCTTGGGCATCACTAGGGAGTTGATGGTTGGGCTAGGATATCAAGAAGTCCTTACCTACAACATGACCAATCTTGGAAACCTGTTCACAAAAATGAACGTTAAGAAACAGAAGATCGTTGAGCTTGCCAACCCGAAGGTTCAAACGCTTACCTGTCTTAGAAACTGGCTTCTGCCAAGCCTTATGGAGTTCTTGAGCTGCAATCTTCACATAGAGTATCCGCAGAAGATCTTTGAACTCGGACCTATCACGGTTCTGGATGAGAAAGCAGAGACAAGAACAAGAGATGAGGACATTCTTGCAGCCGCTGTTTCGCATGCAAGTGCAAGCTTTACCGAAATGAAGTCGGCTTTGGACGCCCTTTTCATGAACCTTGGACTACAATGGCAAATCAAAGAAACAAAACATCTAAGCTTCATAGAAGGAAGAGTCGGAACAGCAGTCATTGACAAAACAGAAGTGGGAACACTGGGCGAAATACATCCGAAAGTTCTCGAAAATTGGACGCTTGAAAATCCCGTGGCTGCTTTTGAGCTAAACATGAACAAGATAGGCAGAATGATCCCGAAGCACTGAGCAGAAGATAGGAACCTTTAATTTTCCAGTCTCCACACCTTTGGCTTGGCGATGACAAAACCGAGCCCTATCCAATCCCGCCGGCACATCCATGCAGACGGACCCAACGGAAAAGACAAGCCTCCAAGGCTTATCTTAATTGTGATGGCGGGTTTACCCAAGCATGGGACACGGTGGGCGCGGGCACAAATATCCCACGCCAGAGAGAGCTTAACCCAGAGGAGCGCACCGCTCTACAATGAAGTTAAGTGTTAGGTTACGCGGGAGACAACAAGCCCGCGAAAATACCGTCGACTAAGTGAAGACAACTTGGACACCGAGAAGAAATCGATCAGTTTTGAACCCAAAAACGTGGAAGAGCTATCAAGTTTCCTTGAAGCAAACAAAGGCAACTACCATGAAATCTGATTGTATTAACAAAGAAAGGGTATGCGAACCCCCAACCCGTTTCCTTCCACGAAGCCCAGACAGAAGCCATAAAACATGGATTAGTCGACAGCCGCTCAAAAAGCCAGAATGACAAAAAATGCTGCATACGATTCACGAAGAGAAAAACCAAGAGTTAATGAAATGAAAGGAATTTGGGCCATGAAGAAGCCAAAGAGGTGTGCAAGTTGACTTCAAAACTAAGCTTTTAAGTTCACAAATGCATAAAAAGTTAAGACGCCAACAATCCAAGAAGGACAGAAAAATTGGATATAGAAACAAAAATCGAGCTGATCTGCAAACCCCCAACTGAAGAAATCCTAACTCCAGAAGACCTGAGAAAGCTCTTGGAGACTGAAGAGCGCCCAATAGCCTATAACGGCTGGGAACCATCCGGTCTGGTGCACCTTGGAACAGGCCTAATCTGCGCCTACAAAATCAAAGATTTTGTGGAAGCTGGAATACGCTACAAGGCCTACCTGTCCACTTGGCATGCTTGGCTGAACAACAAGCTTGGAGGGGACCTCGAAACAATCCGCAAGGCCGCCGACCTCTTCAAGCACTCGTGGCTAGCTCTTGGAGTTCCGAAAGACAAGGTGGAATTCATCTACTCAGATGAACTCTATGATGATCTTGACTATTGGGCAAAGACGATTAAGATCGCCAAGAACCTCACTATAGCCAGAGGAAGACGCACGCTGGAAATCGCGGGCAGAAAGGAAACTGAAGCCAGAATGGTTTCGGATTTTCTCTACACGCCAATGCAGGTTGCTGACATATTCCACATGGAAGTGAGAATCTGCCAACTGGGCATAGACCAGCGCAAGGCCAACGTCGTAGCCCGTGAACTCGGGGAGAAGCTTGGATTCTGGAAGCCCGTATGTGTTCACCACCATCTGCTGCAGGGCTTGGAAAAACCCGCTGTGTGGCCCATACCTGAAGGACAGGAAAAAGAGGCCCTATCATCTGCCAAGATGAGCAAAAGCAAGCCTGAAACCTGCATATTCCTCTATGACACTCCAGAAGAGATAAAACAGAAAATGAGCCGAGCCTTTTGCCCTGAAAGAACCGCTCAATTCAACCCCGTTCTAGACATAACCAAGCACATAATCTTCAGAGAAATACAAACCCTCAGAATAGAGAGACCAGTCAAATTCGGAGGTCCAACCGAATTCCAAAGCTATCAGGAACTAGAAACCGCCTACACGCAAGGCAAGCTCCACCCGCAAGACCTTAAGAACTCGGTAGCTGAAGAACTGATCAGAATACTTGAGTCAGCCAGAACGTATTTCAAAAACAATGATGAAGCAAGAAGCTGCCTGAGTGCCATTAAGAATGCAAAAATAACAAGGTAGCAATGTTTGTCCACGCATCTTAAGGAAAGAGAGGAGAAAATCGGCCGTCTCTTAGAGTCTCTGGCTGAAGAATCAACTAGAGGAATCCCCATTGTTGTGGAAGGCAAGAAAGACGTCAAAACCTTAAGAGCCTTGAACGTAAACGGGAAGATCATAACCGTGAAGACGGGCGGCAAATCCTTCCTAAGCGTCCTCTCCAACTTAGAAAAACTCGAGGCGCAAGAAGTCATCCTGCTGCTGGACTTTGACAGGAGAGGAAAGGAAGCGACAAAGCGTCTGAAGCAGAGCTTGGAAAACATGGGAGTGACGCCAAACCTTACCTTCTGGTTTGAACTTTTTGGTCTCGTGGGAAAAGAAGTAAAAGACGTTGAAGGCATGTTCAAATATGTGGAGACTTTGAGGAGCAAAGTCGGTTGCTCCTTTATATAGGGAATGAACTGATCCCTGATAAACTTGAGTCGAGATGCCTTATGGATTGTTTTCGCCCAGAAAATGGCAAACAAAGAGAAGACGTCATAGTGAATGTGTGATTCATAATCCACAAAGGTAATATAGACGCGAAGTCAAGAGTTAGTTTCGTGTTTCAAAAGCACGATTAGCTCATCACATAATCAAAGCTAACCATTAACTAATCAAATAGGAGGTGCACACTTACGGGTTCATCACAAACGTTTACAATAAAATATGTTATTCAAGCCAAGTTTGAAATAGAGGGTGTAGTTGAAAAACCAGACGTTATAGGCGCAGTTTTCGGCCAAACTGAAGGCTTGTTCGGGCCAGAACTTGACCTGAGAGAGCTTCAGAAATCAGGCAGAATCGGAAGAATAGAGATCGATTTACACTCAAAAAACGACAAGACTACCGGCACCATAACCATACCGACAAGTCTAGACCGAGTATCAACAGCGCTAATAGCCGCCAGCGTGGAAGCCATAAACCGAGTCGGACCATGCGCTGCAAAACTAACCTTGGAAAAAATCGAAGACGTCAGAGAAGCCAGAAGAAAAATCATAATTGACCGAGCCAAGGAAATCCTTCACAAATGGACAATCGAGTCCATGCCGTCAGTTGACGAAGTATTCAAAGAAGTCTCAGAAACGCTCAAGATAGGCAAAGTCGAAAAATATGGCGAGGACGAACTGCCAGCAGGCCCAGAACTCACTGGCGCTAAAGAAATTATAGTCGTTGAAGGACGCGCCGACATCATAAATCTCATGCGTTGCGGCATACTGAACACGATCGCCTTGGAAGGAGCAAAGGTTCCAGAAACAATAAAGAAAATCTGCAAAGAGAAAGAGGCAACCGCGCTTCTCGATGGAGACAGAGGTGGCGACCTCATACTGAAAGAGCTTCTGCAAGTCACTGACGTAAAATACGTTTCCAGAGCCCCCCGAGGAAAGGAAATCGAGGAATGTAACTGTAAGGAAGTTCTGGATGCGCTAGAAGCTAAAATCGCGATCGAAGACTTGTTAAAACCAAAGAGAGAAAAACCAAAGACAGAAATGCCCAAGGAAATTGTAGAAATCACGAAGGCGCTGGAAGGCACGTTGGAAGCTGTTCTCCTAAACGAGAAAATGGAGCAAATAGAACGATTGCCAGTAAGCCAGCTTGCTGAGAAGCTTCAGGAAATGACAGGAGTAGATACCGTCATCTTCGACGGTATCATAACGCAAAGAATAGTTGACGTTGCGAGTGAGAAAGACATAAAGCGAATAGTCGCTTCACGAATATCCGAAGCTGTCAAACCATCATTAACCGTT
Organism: Candidatus Bathyarchaeota archaeon; assembly: GCA_963732715.1. GTDB lineage: Archaea > Thermoproteota > Bathyarchaeia > Bathyarchaeales > Bathycorpusculaceae > CAZCRE01. Next base: position 25,936 of record CAVTAO010000004.1, on the reverse strand, counting down.
CATCTGACGACCTTTGCAGACATTGTAGAAGGCTAGGTTCAGAAAAAGTCCGTGAGCCTTTTGCTGTCCTTTGATTCCATCTTGGAAGCTAGCAGTTGCTCTTCAGTTATGCCAAAGCTCTCAAGAACCCTTGCCGCGGCAGGCACAACTTGCTTCGACACATAATATTCAACGTCCACTTCGTCATAAGAAGCGAGCATGTAGGGCTTCACCCTTTCATAAAGGCGACCTGATCCGGCAACCACTACGTAGCCTACCTTGTCGCCTACAGCGAGTTCCCAGCCTTTCTCCTTCAACATTCTGGCGGCTTCAACATGCGCGGCCTTAACTTCATACTCATCAGGAGACTTCGTTAAAGTCTTCCAAATGATGAGGTCGCGGTATGCAACATGTTTCTGTCTGAGGTCGTAAATGAACTCTCGCACGTATTCTGATGCTTTCTTTGGAGATTGATCCTTGAGAATGATCTCCAGAACCTTTTCCTGAACTTTTTTCGCCACCATCGCCCAGTCTCCACGCATTACTTCCAAACCTACAATGTCGAGGGTTCCATCAGGCAATAATCCAGCATAGCGCTTCTTTGCTTCCGTGAAGAAAATCCGCAAGTAAACCTTGTCTATGCCGATCTCTAACCCCAACTTCTCTTCAACGTCCTTCAAGAGTTTCTCAACTTTCTCCTGCTCATTTTTGACAAATATGCTGTCAGTGTCGCCGTAGACTACTTGGAGACCAGCTTTTTCAGCCATTTCAATAGCGCCTAGTATGGTGTGTCTTCCCCATGCTGTTGCGGCCTCAGCTACCTGTTTAACGTACCATCGTGCAGCGATCCACCCAGCGTAGCCGTACATAGCGTTAGTGATCACCTTTACAGCTTTCTGGCGCGCGTTCAAGACCCGAAACTCGGCACTCTCGGCTCGGAGTTGCTTCATTCTTGAACGGATTCCACTGCGAACGCTGATGAGGTATGAAAGGGCTTCCTTGTAGAAGCCTGCGGGTTCCTTGCGAAACCTGTGCTTGACCTCAGGCGCCTCGAAGACTCCACTGGTTGGTTCAGGTTCTTCTGGCGATACGTACGTGTCTGGCGATAAGTTGTAGCGTATCATTATGTTCGGGTACATACTCTTGAAATCCAAGTCTGCAATGTCGTCGTGTAAGCCGGGTTTGGGATTGAGCACTATCGCGCCTGCGTATGGTCTGTAAGGCTGCTCTATTCTTTTGGGTACGAGTTCGCCAATCTTGTGTGTGCGCTTTATCAGGAACCATTCAACTCTGAAGCCTGCCGCAGCGGTTCCCACGTGGTCCAATGGCAGACCCACGAGGCTTGAAAGCTGTAAACCGAAGTCCAAGACGGTTCTGGTGATGCCAATGACCGAGTGAGCGTTATCCATCGAGAAGCTTTTCAGAATTCCACGTTTCTTCTTGTCATCCCAGTAATCTGCCAACTCCATATCTTCGACCAAGACACGCTCTTCTGTCTTCATGATTCCTAAGTAGTCTGCGAGATTCTCCAGACTCTTGACTTTAACTTCTGGAAACTCCTCAGCATAATCTGAAAGGTCTAGGTTGGCTCTTCCGCTAATTGAAACATGACCGTATATGCTCGTATGTGGCTCAGTTTTCGTCCTATCAGCATACAAATGCAATCCGAGTCTTTTGCATCGCTCAACAAGATAGGGCCAGTCTCCACTGTTCGTTCCGTAGCCTACGATTATGTCCGGGTCAAATTCTCGGATCCAGTCTATGAATGATTCTAAGACAGGCTTGTCGTTCTTGTCTTCATCTGCCACGAACTGTTTTTCCGCTCCACTGTCTGTTGCCACTGAGATCATGACGACAGGGTTTCTCTCGGGCTTGGGTGTTCCTTCTTTGCTGTAACAAACCATTGTGAACCCTAGGATCCTCAATTGTGGAGGCTCAGCCTTTTCGATGGATTTCGGCGGCATCTTTGCCACGTACACCTTGTCAACTTGAACGTCTGAAAGCCCAGTTTCTTCAATAACCTCCACTTCATGCCATGCGCAAGGGACAACGCCGTTGTCAATCATGTAGCGCATGGAAAATCGAATGTCGTCTTCGAGGCAGTCTTTTACACCTTCGAGGTCTCGAAGGGCTCTTGCACATTTTGGCATGGCTTCAGGGTTCTTACAGTAAACTTTCACAGCTTTGGCCGGCTTGCCAAAAAACCTCCTCTCAGCAACCTCGAGTCTCACGATTGCTGAATATTTCTTATTCTTGATCTCTTCAACCACTCTTGTAACATCTTCACTCTTTTCAACAACAGCATAGAAGTAATCAACAAAATTCCTGTCAATAACAAGCACTCTCTCTCCAGAATCGCTGACCCCCCAAAGCCGAATCTCCACACCGTCATCTACAACCTCATAGTTCACATCCAAGAGCCAAAAAACAACCCTAGCCATGAGCACTCTTTCCAAGCAATCAATAGTGAAAAAACAACTTTTAACGGTTTGCTGTTTTGGGCGTGTTTATTTCTGTTTGCTCTGTGAACCAAGCTGGAAGGTCTATGATTCATTTGCTTTCAAGTTTACTTAAGGTATCTCATAGTATGCGCTTTTGGAAGATCACTCTTAATTCTTGTGACTTTGAATTTGACACCGCCGTCTCCGCAGCTCAGCTCAGCAACCTTGCTCATCCAGTCCTTCTCTTCCAATTCCCTTGAAAGAGGAGTAAGATATGGCATGAGAGAGCTTAATGCGTAAATACAAACGTTAGTCGATTCTTTCATGTCAATGCTTGCATCATCTATCACTATCTTGTCACCAATCCTGTAGTTAGCCGCACATTTTTGCATGACTTGAACAACTTCGAGCACCACTCTGTACATGCAAATGCACCCAAAACGAGTAGTTGCACATCTGGCTATTAGCCTTAGCGCACGCGCTGAATAGCCATCTCGACGCTAGGCTAGTGTGTCAAAGTTTTCTTCCACATTTTCCTCGACCGAATTACGTCACGTCTTGATTGCGCGCACTTGATACAGCATTAGGTCAAAAGACAACCGTATTAGGCAGAACAAACTACTGACTTTCCAGCAATCGACGTTGGAAGGGCATGATGCCTTGAAAATCTTAGAAACAAACCTGAAAAAAGGCTACATAAAGATCATTCCAGAAACAATCGATGATCTATGGCACTTGTACAATGTCATTTACAAAAACGATGAAGCCTATGCTCACACGACACGCGAAGTCAAATCAGATGAGAAATACTCAAGACCCGGCAGGGACGAAAGGATCTCAGTCTTTCTAGGAGTCAGGGTCGAAACCGTAAACTGGGACAAGCTTCTAGGGCGGCTCAGAGTTCACGGAACTATTTGTCAGGGCCCAGACACTGTTCCAGGGGGTGCACATCACACTCTCAGCATTGCCTTGAACACCCCCCTCACGATCGTGAAGAAGGAATGGGCGAGACATCATCTCGAAAGACTGGAAAGAGCAAGCAAGACATCTGAGAAATCCATGATAATAGTTTCAATAGATGATGAGAACTACGCGATAGCCACGACCATGCAGTATGGTATTGAAGGGAGGATAGAAGAAAGAATAAAGCTTCCTGGAAAGCTTGAAACTGAGAAAAGGAGTTTAGCAGTCAATGAATACTTTAGGAGAGTATTGGCTAGTCTGCGACAGGTTTGGACGATGACAAGAAGCCCGATCGTAGTCATCGGCGTTGGATTCGTGAAGAACGATTTTGTGAGATACCTTGAAAATGAGGCAACCGACGTCGCCAGAGCTGTCATAGACGTGAAAAGCGTCAACAACGGTGGCGTTTCGGGGATAAATGAAGCTCTACGCTCAGGCATTCTGCTCAAAACTATGAAACATTTGCGAATTGCTGAAGAAACCGAAATAATGGAAGAGATCCTGAAAAGACTGGGAAAAGGCGAATCCACGGTCACCTATGGGCTAAACGAGGTTGAGAACGCCGCGAAACTCGGTGCTGTTGAGAAGGTTGTGTTGGCTGATTCGATGATACGTGAATCGACTGATGAACAACGTCTACGTCTAGAGGGCATAATGAGACGAGCAGAGCAAAAAGGAGGCGGAGTGGTTATAATCAGCACGGAACATGAAGCTGGAGAAAAACTCACCGCTCTTGGTGGCATAGCCGCGTTGCTCCGTTTTCCAGTTCAGCAAACTGAGCCATAGCAAGGCTTAATTGCTCATGGGCATCAAAACAGTTATCACGTCAAAACAAGTTATATCAAAACCAAACGTTTGATTATGTTGTTGTCGTGTTTGAGATGGGAATGAGCAAACGAAAACCATTAATCACTATTCAGAACATCGTGGCGTCGGTCACGCTTAACCAGAGAATAGACTTGAAGCTCATAGTCCAGAAATTTTCGCATGCTGAATATAATCCAAAGGTGTTCCCAGGACTCGTTTTCAGACTGAAGAAACCCAAAACGGCTACATTGATCTTTGAGACTGGCAAGATGGTTTGTACTGGGGCGAAGTCAGAGAAAGAGGCAGTGCAAGCAGTGAACAAGGTGACCAAGGAACTGAAGAGCAATGGAATCGCAATCATGAACAAGCCCATAATAAAAATCCAAAACATCGTTGCATCAGCCGCGCTAGGCGGCGAAATAGACCTAGAAAACGTTGTCTACAAGCTTAAGAGAGTCATGTACGAGCCTGAACAATTCCCTGGTGCAGTGTTTAGGATGGATGAACCGAAAGTGGTGTTTTTGATCTTCTCAGCCGGAAAACTAGTGTGCGTCGGTGCGAAACGAGAGCAGGACGTGTATGAAGCCGTGAATAATATACAAAAACTGTTGGAAGAACAAGAGCTGATTTTTTACCCGAAATAGCAGTTTAATATGCTATCTTAAACTTGTCAATCGTCTGTGAACAGCTGGATTCTGTTTGGCCATTCGGCTTAGAACTAACTCAAAGCTTTCATTCTCTCGCAGTTCTCTCTTAATGAAAACGCCTGTTCTTCCGATCTTGTCTCTCCTCAAAAGTGCGTGAACTCGATCTAAGACGGTGTCAACCGATATTCCTAACAATCTGGCCACATGTTCTTCCTGCCCAGCTACAGTGTTTTCCACATGACCTTCCTCGGTTGGTTCAATAAGCATCAGTCGCTTGTCAACTCCAGCTGATCGCTGTTTTTTTCTCAGGTTTTCAAGTGTTGCTTGGCCGCCGAACCTGTAGAATTCGGTCTCTACCCTGCGCATTTTCATCAATGGAAACGAAATGGTTGTATTTTCATCTATTTCAACGTGGGCTTTTATTGAATAGGTAGGCGTGGCTTGCACGAGTACGCGCTTACTGATTGGTATGCCTGCTTTCTCCAAAACGGTTTCGACCGTGAATGAAGATATCTGCGTTGCCACGAAAATATCTATGTCACTTTTGGCATTAACGTCTCCTCTGGCAATACTGCCATGCACGATAGGTTCCAATTGCGCACTCTCCAAGACTTCCATCGTCTGTACAGCCTTATCTCTAAGCTCTTCCAGCAGCGCCCAGCGTTTGGAATCATAGAACACTTCCAGGTGTTCTGCGTGTCTCACGGGTTTCCTTGTCATTCAACGGCGCCTTGTCAAAAGACTATTGTATCTGGTTTATTTTAGTAGTTCTGGAAAACCGTCTGCTGCGTGAAGCTTGAATGAATACACGTCCTGTAATCTGCACTGCCTGCAAAACTAGAGACGTCTTCTTCTCCAGACCATATTCTGGAGAAAAACTCTGCAAACGATGTTTCACCAAGTCCATTGAGGAAAAGGCCAGAGCGACCGTGGCAAAGTACAGGATGCTCAAATTCGACGACAAAGTCGCAGTGGCGGTTTCAGGTGGGAAAGATAGCATAAGCTTGCTGCACATACTAGCCAAAATGGAGCGAGATCACCAGAAGTCTTCGCTCGTTGCGGTCACAGTGGATGAAGGAATAAGGAATTACAGGGATGAGGCTCTAAAGTTGGCGGCCGAAAACTGCAGAAAACTCAGCGTGGAACACCATGTGGTTTCTTTTAAGCATCTCTTTGGCTTCACGTTGGACGAGATCGTTAAGCTTCAAAGGCAAAAAGGCGAGGGCAACGTGACTTCGTGCGCCTATTGTGGTGTCCTGCGAAGAAGAGCCTTGAACATGACAGCTAGGGAGATCAAGGCAGACAAGCTTGCAACGGCGCACACATTGGATGATGAGACACAAACCATTCTTCTTAACATCTTTCACGGAGACGTTTTGCGCATAGCGAAAGAAAAGCCTATGACTGATGAGGTGCACCCTAAGCTTGTGAGGAAGATCAAGCCTTTCTGCGAAATTCCTGAGAAGGAGACTGCCTTGTATGCTTACGTTAAGAAGATCAGGTTTCAGAGTAGACCTTGTCCATATGCTTCAGAAGCGTTGAGGAATGACGCTCGCATAATGCTTAACAGGATGGAGGAAAAACATCCAGGAATCAAGTTCACGATTTTCAAGTCAATCGAGAAAATCCGACCAGCCTTGGAAGAGATGGCCAAGAAAGAAAGCCTAGGAGAATGCGCTGAATGTGGAGAGCCTACGACTGCCAGGATTTGCAGGACGTGCCAACTGCTGAAGAGTATTGAATGACGCGCGATCATAACTTCATCGTTGCTTTAGGCAATCATTTGAGTGGTAGGTTAGCCTTGCTTGTTTGCCCCGCCTTCAAGTTTTAGCTTGCGTAAAATCATTGATGCTTCGTTGGCGCTCCGTGCTGAAGCTATTCTCTTGGCTTTTTGCATGGCTACGTTGTAGCCGCAGTAAGGGCAGGTTCTGGTTTTCTGTTCAGCTTGGGCTAGCAGAAGGCCTCCACACTTGGGACAAACCACTATGTATGTGACAGTCAGTTCGTTCACCTATCGAAAACCTTTTCCATGTTTGGGCTAATTAGCATTTGGTTTGGGAAAAAGAATGTCTGTTGAAGACAAATACAAGGCTAAGTCGTCTTCTGAGTTAACGCAGGTGGCGATTCGCTATTTCAGGAAAGAAGGTTACCAGGTGGAGCAAGCAGAAACGACGCTTGAGGGCTTCAGCGGAATCTCGAACAAGTTTGACTTGATTGTGCAGAAAGGGCATGTTGAGCAGGGCGTTTGGGTGAGGGACTGGAACAGAACCATCGGCGTGAATCTTGTGATAAACATCGATAAGGCTTCAGAAGACGTGGGTTTGTCGAGTCCGATAATCGTTGGTGAAAAGTTCAGTGATCATGCGAAAGCTTACGCGAACAGAAGGAAAATCACCCTATTGACAAAACAGAAAATTGCACTCAGCTTGAGGTAAATCGGCTCAAATTCTCAGAAACTCGTCTAGCAAACCTTCACTTTCTAGCTTACCAATCCAATCAACGATACCAACTTGACAGCCCTCTTTGCTTTCCAGTATGGCCAAGATTTCAGCCACGATTTCTTCGACGGCTTTGCCTGAAACGTCCAGCTCACACACTTCTCCACCGCCATGAACACCTAGCGCATCAACCAAACAAACATCTAGAATTTCAGAAGCCAAATTCTCCCACAGCTTAGCGCCAGAAAAGCCTCGCTGTTCCATCAGTTTCCTGAGCTCAACAGGGTCACGCCTTAACACGAAGACATGTGATACAAGTTGCTTCGGGACTGCATTTACGGCATAGTGCCCATCGACAATCACATCTTTGTTGTTACATTCGTTGATTATCTTTGCGAGCTCTTCGTTCATCTTCTTTTCGTTTATGATTAGGGTTTTCCTTGTTTTGTCTTCGCCTAGGATGAGTTTTCTGCGGGTAGCTAAATCAGTCAAGTTCAGATAGAGCGCATCGAGTTTTGAACTGAGTGCTTGTGAGACCAAAGTTTTTCCCACGCAAGGTGTTCCAGTAATCAAGATGACCCGTTTATGCAATCACCATCAGTCCATAGTCTTACGTGAATGTGCAAGTAGAATAACGTTTCCAAAATTCTTATTGCTATCTCCTGAGTGTCAGATAGTTTGGGCTGGCGAGTTGGTGTGTGGCTTTCGAGCCTCGGAAGAAAGGCTTGAGGAAACTCCGCCCACGTGTAGAATTGCAACGCTCGCAAGGGCGTAAGGCGAGAGCCTTGGCTACAGAGCAGAAACGAAACGTCCACCAGCACGTGCCGATGACGCATGGAGATGCCGAGAATGCTGGGTGTGAAACGGTGAAACGGCTGTCCTGCAAGTGGAAAGGGCAAACAGACGCCTGTGAGGAATCTACCTGAGGCGCGGGTAGCCCGATTAGCCGAATGCCACAAAAAACAAAAGGCGGGTTACGGCCAACACGCCAGCCCTCAAGGGGAACCCGCCAGCTCTCAGAACGGAAAACTTGTAGAATTCATAATACATTGCGAAAAACAAGCACTCGCAGAACCAACCATACAAACCAAATACAAAATTCTGAGAGTCATGACAAGAAACAACGTCAACCTAGCCGACCCCGAGCAGGTAAAACTGTTCATAGCAAGAAACAAGAATTGGAGCAACGGACACAAAATCCTAGCCGTTTACGCATACAACGAATACGCAAAAATGGAAAATATACAATGGACACCGCCGTTCTACCAAAACAACGAGACCCTTCCGTTCGTCCCCACAGAAAAGGAAATTGACGCACTCATAAGCGGAACAAGCAAAAAAGTCTCAATAGCACTACAAGCACTCAAAGAAACAGGCTTCAGAATAGGCGAACTCTGAAATTGCAAATGGACAGACCTAGACGAAGAAAGAAGCACTATCAAATGCCAAGCCGAAAAACACGGCAAACCAAGAGAAATAAGAATATCAGCCAAGCTAATTAGCAGACTTAACACACTACCAAAAACCAACGATTACATATTTGGCAAGACACACGTAAGCGGTATTCGCTGGACGTTTGACAGACAGAAAACAGTCCTTGCCAAAAAACTATCAAACCCAAGACTCAAGCAGATACATTTCCACACTTGCAGACACTACTATGCAACAAAACTATACAACGAAACGAAGAGTCTAATTGAAGTCCAAGCCAAACTGGGACACCGAGACATAAATTCTACAATGGTCTACACACATATAGTAGAATTTGACGAAGAAAGCCAAAACTACCACCACGCCGTAGCCAAAGACGAAAAAGAAGCGGGAGAACTGATAGACAACGGATGGACATACGTACTCACAACACCGCAAAACATAATGATGTTCCGCAAACGCAAATAACCACCTTTTTTATTCAATCATTATGGAATTCCTATTCACACATATTTTTTCCTAGTCTGGAAAACAATCAGACAGAGAACCAAACACACAACTCTAGGGTTCTAATCTATCTTACTACTGCTTTCTACAACTAATGCATACCTACAGCAAAGTTAAATCTGCAATGATTCTATGTAAATACTTAGATATAGCGCATGAAAATTGGCAGAAATGAACGCTGTCCCTGTGGTAGCGGGAAAAAATACAAAAATTGCTGTCTACGAAAGTCGAGTCTAGGTTACAAGCTGAATCTCAAGGGAAAAAATGCAGAGAATTTTGTTTACGAATTATCTCAAAAATCGTTTATTACAGATTGGTGCTATAAAAACCCAAAACTTCCTAATGGCAAGGAAATTTGTGACTTACTTATTGCCTATGACAATATTGCAATAATTTGGCAGATAAAAGATTTAAAACTGGACAAAAACAACAAGTATAAGAAGTCTGAGGTTCAAAAAAACCTTCATCAGCTTTCAACTGCCAGACACAGATTGTTCGATGAAAGACTAGAAATAGAACTTGAAAATCCTAGAAGAGGAAAAGAGAAATTCAATCCGAATATGATTACCGAGATACATCAAATATCAGCACTTCTAGGAAAAGGTGAAGATTATTTTTCAGGAACAGAGATTATTGATGGTAAATTCACACATACTTTCACGAGAGAATTTACAGAGATTGTTGTAGGCGAGTTGGATACAATAAGCGACTTTATCGAATACCTTAGGGAAAAAGAAAAATTGTTTTCCAGAAATGTCAAAATAATCATTATGGGAGACGAAAAAGAGTTTTTGGCTTACTATTTGATGAATCAGCGAACATTTGAAAAAATCGGAGAAGCGAATGAAGCAATATTCCAAGATGGAATTTGGGATGACTTGCAGAAAAAACCTGAGTATCTCGCAAAGAAAAAAGAGGACAAAATAAGCTATGGGTGGGACAATATCATTAATCGTGTTCATACAGGTGGAGGACAATATGAAATAGTTGCAAGAGAAATGGCACGTTTAAACCGTTTTGATAGGAGAGTAATGAGTAAAGCTTTCTACGAAGCACATGTCAGAGCACACAGAGAAAGAAGTAAAAACGTCTTTCGGAGACTCCTAGAGATCAAAGGAACTACGTATTGCTTCCTTTTTTTTGATGACCCTGAGCCACGAACTAACAGGAAAAAGATGCTAGAAATTATGTGTTTTATAGCACGTGGTATAAAAAATAAGAACACCGGAGTAGTCGGAATAGCGACCGAGATGAAGATACGCCCTATCTGTTCATATGATTTTTGTTACTTAGAATTACCCGAATGGACTGGAGAACACCAAGAAAATATGGAAAAACTTCAAAAGGAAACAGGTATTTTTTCGAATTACACAGTAACACAGGTACATGAAGACGAGTATCCCGCTCCATGATGCGCTTCAGAAAACGCAAATAAACATAACGCTTATAGGAAGGATTTGGCTTGTTGCAAAATAGGTGACCTCAAAATGAGTCACAGAGATGGTGACTCAGACAAGACGAAAGAGGAATATGACCAAGACAACCATGCTGACCAAGAGAACCCTAACAATGAAGAATACGATAAAGACGGAACAATGCTATACCGAAAACGCAAATAGACACAAACCCCCTTCTATTCAGCATCATGTTCATCATGCTAAACCATCCGTCGCGTTCGCATGACGCTCGCGCTCCCACTAAAAAACCTCAGCGCACGCGCGCAAACCAACGTAGTGCAAATATGTCTGACCATCGCATAAAACCACATTCAATGACAACTCGAATAGTCGTAATTATCCTATTGGTTTTCCTGATAATCATCGGTATAGCCCTAGCAGGTTATGGAAGCTTCGACTTAATCCCAAGTGGACAAAAAGACAAAGAAACTGCAATAAAGGCACTAAACGGAGAGATAATACCTTTTCCTGTCAATCTGTCTAAGCCGTTTTCTCTAATGTTATCCCAAGGCGTCAGTTTTCTATTCAGTAGTGAGGATTTGGCTAAAGGGATCAATTTCGACACATTTCTTTGGGCAGCGAACATAACAACCGACCAATTCAAAGTACAATTTGCCAATGATAAGTTGTATGTGTCAGCTACTGTAAGGGACTCAATAGGTAATCCAATGGCACAAATTGAGAATAACACATGGAAAACTGTTGACCCTACTTATGCCCTACAATTTTGGGATAGGAACTATAACGCATATGCCTTTGAAATAATCGGTTCAAAAGGTAAGCCAACCTTACAAGTAATTATGGTTGGTTCGAATGAAATTCAAATCGGTGGTTTGTTCTACACAAGAAATGGTGGGAGCATTTACATTGCACCATTGAAAAACGGTGACGCAGTTATCTATGTTAACGTAAGACCCGATCAGCATTTAGAAGATAATGCGACTCTTTCAACGATTTTTAAATATCCAGCCCTAACAAATTCAAGCAACTTGGGAAAAATGGTTAATCCGTATTATCCGTCAAATGACCCTCTAGCCGAACCAAACTCAAGAATACAATTAGGTAATGAACTCTATGTTGTTGGAACAGTTGTCGTAGCTATTTCTACATGCCTATTGCCATTTCCAATTGCCAGTATAATTAGGACTATATGGAAAAAACCCGAGAGAAATGTCCGAGTCGTTATTCAAAGTGACTATTATCTTGGCAATAAACCCAAAAAAAGCAAAAAGCAGAAAGTCGCCGATGAGCGCTCAGAAAGGGAAGAAGAAGAAAAAAGCTCGTGAGCCGTTCGGCTCACTCGACCGTTCCAGACGATACGTCACAAACAGCCGAACGCGCGCGCATGATCAAGCCGAAGTTTTGAAGCCCCAAGATCCAAAACCTGTAAGCCGAGCCTCTTCTAGACTTCGAAAATTATTAAAGCACTATTACGCATATCATACCTTCTGGGAACATAAATGCCGAAAAAAGAAAAACCGTTAACTAAGAAAGAGCGAGACGAGAAAAGGAAAAAACATAAGGAAAAACAAAGCAAAACACAGACTTCCTAAGCCCCAAGAAAGAGCTTTGCAAAACTCTTTTTCTCTTTTCCCAAAGTTGGCTTCTTTAATGAAATGAAAGAAAGACGCGTCAGTCTTGGATATTATTGGCTTCCTCCATTAATGCGAAAGAAATATGTCTTAGCTTGTTTATTTATCGTTAATTTGTAGCTGAGATTTATGCCGAGTGTAATGAAACGTAAACAAAAGAATACTCAAATCGCACAACAGAAAAAGATAGAACGGGATAAAGAAGCGAAAAAGAAACAGTTGAGACAGCAACTTCCTGCCAAGGGCAAGAAACGTTAAAGCCACTAAAGGAGCTATGGTAACCATCTAGAAGCTTATACCTAGAAGACAACAATACAGCGCGCGCTCTATCGTCTCCTATTATTTTCTTTAATCTCAATTACAGAGTGACATCGTGGACACTGTCTAGGTACTCCCTCACTCTTGAATTCTAGACTACATGACGGACATCTGTAGTTTTTACTTCTGTTGTATCTTCTCTCACTCATCTTTTCTCACCTTCTTATGCGCGCGCTTAGCCACTATCCAATCATGCAAAGTCAAAATGAAAGAACCATATTCTTGTTCTCTCAAACTCTCTCCAAAACCTGCATGGATTAGAGATAAAGGTTTCCATTTTCCCTCCCCTAGAAAATGTCGCTGAGGCTAAACCTTTATTCTCTTGCTCTTTCATTCGAAAGAGCACCATCCATGCTCAACCACGACGACAACGACGACGAAGCAAATTCCCATGAAAATTGAGGAATTTGCCATGAAAGAAATTCCAAAAATGAGCTCCTACAAACGCATGAAACTGAACTTCTATATGCCAAGCCAAACACCAAAACGCATCGGAGGGGAGATGAACACACATTTCACCTTCGTAAGCCAATACACAATAATGAAACGCATGATGAAACGACACCAGAAACAACGTGCTAGAATGCTAATCTCTCGCTCTCTACTCCAAACATTGAGCGGGTACATGGAAGCTAAGAAATGCAGAACATTAGACACCTTCACAGAGGTTAAAACACAATGACACAACAAGAAGAAATTACTAAGGCTAGAAGTCGGGTTACGGCCAACACGCCAGCCTACGCAGAAACACGCCAGTTTTTGCTCTCGCTTTCAATAGATTTTGAGAACACCCGTGTCGGCGCAAATCCAAAGATATTTTCAATCAGTTCTTTGTCTTCTTCTATGTTCTTGGCGACTCTAACACGGTAGTCGTGGCTTTCGAATTTGACTAGCGCGCGAATAAGGAAAGCGAGAATGAAAAGAACAAAGAACTGAAGTTGCGGTTGAGTTTGGCAATTTCTCGAATCTTCAGAAGCTTCGAGGGATAAGAACTTGGAAGCGCGCACTTAGTTTTCGCCTATGCTAGTCCAAGAAACCTCTCGTAGCTTTGCAAAGCCATACCAAGAAGAGCATGATGGGAACCTCCGTTAACACACCGACCACGGTTGCCAATGCTGCTCCAGAAGTGAGACCGAAGAGGGTTATCGCAACAGCGATGGAAACTTCAAAGTGATTGCTGGCTGCGATAATCGCAGTTGGCGCGGCGTCTTCATATCCTAGATGAATGGCTCTAGAGACGAGATATGTGATCGCGAAAATAAGCAGGATATTGACGAATATGCCTGTCGCAATCATGCCGATGACTGCAGGTTGCTCAACGATAACATATCCCTGCAGAGAGAACAATATGACTAATGTGATGAGCAGAGCGGTGATTGATGCTTTGCCCAATCGCGGAGCGAGCCTTGATTGTAGCCAATATACACCTTTTTTCTTTATTGTTTGTCTTCGTGTGAAGTAGCCCGCTATCAGAGGAATAATGATGTAAATGGTCACGGCAAATGCTATCGTATCCCAAGGAACCATTATGCCATTTACTCCAAGAAGGAACGTCGCTAAAGGGGCGTAGAGGATAACCATACTTAACGTGTTTATGGCAGTCATCACAAGGGTGTGACCCATGTTTCCATTAGCCAAGTAACTCCAAACCAAAACCATGGCAGTACACGGAGCGACACCCAACAGAATCAGCCCCGCAGCATACTGCTCGGAGAGTGCAGGGGAGAGAAAAGGGGCAAACACAACCTTGAGAAACAGCCAGGCGAAAAACGCCATCGTGAACGGCTTCACTGCCCAATTCATGAATAGGGTGGTTGCGGTGGGCTTAAGGTTCTTACCAGCCTTTATGACTTCCTGAAAGTCTATCTGCACCATTATCGGATATATCATAGCGAACAGGCAAACAGCAATCGGAATGGATACATGAGCCACTTCCAGATTTCCCAGCCCATCAGAAATCTGGGGAAACGCTCTTCCCAAAACTATGCCCGCAATTATGCAGAGCGTTACCCAAACGGTGAGATACTTATCCCAGGCACCGAGTTTCGCTTGTTTTTCCTTTGCCATTTGGTGCTTCTCCAACGAAGCCTTTCTCGTGATTTAAGGGAGACATATTCAAATATTTAAATATGTTGCTACAACTTCGCTTAAACGTTACAACTGGTTCTTTTGTGATGTCGTTCACCAAGCATTCAGTCTGTCCATGCTTTCAATTAGCTTGGGGTCACCGATGCTGTAGAAGACCCACTTACCCTCTTTTCTGTCCTTCACCAATCCAACATTTTCCAAAATTCTCAGATGATGGGATGCCGTGGGTTGAGTCAGATCCAGAGCAACCATGACTTCACATACGCACATTTCACGAGTTTTCAGAAGGCTCAGAATTCTCAACCTATTCTCGTCAGCAAGAGCCTTGAAAACCTTGCTTCTCTTCTTCGCGTTTTCGATCGTCACTAGTCTATTTGCTAGTGTTTTCAACTCGCCTGCATACTTCGAAGCATCCTCAACAGAGCAGATTCCAGAGTCTGTTAGTCGTTTTAGTCTCTTGCTTGTTCTGGGTGTTAGCATATGATGTTCAAAAGACCAAGAACGAGAAACATATTTAAATACGTTGTTCCATCATTCCGTTAGACGCGTGAATCAACACATGAGGAAAGTCCTTTTTGTCTGCGTTGAAAATGCAGGCAGGAGTCAGATGGCAGAAGCCTTTGCAAGATATTATGGCAATGGTAGGGTTGAGGCTTTGAGTGCTGGGACGATGCCGTCAAACGGAGTCAATCCTATGGCCGTTGAAGTCATGCAGGAAAAGGCAATAGACATCTCCAAGAATAAGCCAAAGCTAATCACCACGCAGATGGTTCAGGAAGCAGATATAATAATTGTGATGGGCTGCAGCGCAGAGGGATTCTGCCCCGCTCCATTACTGAATAAGGTGGTAGACTGGGGAATCGAAGACCCGAAAGGCAAGCCAATAGAGAAAGTTA
Source organism: Candidatus Bathyarchaeota archaeon (assembly GCA_963732715.1). GTDB lineage: Archaea > Thermoproteota > Bathyarchaeia > Bathyarchaeales > Bathycorpusculaceae > CAZCRE01. The sequence continues at coordinate 10,372 of CAVTAO010000004.1, read as the reverse complement.
GAGAAATCAGAGATGAAATCGAAAGAAGAGTGAGAACGCTGCTTGATCAGAGCATCTAATCGATGCTGACGCGCAGGCGCTGAATCAAGACTAAGAGGGCTTTCAACCAGTGCAGCCGCAAGTGGCTTCTTCGAGTTTCTTGCCCTTCAATGCCGCCCTTATCATCGCCTCTGCGCAGCCTACGCCACTTTCAACAGTGATTGCTTCGGTTGGGCAGTTGAGCTGGCGAGCTCGTGTGTGTATCTAGGTAGCGAATACTACGACTAGTCGATGTAGCTGCAGGAATATTATCCATTGGGAGTTTTGTAGTTTATGATCGAGAATACTGCATATTTGTCCCCAAGGGTCTCCCTTCCGTGCAGATACTCCAGTTCTATCAAAAAACCCATTCCCACAATTTTCCCGCCCAACTTTTCGACCAGTTCAGCATTAGCCTTGATTGTGCCACCCGTCGCCAGCAAATCATCAATGAGTAGAACCTTCTGGCCAGGTTCGATGGAATCTTCATGAATCTCAATGGTGTCGGACTCGTATTCTTTTTGGTAAGTGAGGCCTACTGCCTTTGAAGGCAGCTTTCCTTTCTTTCTGATAGGAACAAAACCGACCCCAAGTTCATAAGCCAGTGCTGCTCCAATTATGAAACCTCTGGCTTCACTTGATACTATAACATCCACGTCCTTACCTCGACAATGGCCAGCCATCTGTTTAACGCATTCTTTGAATGCATGCTTGTCTTTCAAGAGTGGAGTTATATCCCAGAAAACTACGCCTTTAAACTCGGGTATTCGCCTTATTTTCGATTTGAGATCCAATTCCTTTCATCCTTCACTTCTTAGCCATTACGGTCAAACTAGGGCTTTCTGCAATGCGCTCTTGCACTCGCATCTTCTTGCTTTCGGTATGTTTGGGATTGCTTCAGCAATTATACTCTTGACTTTTTCCACATTTGCCTTCATAGTTTTCCGGACTTCAGCTGCGCTGACCGGTTGGTCTTTCCATACATCGTAGTCGGTAACTGTCGCTACACAAGAATAGCATATCTCAGCTTCTCGAGCAAGGACACATTCTGGAACAAGAGTCATGCCTACGACATCTGCTCCCCATGTTCTGAACATTCTGGATTCCGCTTTTGTTGAGAATCTTGGTCCTTCTATGCAAACATAAGTGCCAGCATTGTGGGTGCTGACGCCTAAGTCGCCAGCTGCCTTTATCAGAGTCCGCCTCAACTCCGGACACATAGGTTCAGCTACCGATATGTGGCATACCTTCCTTCCGGTATAGAATGACTGTTCTCGCCTAGTTGTCCTGTCTATGAATTGATCGATGAATACAACATCTCCCGGTTTGAAATCTTCCCTCAGAGAACCAACCGTTGAAGGTGCAAGTATCCTTTGAACACCGAGTTTTTTCAAAGCGAATATGTTTGCTCTCGAATTGACGTCAGTTGGCCTTATCGTATGTTTCTTCGAGTGCCGCGGTAGAAATGCTACATGTCTTCCTTTCAATTCCCCAATCGTAATTGAATCAGAAGGCGGACCATAGGGTGTGCGCACCTCCATCTCCTTAACATTCTTGAGAAGCTTCGGATCGTAAAAGCCCGTCCCTCCAATGATTCCAATCTCTGCCTGCATGAGAATCTACTTTCAGGTCTCAATTAATAAAAATAGCGACTACAGCATTGACAGTTCCATACTAGGCGTCAACATATATCTAGGCTAGGCTCAGAGTAGACACCGGCCTTAAGGCGCGAGTGGTCTCGACGACTTTTTGACGGCAGCAAAAGCAACGCTGCAAACAATGTTGCAGTCAAGGTTGTTGTATTTGGCAATGTTCTCGGAGCCCTCTCATGCAGAAAGACCTTATTCCTACAGCCGCGCTATTACTATGCAACATTACTTCTGCCGTTACTTTTGAAGCATGTGGGCCAATTTTGCGGGGGGGGGAAGATCCTTCTTTTCCGCAAGCATACTGGGCATATGGTCCCTGTTTTTCCTGTTTTTCTTTTCTGTCACATCAAGCCCCATGGCGATTACCCTCGTCTTCCCGTCCTTGCCTTGGAAGCCTGAATAAGGTGAACAGTGTCTCAGAAAACAGAAAAGGAAGGGGCTTTTGCGAGAAGTTTCCATCTTTTGTTCGTGTTATCACCAACATGCCACTCGTTTGAATGAAACCCTTATCCTACTCGAACCTCTTGGCGGATTATCTACCTCTCAGCAAAGCCTATATTGATAGAGGAATCAAGGATGGGATGTGCACGTGAACTATGGGAAATGATGATGATTACGTTTTGACTGTGTCCAATCTAAGCTTGAAGCTTCAGAATCAGACAATTCTGGACAACGTGAGTTTCAAGCTTAAGAGAGGAACCACCTTGGCAATTGTCGGGCCAAACGCTGCGGGAAAGACGATGCTTTTCAAAGTCCTGTTGAACCTAGTGCCGTATAGTGGTAAAGTCGAATGGGCAGAAAAAGTGAAGATAGGCTATGTTCCACAGAACATTGCGGTAGATGATATTCCCATCTCTGTGAAAGATTTTTTGTCGTTCAAAGATAATGTGAATGTGGAGAGTTCTCTCAGTCCCGTGAGACTTAGCAATAAGAATGTGGCAGACAAAACGCTCGGCGTACTGTCCGGGGGGCAACTTCGGAGAGTGTTGATCGCGTGGGCTCTAGCGGATAACCCTAGCGTTTTGCTGTTTGATGAGCCGACAACTGGCGTTGATCATGACAGCGAAGAACCCATATTCATTACACTCAACGAGCTGAAGAAGAAAAACAACATTACGATTCTACTAATTACACATGATGTGCACATAGTCAGGGAATACTCAGACTACTTGCTGGCACTGAACAGATGCGTTACGTTCTTTGGTGAATCAAAAGAAATAATGAACCCGTCAATACAGAGAATAATCTACGGCGAAACAGTGTGCGCGGGAACACCCGACGAAAAAACGTGACCCTCTATGACGGAAGCCTTGATTCTTAGCCTATTGACCGGGATCTTTGTGGGCATTTCAGCAGGCTATTTGGGCTCCCTAATGGTCCTTGAAAAAATGGCGCTCGTCGGCGATGCCCTCTCACATGTGGCTCTGCCAGGACTCGCATTGGGAATACTATTCAACTTCCCATGGTTCCTAGGAGCTTTTGCCTTCCTATTCACATCAGCCGTCATCATCTGGTATCTAGGTAGAGTCACTAAGCTATCCTATGAAACGATCGTTGGTGCAATGTTCACCCTTGCTCTAGCAGTCGGCATACTGATAATTCCGCAAACTGAACTACTTGAAGCACTGTTTGGAGACATAACAAAGGTAACAATTCTAGAGACTGCTACAGCGGTAGTCATCTCTGTAATAGCAGTGATCTTGACTAAGCTGATCTACAAGAAACTCGTACTTGGCATGATCTCAGAAGAACTGGCAATCTCAAAAGGCATAGATGTTAGCAAAACGAACCTGGTTTATCTTCTGCTAGTGTCCCTTGTCGTAGCAATAGGAATCAAGATTGTAGGAACTCTCCTAGTAGGCTTCTTGGTAATCGTTCCGGCAGCGGCTGCGAAGAACGTCAGTTCAGACCTGTTCAAGTACGCAGTGCTGAGCGCTTCTTTCGGGGCAGTAAGTGCCTGTTCTGGAGTTCTTTTCTCAAGCTACTTGAACTCGCCAACCGGACCGTTCGTGGTTTTTTCAGGAATCGTAGTCTTCGTAGTAACGATTTTCGCGAAGTGGAAAACAAAGTGAAGCACAACAACCACGCTTTTGGTAACGCGTGCTACGTGCAACGCCTGGCTTCTTTGGCTTGTTGGATTGTTTGTCTGTTCTTTTCGGCTTATTGTGTTCCTCCCCAGAGAGATTTCCGTTTATAATTATCTTGATTAAAGCGAGATTCCCTTGCGTTATCATGATCAAATTCCATCCAATTGCGAACGTGTTCAGCAGTCTTCTTGTCCAGGTTCTTTCGGATCATCTCCAACAATTTTTGCACGTCGAGAGGTTTCAAAATATATCCATCGGCACCCTCGTTAACCGTCTTCATGGCACTCTCCAAAGTTGGAAAGCCGGTAATGACTATCTTGACCATATGGGGTTGCTTTTCCTTCAGCCAGTTGAGGAGCTCAGTTCCCTCCATGTCAGGTAGCCTAATGTCAATCAAGGCTACGTCAAAACTCGATTTCTCACAGGCTTTAGCCGCTTGCTTGCCATTTTCCACAGTTTCAACGAAGTATCCTTCCTGGGATAGGATCGTCGAAAGGGTCTTTCTCACATCAGTGTCGTCGTCAACAACCAGGATTTTTTCACTCAATCACTACGCCTCCGCTTTCTCACGCGCCCTGAAGTCGGTAGTTTTCTTCTCGGGTCTGATTTGTCTTAGGTATTGTTATCGTGAATTGTGCTCCTTTGCCTGGTGTGCCTGTTTCCTGTATCTTCCAGCCGTAGACTTCCATCATTTTCCCTATCAAGTATAATCCGTAGCCGGTGCTTCCACCTGTGCTGTATCCTTCCTTGAAGAGCTTGGGCTTTTCAGCAACAGGTATCCCGATACCATCATCTTCATACACAAGCTTGAGCGAATCTTGACCTGTCTTTTTATAGTAAACTCTTATTCTAGCGGTCTTCTGGCCGTATTTCAGCGAGTTGTCAATCAGATTATAAAATAACTGCCTCAGTAGTGAGTCTGCCAAGATAGTCAATCCATGGCAATCGTTAATCACTTTAACGTTATTTCGGCTTGCGAAGAGTGAGATTGCTTCATTGACAGTTTTCTCAACGTCATTGTACACCAACTCTTCAGCCCCAAGCATTTCGTATGCTTTTGCGAAATCAAAAATCTTCACTGTTTGCTGAACCGCTTTTTCCATATCTCCAAGCTTATCAAGAGCTTCGCTATTTCCAGCCAATTGCTTCTTCAACAGGTAAGCATTGCCTGTTATCGTAGACAGCTTGTTTCGAACGTCGTGTCTGGTCAATCCGCCGACTACGCGCAACTTCTCATTCATAGTGTCCAACTTGTGTAGGCTCTCTTTCAAATCGTCTTCAGCTTTCTTCAGCTGAGAAATGTCCTTGTACGCTGCTATGTGGCCTATTACTTGGTTTTCGACGATTATGGGAGCGGCGGAAAGGGCAACTGGGACTAGGCTTCCGTCTTTTCTCTTTCTAACAGTGTCCTCGTGATACGTCTCTCCTTTGCTGGCCTTTTCATCGAATGCGACGGCTTCTCGAATCTTCTCCTTTGGCACTACGATGTCGTTGATGTGTTTGCCTTTGACCTCATCCAAAGAGTAGCCGAAAAACTTCGAGAAGCGGGGGTTAACATTCAAAATGTGAAAGCTCGAATCCGTGTGCACTACCGCCTCTGGATTATCTGTGAAAAGTCGTTCAAACATCTGTTGGCTCTCTCGAATCTCCCGCGCGTACGCCTCCAACTCCCTAGCACGATCCAAGTTGCTTATTGCGGTGACGGCATGTGACGCTAGGATTTCAAGTAGTTCCTGATCTTTCTCGTTAAAAGCATTCAATTCCTTGCTTTCTACGTTTAGTACTCCAAGGGTTTTTTGCCCAACTTTGATTGGTACGGCGAGTTCGGAAAGTATGCCAGGGAGTCCTTCGACGAAGTCTGTATTCTCTCTTACATCTCGAACTATAACGGAGTTGCCAGTCTTTGCCACCTTAGTAGTTATGCCCTTCTTGCTGCCATCCAACGACAACTCAAGTGGAAAAGGTTCTGGATATCCACGTTGATCTACTATGCAAAGCATGCTTTTGTCAATCATGAAGAAATCTGCATACTCAAATCCCAGTACCTTTTGCATAGCGTCCAATGTCAACCGATATATTTCTTCCATGCTTTCCGCCATGTTTAGGTCCCCACCGTAGGCGTTCAACGCTGAAAGGCTTCGTTCATACCGTTTCCTTTCTGTGATGTCCCTGTGTATGACTTCTATACCGATAACCCGGCCTTCCTTTTCGTAAGGGCTGACGCTGATCTCAAGCGGAAGAGATTCTCCTTTCTTGTTCATTCCTCTTATCTCGTATACGAGGGGAAATTCTTCTTCTGAGTATTCTGTTTGGTATTTTTCTAGAACCAAGGCGTGGTCGTCAGGGTGGACAAAATCCAAGAACACTTTGCCTTTCAGTTCTTCATCAGTGTATCCGGATGATCTCTTGAACGCTGCGTTGTAATCTATGAGACGACCTTCTCTTCCAACGAAGATGCCCACAGGATCTTGTATGCTTTCAAACAAGCCCCTAAACCTTTCCTCAGATTCCCTCAGCTCTTCCTCAGCCTTTTCATGCTCTGAGATTTCCGTGAACACGTTTTCTGTTCTCAAAACGTTTCCTTTGGTATCCTTGTAGAGCGTTATGTTGGCTTCAATGCAGACTTGAGAGTCGTCCTTTCGTTTCAAGAATGCCTTGAATCCTTGAACATAGCCTTTCCCCATTAATTGCTTAAGCAGAATCTTTCTCTGGTTCTGGTCAACGCATGATTCGAGAAATGCCAAGCTCACAAGTTCCTTTGGACCAGAGTACCCTAGCATCCTTGCTGCAGCCGGATTCGCAGAAGACACTTTACCATCAGGACCAGAAATTACCACGCCTATCCTACTCGACTCGAACAGTTTTTCATATCTTTGGGCACAAGTTCTTAGGGATTCTTCAGCGTTCTTGCGTTCTGTGATCTCTCTGAAGATCATCTGGTAACCTATAGTCTTGCTGTTTTTCTTCAAAGATCCAACATGCGCTTCTCCCCAGCCAATAGTTCCATCTTTCCGGACGTAGGAATATTCGAATGGTTCAGGCAGTTTTCCTCTCAATGCAGAAATCATAAGCTTCAGGTATTTCGGAATGTCTTTGGGTTTGATAGTCTGTAGTTTTGTGAAACGCTTGCCAACGATATCTTCCCTTTTGTAGCCTGTCAGCCTTAGAAAAGCGCTGTTGACTGACGTGATAACCCCCTTCATGTCTGTAGTCGCCATGCCATCAGGAGCCATTTCAAACAGTGAATGCCACTTTTCCTCAGACTCTTTCGCAGTTTCTTCTGCGTTTTTGCTGGCAGTGACGTCCAGGACTATGCCTACTGTACCAGCAAAGCCTCCATCAGAATCAAACAAGGGTGAACCAGAGATCTGAACATTCCGTGTGGTACCATCAGTTCTGCGAAATACCAGCTCATAGCGACTCGCCTTTCCTTTCAGGCGCTTTTCTGTCTCAGTTCTTATTCTTGCCCAGCCTTCTTCGTCTACGAATCTACGCAGATTCATGCCGACAAGTTGGTCTTCTTTGCAGCCTAGAATATCAGCAAACGCTTTGTTCACAAAAACGAAGTTCTCTTCTGAGTCTACGAAGGAGATTCCTTCGACAGCATTCTGATATATCACCTGAAGCTTATGGATCGTTTCTGTAACCTTGATCTCAGCCCTATGTTTTTCTACAGCAGAACGTAGGCAATGTGATAATTCGCAGTATACAGCTTCTGGATCGCCATTCTTGTTGACATAGTAATCAGCCCCCAGATTCAAGGCTTTAATAACCATTTCCTCTCGACCCTTACCCGTGAATACTATGAATGGAATGTCATTTCCGTTCTGCCTCAGCTCCTTCAGAAACTCTAATCCATCTTTCTCGGGCATCTGATAGTCGGAAATGACAGCGTCATAAGATCCATTACTCATCTTTTCCATGGCTTCTTTAACAGAAGACACAGTGTCCACCTGGAATCGACCTTCCATCTCCAGACATTGTCTAGCTATCTTCAACAAGCAAAGCTCATCATCAACGTGCAAAACACGTATCGGCTTCTTCTCATTCAAATCAACAACCACTTCTGGAGAAGATTCTACAGTACTCTGATTCATCCAATTCACTCCTCTGCATGCAGTTTCGTGAAACGCCGACGGTTTACCTCAGAAGTGCCCCCCCTGATAAAACAATTATGAATGCACGATTAGTACGAATCAAACATATGCCACATTCACAAACTGTTGCCGCACGCTATGAAGCCTTGAATTGTGAATCACGATTGTATGCTCATAATTGCATTTGACAATCAAGACTTGAGGATAATGTTCAATGTTCCCAAGTATTCCATGGAAGATGAGTGGATGATTGAGTCTGCTGCAGAGTCTCTAGCGGAGATAATTCTTGATTTAAACGCGCGCACCTATTCCAAATTACCAGCAAAAACGGTACCACGCGCCGCAGACACGACATAGTCCCTGCTGGGATGTTGAAAAAGTCGGTTTGCAAACTGGAAAACAGAAACCTCTCAGAAAAGGCATCCTAATGTACAGTGCACGTTCTTAACAACCTATAGTGCTTCTAGCAGTTCCATCACGTCAGCCATTCACGAAAGTCCGCCCAGTTTTGTGCGCTAACTTATCGCATAATTCTCAATTGGTCCACTTCATTTTTGCTCGGCACGGACACTGTTAACAATCGGACTTCATTTTTCTTGCCAAGTCTTACTTGTACTAATCCTGTCTTTTGATCTGAATGGTAAGCTGTCAAACGGGCAGCTTCTTCGATTGCTTTTTTCGTCTTAGGTCCTTGGAGCAACGTGATCGGGCTTCCACAGCCTTGAGCTTCAAAGCAGTAGTCTCCTGCTTCTTTCATTCGGAGCAGAGCCTTGTTTTCTTCTTCATTTCTGCCAACTATTATCTTGTTTTTCCCAAACCTGAAGTGCCTTCCAACCTTCAACAAAGCAACATCTTTGAATGAAACGCTCTTCTTATGCTTGAACAGATCTCTCATCTTGTCAGCAAATTCTCTGTACGTTAGCAGGCAGCCTCCAGCTGGGCACGGATAGTCCTGTATCCCGAATTTTCCAGCGAGCTCGATCTGTTTCTTTCTGGACCTTCCTTCAATGTTCCAGAGTTTTTCTCTGTTCACCAGTCCTTTCTTTTCTTCTTCGGTCTCTTGCAATAGTCTTGCGGACAAGGGTCTCAGGATCTTTCCTCTTAGACCCGCTTTCTCTTCTATCAGATCCAGGGTTTTCCTGTGCTGAGACATAGGCCTTTGATCTAGGACTTCCCCCGTGAGAATGAATGCAGCTCCTGTTTCTTTCGCGTATTTTTTGGCTTTTTTCAGCATGAAAATTCTGCAGTCAATGCACGGGTTCAGGTTCTTCCCATATCCGAATTTTGGCTTTCTTATGATCTTCAAATAGTCTTCGCCGACGCTCATGACTCTCAAAGGTATGTTGAACCTTTTTGCCGCTTCCGCAGCGCCGCATCCGCCTTTCCCGCAGAGGCAAAAAGGCGTCACGAAATTTATTGCCTCAACATCTATGCCTTGGTCTAGGACCAGCTTTACGGCTAGTGTGCTGTCCAGACCGCCAGACAAGAGTGCTAACGCTTTGACCTTTTTCATTTGGTTCAGTATGGTTTTTGCGCCTTTATTTAAATGTGCACGTATCCACTTTCTTTAACTCTCTCATGCAGCTGGTTTCTATCTCTAAGGTGTCACAACCAACGCTTCAGTCCAACGTGTGTTTAGTGGTAAGCTTTTATGCGTTAACGGGAGTTGTTTCAGGCACTTGCGCTATGCTTCTGAACCTGTTTCTTCTTTGAATTGCAGCTTATAGAATGAGCTGTATAATCCTTTCTTGTGCATTAGCTGTTTATGCGTGCCTCTTTCCACTATTGATCCTTGGTCGATCGTCAGGATTTCATCGCAAAGCCTGATGGTTGAAAGTCGATGGGCAATTATTATCGTCATTCTGTTGTGCATCAGTTTCTTCAGGGCCCTCTGTATCACCAGTTCGGTGTAGGCGTCAACTGAGGATGTTGCCTCGTCCAGCACTAGGATTTCAGGATTTGCGATCAGAGTTCTGGCGAAGCTTATGAGCTGTCTTTGCCCTGTTGATATGTTTGAAGATCCTTCCTGTATGATGTAGTCGTAATCGTTGGGAAGCTTCATTATGAAATCGTGAGCACCGATGGATTTTGCTGCATCTACGACTTCTTGGTCTAATGCTTCAAGTTTCCCGAACCTTATGTTTTCCTTTATTGAAACTGAAAAGAGAAATGAGTCTTGTAGTACCGTGCTCATGTGGCCTCTCAAAGAGGCAAGCGGAATGTCTCTTATGTCGTGCCCATTGATGAGTATTCTGCCATTGTCTGGATCGTAGAATCTGGCGAGGAGATTGATTATTGTGCTCTTTCCTGCGCCTGTCTGGCCAACAATCGCGAGTTTCATGTTCCGTTTTAGGGTGAAGCTGATATTCTTCAAAACTGGGACATCTATATCATACGCGAAATTCACGTTTTCAAACTTGACTTCTTCTATCATAACGCAATGCTCCTTTCAGGCGGCGCGTCCAAGACCTCGACTTTTGTGTCTATTACATCGAACATTCTTTCAATTGCGGACATGGCT
>CAVTAO010000003.1:0-1998007 GCA_963732715.1 Candidatus Bathyarchaeota archaeon | reverse complement strand
GCCTACTTCATGATGACTGCCTGTGAAAGTATGCAACCTCACATGTGTCACATCAGGCACCTAGTCTACCTTGTTACAGAAGTTGCTAATAATGTAGGTTCAGCTATAACTTTTCCGCAATCTGGTTTGGGATAAAACTTTACCCCCAAACCAAAAACTATGATATTGTCATGATAGTATTATCTACTAGATTCTAGTCTTTCAGGTTTGACTGTTGAGTTGTATGTCGCAATCCTACTCGAAGCGGGATTTAGATAGTGATTACTCTATGGTTGTCGTTTCTCAGGTAATCAGTCAGCGGTTTACCCATATACTTGACCTCTAGGCCAAGTCGTCTCAAGGCGTCAGAAACTCCGTACATGTCTGAGCATTTCTTACATGCCAGCAGTTTCACTCCAGCCTCTTTCAATCTCGAAAGATATTCCTGCAATTCCTTATCCTCAGCAAGAAGCTTGGAAGAAGACCCCCACACGACCAACGTAACGTTTTTCCACCCCCACTTGAAACGCTTCGAATTAAACGCATACATGAACGCCATTTTCAACGCTACTTCTCTGTCTCCACTCGTCTACAACACAACCAGCTCATCCGGTTTAGAAGACTCTTTTCCTCCTTTTTCTTGCTTATTCAATTTCATTCCTTCATCTTCCTAAGCCACTGAATAACACACTACAAACTTGTGTTCAGATATAGTTTCTCCGTAGAATCTAGATGCTTCTAGACCCAACGCATATACTTTTTTGCTAGAAAGGATCTGCACGTGAATTTCAACACTGGTATTGCTAGTAGTTAATCAAAAGCTGCGAGGAGGAAGAGGCAAACTCGCATAACTGCTATAATACTGAGAACACATAACGTTGCGTGTTTGATGCGGGGAATCCAAGGCATTTCCAAAGCAAAACACTGTATTGTATGATTATTGAATTGGGCTCTGGCGTTTCTGATGATTGTTCCTTGCATTCTCCTCCAGCCGACAATGCAGCTTTCTTAGGAGGTGATCCGGCCGCAGGTTCCCCTACGGCCACCTTGTTACGACTTTTCCCCCCTTACGAAACTTGGATTCGACGCAGCCAAGGAAGACCACGCCTCACCCAAAAGTCGCTCGGGTGGAACGACGGGCGGTGTGTGCAAGGAGCAGGGACGTATTCACCGCGCGATAATGACACGCGATTACTAGGGATTCCATGTTCACGAGGGCGAGTTACAGCCCTCGATCCCAACTACGGCAGGTTTTCGAGATTGCCTCCCCCTTTCGAGGTCGGAACCCATTGTACCTACCATTGCAGCTCGCGTGTGGCCCGGGAGATTCGGGGCATACTGACCTGCCGTGGCCCGCTCCTTCCTCCGTCTTATCGACGGCGGTCTCCCCAGTGTGCCCAGCACAAGGCTAGTAGCAACGGGGGATGCGGGTCTCGATCGTTGCCTGACTTAACAGGACACCTCACGGCACGAACTGGCGACGGCCATGCACCTCCTCTCAGCTCGTCTGGCAAGACCTTTAATCTGGCTTTCATCCTGCTGTCGCCCCCGGTGAGATTTCCGGCGTTGACTCCAATTAAACCGCAAGCTTCACCCCTTGTGGTGCTCCCCCGCCAATTCCTTTAAGTTTCAGCCTTGCGGCCGTACTCCCCAGGCGGCAGGCTTAACAGCTTCCCTGCGGCACTAGAGCGGCACGTGGCCGCCCTAACACCTAGCCTGCATCGTTTACAGCTGGGACTACCCGGGTATCTAATCCGGTTCGCTCCCCCAGCTTTCATCCCTCACCGTCGAGCGCGTTCTAGCCGACAGCCTTCGCCACTGGTGGTCCTCCCGGGATTATAGGATTTCACCCCTACCCCGGGAATACCGACGGCCTCTCTCGCCCCCTAGCCAAGCAGTATCCCCCGCAGGCCAGCGATTGAATCGCTGGATTTAACAGGGGACTTACTCAGCCGGCTACGGATGCTTTAGGCCCAATAATCATCCCCACCACTCGGAGAGCTGGTATTACCGCGGCGGCTGACACCAGACTTGCCCTCTCCTTATTCCCCCAGCTATCTATACTAGAGAAAAGCCATCCTCAGCGGATGGCACTCGGGATAGCTCCGTCACACTTTCGTGTATTGCGAAATTTTCGCGACTGCTGCGCCCCGTAGGGCCTGGGCCCTTGTCTCAGTGCCCATCTCCGGGCTCCCGCTCCCACGGCCCGCACCGGTAAAAGGCTTGGTGGGCCATTACCTCACCAACAACCTGATCGGCCGCGGCCCCATCCTTAGGCAACACCTGGAAGCATGACCCAAGTGCCCTTTAGGCAAAAATCCATTCCAGGAATCTTCACCTATCGGAAATTAGCCCCAGTTTCCCGGGGGTGCCCCCGTCCTAAGGTTAGGTTAGCCACGTGATACTGAGCTGTGCGCCGCGCCTCCATCATGGCTAGGAAGCGCACGACTAACATGTCTTAATCCCATCCCGATAGCGGTAGGGTCCGGCAGGATCAACCGGAGTTGACCACACACCAGACTGTTTTGATTATTTATGTTTGTACGTCCGCAAAGTCGACTGGATTTGGAGGGAAACAACCACTATATACGCCAAAGCCCAATTCAGACCTAACGCGTTAGCATGTCAGGTCCACATACCTGTCCCCGCAACTGGAGGCCAACCATCTTCATTCTTTGGGGCGACTGTGCGCCTTCATAGTCAGGGTTGAGCCGCCGCCGTAAAATTGCGGGCTTGGCTATCATTCGCCAAAACGGATCAGAAGGCATCTTAGCCAATATAAACATTTCTTCCCCGCTTTAATATACGTTATTATGCGTCATCATCTTCCAGAATCGTCAGGAGTTCAGTGAGGTTCTTTATGACTCGGTCTGGCTTAACGCTGGCTTCGGTTTCTGTAGGTTTCCGTTCCATCAGAATAGCCTTGATCCCTACGCTTTTCGGTCCCTTAACATCCAACTCTGGCATGTCACCTACGAACACTGCCTCGGAAGCGTAGACGTTCAAGTCGTGTAAGGCTTTCTTGAAAATCTCGGGATTAGGCTTACGCTGATTAACTTCAGCACTAATTATGACTATATCAAAGAACTTTCGCAAGCCAAAGTTGTCCAATAGTTTCCGACCGCATTCAGGAATACCGAAATTCGAGATCAACCCAAGCTTGTATTTCTTCTTGAGTGCTCGCAAGACGCTCACGGCATCGCCGTCCACGCTTACATAGCTCATGAATTCATCTGCAAAAGCCGTGGTTGCCCCGACCACAACTGGGTCAGACACATCGAAATCGTAGCCAAGCTTCTGCAGTGTTTGCATAATCCGAACGTTGAAATGAGGTTCATCCAAGGTTTTGCGAGTCTCGGAATAAATGCTGTCACGAACCTCGAAATATACGCGGCTGAAATCTTCAAAAGAAGCTTTGACGCCTTTCTTCTTCAAGAACTCGTACATCTTCCTCAATGAAGGCTCATAGTAGACTTCATCGCTTCCAATCATCAGCAACGTATCGAACAAGTCAAAAAGTACAGCTTTAACCCGCATATCTGCAACCCTGAACGTAATGCTCTGGCAAACATAAAACGGTTTTCTCGGCAGACAATCTCTGATTCTACGCCTTTTCATTCGCCGAACTTTCTGGTTTGTTTACTTGTTCTTGGGTCAGTCGGTTTTCGGAATAAAAGTTTATATTGCGTATTACTATACAATATGAATGTGGCTCAGAGACATGGGCATCGACAAAGGGAATGAAGAAATTCGATGGCAGGTTATAGTGTCGATGCTAGAAGAGTTTCCTATGCTCAAAGAGAAACTTAGAATCTATCTAAAAGAAAGCGATAAGAAAAGACAGAATATCGCTTGAGTCATTTCAAGCATAATCAATGTTCGTACGAGACAGTTCCCTTTTCAGTTTAGAACGGCTCTAGATTTTCTTAAGCAAATGCTGCGGAGGTATCTTAACATGGTTTCTGCTGTTGTTGTTGCCATCAGGTTCAAGAAGCTCGTTTATTTCATGATATCTATGCAGAAAATCCAATCCCTTCTCACTGGCCTTGTACCCGTCCTTGGCATTGACGTATGCCTTTTCAAGCAGACCAATTCTTAGCATGAACGTGAGATATTCGTTGAGCTGCGTGAAACTAAGATTAGCTCTGTACATTATCTGTGTCTTCAATGTTCCATCTCTGGCTATCTCCAGAATCTCTGCAATAATGTACATCTTGTCTCTTCTTTTTGAAGATGGGTTAGAACCCCATGGATTCATCTTCTAGATTCCTCTTTTAGAACTGTTCTCTATAATTGAAGACACCATAGAGTGTTTAAGCCGTGTTTCGCACATCCAAGTATTCCGATTACTGGAATATTGTCTAACGCGGACTCTGATGCGTCAACTGAACTCTCAAAGGATTTATCTGTTGGAGGTGAGAGATTCGGTAAGAGCGGTGGTGCCTTTGCTTGTAGGCATAATGGCGGACACGCATGATAATCTGCCGATGGTTGAAAAAGCCATAAGGAGACTGAACGAGGCAAACATCGAGCTTGCTCTTCATGCTGGGGACTATGTTTCGCCTTTTGTCATACCGTTATTCAAGGAATTAAGGGCAAGGCTCATCGGAGTTTTCGGCAACAATGACGGTGACCATGAGCTTCTGAAGAAAAGGTTCAGCGAAAACGAGCGTTTAGAAATCCGTGGAAGCTTCGCAGAGATAGCCGCTGGCGAGTTGAAAATTGCTTTGCTGCATGGAAGTGACAAAGAACTTCTGAACTCGCTTGTGGAAGGCGAAAGCTTTGACCTCATAATTCATGGCCACACGCACAACGCTGAAACCTACAAAAAGGGCAAAACGCTGGTCTTGAACCCGGGCGAAGTCTGTGGTTATTTAAGCGGCAAGTCAACCCTTGCATTGTTTGATACGAGTCGATTTGAAGTTAAGATCGTAGACCTCTAAATCCAACTGCTTAGAAGAAGTCTAAACCAGCTAGGTAGAACTTGTCTCCATATATTTGGCTGAAAGACCTATCATGTCTTAAGGGTTTAACCATCATTACCGAATGGCTTCTATTCTGAATCATATAGCCTCTGGACCTGTACACTTGAAGCAACCTGCTGTCCAAAACCGCCCTATCACAGACTAGGTCTTTTGCTTTTCCTTCGACGAAATCTAGAAGACTGCTCATTTCTTCCGTGTTTAGCGCCACGAGTTCCCTAACCCAAACTCCACTAACCCACGCATCTTGAATGTGCTTGAAAAGAACATATCCCTCTTCATCGACTATGCATTCTTTGGCTTTCAACCCCTCAGCTTTCTTGAGCATTCTCATATGAGCCTTGGTTCGAACTGTAAGACCCGTTTTTTCCTTCACGTGATCAATGTAGATGTTCAGGATTCTTCCTAAGTCGATTTTTGCAGCTTCCCTCTTCTGCGCAGAAACAGCACCCTTTACCCTTATGATCTTGTAGGCGCTTGGAATCTCCAGCAGATCCGCGTAACCCAGTTTCTCATAAAGCGAGTGTGCAACGAGCGTCCGACTCGTGCCCAAAATGGAAAAGCGATAGTTCTTTCCTTCAAAATGCTGATGCGCCCTGTCTATCAGCGTCGTAGAAATACCTTTCCTGACATGGCTTGGGAGGGTTGCCACACCGTACAATCCACCAGCATATTCGATGGTTCCATCTAAGGTGCGAGTGGCTAGGTCCATCACACCCACGTAGCCGACTACGCGATTGTCTTCAACCGCGCAGAAGCCCATTGGCCCATTCTTCAGTCTTGGGTCAACTCTGGCAATTTGGTCAAACGACCTTTGGTTAAAAGGCCAGCGGAAGGCATGATCCAAGAGTGGCAGAAGCGAATCCTTTGATTCTAATTCTCGATAAGTCACTATCTTCATTTTACATTGCTCCCATTGCTTATGAGGCGTTGTAGGGTTGTCTCTTCTCGTTTGCCAACTTGAAGAGCCTTGCCAGTTCCTGGTCTGTAGCCCCTTTTCTCATTGGTGTTATGATGTCAACGAGGTTGTCGTTTCTCATCAAGCACGGTTTAAGTTTTCCATCGCTCGTTACTCTTAGGCGCGTACAGTGCGTGCAGAACTCGGTATTTTCGGTTGGGTGTATGACTTCGACTCTCACGTCTGGCAGATGGTAGATTCGGCGGTTCTGCATGTACTGTCTGACCTCAGTTTTCGATGCTTTTTGCTTAAGCGTGTTCTCGTATTCTTCGAGCGACTTGTGATTGGCTATGTAGTATTCATCGTTGATGTTTATTGGCTCAAGCTCTATTACCTGCAAGATTGTTCTGGTTTCCCTTGCAAAATCAAGCATTTCTTGAAAATCATAATCATTAACGCATCTCAAGATGAGCATATTAAGCTTGACTGGATGGAACCCTGTTGCAACTGCTGCTTTTACACCCTTCAAAGCATCCTCAACTTTGCCACCAGTCAACTTGCTGTATGTCTCGGCGTTCAATGTCGGGAGACTGATGTTCACACGTTCTAGGCCACTTGCTCGGAGTTCCCTAGCGAAAGGTGCAAGCAACGTTCCATTCGTTGTCATCGAAAGATCAGTCAAGCGCGGTATCGCCGCAATCCCATTCACTATTTCGGTGATTTCTTTGCGAACTAAAGGTTCGCCGCCAGTCAGTTTCACCCTGCTAATGCCTAATCCAACAGCAACCTTCGCCACCCGGATGATCTCAGATGCCATCATTTCTGCTGGAGACATCACTGTGAGTTTCTCTTCGCCTTCCATATGGCAAAACTGGCAACGCAGATTACAATGTCTCGTGACTGCTATGCGCAAGTTAAGAAGCGGACGGCCGCATGGGTCTTCCAGTACCATCGTTATTCCCGTGCATGCTTAACGACGTGACCTGCTTCCGCTAATATAAGCCTTTCAAGACAGAGTCTAACCGCGTCAGGAGAGCCTGGAATGCAGAAAAGGGCTTTGCCTTTTGCAACGCCGGCAATGGCACGCGACAAGATCGATGCGGAACCTATCTGGTCATAGCTGAAGCGTCTGAAAGCCTCTCCAAATCCTGGAAGAGTTTTCTCTAGAAGGGGTGTGACTGCTTCAATGGTCACATCCGTGGGGGTTATGCCCGTGCCACCGCAGAATATGGCAGCGTCGATGTCTGGGGAATCTAAGACGTGTCTTACGCTTTCTTCAATCATGGTTCTGTCATCTGAGAGGATCTTTCTGATTGATACTGCGTGTCCAGCGTTTTTCAGCATGGATTCAATCAGATCACCTGATGCATCCTTCACTTGCACATGTTCTTTCAATTGCTGATAGCGCGACGTACTACATGTTAAAATGGCAAACCTCAGCTTCGCGGGTGCTTCTACCTTGTGCCTTCTTGTGCTCTCGCTCATTGGTTGATACCTTTTTTCAACTTCTTCACGACTTGGATGCTTTCGATGGCTGTCGAGGGATATTGTCCTTTGGCATCTTTTTCGTATTGTTTGACCATGTCCCATATGGTTAGGAGGCTGATAGCTGTTGCAGTTAAGGCCTCCATCTCGACGCCTGTTTGAGCCTTTGTTTTGACTGTAGCGGTCACTTGCACCCTTGAGTCGCCCAGAATCTCGGTTTTGACTTCCACTCTTGTTATGGGTAGAGGGTGGCAAAGTGGAATTAGAGTGCTTGTTCTTTTGGCAGCCATTATTCCAGCTATTTTCGCCGCGTACAATGGATCTCCCTTCGCTATTCTCCCTTCCTTGATCAAATGCAAAGTTTCAGTTTTGAGCTTGATGCATCCTTGGGCAGTTGCTTCTCGGGTGACTTCGGGTTTGTCGGAAATGTCAACCATCGTCATTCTTGATTACTCCACTGCTTGTTCTTCGGTTCTGAAAGTAAAAGTCTTCTCCCTTCTGTTTTGTTTCTGTCAAGGATCTGATCTGGACGAGCCCAAGAAGCGGGTCAAGCTGTTCTCATCAATCCTCATTCAGGAATTATCGTCCACTACTCTCGCCATAAACTCGATGATTCAGAAAGGTTGTTCTTATTGGAATCGCTCCCAAACCTCCAAGAGGTTCTGGACAGCCTTGGCTTTCACTGAGTGTTCGTTCAGTCTGTAAAGGCGTATTCTTCCAAAGACTTTGTGTAGGATGAGACTCTCATCCTCCAGAGCTTTCAGGTGTTTGCTTGTTGTTTCGTAGTTTGTGCCAAGTCTGCGGGCAATTTCAGAGCCGTTAAGCTCGCCTACCTGTGCTAGTATTTTCAGAATTTTCATGCGAGCCCTTGAAGAGAAAACATCCTCAACGTCCATAAGCTTTCTACTCTCCTTCTTTTTCTAAAACCATTTTCAACTCGTTTCCCAACTCATCAGTTGAAACTTGGAAATAAATAAGTGTTGATCTTCCACGGGAACCAGTACCTGACACTTCCGTCTTCAATATGCCAATTGTTGATAAGTCTTGAAGGTATTTCCAAAGTTGCGTGTGACTGTTCGGTCTTATTTTGAACTCCTCGCATACGATCGCATAGGCTTTCTCGGCTTCTACTAGAGAGGCGTTAGCTTTTTGACTCTCCTTGAAAAGCCGGGTCATACCTAAGAGAAAGAGTTTTGCATGGAAGTTTAGAGAGGCTAGATCGCTTTTTCGCACGGTTGCGATGATGCTTGAAAAAGCATGCCTAACACATTCTGGTGTCACAGAGCTCAAGTCTTCAGCGTCCGAGTATTTGCCCGCTCGCCAGAGCAGTTCAATTCCGAACCGAGCATTTCCGTTTTCAGAATAGGCGAGTTCAGCGGTTAAGTCTACGGTATCTTCAGGCACCGTTGAAGGCTTGAAGGCCACAGCGACGCGGTCGTTGAGAATGTCAGTCAGCTGTTCTTTTGAGTACTTTTTCAGGTTGATTATGTTGGACTGCAGGGTGCTTCGTGTACTCGCGTCAAGATGGCTGATTGAATCTAGACTTCGCATGATGCAGATCAACGAAAGTCTTTGTGGCCTGTTCTGTCTGCCTTCTTGCATTCGGGTCAGTTTGTAAACGGCATCAGAGCCTTCTCTTTCGACTAAGCTGTCAAACTCGTCAAGGGTCAGAATAACGTAAACCTTCTCCTCATCGAGCATTTGAATGAGGATTCTGAGGAGTTCTTCAGCCGAATAGCCTCGTCTGGGAAAATTTGGATGGAAGTCTGAAACGATGTGCTGCAAGATGAGAAAAAGGCTGCCACGGCATTCACGACAGTTGACGTGAACATAACGGATGCTTATGTTGTGCCTGTTAGCCTCGCGAGTGATCTCTGCCCCGAAACGCTGAGCAAGCGCCGTCTTGCCCGTACCGATGTCACCAGTTATCAATACTCTTTGAGCCATTTTCTCAGGGAATTGCAGCATGAAACTGAAGAATTCCATGAGCAGACGCAGTTCTTTGTCTCGATGTGGAAGCCTGTGGGGAATGTAGTTGATGTCGAGTTTTGCTTCGTCTTTGAAAACGCTTTGATAACGCGACACTTGGCCAATCCCCAAGAGATTATGCTGGAAGTGCTTTATCTTTTTCCCTAGAACAATCAGCAAACTGCGATTCAAGTCTCTGCATCGCCGAGGGGTTCCTCTACGTTTGACTTACCTAGAGAGCTAGGATCAGAGCTAGGAATGTGACGCTTTCGGAAAACGTATGACGTTGATTACTGATGGATTGCCAGCTTATCACGATGCTTACAAGAAGGAATTTCGGACACTCGCTTATCCGAGAACGGAACATGTCAACGCAATAAAGCTACGAGGAAACATGAACAACAACAAAATGGAGCGCCTAAACGGAGAGATCCGAGACAGAGAAAAGACGATGCGTGGACTCAAAACTAAAGAAACACCAATCTTGACGGGGTACCAGATTTTCCACAACTACATTAGACCGCACGAAGGGTTAGAGGGCAAGACTCCTAGCGAGGCTTGCGGAATCAAAATAGAAGGAAAGAACAAGTGGTTTACGCTAATTCAAAATGCGAGCAAAGACAACTCTTAGTCTCTTTCACCATTCACTCTGTCATAATAGACGAAGTTTTCCTCTGTACTATTTCAACGATAACTCTTTCAGGAAATATCAGTGCTATATCCTTCATTTCTATTTTTGTACCACTTTTTGAGATAGATCTGAAAGGTCTAAACTCGACGAAAGAGCCCCTTGCAGTCACCTTATCTGCAAGGAATGTCACTCCTTCTAGTTCGTCTGTTGTGCGAATTTCGTACCATACTGTTCTTTTATTTTTGGTCTCCTTAGCCATTGGTTTCACCTTCAAATCAATAAGTCAATAAAGCATCCTAATAAGTTAACAGTATTCAACCGACCAAACGAAAGTTTACAGCATTACAAACCAAATAGAGAGTTTACAGAACCTTTAACCGAAAATCTCAATAACTTGATTGTGATTTGGTATTAGTGTACATATCTAAGTACATAATTGTCATGATATTGTGTTTGGGGAGTTGCCGAAATGAAACTCAAAATGCTTGATGGAAAAATGATCGAAGCAACCGATATGAATTTCAAGATTGCCAAAGAAGATTGGAACTCGTATGAACTTGACGACGGCACAATGGTAAAACTGAAGACATCACCCACCAGAATTTTCAGACTTGAAATTACCGATCCCGTTACGGGGCAGCATGAGTATTACGTTCAACACATTACTTCTGTCGCGGTGTCTGAGCCCGAAGAATGAGACTAAAAATGGGGTTCCGTTGAATGAGCATCTTCCCTGATTCCATTCTCACAACTGATTCACCTCTTTGCCTGTCGGTCGCAGACGGACGATTATCGGACACGCTGAAAACCAATTTAGCTACAACAAATTTGACCGATCAGTCTTTGACTACGGGAAGAGACATCAAAAGCTCTTTCCCTGATTTCTATCTGGAGGTGCAAGAAGAAGGCGGATTCGTAGCATTTTCCAGAGAATTTCTTGGTGCCGTGGGGCAGGGAGAAACCGCTGAAGAGGCAATCGCGGATATTGAGGAAGCTATCAAGCTTCTTAAAGAAGTAGCTAATGAGGACAAAATGTTACAGCAGAAATAGTGAAGAGGTGTCCGCCAATTCCTAAGGTTTCTGGTCAAGATGCACTGAAGGCACTCCAAAGGAAGGGTTTTAGGATTCGCAAGGGAAGAGGCGATCATATCGTTGTTGATAAACCGAGTGATAATGTACAACCATTTGTAGTTCCGCTCAAAGGTGAACTGAAAAAAGGAACATTGCATTTTGTTATCAAATCATCAAAAGACTTCAAAGACGATTTTGAGCGATTAATATAACCTGCTAAGAGCGTCAGTTTTGTGTGAGAAGCCCCTCTAGTTAACAAGCCCTCTCTCGAAATAGCTTAAGCCACTAAAGTCTCTAATCGTACACCGATAGTCTCAAGGCAACTTTAAATTACTGCATGAGCCTGTCTAGGACAAAAGGAGGTATGATGGATGGCACAACCTATGCCCTTTTCAGAACAAGACCTAGCTGAAGGAGAAGAATTGGATTGGAGTGATTCAAAGGAATATTGGAATGAATACAAACTCACAGATGGGACCACATTGAAGGTCAAACTCATATTGAAAGGTGTCAAAAGACTCAAGAAATATGGTCCCGATGGAACTCCAATATATCTAATAATGTCAGATAACGTCCTTAGAGCATTGGACGTCCCAAAACAGCTTCGAGCTAAGCCTAAAGAATCAACCTTCAAACCAACCTAATTCTTCCTTTTTTTCTGTAGCCTAATGCATTAGGCGAAAAAATCTCATGAATGCCAGCGTTTTCTTCTCCAACCTTCTTTTCGCACGACAAACTTGATGTCTTTTCTAGGTCTGTATGCCCTGTTCAATTTGCCAGCTTCTTTTTGGGCTCGCTTCTTTAGGCGGAAATGCATTCCAGCAACCACTTTGACAGGGACTCGTCCCTGTTTTCTGACGACAAGCCACGGCTTAGACGGTCTCTTCCGATAACTCAAACCAGACTCACAAACGAAAAATACCCACTAGCCCCCGACTGAATCACTCTCTCAAAACTCCCGAAGATTCGTCAGAACCCTTTTATGTTAGACTCGCTTGCTAAGAGGGGAAAAGGATGGTGACTCAATGTATAGCACAATTCAAGAACAGTTGCGCATGATACGGAAGGAACAGGACGATTCCGTAATGCTGGACCTGATTCTCGCGCTGTTTGAACAGAGAAAGCACGTTGGCTAATCATTTTTGTTCTTATGCAACGCCTCATCTAATTCTCGCAGATTCTGAGCGACATCATCAATGCGTTCAGACATTCCGTAATGACTCTCTATCTGCATGAAGGAAGGAGTTTAGCGTTTCCATGATATAACACTTAGTCACACTGGAATTATCTATCGAATCACCTAAGACTTTACAGAAACTCCCTTTTTTGTTAAGACCATCCGACGACAATCATATCAAACGATTTGTCACATGGACCCCAAATCAAACGAAGATGCCACAGAACCTCTTTTTTGTCTTGTCAAAGTTTCCCTTGTTGTTTGAGGAAGTAACAATCATCAAATAGATGTTCAGCTTGGCAATGGTTAACATGGTAGAACCTGCCAACCTTATACAACTCTATGCAAGTGCCAATAAAATTCCTTATATGCAATTAGGTAGTTAGTAACCAAATTGCATGTTTGGGATTGGCGTGACTGGAGCATTCCATTGACCAACTACCATACTCAACCCCGCCCAATAAAACACTTGCGCATATACACAAACCCCGAAGAAGCCCTTTACAGACCCCAAAACCACAAATAAACGTACTTGAAATTTGATGGTAAATCATGATGTCTTAATGGGAGAAGGTGTTTCGGATATAAATGGGCAAAATGCCAAAACTGGATTTCGGAAAAGGCGAATTGCAACAAATAACACGATCTCATCAAATAGAGGGTCTTGGTGGCATATTATCAACCACAAATTTGTCACCACAAATAACTTAACAGTATCGTGAACAGAGCCATCCGACGATAGTTAACAGCTAGAAGCATCCGACGCTAAGTTAACAGAACCGAAAATCGCAATGTTAATAAGTGGACCTTAGTAAGTGTATTGCGAAATGATTCCAAAATACTTCTTCTTGACCAAGGGCAACGGTAAACACAAAGAGCAACTACAGTCTTTCGAGTTGGCCTTGAGAGACGCAGGCATACAACACTGCAACATAGTCAGTGTTTCAAGCATCGTCCCACCTGGATGCAAGCTCATCCCAAGAGAACAAGGTCTGAAGTTCATAAGGCCTGGACAGATAACTTTCGTCGTCTTGGCGAGAAACTCCACCAACGAACCACACAGGCTAATAGCTTCTTCGATAGGAGTGGCAATTCCATCAGGAAAGCACAGTTACGGGTATCTTTCGGAGCACCATTCTTTCGGGCAACCTGACGACAAAGCTGGTGACTACGCTGAAGACTTGGCCGCCACAATGCTCGCCACAACTATGGGAATCCAATTTGACCCAGAAATCGCCTGGCACGAAAAAGAACAGCTGTTCAAGACCACTGGCATGATAATCAAAACGGCTAACGTGACTCAATCAGCAACTGGAGACAAAACAGGACTGTGGACAACTACCATTGCGGCAGCAGTCTTCGTGCCTGGAAAAAATGCTCTCGGAACTCCCGCGTTGGAACTGGCAAGTCGCCCTTAGAAAACCTCACTATGTTCTAAAACGATATTAGCAGCCACGTTTATGCTAGTAATCGGTGAAGAGCATTTGACAAAAAAACTGCCAGTGCCGATGATTATTGTCAACTTCAAGACCTACACCGAATCAACTGGAAAAAGAGCGGCTGAGCTTGCCAAGAACGCAGAAAAAGTGAACAAGGAAACAGGCGTATCCGTTGGAGTAGCTCCACAATTCACCGATATAGGAACCATCGCAAACATGGTTAAGATTCCAGTTCTTGCGCAACACGTGGATCCAATCAAGCCCGGAGGCTGCACTGGCCACGTGCTTGTTGAATCCATTAAAGAAGCAGGGGCGATCGGAACGCTGATTAACCATTCGGAAAGGAGGCTCAAGTTGTCCGAGATTGATGAGGCAGTCAGAATAGTGCGTGAGAACGATTTGGTTTCAGTGGTATGCGCTAACAACCCAACTACTAGTGCGGCTGTGGCAACGCTTGAGCCGGATATTATCGCGATTGAGCCGCCTGAACTGATAGGCACGGGGATTCCGGTTTCGAAGGCTAAGCCTGAAGTCGTCACTGACACGGTCAAGCTTGTGAGGAAAGTGAATACAGGCGTTACGATTCTGTGTGGAGCAGGGATAAGTCATGGCGAGGATGTCGCTGCAGCGTTGAGACTTGGCACTCAGGGCGTGTTGGTTGCAAGTGGAATAGTGAAGGCGAAAGACCCATATGCGATAATGCGTGAGTTTGCGGATGCCACAAAAAGCTAAGCTGGTCTGATCTAGTTGAAAGTTGAAGCTGAATGTGCAGCCTGTATTCTCAGTAGGGCCGCAGCTGAGGCTACGGAAGCCACTCCGAATCCTGCTTTGCGGTTCAGGGCTATGAGCGAGATCATCCGCCTTCTGAACCGAGAGTTCAGACCGACAGCTGTGCCTGCGGATTTGGGCACTAAGAGGGATAGGATTATCAGAAGGGTTTCAGGCAGCGATGATCCGTACAAGAGAAGCAAGAGGATAAGCAATGAGAAGGCGCTGAAACTCTTGCCATATGCACGGAAACATGTAGAGGAAGGCTATGCTCAGCAGGACAGGTTTAAGAGAGCTTGCCTTTGTGCCATAGTTGGTAACATAATGGAGTTTGACATTCCTGGCCACAAGTTCACTTTTGGGAGTTTGAAAAGCAGTTTCAGAGATGCTTTGAAGTACCTGGCGATAGACGATGTTGGCAGTGCTTACGAGTTGGCAAAGAAGGCACACACGGTTCTTTATTTGGCGGACAATGCAGGCGAGATTGTCTTTGACATGTTGCTGGTTGAGCAATTGAAGGACATGGGCTTGACAGTTATCGTGGGAGTTAAGGGTGGACCCGTGTTGAATGATGCTACTTTGGAGGACGCAGAAGCTTCTGGAATCAGCAAGATTGCTGATAAGATAATGACGAGCGGGACAGACTCTGTCGGTCTGGCTTTGAAGGAAGTTTCTGCGGAGTTTCTTGATGTCTATAATTCTGTTGATTTGGTTTTTGCAAAAGGCATGGGTTACGCTGAAACCTTGACCGAATATAAACTGAAGAAGCCTCACCTTCTGCTGTTCAGAACCAAATGCAATCCAGTGGCGAAGTTTTTCGGGCAACCGCGAGAAAGAAATATCGCAAAGCTGATGCCTTAGATGAACTTGCCCGCCATAAGACTTGACCATGAGGTTCTCTCGCGCTTTGAAGATGCAATCAAGAAAGAATGGTTAGTGACAAATGGCTTAGGTGGTTACGCGTCGTCGACAGTTCTTGGTTTGAATACACGAAAATATCATGGTTTGCTTGTCGCAGCTTTTCATCCTCCGAGTGATCGAAGAGTCTGTCTGGAGAAGGTGGATGAAGAGGTAAGCATTGGGAACGATACGTATTTGCTTGGGACGAACGAGTTTCAGGACAGGGTTTCACCGAGGGGCTATGGCCTTCTAACCAAGTTTGCTGTCTCACCCTTTCCAGCTTTCACGTACAATGTACAGAACGTTGAAGTCCAGAGAACAGTCTTCATGCCTTATGAGAAGAATGCTGTTATTATCCTTTACAAGGTTCTAAATCGAACGGACTTTGATATCAAGTTTCGAGCTTTTCCTCTTTTGAATTGGAGACACTTCCATTCTATCACTGAAAGGCGAAAGACATCCCAAGAACCTGTTCAAAGCCAGCAGGAAAGAGAGGTGTGCGTCAAGTTTGATTTCCCAAAGTCTGCATTATCGATGACTACGATCGGGGGCCGATATTTCGCTGAAGGAAAATGGATTGAAGGCATGCTTTACCGTGAAGAAGCTACGCGTGGCGAAAGCTGCTTAGACGATTGCTACCAAAGCGGAGTCTTCAGCTTTGAGGTGAAGGCTCACAAGAACGGAAACTTCGCCGTCGTTGTAGCTGCAGATGAGAATGTGGACACTGCCCGAAGGATCATTGCTGAAATGCCCACCAATTCCTATGACATGAACGTGTTGCTAGATAACGAGGTTGAACGGCGTGCCAATTATCTGACCAAGTTCAGAGAGACACACTCAGGAGTTCAGATGAGTGAGTGGCTCAACACTCTAGTTTTGGCAACCGATGAGTTCATTGTCAAATGGTCTGATGTTCGACGAAGAGCGGTGATTGCAGGCTATCATTGGTTCGAAAGCTGGGGAAGAGACACGTTCATTTCGCTGCCTGGCTTGATGCTTGTGACGGGAAGGTTTCAGGATGCAAGAGACGTCTTCTTAGGATTCAGCAAGTATTGCAAGGATGGTTTGATCCCGAACTATGTTCCAGACCTTCCAGCAAAGCCTGCTTACAATTCGGTCGATGCATCTTTGTGGTTTGTGAACGCGGTTTTACAATATCTGAAATACACAGGCGATTACAACCTTGTTCAGGAACGACTGTGGGAAACACTCAGAACCATTATCGACAGTCACGTCACAGGAACCGTTTTTGATATTCACATGGATGGCGACGGTTTGCTTTCTCACAGTGGCCAATTGACATGGATGGATGCGGCTGTTGATGGTAAAGCTGTAACGCCGAGAGCTGGAAAGGCTGTTGAGGTTCAAGCGTTGTGGTACAATGCTTTGAGAACCATGGAAATGCTAGCAAACAGGTTTAATTGGAAGAGTGAATCTGAGAGATACGCCACATTCGCCAAGAAAGCCAAGAAAAGCTTTGCTGAAAAATTCTGGAATCCGGAGAGGAATTGCCTGTTCGACGTTATCAACGACAAGGGACGAGATGACTCTTTGCGGCCAAACCAAATTTTGGCAGTTTCTTTCGATTTCACAATGCTCGATAGTCTAAGGAATGAGATGATTGTCGACTTTGTGCAGCATGAGCTTTTGACGCCAGCTGGCTTAAGAACGATTGTGAAGAATGACACGAGGTATCAAGGAGTCTATTCTGGCGATAGGCGAAGCAGAGACATGGCATATCATAATGGCACAGTTTGGCCCTGGTTGTTAGGACCATTCGCAACAGCGTTTGTGCGGGTTAAGGAAAAAAGCGAGTATGAGCATGATTCTATGTTGAGGAATTTATTCGAAGAGTTTTTTGGCAGGCAGATTCTAGAAGGAGGACTAGGAGCAATCAGCGAAGTCTTCGACGGCGATCCACCGCACTTGCCCAGAGGCTGCGTCGCTCAAGCATGGAGTTTGGCTGAACCGCTAAGAGCCTACATTGAAGACATCATGCAAATCAAGCCAAAACATAAAACCTCATGAAAAGACATTGCGTAGGCTATCTGCTGCGATCTCGGGCGTAATCGTGTTAATGTACATACCAGTGCTCTTTTCGAATCCAGCCCATGTCGACAGTTTAGGATAGACTTCCAAGTGCCAATGGTAGTATTTGCTAGTCTTTTCGCTCATCGCTAGGTGGAAGCCAAAGTTGTAGGGTGGATCGTTAACCAATGTCTTCAGTCCGTTGAGACATTTTTTCATGGTTTCTGCTAGAGACTTCACTTCAGCCTGTGTCAGGTTGAGTAAGGTCGATTCATGTTTCTTGGGTGCTATCCAGAACTCCATCGGGTCAACGCTTGCATAAGGAGTGAAAGCAAGAAACTCGGAGTTTTCAAATACGAAGCGGGGTCCTCTACGCTCTTTTTCTATAACGTCGCAGAATGCGCATTTTCTGTGTTGCGTCCAGAACTGTTTGCTTGCGTCAATTTCTTCTTGAACGATTCTGGGCACAATGGGTGTGGCGATTACCTGGCTGTGCGCGTGCGAAAGTGAGGCGCCGGCTTCTAAACCGTGGTTACGAAATATGGAAACGTATCTTACGTAGGGTTTTGCAGACAGTTCTCGAAGTCTATCTATATACGCATTGATAACGTACACAAGCTGTTGTATTCTTGCATTCGCTGGGTGTTCATCATGGTTTTGTGATTCCACTATGACTTCATGATGCCCGATTGCGAGGCCAAAATCGTTAGTCTTCATGATTTGACTGTAAGCGAGTTTGCTTCTTGGTGGGCTGAATGCTGGGTAAAGGTTTGGAATTGCTCTGATCAGCCAGTTCTTGTGGATTTTGCCGTTTTCGTCTTTGGTTTTTCTGATTTTTTTGCCGTTTGCAAGATAGACCAGCACAGCGGGTGGTGTCATGTGTTCGTTGCCAGGGCACAGTGGGCAAGTGTTTGTTTTGGCTTGTTTTCTTTCGTCTTTTGCGAAGTCTGTGGGTCTTCGGGCGCGTTCGGTGGCTATGACGACCCAGCGGTTGAGTAGGTAGTCTTTTCGTATTTCGTTGTGGGGCATGGCTGCACTTCCAGTAAGCCTAGTTCGATGGTTGAAGCATTTAGGGTTTTCCAGATGCGTCCACGATGATCTGGCAGAGTTTTGGGTTTGTGTGATTTTTGTTTTCTGCATAGAATTTTTAATTCTAGACGGCGAGTATCGTTTTGGTGGTTGTGTTTGAAGGAAGTGGCAAAGAAAGTTAGGCTTTCAGAGTCTATCGATGCTGATTCTGTTGCCATAAGCAAGGATCGTTACTTTGCCAACGCCTTTGTTGTTGATTTGCCGCTAGAGGCTGTGCCTGATCATGTTTGGCAAGACATATTCGAGCGGGAGTGGAAGTCAGGCAGACACTTGTGGGATAGGAAACTGTTTGTTGTGGGTGAGAAGCTTAGGCTCGTGACCACGGTCAATGACATTGAGGACAAGCTTGACTGGGTTAAACAGGTGATAGAACGGACTAACAGGGACATTGATGAGTACAACCAAGAAATTGCGGCTCATGAAGCACAGACAAAGGATGACATGAAAAGTCAGGTGTTGAAGGAAGAGCAGACGAGCGTTGACATGATCAGGGACAACTTGAGAAAGAGGCTTGGCGCCTACTAGAGTACTGGCTGCTTAAGCGGAATGTTTCGAACGAAGACAGCCCGTGGAGTCGCTCATTCCTGTCTTTTCTTGAATATGTTGTCTAGGGTTTGCTCGAAACGGCAAGTGTCGCATAGGTGATCCTCTTTAGTTGCAGTTCTTCTTCCGCATTTTGTGCATTTCGTCTTCTGAACGTCTTTCTGTTGGAGAATAGTACTACTCGACATACATCCTCAAAGTTTAACAATGGTTTGCCGAATTAGATATTGTTTATGAAGCAATGATACAGGTGCTGAATTGATACTGGCTTAATCGGGCATTCAAACCAGTGAGAAATCTTAGCGGCTCTTGGTTACTAGGCGCAGTCTCAATCAAGTTAGCAACTTGGTACAAAAGTGCACTACTTTTCCAGCACTCTCCCCTTGCCAAAAGGAATGAAAACTCTTATTCTCTCCATCGAGGTCTCCAGAATGTTCTTCTGCTGTTCTCTCGCCATGTTTGCAACCAAGACGTGCAAGATATGTCTGAACATTTCCTTGCCAGTCTGGTCTCCAGGAACAATGATAACCCATGCCTTTGCACGTTCCTTAACAGCGTCAACAGGTCCACCGACAAATCCAATCTCTCCTACATCGCTGACTACGATGCCCACAGCTATTCTAAGCGGGACATTTCGTATCCATTCACGTTTCCCGCTCACAGCAAATGCACCATGCGTCACATATTCGCCTGATGGCCCGCTCTTGCTCAGTTGTTCAGGCTTAACCCAGTAGACATCGATACTTCCAAAGCCCTCTCGCCAACCCCTAGAAAACGCTGCAGCAAACTCAGCCGCCTCACGAAGAACTTTATCGTCAACTGGTTTCTTGCACGTTTTGATGACAACGAAAGGCGAACCGACGATATCAGCATGGAAAACAACGTCATCTGGTTCTGTATATTTCTTAATCAGAACCTCATTGCTGACTGCGTCCTTGCCGGCTACGACCAAAAAATCCTCAGAAGACATAAACCATCTGAACTTCTCAAACCACTCCTTTTTCTCAAGCTTAAGCTTGGCAAGCTTGGCAGTCTGTTCGGCAGGTGTAACGCTCTGGGTAGATTCAGTCTTGCGAATCTTGACCTCAGCTTCTGCGAGCTTTGCGCGTGAATCGTTCAACGCTACTCTTACGCCGGCCAGTTTTTGCTTGATACGCTTTCCGCGTTCAAAGAAGCGAGATGCATTTTCAAAAACTGTTGCACGCGTATCGAGACCAAACGATAGATCGTCAACCCGCACATTTGCTATCAAACCTTTTGTGTCGAAAGACTCGAAGCAAAGACCATGTCCTGAAGCAGTCGCCTCAGTCTGAATCTCATGAGTGACTTCTTTCCAGTCTTTGCCACTCTGTTTACCCATTAAGAACTTGTCCAGCAACAACTGAAGCTCATTACAGTGGGCATAGATCACGTCGCCGACTTGCTTGTCTTTTTCTGCTTTGCCTTCAGTCTCAATCAAAACCTTTTCCTGCTCTGCGATGACACGTTTAAGCCTGTCGGCTTCACGCTTCAATTGGTCGATCTCCATGCTGACTGCTTCGTTTTCTGCGACAGTGGTTCTTGCATAATACTCATCCAAAGCATCATTGAAGCTGTTGGAGGAGTGAAACGTGAAATCTGCTCCTTCATATTTCCTGAGCCTAAAAGGAACGACATCAACGAAGCGTCCCACCCCGTCCAATATGATACCCTGCTCCAAAGGTCTATCAGTCACTTGCAGAGTCAAATCCTTCAGACAATTGAAGATAGCCTTGGCCTCATCTTCACTTATTGCATTTGAAAGTTTGGTCTTATCGATACCTGTTCTCAGCAGAACCTCTTCTGCGTTAGCTCCGCCAATGCTTAGAAGTCTGGTAACCGCTCTGACGACTTCAATGCTACTGAAACTCTTCAACCCGTCATGAAATTCTTGCCAAGTGATTTTCAAGGGATTCTGTGCTTTTGAAGGTGCAAAACTGAATGTTTCGCCGCGAAGAACGTTTCTGTCTCTCATTCTCCTGTAAACCAGCGCTTGCACAATCTCGCTATTCCCACCTACAAGGATAATGTTGCCGTCACCGAAAAGCTCCAGAACAAGCTGCAACTCACCCGCCTTCGTCTTGAAAGCAAAAACCACAGTGCGCTCAAACTCGTGCTGCTCAATGCTCGCCAGCCAACCGTTTCGCAAATACTTTCTTAATGCCATACAAAAAGCAGGAGGAGTCTCGGGTCTTTCCACAGCATATGACGTTAGGTGTAATCGCCTGCCAGCCCCCAAGATCAAGTTCAATGCAGGTTTATCCGGTTTATGCAGCTTTAATAACACCGTCTTATTGTCCGGTTGGTAAACGTTGTTAACGCGAGAACCTATTATCACATCTTTTAACTCGCGAACCACAGCGGCAACATCAAAACTTGTGAACTCTCTCTTGCCCAACTTCCCACAAGCAAAAGGTATAACTCAAAACACTATAAATAGGCAACTTTAAATCTGAATCCAAATATAGACTGCAAAGGCGTTGAACATAGATGAAGCCTCTGGAAAAGGTCTACTGGCTGAGACTCGCAATGGGCATCGCAACTGCACTCGCATGTGCAGGCTACGTCATAGCGGCCCATGAAATTCCGCCAGCCAAAGGTCCATTTCCAATGAGCACTTTCTTCAACAGCGCATCCATAGCAATAATCATCTACTTGCTGTCCTACTATGCTGTGAAATTCAAATTCGGAAGCGTGGTACAGAAGCCACAGAAACTCATCACGACGGGAATAGGCGTATACTTGCTTTCATGGATAGTCTTCTGGGCCCTACTCTACACCATGATAGTGGGGCAAGCCTAGCCCTCTTCCTCTTTGAGAAAATTCTCCATAGTAACTTGGCTCTGGTCAATCTTGACGGTTTCAAGCTTCTCCTTGCCGTTTGGAGCACCGTTCGCATTCGGAAGATCAGCGATGCTGAGTCTGCTGAGCACCCGCATGCAATCAGCCCAAGCCGAGAAGTATCCGCGGTCAAAATCCCCATGAAGCTTTCTGCCTACATGCTCCAGAAACTCGCGTCTGTAGGCATGCAGCGCAGCTTTGTCGCTCAGATCCAGTTTGGGGAAAAACGCGTAGGCATCGCCGTTCGTCTTGCGTGAAAGGAGCATGCCATATAAAGCTCTGAAAAAGCCTCTGTTCCATTCAGTCTTCTGCATTTTCTGCGTGATTCTCTCAAGCTCGCGTTCAGCTTCTGTAAACTGTCTATTGGCTATGAGCTGAAAGTATCTTGTTACCAGAGCTGATGGAATAGGCATCGTTAACGACCACGAGGTTTCATCTTGTCCTCTTCAGTAGCGTCCTCTATACCGTTCTCAGTTATTTTAAAGATTTCCTCTCCTTCAGGCAAATAGGGGCTTGAAACCAGTCGAGCTATACGTATAGGGCCATGCGCTGCTCTACGCAGGTAAACACGCGTGTGACTTGTGTGACCGACAATGTGTCCCCCAATGGGATGAACTGCGTCACCAAAGAACACGTCTGGCTTAGCCATGACCTGATTCGTCACAACTGCCACAGCGTTAAAGGCCCTAGCCAAAGCGATGAGCTTATGCATGTGCTTGTTCAGTCTCTGCTGTCTAGGAGCCAACATCTCGCGGCCAATGTACTCGCTTCTAAAATGTGCAGTTAAAGAATCTACGATGATCAGTTTAACGTTGTTCTGTTTGATCACTTCATCAGCGTTGTCAAGCAGAAAAGCTTGGTGATCAGACGTGTAAGCCTCCGCGTAGATAATGTTCTTGGCAACCTGCTCAGGATCCAACCCCAAATGCTTGGACATGGACACAATTCTCTCGGTTCTGAACGTGTTCTCAGTGTCGACGTACAAGGCAGCTCCGTTAAGTCCGCCCCGTTCAGGAGGCAACTGGACGTTCACGCATAGCTGGTGGCAGATTTGGCTTTTCCCAGTGCCATATTCACCGTAAAACTCGGTAATGGTCTGTGTTTCCATTCCGCCATCAAGAAGCTTGTCCACAACCTTGCTTCCACTCGTCAGGCGCAGGACACTCTTTCGCATCTTAAGCAGTTCATCTGCCCTAATGAAAGAAACACCAATCGAAGAGCGTGCAGTCTCAATAACCGAAAAAGCTTTCTTTTCGCTTATACCCGCAGGCTCAAGCTCCCTGGCAGTAGCCATAGCCAGAGACTCGATCGTGTGATACCCCAATTCCTTGAGTTTCTGGGCTGTGGCAGGTCCAATGCCGGGCAAATCCTCTAGAAACGCGTACTTCTTCTTAGCATCGGCAACCATTTCTTCTCTCGTCGCTTCATGCTCTTCAGACATCAAACATTTCCCCGTTACTCACAGCGCATAAGACAGTAAAAAACAGGCTGTATTTAAAACACGCGAAGCAACATGCTTCCTAGTCTATGGAGAGATAAGTTAAAGTGAAGACACATTACTCAGAGTGTCTGCAGAGACCTCTCGAAATCCTTCACTTTCGGAGGCTTCTTGCCCTGTGCCAGCAGAATAGTGTGCCCTTCCTCTGCTAGGCGCGTTGCCTGTATCTCCACGCCGCCCATGAACTTCTCGTTTAAGCTGCCATCATCATTGATAACTCGCCAATACGGTGCCACCTGCTTTCTACCGATCTTCAAGTCCTCTTCAGCGGTTTCGGCGGATACCCAGAGGAAGATCTCGGGTGTAAGCGGGCAAGTGTATGCAGCACAAAAGTCCTTTGCCAGCTTATCCTTGATTTGGGTCACCGTGACCAATTTTCCTTTCTCGACTTTACGCAGCAACCTGTCAACATCCAAGGGCTTCGGGATAAGCATCCTTCCCTTTGGAGTATCAACGATCCTTGGCTCCTCAACTTTTCCCAGTCTTTCTCGCGACGTCCTTGGTGATTTCATAAACATCACATACTATAATGTGTCCTTAAGTTTTTCGGGTGACACGAGACAAGACATAAGTATACGGGGATATCCATAAAAAAACAGCGAAATTTGAGGGAGAAGAAATGGACACTGCAAAGATCGAGGAAGTTGCCTTTAACATCTTGAAAGAAGCCGTGATTTATCTTCCGGATGACGTAAAACAAGCATTGAAAAAAGCCTATGCCGAAGAGACAGAGACGGGCAAGATTCAACTAAAGGCCATTCTAGACAACATTGAGCTTGCTGAGAAGAGCAGAGCACCAGTATGCCAAGACACAGGCACGATAATCTTCTATGTAAAAGCAGGGGACAAAGCGAAAAACCTCGGAAAAGTTGAAGAAGCATTGATAAACGCGACGAAAAAGGCTACGACCGAAGTTCCATTGCGCCCCAACGCTGTAAACCCTTTCACCGGAAAAAACAGCGGAGACAACACTGGACGAAACATACCGTACATTAACTGGGAAATCACGTCAGGAAGCGACTTAGAAATGACAGTGATGACGAAAGGAGGAGGCTCCGAAAACGTTTGTATGGGCGGAATGCTAGTCCCAGGTGAAGGAATAAAGGGACTGAAGAAGTTCATCGTTGACGCAGTCGTAAAAGCAGGAGCCCAACCTTGTCCGCCAACCATCCTCGGCATCGCAATAGGGGGTGGAGCAGACATTTCAATGAAGCTCGCCAAGAAGACTCTGCTAAAGCCCTTGACTGAACATAACTCGGATCCCGAGATAGCTGCACTTGAAAAGGAGATTCTTGAGGCAGTTAACATGACTGGAATCGGCCCCATGGGACTAGGCGGAAAAACTACGGTTCTAGGGGTGCACATAGACTTCGCTTTTAGGCATCCAGCATCTTTTCCAGCTGCAGTTGCCTTCAACTGCTGGGCTTCAAGAAGAGCATCAGCGTTGATCAAGGCGGACGACACCGTTGAATATTTAACTCACAAACTGAAAGGGTAAGGTGAAGAAAATGGCGGTCTATAAATTAAAAACACCAATCTCAGAAGCTGACGTTCGCAAACTGAAAGTAAATGACGTGTTGTACGTAACTGGAACGATTGTGACAGCAAGAGACCAAGCCCATCGAAGAGCTTTAGAGTTCTTCAAGGAAGGAAAGCCATTGCCCTTAAATCTTGAGGGTTTAGCAGTCTTTCACTGTGGACCAGTCATGAGCAAGCAAGGTGACAAGTGGATTGCGGTGGCGGCAGGACCGACTACAAGTACGAGAATGGACATTTTCGAGGACGAGTTCATAAAGAACTTTAAGGTTCGTGTAGTCATCGGTAAGGGTGGAATGGGCAAAAGGACGACGGATGCTATGGCGAAATACGGTGCTGTGTATGGGGCCTTCACTGGTGGTGCCGCAATATTGGCTGCAAAAGCTATCAAGAACGTTAGAAGCGTTGAATGGTATGATCTTGGCATGCCTGAAGCCATGTGGGTTTTTGAAGCTGAGGAATTTGGTCCTCTAACGGTTGCAATTGATTCTCACGGGAACAACCTGTTCACTGACGTTCAGAAGACTGTTGAAGAGAATAAACAGAGGATTTACCAGAAACTTGGCTTGTCGCCATAGTTTCAATTCTCTATTTTTCTGCTTTGTTTTCAGTTAACCCAGGTACTGTTTAGTGTATAGTAATATTTAATACTCTGCCTGACCACCAAACTAGATGGTAGACCAGAGCATGTTCAAAAACTACAGAGACAAAATAGCCGTTTCAGGAGTCACAGTGCTGGGCGTGGGCATAGTTCTACTGATTTTCACGTTCATAAGCGCCTACGGGTTCCTGACACAGAGCCTCCAGATCATTGCCTCACAGGATCTTGTTCAAACCTTCGGAGAAGCATTGGCTCCTTTGATTGCTACATGCATAAGGGTAATGTACCTTGGCGTCATGGGCTGGATAGGCTCGCTCATAACGATAAGAGGCGTAACGATGATCACTAACGCGCCTAAACTTGAAACTCTTGTTCCTCAAAAGCCAACAATCAGTCAGCCAAGTCCAGCCTCATTGGATTCTGCGAGTGAGCACCAGAAGGAGACAGTGACATCTGAACCGGAAATGGTAGTCATACCTCCAGAAGATGCTTACCAAACAAAGAAAACACGAAACAGCGGTGCTCACCGAGAATCATCTGATTGAAGACGTGCCTGCGAGTCAGTTGGAGAACAGAAAGCCAATGAACATCCCAATCCGAGCAATAGGCATTGCCACGACGGTTTTTTGGGCGATTCTTATACTTTTCTCTGTTTCCGTGGCTTATTCCGTTAAGGATTTACAGTTTGGCTTTGGAGAACCACAAATCGGCACGACTCTAGACAACAAAGTGCTTGTTTCTCTACCGATAAACGTGACAAACAAGGGCTATTACAACATAGGTTTATTCAACGTGACCAGTGTCGCCTTAGACGAAGGCGGTTTCACAGTAGCACAAGGATCGTCGGTTGTACCGGTCATAGAAAAAGATCGGACAGTTGTTCTTTTCCACAATTTGACCTTGGACATAAACGACCTTTTGCAACGTGATCAAAACTACTTGTTCAACGACACACAATTGACTGTTGTTGAATGCGTCAGCATGAAACTTGCTGAACTTATCCCTGTCCAAGCTTCTGGCAACTTCTCAATTCCTTGGGGCGCGCCAATGCACAATTTCACGCTAGAACAACCAAAATATCTAGCTACCAATCTTACTCACATTCAGATTGCAGTGCCACTGAGTTTTGAGAATCATGCAGTTTTCAGTTTCTGCGGAAACGTACGAATACGCATGTACAACAATGCTGGATTGCTAGTAGGTTCCGATGATACTGCAATAAGTGTTCCTCAAAACTCACGTTACAAGGGAAGCATCGAGTTTTGGGTTATGGCATCCGCGATTTCTTCGAACGGGCGCTTGGAAATTGAGCTTCAGACGCCCTTCTTCAGTTATGGACCACAGGTGATTGCATACGGTTGATCAAGTCGTGAGTTCAGGATGAATCTTCGGAAAATCGGGGTTAGAGCCCTGAAGGCAGCGACCAAAGGCATTCTTCTATATGTTCTGTACTTTGTTTTGTCATTGTTTCTGGCCCCAGTTGTGAAGATTATTCCGACTCTGCAGCAATCGATTGAAGCTTTTGTAACCCTTTACCTGATTTTGATGGTCATCGGCGATTTCATGGCTGGAACGATTTATCACTACTTTTTTGGAGCTGGCAAATCGCTGTTCGTGATCTTCTATTTGATCCTATCACTGAAAAGCGGAGTTGTGAGCGCAACGTTTGGGAGTATAAGCTTGCTTGTTGACCTGCGTCTGTTTCTTGTGATCGCCATGTTTTTGAGCCTATTAGGGTTAGCAAGATCGGTTTTTCAAGCAGTAAATTTCATGAATGAAGAAGCGAGTCTCCCAGAATTTGGTTTATAGTTTTTTCGTCATTACGTGAGCGTCTTCGCCGTCTGCATAGTATCCATGTACGGTGCGTGCAACTTCAAACCCAAGCTTCTTGTAAAGACTGACTGCTGAATCATTTGTCACTCTAACCTCTAGAAAACACTGTTTCGCTTTGTAAAGTCTCATAGCTTCTATTGCACGTGCCACAAGAGCTTCGCCAAAGCCTTTCCTTCTATGATGAGGCACCACAGCTACGGAGACCACGTGGCACTTCTTGATCACACCACCCAAGCTTAAGTTTGACAAGCCAGCTTCAATGCGGCACATTATGTAGCCAACAATTTCGCCGTCTTCTTCTGCAACTATGAACGTTTCCGGAAATCTCTTGTACAGATCCACAAAGAAGGAGTCTGTGTAGTTTTCAGGCAGGGAGAGACGGTTGATCTCCATTACCGTTTGTAGGTCGGTCAAGGCGAATTTTCGCAATCTAAAGGTTTGCTGCAAGCTTTCACGCACCATTCGCTTCAAGATGCTCGGTTTTAGCGCTGTCTAAACGCGTCTCCGTATTTAACTGCTTCCCGTAGGAGGTTGCTGTTTTTCCTCGGTTGCCTTGACGTTTGGCAACGTGAAGTTGCCGTACGGCACAGTCCAGACTCTGGCGTTCTTTCCTGCGATGTTGAAAGCCTCGTTCAGCGCGTCATTCACAGCCCTTGCAGTCTTCAACCTGAAAATGTTAGTTGCATAGTAGTCTGGCATTGAGGAGACGAGTATTATCTGATGATTCTGCAGCGCCTTCAATAGGTAGTAGGCCTTGTGTCCCCCTAGAACGAAGTTCCTTTTGATTTCCCTCTCAACTGCTTTTAAGTCTCCGTACTTGACCATCCAATCGTAGAAAACTTGATTTCCATGTCCCTCAGGGCACTCAGCCACTAAAACTATGACGCCACCTCGCTTGACAACTTCCAGCACGTTGTCAATGCCCTTGTAGGCTTGAAACAGGTTCACATCCGCGGGGTTTCCGCCTGAGCTTACCACGACTATGTCTGCCCTACGATCCACTTCCACACGATACATTTCGTCAACAAGCTTGACTCCTTCCATGAACGCCTGCTCCAGCTCACCTGCAAAAGCCTTGACAAGCTCACCCCTGCTGTTAGTCACAACATTCAAGATGAAGTCGACCTTGGCCATTCTCGCTGCTTCCACCATGTCCTCATGAACGGGGTTACCCTCTAGAACGCCCGTCCGCGCGTTTGCGTCCAAGAGCAATGCGTGATTCTGTTTTATCGTTTCCTCGCCTGAAACGCCTGGCATGACACTTTTTCTTCCTCCGCCATAACCAGCATAATAGTGAAGACAAACATCGCCCGTCAAGATCCTCACGTCAGCCTCAGCGAAAACATGGTTCAAGTAGACTTTTGTTCCGTGCTTCTGTGTGCTGCCCACGTAGATCAGATCTGGAGCCTTGCAGTCGTGACTGATGGTCTTGACGCGATTGACTATTTCCTGACTCAAAAGCGTGACAGCTTCTTCAGGTTTGACGGCCCTGTGCGTTCCGCAAGCAAAAATGACGGTCACATTCTCGTCTTTTATTCCTGCAGCATTCAGTTCGCTGAGTATGAGTGTGACCATGAACTGGCTTGGTGTAGGCCGAGTCGCGTCGTCAACCACTATCGCCACTTTGCTTTCGGGTTTGACTATCTCGCTTAAGTGTTTGGAGCCGATGGGTTCCTTCAAGGCTCTTTCGACTTCAGCTTTGGCGTCTGGCACGCCAGCTTTCTCTTTTGGCTCAATCGAGCCTAGAAAGTTTCGGGTTGGAACGCGTACGCAGATCTCCGTTTTTCCATAGGGAAGCCAAACGTCAACCATCGACTATCACTTAGATAGTGAAACACGCGGCAAGAAATTATTAAGCCTTGCCAAGCGTGCTTGAAAGCATCACAAGCTCTTTAAAACGAGAATCCATAATAGATATGCTGTGAGGAATGCGATATGTCAATCGATAAAACACCTGCCAAGAACGAGGTTTTCTTCACGTGGTTTAATCATTATGCTGGAGTGACTATTAAGACCCCTTCAAAGATGCTGATAATAGACCCAGTGGACGTGAAGCCAAGGAATTTCCAGAACATTGACGCGATCCTGATTACGCATGAGCATTATGATCATCTGGATCAAGCTTTGATTTCCGAAGTCTACAAGACCAATCAGTGCATGGTCGTCGCTGACCCGACCTCTGCAAAAAGACTTCGAAACACTATCCCTCAGGATAAACTGAGCACAGCCCAGAAAGGCTTGGAGATTAAGCTTGGCGAGGTCTCGGTGAAAACTGAAAAATCTAATCATCCGCCAGCGACAAGTCCAGTGTCTTTCATAGTCACGAGCGAAGATGGGGTCAAAATCTTTCACACTGCAGACAGCCTTCCATTCCCAGAAATGGCAGCTATCGGCGAAAAAGAAAAGCTTGACGTTGTTTTCTGCACGGTTGGGATTGCACCGGGCACGTCGCCAGAAACTGGAGTAGACATTGCTAGGCTGACAAAACCAAAGGTGGCCGTTCCCTATCACACGGGTTCGCCAGCAGATCAGAAGAGATTCGCAGAACTGTTGAAGAAGGAACTGCCGAAAATCACTTGCCTTGTACCTGAAGTTGGCAAGATCTACCAAGTCTCCAAGAGGTCGTAAGAACATGCCTGCAAATAGGATTGATGAAAACGTCAAGGTTGAACTCTGCAAGATCCTGAGCAAGATTGGCGCACTCCAGTTCGGCGCTTTCAAACTCACGAGCGGAAAGATAAGTCCATACTACGTTGACCTACGGATAGTGCCAAGCTTTCCAGATGCTTATCAGAGAATCTGCAGCTTGTACGTGGACTTCATAAAGGAGGAAATTGGCAATAAAGACTTCGACAGAATAGTCGGTATCCCTATTGCGGGTATACCTTTTGCTGCCTTGACTGCTTACAACTTCAAGAAACCGTTTCTCTACATCCGCAAGGGTGTTCGCCTTCACGGGAGACAAAGAAGGATTGAGGGTGTACTTGCGCCCGGAGACCGTGTGTTGTTGATAGATGATTTGGCGACAAGTGGGCTGTCTCTGAGGAAGACTGCTAAAGTCATAAAGGCGGAGGGTGGAGTGGTGAAGGATGCTGTTGTGCTTATAGATCGCCAGGAAGGCGGAAGCGAAAAACTCGCAAAAGATGGAATCAAGCTGCATGCGTTGATCAATATCAGCGAGATAGCTAGGAAGTTATGCGAGCTGGAAATCATAGATGAACAACAGATAAAGACAATACTGAAACAGATCAAAAAGAAACAAAACAGTTGAGAGTGAAAGAAAAAGAGGCTTCTACTCGTAGAATATTAGACTCTGTTCTTCAAGTATTCCATGAAGCTTGTGCACCGCGTCAAAAACGTCCTGTTCTTTTTTGGCACCTGTGCAAACGAGTTTTCCACTCGCAAACAACAAGATAACCACTTTGGGCTCGTCCATCCGGTAGATCAACCCTGGAAACTGCTCCGGCTCATACATCGTTTTTCCAAGCGCGCCCACTGCCAGTTCCAAATCTACCCTTCCGCCCAAGCTTGCAGAAGCAACCATGTTCACAACCTTCAAGTCCGGCTTACCGATGATGATTATTCCGCCCTTTTTCAACTCTTTAACAACTGTCATAACAGCCCTGCGCGCTTCCTGCTCTGATTTGGCGCCTGTGCAAACCATTTTTCCAGAGTTGAAAATCAGCGTGGCCGTTTTCGGTCGTTTAAGCCTGAAGACTAGGCCTGGAAACTGTTCAGGGCGGTACTCAACACCAGGATAACCCTTGACAATGGCGTTCAGGTCGACTCTTTGGTTCAGCGTGGCAGAAGCGACGACGTTTTCGATTTTTATGATAGCTTTAGTCTTGGGCATAAGTTGCCACTTCTTTATTGTAGTGAGTGCTTAAATACCCTTTATAAAGCCTTAGGTAGGTACATTTTCCGTTTAGATAGGTACTTTTCACTTTCTTTTTCTGGGACTTTGGCGCCGTTGAAGTCGCACACGCGTTTCTCGAAGTGCTTCTCTTATCATCTTCCATTCGGCACAAAAGAAGCCTACCCCAAAGAGATAATGGTTGCGGACTTGGATAAGCTTGCGAGCCTCATAGGGATCTGCGGGTTCCTGATGCAGACGAAAGCCTACCTTTTCTGGAGAGGGTGGGCCCTACCAGACGTAGGCGGGTCTGCCTCCGCCGCCTGTGGGGCTTGACCAGGGGAGCTGGACTATCTGTATGGTGCCGTCTGTGAACGTGTTGTCCGTCGTGTCTGTTTCGCTTGGGACAGGCCAAGCATAAGCGCTTATGGTGTAGTTGCCCACAGGTATTCCAGAAGTATTCCAGATGAACGTGACTGTTGTGGAGCTTCCGCTTGTTAGGGTGATGCCCGTAAGTGTGCCGATGATGGTTGCGTTAGCGAAGCATGTGACGTTGAATGTTTCAGTGTATCCGCCTTGGTTTGCCACTGTGACGTTTATGCTGGCGCTGAAACCTTGATAAACAGTTCTGGAAGTCGTAATATTGGTGACGGCTACATCGGGAACAGTGTAGGAGGCAATCCCAGTTTCGATTGAAGAATTTTCATACGTGAAACCGCCTCTTTCTTGTCCACGGTCTCCAAGGCCCCATCCCCAACCGAGATTGTAGGATGTCTCTCCGGTTTGTGCGTTGTCGTTAGTCACAACATCCGCAGCGTTGTCCTGAACCCATTGGGGAACACCCCCCACTAGAGAGTAGGCGCTATAATCTTCAACCCAACCAGACGTGGGATACCCCCAGGTTGCGTTACTACCCCCTCCATAACCTACTAAGACAAGTTGTGGTCGTGTGTTGCTCGGCAGCCATCCCCAATTCGGAACTGCAAGGACATTCGGGTCAGCGGGGTCATCTATTATCCTTGCTCCAATTCCAACATCCGCTACTCTAGAATATGGATAGAGAGTGACATTGCCTGCCTGAAGCCCTGACATCATCAAAAGGGAGCCCAAAATGAAAGAGTTCAACTCTAAGTACACATAAGGCGTCATGCCCGCTTCAGTCTGGCTCCACGATGGATCGGCAAAAGATTTATTAAATATTTGTTCAGAATCTAGCCCTGGGTAGGCCGTAAAAATCCACGCCGATTGAGTGACATATATGGTACGACTCGGAGGTGTTTCCCACCAGCATGCTTCATATACATTCTGTATCCAGCGTATGGTTCCGTTGCCACATTCCAAGAAGAAGTTTTGCTGAATAGTAAAACATTGATACATCCAAACGTCATTTGTGCCATCGATAACGCTGATGTTGTCGAAGTGGACAATATCTCTTACACCTATTTTGTTTCTCCACGGATACATAAGCGGATATCCATCTCGATTTTCAGTATCAATAGGGTATGGTGTATCTCCTATTCTATCGCTTCCAGGCTGGTCTTGATTCGGACCACTATAGTTGTCTACGCCTGTGTAGTTGCTCCAGTAGTTTCCGCCAGAAGAATAGCCGTCGTCCCATGCGTTCACCGAGTCGCTGGAATACACTTGCTGAGCGTTGTTGATGAAATTGTTGTGGAAAATGCTGTTACTTGAAGAAGAGTCAAGCGAGATGCCAGCCTCGTTGTTTGCTGTTATGTTGTTTCCAGAAACGCTGTTGTTAGAACAAGAGTTAAGAAAGATGCCTCGACTGTTGTTTGTTATGTTGTTTCCAGAAATACGGTTAATGTCCGAAGAAAAGTAAAACGCGATGCCCATCCAGTTGTTTGTTATGTTGTTTCCAGAAATACGGTTATAGTCCGAAGAATTGCCAAGCTCGATGCCGTTGTAGTTTGCCGTTATGTTGTTTCCAGAAATGCTGTTATAGTTCGAAGAATACTCAAGATAGACGCCATACGCGTTAGGTGCTATGTTATTTCCAGAAATGCTGTTGTTTGAAGAAGAGTTAAGATAGATGCCATACCAGCAGTTTTGGATGTTTGTGTTTTGGATTGTTACGTTGCTTCTTCCAGTCACGTCTGTTCCTTTGGATTCATAAGCCCATGGATAAGAGGCTGGTCCTTGAAGCGTGTAGCCTTGTCCATCAACCACAATGTTGTCCATCTCAATCACAATCGAATCGTAAATGTCACCAGTAAAAGTGTAAGTGATGCTATCATCGGTTGAAATCGGTGCATCGGGCGGGTCTATGCTTCCGTCAGCCCGAATGTAGATGGTTCCTTGTGCCCGAACTGGCTGAATGTACGACAACAAGCTAAACACGCTCAATACGAGCAGTATCGACATTATTCCAGAAACTATCCGCTTCATACTCCCTCCCCCTAAAGACACATCGGTATGTAAAACAGTATATTGGACCCGAGTATTAAGATTTATGGAATCATCTTCTAGTGGCATCAGAACGAACGCGTCGCTAATTGTGCAGTATCATATGCAACATTCTGACAGAGGCACAACAACAGGTTTGCTCGGTTAGCAAGCAACTCTAAGGATGAGAAGTTGCGCACATGCATCAATTGACTGGAAATGCAGAGCTACTGATCTTCTGAAGCGTCGAAAGACAGAAGGAAAAGTGGGGTTTGCGGGAGACGTCTCCAAAGAGATTTCGGATTAGCTTGGACTTTTCTGGGTTGAGAAACAGGGGTTCAGTAGAGTCTCTTGAGACGCTTCTTCTTGACTAGGACCGCCATGAACGTGGTTAGGGCCATGAAGATGGCTAGCATGGTTATTGACGGGAATTCTGGGACTATGGATGTTCCCGTGATGTGTATTTGGTGTATGCTTTGTGAGTAGATGATGTAGATGTAAGTGTTGGTCGAGTCTGAAGTGATAGTGTAGGTCGCGTTATTACTGTCTACCATAACGACCCAGTCCGTTGCGTTAGCGTTCAAGAAGTTTTTGGGAATTGTGACGTTGACGAAGCCTGTTGAGCCGTCCATTCCGCCCGTTTGGAAGCTGAGTATCTTGTTGTTTGTGTCAATGGACATTTGGCTGATGGACGAGTTCGAGAAGGTTGTCACGTTGTAGTACGTGCCGCCGATTGCTAGTTGGTTTGTTTGGATTGCGTTCATGTAGATTGTGTGATCGTTGGGGCAGTCTCCGCTCAAGAGAGTGTCGTCATTGACGTCTCCGACGTATTGCTCGTAGATGTCAACAAGTATTGGAGTTGTGGTGAACTGCTTCACCTGTATTTGGATCTTGAATATTTCTACAGGGGTTGAAATGTCGATGGGGGAGAGTGAAGCCGCATCCAAGTACTGTAGGTCGGAATTCGGCTTGTCCCAGTGATCGAGTCCGATTGAGAAACCCAAATTATTGAAGTCTGCACCTTTGAAGTAGCCGGTTATGTTCGCGTCATCCGTATCGTTGATTTTGACGCTGAT
Source organism: Candidatus Bathyarchaeota archaeon (assembly GCA_963732715.1). Taxonomy (GTDB): domain Archaea; phylum Thermoproteota; class Bathyarchaeia; order Bathyarchaeales; family Bathycorpusculaceae; genus CAZCRE01. Next base: position 1,963,390 of record CAVTAO010000003.1, on the reverse strand, counting down.
TTCAAGCACCAGGACTTGGGGCATGTTTTCAGCCATTATGCTGATGTTGTATGTTGGATATGGTGGGGAAGGCTCAGACGATAGTTGCATTGTGTAGTTGGCTGGGTTAGCGAATATTTCGGGCTGCAGGCTGCTGCTTTGACTCTTGCCAGCTTGGCTCAATGTGAGCGTACTATGGCCCACTTGGAACATCAGCGGCAACAAAAACATGACGACTAATATCAAGTTTAGGAATCGCAAAGAAACCCTCTTCAATTCCACTTTCCCTTCCACCATGAACATTGGCGTTCAACGCTTATTAGTATTGTGTAACCCACCAATAGAACAAAGTTCCACTCCCAGTGGGAAAAATGGGGTTGCGCGGGAGATATCTCCACTCTTGCTTCCTAAAGCCTTAGGTGATACGTTTTTGCTGTAGGTAGGGTATTTTCATCTTCGCTTTCGGAAGATCTTGCCGCCATCACTATATTCTCCTGTGACGTACTCGAATCCGACTTCAACGAGTTTGGAGGCTTCTTCGACGCTTGTGGCAACTCGCACATGGAACGCTTCGTCTCTGCTAGGGAACAGGCTTCTTTCTAGGTTTATGTAGACCATTGTGTTTCGAATGTTTTTGTGGCCTAGTAGGGATTTGACATGGAGTATGTCTTTGGACCAAAGTATGAGACTTCGTCAATTCTCTTGGCCAGTTCATTGGCGCTCCATTTCTGCTTTTCTATTATGGCTCTCGCCAATTCGATAAGAGGTTTATGGGCAACATTGAAAGCGTTTCTCCATTTTTCCGAGGTCATCCCTTCTACTGGGATGAGTTCAGGTATCTCCTCCAGTGACCTGGCGGGTTCTTGCCTAATCAATCCTGCTCTGCAAATCCTTCTGGTATTCTCAAGTGCACTTTCAGCCTTAGTCGCCTGATCAAATCTTGCATCAACAAGAATGACCAGAACCCTCTCGAAGGAGGTTCTTAACTCAAACTCCCTGTCATGACTGCAGAACCACTCAAGAAATGGGTCTGGCCTCGGTCTCGAATAGTATCCTTCTATGATCCTTCTGAACTCAACAATGTCAAGAGACATAGTCCAGGACCTGCTACTGCTATCTGCTTCAGTGCGCGTATAAGTGATTTCGCCTGGGGTAGAAAGAACAACCTACGCTGGTTTTTTCCAAGCGGCCACACTCTGACGGATCAGTATCGCACGCGACAAATCAGCCCATCTAGGAAAAAATGGATTGAGTACTCTCAATACATCCTACGTGATTTCCAGCAACTCGAGGTTTGTGTTGTCATCGCCCCAAAATTCTGGAAGTGCCGCTCCTGCGCTTTTCTCAATCTCTCTTTTTGACATAGTCTTTGTGACGACTTTGATCTGAAATAGCTTGTTTCCTACAAATGCTAGCGCATGAACCATCGGGTCTATTGGATTGTTAAGAGAAGTCAAAGAAAGTTCAGTTTGAAGAGCACTGAAGATTTCGGGAGGGATTTTTTCCTTGGCTTTTTGGGCGACTTGCTCATCGAGTCCATGCTTCCAATAGTCATAGAGATGAAAACACATTCCTGCCGCTAGCTCCTCTGATATTTTGTCAATAGTCTCTTCCAAGGTTGGATCGAATTTCCTGAATCCCGCTTTTCTGAAAACTAGCTCGTTCACATAGCAATCGCACAATCCATTCCACAAGTGTCTGACTCCATTCTCAATGATTGCATCCTCAAGGGCCAGAGCGTAAACTATCATCGGAAAGAAAGAGTTCTTGGCAAAGGTTCGGGCAAAATAGGCATGTCCATACTCATGGAAAATCATCCACTCCAAGTGAGGCAACGTATACCTTTCTGCGATATTTTGACTGACAAGAACGCGATCTTGAAAATAGTTGTAGGTCCCTCCTCTCTGAACGCTTCCCGTCATGGCTTTGAAAGCCTTCGTTTTCAATATGCAAATTTCAGTTGTGATGTTAAGCGTGGTCTTTGCACGTCCTGCAATGCTTTTCATCTCTGTGCTGGAGACTTTGTTCTTGTCCACGCTTAACCCCTGATCATTCAACTCAGCAATCTGTCTTCATTTTCAGCTTTTCTCAACATATTCCTCGTACAACCTCTCGTTCCTGAGACATTGAGGACATACGCAACGGAAGGGAAGGTCTTTCGACGCACAGAGATCATAGTACTTGCAATCGGTGCATAGAAAATCCTTTCCACATAAGACGCAGCTTTGCAGAAACGTGACTTTCTCGGTATCAAGAATATTGGCAATGGTATCGAGGAGCTTTTCAATGTTGTTGCAGTTCTTTATGTAGTATGAGCCTTGACCTCTGTTGTAGTCCAGACCGAGCCTCATGAGGAGGAGAAACGTGTCCTTTTCGACAAAAGGAAGTTTGAAGGACTTCTTATTGAGGCATATCATTTATGGGCTCCCCGCTAGAACTTGTTCATCTTGGTTAGATAATCGATCTCTTCAGTATTCAGCCTTAGCCAAGAAGCTACTTCTTTTGACTTTTCCTTCTCCAAGATAATCTTGACAAAAGGCAAAAATTCCTGTTTGGCAGTTCTCCGAGAAACATGGCATCTTCCCCCTATCTTGGCGCAAATACCGTCCACCGCCATTCTTTTGCTTTTTGTCCAAAATAGTGTGATTATCCTTATCGGCGGAAATATGAACTCAAACGGTCTATACGATTGAGGACAAACCGTTGCAGCTTCAGCGAGGAGATTATAGACGTATCTCAGAAGGTGCCAGTTCTCTGCACCGATTCTCCCTCTGAAAACGTCTGCCCTCGAAACCAAATCATAAGCGACACTGAGGTCTACAGGATCCTCGTATCGAAGTGGAAGGTTATCGCTTATTGACAACAATAAATCGTCATGGTCAGCATTTGAGCGATTCAGCATCGTTGCTGCTTCTCCAAGGGATTTAGCTGAAAAGACTCCTTTGAGCGTCTCAAACATACCGATATTTCTGTTTCTGGGCGTAAGTCTCGTTGTATCTTGAAGTCTGAGAACTCGCTTTTCTTCGGCTAGGCTTTGCAGATCATTAATGGCTGATCGAACATCGCCTCCGCTATTTTGAGCAATTCTCTCGAGAGCTTCGAATTCTGCTTCAACATGTTCCATCGAGCAAATCCTTTTCAGCATTGCGATCAACAAGGGTAACCGCACCTGGCGGAATCTTATCAACTCGCAGACTTTTTTCAAAGGTCTCAGCTTCTGCAAATCGGGATCATTTGCAGCCATGACGACTGGTATTAGGGATTCTTCGACCGTTCTTATTATGGCGCCAATACCGCCCCTGTCTTCTTTCCCGAAGACACCATCGACTTCGTCCAGGAAAAGCAGATTGCCTTTAGTCTCGGTTGAGAACTTGTCCAAGGCGACAAAGGAGGTGGCTGGCCCAGCGATCTTCCTGATTGTTTTTTCTGTTCGTGTATCGCTCGCGTTCATTTCAATTATTGTGAAGCCAAACTCGTTGGAGGCGGCATTTACCAGAGCCGTTTTTCCTACGCCTGGCGGTCCATAAAGTAGAACTGCTTTCTTTCTTCGTCGTTTGCTTTTCAACCAATCGACGAAGGCTGCTTTGGCATCCTCGTTCCCTACTACTTCAGCTATCTTCTTGGGGCGATACTTCTCGACCCATAGAAAATTATCTTTCACCAAGTTTCCCCTTTGACTTTGCGAACTTTGAGAATTGAGCCAGGAGTGCGCTCAGCTGAATATCGTTGTTTGCGCCCTGGGTAAGGCGAAAATCGTATTCGCCGATAATATTGGTGAGATCTGCCTTTTCTTCTGGAGACAAAGTTGAGACTTTGAGCAGTTCCCTTTGCATCTGGCGCACTATTTCCGAGCCGGAAAAGCCGTAAAGACCCATAAGGTCGTACATCAGTTTTCTTGCTTCGATAAAATCGCCGCTGAGAGCCTTATTAAGCATTAGTTGAACCTGTCTCGGGCTGGCCTCACCCATAACTTGAAGAACCGTTTTCTCATCTATGACTCCGTCACGGTACACTGCAGCCGTCTGTAGCGCGTTTATTGCGTGTCTGAGATCACCCTCCGAATACTCAACTATGCTTTCAGCAGCTTCAGCAGACAGGCTGATGCTTTCTTTTTTCGCAATGCTCTTGAGATGCTCGACCATAGCTTTCTTGTCAAGCTTCGAAAAACGAAATATAGCGCAACGACTCTGAATCGGTTCGATGATCTTGCCAGAGTAATTGCATATTAGGATGAACCTGCATGTTCTAGAGCTCGTTTCCATTATTCTTCTCAGCGCTGTTTGAGCAGGGCCTGTCATCTGATCGCTCTCGTCCAGCATGATCAGTACAAAAGGTACATCGCCAAAGCCCGTCCTACCATAGCGGGAAAAATCTTTGATCCTATCTCGGACAGTATCGATTCCTCGTTCGTCAGACGCATTGAGCTCTAGGGTGAATGTTTTCCAGTTTACGCCAAATAGCTGGCGAGCAATGCAAAGAGCGACTGTCGTTTTTCCAGTGCCAGGTAAACCTGCTAGAAGTAAATGTGGTATGGTTCTAGGGGTTTTAAGAAAAGCTTTGAGGCTCGCAACAACATCATGCAGGTCCACAATCTCGTCTAAGTTTTTCGGACGATATTTCTCGACCCACATAAGCGCTTCTTCAAGTCCCACTAATAACCCCTCAGCAAGTTTAGAATTAACGCGTTCGCTATCTTAATTTGCTTTTCCATACGGACACAAGTAGATCGATCACAATGAGCATCTTTCCCATGTGCTCTTCTCAGGAGCCAATTCTGGGTATTTTTCGTGTCTGGAATGTATTTTCAGATGGCAACCTCGACATAGGATGCTGGTTTCACGATACGCCCTCCTGATAGCGCAACGACATTCGCTGCAGGTACCTAGCCTGAGTCTCTCACTGATGATCCTGATTCGACGCGCGCGGGCGAAAAAGGGGGAGTTGCGGGAGACGTCGCCACTTTGGCAGGCTAAAGCCTTAGGTTGGTGGATTTTCCGTTTAGGTAGGCTATTCGTGTTTTAGCTCATGCACAGCCCGCGATTGAATTTGCTACCAGAAGCTACTAATATTGGGTCAGTGTTGTTCCTAATGACCAACTTTGAGTGAATTTTCTCGTGGCGGTCTCCTACTCAGATATTTCCTGCATGGCATTGCATTTTCGCTTCTGGGTTTAGTGCTCTTGTTCGCTTGGGCCATACTTCTTGTATTCCTAATGATGGTTGGATCGTTCATAGGACTCATTATCGGTGTCATCGTGTTGTTGCTGTTCATCGGCGGACTCAACTCCTTCTTGTCAGGAATAATATGGTCCCTCAATGTAAAAACAGGGTTGATGAGCCTTCTGGGTCAGGGGTTCGTTCTGGGAATACTACAGCTAATTGCACATATCCCTGCAATCATCACAGACTTAACGATGCCTAGTTTAGCTTCTACGATCGTAGTGTTCTTGGTTTACTGCTTCGTTGACGGATTCATTGCCAGAAAAGTTGGTGGCTGGTTTGCAGAGGAATTTGTCCCTGAAAACGAGGCTTATCCTCCGGTCCAGACAGACTAGGACGCTTTGAAGCAGACAACTTGCATCCCAATGAAGACCCGACTTATGGACTAGCCTAGAAAAGCGATGGGCCACGGAGGTTCGACGCCCAGAATCCGCCGAGCCCTCAGAGCCCTACACTCGTACCCGCACCCTCTTGAGCGCCAAACGCCCAGACTTAGGTTGCTCCCTCCCGGGCCTGGCCGGATTCGCCTGGCAAACACTGAAGACGGCTTCCCTACGGATGCCGCTCAATGATCGTCAGCCCCAAGAGACGGATAGTCAATGCTTCGGAAATAGAGGTTTCAGCGGCCTTAAACGCCTCATCCTCCGCTGTCAGCCCGTCCTATAGAGGGTTTACGGTACAGAGGACCCCTACCCCCCCGCCTGAGACCCACCGCAAAGAACAGTCTAACACCAAAACTATAAAACCTTACCCCCTACGCCTGCAAAAGCTAAAGTGAAAGCGACTTGTAAGGAGAAACAAAGGTGGCTAAGACTTGAGCTTGGAAGAAGAACGGGCGAGAGGAAATATTCGACACAGGTACCATTTCCTATACGTGGTGTTGGCTCGTGTCGGTGTTTGGGCACTTTTTATTCCAGCAGTCTTGCTTGTGGAATTCTACAGACCCTCTTACAATACTGTTGATGTGATCGTGATGCTTGCAGTTGGAATGATATTGGGCGCAGTCTACGTGAGAAGCCAAGACAAGCTTGCAGAATACTACGCACACCGACTTGCGGAGGCAGATAAGATAACGGCAAATGCCAAGACGACTTAGCGCGCTCTGGTTGGTTGGTGGTAAAGCTTTGTCGCTAAACCCAAATCAAAAAGAGTTGCAGGCGGAAAAGTTATAGCTAAACCAGGAGAACATCATGTTGGCTAGTAGCTAGGGTGTCATTAATGGCTGATGTAAAAGAGCTGTTGAAATACAATGAGATTGTGAGGCACAGATACTTCGAAAGCTTCATCAAACTGTCTTGGGACGAATTCACTAAGAATAGGGAAGCGAGCTTCAATTCAATTAGGAACATATTTGTCCATACTCTGAGTGCGGTGGATTACTGGTTGGATTTTCTGCAGAAAGAAAACCTTCATTCCAAGAGGAAGTTCGATGAATACAGGACCTTTGACGAAGTTAGAGCTTACATGGAACATGTTGAGAAACGGACGCAGGACTATCTTGACTCATTGTCAAACAAAGAGCTCCAAAAAACATACGTGGTCACGGGCGAAGATCACAAGACCACTAAAGTCACAGCCGAAGATATCCTAATCCATGTATTCGAAGAGGAAGTCCATCACAGAGGCGAGCTGATAGCACTCTTTTGGCAAATGGGCATCGACCCGCCATCGATGGGATGGAAGGGACTCTGAATTAGAAACAAGCGCACGCAGGAATAATCCTACTACAAGTGGTTGAAAGCATCTGAACGCATGCTCCATAAGTCGGAGTTCGTTTTGGGTTTGGGTTTGGGATAAAACCTTACCCCTCAATGATTTCGGCTAGAACTTTCTCCGCATATGGAACGTATTCATCAATATCTGGACATAGAGCATGCATGACTTCATGGAATACTGTTAGCACAAACTGTCTCAAACAGTATTCAAAGTCGCTTTCCCAATCACAAGTGCCCACATAAATAAAAATAACACCGTCTGGATGTGCACCATCAGCTTTGAACATGCCCTCCATTGGAGGAGCAGCATAATCCTTGGGCAAGTGTTCTTTTTGTTTCTCTGATAGATTTGGAACACACACAATTTCCATTTTCAGACCACGCTTCCAGCAGTAGGAAGATACACATTAGGACGCTTATTTCTGACTTGCTGAAGCCTTTCCCTTGAGGGAAATCGTCAGGGATAGCGTGATAGCTCTAGCTTACTGCCAAGTGGCTCCACTAACATTAGTTCATGTGTGTGGGACAAAATTCTACCCACAAAGGCCGTTTGGATTAGGAATGGAATTGGGTCTAATTCTGAAAAACCCCTTAATAAGCGCATGACTTGCTGTTTGCATCGAGGTGATGTGAAAAGTGAGGAAAAGTCTGAAAATAGCTAGTATAGCTGCGGTTGTGCTTTTGGCATTGGGCGTTTTCGCCTTCGTGTACGCAGGCTCGCAGTCTTTGACTGCTAGTGCTGATGAGCAGCAGACGATCACACAGACCTTTTCAGGGTGGAACAACTGCACGATGCCAGACCGCATGGGGCGAATGCCGCAAATGCGGGGGAATGGTCTCCAGTGGGCTGAAGGGCTGTCACAGAACGCGACGCTTTCGACGGTTCAGGGAACAGTGATCTCAGAGGTTAAGGGTATGCTAGTCTTGGACACTGGCTCAGGTCAGATCCGGGTTTTGCTGCCTAAAGACTGGACCGTAGGCACCGAAACCGTGGGCAGAACTGAACTGTTCAATGGCACGTTTGCGAGTGCAGGTCAGAGCGTGACGGTTAAAGTGCTGGAAAACGATGTCTTCAGTAACGCGAACTTCAGTATCAACGTCATGATGGGCTACGAAGCAATTAACGCAACGAATGCACAAGCGTACGCCGTGTTACCCTTCAACATACAACCCGCCAGCTAGACTATCCCTTCCTTTTTTGTCATAGATCCTGACTCAGAAAACCATTGCGAACAGGGCTGGATCTATGTTTTCCCTTTTTGTGTATGAGCGACTGTGCACGCTAATATGGCGCATGAGCCTTTTTGACCTGTTCACAGAGCCAAGATGCCCGCTCATGGCGGGTTGTCGATACGAATTATCTTCCCCACGTATTCTGTTGCCGTGATAACCCATGGGTATGGATCTGGATTGTTGTCGCCTTTGGTCTCCAATCCCCCGGTCAGTACATGTGTGATCCTTGCTATGATGAGTGCGTTGTCGCCTGGTCTCTTGAACACGATTATGTCGTCAACCTTCAACTCTGAGAAAGGCACTTGCTCGTAGGAGACAGTTGCACCTACCCTAATTGTCGGCTGCATGCTTGGTCCAACGACATGAAGGAATTTCTGTCCATGAATGAGGGGAGAAATGTATGGAATTGAACCGAAATATCCCCAAACGACGATGACAAGCAAGACCGCGACTACAGCTATTACAGCCAGATGTTTTCTTTTCATGAAAATCCAGTCGGCATATCTCTCAGTTCACCTATATAATTCTAAATCCACCGTCAGTTGACAAGGGCGTGCTTGTTAGAAATGTCAGCGTGGTTTTTAGCGCGCGCGCTACCACTGGCAGATTTTGGCACCGTGTATTTTTCAAATTCCCAAGCGACCTTGAACGGACATACTGGCACGATAGATGATGCTGCATGGCAATACGATGCAATAACGATGGCAACATCCGGAACAACGAAAGCCCAACCTTCACCCCTATCAAGCGGAGGAGCCAGTTTCTCCGTCACATGGCATCATCAGTGACTAGTACAAGACGCGCACAGAGAGGAAAACGTCTCACAGCTTCTCTCCTTTTCTTTGTCTTTTGAGCCTTCGTTTCCACTCACTTTAGCACGCGCTACAGTACCCTTAGGCTAGGACGAGCAATAGGTGAATAAGAAGGACCAAAAGTAAAATACTGGACAATCGCGTTGTTTCGACAATAAGAGCTGCTTAGCGTTGTTCAGCGATTACAGAGGCATGCCGAAAGAGGCAAAGTACCTGATCATTTCAGTGATATTTCCATCCCTCGCATACGGGTTGTTCTACACGGATCTATCCTATTTTCTCACCACAGTTCAGGGATTGTCATTCGGACTGATGGGCATCATAATAACCGTCATGGGAGTTTCCACGTTTGCCGCTAGTGTTCCGCTTGGAATTGCAGCTGACAAATACGGAAGAAGAAAATTCCTGATATTGGGCAATGTGATAGCAAGTGCTATAATCGCAGTTTTTGCCTTAACGACAAATCCGGCACTGTTGCTGGCTGCTGCTGTCTTCGAAGGACTCTCCGAAGCAGCTTCTTCCGCTTCGAGCAGCGCCCTACTCGCTGAGAAAGCAGGAGATGATAAGAGAACTAGTGTCTTCTCCATGGCTGGTTTCGTGCAGAGCATAGCCTTCGGCCTAGGAAGCATGATGATACCTGTCATAGTAGTCTTCGAAACCTTTGGGTTCACTGATAGGCAAGGCCACGTTTTGCTTTTCGTGTTTTTGGCTGCCCTCAGCTTGGCCTCAACGCTTATTATCCTGAAAATCACCGAATCGAAGAGCTCAAAGAGAGCTACAAGAAGCATGAGGGATCTGCTCCCCAAGAAGTCAAAGAAGGTTCTTGCGAAATACGTTCTAGCCAGTGCTATTATTGCCTTTGGCGCAGGCATGGTTGTGCCTCTGATGACTGCATGGCTAAAATTGCAGTATGGCGTTCCAGACAAGATAAGCGGTCCCATCCTAGGCATGTCAAACATAGTGATTGGAGTGGCAACGTTGGCCGCGGCCCCATTGGCTAGAAAAATCGGCTTGGTTAAGGCCATCGTTCTGACACAGGGCATCTCAACCCTGTTCATGTTCTCTACGCCGTTATCTCCTGATTACATCACGGCCAGCCTTGTTTACACTTCAAGAGCCTTTCTCATGAACATGGCAAGTCCGCTGCAGCAATCTATGATTATGGGGCTAGTTGCGGAAGACGAGCGTGGAGTGGCTTCAGGGGTAAGCGCTGCCCTATGGAGACTACCGAACGCATTAAGCACGTCCATCGGCGCCTCGCTAATGGGTGTAGGACTTCTGGCAGCGCCATTCTTCTTGGCTAGCCTATTGTACATCACTTCAATCGCACTATTCTGGTACTTCTTCAGAAACACAGAAATGCCAGAAGAATCGATCAACAGAAGATAGCTGGTCCGATAATTACATACGAGCGTATACTCGATTCCGATAGCCCCCATTAATCTACCCTATTCCGATACTGATTACCTGAAAGCGTGTGTACTTTCCGCTGTGTAGTGCTTCCTGCCAGCCTTTTTCTGTTTTGAACTGAGAGTCAGACTTATTTTCAGCCAACGTATACTATGACGCTTAGCCAAATACGCGGCTCAGAAGGGTTTGTGGTTGAAGCGAATAGGCATAGTTACAAGCGGTGGAGACGCACCGGGCATGAACGCAGCCATCAGAGCAGTAGTTCGAATCGCATACTCCAAGAGCCTTGAGGTTCTAGGCTTTGAAAGAGGCTGGGAAGGCTTAATGACAAACACGTTCAGACCGTTGACCCCTCGGTCAGTAGGAGGAATAATCCAGCTAGGCGGCACCATCCTCCACACTTCAAGAAGCCCACAGTTCAGAAAGAAAGAAGGAATAAAGAAAGCTGCAGAAAACCTTGCCGCGAACAAGATTGATGGCCTTGTCGTGGTTGGTGGAGACGGCTCATTCAGAGGAGCACTGGAACTGAGCAAAGAAACCAATTCGCTCATAATAGGTATTCCAGCTACGATAGACAACGATGTTCTCGGCACAGACGAGACAATCGGCTTTGACACTGCTGTAAACACGGCAGTTGCTGAGATCGACAGAATCCGAGACACAGCAATATCCCACGAAAGAGTCTTCATAGTAGAAGTGATGGGACGGACAAGAGGTTTTCTCGCATCCACGGTGGGTTTGACTGTTGGGGCGGAAATAATACTCGTCCCAGAAGTCAAGACTGAAAAAGAGAAAATCATCAAACGCTTGACGGAAAACAGTGCAAAAGGAAAACGGTCAGGCATAATAGTCGCTGCAGAAGGCATAGGCGACACTCGTGAGCTTGGAAGAGAAATCGAGAAAAGCACTGGAATAGAAGTCAGGCTCAGTGTTCTTGGCTATGCCCAAAGAGGAGGCAGTCCCACAGCGAGAAGCCGCCTTCTAGCCAATCTGTTCGCAAACGAGGCGGTAAATCTCCTCTCAGAAGGACTTGGGAACCGAATGGTTGGTTTGCAGAAAGGTGAAGTGACAAGCATAGAACTGGAGAAATCATGCGAGAACGAGAAGCCCTTGGACCTGAGCCTATTAAAACTTGCAGATGCGTTGTCGATCTAAGAAAAGGAAGGATTTAGCCAAAGAACACCTTCGCAACTTCGTAAAGGTCCAGATCCACTGTTTTCCTCTTGCCAATCACGTCCTTCAGCGGAACAGAAACAATCTTGTTGCCATGAATAGCGACCATGTAGCCGAACTTTTTCTCGTGAACCAAATCGATAGCGCATATGCCAAACCTAGTGGCTAATATCCTGTCAAAAGCCGTTGGAGAACCACCCCGTTGAAGGTGCCCTAGAACCACGCAGCGCGTCTCGACGCCGATGCACTTCTCAATTTCCTTTTCAAGATAATGCCCCACGCCGCCCAGCCGAATGTTTCCAAACTGGTCCACACTGTCGCTGCACACTGTTTCCTTCCCAGACTTGGGTTTAGCTCCTTCCGCAACAACCACTATACTGAAGTCTCTGCCGCGCTGCTGTCTAAGCTTTATGTACTTGCAGGTTTCATCGATGTCGAAAGGCTTTTCCGGTATCAAAATAGCGTCTGCGCCTCCGGCAAGTCCAGCCTCCAAAGCGATCCAGCCGGTATGTCTGCCCATGACTTCGATAACCATGACTCTGTGGTGAGTTTCTGCAGTGGTATGAAGCCTGTCAATGGCCTCTGTGGCGATACTGACGGCAGTGTTGAAGCCAAAAGTGTAATCTGTCCCGCACAAGTCGTTATCGATGGTTTTTGGCACGCCGACGCATTTAAGTCCCATGTTCCCAAGCTTGAATGCCACGCTCAGCGTATCATCGCCACCGACGGCCACTACAGCGTCCAACCCAGCTTTTCTCACGTTTTCGAGTATCTTTTCCGGTTCCTTCTCCTGTTTGAACGGATTAGTACGCGAAGTTCCAAGAATAGAGCCTCCACGCGGAAGGATACCTGATGTAGAGGCCAAGTCCAGCGGCATGAACTCGTTCTCTAGAAGCCCATGCCATCCATCCTTAATGCCCACGATCTCGTAACCATAGTTGTTGATGCCCTTCCTCACAACGGCCCTTATGACCGCGTTGAGCCCAGGGGCATCCCCGCCACCGCTCAATATTCCAACTTTCATCTGCTAACCCGCCTTGCTAAGCCTTCCCAGAGCTTCCAAACAAACGCATTTTACCCTTCACAACTTGCTTTATAGCTTCTTTGGCTGGACCCAGAATCTTTCTCGGGTCAAATTCTTTAGGAGAATTTGCCAAGACTTCTCGCACCGTCGCAGTGAAAGCAAGCCGTAGGTCTGTGTCAATGTTTATTTTCGCGATTCCCATGGAAATGGCTTTCTGGATATGTTCTTCTGGGATGCCCTTGGCTCCGCCCAGTTCGGCCCCATACTTCGCCGCCTTTTCAATGATCCAAGACGGCACGCTTGAGGCTCCGTGTAAAACGAGCGGAATACCAACCTGCTTACTGATCAGCTTCAACCTGTCAAAATCAAGCTTTGGCTCAGCCTTGAACTTGTAAGCCCCATGAGATGTGCCGATGGCAACTGCAAGCGTATCCACACCTGTCCGCTCAACAAACTCCTTGGCTACAGACGGATCAGTCAGAATAGCGTCCTTCTCCTCCACAGTTGATTCTTCCACACCAGCAAGCCGGCCCAATTCAGCTTCAACCGAAACTCCCTTCGGATGCGCCATGTCGACCATACGCTTCGTCAAAGCAGTGTTACCCTCGAATTTCAAGCTAGAACCATCAATCATCACCGACGTGAAACCCGCTCTCACGCACTTGGAAGCGGCTTCGAAGTTTTCACCATGGTCAAGATGCAAAGACAACGGCACTGACGCAAGCTCAGCGGCCGTCCGAACGATCCCTGACAAATAAGGCAAACCACCGTACTTGATCGCACTTGGAGTGACAGCAACTATGGCAGGGGACTTCTCTTCAGCTGCGGCTTCTGCAACCGCCAGCACTGCTTCCAAGTTGTTGACGTTGAACGCGCCTATCCCATAGCCATTTCGTCTGGCAGGAACCATCAAATCCTTGTTCGTTACAAGCACATTTCCTCACTGAGAACTGGTATTATCGGCATATCGGTATAAATGATTTACATGTGCCCAGCAGACGTGAGCACGATTCATCAAGGCATGAGTCATCTTCTAATATCGTTTTCCTATCATGACAAAAACTGCAACAGCCAACACACAAACCACGACTATAGCAATCGTTAGGAAGAGGGTTTGAGGAATGCCGAAGATTTGATGCCCAACGTCATAGTTCAGGCTTACGAGAATATCATAAGACGAGCCGACGTTGGCAAAATGCAAGGTGTAATCGCCTTCCACGTCGCACACGAAGTCGTAGTTGACGCTACCCACGTTGCGATACGCTACCTTAATGGTTCCATTGGGGTAAGTCACCCAAAAATCCAAGATACCCGTGTTTTGCTGGCTTACCGTCGTGAGCTCTATGGAGACATGATCCTCGACCGCTAGATTCAGAGTCCTAGTCGCATCCTCACCCATACGTACGGTGAAGCTCGTGGCGGTTGCTGCGACAAGCTGAACAGCAAAAAACAAGGCTAAAGCAAAGAAAAGAACAAGCAGCAACTTCTTGTTTTTCATTGAAACATCAAACATCCTTCTAAGTCAAGTTAGCGATAAAAGTTATGAAACAGCGATAAGGAGTCTCGATAAATATTCAGAAGTCTGCTAGGAGAGCATGCCCAAGAGTTATAACTTGAAACAAGGAATGGTTGTTGTGTGGCTTGGATGACATGCTATTTTAGACATTTGAAGACCGCGTTCGAGAAAGCTGGAATAGAAGTAACGAGCGCGAACAAGCAAGATGTTGATAGAATGATCCATGAAATCGTAGGGGTCAAGTACAAGAGCTGCCCTGATACTTGGCGAGAAGTGAAAAAGAGACTAGCAGAAAACGAGGAAGGATCCGTATCCAAGCTTAGAGAAGAATGGAAAAAACAAAAGCAGAAATCCTTGTAGAAGCAGAAAAAAGAATAGAAATGCTGGGCTAGCTACTTTTTCGCTTTAGGCTTCACTTTCTTCATCGGCTCACCACAACACATCAAATCACACGTGGAACAGCCGCATGGATCATCGACAACGACTACAAGACCGCATTCATCACACTTGTACTTGGCACCTTTCTTGGCCATATCATTTCACCTCCATAATCGCCTGTGAAAATCCCTCCGCAATATACAAATATGAAACTATTCAGACTGCGTTGCGCCAAGACTGGGCGACTTGCGCTTCTCTTCTTTTTCAAAGCAAGGACTGAGCATTGCTTAAATATTCTCTCTCGCTGATCAAATCTCATGCCGATCCGAACAGTAGAATTCAAGAGACTTGAGAAGGAAACTTCTGGAAATAGAAAATCTGTGTTAGAACGTTTGGCTCCTGAATTCGGAAAGGCGTATGTTGTCTCCATCACTAGAGACGGATGTCCAGCATGCAAAGAACAGAAACCGAAGATAGAAAAACTGGCAAAAGAAATCGCTCAGAAATATGGAGACAAAGTCGTCTTCACCCGAATCCACATTAAATATTCTGCTGAGGACAAAGAGGAATCCCTACGGAGCAAGGATGTGTTCGGCCATTACTTCTATCCCACGAATTTAATTCTGTTAAGAACAGGGGACAAAGGAGCAATAGAATACTACAGAAGTGTGGCGACTGGCACGGCTGAACTCGGGAGAAACATTGGGATCGCGTCTGAAACGGCCGCCTCGCTCAAAGACGGTTTGCAGAAACAGAAAAGGTGACAACAATCTCGCGTTTATGGAACACCAGATCAAGCCATAATCATGCTGAACGTGTTAAGGCTACCAAGCTATGGAGTCAGCTTTTTTGCCTTCTAATCGAGATACAGTGGCTTACAGGGATTTTGCAAGTTCCTTGACTTTTTCTTTGATGGCCTCATAGACTTTTTCAGCATCGCCATCGGACATAAAGTACGGATCCTCAACGTTCCAAACGATTATTTTGTTCTTACATTCTGGGCACTTGCTCAAAACGTGGTCTTCGTGCCGTCGCTCCATGGCCACGATAACATCATACTCCTTAAGCTGTTTGCAGTCCAAGCTTTCAGGGGTCTTCTTGAGGTATTGCTCAGCGTTCTCTTTGGTCAAGAATTGCCTCACTTTTGTTGAGACTGGAATTGCCACGTGCCAACCTGCAGAATCGACCTCCAAATCTGGTCTCAGTTTCTTAAGCAACGCCTCTGCTAAAGGGCTACGATGCGCGTTCCCAGAGCACACGAACAGTATTTTCATACAGATCACCTGTAATGCTTGACCCTTGCTCATATTGCACAAAGGTCAAGTCGATTTCGTTCTATGGCCTTCCCCGTACTGGTATGCTCTGCTTTTGTTCTTTTCTAGTTTCTTTTTGAACATTTTATCCATGTCCACTGATGGACAAGCAAGCCTGCTTGCATCCAAGACATAGAATACTACGTCAACCAGTTCTTCAGCTATTTCTTCTTCGCTTCCGCCTTTCTTCCAAGCGTCACTTGCCTCTCCTAATTCAATAAAAGCGAAAAGCAATTTCTTCGGAATGTCCTCAGGCTTGTTGTAGAAACCCTTCTCCAAGACGAGGGTCTCTATTTCCTTCTTCATCTCTTCGAGGTGCAAGATGTCAATTCCCCTGACAATTGAGTATGCAGTTTCCAGACTATAGGCTGGATCAAGCTGATAAACTTCTGTTTTGCTTATCGATCAAAAGCGCGTGCGATCTGCTTAACGCAAAAGCAAATAAAGAAATTCGCGGAGATTACACGGGAGAGGAATGAGGTTGTCTTTTTTCTTAGGCAAAGAGATATCGAACGAATCCGCAGTTGAGCTCCCAGTAAAGGCCTTTCATCGTCACTTCATGGCTCTTGGCGGCAGTGGGTCTGGAAAGACTGTCCTCTGCAAATGCGTTATGGAAGAAGGTGTGAAAAACAACATTCCGCTGATAATAGTTGATCCTCAGGGCGACATCGCCTCTCTAGCCTTGAAACGTAGCCCTGAAGAAATAGAAAGCCATGGAGAGTCATCGGCTTCCCAGGAAGAGTTTTTTGAGAAGGCAAGAATAGCCATATTCACTCCAGCAAGCAGTAAGGCCATTCCCATCAGCATTAACCCATGCAGATTCCCTTCAGAGGACACACCTCGGGAGGAAGCCATTCTAGCTCTTGACATGACAGCTACTTCTCTTTCAGGATTTCTAGGGTATGACCTGAACACCGATGCGGGAAGAGGAGCTAAAGCTTACTTGTTCACGATATTGGAGCACTTATGGCAACAAGGACAGACTGTAAAAGACCTTGATCACTTAGCAGATTTGGTTCTCAGACCTCCCCTGAAGATCAACGAAACGCTCTTCAATCTTGTCACTAGAAAAGAGCCACAGGAAATTGCCAGAAAACTGCGCTTCCTCACGGTAGGAACGCCTTCATTGATGTTCAAGATGGGGGTTCAAATCGACATCGAAATGTTCATGGACCGCAGCGATGGAAAGGTGCCGGTCAACATAATATATTTGAACACGCTGAGTTCCCCGAATGATAAGCAGTTCTTTCTGGCAACGCTTCTCAAAGAGCTCTACTGTTGGATGCTGAAGAACCCTTCTGAAGAAGTTCAGATGCTCTTCTACGTTGACGAGATCGCTCCTTACATTCCACCTTACCCTAGGAACCCTCCATCGAAGGAAGCTTACTCGTTTCTTTTCAAGCAAGCGAGAAAATATGGAATCGGGCTTGTTGCGGCTACACAGAATGTGACTGACATAGATTACAAGGCTTTGGCACAGGTGAACACTTGGTGTCTGGGTCGTATGATGACGAATCAAGACATTTGGAGGGTGCAGAAGATCATACAATCAGTAGATCCAATCAGAGCCGAAATGGTTCTTCAGAGGCTTCCAAGTCTTCGTACCGGCGAATTTCTCATGCTGTCTCCTGACTTCTATGATGACGTGGTGGATTTTCAGGTCAGATGGCTAGTTACTGGTCATCAAACATTGAACGAGAAGGATCTTCCTCAGTATGTATCGCCTGAAATCAAGATGTTTTACGATAAGTACATGATAAAAGAAGAAGCAGTGGTTGAAAAACACGTTTTGCCAATCAAGCCTGCACAGATCCCTATGACACCAACTATACGCCCTCAAATCAGATCGCCTGAAGAGCGAATCCAGTTGTTTCTCAATTCTGCAAGAAGAGGAGTGCCAGTCAGTTCTATCACCGAGAACTTGGATGTCGAAGCAAAGGATGCGGAAGAAGCACTTCGTAAACTCGTGAACAAAGGAACTGTGAAAAAAGGACGAATCAAAGGAAGCGCTGAAAACGTATATTGGTTGTCAAGGTTCGGGTTTGAGCCTTCTAGGAACATCATTGGAGAAGTCTTGACGATCCCGGTGAGGATCCCTGAGGCAGAGGCTATAAAGAGAATCAAGCCCATGCTAGCAGGCGGATTGCTGTTCAAGAATGAAGAGGTCTACGACACCAAGTTTTCATACATTCCAATATGGAAAGTGTCGGCTTCACATGAGAAAAAAAGATTCTTTTTTTTCAGTAAAGAAGAACTGGACGAATACTATCTGAGCGCAGAGAATGGAACAATAATGACGCTGAGTAAGAACGCGATAGTATTCCACAAGCTAATGACGAAAGGAGCAGAGAAAATCAAGAACCTAGACGACGATGAGGATATTGCCCTTGTCCCGAAACTTCCCAGCGAAATTGAAGAGTTCCCCACAATAAAGGTGGGAACAGGCAAAGTCTACCGGGCATTGGAATTGAAATTGGGAGTCAAGCCTGTCTCCGCGGAGCTGGTTTTGCTTCCAGTTTGGACCTTGAAGATTAGGCACAAAAGAGGATTAACCAGCCGTGCCATAGTTATTGATGCAGCGACGGGTCGCACTTTGGAAGGACACCTTCAAAATGTTCTTGGCGACTAGAACAACGATTATCATGAAGAGGCAATTGGGTAGAACTAGCAAACTGTGGGAAGTGTGTCATCGTGAAATGTCAGCTTGACAAGATCACTGTTTATTACGAGTCATTTGGCGAAGGACGACCACTCATCACATTGCACGGTTTCGCACCAGACCATAGATTGATGAAGGGTTGTTTTGAACCGATATTCAAACGCCGAAAGGGATGGAAGCGAGTCTATCCTGATTTGCCTGGCATGGGTAAAACGAGAGGAGAACCGTGGATAACGAGTTCTGACCAGATGCTTGATGTCGTCTTAGAGTTCATTGACGAGGTCGTGCCAAACCAGCACTTCGTTTTGGCTGGTGAATCATACGGCGGATATCTGGCACGGGCTGTGGCTCAGAAGAGAAGAAATCTGGTTGATGGATTGCTTCTAATATGCCCCTTGATTATTGCCGATCGAAAAAAGCGAGTTCTGCCGGAACACCAGGTGCTAACAAGAGATTCGGCATTCTTGTCTAGTCTTGATAGAGTAGATTTGAGGGATTTCGAATCTGGTCACGTTGTCCTGACGCGTAGGGTTTGGAACAGATACAGGAAAGAAGTCCTTCCCGGACTCAAATCAGCCGACTATGCATTTCTTGGAAGATTGGAGAAAGAAGGCTACGCATTTTCTTTTGACTTAGAAGCTTTTACTCAGATTTTTGAGAAACCATCTTTAATCGTGGTTGGTCGTCAGGACGCGAGTGTCGGTTACTATGATGCGTGGTCTGTTGTGCAGAAATATCCAAGAATGACGTTTGCTGCACTGGATTGTGCAGGCCATGACTTACAGATCGAGCAGGAGAAACTATTCAACGCGTTGGTTGATGAGTGGCTTGACCGCGTCGAGGAAAGCACCAGCGCTGACAAGCGAAAAGTGGACACATGAGTTTGATTCTTCCTTTCAACGATCTTGAAACACGCATTCGCCATTAAGGGTTATTTGTCAGAACATAGACAAGTTCGTTCTCGCCTTGCCCGAACAAATCTGTCAGCACAGCAGACTTCTGGAAGCCGAGTTTTTCATAGAGCTTTCTTGCGGGTTCATTGTCTTCTCCCGTCGTGACCAGAACTTTCCGAAGCATATGACTGTCTCTTGTAAAGAATCTCATCATGTCTTCAATAGTCGATCTAAGGAGTTTCTCTCCAAAACCTTTTCTTCTTTGGTCAGTTTCGTCATAATCAGCAATACATGAACAAGCGCATAAAACCCTTTACGAGACAAACACGGTTTGTTCTCAAATCGAAGTCTTCAACTTTGCTTTGTGTGTTCTCAGTTCTGGCGACGCTTATGTAAATAAACGCTTAATATCCTGCAATAACCAATTCGTTTAATGTGAGTGTAATGAAGTGGGTAACAAGACAGTATGTGCATGTTGATAGAACCGCTTGCCCATGGCTGATAAAACGATTCGTAGACCCAAAAGCTGAGTTCATATTTGTTTCCGTGGATAGGATTGAGGAAGTCGTCAAGAAGGAGAAAGCCATTCCTTATGACGCGCCGGGCGTCGAGCTTGGACATCATGGCGACAAATGCAGCTTCGATGCTGTCGTCGAGAAGTACAAGATCAAGGATCCTGCAGTTCTAGAATTAGCAAAGATTGTGCGTACAGCAGACACTGACAAGGCAGAGGCATCTCCTGAAGCGGCTGGGTTGGATGCAGTGATGACGGGCATTTCAATCGTTGCCAAGGATGACCATGAAGCCATAGAAAAGGCTAGACCAGTCTACGATGCCTTCTACACGAACTGTAAACTGAAGCTTCTGCGCGAGAAACACAAGGCAGAAATCGAAAAGATGGACAGAAAAGAGCGGAGAGAATTCCTGAGAAAGAAGCTTCTGGCCTGAGCTTTTTTTCTACTTGTGAGATGCTGACCATAATGTTATGGGTGACCCGTAACAAGCCTCATGTTGATCGTTGCGCCTCTGCTTGGCTGATCAAGAGGTTCATCGATCTCCTCTCAATTCAATAGTCTGTAACTCGTGTGATTAAGGTACCTCGCTGGAGCCCTCCGTTTTCTCTTCAGTTTCCAGTAGGTTTTTGTCCGCTCGCGTCACCTCTATTTTCTTCTTAGAAGAACCATATTGAAGTTGCTTGGAGGCTTGGCTTTTTCAAGAGGTTTGTCGAGGTACCAAGTGCTTTCAGTTCCTTCCCACCATCCTAGAAACTCAAATCCTCCATCGAGTTCTACTAGTGCCTTGAATTCCTGTGGAAAAATGAACTTCAAGTCCTCGCTACTTTTCAACTTTGTTTTTCGCCCATGATCGTTGACTTCAAGTACAATCTCCTCGGCGAATACCTGGCTGAGTATGTCCTTCCAACGAGTGTCGTAGGTAGTTTTCACTGCGATTCCGTCCCTTTCCATGTCCCAGCTTTGTCCTCTAGTCCCTGTCCAATCGACACACATGTTCTGGATCAAGTATAAGCCTCCTTTTTCCAGACAATGGGCTACAGAATCCAAATGGCTGAGAAAACTCGTTCGATTCAACGACCAGAGAACCCATCATTATGAACGCAAAGTCCGCTTTCTTCTTAAGTCGGAAGTTAGACATGTCGGCTTGTACAGTCTCGATTCCGAGACCTTCTTCTTCTGCCTTCTTAGAAAGATATTCAAGCATTTCAGGGGACAGATCCAGTCCTACTGCTTCATAGCCTCTTCTTGCTATCTCTAGCAATTGCAAGCTTGGTCCACATGCTATGTCAAGAAAACGTTTGACTTCAATTTTGCTGAACTCTTTGATTACTAGCTCGAATGTGTCAACCTGTTTTTTCACGTCGAAGAAGCTGAATGCAATCTCATAATAGAGTGGCTGTTTGTATATTTCCATGCCTACAATATCACTCAACTTGACAAATAAGCCTGGCGAGAAAGGTGATCATCAGGTGTCATTACAGCTTACTGCCTATTTCATATACTAACAACATTGAAATACGACAAGCACTGAACTGTGCTCAGAACATGAAAAGTCTATGAAGCAAACAGAGGGTGAACGATTGAGCTCAATCAAGGATAACAAGCTAGCCGCGCCTTGCGGTCTTTATTGTGGGGCTTGTGTTGATTACTTGGTCTATAAGAAATGTTATGGCTGTGGCTGCGATTGTGGAGAATGCGCCTCTTCGGCACATCACAAGGAATGCGATATCTACAAGTGCTGTGTCGGACAGCGAGGTCATGAAGCTTGTTACGAGTGTCAGGAATTTCCTTGTTCATTACTCATACAGTTTTGCTATAACCCTGTTTGGCTACATCATCTGCCGGTTATAGAGAATCTGCGAAGACGTAAGGCTATTGGAACAGGAAGATGGCTGAAAGAACAAGAGAAAACATGGAGTAACGAGTGGTACCTGAAGAGATGGCTATGGTTCCAGAGAGAATGCGAAAACAGATTGAAAGTATCTCTGGAGGAAACAAAAGGCATCCTGACTAAGAAAGAATAGCGAAAGTGTCTAACGATAAATTACCGAGGATGCAGTGCTAGGCTCAGAGATTCAACAATCCACGCGCTGGTATGCACAGCTCACTTTTGTATCTCAAACAATTCGGACGCGGATCTGTTTAGGAGGTCTAGTGATGTCTCTCTAGATTCCTTTTCAGATGATATGCTTTTGATGGAGTCCAGTACCTCCTTCTTTAGCTTCAGCCTGAGTTTTCTGCCTTCTTTCTGGAATAGCACGTTCAGGTCTTTTCCTTTCTTGAGTTTTATGTTGCGTTTTCCCATTGTGCAACCAGTTGTAAACTGAACGCCATCAACAAAACATGAACTCGGAGGTGAAGGATCAGTCATAACTACAGCTGTGGTTTTGAAACAGTCTTTTCCAAGTAAGAAATTGGCCAGCAGACCAGCTTTCACACCCAAGACTAAGAAAGGACCTAAATGACCGTGAAATTCCATGACATGCTTAACGAACTCATCTGAAACTGAATCGTCTACAGCTTCACGCTTCATTATCTATCTCTCTTCAACCTTTCTGTTTCACCAATCTTGGCTCGCTGAACGTGTACTCTATTTATCTTCAAGCTTCACAATTTTGCAGCATCTTCGTTCCAAATGACCCATTAGGTCCACTCCTGCCTTGGCTCTTTCCTCTTCTTCTTCCAGATACTTTTTGAAGCCTACTTGTTTGACACGGGCATAATTCTCAGCGACAAAGGGATACCATTCTCTATGATACTCAGTGTGTTTGCACGTTAGATAATCATTGCATAGAAGGCAGCTTTCAAGCTCTTTTCCATGAGCACATTTTCTGTTTTCGCAAGGTGCGCCACCGCCATTCAGACACATAGGGCATTGTGCGTCAGCAAACCATTCTAAGCCCTTTCTGAACTCTTCGAACTTGAATGATTTGACCCCATCGCTTACCCAGTTATAGCGAGCTGTGTCAACGAGTCTCTTCAACTCCCCCGCGATCATCTTCACCCTCCCATTCCCACTAGGGCATTGACCGCAGTAGACACCGCATATTCCGTAGTGGGATTCTTTCTTTTCCATTCCAGAGCCACCAATAATCACTAGAGGAATACTCGACACTGATAAAAACACTTGTGCTTTTCCATCGATTCAGGAAATCAAGAGGCTAAGAAGCCTTTGTGAAAAGAGACTCTATGCGCCGCATCGTGGGCATCTGCTTTTGATTTCAGTGGTCCACTTTGTCACGAGTTCTTGGTTGTCAGTCTTCTCGTGTTCAGTCTTGGCCAGCATACCCACTCGAAGGGCGCCTGTTCGCACTTTTTGCAGTGATTCTCGGCTTTTGCACGTTTTTGTCTCGCTGCATTCCATGCAGTCGGACAGTTTCTTGCTCGAAGCGCAGGGTCTGATTTTGCATTCATCATTTCCACCGCCTTTCAGACATCCTTGACATACAGGCAAGGTTTGTATTGACGTCAGCCCCTTCATGAATTCCTTTCCATCGAAGTTTCTAGCTCCCCATTCATCCACACCATAGCCTCCTATGATGTGTTCGCACCTTTTCGCCAATTCCTTCAACGTTCCATTGCCTACTACACAGCTGCCACACCAAATTCCGCAGCGACCGATTTGATTCCTGACGGTCTCAAACGCTTTGGTCTCCATCGAACAAAAACCCCCATTAACGCTGAGACGACGAGGGATAAAACTTTACCCCAACCAACGACGACGTGCCTTGGAAGCAGGAGGGGGGACTCCGAGGCAAGCGCGCGCAAGACAAGGTTTTCTCAGCTAAAGCCCTTGTTCCCAAACCCATTATGATGCATGAGCATTTCCATGTCACGGCGCACTCTCAGGTGTTTAGCCGGCCTGGAGACGGGGTACCCCAGACGGATGGCAAAAGCAATCGTCATGTATTCGGGGACGTTGAGAATCCGCTTCACCTCTTTTTCCACGGCATCCCCGCTGAACACACTCAATATGTGAACGCTTATCCCAAGCGACTGGGCCATAAGCCACATGTTCTCCATAACACAGCCCAAGCTAATGAAACCCAAAACATCCCCCTCGGAAGCAGGCGCTCTCTTCCTAGAATCATAAATCACTATCAGCAGCAGCGGACTACCTCTGATGCGTTGGTTCAGGGGCGAAGGCGCGCTCTCACGCACAGCTTTGTCCAGCTTGGCAGGATCCCTCCAATCCGGCGGAAAATTGGTGCCGAGGATTCCGACCTTCTTCTGAAGCAACTCCTCTTCCGAGAATGACAGCTGCTGGTAGTTCTCACGGATGAACGCTTCCGACACACGGGACTTGATTTTTCCAATCTTCTCCAGAACCTCCTTGTCATCAACGACAAGAATTTCGAAGTTCTGCATGTTGTGAGCCGTCGGCGCCCAACGCGCCGCCTCCAGGATCTGCCTCAGGTTCTCCTTGGACACCGGACGATTCGGATCAAAAGGAACCCTCATTGACCGTCTCTGCTGAATAATTTTCAAGGCATCAGCCATAACCATCATCTCCCAACTTTAAAAACACTCGCGCCTGTGATTTTCCTCTAGATGAATCTTCGCATATAAGTCTACTGACGCGGTTTCATGACCCGACTTAGCGGCCCCCCAGATCAATCGGTTCGCGAAGAAAGCGCCGGAAAATGTGCAACGACTACGCAGAGGGGATCAGCTTGATTTCGAAAATGTGCGGCCACATCTTTCCAGTGACAAAGAGCCTGTCTCCGTTCGTGTCGTACGCGATTCCGTTCAGTACGTTGTTTGGATCTTGATTTTTCGAGTCTTGAATGCCCGTCAAGTCGATCCACGCCGTCACCTGTCCGGTCTGGGGATTGATGACCGCGATCTTCTTTTGTTCCCAAATGTTCGCGTAAACCGCCCCTTTTATGTACTCAAGCTCGTTGAGTTCAGTGACAGGTCCAGTGTCATGCACCACCACCTGCCCGATTCTTTTGAAAGTCACTGGGTCCAGGAAGTACAGGTTCGATGTCCCATCGCTCATTATAAGTCGCTTGCCGTCGTACGTTAACCCCCATCCCTCAGTAGGATACTCAAACTCCTGCGACAGACTAAAAGTGGCCTTGTCATACACGAAGCCCACGTGCGACTGCCAGGTCAACTGGACGATTTCATCCGCGACGATTGCGATGCCTTCGCCGAAATACTGAGCCTGCAACGTGTGAACCTGCAAAACCTTACCGGTCTCTAAATCCACGCGGCGCAGCGAGGAGTTGCCGTAGAGTCCCGTGCTTTCGTACAAAAAGCCGTTCTCGAACACCAATCCTTCGGTGAAAGCATTTGTGTCATGCGGGTACACGTTGACAACGCTGAAGGTGTAGCGCACTGCCGTGGAATTGGCAGGCTTGTCGTCTACCAAAACCAGAAACATGCCAGCGGCCAAAAGCGCGAGTGTGACAATCACCGCACCCATCATGTGCCTCGTTGTCATTAGAAATCCTCCCCTGTCTCCTACACTGCCAAGACTCTGATATACTTACCTTCCACCCCTAGGGCACATCTGTATGGAACTGTGTAAACCTTTAGCTCAGGTCATACTTTTTTCTTATACGTCGCTTCAATGACTTGACGTGCAGCTCTCAGTAACAGTTTAACTCGGTGTTGTCTATCGGGGGTTGCCTGTGGTTACTTGTACAAAATGAGGAAAAAGATTCCAACACGAAGGCTAATAGCGCGCGCTAATGGCGCTCAAGGCTCCCGCGTAGAATTGGCAGTTTCGATGCGTCATATGTCTTGTTTATGTGCACATCAGCCAGAACAGAAAGAAGCTGCAGCATTTTACTGGTGAACGCTTGTTCAAATTGAGACACCCGCTGAGGTTTCCCAGAACACCTAAAAGCGTCGAAGCAGCGAGGTTAGGGGTTTGGGTCAGCTCTTTTCTTCATCCAATCGTGGGCGAAGATTTCTGCTTCTCCGCTTTCTATTCCTTCCAGTATCTTCTGCGCCACATACTCCGCGGTGTCGGCTGGAAACGGAACGGAGCCTCCCTGCTCTCCGCCTTCAGGAATGGCATCTTTAATTGTGTTCTTCTCGAAATCGGTGAGCGTAATGTACGGGTACACGACACTGACAACAATGTCATCCTTCTTCAATTCTTCCCGTGCGGTCAAGCTGATGTTGGCAAGCGCTCGTTTCAAGGCCGAATATGCCCCGTTGTTCGGCAGATACATCAGCGCGGTGCCGGAGCTGATGTTAACAATCGTTCCTCCGCCCTGCTTCCGCATGATAGGGATGACGTGCTTCATGGCAACAAGCGGGCCGACCACGTCCAAGTCGAAGATGTAATGGAAAGTGTCAACGTTAGTCTTCTCAACTGGAGCGTCATATCCCTGGCCGGCACAGTTGATTAGAACGTCGATTCTCCCGAAGTGCTCCATCGCCCGTTCAATCATGCTCTCGATATCATAGATTCTCGTCACGTCGGCGGGAACCGCCAACGAGCCGTGAAGCTCAACTGAGAGCTGCTCCAACTTCCCTTTTGAACGGGAGACGAGAGCCAGTTTCGCGCCCTGTTTAGCAAGAAGTCTCGCTGTCGCCAAACCTATGCCCGAAGAAGCGCCAGTGACAATAACGACTTTGTCATCAAGGTTCATAAAATCACTTCTTAGTTTTTGCCTCTTTCCCGTAAACTGATACTGGTTAGTCAATCCGTTTAAGGATTTGGGTTGGTTGGTTGGGGTAAACTTTACCCCCACACACACCACTATGTTGAACTCACGCATTATCGTTCGTGTAAATTCCCTGAAACGTAAAGATGAAGCTTTTTAGGTAGACAAGGCTTCCAAGGATTTGCAGTGAAGACGATGGCTTATCTACGGAAAGAAAAGGAAACAGTGGAAATATCCTACCCCCTCGGCAGAGTTTGGGAGGCTATTCCAAAGGCGCTCACAAGTTTGGAATGGAAAGTGGAGGAAATTGATGAATTGAAGCACCATGTTAAGGTGAAGACGAAAGCGGGTTTTATGTCATATAGCTCAGTGCTCGTGATTGATGCGGTGCTTGTGGATGAGAAGACTGCAAGAGTTTCAGTTGTGGCAGAAACGCCCGTTACGACCATTACTTCTTTGACTGATTTTGGGCGAGCAAGAGACCAGGTTGAATTATTCATTAAGGAGCTGGCGAAGCAATTAAGCTGAACCCAAAAAAGTTTGATAACACACGAATTAGTCCAGCAGCACTGAGCCAATTGGCGCAAGAATAGATTCAAAACAATAGGAGAACTAGGCAGCAAAGGTCACGGGAACACTAGGCAAAGTCGAAGTTGAAAGCGCGCGCTAGGCAAAAGGATATACGCATAAAGTATCCTGAGGTTTAACCCAGTCAGACACATGTATTGTAAGAAGAGTAAACAATCTATGAATGCCAAAAATGGAGACGACGACCTAAATCTTGTAGAGGATGCAAGAAACTCTCTCCTTGCACATTATTCTTCCAAGTCCACAAATCAGACAGTCATAATTCTTGGTCTTGCGGTTGTCTTTTTTACAGTTATTCAGCTCAGTAGTACTCTTAATCTTCAGCTCAGATGGTTGCGCATCGCATTCTTAACACTTAGTCTGGGACCAATCATATTCCTTGTCATACGTGCAATAGGTAGACTGCTCTATTGGGGAGACTTGGCTGGTGCAGTTATCCTCGTAGATTTAGCAGACAGAGATATAATTGAAAACATGTTGAATCTAGAAAAGCCCAAGGTGAATCTAGAAGAGCTCAAGGTGACTCTAGAAAAGATTAAACCACAAAGTTCAGAGGCTTGGCTTGAGGTAATGAAAAAGTTGAAAGTGGCTCCGACATATCTTTCGAGACTTTCTCGCCCCAGCTCGTGTTATATTCTTGCTCGAGCGAATCCAATTTCGCGTATCATTTCCAACAATTGGTTCGCGTAGTTTGCTTAATTGTAGTCTTCATTCTTTTGTTGATGTTTGCCTAGTAGTAAGCTACTCTAGACTAACAATCCTAGGTATCCACATCTCTCTTTCATTCCTCAGGTATTGAGCAAACAGCAGAGCCTCTTCATTGATTAACGTCTCAATTTCCTGTTCCTTTCCCATTCTAATTCGTGGAATCCTGACCTTGGTCTGAAAGTATTCGTTCAAGCTTATTATTAGACCGTGCGTTAAAGAATCGTTGAGGTATTCCTTCTTTCCTTTTCAGTCAGTTGACAAGTCTTCAGCCTTCACGACGAAATTATCTGTAAGACGCTGTGAAACTCGAAAAGCCCAGTAATATTATATTTATCCCGAATTGCGCATAGATAGCATCCTAAGATTAGAACTGGTTAATTCAGGCTGGGGGATCATGTGAATGCAGGCGAAATGAAGAATAGTCGAGCTTGTGAAGAACGATGCTTACCCTGAGAGGCTGATCTCTAGGTACTCGACGCCTAGTTACTATGACCTGTCTATTTGTCGTGGCATCGGATTCTGGAAAATGGAGCTAGTTCTTAAGCCTCTGGAAGAGGTGCGTGAAAAGACCTTTGAAGACAGGCTGTTTGAAGATCATGTTGAAGAACCAAAAGTCTTTGCAGCATTGGCAAACAATAAACAGGTGGGCTGGATCGAACTGGGTTTTCACAAATGGAACAACAGAATGCGAGTTTGGGAGTTTCTCGTCGAAGAAGAGTTTCGCCGAAGAGGGATCGGAACCCTCTTAATGAAGCACGCAGTCAAGATCGCGAAAGAAAAAGGAGCACGAATGCTAGTTCTAGAAACACAGACATGCAACGTTCCAGCAATAAGCTTCTACCTGAAATTCGGGTTTGAACTAATCGGTTTTGACGCCACCGCGTATTCCAACGAAGACATTGAGAAGAAGGAAGTCAGGCTTGAACTTGGATTCAGGCAATAGCTGGAAAACACACCCTTTTCCGAATACATGCAGTGCGCGGAAGGTTTCGATTCGACAAAAGAACACTAACGCAGCACAATGCTTCTATTCCTGATTCCGCTTCTCTTCCAGCTCTCGCTGCATTTTCTCGCACCTGTCAAGCCATAGAACCTGATACTCCTTCGATGGTATGACTCGTTCTTTGAGGTCGGCAATAGTGTTGATTCCTTCTTTACTGCACCAATCCACACAGACCTCGTAGGCATCCCAATCAAGCTCATCCTCTTCCCAGTACACTTTAACCTCCGATATGCCCCACAAGAATGACGCAAAAGCCCTAGTATGACCATCCACGAAGACCACTTGATCACCAATCTTCTTCACAGGTATGAGCTCAATTGATGTAGGGTTTGCATCAAAAGTCTTCATTACTAAGGACAGTTTCTCCGAATTTATGAATAGTTGACTCGGCTGTATTTCATCCAGCTTCATCATGAATGACTTGGTCATTCTCGAGTCACACTTCTCACGAATAGAGCATCATTAATTGTCAATAGTTGATTAATCTATTAGGAATGTACCTCACGCGCTTGCTGATTTGTTCTCTCTCAGAACACTTGTTTCGCATGGCTAGAGTAGGTTGTTTAGAAGAGTTCGAGCCATATTCCGTCTGGGTCTTCTATGTAGGCCCATCTGCCGCCGTCTTGTTGCAGTTTCAGGATTGTCTTGTGTCCTGCTTTTCTTGCTTCTTCCAATGCTTTGTCTAGGCCGTCGACTTTGAAGGCCAGATGGTCCAGTCCCTCGCCAACACTGTATTTGGTGTTGTATGGGCTGCCTTCTTCATAATAGTTCAGTTCCAGAATGAAACCGTCCTTCTCGCTTTGCAGACCAACGGTTTCGCCTTTGGTTTGTTCTATTTTGCCCCGGCCTGTGACCTTCATGCCGAGTATTTTCGTGTAGAAATCGATAGATCTCTGCAGATCCGTGACTCTTATTCCAACATACGTGAATTTAGACTTCATAGACATCACCTGGTTTTACTGTGACGTTTGTATATTAGAATTGCTGCAGCGCACTTCGTACGCCTTGAAGTTGCTTCTGGAATTATGCCCTTCGCACATTAGTCTCTCTTGAGCCTTTCTATTCCGAGTTTTAGTCTGAATTGAGAATTCAGGGTAATACTAATCATTAGCTATATCGTCGTATCGTCTTTTCGTAGTGGTAGACATAATGTAACATGAAAACGATTTATTACACAAATCATGTTAGAAATAGGGCTATGAAGGTAATCAGAGCTTTAGAAGAAAATCTGATTGAGCTTGCAAATTTGCAGAAGAGGTACATGGAATATCATCAGGAGATTGACGCGTATTTCGCTTTCAACGAGAGCATTTCTGAATTGTGGATAGAATACATGAAGAAAGTAATCAGGGACAAGGACCAAGTTGTGTACTGCGCTTTTGTCGAAGACAGAATCGTCGGGTACATGACTGCGGCGACAGCCGAGAGACCTCCTATATACAGAATAGGAAAGACAGGCTTAATTGGCGATGCATTTGTTCTGGCAGATTTCAGAAAACAAGGTGTTTTCTCTCGGCTACTGGAAAAGACTCTCGACTGGCTAAGAAGGAAAGGGGTTGCTTACGTGGAGCATCCTGTAGCTTCTGGGAACCAATTGGGTCTGAAAGTCTGGAGAAGCAAAGGCTTCGACGATTATATGATCTTCATGCGAAAGAAAATCTAGACGGTTATTGTGTGATGATAGTTCATTAGGCAAGCTTGAAATATGATCTATTCGAGCTGTGCAAAACACACCATTCCACCCAGTTGTGTGAGGCGTAGGCCTGCAGGTGATTCTACGTCAACTATCCTTGTTTTCACGTTTCTGTTTGTGGCGATCTGCATTAGCCTGTGTATCCTGCTCTTTTCGCGGCTGCCTGAAAGGTACTTGTCGGTGAGCATGAGGTATTCAGGCTTTGGTCTGCCAGGCTTCCGCGAACCAGTGATCAGGTCTTCTGTTTCCTCAAGCGAATACAGTACAACTGTGTTCTGATTTGAAGCGTTGAGATATTTTTCCAGCATATTGACAAGATTTTCTGTCTCCTCTGAGGTGGTCTCGCTGATCAGTTGGCGGAACACGGGAGTCCTTGTCAGGGCTACTACTTCGGACAGTGTGCCTGCGGGTCCCTTCGCCTCAGAGAATATTGCCTTGTTTGGGCCTTGAACGAGCCATGCATGATGCCCGCGAATGTGATCAGTGAATCTTTGGGCGTGATTGGTTCTTGCCGGGGATGCAAGTATGATGCTTCTGACGCCTTCTTTCATCGTGGGTCTCAACGCGTTGACGATTGCTTCGTGAAAGTTGTACACCGCTTTCTGGTCATTCCTAGTTCCATCAAGCCAGATAGTCTTCTCAGGCTTGACAACGTTGCTGAAGACCTTCCACAAGACAGCGCGATCATCTTCCAATCCTGCCAGGATTGCGACAGGATAGCCGCGTCTGTACCCTCTTTTTGACTTCAACGACGTTCACCTTATCTAAGATCAATGTGTTGAATGTATCTGCGTCTTCTGGAGAATATGGTTCCTTATCAAAAATACTCTTTGGTCTAGAACGCGCGCGGCGCGAGAGTCATTTCTTCACTTTTCTTTTGGCGTCTTCTAGGCATTGGCATTGTTGAGGGTTCAGGTTCCATTCTTCGCAGTGCCATAGCGTTTTTACTATCGGGTTCTTGTTCTCGAGAAAACGTCTCATGCAGAACATTTCATTTGGGTAATTATACACGTTGTGACAGTCGCAGTTGCCACAGAATTTATGTTCGGACTCAGTTTTCTGCTTCATGCAGGTTTCTTCCTCTTGAAGCCTGTGCCCAATCTTTCAATAGCTGAAGCAGCCATAATCGGAAAGACCACCATGGCATCGCCAATCACCATGACCGAGTCGGCCTTGTCCTTAACCTTGCCCCAGCTGACAGTCTCCTCCAGTGTAGAGCCTGACAACCCGCCGGTTTCAGGCCGATCCATGGTTATGACGACCGCATAGTCTAGACCCGATTTTGTGGCGAGAGCTGCGGACTGGATGGTGTTTCTGGGTGCTCCGCCGCCGATTATGATCATTCCGTTTCTGGGGGAGCGTCTGCAGATACCGATGATTTCAGGAACATCTCTGAAGGCGTCCAGAAGCAGTGCGTCTTTGAAAGCTCTTCGCGAAGCGTGAAGGTAGTAAATGTAGCCGAATTCTGAGTCTCTAACCGCGGGCAGAAAGATTGGCACTTCTGACTCGTAGGCGGAACGCAGAATTGAGTTGGGGTCGTTAAGTCTTTTGCCCAGCTCAGACGTGAACATGCTCGAAGACAGGCTCTTTTCTTTGTTTTCAGCTGCAATATCGTCATATATGTCTACTAGCTTGTAGTCCAGTTTGATGAAGTCTTCTTCCGGAACAAGAACATCGTAAATGCGGTACACATGGTACTTGTATAACACGTGATCGTTCATGAGCCAGTGACCCTTGTAATGATGCCCACCCAGCGCTTCTATCGCGTCGTGAACCATGTTCGCACCCGTACTCACGACAACGTTGATGAGACCTCTGCGAATAAGATCAGCAATCAGTGATCGCATTCCTGCAGGAACAACAGCGCCGGCCAAACCTAGGAATATCGTGCACTCTTTGTCCCTTGCCATTTTCTCATAAATGTCGCAAGCCGTAGAAAGGCGTCCTGCACCGAAGGACCCAGAATTCTTGAACTGCTGAATCAGCTGATCCACCGTGAGCGCATCGTTTATTCTCATATGCTTCACGGGATGCTCCAGAAGGTCTTTTCTCTCTGGCATTGTTCAGGACAACTCTCAACTGTCTAGCTAATTGGAGAAAAACCTTTATCTGTTTTGCGAGATAGATGAGGAAAAAGCAACAGAATCACTTTCATATACGCTGTTTTGCAAGCGCGACAGATTCACCTAAAGTTCTTTCATAAAATCGATGAACTCCTTGAGTGTTCGCTTTTCCAGTGTGTAGTTGGATCTCTTTTCTGCTCCGATCGTGGAGTGGGGAGCAGAGCCGTAATTGTGACCTGGATAGACTTCAACGCTGTCGTCAATTTTCATCAGTTTTTCGAAGAGGCTGTGGTACATGTCCTCTGCGCTTCCGCCTGCCAAGTCTGTTCTGCCGCATTCTCCGACGAACAGCGTGTCGCCAGTGAATAACTTGTCATCAGCCAATAGACAGATGCCGTCTAGGGTGTGCCCTGGCGTGTGGATCACTTTGATGCTTAGGTTCCCAAGCGTTATGGAATCTCCCTCTACGACTGCCAAATCCTTCTTGACAGTTGATGATTTGTGTGCGACTATTTTTCCGCCTAGGCGTGATCTGACGATCTCGTTGTCTGAAGTGTGGTCTCCGTGGCCGTGTGTGTCGATGACGTATTCCACGGTCAGGTTTGCGTCTTTGCAGGTTTTGGCTATGGCGTCTGCGTTGTAGCTTGGGTCGATGACTGCGGCTCTTCTTGTGGTTTCGTCGGCTATGATGTAGGAGAAGTTATCGTCATGGTGCTTGATCTGTTTGAAGAACATGTGTTTCAGCCAAGTCTGATGTTGTCGTTACTTGCGGATAAATTGCTCTGTCGGCAAGTATTCCATCTTCATGCCCAAGCCTGCTAGGAAGTCCAAATCCTCGATGCAGCCGATGCTTGCGTCTATGTTGCGATGTATGGGGTGGAACCACATGTATTTGGGAACCAGATTGAACTGCAAAGATGTTCTCACCGTGACGCCGTATTTTTCTCCTAGATCTTTGAGTAGTGAACCGTTCTGGCATTCAAGTCTTGTTGTCGTGTAGCTCTTCAGCAACTCTGATGCTCCGAATGCGCCAATGCCATGCCACAGAACCGCGTCTTCAGGTGATGCTAAGGAATATAGGAAAAACTGGGGTGAGGAGGGTGTTTCCTTGTAGTTGTAGTTGATGAGTTTGTCCGCTTCAACCGTGAAGCTGTCGTCGCCCTGTGCGACGCTGACGTCGTCTGGGTCGATTGCGTTCGGATACAGCTGTGTTGTCCTGTAGTCTACTTTGACGCTTTTCAGTTTTGCTCCGTCAAAATATATTCTTCCTCTGGCTGCGCGTTTCGAGGCGTAACCCTTGGGCGAGTGCGGTACGGTAAGCAGCGTCGTGAGGTTTTTCATGCTTCTGCCCATGCATCTGTAGACGTGCTCGATCGATCGGTAGTCTCTGTGGGTTTCTTTTATGACGTGGTGTAGTAGGCCGTCTGTTGTCTCGTTTTCCAGAATTGTCAGTGGCATCCGCATCGAAGGAATGCAGAGGTCAAGACCGAAGGATTGTGAAAGGCTTTCCAGGTGTTCATATTTGACGGCGTCCACCATGTCCATGTAGCTGTTATTGCATTTTCTGAGGTGGCTAGCTACTCGTTCGACTTCCTTTTTGCAGAAGAGCGAGCCCTCGTATTTCTGCACGAACTTCTCGTCTATCTGAAGTTTCTCGGTCTTAACTGCGGCACACGGAAACGAGCTTTGACCACTCGAGACTATGGATTCTTTCAGCGGATTCATTGAGTATCGGTCCGGTTCGATGTCGTCTGTGTTCAGGAGGAAAGAAACGATCAATCCTTTGGAAGGATCCTTAAGAATGGCGCATATTACGTCAATGTCTTTCTGGGTGACTTCATGCAGACCATTCTGATGAAAGTAGTTTCCGCAGACTTCGAGCAGACGAGCAGCTATTATGCCCTGAACTTCTTCCACGGTCAACTGTGGGTTTGAATATTCGACAGAGGCTCTCAGAAAGAAGTGACCAGCGTCAAACGTGGCGTCGTTTCTTTGTCCGTTTTTGAAGTAGTAGAAGCTGATTTTTCTCTCTTTCACTTCTTTGAATGTGCCCAGCCCTTTGACTAGAGTCTCAATGCATGACCAAGAGCTCTTGAGGAAATCTTCCAAAATCATTCTCGCTAAGTCTGGGCGCGACATCAGTATCATCCTCTTTCCAGAGATTCCGCCATAAATGTGCATCGGTCTGTGATGCGCGGCCCTTGAAACATCCTTGCGACTCGAAACCTTTCAACGAAGGCTGAAGCCTCTAGCATATTGAGGATTTCTGATTCCTTCTCTGGAACGAACATGGAGACTTCTAAGCCTTTAAGCCTATTTAGGGCGGCTTTAAGTAGGTCTACGGCAATGTCGCTGCGGCCTTTTGGGCAGGCAAGCGGTCCCAACTCAGCCACGCCGCGGTACACTTTTGCCACCACATAGCCGGATACCTTTCCGTCTTCGATGTACACGTAGCATAGGTTGTCAGGGTCGAACATGATGGGTTCCAGTAGCTTTCTGCGCGAAGCGCCAAAACACGCTTGATCATAGTCGATGACTTTCTTCATGTCAGGTTTCTGGGCAAGTCTTACATTTGGTTTCGATGAGGAAGAAAAACCCTTTCCCGTCAGAACCGAAAAGTCTGAATCGTATGTGAAGCCTAGCCTCTTGTAGAAAGGAATTCTCTCAACGTAAGCATACAAGCCAATGGTCTGTGCCTTGTGGCTTCTCAAGTAATTGATTGAGTGTTCAACGAGCAGCGAGCCAGCGCCTTTGTTTCTGTGGGTTTTGCTGACAACGAGGTTGCCGAACCAAGCTACTTTGCCGAAACTCACATTTGTCGCTAGGCCAATTCTGTTCGAATCGTCGAACAGTACAAAGCAGCCTTCTGGTTCTAGCTCCATCGTGAACTCGAAGTCTTCTTTTGCAATTCCCCAGCTTTCGTCGTCTGCCAACTGAACTGCAAAGGAAATGTCTTCAACTCCCATGCGCTCTACGTGTAACATGTTGACATGCTCAACTTTGCACAATGGCATAAACTTTACTAGTCTCCACGGGCTTGAGGTATCGTCTAGACGAGGCAAAGGCGCTCATGAAACCACAGCTAAAAGTCCAGATAACACGCGACGTCAAAGTGTTAACTTACCCGTTCACAGACAATTTCAAAGGGTTTGAAAGAGTTGAGGCAGTCAAAGAGATTTTCGGCGAAAAAACTGAAGAGGTCTTGAGAACCCTCAGGGTTGAGTTTGCGGGAATGAGAGGGTACATGGGTGTCAGCAACGAGGACGGCCATCTTCTGGTCAGCGCTCTCTACCTAAAAAATGGAGACATAGTCGACATTTACTTGGACATCATTCACGAGCTGGTTCACGTTAGGCAGAAGATCCTTGAGGGGAAGGAGCTTTTTGACGACAGGTTCAGCTACGTGGAGAGGCCGACCGAGATTGAGGCTTACCGTCATGCGGTCGAAGAGGCAAGAAGGCTGGGGTTGAGCGAGAAGAGAATTTACAGGTATCTCCGAACTGAATGGATGAGTGACGAGGAAATGGAACGCTTGGCGAAAGCCATGAAACTGAAATACAACTGCCTCCGTGAGGAGAAGAAGCCAAAGACCAAGCAAATAAAGAAGCAAACGCGTTAACGAATCTTAGTGAACATTCATTTCCTAGCTAGGTCCGCTTTTCACGACAAAACCAAGCTCAAATGAACATCATATCGTTGCCATTGGTGTTGAAAACATTGGAGGGGCGAAATTGGAGGAATTGAAGCAGATAAACGAAAAGACTAGGAAATCATTCAACCTAGCAGCCAAAAAATATTACGAGAGATTCAAAGATGAAATGAAACAAAAGGAATACGACCGCATCCTCTTAGACAGATTTGCCAGCAATTTTGATTCCAGATCTATAATATGTGACGTGGGTTGCGGTCCAGGCCATATTACCAGATATCTTTCTGATAGTGGTCTGAACGTTTTCGGGATAGACATCTCTACCTTCGGGTGGAAGCCGAGGCTTTTTGATCCTTTTTCAATACATAAATAACCCAAGGCGCAATCCTTGTTTCGTTGACCCATTTGTACGGCTCATTCTCTTTTGCCAATGGTCTATAGGTTTTGACCGATTTTAATCCAGCCCTCTTGAAGGTCTCTTGATAATATTCATCCACCCAAACGACATCTTCTACTGGTCTTTTGTCTTCTACTTCTGTTATGATTATCCTTACTTTGTCTCCGCTTTTTGCATGCTTGTTCTCCGGAAAGTCTTTAGTGGAAAATGATGCCCATTCGTGAGTGTATATTTCAGGTGATGAGACTAGGTTAACTATCTTTCCTTCGCTTTTCAGCAGGCTCGCAATTTCTCTGAAATTCTTAACCTTCTTTTCCATCGTAGGTATGTTATCAAACGTAAACACAGACAGCACAAGATCGTAGATATTGTCTCTAAGCTGGCTGAGGTCGCCATCCTTAACAAGACGGTAATCTCCTTTGGGATCTATTTCTCTCGCTTTCTTTATCATGTCCTCTGCTACGTCAACTCCGATAGCATTGAATCTGAGTTTCTGCAGAAATCTTGTAGAACGTCCCGTGCCACACCCAAAATCTATCGCATTTCTTCCTTTGACATGCTCAAATATGATTTCAGGCAAATTCCTATATGCTAGATAGTACGTGCCGGGAAACTCGAGTTTGGCATAGGCTTCTGCACGCTTAGCATCCTCATAGGAATTAGAAAACTCCACAGCTACCTACCTCTTTACCATCTGTTTCTTTATGCCTAAATGCCATATCGCACGCGCACATGTAAACCTCAATCAACCTCGCATCTGCGGAATAGACCTTTAAGGCTTCAGCACGCGCTACACTAATATCAGATTGTAACAGAAACTGTAGCAATATCTTTGGAGGGTTCGAGATTAGCAGTACATCAACGTATGTTTACGTGCTGAGTTTGATTGATCACGGAAAGTTTGGAAAAATGTCTTCAGAGGAAGAAACAGTCATGAGCGAGCACTTTGAACGTTTGAAGAAAGCACTTGCGGATGGCATGTTGATTCTTGCAGGTCCTTGCTTAGACGGAGAGTTCGGCATTGTCGTATTCAGGGCACGATCAGATGAGGAAGCGAAGGAGTTCATGGAAAACGATCCTGCAGTGAAGCACGGCATTATGACCGCAAAACTGCATCCGTTCCGCGTCTCACTAATCGAAAACCGACAATCCTAAAATATCACTTGAATTACTGTTATTTTACGTAGCACGCGCTAAGAAGTGACTTCACCGTCAATGACAAAACACAGTTAGTATTATACGCTCGTTCGTACTTGGTTTAGTCTTGATAGTGTATAAGTGTGCCTTCATGGACCTGTCCGAACACTAAATGCGCGTATGATAAGCAGCTCCAGCCTGGACAGCAGTGCCCATTATGCGGAGAACAGGCTAAAGAGTTCAAGTTTAGTGAACTCGGCGACTTATGGAAACAGAAGTGGGACTTCAAGAAATCGATTGATAGAGCCAAGAGAAAAGAGAGCGTCTTGGGGAGAAGGAAGTTCTGTCCAAAATGCGGTTCCACGAACATCGATTTTCTTGTGTTTTACCGTCCCTCCATTTGGAGATGCCTTGACTGTGGCTATGAAGGAGCGTTCATAGTAGAAGACGGCAGGCTTGCAGAAAAAATACAGAAGCGCTATCAAAGCAACAAAGGAAGACGCATCTAGAATCTTCGCGTGCTTCAACTGTTAATGTTCTTATGCTATTGCCGTTCAACGTAATGGGTGCATTACGTTCCTTCTTACGTTTGCATGCGAGTAAACCTTAAGCAACAGCGGCGAATTATTCACCTTTCAGGGGGGTGCGAAATTTGGAGTTTAGTATCAAAGACGTTGCAGAAGCAAATCTGCCAGATATTCCAGAGTCTTGCAAAGGGTGCATTTACTGGGAGTTCCCAGAAGAGTTTGACAAAGTTAAGGAGGAGAGGACTGAGTCGGAAAAAAGATTGGGGTTCGAGCAGAAAAAGCGTGAATGGTTTCTTAGAACGATGAGAGAATTCGGAGCATGTGGCAAAATAGTCTACTGCGACGATAAACCTGTGGCATACGCTCAGTTTGCACCTTCAGAGCGTCTTCCTAATACCGGTCATTATGAGTCTCATCCCGTCAGCAAATTAGAAGAAGGCGTAGTCTTCCTCTCATGCCTCTATGTAGCCGACGAGGAATTAAGAAGAAAGGGAATAGGCGAAGCATTGCTGAGGAGCATAATTGATGATCTTAGGAGGCGAGGGTTCAATGCTGTTGAAACTTTTGCCAGAAGAGGCAACTCCGATAATCCTTCTGGTCCACTCGAATTTTACATTAGAAATGGATTCACCATGAAAGATGAGACCAACCCAGAGTTTCCGCTAGTGAGGCTTTTTCTTTAGCACACTCGGTTCGACGGGCGCACGCTACTTCCTCAAGGTTTCACTCTTGCACAGGACTCATGATGATCTTAATGATATCATGTTGCCATAATGTTCTCGTAAACTTGAAATATAATTGATTTCCAAGCTATTCAATAGACGCTGCAGAAGTGTGTTTATGACAAACCTGATTTCAGCTTCTAGCGCACCTATTGCAGGATTCGGCGACAAGAAGTACTTCGATCTTCCTGGTACTATTGAGGTCCTCAAGAGAGTCTTCAGAGAATCAGTTGTTGATGGGTTTGAGCTGCAGCTTGAACCGGAGTGGGATTCTGAAAATCCGCCACTGACAGACACCGATTGTGCAGATTGGGCGGAGATTCAGAAATACGGTTCTGAAGAAATCATAGAACTGTTCAGAGAAGAGAGACTGCCGATTCTGTCTGTTCATGCAAGCAGAGACGTTGGAAACTATCTCTGTTCTGAGCGAGAACGGGACTTGGAAAAGGGAAAGCGCCTGATCTCAGAGGCGTTGTCGATTTGTGAGGAACTGGGAGCGAAGGTTTGTGTGTTCCATCTTTGGGATACTTGGAAGACAAGAATGGATGTTCATTCTCTCAAGACAATCTTCTTGGACAGGGCAGATCGATTTCCTAAGGTGAAGGCTTCGGTTGAGAACATTCCTACGCATATGAAAGGTTGCACTCCTTTTGAACTAGTGAAATCCTTTGAATATGTGACGTTGGACTTGAGATGGGCAGCGCTATTCAACGAGCTTGATTCGTTTGAGTCTATTATTGACAGGGTTGTGAATGTGCATTTGCGAGGAAGTCTGCGGGGAAACAGATGGTTCATGGAGCGTTCAGGTTTCGATTTCTATGAGGCATTGGATAGAATTAGAAAAAGGTGGAGTTATGCAGGATTGCTCACGGTGGAGCCTGAAGGCAGAAGGGAAGGATCAGCATTCGAAAACTTCCTGAAAGCCATGCTTTCTCTAAGGGGCTAGACGCAAGAACTGAGCAATATCGTAACCGGCAAGCTTGAAATACGGCATGCCAGAGTTATGAAAATATGGAAGAGGAACTAGTAGCGCCTTGTGGAATGAATTGTGCTGTCTGCAGCGGACACCTCGCTTTGAAGCATGATGTCAAGAGTAAGGGAATTAGGATGCCTTATTGTGAAGGTTGCCGACCTAGAGACAAGAAATGCGCCTTTCTCAAAAAGAGGTGTGAAACCCTTCTGAACGGCAGAGTAAAGTTCTGTTATGAGTGTAAAGGCTTTCCTTGCGAAAGGCTGAAGCGTATTGACAAGAGGTATCAAACCTTCTTTCGGATGAGCCTAATTGATAATCTTGGGTTTATTGAAAAGAACGGAATATCAAGGTTCCTAGAGGCGCAGGAGAAAAAGTGGCAGTGCCCAAAATGTGGCGAGGCAATATGCTGTCATAATGGGATATGCTTCAATTGTGGCTTAGATAGATTGAAGAACAAGAAGAAAAGGTATCGATGGGAAGGATAGACATTTTCATTTCATTCTTGAAACATGAAATCTCTTCAAAACGCTCAGATTCATCCTGTGGTCTGTTGGCGCGGGGTGTGGGATTTGAACCCACGCGGCCGTTTCCAGCCACAGACTTAGCAGGCCTGCCCCCTACCAGGCTAGGGCAACCCCGCCCCGTTTTTACCAGACTCCGCCACCTTTTTTGGAGATGGCGATGTTGACTGCCTGCCTGAATCTTCATTTTCGTTTCCTCAGGAATATTAGGTTATCTTTTTGGAGGACGTATTCGAACCCGACTTCCAAGAGAGCTATGATTTCTTCAGGCTTTTCAGCGACTTTTACCGTGAACTCGTCGTTGGCTCCGGCTTCGAATAGAGTGTGTTCGATGTTTATGTATATCTCGGTTGATTCCAGTTTCTTGTGTCCGAGGAAGTGTTGCACGTAGTATGGGTCTTTCGTCTGATGGTATAGCATTGTTGCTTTCCAATGCCTGAACGTGTGGAAGCTTATTCTGAGGAGTCTTGGGTTTTGTAGCGTCTCTGCGAGTCTTTTGCGGGTGTCGAGGAAGGTTCCTTTCATTGATTTGAGAGATCCTGGGAAGACTTGTTCGCTTGTTTTTGGGAGGGCGTTAAGCATCTCGATGAGGGCTGTGCTGACTTTCCACATTCTTGGGTTAGAACCTTTTTCAGGCTCGTTGAGGGTTACTATTCGTTTCTCGTGGTCTATGTCGATCCACTGCAAGCGTTTTGCTTCTCCTGATCGCATGGCCGTTTCTTTCAAGAGTTGGGCGAAAGCTGCGTTCTTCTTGTGAGATCCTGCTATCAGCGCGTCTAGTTCCTGTTCCGTAGGTACGAAGGGGAATTTGCGGGCTTCTCGGGTTTGCCTTCCTTCCCGGTTATTGGCTGCTATTCAGGGTCGCACACGCAGAATCACCTAAAGCGCGCGCTTCCTAGAACCTATTTCTATGTTTCTCAAATAAGTGTTGCATGCACTTCTGATGATGTCTGTCCTGTTCGTCTTGAGAAGCTCAGCCACTCTGTCGAGACGATCAACCAGCTCTCCCTCGAGTCTACATTCTACTCTTTTCTTCGTTTTCCCCACCCTAGAGCGCGCGCGATCACGGGATCCCCGCATGTTAACGTCTTACTCTTGAAATTACCACTGCCCATAGCGTTGCGGCCATGAATACAAAGAGAATCACGACAATTAGTGAGAATTCTGGTATCTCTGCTAATGGGCTCATAACAGGAAACCTGTCTTGATTGCCATAGCAAAGTGGAAAGGGCGTGTCCCCGATGCCGTCATTGTTCGAATCAGTTCCATTGTAGTTACTCCAGTAATTGCCGCGAGTCCCATCATCCCAAGAGTTTGTATATCCAGATTCAGGCATTAGTACTTGGACAGTATTGTTTACAAAATCATTGTGAAAGAACTGGTTGCCTGAAGAGAAATAGACTTCAAGAGCTGTATCACAACCATCAAATTTGTTGTCAGTAATCCTATTGTTGGTTGAAGATTCAAGCTTAATGCCAGAGTCGATGTTTTGCGTAATGACGTTCTTCGAAATAATGTTGTTTGAGGATCCTTCTACGTCTACTCCAACGCACGGAAGATGGTCCATTGATGACCTAGGTATCGTCTCCGATATGTAGTTGTCCGATATTGTATTATAGTTTGAATTGTCTTTCACTGTAATCGGAAAATTCGAGTCTATGAATGTGTTGTTAGAGATTATGTTATTAAGCGCTCTGTATAGTACGATACCTTCTCCTGTGTTTCCGATCTTGTTTCCTTGAACAATGTCATTCGAAGAAACCCAAAGGATGATGGATCCGCTATGGGTCAGATCAAAGTTCTTTACTCTCAGGCCATTTATTCCGTTGACGTATATTGAAGCTCCGTTAGCATAGATTCTGTGACCACCACCGTCAAGCGTAACGTCGTCTTTCTGAATCTCTATAGCATTGTATGGCATCGCGGTGAATGTAATATGAAGGTCGCTGGTCATTAGATACGTATTTCCCTCCCGTTGAATTGGAACATTTGAGGGATTGATTGAGCCATTACTCTCAATGTAAATAGTTCCGTTGTTCGCATTTGGGTTATTTTGTGCGTTTACCGAAGTTATTTTCAGAACGGAGAAGACCAAAGAAATCAGAAATACTGCAACAACCAAGACAGACACAAACTTTTTCATTAGGAATCGTGATCAGATTCTTGATTTTGGCTCTTATAGTTTGCGCAAATGGAAAGCGCGCGTCGTCAGCATATGTCAGGTAATCCGCAAGCCCGCGGTGGATGTGATTGAAGCCCATCATTACTCTAGATAATCCATCAATACTGACAATGCACGCGCTAATAAAAAAGTCATAAGCAAAGCGGGGAATAACAAATCTTAAATTTCGCCAAGCTAGAACGTCGAATGGGAAAGAAGGTCAAGCGACATTGAACATGAACAAAGGAATCGCGTGCAACCTATTTGTAATCACCTCATTGTTAACCGTATTTTTGTTGATGCCAGGCCACAACTTTGTCAGGGCTGAGCCAAGAACCTTGTTTGTTCCGGGTGACTACAATTCAGTTCAGGTGGCCATAATTGCAGCTAATCCTGGTGATACAGTTCTGGTAAGAGATTGCATGGTCCCAGGAAATCTTGTTGTGAACAAATCGATAAGCCTCATCGCTGAACGCTCTTCCAGCTATTATGAGGAAACTCGTTCTGAAATTGAGGGAGGGAACTGTGTTGTGACGATATCGGCAGATAATGTCACGCTTTGCGGCTTTTTTATACAAAAGGGAAACTACGGCGCATTTGATACAGGGATAAACCTTGTGAACGTTAATAATTGCAACATATCTGATAATATCATTTCGGGCAACAACATCGGGATAAATCTGTTCCAATCTTCCAACAACACAATATCTGGAAACCGGGTGGAGGGCAACGGAGATGGCTTTGACCTTGATTATGCATCCAATAATAAGATAGCGGAGAACCTAGTATCAAACAACGATCGCGGCTTTTTCCTATGTTACTCAAAAGACAATGTCATTTACCATAACGTTATTTCGAACAATTCGATTCAGCAAGACGTGTATGAATTATACGAGACACCGAATGCTTGGGATGATGGATATCCAAGTGGCGGAAACTATTGGAGTGATTTTGCGTGTAATGGCAATCCAAGCAATGGTTCACGATGGTATGTCCTAGCATCAAGCAACGTTGACCGTTACCCTTTTCAAGACCCTTATCGTTGGGATAAGACTCCGCCATCCATTGGCACTCCTTACATTGTTGCAGATAACGGAATCTGCGTCAACGTAACGGACGAAACTGG
Source organism: Candidatus Bathyarchaeota archaeon (assembly GCA_963732715.1). Classification (GTDB taxonomy): domain Archaea; phylum Thermoproteota; class Bathyarchaeia; order Bathyarchaeales; family Bathycorpusculaceae; genus CAZCRE01. Next base: position 1,919,657 of record CAVTAO010000003.1, on the reverse strand, counting down.
CATAAGCTCTGTTGTTCTTTCATACTCCATAGACGGTGGCCTTTCATGGACAAATGAGACCATGCTCAAAGGATCTGATTTGAGCTATACGTATTGTTGGTGGATTGGTAGTGTTAGTGCAGGCATAAAAATAGATTACAAGATCACCGCACATGACAACGCCTCGAACTTTGCTATTCAAGATAACGTGGTGAATCTGTACACAGTTCCAGAGTTTCCTATCTCAACAGTACTGATTGTTTTCATGGCAGCCATACTCATCACAGTAATTGCTATTCGTTCCAGTGCGCGCTCCCATACCCCGCCAAAGGCCCGAAAAAGCCTTTTGAACACATATTGACAGACGAAAACCGATCAGATAGCATCACTAACACTACCTCCGCTGCTCTCAGCTTTCCACTTGCGGAACGCATCAAGCAACCCAGAAGCCACCTGAATAGCCTCATCAAGAACAAGCTCAAAATCCCCAGTGGGCATAGCAAACACCACATGCACCTTGTCACAGCAGGGATAACGAGTACGAAAAACCAGCAGGGACTGATCCTTCCCAGACTTAATCACTATATCCGGCTTCAAAACATCACAACCCTCTTCTGTAAACAAATGTTTTACTCTGTTGTTCTCCTCTCAAAGCCATAGTCTCCCAACCTTTCGGCCAGAATGTAGAATCTGGGGCAAGTTCTCTGAGGACTAGCAACCACTTTCCCCTTGCGCCTCAATCTGACGACTATTCTTCTGAAAGCGTCATGTTTTAGCTCTAGAAAGTTGCGATAACTGAATTCTTGGCTTATCTCCCTTGCCCTCTCAAGCACATACGCCTCAAAAAGAAGACTACTAAATGTTCTCCGGTACTCCGATTTGACACAACCCAAGTCATACGGCTCGCGACGAGATTTCAGAACCTGATACTGAAACACGTTGCTCTGATTGATGTTCACAACCTGCTGGCCAGTGCGGACTTCAGCTGCTCCTTCAACTCCCTTCATGAAAGCGTCTGTTAGGCTCAGAGTCAAGTGGCACACGTCCAAACCGTTATCCTTTGCCCACTGCACATACTCCTTCCAACGCTGAAACTCGGCAAGATTTGGAGCTCGAAAATTGCAGATAAGGTTCCGTGGCTGGCCTTCGAGAGTCTGCTGAGCCCCAGACAAGAAGTCACCCAGGCAATATTCCTAATTGCAAAAACGAAAAAAGGGAAAGAAGGCGCCAAAAAGCGAAATGGAGACATCGCCACATCGGTCGAGGCTAGGGCAACCCCGCCCCGTTTTTCGCTGACTCTACAGGGTTTTGTACGTGTTTGTTCTTTATTTGCGTTTTCTGAAGCATAATATGTCTCCTTCTTAGCGGAGGTAATCGAAGCCCACAGGTTTTGATGGATTTGAGAATATCATCTTACGAAAGCTCATTGTGCGAGGTGATCTCTTAAACTCCGCTCGTCTGAGCAAGCCCCGTCAAAGTCTCCATAAAATGGCTTTGCAAACCATTTTTTCACTTTTTTGGGGTTCACCATCAAGTCCTTTAAGGATGTCACAGTTGTCCCTAATACTTTCGTGCAGGACATTAGAGGGATCTTTTCGGGATATCGCCATCTTCCAGCCACCCCTCTATCTCATCCATACAATAAGACTTAACGTCTTTTGTAAACGCAAGAGCTTGTCAGTACACCTAGCAGACTAGCACGCTCAGAGTGCGCAGCAACGGTTATTTTTGTCTTTTATGTGAAGGTGACCCCTCACACGCGCGTCGTGTCACGTGCGATTTTCACTTTCTTCTTCGTTTTTTGGCCTTCAGTTTCCCAACAATGTCCACCTGCTCTGTTGGAAAATAGTAGGGCATAGTATTGTAAGAACTTGGGGAAACTCTCTTCCGTTTGGTCTTCCTCTTCATGCCTTTCAGCAATACAGAGAGATAAGCTCACTATTCTATTTTTCTGACAGCCGAACCGTAGAGCGCACGCCTCCCTTGCGTGAATACCTGTTTCTCAAGTAGAACCAAGCGAGTTCTCCAGTGTTCTTCGGATATCCAAGCGACTTCTTTCAGGGCCTTTTCAAATCTGGTTTCAAAGGTGCAAACAATCGACTTGAAACCACGTTCCAAGGCCGTCGCCAAATTGTGGGATAGCTGGGACAGAAAACCGTCCAGATCAACAGCGTAGATTGTGAAGCTCCACCATGTTTGTTCTGGTTCTGGTCTGGGATACCCAAATGACAGTGAATCTGCTTTTCCCCTTCTCAGGGCAATGCTGAACTCGTGGGTTCTGCCAATCTCTTCAAGATTCTGGAGAGAGACATCCAAGGCCTTCCAATCATAGATGAGTACCCCACAGGGAATAATGGTCGGGTTGGCCTCTAGCAAGCTGTAAACTTCTGCGGGATTTGACTTTTCTATTGGAGGGCAGCCTTTGATTGAAGGTAATTGCTCAGGATTTAGGTGCCAGAAAACAGCCATATCTAACACTTTTGAAAATCCAGCCGTTTTTGCAAGCTTCAGGGAAGCCGCATTTCTGTTGGCGGTTGTATACCGAAGCCGCTGCACGCCTAAGCGCTTAGCTTTTCTGACCAGATATTGAGTGATCTCATTTGCGAGTCCTTTGCCTCTGTGTTCAGGGTGCACCCTTAGTCCTTCCATCCAGCCAGTTCTGCCATCTTTCATGAGCCGCAGGTTGCCGACGGCCACAACGTGACCATCAACTTCGACGCCGTAGAAGTGGCAATTCTGATCCTGCAACCACTTATCAGCGACGCAAAGCAGGTAGTCGTGCCCATCCCAGATTTGCCTCGATATTTCCATTATGTCATTGCGGTCTGAATCAAGCAATCTCCTAATCTTGGAAGGCATCTTGTTCATCAGTATCCATTTTCAGTCAATCACATTAATACACGTTATCGATTCGAGAACGCAATAGTGTTATCCTTTCTATTTGTCTAAGTCCCCACACGCCAGCGAGAAAACAAACACATTCTTTGAAACAAACTTTAACTTCAAAAGACCCAACTCAGAAGAAGAGAGGTAGAGCAAGCTTGTCATCACTGTCCGACGCGCTGAAACGAAGCAGCAACGTGCTGAGACTTGGCGCTTCAACGCAAGTCATGGATTATGAGCAGCGCTTCTCGTCTATCAAGAGCTTCTATGAAGATCTGCTTGAAACCTTCATAAGAACCGACTTTGACGGCAATGAGACCTTCAAGACCGCAAAGGATTTCTTCGGCAGTCATACTGTTCGCTTTGCCGGCGTAGACGGCACCATGTACTCGCGTCCGCTGTTCGATTTGGTAATTTTCTTTGGCGGCGCCTACGCTTCCACGGGCACAGTCACATTCTCTGAAGATGGCAAAGTCACAATAAGCTACGACGAGAAAACTCTTCGACAAAGCGCGGGCATCTCAAGCGTCGTCCCAGTCTACGTGAATGATGTTCCAGAGATAGACCAGACCTTCTCTGAGGCAGTCCAGTCTGGAGACATAAACCCCTACAGGCCCTTAACAGACGAGTCCATAGCAAACAACGCCACAATCGCAAATTGGATAATGACTTTTGCCGAGTTCTATCTAACCTACAAGCTCGCCACGGATCCCAAGCAAGACACGCGTATACTGCTCTTAGACCGAAGCCTTTCCATCGAAAGAGCAAGCCTCATCTACGACACAGCAAAACGCGAAATATGGAAGACGAAAAGCAGCCTAATCGGATACCTGATCGATGACGAACCCATCGACGCTAACGAATTGACCATCTCAAGACAATGTGTGTGCAACCAAGCACTGGAGCTGCCGCCTCCCAGAGCAGACTACTTGATCTACGCTATTGTCGAATCCGTCAAACAGAGTGGACCACTAACCAAGAAACAGATCCTGAAAGAGCTAGACATCGCCGACGAGAACAGAATCAAAAGAGTAGACAAATACCTCAATAGAGCAGTCAAAGAAAATATACTGGCCGAGAAGAACGAAATCTACACCCTGAACCCCAAATATGCAAGAACCATGGAACGCATCAGAAAACTCGTTGAAAGCCTAGGAGACCGCTTTTTCCTCAACGAAACGTCAACAGCCAAAACCGCCAGCGTGATGAAAATTCTGAAAGACGGAAAAGAGAGGTGGTTAACAACCGTGGACGTCGCGTTCCTGACACTGCTCACGTTGCACATGCTCATGGAAGAATGCTGGAAGAAGAGAATCCTACTCATTGGCATGACAAAAGACACGGCTGCGAGAGATTTCAAACGTCAACTGATCCCAATAATGCACAATGAAGGATTGCTGAAAAAGACGTTCTCCAGAGAGGAATTTGAAAAGCTACCGAACACCGACCGCATGATACTGCAGTCCGCAAGCATACTCGATCCAGACAAAATCAAAACGCCATGGAGCCTAATCGAATACGACTCAGCATTCAGAACAATGATACCCGACAGACAAGGCAGAAAAGGCTACGTCTCAGGAGCCATAAAAAACAAGATGAGCCTCGAAAAAACCTTCCTCAAAACCTACGTGCAACTGGCCCAAGCCAAGTCAGACCCAATGCTGCGCAGCAACGTATTGCTCATTGACCGCCTAGTCTATCCTGAGTACGACCTTAAACCTGAAAGCATCTTGCAGCTACGGAACGAATTCGGCAATGCAGAAGAACCCATCCAAGCAATCCTGTTCAGAAACAAGAACACCACAAACAAGCTCCAAGACCTAGTGATGGCAGTCCTAACCGCGATGGCTCCAGCAAGCATACCGGAAGCCTTCGGTCACAACAAACCACTATTCATCGCAGACAAAATCGCAAAATGGAACTACAGCCAATTCAAATGCATCGTGGACACGACGGCAAGCTGGATAGTCAATAATCATAAATTGAGAAACTTCGTATTCTACATGAGCACCTTTAGAGAAAGGAGAGCCACATTTGAAGCCGCAAGAAGAGAACAAGTTTAACGATTCCTGCTTCACAAACTTCGAAGGCAAATTCAACGCCAGACTAGCCGCAGTCATCCCCAGATACTTCGCCGCAAGCGAAGAAACCAAAGCCACAGGAACTAGCGCCCGCTACCAATGCCGCGTCAAAGTGGAATACCAAAGAGACCTAATGGGTCTCTTAGAAGAAGGCATACTACTAGCTGTGAAGAACTTCAAGCACACGAAGCCAAACTCCGAAAGATACACGCTCATGGAAGTCAGCCGAGTCTGGCCCGAACACTTCGGCCTAAGAGGCCTGTCAGACCACGGATACTACCCAATGCAATTCGAGATCATCGAGCAATCCGAAGACGACTGGCAGACAGACGACAAATCCACGATGATGATCCAAATAGACGCCATCCCCATAAACTACGATCTCATCCTAAGTGAGAAGTGCAAATTCGAGTTTGAGAAAGGCTTCTCCTACCCTGTCATAGGCAGTTCAAGCTACATCCTGAATGGCGAAATGATAAATCGCATGTACAACCAGAAAATCGCTGAACAACTCGGCGTAGACACGTCCAAGACAGTCGAAGACGCCAGAACCGACCCAAGACTCGGTCTAATCAAGATGTTCGAGGCAAGCAAGACAGCCATCCCCATCTACGTGGATTTTGAGAAGCTTGTCCGCTACCACTTCGGCGTTTTCGCTTTCACGGGTGGTGGAAAGAGCAATCTAATGTCCGACATCCTGAGAAGAACAATACTGCACTCGAACAACACAAAAATCATCATTTTCGACATAAGCTGCGAATACATCTTCCTCCTACTCGACCTACTGGCTGACCCAAACGTCTCAGCCAAAATCATACTTGAACACAGAATCGACTCACTCGAACAGTTCTTCAACTCAGTAGTAAAACCCAGAGAATACGAAACAGACGAACGAACCAAGAACGGGCTCCAACTCATAATGGAACAGGGAAAACTCGCCTACTACACGAAACCCAGACAGCAAGTTCCAACTTACAGCCAATTCTTAAGTGAGCTTGACGCCCAGAGGGGCCCCTCCTTCGACAAGCCAACCTACATGAACGCAATGGACAAGATCCACGACGCCATAACTGAATATGTCGAAGAACATGGTCTCAGCGAGAATCAGAAAGTGACCGAGGAGTTCGTCCAATACATAGGCCAAGTCGCCACGGATGCAGTGGAGCAGTTCAAAGTGAACGAAAAGAGCGGACTCTACGCATGGGCAACCACGCGGAACAACATACTGGACATACTGAAGAAAGGCCAAGAAGAAGAGTCAAGGGAAACAGGCGGATTGACGGCAGAAAGGATCCGGGAGATACTGGAAGACAAGACCACCAGCCTAGTGTGCGTTTCCATCTCAGACCCCTACACGATAAAAGACCTAGCCATAAGCCTAACACACGATCTCCTTATCCGCAGAAAACGCAAATTCCTTCTCAAACCCTACATCCTACTAGTCTTCGACGAAGCCCAAGAATTTATCCCAAGCAACGGCATAGGCATAGAAGCAAAATGCTCCGCACACGTGGAAACCCTGCTCAGACAAGGAAGGAAATACGGCCTAGGCGTGTGCATAGCCACGCAACGCGTCGCCTACCTAAACACAAACGCCCTGCAACAGATACACACGTACTTCGTCGGCACACTGCCGCGCCCATATGACCGCAGCCTAATCAGCGAAACATTCATGGTCGACAAGGGCATACTGGAGAAAACCTTGGAGTTTGCTCCAGGCGAATGGCTACTCTCAAGCTACATAGCCACAGGCATGGAGAACGTGCCCATATTCATAAAGGCAGATAACGCGGAGAAGGAAATTGAGAAATATCTGAGGAAAACATTGAACAAAGAGCCATCCTATTGACTGGAATTTTCATCAATAGCGACCTACCCCTTCCCCCTAATTTTCGCTACGTTTTGATTCTCTCTGCCCTCATAAGCAGATAGTGCTTGTATGGTTTGAAACCAACCTTCGAGTATGCCTTAACAGCTGGACCATTATCACGCATCACATGAATAATGGCTGTTGGCGAATGCCTGAGAATCTCTTGAACCAGACCAGACACTATCGATGTTGCATAGCCTCTGTTCCTGTAGTGCTCGTCTGTGGCCACCGTGCTGATGTTGCTTGCCTGATCAAAGAAACGAGTGCCGCCAACTGAAACCAGCTTCCCTTCCTGCTTCACACCGAGCCAGAACCCAGTCTCAAGCGCTTTCCTCTGCGTTTCGGATGTCAATTCACCCCACCATTCACGATCAGCTTCAGCCATGATCTCGACAACTCTTTCCGCGTCCTCAATCCCCAATCGCATAGGCGTCTCAGTGAATTGCAGGTTCTCGTCGCCTTTGTCTAAGCGCATCAAAACCAGCTCATGCTTGGAACGAGGTGAAAGAGGCCGGTACTTTCGGAGGATTATTTCTTTGCACTCTAGTGGTGCTTGCAGCTCAATCTCGTCCAGGTTAACGTGGTTGACCAAGGATTCTAGGGTCCTGCGGCTTCCCCTAAGCTGAACGATATAGTCCGCGTAGAGCAGCGCCATGCCTTCGACCTTGTTTGCTTCAATTGCAAGCAGAATCTCTGTTCGATCTCTGCGCTGCTGCCAATCTACAATGAAGAAATAGTAGTGAAGCGGGTCTTGATTGACGTAGTTGCAGAAAGTCTTCTCCAAGCTTTCGTCTAAAGCAACGACTTTCAAGTTTGCGTCCTCTAAGCGATTTTTGAATAGTTGAGAAATAAGGTTTGATGGTCTACGCTGTCTTTGCTGGCTGTGTCAATGCGCATTTCTTTAGCAGTTGTTGCCATTTCTTGTCAGTCAGTTGTTGGATCTCGTCAAGCATCTTCTCGTACTTTGGTGTGAACAAGTGTCTGAAGCGTCCTTGCGCTTGCAAATATTCCTTGACTGGCTTCTTCTTCTGCGGAGCCAAAGCGATCACCTTGCTTGGTATGGACAGCTGATATTCACCATCCACTGCTTCCCACAACGGAAAGATGCATGTTTCAACCGCCAACCTAGACAGCTCTATGGATTTGGCTTGGTCGCTACGCCAGCCTCTCGGGCAAGGCGCAAACACGTGCAGAAATGCTGGACCATCCACCTCAATGCCCTTCCTTGCCTTCTGAATAAGGTCTTTCCAGTGGTACACTGACGCGGTTGCCACGTAAGGCATGTCATGCGCCACCATGATGTCGGCGATCGGTTTCTTGTTTTCAAGCTTCCCCGGAACAGCGTTGCCAGCTTGTGAAGTAGTCGTGGACGCACCGTAGGGTGTGCCGCCGCTTCTTTGAATGCCCGTGTTCATGTAAGCCTCATTATCATAGAGGACGTATAGGAAATCGTGACCTCTTTCAACTGCTCCCGAAAGTGCCTGGATACCAATGTCGTATGTTCCACCGTCGCCTGCCAACGCAATAACATCGACCTGCTCATCCTTTATCTTTCCTTTCTTTCTGAGGATTTTGAGTGCAGCCGCGATCCCTGCGGCGTTGGCTCCTGCCGTTTCGAACGCTGTGTGGAGCCATGGGACAGCCCAAGACGTGAACGGATAGATCGTTGAAGAGACTTCCATGCAGCCTGTTGCGTTCGTTACTATTGTCGGTCCTCTCGTAGCCTTCATAATCAGTCTCAGCACTGTTGCAGGTGCGCATCCGGCGCATGCCCGGTGCCCTGACATGAACAGGTCTGGTTTTTCAGCGATGTCTTTTGCGGTGAATTTTCCTTCAGCGAAACTCACTCAGTTCTTCCTCCTTTTCAATCCCTCAATCCAATGTAACATATCTTCTCAGCAACCTGCTTGGTTTGAACGATTTTCTGCAGGTCCTCGTAGACGCTGAGTATTTGGCTTGGGCTCGTGTCTCTGCCTCCTAATCCGTAAATGTAGTTGACGACGTAGGGATGATTGGGCGCATCATAGAGCGCATGTCTAGTCTCATGGCAGACTGCGCCACCGTTTCCGCCGAAGCTCATGCTCTTGTCCATGACAGCAACGGCTTTGACCTTGCTAAGAGCTTTGACTATTTCTTCTGTAGGGAACGGCCTGAAAGTGCGAAGTCTAAGCAGGCCAGCTTTCACGCCTTTCGCTCTGAGTTCGTCCACGACTGTTTTCACGGTTCCAGCCGTTGAGCCTACGCAGAGTATGGCCACTTCGGCATCGTCAAGCTTGTAGTTCTCGACGAGCCCGTTGCCGTAATACCTGTCTGTTAGTTGCCCGTACTCGTTCTGGATCTGTTGAATGACCTTCAGCGCGTTTTTCATCGCTTCTTCTTGCTGTCGCTTGAACTCGAAATAATAGTTCTGCAAAGCCACTGGTCCCATCGTCACAGGATTTGCGGGGTCAAGCTTGTATGGAACGTTCTTGCCTTCGTGGGTGAGCACCGTTGGGAGTTGCCGAGTTGCCACAAATCCCTTCGCCACATCATCAGGCAAGACTTGCACGTTTTCCAGAGTATGACTCAGCGTGAAGCCATCCAACCCGATCATGACAGGTAGCTGAATGTCTAGGTGTTCGGCAATTCTGAAAGCTTGGAAGATCGAGTCATAGACTTCCTGAGCATTTTCAGCGTAGATCTGTATCCAACCGCTGTCACGTTGTGCCATAGCGTCTGAATGATCGCCATGAATATTGAGCGGCGCTGAAAGGGCACGGTTCGCAACCGCCATGACTACCGGTGCGCGACATCCTGAAGTCACAAAAAGCATCTCATGCATTAACGCTAGACCTGCGGATGCTGAGGCTGTGAAGGTTCTTGCGCCCGTCGTAGCTGCAGCTAGGCAAGCAGCCATAGCGCTGTGTTCTGATTCGGTGCAGACAAATTCCGTGTTTACCTCGCCATTGGCAACGTACTCGCTGAGTTTCTCAACGATCATAGTTTGCGGAGTTATGGGATAGGCTGCGACGACGTCGACGTCGGCTTGTTTAACCGCGTACGCGACAGCCTCATCACCGTTCAAGCCCATAATTTCCTGTTTAACAACACTCTTCATCTTCATAATCCTCCATGCTAAATCCTCATAGTGATCGCTTTTGTAGGGCATTCATTAGCGCATATGCCGCAGCCCTTGCAGAAGCTTAGGTCAAACTCTATGTCGCCCTTTTCGGGTTTCCAGAGGATCGCCCCGTCTGGACAAAAGATCGTACACAGAAGGCACTTAGTGCATTTCTCCATGTCTCTCACTGGGTGGTAGGTCTTCCAGTCACCCGTCAGATAGGTCTTGCTGGATTTCCAGCATACCCCTGCGAGCGAGATTTCTTTCCAGCTTTTCTCCTTCGAACTCATTCAGGCCTCACCCCATCATAAGCTTCCTTGACAACTGCAAAATTCTTCTCCGCAACATCCGGTCTAAACCTACCTTTAACCATCTTCTCGATTGTTTCCAAGCTGACTATTCCCGTCACTCGCGCCACGGCACCCAACATGGCTGTGTTCGTTATGGGCATTCCCAAGATCTTGATCGAGATTTCCGTGGCTGGAACTGTCCAAAGCTTCCCACTGCTTGAGCCAAGCAGTTTTCTGGCCTCGACTGGCTCATCCTTTGTGTTGACCACGATGTTCCCACTCAGGTCGCTTAGTCCGTCAGCGACTTTGACTGATTTGAGTAAGGTTGAGTCCAAGACGGCTACGACATCAGGGTTGTAAACTCCGCAATGCAAACGAATGGGCTCGTTGCTTATTCTCGTGAAAGCTGTAACTGGCGCACCCATTCTTTCTGGTCCGAACTCTGGGAAGGACTGAATGTATTTCCCTTCAGCTATGGCTGCTCGCGCAAGAAGCTCGCTTGCCGTCCATGCGCCTTGGCCGCCTCGGCCGTGCCACCTGACCTCCAAGATCTTCTTCAAGCCAGACTTACTCCTTAACGATTGTTTCGTCCTAAATGGAAAACGCCAAATATACATCTTTCTAGCGCAAAACTGACAACAAAGCATTCGAGCGAAGCAAACTGGAACTGACTCTGAAGCGGAGTGATAGATGACTAAACTTAAATACCGCTACAAAGCTGAAAGCTGGTAAAGCGCAAATCTGGGCCGCCGTAGCTCAGCCCGGTAGAGCGGCTGGCTGTTAACCAGTCGGTCATAGGTTCAAGTCCTATCGGCGGCGCTCCATTTACCAAAAGGATGCCACTAAAAGGCTCCTTTACTTCCATGTTTTTACTTCCATTACTTCCATTTACTTCCAAAAGACCGATTGCTTTTCCGTCAACCTTATGATAGAGATAACGTCTTGCACCGTTCTCAAACCCAACATAATGCTGTATTCTACAACTATTCCCTCTCTGCTGCAAAACTCCTTGAACACCACAAACTGGGCATTCGACTTTCATTTCCCAACAACCTCCATCCGCTTTATTGCTTCTCTAATGGCATTCTCAGAAATCTTGGAAACGTTCAACCCTAAGTCGTGAGCCTTCTTTACGAGTTCCTCATCGATTCGCATTGTCGTTATTTTCTTTCCCAACTCAGCCACCTATATGGTAATGTATATACAATCACATATAAGCCTTTGGCTGGGTAATAACGCCACAATGTACAAGTTCCTATAACCCCCATTCTTTTTTCCATTCTCGACCTGCATTCTATTGCGGTTTTCAGGTATCTCCTTTCAGAATTCATAATCTTTTAAAGGAGTAAGGTCACTAATATTATTGGATTCAAGTCTATATCAGAAGGAAACAAAGACAAATGAAACGTATACTCGAGTGTTTGCTAATAGCATTCTTGATATTATCTTTCTGTGGCATTGCTACTGTAAGAGCAGATGGCTTGATTCCCATGCCAGAGGTAAAAACAGAAAAAGGTGATGCAAGTTATGGCATGACCATTCAGCAAGGAGGCTTACAGGAAGCCTTTGGAATTGGAAAGTTCTATAATAATCCAACTCAGAGCATGATGACCGATTGGCAGGGAAACATAGTATCCAATGAGTCAGATACTTGGTATAATTTCCAATATTCACTTTTCTCTTATGAAGACAATGCTTCACAGATCTTCTTCAATTGTTCAGGTAGAATGATTCCAGCAATGTTCGTCAATTGTGGTTCTTTCGACATGGTAACAACAAATGTAACTCGGGATAGCAATAATGTTCCTATCTGGACAAACACCGTAGATCTAAATAACATTCCTGTAGCAGTCTATGGGCATACTTCACTGATTAACATAGTTCTAAAGCAACACTTCCATGCAGATTGGACTACTCTGACTATCAAAACAGATGTCTTTGCTGACCTAACAAACTTGAAACTATACACTAGTGAAGATAATGAAGCCCCTCAAGGAACACCCTTTTCTCTCAGTTTCTATTATGCTGTTGGTCTTTGGAGTTCTCACCATACTGGTGATTCTAATGTTCTCATCCTTCCATCTCAAATCACTCCAACTGAGGTTATCTTTCAATCAGGACAAAACCACTCTGTTGCAGACATGTCTCTTGCTGACGATTATACTGAGATGCAACGAACTAATCAAGTTCCTAACAAGATGGCAGAAGCCTTCTTCCATTCACAACAAGGTTTTTGCACTTATAACCAGATATTCAATGGATTAACCTATGGTTTGACAATTGGAATTCAAAGCAATCCAACTATTCATATCCAGCATCCAAAACTTTCTGCAATGACACAAGGTTTAACATTTCCAATCTTGCCTGTAGCAGTAGGAATAACAATCGGGGCAGTAGTAACAGTCGTTGTTGTTAGATATATTAAGAGAGAGAGAAAGATCATAATTTAATGCCCACACGATACCATTAAGTTAAGTTACCCAGAAGATTCTAGAAAAAGTTGGGTTTAAGAGAGAAGGAACAATGCGAAAGTGCTACTTCTGCAGAGGAGAATGGACAGACATGTTCATCTTCAGCATCCTCAGAGAAGAATGGAAAGAACCAAAAATACTAACAAAAACCACATGAAGAAAACCAGTTTTTGGTTTTGCGGAGAAGTTATAGCTGAACCGACTTAAACAGTTGGATTTGTCTCTGTATTGAGGAAAGAGCAAGGAGGCGATATTCATCATGGAAAGGAGCTTAGAAAATCAACCCTTCAAGAACCGTGAACACGTAATGGCTGAAATCAGAAGATGTGCGTCGATGGGTCTCATTTGTCAGTATCTTAGCTTCCTATTCGTTGCGTTAGGAATCGTTGGTGATGCCCTAAACGTTAAACTTGGCTTAGAGTCAATGTCTTGGTTTCTGCTGGCAATTGTTGCTGGTCTGAACGCCATAATTGGTCACATGCATATAGTTGTAGCTAAGCATTTGCTTGGCATAGAAGCTGAAAGCAAAAAAGGCAAGATTGAACTACTAAAGCAGTAGACATTAAGACTGAACTTAGAAGACTATCCTCAGTTTCTTAAAGCCAGTTTTTTGGTTTTGCGGAAAAGTCATAGTCGAGCAACTATTAAATATCAAAATAGGAGATAATTAGGATTGATGAAAGGTAGATGATTTTTTTGGGGAGAATAGAGAGGTCAATTGAAATCAAGGCTCAACCTGAGAAAATATGGGCGATAGTTTTTTGGGATAGAGTTCCAGAATGGTTTGACATAATTAAGAAGGTTGAGCACACTTCTGAAACTAAGGATGGATTAGGTGCAACCACCCATGTAGTCGCTAAGGCAGGGGGCGTAAACGCCGAATGGAATAGTGAGGTCTCAGAGTGGAAAGAAAATGAAAAGATTGCTTGGCACTCTACTGGTGGGCAAGTGACAATGACCAGTTCAATGACTTTCAGTCCCATCAAGGACGGAACTAAGCTGACATTTGAAATGGACTATGACTTGCCCTACTCGATTCTTGGCAAGATAATCGACAAGTTGTGGGTCGGCAAAGACATCGATGAGAGCAACGAGAGAGGTATGAAAAAAATAAAAGAGATTTTCGGAGAAATAGGAAAAACCTTAGGTCGGATGCCTTAGAAGGAAGAAATAGCGCGCCTCAGCATTGGGCAAACAGAAAAGCGGCCCTGGCAAAACGTTATTAGAAACCAACACATTACGTTTTTGCGGAGATACCTTTGAACGTCAAAGATCTGTTTGGATATAATTGGTATTCGCGCCGCAGATTCCTGAAAAGCATGACAGAAATCCCCTGGAAAACGGTTGTAGAAAGCTGCGGAGCCAGCTTTGACTCTATCCGAGACATATTCGTTCACAGTCTACAGGCCGAGCACTTCTGGATGAGACGTTTGAGCGGAAAAAGCATAGAAGGAATTTACAACGCTCCATTCACTAAATATACAGATGTCAATTCCATTCAAGAATACGCTGATGAAGTTGAGGCTGAGACGAATGAATATCTGGAGAAACTCACAGATGAGAAGCTCCAGAGCGTGTTCGAATTCAAAGGAAGAGATGGAAACATCAATCGGAACAAAATCGAAGATATTCTAATGCACGTGGTTGAAGAGGAGATACATCACCGCGGAGAAATACTATGCATCTACTGGCAACACGACATCCAGCCGCCATACACCGGCTACACGACGTACAAAGGCCAAGCCTGATCCTAACTCGATGAACTGGAGCCGAGGGGCACGTGCGAAACAGAGGTCTGCTGGCCAGCATGATGGACTAATACTCTTTTCTTCCATAAGGTGAGTTTAGACAGCGCGCGTCAGAGACCCCTGATGGCCCGTAGTGAATTCTGGCGTTAGAAGTGGCTTAGAACAAGATCCCTTAAACTCTTATGGTTCGCTAAAAAGTCAACTATAATTCTTGTGGCTTTGACAATCTGCACATCGAGCAGTCGCGAGGTGGCCAGCGTAAACATGAAAGAGAATATGCCCAAGGGAATTTCTAGGATGAGGTTTATGGAGCCAAAAATCAGCACGAAAACAAGCGTAAGCAAACCACCAAGCATGCCCATGATGACTGAGCGTACAACGAAATATAGCCTCTGATGCCACATAGAAAGCAGCAGTGCCTTTATAACAGCCTGTTTCCCGGCGTTCCGTTCGGTTCCAGTGGGCGCTTCATCCATATGCTGCAGCAAAGTTTTCGCGTGATGCATATTTGTCAAATGCAGGATCTTTATCATTTCGTCGGACTCTGTAAGCTCTTTTGAGCTTTTGTTTTCAATTTCTGTCATGATCTTTTGAGTAATTTCGTCGATTTTTTGATCACCGATCGAAGTTGAAGCCATATACAAAACCAGCTGAGAACTTGGCTCTTTAGTCAACAACTTCTTTGAGTCTTAATATGTTTTGATTCCGGGAAGCGCGCGCTATGACAAAAACGGTAGAAACGTAGCAACTGTGTTGGCGCATCCGGCTAAGAGATCATGCGGGCTGCTCCGTTCTCCCCTCACAGCTCACGCCAATATCTCCTTCTCGACCTCCAGAACAGCAATCGGGCCACAGCCAACCCGAGGAAGATGACCACAAAAACGATAAGGAATTCCCCCGGAAAGAACCCTCCCTAAAAGCGACAAAGTAAAACAGCACAAGGGCGATGATGATACCAATCGGCAGCATAAGCAAAATCCCGACAACGCGGGACCAGGTCGGCGAACCCGATCTACTCCAGCCGCTACCTCCACCGCTTCCAGACCCCCCTTTGGCACGTTGCTCTTGGATTTGTTTAAGCCGTTCTTCATTCAGATAATACTTACCGTTTATTTCAACAAAAATGCCTAATTGACCAAGTCTTCGATGCATAGCTTCTTCAAAACGCGGCGGCAAACCCAGCTCCTGAATGGTCATCGCTTTTTCTGGGCTTGTAGCTCCTTTTTGACGGAACCTCTTGATTATCTCGTGTAGCCGTCGGCGCATTCCTTCTCGGCCTCTAAACATATGGCTTCCTCACAGGCGTTATGTTTCGGGTCTTCCTTCTTCTGCGACTTCAAATCCATGCATGATTTTTTCCGCGAGTTCCCTCATGGTGTCGGCTTAACCATGGCGACGCCACGGCGGTTTCTGCCAGCCATGACAAACAGAAGGTCGCCTGGCTTGATGTCGAGTTCCTTGCGGGCTTCAGCAGGGATGACCACTTGTCCTCTGTCGCCTACTTTTACGGTTCCGTAGAGGCGTGTATCTCTTTTTCTTTCAATCATGCTTACACACTTTTCCTACATTTCCCACTAATATGAAAATGTATTTAAGAATGACCTACTTCGCACGCGTTCATAATCGTCAACAAATGCTTCTTTCTGGAAGAAAAAAGGGGGTTGCGCGGGTGATATCGCCACTTTGTCGGTAGTATAAGTTTGTGAAATAGGTTGCATTTTGGACATGGGAGTGCGGTAAGAAAATGGGAAGGTTGAAAGTCAATGAACGTGCTTTTAAGTGAAGGCAATCGTCCTACTTTTTCTCAGTTTTCTTTTCTTCAGTTTTCTTTTCCTCGGGTTTAGGCTTTTCTTTCTTCTTTCCAAAGGGCATAAATTTCGCCTCCTGAGCTCTTGTCCAAGGGTCTATCGAGTTCTAGGGTTGGTATATGCTTTTTTGCCAACATTCATATGCCTGTCTGCTTGTGGAGAAAGAGGACTCGCCAGGATCAGATATCTCGAAAGAGAAAAGGCCATGGCTGGTTGAAAACACTGAGGTTTCAGCAATAAAGGCCTTGCCGTTCAGCCGCCTAAGGCACCTGTGCAGGTTCAGAAGGGTGGATACTGCAAACAAATCAGAAACAAGTGTGACGCAGGAAGCTGCCCTCAAATCCCGAAAAACAAATAATAAAAACCATTTTTGGACAATTTAGGAACACGCATGCGCGCTAGGAAAGGTCAGTTGCAGAATCTTGTATGATAATGGGCGGGTATGCCACATTTTCAGCTACTTCGAGGCTGTCCTGTTTCGGCTATAGAGTAGTCATCTTGCTTCTTTACCGTATAGATTACGTCTGCAACATCTACGATTTCGGGATGGTGAGTTATTATGAGCATTTGCGGTATGATTCTTCCGCCTTCCCTGAAGAATGAGCTCAGAATGTTTACCAACTCTTTCCTTCTTTCCTCGTCTAAGTGAGTAGTGGGTTCATCCATTCTTTCTTATCCCAAGAATATATGCAGTTGAGGGTGTAAGAGTACTTGAGAAAGGCAACTAACAGCCGTCTGCGCAGATCTTCCTCAGTATGTATAAACTCTTTGTTTCTCTGGTAGATCGATTTTCCATTACCGACCACTATGAGTTTGCAGCGAGGTCTTGTGAGTGCAACGTTTAATCGATTGACGTTGGACACAAATTCAAAGTCAGATGTGGCTGTAATACTGAATATTATAACGTCCTTTTCTCTTCCTTGAAATGAATCGACGGTCTTAACCTCAACTCCTTTGATTTTTGTTGCTAGCTCTCTCGCCTGGGGCTTGAAAGGCGCAATTACGCCGATGTCCTTGTTCTTGATACCGCAGTCAATCAGCATATTGACAAGTGATATGCAGATCTCAACTTCCTCTTGATTGTATCTTGAATTTCCTTCTCTGGACTCTTTTCCATCGACGTGAACGAAGACGACCGGTCTATCTGGATCCAGAACTCCATCCTGAACAAAAGACCCATTTAGGCACAGTTTGATCGTGTCACATTGCGCGGGGTCGAAAGGCTGGATTTTTCTCTCATAAACGTATTCTGCTGCAAAGTCAACTATTTTCGTGTTACTTCGATAGGCCAATGTGAGCCAAACGCTTCTGTTGCCATACTTGCTCTTCAGATGATTAAAAACACTGAATCTTTCCAAATCCGAATCTCTGACACATTTGAGAATCGGCAGCAATTGCTTGTGGTCGCCGACAAGTATCCATTTCCTCCCTTTAGTCAATGAAAGCAAGGCAAGCGGAATGGAAGCTTGACTACATTCATCTATAATTACGGTGTCGAACGCAGCCTCACTCAATGGCGAAAGCTGAGAAGCCACTAGAGTAGACCCTATTATCGGTGTTCTGGATACAAGATTTCTTCTTTCTGCTTTAAGGATACCGTGTTTTTCGGTTTCAAGCTCTCTGAGTCTCCTGTTGACATTACCCAACTCAGACTTGAGATGACTACACATCGACTCGTCCAAGTCTCTGGGTTCTCCCTTCCCTTGACGGCATTCTTCCAAAGCATCAAGGAGCCTCCTTCTTTTTTCTTGTGCCCCTTCAACTTCAGTTTCCAACTCCTCATAACGTACTCCCGTGGGATGTCTGGCTCTGTAACTGAGAAGATACTCTTTTGGAATGACTCGCCGCGGTCTTCCCACTCTCAGTGACTGATCAAGCGGTAAACCTTCTATGGCATTGTCAACAGCTATATTCGTATGGGAGGTTATCAAAACCTTCTCGTGCCTTCTCATCAACTCGACAGCTATTTTCTTTATGACCTTGGTTTTTCCAGTTCCTGGCGGTCCAATAATCAAAAGGAATTCCCCATTTCTCAGCGAAAGAGCACACTCTACAGCTTCAATCTGTGAATCATCAAGTGGAACAGGCTCATCTACCGCATTTCGGTCTTCAAGCTTAACTCTGTCATTCTCATTTGGCAAATCTGCAAGCGGTGCGCATTCTAGGAAGAAACTGATCGGCGGTTTGTCACCTGAGATGCTCCCCCGCTTGATCTTTTCCAGAAGATCCAACTGAAGGTCGAATGAGATTACGGATTCAACTTCTGCAACTTCAACGTCACTGCCCTCTGCCAGGTGGTGCTCACCCTCGATGGTTACCGACAAGAAATCCTTGGCATTATCTGACACGATGCCCTTTCCAATCAGAGTCCTATCTTTGACGCAAGCAACTTCAGCATCCTTCTCAAATCTTTGAGCCTGATCACATTTCAACGTAACAACGCCTTCCGAGATATCAAAAACATTCGCTATAAAGCGCTTTGACTCATCTGATCTATCAAGAATACTCTTCTCCTTTTCACACCGAACAATGCGTATTAGTTCGTCAATCAACCCTAGTTCAGCACTAGATTCTCTCGATTTCTGTTCTCTATTCGATTCTCGTTCATTTTCGGTGGCCAAGGCTCTGTTTTCAGCCAAACCTTGTACCATATCCCTTACTCTCTGTTGTTCTCTGCGGTGCTCCCTTTCGTTCAAGAATCCAGGGTTGTATCTTTCGTCGCTCAAACCGTTTCACCATCAACTGTTAGCATGAGCTGCATTTAGAAGTTATCGCCTGCTAACATTGTCGATTATTGGACTTGGAACGCTATTCATCCAAGTCATCTTCAATTTCGTAAGCTGGCTCTTCGATGAAGCATCCGCACTCTGGACAGACTTCCTCGTCTTCATCCACTTCAGCTTCACAGATCGGACACTCTTTCTTCCGTTTGTCTTTCCCAGACATGCTTATCCATCTACCTTGGGACAAGTCTGTGCGTACTGAGCAACCGTTATGCAAATATCTGCTCGCCCCTATAATTCTTCTTAGCACGTGCTGTTCAAACCCGGATGGAACCCATATTGAGAGAGAATGCAATATGATAGAGTCTTTGCTAGAGAAAGTGAGGGCCTTTGACAAGAACGGAGAAATCAAGATCGAAGTAGACGGTGCGATGAAAACGTTGAAGGATTTTAGGGCAAAATATCGCTTCGCCGAGGACCCTGAATCGATAGAGACTCTTGATCCAGACGATATTTTCAAAGTGCAATCAAATGAAGTTGGAGAATTCTTCCACTGGCTAGAGTATTACCTGAAGCCAATTGGCCATCTGACTCTTTACTCAAATGTTTACAGGCAAATTAGAGATCAATTCGAAGATTTCAAAGAACTGCTTCACGTTGCGGTCGATCCTGAGAAATCCTTAGCCCAAAAAGTGGACGCATCATGGGACCGGATAAGAGGTATGGGCTATGACAGACATATTGCCAAAAAGATTATTTTCTGCTTCAACGACGAAAGTGGTGACATATTGCCAATTTTCAAGACTAGCCATCTGGAGCATTTCTTCAATAAGATTGTGGATAAACCTAGCTTTCCAGCGCAGTACGTTAGTCTGGGCGAGAAATACCAGTTCTTGATCTCTGAACTTCTTAGAGTTAAGCAGAACTTGCCTGAAACCCAGCCTTGGGAGCTTCCATATTTCTCCAGATTCTTGTACGATAATTACCCTCCACCTCCGAATGATGAACCTCCAATCGAGACAACCAGAAGAACAAAGCCAGACAGTGAAACAAGAGATGAACAAGTGCAATTTAGAGAATTCACAGAACTACTCAATGAACTGCAGAGAAAAGGAAAGATCTCGGCTGAGGAATATAGAAATCATGGAAAGCTCTGGAGGGAACGACCTCAAGATAGAGCATTACTGGCAGAGCGACTTAGGATGCTTCTAAACAAGTAGCCACTGCAAAAGATTTCAGCGCGCGCTAGCTTCTACCGTTCTCGTATCGGAAATCTCTTTAGAAATTTCATATTCAGATCAGTCTGATAGTAGATGTTGTCCCTCTTGCATCGCCAGAAGCGATATTCCTTCATTCTGCTCTCAGCCATTAGTTCCTTTACCAACTTTACCAATTCTGGATTCGATATTCCTTCTTTCAATATTGAATTTCCGTTGTCAACTGAGAGCGTCTCTTTTCGGCATTTTGTGCATATGAAAGATTGCTTGGACATAAGTAATCTCCTTCCAGCGCAATACTTCTCCGAACTTCCTAGTATAGTTATGGATTTGATGCAAGCTTTGTGGTTTTGTCCGAAAGTTCACATGAATCCTTAATCCGACGAAGACTACACAGAACCCGTCACAAGGTTCTGTAAACTCTTTGTTTGGTTGCTTCCCTTGTAAACTTTCGTTTGGTAACTGGAAACAAATCCATACGAGCATTATGAAAAATCGCTGAATGGCGCGGGGTTGGAAAGTCTTAGATAGGACTAAACCTATTTGATTTTATTCGGTGAGAAATTTGGGTGACAAACTCGCTGAAGATAGGAAAGATGACGCCGACAATTTCATTCATGGGAAATCATAACGACTTTTCGCCTTATATTTTCTCTTCTCCCTTGCAGCCAATCTCTCCGCAGGTAGAAACGACCGAATAAACCGTACACAAGATCAACCATAAATCTAGATGCGTTTTCTTGGTTAGCCACTGATTTTGTATGATTGATCTATCAATTCCATGGCATAGGCAACTTGCTCTGGGTTCCAGCTACCGCGAATATATGTCGAAGTTTCTTGGAAATCCTAGCCCCCGGGCATCTTTGAACAGGCTACATGCCACGTCACGTCAATCGAACTTCCGGCATCGTGGTATATTGTCAGGGTTGTATTATCCGCGGTGTAACTCACTCGACAAGTCATGTCAACCATCTTCCTTTTCCTTATTTGACCTTCACTTACTAGGCCTAGTTTGCATTATAGCATTTTGCCAGAGACATGCCTAATCTCAGAATAGCCCATTTCTATTTCTGAAGTCAAACATTCTGGAGACAGGTCATCTCTTTCTGCAGACAAACAGTATTTTTCTACCCTCTTCTCTCAGATTGGCTTCAAGGATCTCAAAATGTTCAGAGAGAGCTGACTTCATTTTGGCAACTGGGTAAATAGTTTCTTTGAATCTGTACTTGTTGAGTTGGTAAAGTCCATTTGGGAGTCTTTCAAAGATTCTAGAATCCCAAGTCAGTGTATTGCCCTTCACCATCTCTTTGTCATAGTAGTATCCCTTTGGGAACTCCTTAACTGATGAAGTAGACCTATTGTATTTTTCCAGCCAATGAAGCGTATCTCTCAGCATTTTTGGAGTATAAACATCAAAAATGAACAGTCCATCCCTGTTGAGATGCCCATTCACTGCTTTGAACGTTGATTTCCACTGGTCAAAGTCTTTCAGAAAGTTGATTGCATCGTTAGCAGAGAATATGACATCGAATTTCTCATCAATCTTGAAGTTGTGCATGCTGGAAACAAAGAACCTGCCCCTTGGGATCCTCCTCCTGCAAACCTCAATGTAGTCCCTTTCAATGTCCAAACCATAGACAGCATACCTCTCTGGAAGATTGACCAAGACCATTCCAATTCCACACCCTATCTCTAGTATCTTCTTCGCCTGCTTGCGATATTCCTTTATGGATTCCAAGACATAATGTGCCCTCGCTCTTGCTCCTTGCTTGCTTGTAAGCGATTCCCAAAAACTCACAAAAGGTTTTGACGTCTTGCTTCGGTGCTCATATTTGACCATGCACAACCCCCAAAGTTGCATCCAGCAGAACGACTATTTGTCTTTTGAGTCAGATATTGTTTGTCAACTTCTACTCTTCGCGCGCTGCCTTGTCCCTTTACTATGCGTTGAAGTATGTTGGTGAGATAGCGCGCATGGCTGTTCCTCAATTCGTTTGCGAAGTATCTTATGCTTGACCAATCCCTCGGGAACAAAAGAAGCCTACGCCAAAAAGATAGCGGCGGCTGACTTGGATAAGTTTGCGAGCCTCAGGGATCTGCGGTTTCCTGATGCAGACAAAGGCCTACCTCTTCTGGAAGAAAAAAGATGGATAAATGGTCTAGTTGAGTCTTTTAGGACGTTTCCTCTTGATTAATACAACTGCGGGTATTGTCAAGGCCATGAAGACGGCTAGGATGGTTGCTGATGGAAACTCTGGCACTATTATTATTTGTTCTGTCGAGTGTGTGTAGTTGATGTAGAGGTAGCTGTAAGTGACGTTGGAGCATGGCATCAGCGTGTACGGGGTTTCCGTGCTGTTGACATACACCTTGTAGGGGGCACTAACCAACGCTGTTGGAATGCATATCCTGCAGAAGCCAGCCGTGCCGGACGGGCCGTTAACATTGAATCGGATGGCTGAAGCGTCGAAGGTGAACCCAGATATTGTGGAATTGCTTATGATTTGGACATATTCGTTCGGGATGGTGTTGAAATTTGAAAAGCTACCCGTGAGAGGATAGCGGTCAGTGTTATTTGCGTCCAAAATGTGAGGTGTGTCACCTATTCCGTCGTGGTCTTGGTCGGTTCCATTGTAGTCACTCCAAAAGTTGCCCCTGAAGGGTAACCATCATCCCAAAAGTTCGCTAAGCCGCCGCCGGAAAAAACTTGGTTATTGTTGGCAAATTTGTTATGGAAAATGCTGTTGTTAGAAGAAGAAGACTCGAGCACGACGCCATAATTGTTGTTTGCGATGTTGTTGCCTGACAAAGCATTACCAGAAGAAGTGAGGAGATCAATGCCATCCCCGTTGTTTGTGACGTTGTTGCCAGACAAAATGTTGTTAGAGGAAGAGTCGAGATAAATGCCATAGGTGAAGTCCTTTATTGCCATGTTTCTTATTGTCACGCTGCTCCTGTCCGTGAGCGCTATTCCGTTTCCGCTCCAGCTTCCCGTCACAGAGTGGCCTGCCCCATCAACAATTATGTTGTCTCTCTCCACAACGATGGAATCGGAAATGTTGTCAGCGAACGTGTAGGTAACGTTGTCCGCAGTAACAATCTTGTCCGTACCCTCAACCAAACCGTTAGCCCTGATGTAAATGGTTCCGCTTGCCCGAACTGGTTGAATGTACGACAACCAAGCTAAACACGCTCAATACGAGCAGTATCGACATTATTCCAGAAACTATCCGCTTCATTCTCCCTCCCCCCAAAAGACACATCGGTATGTAAAACAGTATGTTGGATCCGAGTATTAACATTTATGGAATCATCTTCCAGTGGCATCAGAACAAACGCGTAGCTAATTGTGCAGTATCATATGCAACATTCTGACTGAAGCACAACACCATGCTTGCTCGGTTAGCAAGCAACTCTAAGGATGAGAAGTTGCGCACATGCATCAATTGACTAGAAATGCGGAGCAGCTGATCTTCTGAAGCGTCGAAAAGACAGAAGAAAAAAGAGGGTTTTTGCGGGAGACATCTCATGCCGCGCTCTCCATCCGTCATAGGTTCAAGTCCTATCGGCGGCGCCACAAAACTATCAATAACAACAATTCAATTGTGGATTTGCTTGAGCTTCCTGAAGTATCGCATATATTCATATTTTCGGTTTTGCAGACGTACTCGAACCAAGATTCAAAGTTTGCTTTTCTCCAGCACGCCCTACGCTAGTATCAAGGAGCTACTATCATCGCGTATGTGCCTTCAAGGAAGAATACGCTCAAGAATTGCAGCCGAAATCACCTCAATCTTTGGTTCAACCCTAAAATGTCGTCCATTATCAGTTGCAAGTCTCCCGTTTTCTGGGGTGATTACCCAACAATTTGGGCACTGGTTATGGTTACTGGCTGCAAGGGTTTGTCGTTAGTGTCTGTTGCCACGTTCCCGATGGCGTCAACTACGTCCATCCCTGATACTACTTTGCCAAAAACTGAATATTTGTTATCCAAATCACTGTTGTATTTCAAATTAATGTAAAACTGGCTGCTCGCAGAGTTCGGTTCAGTAGTTTTGGCCATGGCCACGGTACCTATGTCATTCTTGTTGTGACTCGCATTAGCACTGTATTCGTCTTGTATTGTCGGTATTGTTTCGTTATTTCCAGCCGTGCTCGGATCGCCTCCCTGAATAACGAAGTCCTTGACTACTCGATGGAAAATGGTTCCATTGTATAGTCCTTGGCTCACGAGGTTCTTGAAGTTCCCTCTCGTGATGGGCATGTCATCATACAGTTCAATGGTGATGTTGCCCATGCTTGTTACAAGAAGAACCTTGGTAGACGCAGTACTCGGACTGTTTCCACTGTTCAATTTGTAAACCATCACCGTCCCGACAATAATCAGAACAATGGTTATAAGTGCTGCCAGTCTTTTTCTAAAGGTTCTGGTCTTTTTTGCCTTTAGCCTCTGCTCACGTTTGCCTGACAAAGCCCAAACCCAACCGAAAACACTCAAGAAATCATCGAAGCCCTAGATAAGACTTCCCAAAACAAGAAAGGAGGAAAACGGGGAGACCAAGACGGTGCTGCTATGTTCTTATGGTGAGGCATTTTCCGAGGTCTGAAACTATTACATGTTCAGGACTCTTCAGAACCGTCTTGTTCCCATCTGTGATGAAGATCATGCCAACCGCCTTATAGACAAGCTTGGAGCCATCGGACAATAGAATGTCCACCCTGCCGGCTTCATTTGGAAAGGCGAAAATTGAACCCTCAGAATCGTGCGAGCAATTGCAGTAGCCCATTCTCCTCCGAGAAAAATGGTTTAACAGTTCTTTGGCTTCAGTCAAGAACTGCTGCGAGTTCTCATAGCCCACTCTCCTAATGTCGTCAACGCTTGCGGTGCCTAAGCTTCGCTGCAGTTCTTCGCTTGCCCCTAATGCCAAGAACGGTTTTTTTACCTCTTTCTCGATTGGCTTGCCAATTGCTCCGTCTTTGGTTTCAACGATTGTGTCGAGGGCAAGCTTGCAACGGCCTTGGAAAACGTAGCCTCTCACCACTCCGTCAAGCTTCACTGCCACTACAAGCCCATCTTTGCCGATTTCCACCAGTCCTCTTTCCGTCTTCAACAGTGACACTGCATCGTTCGTTTTCAGGATCGAATCGTCCAGTTGATAGCTGTGCCAAATCATTCTTCATTCCCCGCTCCAAGAAACCTTGTGACTTTCATAGCCATCTTGTAAGCAGTTCGACCAGGCATAGTGATTAGATACCGCCCCCTGACTTTTTCCTGAACCACTAGCCCTGTTTCCTCAAGCACATTAAGATGACTTGAGAGCGTGCTCGTGGTAATCTCAGAAAGCTTCTCCTGCAGTTCATTCACGTATTTTCCTCCGCCCATGAGTTCGTTCAATATTCTCAGCCTGTGTTCATTGCCGAGTGCACTCATCAGTCCCGCTACTTTGCCGAAATCAGCGCTTTCTTCAACCTCCTCACGGGATGGTTCAGCGCTCCTGAGTATTCTGCAACCTCTGGGACCGATGAAGATCGACCTCTCAAGCTCGCCATGGACCCCTTCAGCAACGCCCTGCATGACATCCTGAACGTAGTCCTGAACAGGACTGCCAATGTCAATGTAGAGGCCACGGCCTCTTCTGCTCGACGGTTCTGCTATGTCTCTGAGCTGTGTCTTCATGTTGGCTATCTCCTCTTTCAGCTTCTTCATCTCTTCCTTCATATCCTCAGACATTCATATCGCCTTCATGTTTCACGTTTTTCTAATTCAATTCGATAATTATCGAATACAAAACGGTAAATATAAGCTTTATCACTATTCAGATAGAACAACAAGAGCTTTCATGACCTTTGCGAAATATAACAAGCAAGCCGCTGGCGCCGCAAGAAATCGGTTGGGCGCACTCCAGCGGTCAGGGTCTATTGACTATTCGAGAGACTTGGTCTACCTGCTGCCACAGGCCGTTTCTGTATGTGCTTGTATCCGCATCCACATTCAAACCCGACTATTTTGCTACCGCGTTTTATCACGCGCTTTCTCTTTGCATTGCATTTGTTGTCCTGCTTGTGGATTTTCCATAACAGCTCTACCTCGCCCGGGCTTAGAGGTGCATTGTACTTCGCTGACGTGAAGTACCAAGTTGCATAGCCCACTAGAAAAGTCCAAACGGCAAGGGCCAGTATTTCCAACGTACTGATTACGATTATTTTGATCCCACCATAAGCAATGTGTAGTTTGCTGTGGCTATTCTCTCACAATATATATGATGTCTTACGATATAAATATTTCCTTGGACTCTCAAAGAGCAACCATGCTAGAATTGCTGAAGCACGTCTTTCTTTTCCATAATGTACCCACAGTAATGACACTTCAACAACAAAGGCTCGTCACAATCAATATAGAACTTGGGATGCACGGGCTCATTGCTGTTGCTTATGCACGCAGGATTGGCACACTTGACAATATCCTCGATACTCTTCGGCAGCTTGACCTCCTGCTTCTTCGCAACCTTGTAGTCACGTATAATGTTGATCGTTGCATGAGGAGCCAACAAAGCAATCTTGTGAACCTCTTGAGGATTCAACTCCCGACCCTCAATCTTCACAATATCCTTAGTCCTCAAACGCTTGCTCGGCACGTTAATCGCTATAGTAATAGTCCTGTTCTCACGACCAGTTATCCCCAAAATCTTGACCACGTCCAGCGCGTGACCACCAGTAATATGATCAATAACCGTACCATCCTTTATCTTGGACACATACAACTCCGTTTCACTCATACAGTATCTCCCGACAAAGGCTATACCCAGAACACAGATAAAAGACTTAAAGCATAACAAGCCCTGAACTCACGTTCACGACTCACAAAACATCGCTTCATAAGAACTCGTAAAGAGTTATTTAGTAGGTTTAATGCTCTTGGTTCAGGTGTGAATTTGCCGTTCGAAGGCAGAGACATAATATCCATCAAAGACTTCTCACGCGAAGAGATTAACCAGATTTTCAAGAAAGCCAAATCCATGGAGCCATTGGCTGCAAAAGGCTCGGATCTGCTTAGACGAAAGATTCTTGCAACCTTGTTCTTTGAACCCAGCACGCGCACCAGATTAAGCTTTGAATCAGCCATGCACAAGTTGGGCGGTTCCACTATAGGCTTCGCAGAAGCCGAAATTGCTTCAGTAAAAAAAGGCGAGAACCTAGCAGACACTGTTCGAACAGTTGAAAACTACGCTGATGTTATAGCTTTGAGGCATCCGCTTGAAGGAGCCGCAAGGCTTGCCGCAGAATTTGCAAAAGTGCCGATAATAAACGCAGGCAGCGGTGCAGAAGAGCATCCGACGCAGGCCCTCTTGGATTTGTACACTATGAACAAGGAGAAGGGCAAGATTGACGGGTTGAAGATAGCCTTTGTCGGAGACCTCAGATATGGAAGAACTGTACACTCATTGGCTTACGCGCTTTCACTGTATGATGTCGAACTGTATTTGGTGTCACCGGAAACGCTCAAGATGCGACGTGAAGTATTGCAGACAATAAAGGAACGGATAACGGTAACAGAAAAGTCAAACCTTGAAAAAATAATCCCACTCGTCGATGTTTTGTACGTCACAAGGATACAAAAAGAGCGTTTTCCTGACCCTGCTGAATATGTCAAAGTCAAAGGATCATACAAGATAGATCTGCAAACGTTAAGTGAAGCTAAGAAGGACTTGATCATTCTCCATCCATTGCCCCGCATCGACGAAATAGCTGCCGAGGTGGACAACACTCCGTATGCACGCTACTTCCAACAGGTTTGGAACGGCATCGTAGTCAGGATGGCCCTCTTGGCCTTGATACTTGGCGCAAAGTGAAGCCCTACTTAAACAATGGTTAAGGCTTACTGTGAACCGTAACGATCGTAGACTCTCAAAGTGCTGACAGCTCCACACGACGGACATTTACGTATCGTACCAAGCCAGCTCTGCCTACAATTTGTACAGTAAGTCAACCTGCGACTGTACGTAAAAAACTCTAATCCGGCACCCTCAGTAATCTGCCTAGTCAATGACATCAGCTCATCCGACCCATACTCGCCTTCCCCAAGGTCCACAACAGTCAAGCTTCCACCCGTGCACAATCCCCGCAACTTGTGCACTCCGGAAAGCACATCTGATGAAATCTGCTTGTTTTGAACAGATAATTCGCTGAAAGTAGAATAGTAGGGATTCTCTCTGTTTCCTGAAAACCTCACTTTTCCAACGCCATACCTATCAATGTCCAGTTGCGCTAATCTCATGGAAGCCTCATAATCGGGCAACATGGCTGAAAGCAACCGTCTTCCTCTTCTCTTACCAGCCTTGCTAACGAAGCTTGAAATGCACTCATTCAAGTCGCCAATCAGCTTAGTTGAACCCTCTTGAGAAACGTTTTTTCCGAAGAACAACTCTATAGTCTCTTTCAGCCCGGCCAGATTTATCAGGTGCACAGCGTTGTCGAACCTAAGATAGCGATCAGGGCTAGTACTTTGCATCAAAAAAGGCAGCAAGCCCTCACCACGCTGCCTAAGTGCCGTATACTTAATCTCCAAAGCGTGCGCAGCCAAATCAAGTCTTTCTCTGAGAACCTCAAGAAACTTCTGCTTATCTTTCTCACATTCACATGCGATGCGGGGTAGATTCACGGTTACTGTTCCAAGGCGACAAGTGCGTAGAGTGTCGATTTCCCAGTCTCGATTAAAGTCCACTCCAAACCTGCTACCTGAGCCAGAGAAGACAGATTGATCCTGCCCTCCCTGAGGCAAGTAGGCGAAGTAAAGCATGCCCTTTTCCGATGCTAGACCATGTGCTTTCAAGAGTAAAGCCTTGGCTCTCACGTCTGTATACGTTTCAGAGCGGATTTTAACCACGATCTTGGGATTGAATAGTGGTTTAGTCTTGCTTTCCTCAGCAAGCACTTCTAGGATAAGCGAGGCCAAAGTCTGAGCTTCCTCGATGAAATCGCCATATTTGCCCGTAGTCTTCCCCATTGGTCCGACGGCGGGTTTGCTGACCATAAAAGCTGGAACAGTCAACTCCAAGCCTAACGATGTTTCAGCATGGTTGTTAAGATTGAGTATGAAAGAGTGTAGAGCTTCTTTGGCTCGCAAAGTGTCTACTCCTCTTGCATAAGGGGCGAGAAAGACGTTGAAGTATTCAAGGCTCTGAGCTTCGCCTACTTCTTTGGCTGAACATAGAACAACATTGAAAGCCGTGGCTAGAGCGGACTCAAAGTCTTGTGGTGGTGGATGAGAGAACTGGAGACTGCTTATCTTTTCTAGGTTCAGTCCGTTTTGATAGAAAAATCTCAGATCATGTACTACTTCGGCGGGTTTCAGAACCCAAGAACCCAAGTCACTAATGTGTAGCGCGCCTGACAAGTGGGCGTCAGCGATGTCTCTGGGGAAAATCCTCAGAAGCACATATTCCTTGAGAACAGCTTCTCCAGCTGCTTCATAGACTGAGATCGACTCTTCAGAAGCCTTGCTCTTGCTCTCAATGAGCGAGGTGACCTCGTGAATCGGGAGCCCCAAGCGAGTGAGTCTGTGACGATAATCTTCTAAACCCTTCTCAATCAGTAATCCGTTTACAACTTCCCTAACTAGTGGAGCTGTAAGGTATTTTGTCTTTGATTTCAACAGTCGCTTCTCGGCTTCCTTTGCCACTTTTTGTGCCAGCTCGGCAGGCATTTTTGCCTCACGCATAAGTGAGACTGCAATCTTATTCGCGTCAAAATCCTCGATCGCAAGTCTAGAGGCTCGGACGAGCATGCTCTTAGGCTTGTAGGCACTTTTCTCTATGTGATCTGCAACGTCGATGACCATTTTGCCCAAATCTGTGAGTATATATTTTCTGGCTTCGACATCCACCTCGATCAGGTCTACTTTGAGTAGAAACTTTAGATGGTAGGCAAATCGCCCGGCATCTCTCGTAGGATTCATCTTGAGTGAATTCATTAGCTCTGTGTACGAAAGTGATCCCTTGTCAAAGAGCAGATTCAGAATTTGCAGTCTCAACGATGAAGAAACCGCTTTAAGCACCTTGATACCGCGCACGCGATGCAAGTCCGACAAGTTAGCGGAAGCCCCCCTCAAGTGAATAAGGGTGTTAATAGTTGCAGGGACAAGTGTTTAAAGGTTAAGGAACGCTTATTTTTCACCGCCACCACAATGACAAGCGGATGGGGCTGTCGGCTAGCTTGGTCTAGGCTTGTAGCCTCGGGCGCTATAGACCCCGGTTCAAATCCGGGCAGCCCCATTACAGGACCTGAACCCAATTGGGTATGGAAACGGGCAGATGCATACCGAGAATCAAGCAAATCTGGTATGACAGCAAGGTTGGGTGTGCTTTTAAGTTGATTGATTAAACTCTTCCTTCAGGTTCTCATCGTCTGATCATCAAGAATCGCTGTTTGACTGAATTTCAGTGGGTCCAGATTCATGTGAAAGTGTGGTTTCGGCAGGGAGAAACATGATTGCAAAACAGCGACAATTTCTAAATAGCATATGGACGCTTGCGGAGAGAGCTGGTGATAGATGATTGAAGAAGCAAGAATGGTTGCTCCTGCTTTTTCAGACAACCGTTACGACGCTCTCAAGTTTGTAGGGGATTTGCTTCGTCTGCGACAGAAAGACTGGCATGCCCTTGCGCGCGCTGCTTGGACCATGACACTGCAAGAGGGGCTACAGGAGCCGCTTTGTTAAGTGCAGAGTTGGCAACCAAAAAAGGATATGCGTGACATTTTTATGTTAGCCTGTTTTCTGAAATCTGTTAGAAAGGGATTCATGTTTGATCGACCTACGCTCAACGGGGCTTCTTGCAAAACTTCAAGTCGCGGAGTCCGGAGATTTCGAAATGAACGTGAATGACGTGGAAACGCTTTTTCGGCATATTGCCGCTTGTGCTACGCCTTCAAGAACTAGCTCGTTCTCAAAAGCAAAACCCTCAACGATCTCTGAAACCGAGTTTGTTCCTCCGGTTGAAACTTATCCAAGCAGGATCGTGGAAGTGAAGATTGGTGCGACAAGGAGTGAAGGAGGAACGCGCGGAAAATCGATAGTCCTCGGAGGCGAAACTACGCCAGCTCTTTACACATTTGAGAGGCCAACGCCTCATCCTCCAGTTGTGGCTCTGGATGTTTTTGATATGGAAATCCCGCTTGCAAAGGCTGTTAAGACAAACCTTAAAGACGTTATTGGCGACCCTGCAGCTTGGGCTAAGCTTGCGGTCAGAAAGTTCGAGGCGGATCTTGTTACTATACATCTGATTAGCACTGATCCTCTTCTCAGAGACGCTTCTCCGAGAGATGCAGTGAAGACAGTGGAAGCAGTCGCACAAGCTGTGGATGTCCCTCTAATAATTGGAGGGTGTGGAGACCCCGTCAAAGACATGAATGTCTTCGCAGAGATTGCAGATGCTTTTGCTGGAGAAAGATTTTTGATGAGCTCTATAACGTTGGACATGGATGTTGAGAGATGTGCAAGATTCATTTCGAAGAATGGACATGTTGCATTGTCTTTTACTCCTATGGATCTTAACTTGGCTAGGGAGCTTAACCGTAGACTCTATGATTTTCTGCCAAAGAAAGACATAGTGATGGATCTGACAACAGCCGCCCTTGGTTATGGTCTAGATTATGCTTTCACAAATATGGAGAGAGCCAGACTTGCTGCCTTGATGGGTGATCCGGAACTGGTTCATCCAATGTCTTCTGGGACAGCAAACGCTTGGGCAGCACGTGAGGCATGGATGAAAATGGCCCAAGAATGGGAACCTCGCGAACTCAGGGGGCCTCTCTGGGAAGTCGTGACTGCTCTTACGCTCCTTCTTGCTGGTGCAGATTTGTTTATGATGTTGCATCCAACCGCAGTGAAGACCTTCAAGGACATGTCTGCCAAGCTTATGAGCTGCACTTCAAGCGACGCTGATAAGCTAGCTGAATGGGTTTCTGCCGAGATCTGAAAAAGGAGAATGCTTGTATGCCTAGGAAAGAAACAAAAGTTGAAACCAAAGAGCTCAGTCCACTTGACGTTTACAAGGTCCTTCCTAGGACTAACTGTGGGGAATGTAGTGAAAAAAACTGTATGGCTTTCGCCACAAAACTTGTCAATCGAGAAACTGCACCTGAGAAATGTGCCTCACTTCTAACCAAACAGAATGAAAAGGCCTACGCATATCTCAGGGAAATGCTGAGACCAGCTGTACGAGAAATATTAGTGGGCACTGGCGAGAGGGCCGTCAAGCTTGGTGGAAAGCTCGCCATGTACCGCCATGAGTTTGCATATTCCAACCCAACTGCCATTGCCGTTGACGTGAATGATGGAATGCTAGACGAAGAGATCTTGAACAGGTTAAAGCTGACAGAAAGCTTCAGTTTTGAATATATTGGGCAAATACTCAAACTTGATATGATTGCCATTCGTTCCACTTCGGAGGAGCCTCACAAGTTTCAAGTGACAGTCAAGAAAGTCATGGAGAATACAAGCCTGCCGCTTATCTTGTGCTCACTAAACCCGAAAATCCTTGAAGCAGGATTGATAACCGCTGCAAAATCTAGACCGCTTCTGTACGCTGCCACAAAAGACAATTGGAAAGACATGGCTGGACTAGCTCATAAGTATGATTGCCCACTGACCATTTTTGGTTCGAACAATCTCAAGCTACTCAGGTCTTTGACGAAAACCACGCTTAAGTGTGGAGTTGAAGACCTAGTTCTGGATCCTGGCACTTTTGGAAGCGATGGGTTTGCGAATACGCTGAACAACTTCACAATGATTCGTAGAGCCGCCTGCAAAAAGGGCGACACGCTCCTTGGTTTCCCGTTATTGGGTGTACCGTTGATTGCTTGGATGGAACGAGGCGAAACTTTGGAGGAGATTAAGAAATGGAAAGAAGCTTGCTTGGCATCAATGCTTATAGTTCGTTTTGCAGATATTATCATTGTTCATAGCACGTCTGGTTGGTCACTTCTTCCAAATGTCATACTACGACAGAACATTTACACAGATCCAAGAAAACCTGCTGCAGTCAAGCCAGGCCTCAAAACGTTTGGAACACCAGACGAGAACTCTCCTGTGATGCTTACGACAAACTTCGCACTAACATACTATACAGTCGCTTCGGACATACAGAAAGCGAAAATAAACGCCTACCTCGTGGTCGTTGATACAGAAGGAATAGCAGTCGACAGCGCAGTAGCAGGGAGAAAACTGACAGCTGAAAAAGTCGATGATGCCCTAAAGTCCTCTGGAATCGAGAAGAAGGTGAAGCACAGAAGACTTATAATCCCAGGTAAAGCGTCGCGACTAAGCGACTTAATTGAAGACAAAACTCGTTGGCAAGTCCTTGTGGGTCCCCGCGATTCGTCAGGTATCCCAGGATTCTTGCAAGAAAAATGGCAAAAACCCACATGACTTTGTCCTTCGCTGAATAAGGACAGGGGGCCAAGCAGTGTCAGCATAAACGGCATTTTCTAGCATTTCTTCTTCGAATGCCTAACATAATCTTCTGGTTTGCGAAAAACTTCTCTAATCTTTTCAAAGCGTTTTTTTGCGTTGATACTATGTTGAAGCGTCACGAAATCACGTGGCTTGCTAAAACTTTCAACCTTGCCCGTTGGCCTTCTCCTAGTGACTCTTAAGCAATCATCCACTATGCAGCTTAGCACACATGCTCCGCAGTATATACAGAGTTCTTCCGTAATTCCGATCTCTCCGCGCCTCCAATAGAGAGCGTTGGTTGGACATGCATTTACACATAGATTGCACTGCACACCTTGGCAAGTTCTCTTGCTAATGATCAAGTGCCCCTTAGGAAAGAACTCTTCTATGCCTAGAGGCTTGAGAAGCTCCTCTCTTAGCTTTCTTTTTTCATCTTCGGCAGTTCGCACCGAAGCCTGCGACGACTCATTATTCAAGGATTTCTTTGTTTTCCTAGGCAGCGTCTCACCTGTTGATTAGTATTCGTTTTAGAATGTGTAATGCTTATTGATTATAACTACTTTTTCTGATTATGAAATAACAGAGGCTCTATCCTTGAATTGTCTCACTAGTGACCGTTAAATTGATTTCCATCCTTTTGAGGAAAGCGCAAGCATTTTATGCGCAATTATGAACTTATACGAGACAAAACGGGTGTGAATTTTGCCGGATAAAGTTGGTGTTGCGGTGGTCGGCGTTGGGTTTGTTGGTGGACAAGCCCATGTTCCCAGTTTCAAGAAAATCATAGGCTCTGAGCTCGTGGCCTTGGGTGCAACTAGTGAGAAGCGGGTGAAGCCTTTGGCTGACCAGTATGGCGTAAAATACTATCTAGATTACGACATGCTACTAGAAGATCCAAACGTGCAAGCTGTGGTCTTGGCAGTTCCTACGCCTGCGCATTTTGATTTAGCTATGAAAGCCATGAAAAAAGGCAAGCATGTTCAATGCGAAATGCCCATAGCACCGACTATAGAGCAAATAAAGGAGCTCCAAAAAACCGCTGAGCGAATGGGTGTAATTCTAATGCCTACTCTTCAATTTCGGTTTGCGCCGATATACATTAAAACAAAAGAAATCATAGCATCTGGGGCAATCGGCAAGCCAATAGCAATACATTTCCGCGAGTTCATACCTGCAACGAGCATTGCAGAACAATGGCCAATTGGGTCGTGGGCATGGGACATCAAAAGAAGCGGTGGATATCCTGATTTTACTCTTTCTGTCTGGTCTATTGATTTGATCCGATGGATGTTCGAAACAGAAATAAGCGATGTCGAGTGGATGAGCAACTATCCCAAGTTTGAGAAACAAGGTGGAATACTAGGCTATAACACAATGGGTTTGATAAAGCTTTCAAATGGCATCGTCGGCTCACTACATTACAGTGCCTCTGTGACTCCATCAGCTAGTACGAGCAGACTTGAAGTCTACGGAGACAATACAAATGTTCTCCATGCCATATGGTTTAATAAAATTCTTCTTTACGGATCTGATCAAACACCGCAAGAATGGAACCTAGACGTTAAAGGCACAAGAGTTTGGGGTCATCGCCAGATAGACGAGTATTTCATAGAATGCATCATTCAGAACAAGCAACCAAAAATAACCATGGAAGATGCCATAAAAGCACAAGAAATCGCTCAGAGGATCACAAAGAACATGAATATAACATAACCTGCATTACGCTGGTCTTGTCAGATGTTTGGCAAGTCGGTTTTCACAGTCACGATAGACAGATCCGAGCAACAAACTATGAAACAACGCGGAGAATTGATGAAGCTAGTCCTAAATAAACCATTGTTGAGAGTGCCTGTATGAACGTTCTTGTTGATGATGTCGGCAGTTTTCCATTCCCAATCCATGTGAATAAGCAGGCATTTGATGACGCTTATGTCCTTGCAAGAAAAGCAATAATCGATGGAAAGGAAATTGCGAAAGACGAGTTTCTAGTGAAGAACTTCTGCCAGATAGTGATTGATTCGTTTAGGAAAAAATACAGAACGGGTTTAGACGTCGTCAATTATCCACAGCACTATGATATGCACAAACAGTTCATCGAATCAATTCACAAAGCGATGAATAACGGCACATATGTAGTTAACGAAAAAGAAGCAATCATACCCGAAGTGTGTTTAATTAACCAAGAAGCCAAGAATTTCTACGAAGAATTCGGAAGGAGAATTGCGCTTCGCGTATGCGTCACAGGCCCAATGGAATTATATTTAAAAGAGATCGGAACAACGCCTTACAAAGATGTTCTTCTAATGTTTGCCGAGACTGTGAGAAGATTTGCGAACAACGCTATCTTGAATTCAAAATGGGTTAAGACAGAAGTGGTGTCCGTGGATGAACCGAGTTTTGGATTTCAAGATGTATCTATTGACAGAGACACGGTCTTGGATGTTCTGGACAAAGCCCTCGATTTTCACTGCGCGACAAGGCAGATTCATCTTCATTCAGTATCAAGGATTGCCAACGTATTGGATGCTGAAAACATTGATGTGGTTTCATTCGAGTATGCGTCTTCTCCAAAGAATCTTGAAAGGATTTCAAAAGAGATGCTGGATAAAGCTGATAAACAGGTCCGGATTGGCATATCGAGAACGGACATAGATTCCATTTTGGCAGAGCATCATGATAGAGGGGTGGCGAGACCCGCCGCAGAGGACATAGTTGAAAGTGAAACCACAATAAGAAAAAGGTTTGAGGTTGCCAAAGAAAGACTTGGAGATAGAATGACTTTTGCCGGTCCCGACTGCGGTCTAGGCAGCTGGCCGACACCTGAAGTAGCCCAAACCTTGTTAAAGAGAACGGTGGACGCAGTTAAAGGTGCATGAATTCACTACCAGTATACGCAAAATACTTGCGACTTACCAGTAGCTTCCTCACGAATGATGAACACTGAGGATTCATGTAAACTTGCAGAACTGGTTTCAACCTTAATCGTGGATGTCAATGTAACTCCCTACTTTCTCTGCTGTTCATGAAAGACGCGCGTGCATTTTTCTTTGTTGTAAGTCTGGTGCTCACCAATGATGAGTGTGAACTGGAAGTCTGTATTGCTCGCTTCTCACAGGGATAATCAACGGAATAAGAGCAGTTCTTCACATCTCTGCCACATTTAGTCATTCAGTAATCTTGACATCTTCAAGTTGATGAAGACCCGTGTCTTCAGCAGTCTTCACGATTCCGAAATCAATCTTCACAGGTGGAACTAAGACCATCGCTTCTATCGAGCTTAACCCTAGTTCTCTATTTCGAAGCGACCTAGCATGTCCATCCAGAATGTAGTATTTGTCCCCATAATGAATGCAGACTATTGGCACTAGCACTTTCTTTATCCCGTCAATCTGTGCCTTTCCAACATGAGACTGTGTTGGGACCAAATCCTTCAACTCAACCTGCTCCTTCCTAAGGTAGAACGGCACATTGTAGATGGCTTCATAGTGTTCAACGACAAAAAGGATACGTTGCCAAGTCCTCAGAATAGGGTCTTCTATCGAGCTTACGTCTTTGATGCGAAGATCTTCAAGCGGACGCCTTTGGATCTCTCTGTAGCTTTTGCCTTCTGGAAACCTCAACACGTGGGCTTCAATGGTTTGGTACATGAGTTTCTTACGAATGAATGCACGATGGTGCCCGTCCAATACGAAATAGTCTTCGCCACTGTTCACAACTGTTATTGGTACATCGTAATTCTCTTCGACTGTTTTCTTGAAAACCAGAGCAAGCTTATCGTTCTCCAGAAAATCCTCTGTTGGATACAATCGTTCTAGTGGAATTTCTTCGATATCAACGCGAAGCCTAACTTGGTAAATGATTTCCAAGCTTCTAACTATGCCGTCAACACGTTTCGGAAGATCCTTCCAGTTTGCCAGTTCAACTTCCCGCATTGATTCTTCCAACCTGCAGATAGCTGCATGCTTTTCTCCTTTGAGAGCTTCTTATCACGAAAGCCCATATAAGGAAGATTCAGAAGACAACACGCCGTGGCGCCTTTCTTGTCCAGCGAGTTACATCTAACCCACAGAAGTCAAACACATATAAAATGCCCAAACAATGACTTTGGTAGATCGGGTGAGAGATGTGTGCGCTAGCAAGATGGCCTCGGATCAGAGGATTACTTTGTCGTATTTGAAGGAAAAGGTGGACGAGTTTGTGAAGGCAAGAGAGTGGACAAAGTACCATAAACCCAAGGACTTGGCAATCTCAGTTGTCTTAGAAAGCTCTGAGTTGTTGGAGCCGTTCTAATGGAAAGCAGATGAAGAGATAGAAGAGATGATTAAAGACGATAGGCAACTGAAGAAGATTGAAGCAGAGCTTGCAGATGTGGTGGTCTATTGTATAAGTTTATCAAACGTTCTCGGAACAGACCTGTCCAAGGCTATTCTCAAAAAAGTGGATGAAAACGAGAAGAAATACCCGATTGAGAAAACCAAAGGGTCCTACAAGAAATACACTCAGCTCTGATACAACTAAATCACGGATACTGCGCAGCCTTCGCGCGGACAGAATAGCCCAAATACATGATTCAGATTTCAGGCAAATGATTGTTGCTCATGACAAGTTCAGTATGGCCTTTCCTTCTGCTTCCTTTGCAGTTTATTGCACGCAAGGCCTGAACTTCACAAATGTGATATCCAGCATAGACAGTGCGGACTTCCTCACTATTGGAGCTACTCAGCAATACATGGCATTCACGTCTGTCTAATTCTCTAAACCACTTTCCTAGGCATCTTTGCTCTCCAATCGAAAAGCCAGAATCAGTGTAACTAGTGAAGTTTGCAGATGAGCCTATAGGCTGGTAGTGAGGATCAAGGTAAATGAAATCTCCTTTCTTGGCGCTTCCCGTCGCTGCCTGATAGTCTTCCGCAAGCAGTTTGGCCTTTGACACATTCAGGACTTGACTCACTCCCGCAGATTCTCTTCATTATAGATCCGTGGATCCTTTTACCTCCCGAAGGGGACATTGAATCTGCCTTCTTTGTTAACCCTATACAATCCGTTGTAGCAAGTTCTGTTCAGAACAGTCGAGCAGCCCTTTCAACTTCTTCCAAAGGTTCTTCCATTCTATCCTTGTAGTGGTAATCCTCTGAGATTGCTTGTAATTCATTTCGTGAATTTTGAGTAGTTCGATGAGATCTTCTGTTTTGGCCTTGACAACGCGATATGCTGTAACGAGTTCCTTGTTGGCATCGGAAAGGAACGCAGTAAAAGGAGGGCGAGTACTCTGACGAGATAGAAGAATACGGCACCGCCGCCCAAGAAAGGCTCATAGTAGGTCAAGAATTGTTCAGGGAAGTATCGCTCCAGACTTGCGAGTAGTTGGCTCTTCCCTCCTGCCCACTTGACAAAGGGGTGTGGCGACTTGTCAGAGGAGCTAGTGGCAACCTATTCAGTGAGATTCATCCCCTTTTTCTCGCTCAGACCCCTCAGCACCCCTTTTGCTTATGCGCTCAATCACAGATAGCTTCTTCTACGGGTTTTCCAAAAACCTCTTCTTGCCTCAAATTTCTTGACCGCGCCTCTGGCGCGCATTTATGGTCTTACGCATTCTGCCTTTGGTCGATATGGTCTTTTTCTGGTTCGCGCAAGTCTATGGTGAGCACATTCGCGAACACGCACTACTAGAAAACCGTTGTCTTCGTATCTGCACCCACAAGGTAATGTGGCAATTTTCGCTGAAACCGAGTCTTTTCGACCTTTCTCAGACTGATTACCAATGTATTTGTTTGAATGAAAAGCATCTTGTTTAGAGTCTTTGTTGGCGCGCGTACTTTCAACCCCTTAGGATTAACTACCGCTCTCAGTTAAGAATTGCTTGAAAGTGCGAGGATATGATGTGAAAGTTCTACTGCAATTCCTCAGTTGCGTTCTTCTTTCTTCTCCTTAAACCCTTGAACTTTAGTTTTGCCGTAAGAATTCTTTCTGTAGCGAATAATCTTGAAGCAATGTACATGATTACGACCGTGAACGTTGCAACATAGACGATGCCCAGAACGGCTGTCCAGTAGTCGCCCATAGTGATGGCTTTTGACGCTATTATTGGGTGGCTAAAAGGTATTGCATATATTATGATTCGTACGGCAAGCGGTAGCGCATTGATATCCAAGTACATGAGGGCAAGAGAAGGAAGATAGATGAACGGGTAGATGTAGCCAACCATGGATTGGGCGCTTCTAACGTCTTCTGCAAAAGACGATATTATCACAGCTAGTGCTAAAGCTGAAAGCAAGGCCACGAAAAGTGAAGTGCCCAGCAGCAAATACCCGAAAGGAGAAGGAACGAGGCCCAGCGACACCAGATCTATGTTTGCGCCCGCAGGAATCATTGCCGTAAACGATCCGAGATAATAGTTGAACCCAATCATGTATGCCACAGCCCCGAAACCAGCAACGATGATAGACCCAGAGAGTTTTCCCATGAGTATCGCGAAACGATCCATAGGCAAAGTCAGCACAGTTTCCAGTGTCTTCTCCTCTTTTTCCATCGCCACAGAAGTAGCAGCTATCTGCATGGAATAACTGAGCAAGATCATCATCGTTATCGGCATTGCAATCGCTTGTGAAATCATCAAGCTTGAAAGCATGCGTGGATCAACGCCCTCAACTATTTTTCCTTTGACGATAGCAGACTTCTCGGGTACAACCACGTCAGGGGCAATGTTCCTGTTGAACTGTTCCACTAGAGCATCAACAACTGAAGACCCTATGCCTTCGAAAAGACCTGAACCAGCATAAACGCTACAGAATTTCACTTGAACCCCAAGCCTCGCTGTCACGTTCCTAGTGAAATCTGCTGGAATCTCAACAATCTCGGTCGCATTATTCTCAGCCAGCAACGGAACAGCAT
This sequence comes from Candidatus Bathyarchaeota archaeon, assembly GCA_963732715.1. Taxonomy (GTDB): domain Archaea; phylum Thermoproteota; class Bathyarchaeia; order Bathyarchaeales; family Bathycorpusculaceae; genus CAZCRE01. The sequence continues at coordinate 1,879,143 of CAVTAO010000003.1, read as the reverse complement.
CGACTATTGTTGCGACGTGAGCTTCAACAACTCTCAATGACGAATTGATGTAGGTAATGAACTCGGAAGATGCAGCGCCATTGTCATGGTTGAGAACGATGATGACGGTTTTTCCAGCAGTCTCCTGCGCTGACTGCACCGAGAAACTCATGACTGCGCCAAGTACTGGAAACATTATCAGCGGTACGATTATCGTTCCAAGCAGTATTTTCGGGTCTCTAATAAGCTCCTTAAGCTCTTTCAGTAGGAAGTTACCAAAGCCTCTAAGCAAATCCAACCACCTTCGCAAAGACCTCTTCCAGATTTGGACTTTCGAATCTCTCTTTCAGTTCCGCAGGTTTTCCCTCAGCCACAATCTGACCTTTGCTGACTAAAGCTACCCGATCACACATGTGCTCAACCTCAAGCATGTTGTGGCTTGAAAGCAACACTGTGACGCCATTGTCTCTCACATAGCGTTTTATTATGTCTCTTACATGATACGAGTGTAGAACATCCAATCCACTGGTAGGTTCATCCAATACTGTGAGCTTAGGCTTGGACATAAGTGCCCTTGCAACGAGAAGACGTCGCTTCATTCCCTTGCTGTACGTTTTAGCTTTGCTCTTCAATCGATCTCCTAAACCACAAATCTCAGCCGCTTCGTTAACCATGTCTTGAAAGCGGTTCTTGTCCTTCGTGACAAACCTGGCCATGAACTCCAAGTACTCCCGACCTGAAAGGTTTCGATAAGCTCCAGCCTCTTCAGGAAGATAAGTAATGATCTCTCGAACTCTTGCTGCTTCTTGCACAACATCCAAACCGAAAACCTTCACAGAGCCAGAGGTCGGCAGCAGCAGAGTGGAGATTATGCGCAAGGCCGTTGTTTTTCCAGCTCCGTTAGGGCCGATGAGACCGAAGATTTCGCCAGTCTCTATACTAAAGCTCAGATTGTTCAAGGCCCGTATTTCACCAAAGTCTTTCATCAGGTCGACAATGGCAACCGCATTATTCAAGTCAGCCACATCCCTTCTTTTCATGAAAACTGTTCTAAAAAACGTTGCGCTGAATAATCTATTTTCGCGAACAAAAAACAAAAAGAACTACACAACAACCGCTTCAGCCCAAAATATTCTCAAATGCGGTTTTACAAAGCCACTTCATGCGCAAGATTTATAGCCTAATGGCAAAGATAACTAGAGCTTCGTGAATCAAAATGAAAATGGAACAAGTGGCGCGATGGGCATACACTATCTTCGTCGTCTTGGCAATCGTCGCGGGACTAGCAGTCGGCTACATGGCCTATAACGCGAATCTACACTGGGGCGACACTGGTGTAGCAGACATGAACGGCTGGGTCATTCTCATCATGCTGATCTTGGGAATAATCATCGGTCTCACAAGCATAACAGCGAAAGAAGTAACACCATTCTTGATCGCAACAATCGCTTTAATAGTGGCTGCAAGCGCCAACGTATGGTTTCCACTGTCAAGGATTCATGACTTGCTTTACTACTGGGCCACGGCTATACTCAACTACATCGTAGCTTTTGCTGCTCCAGCTGCCGTCCTGATTGCCATAAAAGCTGTCTTGACAATGGCAAAAGAAAAATAGGAAAAACGCTTTCTCATCCCCCACTTTCTTTCTGTTCTCTTGAAAACATGATTTCCGGAAGTCTAGGATTAGAGTTCAATTAACCTCTTGCGCAAATTAACGGCAGCCAAGATAGGCTAAAAGGCATTACAGCATGAAGCGATTTGAACTGTGTAGACATCCATAGTAATTGAATCAGTTTGCAACATCTCAGAGAGCGAAATTTATATCTCTGTTTGCAGAAGCTAGGGTTTATGATGCTTTGAATGGAGACACTCCGATGGGCGAAGAGCAACAAGCGAAGACTGATGACTCGCAAATCGACAAACTAGAACACGCCCTAGATGAGGAGAGAAAGCGTTCAGAAGAGTACCTCACACGGTTGAAGTATATGCAGGCAGACCTTGAAAACCTGAGGAAGAGATTCGACCGTGAGATAAATGAAACAAAAGAGCATGGCAATGAGCGCCTTGTAGTCGAACTGCTAGAAGTCGTTGATGAATTGGAGATGGCGACTAAATCTGGCCACTCTTCCAACTCATCAGAGACTCTAATTCAGGGCGTGGAGATGACCCTTCAGAAGCTGAAGAAAATGCTCAAAAATGAAGGGGTATCCCCGATAGATTGCTTAGGCAAACCTTTCGATCCCACAAAACACGATGCAGTAGCCAAGATAGAGAAGGATGACGCCAAAGAATGCACCGTGGTTGAGGAAGTAAGAAAAGGATACACTATGAAAGAAAAGGTGATTAGGCCGAGTATCGTTAAGGTTGTAGTAAAACCTTCATCCAAGTCACAAAAGGAGATGAATTTGAATGAGTAGTGTGAAACCTGGTGAAAAAATCCTAGGAATAGATCTGGGGACAACGAACTCTGCAGCAGCCATCTTTGAAGGAGGACGCGCAACCGTAATACCGAGCGCAGAGGGACCAACGATGGCTGGAAAGATGTTTCCTTCCGTCGTTGCTTTTACAAAAGACGGCCAGCTGCTAATTGGAGAATCAGCAAAGAGGCAAGCAGCCGCCAACCCAGAAGGAACAATTTTCGAAATAAAGAGAAAAATGGGCACTGACTACAAGGTCAATATTCAAGGAAAAGAGTATACGCCACAACAGATTTCTGCCTTCATACTGCAAAAGATAAAGAAAGATGCCGAAACCTTCTTGGGAACCTCGATCAGGAAAGCCGTCATAACAGTACCAGCTCACTTCAATGACAACCAACGACAAGCCACGAAGGACGCTGGAGAAATCGCTGGCTTCGAAGTTCAAAGAATAATAAACGAGCCCACCGCAGCCTGCCTCGCGTATGGATTCGACAAACTGGAAAAAGAAATGAAAATACTTGTGTTCAGCTTCGGAGGCGGCACTCACGACGTGACAATAATGGACTTCGGCAAAGGAGTCTTCCAAGTACTTTCCACCAGCGGTGATACACAGATCGGCGGCACTGACCTAGACAAGGCAATAATGGACTATGTCGTGGGAGAATTCAACAGACAAACCAGCATCAACTTGCTCAACGACAAGGCAGCAACCGCGAGACTGAAGGAAGCCGCTGAAAAAGCGAAGATAGAGCTATCAACGCTAATGGCAACGGACATTGACCTACCGTTCATATACTCTGACGCTTCTGGACCCAAGCACCTACACCTCACATTGACCAGGACCAAGCTAGAGGGATTAGCTCAACCCGTAGTTCAGAAAACAGAAAGAACCATCATAAAAGCCCTTGAAGACGCGAAACTGACGCCGAAGGACATAGACAAGATAATCCTCATCGGCGGCATGACTAGAATGCCTTACATCCAAAAGTTTGTGGAACAAATAATGGGCAAACCAGCAGAGAGAGGCGTTGACCCTATGGAATGTGTGGCAGTCGGCGCCGCCATACAAGGAGCAGTGCTTACTGGAGAAGTCAAGGATTTGCTGCTTCTCGATGTAACACCTCTTTCCTTAGGCGTGGAAACACTCGGTCATGTATCCACAAGGATCATTGAGAAAAACACGACGATTCCGACGAGAAGAAGCCAAGTCTTCACAACCGCGGCAGATTTCCAGACGGCTGTCACGATCCACGTGCTTCAAGGAGAAAGAGCCATTGCAAGCGATAACGTTTCCCTCGGCATGTTCAACCTTGAAAACATCCCACCAGCCCCAAGAGGTGTCCCCCAGATAGAAGTAACTTTCGACATTGACGCTAACGGCATACTCAACGTAGCTGCGAAGGATTTGGGCACCGGCAAGGAAGCAAGAATAACCATAACTGCCTCCACAAAACTCTCCAAAGAAGATAAAGAAAGACTGATCAAAGAAGCAGAGCAGTTCGCTGACCAAGACAAGAAGAAGCGGGAAGAAGCAGAGCTAAGAAACAACGCTGATAACCTCGTTTACACCGCCGAGAAAACAAAGAAGGACCTGGAAGCAAAACTCACCCAAGAACAAAAGAACTCGATAGACACGGCTGTCACAGCCTTGAAGGATGCGTTAGCCAGCAATGACCTAGGACAGATGAAGACAAAGTCAGATGAACTCACGAAAGTGCTTCAGGAAATCGGGACAACCGTTTATCAGCAAGCCGCCGCAGACTACGCAAAACAAAAGGGACAAACAAGCGAGCAGACCCCGCCACCTAGCGGCGACAAAGTAGTCGATTCAGACGATTACAAGGTGAAGTAAACCAGAGGAAAATCCTGACATACTAATCTCATTATCGACTTGATGGTAAAAAGAATGGCTGGCAAAAGAGACTACTACGAGGTTCTTGGCACAGCCAAAACAGCCTCAAAAGACGAGATCAAAGACACATACAGAAAACTTGCACTGCAATACCACCCTGACAGAAACAAATCCCCAGAGGCTGAAGAGAAATTCAAGGAAATATCTGAAGCCTACGCTGTACTGTCTGACGATGAAAAACGAAGACAATACGACATGCTGGGACACGCTGGATTTGACCAACGCTACACGAGAGAAGACATCTTCAGAGGTGCAGACTTTGACTCAGTATTCAGAGACCTTGGTTTCGGCTTCAGCATAGGTGACATCTTCAGCACCTTTTTCGGTGGACGCGATTTCAGAGAGGAAAGAACCCAAAGCGGCCAAGATCTGGCCTATGACCTTGGAATCACTTTGGAAGAAGCCGCCAAAGGCGTTCAGAAAGAGATGCTAGTCCCAAGGACTGAGAAGTGCAGCGTCTGCAAAGGCACTGGAGCCAGCAGCGGCACTTCTCCGAGAACCTGTCCTAAGTGTGAGGGCACAGGAAGAACTCAAAACGTGCAGAGAAATGGCTTCTCCATGTTTGTACGGGTCACCCCTTGCCCAATGTGTAGAGGAAGAGGCGAAATCATTGACTCACCATGCAAGAACTGCAGAGGCACTGGCCTAGAGAAGAGAGAAAGAAGCATCACAGTAAACGTGCCTGCTGGCATAGACGAAGGATACGAACTCAGACTCCGAGGGGAAGGAGAAGCCCTTTCAAGCGACGGCCCCTCAGGCGATCTGTACGCCCTGATCCACATTCTTCCACACGAACATTTCAAGAGAAACGGAGATGACTTACTATACAATCTGACGATAGGTTTCCCCCAAGCAGCGCTTGGCTCTGAAATCCTGATACCTACGCTAGAAGGAAACACAAACATAAAGATCCACCCGGGACGCAACCAAGAGAAATCATCAAGCTGAAGGGCAAGGGTATGCCGAGGCTTAGAGGATACGGCAGAGGTGATCTGCTGGCACGCGTTGACATTTCTGTTCCCGAGAAACTTTCTCAACAACAGAAGATTCTCCTTGAACAACTGGCCAAGGAGTTTGACCAAAACGTCCAGTCAAAAGGGCGTAGATTAAGATTCTAAATGGCGCTGTACATCTGCCTATCAGTCGTATCTATTTTCCACTCGCTTGTCACAGCTGAACAACCAGCAAAGGAGAGATGGGGTTTGGTCTCAGACAATTCATGGAGGTTTGTCATTGTCATTTAGGTCAGTGTGTGGTCTAACTAATTTGGTCAATATTTAAATATGACGTATGTCATACTCCATATTGGCGCAGTCCATGAGCCTGAAAACGAAAACAACCGAATCATTCATCATTGATCTGTCAGAGGTAGAAGGAAATGGAGAATTAAAGTGCCCAAAGTGTGGCACCAAAATATCACCTGACGACCAAACCGAGGAAATCTACACAATTTTGAAGCCCATCATGAGAGACGAGAACTTGGGAAAAATAGTCCTGCAATGCAATAGATGCATGAGCATAATTCAGCTAGAGTTTAGTTGCTCAAAGAACTAGACAAGCATGCCTTTACCGAACACGAAAACACCAACGAAAAACTCGCCAGCGATCTCACATGAACGAATTTGGGGTTTTTTGGCGTAGCAGAATGAAGCAAACAGCATTCCCGTTTGTGTAGGTCAGCCGAAGCAAGCATCCAAGCTCAAGCATGACACTGCAAAGTTTTCCATTCCTGCGAAGCTTACGACGAATTTTGGATTCATAAAAAGCGGAATGCTCATTCAGACCCACGTATTCAGGATTCAGATTTTGATTTCATAAGATAGTTAAGTAGCAAGGACTATTCGCAACTATCAAGATGGAGGATCAGTTTTGAAACAAGGTTTGACGATTAAACAGAGAAAGGGATTGATAACGAAGATGGGAAATGTCTTTAGGGAAGACATTCGCGGACTGTCCATAGAGCTCCAGCAAATATTGCTGGACGATTTGGCAACGGCTTTCCAGAATAGAATCAATGTCTTGATTAGAGTACAAAAAGGAAGACGCTGCTAGTTCAGACAGCAACGACAGACTGCAACTGGCAGAGGTTGACATCATGAAACGTTCTAAGCTTGAAACCTATTTGAACGTTCTCAATGCGTTAGCCAGGCGTAGCCCACTGAAGTTGACGCACATAATGTACGAAGTGAACGTGAATTGCAGCGTGTTAAAGGAGTATATGGTTTTCTTGGTGAATCAAGACTTGGTTGAAGAAAGGGCCTTTGGCAAACGAAGGGTGACGTATGCGATAACTCAGAAGGGCATGAACTTGCTCAACTATTTTAAGGAGCTGCGATGCGCTCTGCCAATTGCAGAAGAAACAAAAGATGGGGCAATGTTATCAGTCTGATTCGCGAACACGGTCAACAAAATGAGATAACGCAAGGGACAGAAGAGAAAAGGGAAGGGTATGCCGACTCAAATCTTCTGATCATGGAAACAGCAATTCACTTTCGTCGCCGCCGGTGACGTAGTCGTTTATCGGATTGATCGCTGCAACATGACCAGGCGAGTCTATGACTATGTCAACGACCCTCCAGATGTTTGTGCCAGCAGATTGTCCTGCGGGAGGTGTGAATCTGTATATTCCGACATTTGGAATGATCATGTTGACCTCGACTCCTGAGGTTTCTATTGTGCCTTCACCAGCGAAGTGTCTGACTGAATACCTGTATGTCCCTGGGCGCAATCTTGTTATTGATACTACCTCTGGACCAAAGCCATTTACCATGTCTGTGTCCAAGTTTGCGAACGGCGGACTTGCAAGGTCGCCTCTGGAACTGTAGTAGACATGGAATGTCGTATTGTCAGCTAACCTGGCTGCGAGATGACTATCCAGATCGCGCGGGTTTGCCCCCCAAGTCAGTGTGAACTGTGCCACTGGAGCATCCAAGGTTATGTTCCCAACATCATACTCTTGATTCTTTGCTAGTGGACCAGCCTGATAGACAGCACTCTTATGACCGCCCTTTTCCGCTTGGTATTTGAACACTACTCCGACTTCGACTGGAATACGTCTAAATGTACCATTATAGTCCGTTGAGGTTTCACCGCTGGCCCATCTCTGCTGATACCATCCAATGCCCCAACATCTGACACTGGCGCCTTGGACAGGATTGCCGTTTGAATCAATGACACGGCCGCTTATGTATCCTGCAGGATAACTGATATCATAGTTCCAAGTTGAGAAGTGGGAAACGTTGCCAACGAAGCATCCCAGCGAGGGGTTGTAGGTTCCTTGACCCTGCTCATGCCAGGTGCCTGTGCGTGGGTTGAAGTACCACAGGGGGCACGTTGTCAAGTTGTGAGCTTCTGATTGCATACTGTAGGGCACAGGAATGCTGATCGTGGCTGTTCTGCCTTGCGCTAGCTGAAGTTCTTGTCCATTTTGATCTGCTACTGTGATGTCCATGAATCCGTAGGATTTGAGTGGCACTGTTTCGTTTTGCGCGGAAATCCCTTGATATTCACCTGGAAACGCGTTGAGCTGGTTTTCGTCGCTTGGATCAAAAGTGGTCACTGAGACCGCAGCAGTTCCTGTGTAAGTGTTGTTTTGAGAGTCAACAAGTGAGTTGGCGTCGATTTCGACAGAGCCTCCGTCGGGCGTCGTTACAGTTCCTCCACTCGCCGCGCTTATAGAGCCGGTATTGCCGACATCACTAATTGTGGTTTCCACGAAACTTGCATTGCCTACTTGCACGTCTGTAACTTTGTACGTTGTTGCGGAGCCATTCTTGCTAAATGTCAACAATGCATTGTCTTCGGCAGTCACGTTCGAGATGCTGAAATAGCCTTGATCATTAGTCATACTGCTTTGTCCACCAACACTGACTTTAACATTCGAAACAGGATAGTTTGACTTATCTGTGACCTTGCCATTCACAACTCCGTAGTTGGTTGGCTGAGTAGTGTTCACAGTGAAGAACTGTGTCTGAGACTGATTCGTGTTTCCGGCGGTATCGTTCGCGTATATCCTAATTCGATGAGAACCATCGGACGTGATGGAGATCATATCGTTGTAGTAGAAGCTTGTTCCCGTTTGCTGGATGAGAGTTGTATTACGTATGCCATCAACTTCGCAAAGTACGGTTTGTACTCCTGAATCAGGATCAGTCACTGTGGCATTGGCTGTTATAGAGAAGGTTGTGTATGTAGTGTTGGTTGGGCTGTTGATGGAGACATTTGGTGCGGTTGTGTCTTTGGCGTTAGATGGCCACTTGATCACGTTGAAAGAGAACAAGACTACCGTGGCGACAAGAATGATCGCGATAAGCACTACTGCGATTAAGACAGGCATCACTTTTCTGCCTTTTTTAGGAGTGGGTAATTGAGGTGGCGGAGGAGGCGGTGGTAATGTCAAAACTGTCAAACCGCTTTTCATTGCCAAATCTACCTTAGGAGGGCATATTGAAGGTTTCATGTTTATATATCTTTTTAGAGTCTTCGCTTCGAGTTGTTAACGTCACTCGTTGGAACGCAAATAGCGAAAGTGGAAATCAACAGCTTATATGTAACTTTGCCGCAGACACGAAGACCAAGAATTAGGAGACGCCAAGAAAGCGCAGAAAAGCTCTTGAAGCAGGCCCTCATTGACCGTCAGCTTTAGTTAGGGCTCCATTTGTGTTCTCATGGTAGTTCAAGTGCTGATGCCTTTGCAGACCTTTTCGCTCTGACAAAACTGACCAGTTCCCAAGCGTCGAATACGACAAGAAGGAACACTGAGAATTGGAACCATGAGAAGGTGAGAACGCCCGTCCGCGGTTCCCCGTTTGCTATGCTGTCGAGTCTGTATGTGAAGAGACCTTGGAGTAAGGATACTTCGCTGATGTTGTTGTTGAAGTTTCCTTTAAAGCTTGCATGATACTGCAGATCTATGTACATTCCTTTAATCGTAACGTATTGGGGTGGAATAGCACCTGGTTGCCAAAACGTGAATGCTCCCCAAAGATTGAAAATTATAAAACATATGAGGAGTACGTTGACAACCGTGAAATATATCGCTTCATATGAGAGTTTTCCAAACAGTTTTCTATTCCTCTTTAGCTCTTCACCAGTTTTTTCGTTTCCGGGACCGGTATTCCAAAATATCAGCAGGATGATTATCAGAACGACAGCGATCATGAAGAAAAGGTACACGCTACCTTGCGATTGGGTAAGCAGAGAAAGATTGCCTACGTACGGAATCCTTGCTATTACTTTCCCGATAAGTTGCTTTTCATTGAATGTTTCGTTGTATGGAGGATTGTTGTCTCCATGCGTTGTTATCCAGTACCCATCTGCCCTAAGCTCTTTTCCGACGGCTCGATGAACAATGCGATAGTCAGGATTGCTTTCATCAGGTACGAATATGACAATGTCGCCTGTCCCATAGTTGGCATTTATGTCCTTTGCGGTTGTTCCCTGAACTATCAGAAGATCACCCACGTTCAACGTTGGCAACATGCTAGTAGAAACCACAGCCAACACGGGATAATCCGTTCTCAAAACCCATTTTAAACCTTGGAAAAACCCAAGAACCACCAAAACTATCAGGACAAGCGCCATAGCAGTTTTGAAATACTCATTTTTCCAGATCTGTCTCAGGTTCTGAGAGGACATTGCTTCGCCTTTTTCTTGGGTCAAATGCTCTTGTTGATTGAGGCTTCCATACTTAAGTTTAGTGCTCCGTAAAGCTGGGAAAAATAAGGGGAAGGAGAGAGTGCGAGTTCCTCTCTGCTTTCAGTTCTCGGTAGGTCTAGATCTTCTTCTTGCTTAGGACTTCTCGGAAGGGCTTCTTGCACTTTGGACAGTCGAATAGTCCAATTTCCAGTTGTGTCCTTTTTCCAGCTTTGTCTGGACGTCCCGCCATAGTCCACTTCTTCTTGGGTGTTGCGACAACGGTTCCGCATTTTGGACATTTAGCCATTTAATTTCCTCCAATGTATCCCGATGACCATGGTTCTCTCATGATGATAGATAAAAAACTTTCCATACGTCTGGACGTGCGCTTATATTGTGTTGGTTTTGGGCATGGTGATTATGGAGTTTTGATGGAGATTTTATGGGAAAGGCTTGAGCGGTTTGGCTGCTATGGTTTGCTGCGCGCGCTACGCGGCCAGCGAAGTACGTTAGGCGGTGCTCCGAGTCCCTCTCAAACTCGGCCTGATAAGGGTAAAGCTTAAGCTTCAAAACCTCTTCGAAGAACTGGACCTTATCAACTGGCAGAACTGGCCTGTTCTGCGTCACGAGCTGCTTCAGCCTCGCTTTTTGCCTTGTTCTCATGAATCAACCTCGCCAACTCATCAAGGTCCATGTCAATTCGACGCTCGTCAATCCCCTTCGCAACATTGTTAATTATGAGGGCAGTGTACGCCGCGATTCGAGCCCAAAACTGGCGCTCAGGAATCGTAAGCGGCCTCTCCTTCCCACCATCATCAATGACACGCGCAACCTTGCCCCGCGCATAGTCACTCACGATCTTGAAAATATCCTCAAGCGACTTGATGGTCTTCCTCCTAACCCGCTGCGTGTCAACATCAAAAGTCCTCCGTAGCGAAATCACCCGGTGGTGTACCCTCTTTTTAACAGTCAAACGGCCACGCAAAAAGATGCCCCTACCCCCCTAGGCCCCATAGAAAGCACTCTTGAAAGAAATAAACGTCTCACGATCGTACAGTCCCCTGCCGGCCATGTCATGAACCACGGTCCCGCCCTCGCAAGTCGCCAGGTGCTCAACGAAGAGGACCACTCCATTAACGTCCCTGACCACTCTCCTACAGGGCGGAATCTGCCTGGTAGCTACGACGTCGCCATTCTGCAGCCTACGAATAGGCCTAAACCTAGCAGCATCCCTTCTCATAGTCGACGGACTTTTACTCAAAAACTCGATTCGCCAACCTTGTCCTAGCTCGTGGACTCTGCACGCGGGCGCACATCGTCCAAGTGCCGGCAAACAAAACAGTTACCCAAAAATGAGTGACTACACAGATATAAGCTTATAGTGTTTTTGGGTTCTGTGAAGTTGTCGTCGGATGCTTGACCATGTGAAAAGTCGTCGGATATAGTTATGTGAAGAAGTTAGCTTTACGTTTTTCTTCAATCAGATATTTCAAACACGCAAGAAGGACATTTTGTTTTTTCATTCTAATAACGAAGTCAGCTAGTTCAAGCCTTTCGTAAGGCTCAAGTGTAGCATCCCCAAAAAGAACAATTCTCTGGTTCTCAATCGCCCATGTGCCATGAGCAAGCGAATTTCTAAAATCATTATCAACATAGGGTTTCAGTTTCTCCCAAGACTTTGGAGCTTCTTCCATCGTTTTTGTGAAATTCGATGCTAGAGGTTTAACATCTCTGAGATGGAAAAGAAGATATGATTTGAAAAGTTCGGTGCTTAGAACGCATAAATATGCACCTATTTCTACACAAAGGCTGGATAATCTTGGTCCATCGAAACCAAATTCAGAGCTTACTTTGAGAAACTGACCAACTCTCTCTGGGCTAATGAGCAAGTGAAGTAGCAAGTTCTCACTCTTATTTATTTGATTCAGATTATCTATTATACTACTAAGATGATGATCTTTGACAGGAATAAAACAAACCTCAGTCTTTCCTTTTGCTTTCAATTCTTCCAGCATTTCACTGAGGATTGGTTCGATTTTCATCCAAAGCTCTTTTTCACCTTTCCCAAGGAACTCTAGATTTTTGGCACGTTTTTTCCAAAACTCTTCTGAATCTGACAAAGGATCTGCACCTTCCAATTTTCTTATGAGGGTGCAATTGCACTTAAGAGTGTTTGATTGTGGTGTTGCAGTTTCGGTGGTGACTCAAGAATATCTAATCTATTTCTTTTCATGCACGTAACTTAGAATTATCATAGCAAAAAAGAATGGTCATGGAGTAATTGTAAATTCCAGAACAACTGACCAATGATCTCCCGAACCAGTGTAAGGCGTTTCAGCGGTCTTGTATACGTAACCCCTACCACCTATGGTTCCCAAATCAACAGTGGTGTCTAGCAACAGTGTATCATCGCTTGACCATACTTTTACGTGGTATTTGCAGTTATAGGCCGTGTCGGTTCCCATATTGAAGACATAACTTGAGATTGTCAGATGGCTCGGTGGGTCCCACGACCAGTATTTGTTGAAGTTAGTTACGCTTAGACCTACAGTCGTGAGCCATGCGTGTGTCAGATTATTGTATTCATCATTGGTATGGCTATGATCAGCGAGGTAGTTGCTGTAACTTGACTGCACAGAGTTGTATTCAGAGTCGGTGTGGCTGTGTGTTGAAGTATAGTTCTGGTATTCCGAGTCCTTGGATGCTATGACAGCATCTTTGTCTTTCACTATCGAAGTGTATTGCCAAACAGCACCTATCAGTGCCACGACGAACACTATGCAGATTATCCCAAGGGCAATTGCGACATTTCTTCCCACGACTTTCTTTTGACTCATTTCTTGAACCTCTACTCTTCCCTTGAAGCGGATGGTGCAAATATAAGACTTTCCGTAGGTTGCATAGAATGAAGTGATTTTTCTGGTTCAGTGTGGTTTTGCTAAAACGAGCCCATAGACGATTTTTCTTTTGTGAGTCTGGTTTGAGTTACAACCGCAGACCTGAGCGTTCTCAGTGGCTTGTCGTCAGAAGAAAAGGCGTTAGCCCTATCCATGTTGTTGCTGGTGAACGGTTCAGAACCAAGAAGAAAGCTGAGAAAGAGGCTGAGGAATGGAACAAGGCTTACGAGGGAAGTGGCATCGAGTTTCTCGTCAGGAAAGAGGGATGGAGAAGAAAACGCTGGTGGTCATGACTCGTTCGTTAATAGTCTTCTAAGTGTCGTAATGGGGGTCTGTAAACTTGTCGGTTGGCGACCTTTCTATCAATATAAATTTGTCAGATGATTAATGCTTAGATTAGTGGAAGGTCTCCTCTTCTAACTTCATGACCGCATTTTGAACACACATGGACTATCGCGTATTCTTCTGTTGCGTTTGGGTCGCGGAAATTACGCTTCGTCTTCTCTAGGAATGCTAACAAGTCTCCTTCTCCATTCGTCTATTCATCCGCTGAATCCGCCTAATAACTTGGTGACGCCTCACATTGTAGTTGCCAAGCCTAGCAGAAACATCCTTAGGCAGCACTCCACGTGACCCGGCCTCATGCAGGATATCCAGGATCTCCTCGTCACCGCAAGCGATCCTCTCAATCATCGGCTTCCTGAAGCTGAAAAGCCTCTTGAGACTAGCACCCGCTTGTCTCTCCAAAACGCTTTTACATTTGGGTCAATGCTTATTCCTCCCACCGTTGAGGTTTAATCAGGCTTGGAAGAAGCTAAGAACGCTTTTGAGCTGCTTGTCAAACCAGTTCGAAAACTCGTTGAGCAGAGGCAATTCTTGAAGCCGACGGAACCACAGGAGAGAGCTATCCCGAGAATCCTTGATGGAAAGAACGTTCTACTTATTTCTCCTACCGCGACGGGCAAGACTGAGGCTGCATTTCTCCCGGTTCTCAGCATGCTTCTTCAAGGTCAACAAGGAGTCCCAGGCATCAAAGTTCTCTATATTACACCTCTACGCGCCCTGAACCGGGATATGCTCGAAAGACTTGAATGGTGGTGTAATAACCTTGACATCAGATTAGCCGCTAGACATGGCGATACTGAGACGAAGGAGCGGACTAGACAAGCTAGAAGCCCTCCGGATATTCTGATTACTACTCCTGAGACGCTGCAGGCCATATTATCTGGTTGGATAATGCGGCAACACTTGCAGAGCGTGCGTTGGGTCATAGTTGATGAGGTGCATGAAATGGCGGACAGCAAGCGAGGCAGTCAGCTGAGTCTGGCTCTGGAAAGGCTTAGAGCCATAGTTGGCAGGGATTTCCAAATGATAGGGTTGTCCGCCACTATCGGTAGCCAAGAAAAGGTGGCCCAATTCCTGGTTGGCAGAAACCGTCCAGTAGAGATTGTGCGGGTTCCAGTGGCAAGAATGATGCGATTGAAAATTGTTTTTCCAGCCCCTAGTGAGGAGGATGACAAACTTGCTGTGCAGCTCTATACCTACCCCGAAGTGGCTGCCAGACTGCGCCTGATCCGAGACTATATCGACCGCTACAAGTCTGTGCTCCTATTCACGAACACTCGGACAGAATCAGAGGTACTGACCAGTAGACTAAAAGTGTGGGACATGAACTATCCAATATCAATTCACCACGGGTCTCTTGCAAAACCTTCCAGAATAGCGGCAGAAAAAGGATTGAAAAGTGGCGATTTGAAGGGCCTTGTCTGCACAAGTTCACTTGAGTTGGGAATAGATGTAGGCAGGATAGACCTAGTCATACAGTACATGAGCCCCAGGCAGGTGACTCGACTTATTCAACGCGTCGGCAGGAGTGGCCATAAAGTCGGTCATATAGCTGAAGGAATAATAGTTGCACTAGACTCTGACGATGCCCTCGAAGCCATGGTCATAGCAAGAAAGGCCCTCCGAGAGGAACTGGAACCTGTTGTGATTCCCCCGAAACCCTATGATGTTTTGACACACCAAATAGCAGGATTACTGCTAAGAAACAGAAAACTTCAGTTCGATGACATCAAAGAGATTTTTGAAAACGCATACCCGTATGAAGGCTTGACGATCGAGGATACAGAGAAGATACTCAAGTACATGCACTCGCGTTTTCCGCGCCTTGCATGGGTCTCTTTCGAGGACAAAATAGTCTTGAAGCCTAGGCAATCGAAAGCACTGTTTGAGTATTATTTTAACAATCTGTCGATGATTCCCGAAGAAAAACAGTTTCTTGTAGTTGATGATTCAACTGATTCCGCAGTAGGAGTGCTAGATGAAGCTTTCACGGCGGAATATGGGAAACCAGGAGTCAAGTTCATCATAAGAGGGAGCCCATGGCTGATTCAACATGTTACCGAAGAAAAGATTCACGTCAAGCCCGTTGATGACCCAACAGGAGCAGTTCCAAGTTGGATAGGGGAAGAGATTCCGGTGCCCTTCGAAGTAGCGCAGGAAGTTGGGCGTATTAGGGGATTTGCTGAAAAGCAGCTCAATAGCGGGCTTTCTCTGGACCAGATATCAGCGAAGTTGAGCGAGGATTATCCATCTGATAAAAACACGATCCAGCGTGCATTGAAGGAAACTGTCGATCAGGTTCTGGGAGGCTTTCCAGTTCCTACGGATGATCGAATACTCGTCGAAGATTGGCAGGACTTCGTCCTGATACATGTCAACTTCGGTTTGCTCACGAACCGCGCCCTTGCACAATTGCTGGGTCAATTGCTGTCTGAGAAAGTGGGATTCGCAATCGTTGTCCAACATGACGCCTACCGAATATTCGTTCAAACAATGGGCGAAGCAGACTCCAAGCGCGTAGGGGAATTGTTCGACGAAATGAAGGACATGTCTGATCAGACAGTCAGAGATGTGTTGACAAAAGCGGCTGTGAAAACTGGACTTTTTAAGCGTAGAATGATTCATGTTGCAAGGCGGTTTGGAGCCTTGGAGAAGTGGGCAGACTTTAGTAGCGTCAGTCTGCAGAAACTCGTCAAGAGTTTCGAAGGCACGCCCATTTATGAAGAAGCACTCAAAGAAGTCTTCACAAAAGACTTGGATTTGGAACAGCTAATCTTCGTTCTCGGAAAGATGCGTGAAGGCAGATTTGTGGTTCAAAGAGCTGAAACAGGCGGAAATCCGACACCCATTGCTTGCTTGGGTATTGAACGTGTCAGCATGAAAACCGACCTAATCCCGCCTGAACGAATGCGTGCTGTACTCGTTGAATCTGCGAAGGTCAGATTATTGAATGAAGCATGCACCTTCTTGTGCACAGACTGTTGGAACTACTCAGAGACGATGCGCGTGAATCAACTGCCAGACAAGCCAAAATGCCCAAGGTGCGGTTCCAATGCTATTGGCCTTCTCAAGGTAGAGGAAGAAAAAGTATTGCCTGTAGTTGAGAAGAGAGGAGAAAAACTTACTCAAAGCGAGGAAAAACTACAGAAACAAGCATTGCAAGCGGCACAGTTAATAGCGAAGTACGGAAAAGTGGCGGCCGCTGGATTGTGCGGAAAAAGAATGTATTCATCAGATGTCGCAGAGATTCTGATAAAGGAACCCAAACTCACCAACAGGTTCTATGAACTTGTTCTGGAAGCTGAACGCAAAGCTATGAGCAAAAGATTCAGGTAACCTCTAGATACATACGGCAACTCTTAAATGAATGCCCGACCTATTTTGCCTAAACAGGCTGTTCTTGATATAAGGAGAACAAAGATTTGGAGATAAGCCGAAAGAAGCTGCGAGAGGAAGTTCTGGAAAGGATCAAGTATGTCAAGACATGTGTCATGGCAAGGGAAATATGCTTACTCGTGCGTACGCAAAGAGCTGTTCTGGAGCCAAAGGATGTTCAAGAGGTTTGCATGTCCATATCAAAGCTCTGCAAGGATTCAGGGTGCCAAGAACCAAGTGAACTTTGTCTAAAAGCAGCCGAAGCCGTTGGTACAGAAGACGAGGCGAAATACCTTGAACTTTGCGCGCAGAGTTGCGTAAAGTGCGGTGAAGCAAGAAAACCCAGAGAAACCTCCGCGAACAAGTCCACCTACGTGTCTTAGAAAAGATAGAAAATCTTTAAGCGTGCCAATGGTTAAATCGAAAGAGAATCGAATCCGAATGGAGGTCTATGCCCTGTATATAGCACCTTATGTTCCAAGTCCGCCACAAGTGGTTCAGCGGATGCTCAACCTTGCAGAATTGAAAGCTGGTGAAGTGTTCTTTGATTTGGGCGCTGGAGATGGCAGAACCGTAGTGATAGCAACGAAGGAGTTTGGAGCAAGAGCAGTCGGCGTCGAGTTAAGGGAAGACCTGGCGAAGAGAGCTTTGAGCACTGTGTACGAGCAGAGTCTTCAAGATAGGATCACGATTGTGAACGGCGACATGCTAAACGTGGACTTGAACTCAGCGGACGTTGTTTTCCTATACTTGACAACAAGTGCCAACGAGAAGATCAGACCTAAACTTGAAACCGAACTCAAGAAAGGCGTACGGATAGTCTCGCACGACTATGAGATTGTCGGGTGGAAACCGGTTCAAGTCGAAAATTACTGTGAAAACCAGACTTTAGGATATCCCTCCCACACGTTGTACCTGTACAGGAAGTAGATCAGTGAAGCTTTATGCCTCTTCCAGTTTTCAAGACTTCTTTTAGAGTGGTTTGGGCTGACACTGACGCGGCACGGGTCGTACACTACTCCAATTACTTCAGGTTCTTCGAAAGAGCTGAAGAAGAGTTCTATCGCCAATTGGGATTCAGTTTCACTGACACGGCAAAGAAAGGTTTGTGGTTTCCGCGGGTTGAAGCTTTTTGCCAATACAAGAGACCAGCAAGATTCAATGATCTTCTGGAAGTGGAAGTAAGCGTAGAGAATTTGAAAGAAAGATCGTTCAAACTTGGCTTCAGAATAATAAACAAAGAGACGAACGTGACGTTGGCAACTGGCTATATCGTCATTGTAGCAGCGGACAAGCAAACTGAGAAAGCCACGTGCGTTCCGAGCGAGATCGTGGAAAAACTCAAGTCTTTCTGCGAATAGATTAATTAGACAACATCGTGTTTGAATCCAAAAGTGGCTTAGTATGGAGTTTGTACCTTGGCGGCACATCGCTGACTGGAAGTGTAACGGGTGCGGTGACTGTTGCAAACTGTATACGGTAGTCTTGAGCTTCCATGAATGGCTTAAGATCGTTAGGAGTCATGGTGTGGAACAAACGGTGTCTGGGCTAAGTGAGTTGTACATAAAAAGAAGGAGTGATGGATCGTGTGTTTTTTTGCGCGACTTTCCGAATATGTGCGCGTGCGAATTGCAATATGTGAAACCCAGAGCATGTCAGATCTGGCCCTTCAAGATTCTGGCTGAACCGAAGTTCGGGTTTAGCCGTGAAGCGATATACAACCATGGTGAAGACAACCTTTTCGTTTATGCGGATTCCATGTGCAGTGGGCTGAAATATGGAATGCCAACTAGGGAGTTTGCCAACACCACACTGAAGGAGTTTGTGGAGATTTCCATAGGGCTTAGGCTGAGTCAGTGCAAGACCACTGCCAATTTTGGCTTGCCCGCAAGAGCTTTTTGCAGAGAGAGTTTTCTGAGGCACATATAACGCGAGATGCGTTCAGGTTTCGTGGTCGTAATAGGCATAGCGATGAATAAGGTGGAAAGAAACACACTTTGGATTGACCAAGTTCCTGGGAAGCACTGAAGGAAAAAGCCTAATGCTTTGAATGGGAGGTAAAATTGGAAAATACCAAACAGGAAATCAAAATTACAACGTCAAGCAAGATCCTATGTTCTGAAAACCCTACACTCGCGAGGGGAAGCATGGAATCTACTCCATTCATTTGGACGGCCAAAGCAAAACGTGAGAAAACGAACAGCTGAAATCAAGAAGACCAGAAATAAGGAGGAAATATCTCAGCGTGTCTTGCGGTTCGCTACCACTTTTTCCGTTCCTAGTTCTTTGACACGTGTTTCTATGAATTCCGCAACTTTTTCCTGATTGAACATCATTTCTTCTTCTTGTTTTTCGAGTTGTTCCTCTATTGTTGCAAGCACTTTTCTCATGTCGAAAGGTTTCATCACGTAGGCGTCTGCGCCCTTGTTCAGGGCATCAACTGCGTTCTGTAAAGAGGGGTATCCGGTTATGATTATTTTTCGCATTCGCGGTGATGCTTTCTTAATCCGTGTCAAGAGCGTTGTTCCTTCCGTGTCTGGAAGTCGAATGTCAATCAAGGCTAGATTGTAGAGTTTGGTGTTGGATTTCTTTACAGCTTCTTTTGCAGTTCTAGCTGTGTCTACGCTGTAGCCTTCGTCACTGAGTATGGTCGATAGGACTGTTCTTATGCTTTCATCGTCGTCGACAATAAGGATTCTGGAATGTTCACCCAAACGTTTTCACCTCCATGTAACTTAGGCCTGACAGGAATCGTCACAGTAATCGTTGTTCCCTTGCGGAAGGCGCTCTTGATGCTGATCGTACCTTCGTGGGCTTCCACAATGCGTTTGCAAATCGGCAGTCCGAAACCCATTCCCTTTGCCTTGGTTGTGAAGAGCGGCGACCAGAGCTTTTCTATGGTCGCCTTAGACATTCCTACTCCGGTGTCATTGAAAACAAAGTTCACATCGCCGCCTGTTTTCTCGCTTTTTATCATGAGCGTCCCACCTCTAGGCATAGCATCAAACGCGTTCTTGATGATGTTCATGAAGACCCTTTGCATCTTGTCCACATCAATCTTGATTCTGAGATCACGGCGAGTCTCATCCCTTATCTGAACGTTCGCGGGAGTATTCAGAGATGACAAAACGTCATTTAGGATTGATTTTGGATTGGTCTCTTTCAAATCCAGTTTTATTTCTCGCGAGTACTCCAGAAGGTCGTTTATGATCTTGTTTGAGTATTCAACATCCTTCTCGATGACCTCAAGCATTTCCCTTGATTTCTTATCTACACTCGAACCCAGTCTCGTTTTCAGATAGTACGTGGCTCCTGTGATGCCTGTCAACGGATTTCGCAAGTCATGACCGACCATTCCAGCCAGTTCACCAATAGCAGCAAGCCTCTCGGACTTGAGAAGCTGCATCTGCATGTTTCTCAATTGCTCAGTTCTCTCACCCACCTTCTCTTCCAAACTGGTAGAGTATTCCTTCAGTCTTTGAAGCAGTCGAGCATTCTCGATTGCTACTGCGGCCTGATGTAGGAACATTTCTAGGGGTGCAAGGCTTTCCTTGGTTGGTCGTCTGCCGTCAACTGGATCGTCCATGCTTACGACGCCGACTGTACGACCGTCAGCCAATCTGAGTGGAGCATAAAGAAGATCCTCTGGATCCCAGTCCACCATTTCGTCAGGTTTTAGGTGGCTCAAAACGGTGCCGGCGCTGAAACTCTCCCTGACCCAGGGATCACTCCAAGGCAAATAATAGAACTCGCCGATTCTGAAGCGTTCAAAGTCTTGACCGAAGCGTTCTCTCCAAGCTTGCCCGGGCTTCTTGTGAGTCCAAAGATACTCTCTCTCCTCGTTAGTCAAGCCAGCTGTCACTATGTCATCTGGAGAGATAATGTCCAGGTTCTCGTCTCTTACAGACAGCACAACCCTACGCCACCCAAGCCCATTTATTGCGTCCAAGATTGCTTGAAGGCGTGTTTTCAGATCGGTTGAATGAATCATCTCAGCAGAACTCTTCATCAGCAAAGTCTGTTGTCTACTGCGTTTTTCGATCTCTTCTCTCTTCTTCAAATTGTCCACTGCAGTTGCAGCGTGTGAGGCCAGAATCTGGAGCAAGACAAGATCTTTCTCATCAAATGCACCTAGTCTTCTGCTTTCCACGTTGAGAACGCCGAGAACGGAGTCTCCTGCAATGATTGGGACGGCGAGTTCTGAGTTCATGTGGGGAACATCTTCAAAATAGTCCTTTTCCTTTTTCAAGTCAGGTGCGAGAATGGGTTCACGGGTGTTAGCCGCTCTGACTGTTATGCCTCCCTTTGATCCATCCAAAGGTAGATCCATAAATGGACCGAAATATCCACGTGTAGAAACAACTTTGAGGGCATTCTTGTCGACAATTATGAATTCGGCATGTTCGAAACCCAACGCTTGCTCCATTGCATCAAGCGTCAGATTGTAAACTTGCTGAAGGCTTATCGTCAAGTTCAACTTTCCTTCATAGAAATTTACTGCTCTGAGTCTTTCTTCATATCGTTTTCTTTCAGTAATGTCACGTGCACCGAAGACGGCGCCGATTGATTTGCTCTGTTCATCATACAGAGAACTTCCGACAACTTCCAACCAAATGTAATGGCCATCTACATGTCTGTACCGCACTTCTGCCTTGTCTGGATGCTCTTTGCACTGAGATTTCTCGATTGTTTCCTTTAGTTTGTCAATGTCTTCAGGGTGTATGAAATTCAGGTTTGGCTTTCCCAAGATTTCTTCAGGGCTATATCCAAGGATACGCTTTTGTGAGGGACTGACATACTGAAAGACGCCGTTTGTGTCAATTTGGGCAACCATATCCTGCATGTTATTAGTTATCTGCTGCAGTCTCGCTTCATTTTCCTTGATTCTATGTTCAACTTTCTTGCGTTCAGTTATATCACGCACAATTGCTGTGAGGAAGTTACCTTCATCTGTTCTCCATGAAGAATAGGAGATCTCTTGTGGAAATTTCGTTCGGTCCTTCTTGAGCCCATACATCTCAACTGCCCTTCGAGAACGAAGCTTTCCAGACGATAGCAATTGCTTCAGTTTTGCGCCATGACTTTCCCTTGATTCTCTAGGCACGATTATGCTCAATGGCTTCCCAACTATCTCACGTGAAGAGTAGCCGAACAACTTCTCGGCCGCCTTGTTCCAGAAAACAATCCTCAAGTTGGGGTCAACCGTTATTATGGCTTCAACGGCATAATCGACCACTGATCGGAAGCTCTCTTGACTCGCTTGGAGTCTTTGAGTTCTCTCTTCCACCAATACTTCCAAATGCTTTGAGTAATGTGCAAGTTGCCTTTCCAGGCGTATTTGCTTAGAAACATCCTCAACCATTTCTACTGCAGCGATAACTCTCTTGTCTTTGTCCTTGATAGGAGACGAAACCACCCTGTAGTTCATAACGTCTTCGCCCTTTGGAGTCTTCGTTACTGATTCGTGTACTTGTCCATCTCGTAGGGTCTTACACGTGGGGCAATAGGTGCAGATTCTCTTTCTAGGAGGATCGTTGAAGGCTTCGTAGCACAACGGCTTCTTCGACATGTCAACTGCTGGGAACCATTCTTTCATTTTCCTGTTTAGGGTCAGTAATTCCATACGAGGACTTATGACAGACACTCCTATTCCGATACTGTCTGCAAGGCTTCTGTACCTTCTTTCTGATTCAACAAGAGCCTCTTCAGCTTGCTTCCGTTCAGTGATATCCTTCCAAATAATAACAAGAGCTATGGAACGACCAAATTCATCCTTCACAACGCTCGCTGAGAGATCCGCTAGATATTCCTTACCACTTCTTTTCAAAAGTGTGAGTTCAACATCCTTCAGGGAACCTTGCTCCAACGTCTTTCTTACGTATTTCTCTGATCTTTCTCTGTCTTTTTCAACAACGAAGTCCAAAGCATTTTTGCCTATCAACTCTTGTCTTGAAGCTGCACCACAGAGTTGTAATGTGGCTTGACTGCATTCAACTATGTTTCCGTTCATGTCAGTAACGATGATGGCGTCGGGAGAGGCAGCAAATACGCTTCTGAGCTTCTTTTCATTCTCCATAACTTCGTTACATCGACGCTTCTGGGTATTCTTTAAAAGATGCGCGTTCGAGTCATTTTGACGGCTCCCAAGCTCCTTGCCCTTTGACGGGCTTCTTCTATTCCCTTCCGGGTGTATTGCAGTCAGATTCCTACTCTTACTTCTTCGCATTCAACTAGCTCCATTGTGATTTTTTGTTTCTGCTTTTCTTCGAAGCTCCTTTTCGCTGCCATTACATACTCAGCGAACACAAACTTGTTGGACTCATTCCAATCAAAAACCCCGCCGGTCTTTTCGTGCAGGCGTCTCATGATCAAAACTTCGAGGAAATTGGCTCCTAAGCCGAAGATCCTCTCAATAGCCTTGGCAAAGGCCTCAATCTCAAGAGGGATGGTATTTCTCCTAACGTTGAAACTTTTTGCTAAATGAAAATAGATCGCCTGTTTCGAAGATTCACCTAGCGAAGACAATCCTTCATCTACAGCTTCGAGCAAGAGTTTGTTGAAACGGCTTCTAGACAATCATGAAACCTCTCTGAGTGGAGTTTTCAAAGCAGATCTAGAGATGCTTTACAAGAAGACCAGATAAATCAGTTATGAATCGTCCATTCAGATTGAGAATTTGGCTCAGTTTTGAATTCGTCAAAGGAAAGGTCTTCAAAAAGCAGGCTATGCTTTTCCCGATACTCGCAACATTCTGGTTATAAGTATGAAAGCTCAATGTTCACAATCAGACTGCCTAGGAGTAATCGATGAACAAACCTCAAATCGGCCTATCTATGCTTTACCGCCTAAGTGACCCTTTCACGAAAATGACAGAATACATCGTAAAGGCTGGCACACCCTACATCGAGATAGTCGACGACGGCTTCCATGAGCTGAACAACAAGAGAACTACGAAGCTAACAGAGATAGGCAAATCATACAGCCTGAAATACTCAGTACACGCGCCTTTCTCAGACATAAACATGGCTTCGCCTTCAAAAACTATGCTCAGCGCTATGCTGAAGAGATTAAAAAGGTCCATTGAATACGCACATAGAATAGATGCAAGCGTATGGGTTTTTCATCCTGGAGTCAAAACGGGCATAAGTTCTTTCTATCCAGGCAGAGATTGGCTGCAAAACACTAGATCAGCGGAAGCTCTTTTCGAAATCGCGAATGATCGCGGCGTGAAAATAGCCATTGAAAACGTGCCTGAACCCTACCCATTCCTTATGAAAAGCGTGGAAGACTTTGGAAGGTTCTATGCTGAAGTTGATGCAGACATAGGCTTGGTGCTGGATGTTGGGCATGCGAATATCAGCGGGCAGATAGAGCTTTTCTTGACTACTTTCAGGGATAGGATTGTACACATGCATTTGAGCGATAATGATGGAAAGAGTGATCAGCATTTGGGCTTAGGCTATGGAACTGTGGATTGGGAAAGGCTTGCAGACCTCTTGAAGAAGAACCATTATGATAGGATCACTGTTGTCGAATCCATTGAGCACGTTGAAGAGAGCGTTCAGAAGTTAAAACAGCTTTTTACCTAGCTGTTCAAGAGTGGAATCTCTATCTCCATGAAATCTTCTGCCACCTGAGTTTTCTTGAATACTTTAGTTGCCTGATCCAAAAGCAAGCTAGCATCATCATATCTCGCGCTGATATGTATCAGAATCAACCGTTTGACTTTGGCTTTCTTTGCGATCTGCGCGGCTTGACTCGACGTTGAATGCCCATCTTCCTGAGCCCTTGCATCTAGATCATCAGCCAAAGTAGCATCGTGGATAAGCAAATCTGCTCCATTGGCCAGTTTTGCAATGTCATTAGAAGGCCTTGTGTCGCCAGTGTACGCGATCTTTCTGCCCGGTCGCGAGAGCCCTACGACTTGTGCAGGTTTTATGATCTTACCATGGGATGATTTGATCTCCTGTCCTTGTTGAAGTTTTGACCACAATGGTCCCTCCGGTACTCCGAGGTCTTTTGCTTTTTCTGGGTGAAATCGTCCGGGTCTGGGTTTTTCAACGAACACATAGGATAAGGTCGGTATTATGTGGTTGGCCCATGCCGCTTGGATAACGTATTCCTCTTCGTCGCAGACGGTGCCAGCTTCTTCTATTTCGTGAATTTCCACTTGGAAGGTTAGCACGAACTGTACTGTTTCTTTGATGCATTCTAGGAACTGCTTTATTCCTCTGGGACCGTAGATTTCTAGTTTCTTTTGTCTATCGAGAAGCGCCATGGTTTGTAGAAGTCCTGGCAAGCCAAGCACGTGGTCGCCGTGCATGTGTGTTATGAGGATCTTTGTTTTTCTGTGAAAGCCGCTTCCGGCTTTTACCATTTGTCTTTGTACGCCTTCGCCGCAGTCAAACATTATTTGTTCGCCTTTACGTATTATGAGAACGGCTGGCAACCCTCTTTTAGGAGTTGGAACGGCTCCGCCTGTACCTAGAAAGATCACCCGGAGACTCATGGTTTACACCTTTTCGAACACAGCTATTTCTCTTGTTAGACTTCTGTGAACATAAACAAGATGCGATTCCAAATGCTTAAACCCCAAAGCTATACCTACTTCTCCGATCTTCAGAGTCTTTGGTGAAGCCATACAAATCCGTTGTCCTGCCTTTAGTATGCCATGGACGCTTGTCAAGAGTTCTTCAACAAGCTGCTTAGTGGTTCGTTTCAAAGTGGTTGAAGAGATTCCGTAGGGTGGATCAGTGACGACGCAGTCAATTCTCGTAATCGGCATGCTTCGCGTGTCTGCAATAATCAAACCATCAGGTTTTACGCCGAAATGCGCTAGGTTTCTGAGAGCACCTTTTGCCATGCGCCGTTGTATGTCTAGACCCAGTACATTACAGCCTATCAGTGAAGCTTCTATCAGCATACTTCCAGTTCCACAAAACGGGTCGACAACCAAGTCGCCACTCCGTGGTTGGGCCAAGTTCACCATGCACCTTGCAAGTTTCGCCTGCATGGCTGAAGGGTGAAAGAAAGGTTTCCTTCTTGGTCTTCTCTCGACGAAAGGTTTGGCTGAAATCTTGCCGAGTATCATTCCGAAAATGAATCTGTCGCCAGTCAGTATACCGAAAAAAGTCTTGTCAGGTCTTTTCAGGTTGACTCTTGCATTATCAACCTTGCTCAGTACAAGTTCGCCAAGCGTCCTTTCAACCGTCATAAGGTCGATGTTTGCTGCACTGTTCCTCACGCGCCTTATACGAACCGCAAAGCTTGCTTCTTTTGCTAGCGTCCCATCGAGACTCGCAGAACTCGTAGTTCTAACAATGTCAACCATGTCTGCTCTGCAATTGACAAGTTCTAGTCCGCAAATTCTTGTCAAAGCTGCCCTACGCATGATAGCTTCTACGCAATCTGGATCAGCTTCAAGCCTGGCAACTTGGTCGAGCTTCTCTAAGACTTCATAATCATAACCTTCTGCTTCGAGTATTGCTCTTAGCTCAGAGAACGGCAGGTTTTCATGCTCTCCAGAAAGGAGGAAGAAAAGCTTGGCCACATCAACGCTCCTTTACTTGACTAGTTCTTTGGCTATCAAAGGTGCAAGAGACACTTTGCTCACGCGGCTTGAAACGCTGTCGGTACCGACTATTTCTTCGACGCCTGTGTCGATTATGCGTTTTTCCGCGTCTCCAATCAAAAGCGGGTGAACACAAGCAACGTAGATTTTCTTAACTTCAAGTTCTCTCAGGATCTTGGCTGCAGCTACAATTGTGCCTCCTGTGCTGATAATGTCGTCGAAGATTATCACAGTCTTGCCCTTCACGTCGAGTGTCTTCTTTTCCATGTGAATTTGTCCAGTATATCGATCTCTCTGCTTGTCTAGATATCCGCATCCTCCACGCAACACTTTTTCAGCCTCTTCAACAAGATGCAATGCGCCTTTGTCTGGAGCCAAGACGAAGGATTTCTCCAAACCTTTCCGTTTGAAATGCTCTGCAAGCAGGGGTATGGCTGAAACGGTGTTTGCTGGAAATGGAAACCTCGCCAAGGTCTTCTCTTGATGAACATTGACTGTTGTCAGACGGCCAACCCCAGCAACCTTTAGCATGCTTGCTATTACTTCGATGCTTAGAGCTTCGCCTTGCAAGAAAACCTTGTCTTGACGCGCATAAGCCAAGTAAGGCACTACAGCCCAGACTTTCTTTGCTCCATTTCTTTTGGCTGCATCCGCCAGCAACGCAAGCTGTATGAGTTTAGGGTCTTGTGGAGGGCTAGTCGTTTGAACAATGACGACCTCCTCGTCTTGCACCTTGCTCTCTAATCGTACATATGATTCGCCATCAGGAAAAGTCTTGGATGTCACAGGTACTGTTTCTGCTTTCAAGAGTTCAGCGATTTTTTGTCCTAATTGTGTTGAGGCTGGCCCGAGGATTACTTTCATTTTTCTCGCCGTGTGCAAGTTCGGTTTGGCAATGATTTAGACTTTTCTAGATTTCCTGTGCCTGCTCTATCAATTCTTTTGCTCTGTCCATGCGTATTTTTCGTTCCTGAACCATCTTTTCGGCTACGATGTCGATGAGTTCACCAGTTGCTCCTGCCGCTACAGCTATGTTCTTTGCGTGTAGAGACATGTGACCTCGTTGGATTCCTTCACTCGCCAAGGCTCTTAGCGCGCCTAGGTTCTGAGCTAAGCCCACGGCTGCCAGTACTTCACCGAACTCGTTAGCCGTTTTCACGCCCAAGATTTTCACGGCTATTTTTGCAATTGGATGCGTACGCACGGCTCCACCTATCAAGCCCACGGCCATGGGTAGCTCTATTGAGCCGACTAGATCGCCGTTTTTGTTTTTCTCCCAAGTGGACAGAGCTCCGTAGTGGCCGTTTTTGACTGCGTATGCGTGTGCTCCTGCTTCGACTGCTCTGTGGTCGTTGCAGGTTGCAATTATGACTGCTGTTATGCCGTTCAGTATTCCTTTGTTGTGTGTGGCAGCTCGGTACGGGTCAGCTGCTGCGAAGGCATAGGCGTTTACTATGCCGTCCACGACCTTTTCTCCGCCAACGGCTTCTTTGGGCACTATGCACCATGCTCTTACTAGACGTTTTGTGGCAAGGTTTGAGATTATCCGTAGATATACGCGGCCGCCTGCAACTCTCTGTATTATTGGGGATATGGCTTCGGCCATTGTGTTTACGGCGTTTGGACCCATGGCATCGCGGCAATCGACATGCAATTCGGCAATGAGCATTGGTCCTTGGGTGGTGCTGATCACTTTTGCATCCAAGTCTATTGCTCCACCGCCGGCTGAGACGAGTACCGGGTCCTGTTCATTCGCTTTTTTCAGCACTTCTTCTTTTGCTTGGATAACCCGCATCTTGGCTGCGTAGGGGTCTTTGACGCCGACAACTTGTATTTGTCCGACCATTATTGGAGGCGTGCTGCTCGTGTGGAAGCCGCCGCCATCTCTCACCATTTTTGCGGCGTAGCTTGCTGCAGCTACCACGGAAGGTTCTTCAATAGCCATCGGAATCAAGTAGTCACGGTTGTTTATGAGAAAATTCACGCCGATGCCCAGTGGGACAGGGATCGTGCCGACCACGTTTTCTATCATGCGGTCAGCCAAGTCCAAGGGCAGAGAACCAGCGCTTTGCAGTAGTGCACATTCCTCATCGGTTAGGTCAGCAAATTCTTTGACGGCTTGCAGCCGTTGTTTTGGACTGAGCTTGTAGAATCCTGAAATTGATGATGATTTGCCCAACGATAATCACTTCTACATTCTTTGAATGATGGAGAATACTCTACGCCAAGGTTTTTAAGCCTTGGCAGAAATCGGGGTAAATAGAAAACTTGTTCGTTGGCCTAAACCCTGTTGCTACTTCTTTGGTCTGCTTTCTTGCTTTGGTATAGAAGTTCTTGAGCTGGAATAAGTCATCTTCTTGGAAGTGCAACGGCTGAGATACCTAGTCTCATTCGGATTTCTCTGGCTAGAGTCTCAGCGTGGCTGACTCGATAGTTTTCAGTGATGACTAGCTTGGGTCTTGAGCGCCTAACATATTCCATTAACCCTTCAAAATCCGAGTGGTCGCTCAATGCTACGATGTACTCTTTTTCTCCTGTTTCACGAACTGCAGAGTCGAATTCCCAGCCACTTACATATATGCGGAAGCTTCCTAAGCCCACGTTGGCTCTGGTGTTCATGTGGTAGAAAGCCACGCATGGAGCTTGTCTTTCAAGAAGCTCCAGCGCTTCTGTTTGCTCAGATAGTATGAGGCGTCCTAGACGCATGCCGTTTTTCTCGCATGCCTTGGAAACTTGGAATACTTTTTCTGAGGCGATGAATGGAGCTTTCAGACCGGCTGTGTGTAGGATTTGCATGACTTCTTGGAGTTTTCCGTGGTAACCGAAGACGTAAACTGGGCCGTGTTCCAATCCTTGTTCCACTTTGGAAGTCAAGAGGTCTTTCACGTCTGCGCCGAATGAGCGAGTGCAGTTTGGGCTTCCGTATGTGGCTTCGATGACCAGAACATTTGCTTCCAGAATCGGAGTGTCGTCGATTCTGAAGTCTCCGGTGTAGACGATTCGCTCTCCCTCTGCGTCTTCGACGAGGACTTGTGCTGCGCCTAAGATGTGGTCAGCTCTAAAGAATGTTACCCGTTCATCCTCGTATTGCAGTGTTCTGCCGTAATCAAGTGGTTCCACGTAGCCTCCCATCAAGAAAAGTGGGCCTTTCATCACATCTATGAGGTCTTTAGTAGCATTTGTCATCAGAACTTTTTCGCATGTTTTCAAGCTTTGTCGCAAGCCCATCATGTGGTCGGCATGAGCGTGAGTTACCACCCTTAGTGGTCTGGTTTCGTCAAAAGCATCGCATGCGACATTGTTTCCAAGTTGAACCGCGCCTCGATTCGTGACTGACGCTTTTGTGGGCAGGATTGATACCAGCTAGATTCTGGAGGTTAGCCAATCTATGAGTTGTCTGGGGTTTGAGGAGTCTATTTTGACTTTTATCGGTCCTAAGGGTGATTCACCTGTTTCTTGTGAGAAAGAAATGTGACCTGCGTACGCTACTTGTTTGTTTAGGCAGAAGTTGATTGCTTTCTTCTCTAGTTCTTGGAAGAGGACTGTTCTGGCTGCTGCTCGGATGTGTTCTCTGCTCAGTAGATTGTGGAATTTGGCGAGGTTTTCTTGTCCCTGGGCTTCAGCGACCAGCATGCTCCCTTTGCGCAGGGGTTTTGTTTGCATGGGTAGGCAGCCGAAGATGTTTTCGACTGCTCTTTTGACTTTATCTTCCGTTTCGGTTGGGTTAACCTCGGCCTCTACGTGAATGGTTATTTCATCCATTTCCTTTCAACCTTCTTCAAAATCCTTCTTGCTTGGGTTTTTGCTAATCCTCGGGTTCCTTCGTTCACTATAATGTATTCGGCCATTGCTATTACATTGCCCAGTCCTACGCTTAGCTCGCGCATGTCGCGTTCATGGAACGTGGGCCAGTCTTTTGGGTCGTCGCTTCTTTGTCTGTTGTGGATTCTTTTGAATCTAGCTTCTGGTGACGAGTGAACCGCGATGAGGCTGAAGTTTGGGAAGGTTTTCCTGAATTCTTCTGCTTCGCTTGGACTTCTTACGCCGTCGATGATTATTTTCTGACTAGTGGCCTTGTTTATTCTGGCCATGCATCTTCTGGCTATTACTGATTCTCCTTCCACTCGCCTTAGTTCGAGCATTATTTCTCCCAAGTTTTCCGGGCTTGGAGCGATGTTTCTTTTTTTGGCTTCGTCTCTGACTTCGTCCCCCATAACGATAACATCGTATCCGTTTTGGATCGCGGTCTTGACGACGATTGATTTTCCTGAGCCCGCCATTCCAGCGAGCCCTACAGGAAGTTTTTTCGAGGTCATCAGCATCCTTTTTGCTATTGTGTCTGTTTTAGCAAATATCCTTTTACTCCAGAAGGCGTGCCCACCCGATTGCTCAGTATAGTAGTACAGGAAAATCAAGACTGGCAGATCCAAATAGTGCAGATTTCTCTTTCTCCTACATGAGTGTTATGATAGAAGCATTTATGAAGGGAATAGGTGAAAAGACTTGAAGGAATAGCAATGACCGAAATGATAAGAAGCTTCATGGCATTCGACATCGAGAACGACTCAGTTTTGCAAAGAATGACCGAGGCACAGGCTCTTCTGACAAAATCGGGAGCAGACCTGAAACTGGTTGAGCCCAAGAACATACACGTCACATTGCGTTTCCTCGGAGACATCGCGTCGGACACTGTAGAGAGAATCTTCGAGCAAATGAAAGCCGTTCAATTTATCCCATTTAACATAAAGATTCAAGGAGTCGGTGCCTTTCCAACCACTCGTTATGCGAGAGTAGTGTGGGCAGGAATGTCAGAGGGTGTCAACCAGTTACGAAGCATTTTCAGCCAGCTAGAGCCTCGCTTGCAGGGCTTGGGGTTTTCGCCTGATCCGAAGGGTTTCAGTCCGCATTTGACTATTGCAAGGGTGAGGTCTGGGAGAAACAAAGCTGAACTGGGCAGGGTCATTGATGAGAACTCTGGTTTCGAGTTTGGTGCTATTAAAGCTGAGTACTTGAGGCTTAAGAGAAGTGTTCTGACGCCTAAGGGACCGATTTATTCCACGCTTAAGGAGTTCTGCCCGAAGCAGTAAAGGCAAAAGGCCTCTTTATGACTGAAGAGATCGATGAAATCTGTAAAGATGTTTTACGTCGGGCCACGCCGGCGAAAAAGGAGAGAGACAGAATCAGCGTTCTAGCCAAGAAGCTTGAGAGAGAGGTGGCTTCTGCGTCAAGCGAGCTGGGCGTCAGGGCCAGGATTCGTGTTGAGGGCTCGGTGGCAAAAGACACGTGGATTAGCGAAGAGCCAGACATCGATGTTTTCATGCGTGTGCCGAGAACCATACCTAAAGAATCTCTTGGTGACGTTTGCTTGAGAATTGCTAGAAAAGCCACGGCTGGTTCAGAGCAGATTGAAAGGTTCGCTGAGCATCCTTACCTTGAAGCGGTGGTTGACAAAACGAGAGTAAACATCGTTCCATGCTATGATGTTAAGCAAGGTGAATGGTTGAGTGCTACTGATAGGACGCCGTTTCATACTGATTACATGAGGAAGCATTTAAACCGTCAGATGCAGGGTGAAGTGCGTCTGCTGAAGAAGTTCATGAAGGGAATCGGAGTTTATGGTGCTGAGATCAAGATAGGTGGATTCAGTGGTTACATGTGTGAACTGTTGATCCTGCATTACAAGTCGTTCTTGAACACGCTCAAGGCGTTTGCGCAGCTTAGGCAGCGAATGGTTGTTGATATTGAAGGGTTCTTCAAAGGTAGGCTGAAAGAGATTGACCTCTTGTTTGATGAACCTTTAGTGGTTGTTGATCCAGTTGACAAGGCCAGAAACGTGGCTTCTGCTGTACGTGCACAGAGACTCTACACTCTTGTAGCGGCTGCACAAGTGTTCTTGAGAAGACCGAGCTTCAGCTTCTTCTATCCTCCTAAGACAGCTCCCTTGACTGTGAGTAAGGTGAGGCAGGAGTTGAAGAAGCGAGGCTCAGCGATCGTTTTCGTCACGTTTGGAAATGTCAAGGCTGTTCCTGACATTTTGTGGGGGCAGTTGTACAAGTCTCAGCGTTCTCTGTCCAAGCTGGTTCAGCTTAACGATTTCAGAGTTTTGCGGGAGCTTCCGTGGAGTGATGAGAAAGACTTGAGCATGTTCGTGTTTGAGCTTGAACACTGCTGCATTTCGCCTGTAAGAAAGCATCTGGGGCCGCCGCTGGACAAGGAAA
Organism: Candidatus Bathyarchaeota archaeon; assembly: GCA_963732715.1. Classification (GTDB taxonomy): domain Archaea; phylum Thermoproteota; class Bathyarchaeia; order Bathyarchaeales; family Bathycorpusculaceae; genus CAZCRE01. Next base: position 1,846,789 of record CAVTAO010000003.1, on the reverse strand, counting down.
ATGAGTGTGAAAAATTCGTTTCGAAATACTTGGGTAGCAAGGAAGCGATTGGTGGGCCTTACGTGGAGGATGGTAGGTGGGTTGTTCTGGTCAGGAGAAAGTTCACCGATGCCTGTGATCTGTTGAAGAATAGGTTGAAGGACGGGGGAAGAAACGCAGGTGTGGCTGAGGGAGTCTCGCAGGTTGTCAAAAAAGGTTTCAGAGTTTCAGTTAACGAGGAAGTTGTCGAGATATACGAGAAGAATGGTGGGTTCGCCGTGTTTTTGACGGAGTTCTTGCAGGGCAGGCCCAAGTGGTTAGTGGCCGCTGAGCGTTAGAGCTATTAGGGCTATTCCGAGTAGCCAAGTGTAGATTGCGAAGTAGTGGAACTTCTTGCTCCTCACTAGGTTTGAGACTAGTCTTATTGCTATGTAACCTGCAACCATCGCTAGGACTACTCCAATCAGAAGCCCTATTGGGGCAAGTCCTTGGATACCTATTTGACCCCGTTCTTGATAGGTTTCCACTGCTAGGTCTCCGAGGATGGCTGGGATTGAGAGCAGGAATGAGAATTTGAATGCCTTTTCCCTTTTCAAGCCGAGCAGCAACGCGGTTGAAATAGTTATTCCGCTTCTCGAAAGACCTGGGAAAATTGCGAGGCCTTGAGCCCCGCCCATGAGGAGGGCGATCGTGTAGGTAATGGTGTTTGTGTTTTCTTTTCCGATCTTTGAGGCGTAGACTATGGTTGCGCCGACCAAGAAAGTTATTCCGATTATCAGGATTGTTTGGAAAGTCTTTTCGAGGAATTTCACATAGAGCAATCCGATTATTGCGGTGGGGATGGTTGCGATGATTATGGGTGGTATGAGTTGGCCGTATTCTGATTTGAAGTTGAGATGTGCCAGTGCTGTTAGTATGTTTTTGACTTCCTTTCTGAAGTAGAACACGACCACGATTAGTGTTCCGATGTGGAGGATGATGTCGAGAAGCGGTATGGCTGGGAAGCCTAGGAAGTGTTCAGCCATTATTAGGTGTGCAGTGCTTGAGACTGGTAGCCATTCTGTTAGGCCTTGAAGAGCGCCAAGAAAAGCTATTTCCGGAATACTCAGGTGCCTTATTGTGAAGTAGACTGTCTGGGAAGAAATCATTCTACCAGCGGTGTCATTGGCGTAAACGACTATGTAATGCGATCCTTCGGCGAGATTCGTTAGAGTCATATTCCCCACTGTCGAGATGTTTGCTTGCCCGTCCAAGCTGTATCCTACCCATGGGGCAGACGCATTCGCGGTGAACTTGAGAGGTATGTCCGATGTCGTGTATGTCGTGTTTTCGGGCGACAGAATCGAGACGTTCAGAGAAATCTCATTTGCTGCTAGAAAAACCGTACTGCACGAGTCTCTGCTTGAAGTTGAGGCGCTTGTGTAAGCTACGTTGCTGTTTCCAGCGAACAGGGTTAAACCCAAAACAAGTGCGCATGCCGTCAACAAAAGCAGCAACCGTACATGCTTTTGATGTGCCCACTTGAATTGCTTGAACCTTGGAGTCTTTCTCGCATACGAAGTGTTCTGCGATGTGTGTGCCAAGTGTTTCCCCTGAATTGGCCGCTTTGGAGCGGTTTTGAAAGATTAATGAAGGTAGCTTGTTTATACGTGTGGTGGTGTCGCCAATGAGTGAGTATCCCCCTGGAAGCGCTGAGGATCGAAAAAAGCTTGCTTCAATGTCTAGTGAGAAGCTACTTGATTACTTGTTCCTTCAAGTCAGGAATTTGTGGAGAGTTGACGGGCTATATTTCTTAGGCATCGAGAAAAAGTTTGGCACAGAGGCTGCCACGGAGATTGACGCTGGCGTGTGGGAAATAATGGCTGGAATCGAGGCAAAGAGCCTGCAGAAAATGTTCAAAGTCGAAGAAAACCCTGACATGACCAAGATTATGGAACTCCTGCAGAAATCAAGCTGGGCTTTGGATCAACCTTTCAAGACTCTCGAAACAAGCAGTAAACGGGCGGCTCTAGGCGTGGACAGATGTAGAACCCAAGAAACACGACTGAGCAAAGGTTTAAGCGAATTTCCATGTAAGAAAGTACGGTTTGGCTACTTGAAGAATTTCGCAAAGACACTTAACCCTAAAGTCGAAGTGAGATGCCTAATATGCCCACCCGGCAAACACCCCAAGGACTCATGGTGTAAATGGGAATTCACACTCTGATTTGAGGAGTTTACATAGCGTTTTTCTCGGTGTGCGCTAGAATTTTCTAAGTCATTTTTTAAATAAAGACGGACTTATCTAAGGGTGCAAACGGCATTTATTACTCCCCTCCACTCATTCATGAAGTTGAGATTTTTGGTCTTCTCTTTTTCTTCAAGAGAATCGTTGCAGTCAAAGTTGCTGACATGAGTAAGGGTAGAATGAGGGCTGATGTGAATTCTGGGACTACGTGGTATTTGTAGTAGTAGCCGTTGTTGTCTTTTACTGTTTGGTTTCCGGCGTTGTCGTAGGCAATTATCGTATATGTTATCCATGTGCAGTTTTTATATCCTGGAATTATTCCTTGGTAAGTGTTCGTGGAGGTTTCAGTCATTTTTAATGGGATCCATGTTGTTCCGTTGTCTGTGCTGTGCCGTAAGGTTACGTTGTGAACTCCTGTGCCAAAGTCTGTGACGTTAACTGTGACAGTCACGTTTTGGTACGGCTCAACATTTTCTGGAGGATCTTGCACTGGTTCTCCTATGCTTGGTGGAAGCGCGCGCGTCAGATTGATTGACTGTGTTGTTGATTCTGTTATTTCTCCGCCACTTCCCAGAATTTTGAGGGAATAATTCCCAGGCGCGACTGATGGGTCAATATTCACCGTCAGGTTAACACTCTCTGAAAGGAGGTTCTTCCAGTGAGCCGCGACCAGGTCGGAGCTCAGGGAATAATTGATTCCGCTCGGCGTCGTCCCTAGCCAAGAAGCAGTGAGTGAGATGTTTCCCAGGAAGTTCGGCGACCAGGAAATCTCCAGAGGGTAGGTCCGCGCTAGAGTTCCCTGAGAGGGTACCATGAGGATCGATTCGTTGTTTGAAAGGGTCAGGCTGAAACCTTTGAGGGAAGGATTCGATGGCTTCCAGCTTGCGCTCACAATAAGTGGGGGCATCTGACTAGAATCCCAGTAGTATACTCGATACGTGCCATCAGGAAAGAGAACGACACTCGGGTCGCTTGTTCTCACCGGATCATAGGTTCCTCCGGGAGCCACTATGGCTTCTTGATCAAGAGTAAAGTTCCTTCCATCCGTGGAACGGGCAGTAAAGATCGAGATAGGGCTATCGACCGAACAATCGTAGAATAACCAGTATGTGCCGTTGCTAAGAGTAATGACCGCAGGGTCTTCAGGCCATATTGGAAAGTCGGAGAGTATTCCTTCCCTCGTGAAGTTCAATCCGTCATCAGAGATGGCGCTTACTATGTAATCTCGGAAATATGGTGTGAAGATTGCATTGCCAGTGTAGTAAAGGCGATATCTTCCATCAAAGGTGCGTACTATTTCGGGGGTGCTCGCCCACCCGTTATCAGGCGTTCCGACAGTTTCCACGCGCACTCCTTCTTTCTCCCAGTTCAGGCCGTCTTGGGATATCGCGCTGTAGATTCTGCCTATCACTCCCCTATCCGGGCCTGCAAGTCCCGTCTTCCCGAAGTAATACATTCTGTAACTGCCATCGTCGAGCTGTATGACAGTGGCGCCGCCTATGCAATACTCTCCGCTTCCTTCTGGGCCGTTGGCGATTCTCAATCCACCCTCTTCAGTCCAGTTCAACCCGTCTGATGAAAAAGCACTATGAATGCCACCATCGCCAGCGTGGTACATTCTGTACGTTCCGTCCGGAAGTGCAAGCACGAAAGGATCTCCCACTAGTCCACCAGCCAGCCTTACGCCACTGTCCTTCGTCCAACAGCTGGTGGGAGCTTCTGCAAGAGGAAAGAGCGAACTGGCCAGAATTATGACGAGTCCGAGAGCGAGAAGGATTCTCCAACTATTAGCTGTGTTGTTCTTGGCTATTGAGGTTACTGTCAATGTTCTGTCCAAGCCTTATTTCAGCTAAGTTTGTAGTTTTGTCTTCCGTCAGGTTTAGCCTCAGGTATGTTTATTGTGAATTGTGCTCCTTTGCCGTGCGTGCCTGTTTCGTTGATTGTCCAGCCGTAGACGTCCATCATCCTTGCTATCAGATAGAGTCCGTAGCCTGAGCCTTTGCCCGTAGTGAATCCCTCAGTGAAGAGTTTTGCTTTATTATTTTTGGATATGCCTACGCCGTCATCTTCATAGACTAGTTTTAGCTGGTTTTCAGATTTCTCGTAGCGGATTCTGATTTGAGTCAGCTTCTCGCCGTACTTGAGCGAGTCGTCAATCAAGTTGTAGAAGAGTTGTCTCAGGAGCGAGTCAGCCAACACGGTCAATCCTCCGCACTCGTTCACTATTCTGACGCCTTTCAAGTCTGGAAACAGCCCAATAGCCTCGTCAACAGTCTTCTTCACATCCACGTAAGCCAGTTGCTCGATGCCCAGCTTCTCGTATGTTCTGGCAAACTCAAAAATGGCTTCCACGTTTCTGACAGCGTTTTCCATGTCGGCCAACTGTTCCAAGGCTTCAGGGTTTCCAGCCAGCTTTCGCTTCAACAGATAAGCGTTCCCAGTTACCGCGGACAGCTTGTTTCGTACGTCGTGTCTTGTGAGGCTGCCGACAACGCGCAGTTTTTCCTCCATATTCTTCCTTTCCAAAATGTCGCGGAACACGACGAGATCAGCCGGTGTGCCCCTATAATCGATTTTCGCCGCGTTTATTTCGTACAACAGTTTTCCTCCGTCCTTCTTTAGCACTTCGACTTCGTATGGTTGCATGTTCATTCCCATCATTCTCTTAGCCAAGCTCTTTATCATCACTGCTTTGGTCTTCGCCCCAAACATCTTTACTTTCAGCAAGTTCTTTCCGACAAGCTCTTCTTTCTTGAACCCTGTTATGTCCTCCACTTTTCGGGTGACTTCCAAGATTTTTCCTCTTCCATCCACAACAGCCACGGGGTCAGCCATAAGGTCAAACAACATTTGGAAATGTTTCCTCGACTCTTCTGACTCTTCCTGCGCCCTTTTCAGCTCCGTGATGTCCTTGTATATCCCAACATAGCCGAGCAGATTGTTTTCAAAGGTTACTGGAGCAGCAGAAATCGACACTGGCACCAGCGACCCGTCTTTTCTCTTTCTGACGGTGTTATGGCTGGCATATCCGTTCTTTGCGTCTTTGTCTAGGCCTTCTGCTTCTTCTCGCATGCCTTCTGGCGCTATAACTTCGTTTATGTTTTTGCCTTTGGCTTCTTCTGCAGAATAGCCGAACAGCTGACAGAAACGAGGATTCACGTCAACTATCTTGAAATTCAGATCTAGATAAACCGCCGCCTCAGGATTACGTCTGAACAATCCCTCAAACTTCTGGTGACTCTCTTGAACAAGCTTTTCCGCGTTCTTTCGTTCAGAGACATCTCTCATGATTGCTTGAACTCCCACAGGATGGCCGTCCCTGATCAATAAACTAGGATGCACTTCTGCCCATCGACTCGTTCCATCCCTCCGAGCATAAAGGAACTCGGACTGTGAAGGTGATTCTCCCTTCATCAGAGACTCGAACATCGCCTGAAATTTCGGAACGTCCTCCATCCGCATAGTCATCAACTCCGTGAATGGTTTGCCAACGACTTCCTTTTCAGAGCCGTAGCCTACTAACGTCAGGAAACTACGGTTGGCCGATGTGACTATGCCTTCCACATTCACAGCCACTATGCCGTCGGGAGCCAGCTCAACCAGATCTCTATACTTCTCCTCAGATTCCTTCAACGTTTGTCCGGTTTTCCTACGCTCAGTAATGTCCGCAAATATCGCTTGCACGACTTGTTGTCCTTCATATTCTATGCGAGCAGAAGACAGCTCCAGCCAAACAATAGTTCCATCTTTTCTGATTCCCCGAACCTCGTATTGTGGCGGTACGGGCTTTCCTTCCAACCGATCTTTGAATCGCCCGAAAAAGAGCTCTCGGTCGTCTGGGTGCACGAGACCTGCCGTCTGTGGAGGCGAGAGTGACAGCAATTCCTCAACACTATAACCTAGAATCTTTGACATGGCAGAGTTAGCGAAGACCATGTGAGGTATTGGTCCTTGTGCGATCACTATTCCCTGCATTGATTGTTCAACTAATGATCGGTATTTTTCTTCGCTATCCCGTAAGATCTTCTCCGACTTCTTGCGTTCGGTCATGTCTCTTATGTTTATTTGTACTCCAGCAGCATTGTTTTCCTTTACTATAGCACGCGCGTTGTATTCCACAAGAATCTTTCCTGCAGGGGCGATCAGTTCGACTTCATTCTTGGCAGGCTCTCCTTGAGTTACCTTTGAGAGATCTCTCATAACTGCTGGCCAGTGTTCTTTGGAAACGAAATCGAGAATGTTCTTTCCGACCAAATCCTCTCTCTTGTAGCCAAAACGCAACACGGAATTGTTTACTGCGGTAATGCTTCCTTTCAAGTCTAGTGTGAGTACTACGTCCATAGCGTTTTCGAACAAGTCCCTGTATTTCTCCTCAGATTCTCTTAAAGCCTCTTCTGCTTTCTTGCTTTCGGTAGTGTCTTCTAAAATGGTTTGTATTCCGACAACTCTGCCGTGGGAGAATATTGGGTTGCTTCTATACTCTGCTATTTTGTCTCCTTTCGGCGTGTGTATTTCAACTCTGCCTTCTGCTGTTTTTCCCAAAGTTACTGGGGCAGTGTCCTTGAGCAGTTTCGGCCAATATCTTTTGGAGATGAACTTGAGCATATTTTTTCCAAGTATCTCACTTTTGTTGAAGCCGTATTCTTCTGCCGCCTTGTTTACGGAAATCACGTTTCCTTTCAGATCAAACAAAACGATCACATCTCTTGCGTTTTCGAAAAGTCCCCTATACTTCTCCTCGCTTTCTCTCAGAAGTCGTTCCCTTTCTCTGCGCTCGGTCATGTCTCTCGCGACAACTGCTATCGTTGATTTGCCATATGCTTTCGAAAGAGAAGCTGAGCATTCTAATGGAATTGCCTGGCCTTTCTTGTTCTTGATTGTAACGTCAAGAAAAGCTTCTTTACCACGTAGAATATCTATAAACCTCTTCGTGAAGGTAGGCACCTCTTTGAGAGAGAGTACGCCGATCTTTGTGAAACGCTTTCCCAAGAGTTCTTCTTTGGATCCGCCGAAGATCTCAACCGCTTTTCTATTGACCTCGATAATCCTTCCAGATGCATCCAGATATACTAGACCGTCATCGACACTTTCGAAAATGCCTTTGAACCTCTTTTCTGACTGTTCTATGTCTTCTCTGGCCTTCTTCTGTTCTGTGATGTCCAAGACTATGCCGCTTGTGCCTACGAACCGGCCATTAGAATCAAGCAAGGGAGCACCAGAAATCAGAACGTTCCGAACTGTGCCGTCTCGTCTGCGGAGCTCTGCTTCATAGCGGCTGGATTCTCCTTGCCGACGACGCTCCGTCTCGCGTTCTATTTTTGCCCAGTTCTCATCGTCAACTGTTTTGCGCAGATTCATGCCTGCAAGCTGATCTTGTTCATAACCAACAATGTCAGCAAACGCTTTATTGGCAAAAACAATGTTCTCTTCAGCATCCACATACGTGATTCCTTCAACCGCGTTCTGATATATTGTTTGAAGCTTCTGGACTGTTTCCTTCATCTGAGTTTCTGCGAAGCGTTTCTCGACGGTAGACCGCAGACAATGTGCCAGTTCGCAATACACTGTTTCTGGGTCGCCAGTCTTGTTAACATAGTGGTCAGCGCCCAGACTCCACGCCTTAACTGCAACTTCCTCTCTTCCTTTTCCAGTGAACATGATAAAGGGGATGGTGTTTCCGTTCTTTCTCAGCATTTCCAGAAATTCAAGCCCATCTTTCCCCGGCATTTGATAGTCTGAGATGACTGCGTCGTACTCGTTCTCTTTCAGCTTGTTCAAGGCTTCTTCAACAGAGCCTGCGGTGTCAACGTGAAACGGGCCCTGCAACTCCAGGCATTGCTTCGCAACCTTCAGCAAGCCAAGCTCATCGTCAACGTGCAAGACACGAATCTTCGACTTCTCTGTGGAATCGACAACTATCTGGGCATGTGACTGAACAACAGACTCAACCATGTAAATCACATTTCATACTAGCCACTACACGCACGTGCATCAGTAACGTTGTTTTGAGTGTCCTTCCCCTGATTAAACACTTATGAACACAGAATCAATACCCAAAAGCAACCCCTCCAAAACCACACCACACTCAGAGCAAGACCAACATTCAACCATAAAAGACAGAAAAAAGAGAGTTGCGGGAGACGTCACCACCTTGCTGTTGAAATGGGAATTCACACTCTGATTTGAGGAGTTTACATAACGTTTTTTCTCGGTGTGCGCACTATTTCCTTTTTCGAAACAGCATAATGTCGTCTTTTTGGCACATGTATTCAAAGTCCTTTTGTCTATGAGCTTTTTGGCAAGTGCGTCACTATGTGTTGGGTTCAGAGTTCTCAAGACATTGGACGTACAAGTGTATTTGGCTGCATGAGACGTCACCATTTTAGGACGTGCCTTCGAGAAAACTCCAAAAGCTTAAGTTCTTGCGTTAAGCTGCATTGTTGAGGATGTTGAGAATGCCTTTTATTGAAATCCATCATCTAGAAGGACGAACAGAAGACCAACGAGCGAAGTTGGCGAAGGCTATCACCGACGCAGTCGTTGAAATCTTTAAAGTGCCGAGGGATGCTGTCTGGATAAAGTTCAGCGAGATGCCTAAAAGCCACTTCTCCACTGGCGGTACCCTGAGAAGCAGAGAATAGTCACAATCCGCAAGATTACGATCTGGACGACGTTGAGACTTTGGCTCTGCCTTCAAGTGCTAGTAGCAGCGAACACTCGGGTCTATTCCAGAAACTAGCCTAGGGAAACTTAATGTCGTCGGGTGAACCAGCAATTCTGAGGCACAGCGGCTTGTAACACTTCTCACAGTTCCAGTCGAACTCACACGAATCGTATTCGTCAGCGTCTTTCTGTAGGATTTCGTCGTAGGACATGTTTACACCTGAGCTTCTTGCCTTGACGTGCAAACCTTACAGCATTGCTTTTTAATAAACGTGCAAACTAGTAACTGGTGGATGCGACATGGATATTGCTATCTTGCCTGAACTCAGAAAGAGGAAGAGCCCACTTGTCTTTGATGAAAGGGATTTTGAGAAAGAAAAACTCCCGGCACTTGTGGAAGCTGCGAGATGGGCACCGTCTTGTTCCAACAATCAGTCATGGAACTATGTTTTCGTGCACAGGGAAGCCAGCACACGTGTAGCCTTAGAAGCCGCTCTCACGCGAGGGAATGCATGGGCGAAGAAGGCGCCTTATCTAGTCGCGGTCGCCGCCGACCCAGACCAAGACTGCAAGGACAACGGCTTGCCGTTCTACGCATACAATGCAGGACTGAGCGTTATGTGTCTAGTAATTGAAGCCGAGCATCTGGGGCTGCGGATCCATCAGATGGCAGGCTGGGACGAACAGAAAGTCAAGCAAGCACTAGGATATCCTTCAAGCTTCCGCGTCATCGTAGTGTTCGCGTTAGGCTACGAAGCAGACATTAAGAACATATGGGATACTCTTGATGAAAGGACAAGGAACAAACTTGGGAAACCAAGGGAGAGAAAACCGCCGAGTGAGAACTTCTTTTCTGAGAATTACGGAAAAAACCTGCTTGATCCCCAAATTCCCTAGCACGCAGAGGCTACGCGTGTGCATGCTCGGAAGTTCGACGCGAAGCTAGAAATCGTAGTCTTCGACATGGATGGTGTTCTCGTAGACGTCAAGAGTAGCTGGCAATTCATCCATGAAGCATTTGGCGCAAACAATGTTGAGAATCTTAAACGATACGTGGAAGGCGAAATAACCTACCGAGAACTAATGAGAAGAGACATTGCTCTCTGGGGACGGGTTCACATTGGCAAGATCAGGCGTATTTTGTCCAATATTCCACTGATGCCAGGCGCAACTGAAGCATTTGCAAGTCTGAAAGAGGCAGGCCTGAAGACTGCTTTGATAAGTGCTGGAATATCAGTTCTTGCGGATCGACTGCAAGCGATTCTCAAACTAGACCATGTTTTTGCCAATAAGGTTTTGACAGATCGGCGTGGCTTTCTGACTGGAGAAGGAGAGGAGATAGTTGGTTTGTTAGACAAGCTCAGTGTGCTCAGGAAATTGGCGGCATCGGAAAAGGTTTCATTGTGGAAATGCGCAGTGGTGGGAGATAGCTCTTATGACATACCGATGTTTGGGCAGGCAGGGCTGAGTATCGGGTTCAATACAAACGACAGCAAAGTGAGGAAGTCAGCTGACGTGGTGGTCGAAAAGAAGGATCTTCGAGAGATATTGCCTGTTCTAATAGAGCGATCAGAATGATTAGTGCACGCTAGATTGGCAGTCCCGTGCGCTAGTAGACCACCAAGATCTTTCCAAAATACAATGTGTGATAGTCTTTTTTCGGGTAGAAAACTCTCTTAACGTCGTCTGGGATCTCGCCAGGCTTTACTTCAAGCTTGTAGACAACTTTGCACTCATAATGGATCTTGCATTCTTTAATCACGGGAACGTTCACCTTCTTGCCCTTCGCCAAAGTCAGTTTGCATTCCTCAAGCTTGTCATGTTCTCTGCCGCTTACTTCGCCACAATAGCTAACAGCCTTTTCCAAGCCTTCACCAGGCACGTTTACGGTGAACTCGCCAGTATCCTCAATGAACTCGTACGTAAACCGCGAGTGCCTCACAGCCACCATGAAAACATGCATCCGCCAAAACACGCCCACAAAACCCCAACCAATAGTCATCACGTTACACGCGCCATTCTTTTTCGCACCCACGAGTAAACAACCGGGATCCTCTAGCTTCGCTAATGTCTCAATAACATACTCATCAAACTTGACGCTCATACTGTTCACCAAGAACGCCTTTTTCCAATTCAATTTGACCTAACTTGCTAAAGTGTTTTTCCACGTTTGATACGCCTAGCGCTTGGAGGGAGCTCAATCGTGTCGCACTCCTTGCATCCAAGATCAATGGTTGACAGCTTTAACAACAGCCACCGAAGAAAGGGGGTCACTACACCTAGAAGAACTAGTGTGCACCTTTTTATGATCGGACATCTCTGAAGCCTCTTCAACAGGTGCGGTATCGATGCAAATAAGGGAAGATATACATCAAGTGGACGGAGTCAACGCCAATGTCTTTCTCGTAATCGATGGAAGCGAACTGACCGCCATTGATACGGGAATGCCCAGAAACGCGGGCAAAATCCTGGACTACGTTCACAAGATTGGCCGAGAACCCTCGGACATTTCGAGAATCCTGTTGACACATTGCCACATAGACCACGTCGGAAGCGCCCACGAACTCAGAAGACTCACAAACGCAAAGGTTGCAATCCACCAAGAAGATGCAGAGTATGTTGCGGGAACAAAGGCATTCCCAAGACCAAAAGGCGTCACAGGCATCTTGCTCAAAGCCGTTTCGCCATTCGTCAAGTTCACACCTGTCCAACCAGACGTCACGCTCAAAGAAAATGACAAGGTCGGAAAACTCACAGTCGTTCACACACCCGGACACACACCTGGGAGCATCTCCCTGTACGACCCAGAAAGAAAAGTGCTGTTCGTCGGCGACACCATCAGGTTCACCAGCGGAAAGGTATCAGGCCCACCTGAACGCTTCACCTCAGACATGAAACAAGCAGTACAGTCGATTGGAAAGATCTCGAAGCTAGACTTCAACGTGATGCTAAGCGGTCACGGAGAACCCCTCAAACCAAACGCGTCAGACAGAATCAAGGAATTCTACGCATCTCTAAAGTAGCCAAGTAAGCGCTCGCGAAACACCTAAATGTGCATCAAACAATATGCCTTTCCGGTGAAAGAACCCTTGACACAGCTGAAAGTGGGCGACACCGCTCCAGACTTCTCCTTGATGGACGAGCATGGCTTGCCAGTCAGTCTGAGAGACTTCCACGGAAAGAAAATCGTGGTCCTGTACTTCTATCCGAAAGACTTTACGCCGGGCTACACCGCCGAGGCATGCAGCTTCCGAGACAACTACAAACCCTACTAGGACAAGGGAGCCGTCGTGATTGGAATCAGTCTCGACAGCGTAGAATCACATGCCAAATTCTCCAAAGAATACAGTCTGCCATTCGCCATCCTCAGCGACAAAAACAAAGAAGTCGCCAAAGCCTACGGCGTGCTCGGAATCGGAGCTTTCCTCACAAAGAGAGTAACCTTCATCATTGGCAAAGATGGTAAGATAACCCACATCTTTCCCAAGGTTGACGTGAAACAACATTCAGAGGAAGTTCTGAAAGCACTCGAAGAACTACAGAGTACGTGAACTTGGGCACAGCACGCATGCTCCGAGCTTTGCTTTTCAGTGTGTCCAGAAGAACGCTATTTCCCTGGGCGGTCATACTCAGTTAAGGTTGGGGCTTACTGTTGTGGCTGAACGTGCCGATTAGTGAAGTTGATAGTTTTCTTTGCCGTTTTGGTTTTTCTCAGGTATAACCATGGTGAAACGGGCTCCTTTGCCTGGAGCGCCAGTTTCGCTGATTGTCCAGCCATATACCTCCATCATCCTTTTCACCAAGTATAGCCCGTAGCCTGAACCTTGCCCAGTAGTGTAGCCTTCGCTGAAAAGCTTGGGTTTAGCATCTTTGGGTATGCCTACGCCGTCGTCCTCATAGATTAGTCTGAGCTGGTTTCCCAAGCGTCACGCATCTATACAGAATAGCTATGTGGCCTTTCATGTGCACTTCGTGGAACGTATGAGAAGGTTTATATGGATGGATGCTCCAACCAAATTATATGCGAACCTATGCAGTTCGTCGTCTCGCACTTTTCTATGTTTTGACTGCACTGTGCATAGGTATTCAACTGACGCCCCGCCCCGCGAATGTAGAGTTTACGTCGTTGATTGTTTTTCTAACTGGTGCCATTATGGGAACGCTATTCGGCGCTGGGTTGGGGTCTTTGGTGATGCTTGTCAATGCGTTCTTATCGCCTGTGGGGTTTGCTGGGGTGATTGCGCCGTTTCAGATGATCGGGGCGGCCTTGGTCGGATTTGGGGGCGGGTTGTATGGACATTCAAAGGGTGGTTCTTTCGATGCAGCTTCGCATGTTGAAACAGCGGTTCTGGGCGCCTTTCTTACCATTATCTATGATCTTGTCACCAATTTTGGATGGGCTGTCCATTTAATGTTGGCAGGCCAGCCTATTCTTCTTGCGTTTGCTAGCGCACTTGTCTCGGGAGCCTTATTCATGCTTATACATGTTGGATCTAACACTATCGTCTTTGGAGCAGTTTTCGTTCCAGTCACAAATGCTTTGCAGAAACTCTATGGAGGTGGGCAAATCTGGAAAAAAGACTTTTCACCTACGTGACTCTGGCTCTTCTGGTTTGGGCAATTTGTGGTACAGCCACTGCCGGTTACTACTTGACCCAGTACACTACTTATCGAGATGAATATAATAACCTACTAAGCGATTTGAACACGCTTTCCAATACAATGGGAAACGTCTCAGACACGATGAACTCCGTCTCCTTACGCGTCAATATCCTTGTGAGCTACGGTAATGGAACAAGAATGTGGTTTAACAACACTGCACTCCCCATTGGTTCAACAGCGTTCACGGCTATACTTGCAGTAGCAGATGTAAAGCACACTGATTATGGAGGAACTCAGGGAATATTGGTCACTTCCATAAATGGCTTGGCGGACGATTCTACGGCGCATGGGTGGTTCTACTGGTACAGAGATACAGGAAACTCAACATGGGTGTGTCCGAATTATGCTTGCTCTCAATACATACTTCATCGAGGAGACACTATTGCTTTCTCTTATGAGAGCTATAATCCGTGGCCGACTTCGCCTTCATGAAACAACTGCCTTTCCCTTTCGTAAGATGTGCGCTTCTTGACAGCCCGCTCGTCTAACCACTTCGGAAGCTCCTACTAAGGACTCCTAGCTTAAATGGAGTAGGTATATTGGAGAATGGCTATACCTTGCTCAATCAGGGCAAGGATAGTCGGATTATTCATCCAAATTATGCTCAAGAATTCATATACCTAACTAACACAATCTATACGTGAGGAGAACACACATGGATCCACTTGAAGTAGTGACCAAGGTTGCGGCGAAGACCGCTCCTGGGCGTTCGCCTTCATTTGCGAAAGCTCACATCGTAAAGGCCTTAGAAGAAATTGGCTGTCAAGAAAGCGTGGGACGGTTGAAACTCTCAAAAGACCTCCAGATCGGCGAAGGTGAAATCAGAACAATCATCAAGCATCTCAAGAATGAGGGGCTGATTGACGTTTCAAAAGCGGGCATATCACTGTCTTCAAGCGGAAGAAAACTGCTTTCACGCCTGAAAGCTATCGTAAGCGAACCGTTAGAGGTTCCGTCTACACCTTTGACGGTTGGGCCTTTCAACGTTGCAGTTCGTGTAACCGGAATGAGAGATCACGTGGAGTACGGCCTTGAGCAAAGAGACGCTGCAGTAATGGCAGGAGCAAAGGGAGCTACCACTTTAATCTTCGCGAAGAATAGGCTGATTATGCCTGGCACGAACGAAGACATAACCAAGAGCAACCAGTCGGCTCTTGCTTCTCTGTCAAAGCTGGGCTTGAATGAGGGTGATGTCATAATAATCGGAAGCGCAAACGAGAAGACGAAAGCAGAACTCGGAGCAAGAGCTTCCGCCCTTGAACTCCTAAAAACAAGAACCAATAACTCTTCCACAAAATGAATAATGGACGAAAAAAGTGCACTCCACCGTGCTGTATAGAGAATGCGTTAGTCTATTCTTCTTCCTCTCTCTGCAACCAGTTTTCCGTTCTTGAAGACTTTTTCTGCCAAGTTAATGCCATAGTGGTATGAGAGGTACTTGTGATTCGGCGCGTCAAAGACGACGATATCAGCTTTCTTTCCATTTTCTAAGCTACCTATTTCCATGGACCTCTCTATCGCGTGTGCAGCGTTGATCGTTGACGCTGTAAGGGCCTCTTCTGTGGTCATTTTCATCTGCAAGACCGCGATGTTCATCATCATCTGCATCGACTCGCACATGTCAGCCGCGCTCAAGTCTGTTGCCAAAGCAACAGGCAGTTTCCTGTTGATGATTTCTCTTGCCTTCGCATAAGTGCCCAAATAGCAGAAGGGAGTGGTCGGCAAAAACGTGCCAAGTATGCCCTTCTTAACCAAGGCCTCGATCTCCTCCGGCGGCGTGAAGATCAGGTGATCAGCGGATATGACCCCTAGCTCTGCGCCCAGTCTTGCTCCTCCACTGTGGGCAAGCCAGTCAGCGTGAACCCTCAATTTCATGCCATACTTTCTGCCCGTCTCAAGTATTCGCCTAGACTGTTCAACGTTGAAATATCCTTTCTCGCAGAACACATCACAGTACTCAGCCAGTTTTCTCTTCGCAACTTCTGGAACCCACTTCTTGACTATTTCATCTGTCAGCTGATCAACTTTGTTTTCGTATTCAAAGGGTATCCCTTGAGCCATAAAAGTTGGAACCAAATCGATCGGATGCGTCTCGTTGAGAGTCTTGATTATTTCCATTTGTCTGATTTCGCCTTGGAACGTCATTTCGTACCCGCTTTTTGCTTCTATCGTTGTCGTGCCATGGATCAGCATCGTGTCAAGTATCTGCGTGGTTCGTTTAAGCAGTTCTTCCGTGGATGCTTCACCGGTTTTCTTTAGGGTTGTTGGCATCCCTCCTCCTTTGGCCTTGATTTCCAAATACGGAACGCCTCTTACAGCCATTGCCTCAAGCTCTTCTTCTCTTGAACCAGCGAACACCAAATGAACATGCGGATCGATAAGCCCGGGCGTAACGAGTTTACCGCTTGCATCTACGACTTCAAACCCTCTTTCAAGCTTGTCCAAAACCTGCTTCGTGGTTCCGACAGCGACTATTTTTCCATCTTTGGCTGCGACTGCTCCATCTTGTATTATTCCAAGATCACTCATTTCATCCTTAATGCGAGGTTTGCCGCTTGTTCCCTTCAGAGCTACCAGTTCATTTGCGTGGATTATTGCGAAATCAGCCTTCACTACCATATGCTCTCCCTTTTTCAACCGCAACTAGACGTCCAGATACCTCTTTCTCTCCCATTCGTGTACAGTGTAATTGAAGTCTTTCCACTCCTTGGTTTTGAGTTCCAGAAACTTCTCGCAAAACGCGTGTCCCAAGGCATCCTGCAAACACTTGTCTCTAGAAAACTCCTCTAGAGCTTCTCCCAGATTTCCCGGAAGCACCTCGATACCCTTCTCGGATCTTTCTTTCTCACTCATCGCGTAGATGTCTTCTTCAACAGGCTCCGGAAGCTCAGTTTCTCTTTTGATTCCGTCCAGTCCAGTGGCCAAAATGCCAGCAAAAGCAACGTAGAAATTGCATGACCCGTCCGTGGGTCTGTACTCTAATCTGGTTCGCATCTCTTTTCCAGGTGGAACACGGATGAGAACTGACCGGTTATACTTGGCCCATGAAAGGTACACTGGGGCTTCCCAGCCTGGCACGAGCCTCTTGTACGAGTTAACAGAGGGGTTAGTTATGGCTGCCAAAGCTTTTGCGTGAGCCAAGATGCCAGCTGTGAAGTGCAAGGCTGTTTTGCTTAGACCAAAACTGCCCTTTGGATCATAAAACAGGTTCTTGTTTTTTTCCTCGTCTATGAGACTAACATGAGTGTGCAGCCCACATCCGTATCCATTGTGAAAGGGTTTCGGCATGAAGGAAGCGATAAGGCCCCTCTTGGCCGCCATCATTTTCACGAGGAACTTGACCAAGTAGATAGTGTCAGCCATTCCTAATGCGTTCGTGTAAACAAGGTTCAACTCAGATTTTCCAGGAGGCACCTCATGATGATGCTTCTCAACTACAACACCAATGCTTCTGAGGTTCTCCGTGATCTCGAGTCTCAGATCAGCGCCAACGTCTGCTGGTGGACTAGCCAAGTAACCTGCTTCATCGATCAGCTTAATGCTGCCGTCTTCGCCTTTTTTGAATACGAAGTATTCTATCTCACTGCACGCGTTGTATACGACAGAGGCTCCTAAGCTTTTCTTGGAATCGCCCATGACTTTCTTAAGTATGAATCTGGGGTCAAGCTCAAAATGTCTATTTGATTCCGGCTCGTAGATGTCGCAAACTGCTCTTGCCACTCTCTGAGGGAAAAGACCAGGTGGCAGTGCAGTAAACGTGTCCATGTTTGGGACGAGTTTCAAGTCGCTTTCGCTTATGTCCACCATGTCGACAGACGAACCGTCTGTGTGTATGCCTTCTTCAGCTGTCTTTGAAAGAAGACCTGATGGTATCCAAAGAGAATGCAAGATGCCGGATATGTCTGTAAACTGCAATATTATCTCTTTCACGTCTTCCTTTTGAATTGTCTTTGCAACTTCTGATTTGTTCATTCTAGCTCCTCATGGAAAACAGCTTGTTGAAGATAATGACACCCGATACCCGTTATAAAGTTTTAAGCTATGCCTCAAGTGCTCGGCGTCAAGATTTATATCTGGCGAGAATTAGGACTCATGAAAGAATGGGAGATCTCACAATGGAGTTCAAGGTCAACGGGGTTCCAATTGAAGATACTTTCTGTGAAACCTTCACAGTGCGCATAGCCAGGATACTTGTAACGTCTGTGAACAGGAAGTGGGCTTTGGAATCAGCCTTAGAAGCTAAGGGCCTTGGCAGATCAGCCACAATTCCCCCCTGTGAAGCATCCATAGAGTCTGAGGCCAAACCTGATGAGACCCCTGACGGCAGACCAGGTTTCATAATCCAATTTATCGACAGAAAGTACGAGCCGCTGAAAGAATGGTTCATAGTCAGAATAAGAAAAGGGATCATGCCATACCCTAAAACTAGCGTGTTTGATGCTTTGCCCGCCGAAATGGCCAAAGAGTTCGTGGACATCAAAGGCACAATCATACAGACCTTCGGAGACGGATTTGAAGAAGAAACTTCAGCATTTGGAAAGGAAGTCTTCAGAATACCCAAGATGGACGGGTATTTCCACATCGAGAGAAGATTTGGAATCGCGAAAGGCGTGGCCGGCGGCATGTTCCTGATTCTAGCGAAGTCAGATGAAGCAGCCTTGGAAGCAGCTGAACAGGCACTCGAGGGTACAAAAACTGTTCCCTACGTAGTGGGAAAGTTTGCTGCTTCCGGAACCAAAGTCGGGGGCAAAATCTACAGGGACGCTATAGCCACAACCAACGACGCATACTGTCCAAGCTTAGCCCAAAATGAGGGGAGCAAGATCCCCGCGGACGTGAAATGCGTTTACGAAGTCATAGTCAGTGGACTAAGGCTAGAAAATGTAAGCAGAGCAATGAAAGTCGGAATAGAAGACGCCACGAAGATTCAAGGGGTGCTGAAAATAACATCAACGAACTATGGTGGAACCCTTGGCAAGGGAAAAATCCTTCTCCAGAGCCTGTTCGACTCAAGATGCTGAACGTAACATTCAAGCACAAGCATTTCCATAATAAGCACTTACAGAAAGATGGTGAACACATTGAGCGATTCCGTTTACGAGCAACTTGCAGAAGCCCTAAACAGGCTTCCAAACGGCTTTCCAAGAACACCTTCGAATGTTGAATTACGAATTCTGAGAAAAATATTCTCGTCTGGCGAGGCATCAATTGCAAGCCAACTAAGTGGATCCACGGAATCGGTTGCCACGGTAGCCAAGCGAACCGGGCTTTCTGCTGAAGAGGCAGAAGCAAAGCTGACGAACATGGCCAAACGTGGGCTTCTCTGGTTCAGCAAGAAGGAAGGAAAACCATTCTTTAGGCTGGCACCTTTCGTCGTCGGAATCTACGAAGCGCAGGTAGAAAGCATGGATCACGAGCTAGCCCATCTTGTCGAAGAGTACTTGGCAAATAGCGGAGCTGCTGGAATCATGAAACCTCAACCAGCCTTACACCGCGTGATCCCCGCCCAGAAAGCGGTCAAAACCGAGTGTATTCTCCCCTATGATGATGTCAAAGCAGTTCTCTTGAACTCCAGGACCTTTCGCCTGGCCGATTGCATCTGCAGAAAGCAACAAGACCAGCTCGGTCACAAGTGCGATTTTCCGATGAGAACCTGTCTCCAATTCTCCCAATACGAGAGCCCTTCAAACCCATACAGTGTTTCAAAGGAAGAAGCGCTGGCTTTTCTTGACAAGGCTGAGGAAATGGGTCTGGTTCACACGGTTAGCAACGTGATGAAAGGGATCGGCTACGTCTGCAACTGTTGTGGGTGCTGCTGCGGCATACTTAGAGGAATCAATGATTGGGGCATCGAGAACTCCGTGGCCTATGCTAATTACTATGCTGCTATTGATCCCGATGCATGTGTAGGATGTGGAATGTGTAGAAAGAGATGCCAAGTGCATGCCATCTCCGAAGAGAACGGAGTATCAGTTGTTAACCTCAAAAAGTGCATTGGTTGCGGCTTATGCGCCACGGGATGTCCAAATGGCGTAGCAAAACTCAAGCGAAAACCTGACAGCGAAATCATCAACCCTCCAGTGGACTTCGCTACGTGGGAGCAAGAGCGCCTGCACAATCGAGGATTGAGCAAATAGTGCGCATTTCATTTTTTCTCTGGCTTCTTTGTATTACGAAATTGACTCCAGCATACGCTACAATTAAACCCATAACAGGTTTAGTTGAGTTACACGCATAAATTAACAACTTTTTTAACTATGAGTCACACCGATATTTCATTGATGATGGATAATGGAAGCATGGCTTGCTTATGTAGGAATAATCATATTGGGCATCATAGGTTTGGTAACGACGTTGAAGGGCATTTTTGTTTCTTTCGTGTATTTTCGGATGTCTGCAGGAGCAGGTCAATATGTGCAGTTCACACCTAGAGACCTAATGTTGATGTACGTGGAGATTAGCTATTTCATAGCAGTCGCCATCGTGAATCTATTCATATCCATAGGTCTCTTTTTGCGGATTGATTGGGCTAGGATCGCATGCATGGTGTTATCGCCGATCCCCTTATTAGGGGCCTATTGTCCTTCATGAATTTCCTTCCACAATTAACCGCGTTTCCATGACTTTTTAGGTGTACTGGCGTATTGTTTCCAGTGCTAGCTCCTTTTTTCTTGCCGACAATTGAATCGTTGAGTGGTCATCTTTCTCTTTCGAACCTTGACGCTTGTATTTCGTCGTCAATTCAGTGTTCCTCCTTCTTGGGATTCTGAATCTTGTCATGTTCTTTTTCCTTGGAAGTGCATCGGTCAAGGAACTGTTCCGAAGCAGAGAGAAGAAATAGCTTCTCTGAGGCGTGATTGTTGTGGGTTTCGGAAAAGCTAATAACCAAATTCTGCCCAGACTGGTTGCACGTGAGAAATCAATGAAAGAGAGAATTGTTTGCATTATAGTGATTATGGCCTCCTTGTTATGGCCACTGATGCTTCCGTCAATTCCTGCACAGGCTGGCAACGTTAAAACTCAGGTATGCATGGTCGTGGATGGATCAGGTAGCATAAGTAGCGCTGAATGGAGCCTCATAAAAAACTCAACAGCTCAGGCAATAAACAACACGATACCACATGATGGCTCGATTGAGCTTACGATAGTTCAGTTCGGCTATTCATCCCCCACTCACGCTAAAACCGAGTTGTCACCCACGATAATAGACAGCACCAATTATGCCACAGTAGCCAGCCAAGTTTTGGCAATGCCCAAAGGCGGCAGTAGCACACCAACCGCCTATGGACTGTACCTTGGATGGAAAGAACTGAAAAACTCGCCAAACTACGCGTTCCAGACAAAACAGATCATCAACCTAGCCACCGATGGCGAACCAGACACAAGAAACTATAACGCCACAACTGACTTAGACCAAAGTGGTGGCTCGCTAAACACCAGAGACGATGTTATTGCAGTCGTGAACAACGCGGTGAACCAAGGACTTGACGAACTAGACATAGAAGGTATAGCACTCGCCAACGCAACGCGCGACTGGTTCAAAAACTGGGTTTTGCGCCCACAACCAGGCATTCTCGCCCCTCCAATCACAAAGTCAGGATGGATCAGACCCGTTGCAAACGTAACCGAGTTCACAAACACTATTGGCCAAAAATTCCAGTCCATACTTACGAACGCTAGGATACAGTTGTGCATGGTCCTAATGGATCTAGTAGCATCATTTTCACTGAATGGAACACCATGAAAAATGGAATTGCCGACGCAATACGGAATAATGTACCACACGACGGCTCGGTCGAATTCTCGATCATCCAGTTCGGTGTTGGCAGCTACGCAAGGGTCGAAATACCGCCTACAGTCGTGACTAGCACGAACTATGAAACGATAGCGACCAATGTGACATTAATCACACAAGGAGCGGGCGGCACGCAAATGGCCCACGGGCTCTACTTAGGATGGAACAACGTTAAGTCGTCAGTCAACTTCCAGACTGCACTGAGACACATAATCAACCTAGCCACAGATGGGGAACCCACGATACGAAACAACAACGCCACGACCGACCTGGACGGTGACGGCCACATAAACCAATATGATGATGTCATCGCCGTCGTCAACAACGCCGTAAGCCAAGGATTAGACGAATTAGACGTCGAAGGAATAGGCATAACCAACGCGGCAAGAGACTGGATGGGAAACTGGACAGTGCGACCCCAACCCGGTCACATAGCGCCGCCGTTCGTTCCAGGATGGATCAGGGTAGTTGCGAATGCCTCGCAATTCGCGGACACATTAGGCCAGAAGTTCCAAGCTGTGCTCGATGATGTCACTCCGCCCAACATTACGGACGTGCATCAACTGCCAACTGCAGGCAATGTCTATCCGACAGATAAAGTGCAGGTCTACGCAAACGTCACAGATGATCTCAGCGGTGTGAGACAAGTCACCCTAAGCTATACGGCAGGCAATGGCACATGGTTCAATGTTACAATGTCCAATCTGGTGGGATACCAGTACAACGGAACGATTCCACAATTCGCAAACGGCACAACGATAACCTACGTTTTGATTGCCGAAGACTGGGCAGGTAACGCGATCACAACCCAGCAAATGGGCTACAGCTACCAATATCAGGTAATCCCAGAGTTCCCAGCGCTACTGATCGCTCCGATACTCATGGCAACAACGCTAATTGCAATCCTAGCCGTTAAGAAAAGAAAGCTGCAAATGAAGTAACCATCTATGTGGTCAACTGCGGAGAAAAATGACTTCCCAACCAATCTTCTCTTTTGTTTCTGAAGAAATCAGGCGTTTGCCATTTTCCAGATGGCGTCTGCCATTTCTTCGCCGTGTTTTAGCCCGTAGTGAATCCCAGCGATCTTAGCCGCATATGGGATCAATATCCGTTTGACAACCTTGTAGAGAACCGGATTGCTAATTCTGTGCTCCAAAAAAGTGTCCCCCCAGATCCTAGTGTTGTACTCCCAGCAACGAGTCAGAAAATCCCAGCGAATCTTTGAGAGAGAATCAAGCTCAGCTCCACGCTTGTTCATCAGCATACAGTTTTCCAGAGGAACAAAAAACAGTGGCACGTAAAACGCGTTGTAGCTCTTCAGGTCATCCATAAGTTCAAGCGTTTCCACCACGTCTTCCTCGTTCTCCTCTGGCAACCCAATGATTAAGGTGGCAAGTGGATACCAGTCATTGTCATTCAGAATCCCAAAAGCTTGGCTAACGACTTCCTTCCATTGCTCAGGCTTGTATGGCAACATCTTTCCTGCCATGTACTTTTTCATTAGTCTGACGCTACCTGTCTCGATCCCTGTTTCCGAAGTGACTATGGGCTTTTTCCCATGGTAGTACCAGTGATGGTCTATCAGAATTTCAGCCACTTCTTTAACCATGCCTGGGTCACACACAACTGGAGCCAATGACATGTGTGATGGCTGAATATTCTTGACGCCCGGATAATTCGCTATGCTTTTGACAAGTTTAAGAACTGCATCTCTGTTTGGCGTGAAGTTCTTGTCTTTCGCCCCGTACAAGAATAGATCCTCAGTGACTAATGTGATGTTGCATCCACCCTCTCGGGTAGTTATTTCAACTTCCTTCATGATTTCTTCCAGAGGCACATCGGCCTTCCTCTGCACGGTGGGAGTGCAGAACTGGCAGTTTCGTCCGCAACCTTTGGAGATTTCCACGCCGCCGTGAATGGCTGCGTGTCTAATCAAAGGCATGCCGCCATGATTTGAGTCGTTGTCAGCGCGAACGACACGTGGAAGCGGTTCCCCACTGACTGCTTTTCTGAAGGCGTCCACTATCGCCTCCGGATCTCCGCCTATTAGGACGCAGTCAACGCCGTATCTTTCAGCCACTTTCTTGCGTTCAAGCTGCCAAGAGCCAAAGCCACCGACGATGACCTTGGGTCTATGCCTCTGAATCCTTCGGTGTCTCAATAATTCCTTGAACTCGATGGCGTTCATCGGTTCGCCGCCACCTACTAGTGAGGAATAGGTTTTGCTCACGTATCCCATTCCCGTGGGGTCCATCGAGGATATACCGATCACTTTTGTGTTAGGTCCTACGAAAAAGTCCAAGTCAGCTGGGTGGACCACTGCGACCTCAGACTCGGTGAATCCATTCTTCAATAAGAGAGCTTCAACCTTTCTCAGACCATAAGGCGCGTATTTGGCTCTTCCATCTTGGTTGCGTTCAACTGGCGGATAAAGTGCCTTTCTCAAGAGCCACAGTGGTACAGGCCCTTTTGCGAATCCTGCCACGAAGGCAACGAATGGGTTGTTGAAGTAGTCGCTCATTTCAGTAGCTGATGCAGTCAGTACTACTTTAACGCCCGTGTAGGTCGCCATCTCTTCTTCCCTTTGACGCAAGTGCGAAATGACATGATTGATTGCCTTATTAAAAACTATTGTTGAGCGAACGAGAAGAAAAGGTTTAATCCTCAACGTGTATGACTGCAAAGGTTCTAAATAGTTGCTTGGAAAAGACAATATGATGAGGCGACAGATGTTGAAGCTGCTGCTTGACGAGATGTATGCTGGTTTGAAGGAATATTTTGAGACTCTGGGCTGGGAAGTGTTGACTGCCCAAGAAGCGGGATTGCAGGGAGCAAAAGACAAGGATGTCGTTGACTATGCTAGGAGCAATAGCATGCTACTGATCACGCAGGATCAGAAACCGGCTGAGCTGGCTGAGTTGACAGGAGTAAAATACGTTTTGATATCTAACGCGATGATAGCTAAGATAGCGGATGACAAAATAAGAGAGAAGTATCCGAGCATAAAGAAA
The DNA here is from genome assembly GCA_963732715.1 of Candidatus Bathyarchaeota archaeon. GTDB lineage: Archaea > Thermoproteota > Bathyarchaeia > Bathyarchaeales > Bathycorpusculaceae > CAZCRE01. The sequence goes on along the minus strand of CAVTAO010000003.1, from coordinate 1,822,452 downwards.
GGATGACCACAATAGTCTATTTCCTGATGGAATGCAAAGGCTTATCCTTCAAAACCCTGATCTCTGATTGTGAGTCAGATGTCTACAGTTGAGGTTACAGTAAAAAGCCAAAAGGGCAAATGCGTTTTCGGCCACAAGGTCGGTGATAAGATCATTTTCGACGGCAAATCCGTGAAAGGCAATACCTGCTACAGTGCCCTAATGGTTCTGCTTCCAAAGGTCTACGCAATGCGCTACGGCGTGGAGTTCCCGTGGAGCAAAAACAAAGACGTCATATTCAATGCGTGTCCAGACGCAGACAATCCTGTCGTGTTCGAAATACGACGAATCAGAAAATGATTGTCGCCAAGACTTCAAAATAGGGTCTTCTGTTTCCGGGCTGATTCAAGGTTTGACACTCTTACCCCTATGAGGCGTATTTTTCTTTCCGGTTTCAGATAGTTCCACATCAGTTCTCTTGCGGTTTCCGTTAAGTCACGTAGCTGGCTTGACATTAGTGGCAAAGTCTTGCTGTGAGTGTGCGTCTCGAAATTCTCATATCGCACCTTGATCGTCACTGTCTTAAAGTAGAGATTCTGGTTAACTGTGTCCCCATGAGCTTCCTCTGAGAGCTTATCTAGCGTTGTCAAGACGAGTTGTTGGTCCGATGTATCTTCTTCGAATGTTACCTCGCGACTTATGGATTTTGTTTCACCTCTCTCTTGCACTTCACTCCTGTCTATTCCATTCGCCATCAGGTAGAGCTGTTGTCCTGCAACTCCGAAGCTCTCCGCAAGAACAGATGGGTCATAACGTGCAAGGTCACCGATTGTTTTGATCTCCATTTCAGCGAGTTTCTGTTCGGTTTTGCGTCCAACCCACAGAAGTTTGCGTACAGGTAACGGAGCTAGAAAGTCTTTTGCCTCTTCCTCCTTAACTGTTGTCAAGCCGTCGGGTTTCTGATAGTCGCTCGCTATTTTGGCGACAAGCTTGTTCGGTCCAATGCCTATAGAGCATGTGAGCTGCTCTTTCTCGTAAATCTCCTCTTTTGTCCGCTTGGCCAGCATCTCTGCTTCTGAAAAATCCTTCGCTTTAGAAGTAACATCGAGGAAAGCTTCATCTATCCCCCATTGTTCGAACTTGTCTCCATACTTTCGAGCGATGCTCATAATCTCGTCTGAGACTTTAGCGTAAAGAGCAAAGTTGGGTAGAAGGTAGACTGCTTCGGGGCAAAGTCTCCAAGCTCTACTTATCGGCATTCCAGACCTGATGTTGAGTTTTCTGGCTTCATAGTTGCAGGTGTGAACCACTCCTCTTCCCTTTCCTTCCTTTGGGTCAGCTCCCACTATGACGGGCTTTCCTTTGAGGGCAGGTTGTTCTCTTTCCTCGACAGCCGTGTAGAAGTGGTCCATGTCCAAGTGGAAGATTATTCTCCTCTTGTCACTCATGATGTTTCTTCCCCAATTGCCAAGATTCGACGACTACAATATTGATCTGTTTGTTTTGTGAGATAAGCACACGACTTTGCGGTTGTTGGATTCCTCTTAAGGATTTCACGTTCATAAGCCTTAATGCCCTCTTGATCCAGATATTTTGGACTATCGTTGGAGGAGAATTCGTGGTCGACAGGATTTCAAGAGAAACTGCCGAGCAAGTGGCTGCTGACGTTGTGAAGAGAAAGAAGAACATCGAGAGAGTTGACGTTGCTACTGTGGATGAGAATGATGATGAATGGGTAGTGAGAGGCACTTGTCCCATAGATTTGGAAGGACACCCTTGGACCGAACAGTTTGAGGTCGTGTTGAGTTCTAAGGGAAAGGTCAAGTCTGTGGATGTTAGCTTGCTCTAAACCAAGTCCAAGGTAAACCTAATTCATCCAAACGGCGATTAGGCTGTCTCTGCCAGAGTGACTTCAAAGGTTATATCTTAGCATGTGCTAGTAGCTTTTCGGGAGTGGATCTGTTTGTTTGGAAAGATCCTTGTTCCACTGGATGGTTCTGAGCATTCAATTAAGGCCTTGGAGAAAGCAGTCCAAATAGCCAGAGTTCGAGGCAAAGCTAACGTTGATCCACGTTTATTCTGTTTCTGTACAGCCTATTCTGTGGCCTGAGCCAACCACCTTAGGCGCCTCCCCAGCTCCATTATTGACGGCGGCTGAGATTTCCAAGGTCGCCGAGATAGCACGCAATGTTGGAAAACGCATCCTTGATGATGGAGAACAGAGAGCCAAGTCTGAAAAGGTTCAGGTCGAGAAGATGCTGGTTGAGGGACACGCGGTTCAAGAGATCGTGCATGTGGCGAAAGAAGGCAATTACGATTTAATCGTCATAGGCGCGAGAGGACTAAGCAAGATCAGAGAGATCCTTTTGGGAAGCGTGAGCGACGGCGTAATTCACCATTCCACATGCCCAATTCTGCTGGTCAAATAGACCAGCCACTATTCTCAATTCAACGCTAAAGTTATTATGAAGAAGATTCAGTGTTAGTCAACAGCGGAGAAGCCCGGTGGTGCAGTGGTCAAACATAGTGGGCTCTGGACCCACCGACGAGAGTTCGAATCTCTCCCGGGCTACCATTCCCATGTTGTAATTTATACCGTTCTAGGTGCTGGCACAGGTGTTTCCACAAGTTCTTGTTTGAGCTTCTGCTTCAATGCTTTCAGCAGTGAGTCTATTTGACCTTCGTCTCTGCCCGCGGTTATTACTGTTCTGTGCGGCATTGACAACGCTTCCTTTGTCAAGATTTCCTCAGGGTTCAACCCTAAGGCTCTTACCATTTCTTTTAGAGTTTCCATTCTGCTAGGCTTGGTCTTGGACTTCACACATAAGCCCGAAGCGGCATAAACTCCTCTCAGAAACTCTATGCCTTTCATCAGTATGTCATGATACGTGCTTATGGTGTGTCCCATCATATACTCGATGTAGTCGGTTTGGACGCCTAAGGCTGCCATCTGGGTTCTGAAGAATTTTCTCATGCTGTGAGGTCTCATTGCATAGCGCCGTCCTGTCTTGCTTCCAAGCAGTCCTGCGATTCTAGGAAGAACAAGTCGCTCAGTCTTTAAATTCCAGGAAGACCCTGCTAAGGTTTTGCTGTCCAGGGATAGTTGCAACATGGCATGTTGCTTTGCAAAGCTATTACTTTCTTCCAAGAAGCGATGAAGAATCTGTCAGCTTTCCACCGTGACGACTTGGACATGGTTAGGGTGGGGCTCCTCCCCCACGGACGGAAAAGAGATGCCCCCATAATGCAGGCATCAGAGACAAGACTTCTTCTGAAGGCCGCAAGGAGCAGGATTCGAGCAGGTCCATTCCAAGAAGGAACAAAGACCAAGATGTGCTGCAAGGCTCGTTCCACATGTTCATAATACGATAGACGTCTCGTGCTAAAAAAGCGTTGACGTTGTAGCCCTAGAACTCGAGAACTTCTGCGGTTGTTCTGAAGAGCTTTTTGACCTTGTCCTTCTGTGTTATTCCTTATAGCAGGAGGGCACCTAGAAATCTCGAAAAGCGACACCATACGAAAGTCTTTCAGCTTCTCTGGTGCCCCTTTTCGTCTGGACCACAATCGTTTCGACGTCAAGGTTCTTAACGTGGATACACCGCGTTCTCAGAACGCTCTCTACAGTATTGAATTCTACGCTGCACATTTTTGACACGGGCTTCCCAGAAAATTCGTGTTGCAGGCTGATTGGCTGCATCCAAGCGTTCCTGAGCCCTCTCCAGACGTTTCTCATTAAAAGCAAGACGCTCTTTCCAGAAGGCTTCTGGAGCGTCGTTCATAGGAGACAGGTTCCTTCGTATCTTATCTGCCATCTCACTGACTATTGGCGACAAACATAACACCTTCATCGTGCTAATTGTATTAAGTATCATACAAAAGCCATTTATGTTGTTTTTCATATCATTAGTTTTGGGTGCGTATGCACGCTCACTCGTTTTGGGATATTAGCATAAACTCCAATTCGGTGAGACATCAGTGAAGGAAACCGTAATGCGTGTGGTAGACATATCCTTGATTCATATTTGAAGTTCATAATTGTTAATAATGAAATTGATGACTGTCGCTAGTGGTAACGGAAAATGACACGAAAAATTAAGAAGGGAGTTATATGAACGCAATCAGCAATACTGTAAGCATCGGTCGGCCTAATGAAAGGACTCCTGGAAAATATGTCAAAACAACCCTTGATTTGGTGGTATTGGCAATATTAAATGGCAAGCCTACGTACGGGTACAAGATAATGGCGGATATACACAAGGAGTTCGGCGTCTTGCTTAGTCCCGGCTCTCTGTACCCTCTTCTTCATTTGTTGGAGGAAAAGAAATTTATAGAATCACATGCTGTAGGAGGGAAGAAAGTTTACGAAGCCACCAATGAGGGAAGAAAAAGACTCCAGAATGCGTTCGCGGCGTTCAGAATATCAACGAATCAGCTGGAGAACTTTGTGAAAAGAAATGGAAAGGATTCTCCCAATGATTCGTAGACATTCCGAGTTTCCATGACAGACCTCAACCCTTTTTTCATTGTCCCGCTTCTAAAAGAGTTATTATTTCTTTCAGTTTGTTCATCTCTTTTTCGGTGTCTCTGTATGGCACTTTTTCAAGTCTCTTTATTGTTTCCGTGATTTTTCTTCTCTCTTCGCTGGATGCGTTGTCACCCAGTCTTCTCTCTACTGCAAGGGCCAATATCTTGGCTTGGCTTACCATTTTCACCTTCATGGTCATTCCGTTGGTCTGCTCCACCAACATGTCAATGTAGTCTTTGATTTTCTGAGCATTGCTGCTATTCAACGCCCCCTCAAGTCTGCCTAAAGTTTCTTCCAGAGTCCATTTTTCCTTTTCAGTGATTTTTCCGATTAGCTCTTCTATCACTTTCTTCGCCTCATAAATCACATTCCTTGCCCGGCAACGGATTTCGACGATCTCTTTTCTCTTTTCGTCTAAATCGTTAAACTTGGTTGCCTCGATGATCATTCTGGTAATTTCTTCTGCTGACAGCGCTGTCGACTTTAATACTCTAATCGTTTCTTTTTTCCCGGTCTCCAGAATTTCGGCAGAGACACCCAGTATGCCATCAGCATCGATCTTGAAGATAACTTCGACCTTCTGTTCGTATCTGGGCGCTGACAGTATGCCATCTAGCTTAAACAAACCCAGTGATATGTTGTCCTTCGCCATCTCCCTTTCTCCTTGTAGAACGTGGATCATCATTGAAGTCTGGTTGTCTTCTTCCGTTGCAAAAACCATGCATGCCTCGGCTGGAATTGTTGTGTTCCTCTTGATCAACCTGGTGAATATTCCACCAGAAGTCTCGACGCCTAAAGACAGAGGAGTAACATCCAGCAAGAGCATATCTCTCATTTCACCTTCCAGAACGCTTGCCTGTATACAAGCGCCAATAGCAACAATCCCCATCGGATCTATGCCCTTCTCAGGTTCCAATCTCGAGAAGAAATCTTTGAAGCATTTTCTAACCATTGGCATTCTAGTTGGTCCGCCCACGAGAACAAGCTTATTTATGTCTTGAGAACCAAGGCCTGAATCTTTCAAGGCTTGTCCCAATGGATATTGGAGCCTACTAATTTCAGGCTTTACGAGTTCCTCTAGCTTGTCTCGTGTTAGAACAATGCTTGGGTTGATTTCTGTCCCTTCGATGCTGATCCGAGTCTTTACGATTGTTGAACGCCTGCTAGACAGATGAATCTTGGCTAGTTCACCAGCGTCTCTGAGCTTATTCAAAATTATTTGGTCATTTCGTACGTCAACGTTGTATCTTTCTTCGACTTCCTTGACGAGGTAGTCTAGAATTCTGTCGTCCATGTCTTTACCACCGAGATAGGTGTCTCCACTTGTAGACAGGACTTTGAAAATTCCGTTACTCATTTGCAGGATCGTCACATCAAAGGTTCCAGAGCCCAAATCCAACACCGCGATTTTCAGGTTCTGGCCAATCTTGTCTAGACCGTAAGCTAACGAGGCTGCCGTCGGTTCGCTGATAACTCGCAAAACCTCTAACCCTGCTTTTTCTCCTGCCTCTTTTGTGGCGTTTCTTTGGTTGTTATTGAAATACGCGGGAGTTGAGATTACCGCTTTGTCTATTTTCTCTTCTAGGTACGTTTCAGCATCTTCTTTTATCTTCTTTATCATGAGAGCAGAAATCTCTTGAGGTGTGTACTTGTAACCATCTATCTCTACAGCGTAGTCTGTGCCGATTCGTCTCTTAATCCATCTTATCGTCCTGTCAGGACGAATGTAAGCGTACGCCTGCGCGTTTTTGCCGATGATTATTTCGCCATCTTCTCTAAAGGCTACGACAGAGGGAAACATTTTTCCATATGGAGTCGCTCCTTCAGATGCTGGAACAAGCCTTATTTTACCATCTTTCAGCACAGCTGCAGCAGAGTTGGTAGTTCCAAGGTCTATTCCTATTGTTCGGCTCATTTCAATCTGCCATCCCGGAGGATAGTTCAGCTAACTTTTCTCTTGTATAAGGAGAGTTTCTTCAACCTTGGATTTCTCGAGAGAGCAGAGATAATGCTCGCAGTATTTTATTAGCAATTCGTGTGCGTTCTTGAGCTTCTTAAATTTCTCTTCAGAAAGGGGGTCGTCTGAGTGGAGGTCTGGGTGACATTCCCGCGCAAGCAGATTGTATGCCGAGTTTACTTCGGATATGCTTATTTCCTGACCAAGATCCAAGATTCTTCGTGCTTCTTCTACAGCCTTGAAATCTATCCTTTTCATTTCAATATTCACGAAATTGTATGGCGGCAGAGGACTGAGGCTTTTGAATTCAAGTTTCCCCTTGTACTTTCTTTCCAATTCCTCTAATTTAGCATTGAATTCCTGTTCTTGTCTCTTGTCAACCAGAAAAGAAGCGCTCATTAGGGTGTCATGATCAACGATTTTGCTTTCTTTAAACCCATCCGCCAAACTCTTCAAAGCGATTTCTATATTCTCTAAGTATTCGTTTTTCTTCCTGTCGAGGGCTGACTTGACTTTCCTTCCAAGCTCAATTCTTAACGACTGGTCGCTGTTCTCCGTTATTTCTCTGCTCAATGTTCGTATTTCTTCGTTTTCTTCCAGAATGGATACTAGGATTGCTTTGTCCCATGAAATCTTGACGTTGACCTGGACTTTGTGGTCTATGTTTCTCAAGATGTGCTGGAATTTCTTTCGAGCTCGCTTCAAAACGTTTCTTATCTCTGTCTCATCTCTGGCTACAACGCCAAAACCAATGGGGATTATTGTGTGAGTCTCCATAATTTTCTGCAATGCCTTCTCGTGAACCCCAGCCTCTTCTACGTCAATCTTCAAGCTTTCAGGGACATCACTAACTGCGGTGCCAATATCTTCGTATCGAACTACACACACCTCGCTGTTGTCAATACCAATGCAGCCGAAGCTCTCTTCATCTGTTGATCCTACAATTCCATAGACATACTTTCTCGTCTTATCCATACTTCTCTTCACCTCATTTCATTCCTGTGATCTTTCTTGCGACTGAGTGAAGCGAGCAAGGCATTTCCAATCGCTTCCTTGAACTCCCCAATGTCTGAAGTATAAACACGGCCCACTTCGCCACCAGTGAACTGGAGATAAAGCTCATCACGCTCTTTCTTGAAGTGGGCTTCCTTTTGCACCACAAGTCCCTCTATCTTACCCAAAGGTGCTTCAAAAACAACCTCAGTAGGCTCCTTCCTCCAAAGAAAGAGTCTATTGTTCGTGAGATACCAGACGCCTGGCTTCCACGTGTTCACGATGCCTTGGTTACTCCAGACCGATCCAAAGGCTTTGGTTATTATCTCCTCATCCATGGCTAGCGGCACTACCGCTTTTTTCGCGCATTCTTTCTCATACCATTCTCTTGTGCGCTTGTCCCACGCTTCCATCATCCCATATTCAAGCATGGTCTCCATCCCTGCGATTGCCGCCTTCAAGCTCACTCCCAGCAGCGGAACGCCTGCAACAGACACGATCAGGTCCGCGTTCAGAACTAGCCCCTTGTCTAACAATTTCTGCAGAATGTCGTTGATGTCACATTCCCGGTGGCTGGGTCTCATCCTCACATCTCCCCAAGTTTGACGAAACTAAATGGTGCCCATGGACCAGTGAAGCGAACTGCATAACCTTCCTGACTTATTTTACCGAGCGCTTGGCCCAGACCTTTGACCTTATCCTTGTGGACTAGGCAGGAAAACGGTACAATTAGTTTCTTGTCTTTATAGTTCTCTGGTAAACGTGAAACTCTTCTCTCAATTTCCATTTCTTCAGCGTGTTCTTTTATCTTGGAAGCGAACTCTTCAGCCAGTTTGGCTCGCGTTGCATTACAGGCATCGCTTAATCCTAGTTCAAACTTACGACGAAAAAGGTATCCAGCTCGTTCAGGCATCTGGCTTGTTTTCTTCTTCAGTTCCCTTAGAGCTTGATTTTCAGCCAAGATTCTTTCCACTAACTTGTCCTGGTCAGAGAAGATCTGAACCACATATTCAGCTCTCTGGCAGAGCCTCTCGAGCTCATGCTTGAGTTTTTCGTAGCCCCTTCCTAGCCAGTTCTCGATGGAGATGTCATCACCTTTGACAATGGTGTCGAAAGAAAAGGGAATTACAGTGCCAAAATGCTCTGTGGCCCCATCGACTACATCATTGTAGCTTAGGATCCACTCCATGACCTTATTTTCATCCTTTGACTGGTAGGGCTGACTCTGACAAGCATGCACTACTGCCGCAATATCCTTGTGGGGAACTGTGTAGACTTCGGCTTTCGCTATTCCTATGTGGCCCAAGCCCAACTTGGCACCGCTGTTGACGACACAGTACACGTATCTCCCTTCTTCAAGCTCAGTTTGTCCGATGAACTTCGTTTCTTTCATGCTTTTTTCAGCTCCTTTTCCCATCTTTCTGGGTTTAGAAATACGTCAGCAACTTCAGAAAGACCATCAATTACAGAATCTACGACATCTTGAATGTCGTTCTCTTTCTTTATGTGGTTCAACGCCTCGTCAAGATCGGCGAGCGCTTCACTAAGCCTTGCTTCTTCTTCAGCAGTTAATCTACCAGTCTCAATTCGCCTTAGGGCTTGCCTCTCAAGTGCTTCTTTTATTATTTCAGCTAAAGCAACTACGAGTCCTAACAAGCCTTGTTTGAGGTTGCCTTCATCGACCTTGATTACCATGTTTTGTCACCCCTTTTTTCTTCAGCACGACTTCTAAAACGCCGTTGTTAACTGTCTTCTTCACATTCCCTTCAACAGCGCTTGTGAGCAAGACTTCCTGGTGATATTTTTTTCCAGCTATTATGAGAAAATTATCTTTGACTTCAACTTTAACGTCTTCCTGTAAGGGTATCGAAGCTATTACTCTTAGAGTATCCTTTTCGTCGTGGAGGTCAAATAATTCACCATGGGGTACATGATCCATTAGTTCTTCGTTCAACCACCACGAAAAAGTGATTTTTTCGCCTGTTAATGGATCAAGTTTGGAAGGTTCAAAAATGATGAGAGGTTGCCCCATAGTCTCTTGAACCTTTGGATTAATGACCTCTCTTATTCTAACTAATACTTCCATGTCTGAAGAGGCATTGATGAGGTCAGCCAGTTTTCTGATCCCCGCGTGTCTCTCTTTTAGAAGGTAAATCAGGATCTGGACGCTCTTCTCATCTAACGCATTCATGACTCGACTGATATTCACCGAGTCTAAACGTGGACTTGATGGTTTCCAAATCATTTTTTCGCCTCAGTTGGTTAGAGTCACGATTAGGTGAGCTTTACTTTCACCAATGCTTCTTCTTTGGTCATGGCGCTTGCGCTTTTCCATCCACACCAGGGACACTGATCATTGAGGAGTTGATCTTTCTCCACAATTTTGCTGCATTGCGGGCATTGTTCTTTGCCTACCGTGGCTTCTTTCCACGCTGCTGTCTCGTAGTTTGTGCCAGATGGAAACTCTAAACCATATTTCGCTGCAGTCTCGAAAGAGGCTAACGCAGCTCTTATTTTGATTCCAAGTAGTTCAACGCCGGCAACAGAAACAGCGATGTCAGCGTTGATCACCAATCCCTTGTCCAGAATCCTGTCTATGGCATCTGCCAAACCTCCCGAAGAATTTCCCTTCTGAGGCGTTAATGCTGTCATCTCTTCTTCCTCGACAGATCTAAGGTTCGCCATATAACAGGGCCCTCCATATCTCTTGAGACTCTGTGATCCGAACTGATTCTAGGCGTCTTTCTGCTCGTCCTAAGGTACACAATAGCGTTAACCTCAGTTTCTACGCTTGTGTGAATTGAATGTACATAAGCAATATTCAAAAGCCCGATACGAAATCTGTTACAAGAATTGACAACCTCTTGCCACATTGTCTCCTTCGTTGGTATCCATTCAAAAACGGTGGCAATAATCAGCTCGATATTTTTGTTCGTGTGATAAGCCTTTATCTCTGCATTCTTATCATTGATCTAGAAAAAGCAGCTTTCTTTGCATCTGTCATGAGTATACACTATAATATGCTTGTAGAGGAGACGACTCGGTTTAGAGTCTTCTTTGTTTTCATCATTCTATTCTGATATTCATCTTCTTTTTGAGGTCTTTTTTATCCCCAAGATTGCTTATCTTTTGCTGCTGGTTTAATTTCCCGTTTATGTTTTCGTATTCCTCTCTTGTTATTTCACCCAGTTCGTAGAGTAATCTGTTCTCTTTTATTTTGTCGTTAATTCTTCGCTGGATCTCCTCACGTCTTGCATCCTCACCGTAATTTGTGATTGTTTCCATTAGCCAGAGTAAATCAAATGGCGGTAGAGATATGCCGAGTGCTCGAAGCAAAATGTCATCTATCAGAAAAGGCATCGGTTCACCTACTTTCTGTTGATTTCGATGCCTTGGGCCCCGATTTTTATGTAAACGAAATTGTGTGGGGGCCAGGGGCCGCTATAAAGAAGTTTCACCATGGGGTATTTTTCCTGCAGCCTTGCCACCTTCTCTGAAAATGCATCAATATCTTCTTTGTTGACCAGAAAAGATGCGTTTAAAACCAGTCTCTTGGTGAACAAGTTGCCTGTGACTGATTGTTTTGCCATTGTGTTTAATGTCCCCAGGATGTCTGATGTGCATTCCTTTCTTTTCTCCGGATCAGTGAACCCGATGTCTGAGTTCAGAATAGCCTTCACCCCCAGTTCAACCATGTTATCAACCAGCTTTAGACATTTTCTAGTTAGATCATGAGACTTTGTCAATAAGTGTTTCAATATTCTGTCGTTTTTTATCGTCGTTCCGAATTCCGCTGGTATGACGGTGTGTCTTTCCATTATCTGTCTTAAGACTTCTACGTGCCCCAGTGTATTGTCTTCGGTAATCTCGTAATCCTTCATAGGCGAATTGCTGACCACGGCTGCGATGTCTCCATAGGGAATCGTGTGTACTTCATCGCCGTTCATTCCTATGTGCCCAAAACTCTTTTCTTCGCTGCACCGTATCACGCCATAGAGATATTTTCCTTGTTCCTCCCGTCTCTCCCCTTTTTCCTGAGGCTTCTTCGCAAGCTCGTTGCATTCTTCGGTTGTCACTTCAATCAGGCTCCTTGACTATTTGTTCCGCCTGCAGGTAGTTGGTCAGTAGCTTACGGACTTGAATGCGTTCCTCAATTATGTTCTTTATTTTTAGTTCTGCGTCTCTTGCAGGAGCATACGTTTTTGCTTTGCCATTCTTGTCAAAAGTCAGTAAACCTTTATCTTTCAATGATTGAAGGAGAGGATAGATTGTTCCCGGGCTGAGTAGCACGTTGAATTCCAGATGTATAGTTCCTATTATTTCAGTTCCACACATGGTTTTCCTTTGAAGAAGGGCAAGGATTATGGTCTCAAGATTGTCTTTCACCATTTTTTCGACGGAGTCGTATGATAACCTAGATTTGTCAACGAAATTTCCAGACAGCATTGTTATGTCGTTTGTTGTCAGTTGAAGGTGATTGTGGTATGCTGCAAATTGTCTAATTGTGTCGGGATCAAGTCTGGCAACGTCATATGTGCACAAACAACGCAGAGGCTGCTTCTTGGCCAGCTCGTTTATGTAGTGTTCCCTTTCTCTAACTTCTTGGTCTTCTTGGTCAAGCATTGATCCAGCGTCTATGATTATGCGTAGCTTGCAGTTTCCTTTGTTTTCAAGATCTCTGAGTCCTTCTGGTTTGATGATTCCTAACTCAACATTCATGGACTTGAACTCTTTGATAAGTGATGTAGGATCGTCTCTAGTTACGTATGCTACCCTTTCATCTTCTCTCATGAAAACCAAAAAAGCTCTTTGAATCTCGTATTTATCCACTTTCGATGTGTATAGATGGAGGGTATGGTCTAAACTTTCAAGACTTGCATTAGGCCGTGGCTTCAAATTGACCGATTCCATACTTCTCATCTTAACAATAACAATTGTCTGGTCCAGAATAGTTACCTGTATCTCTCTGTTTTTCTGTTGAGTTCCGCTGTCCTTGTGTCCCTTCTCGCCGTCCTTGCGAAGTCTTCAGCTACACTTCTTCTCTCCAGCAAATCCACGCTTCTTGTCGTTTCAATTACTATTTCGGAGTTTCTTTTAGAATGTTGCATGGCGTGATCTTTTTGAAGTTTCATACTTCCCTCGGTTCTCCGTCTTGATTCCAGGTCACGGGGGGATTTTGGTCTCATCGAGTGGAAGTAGCTATTTAGACTTCTCTGCCATGAGCTTCCTCTTCCCATAATTGCATCCCTTAACTAGTTTCTGTCTCGGTTTCAGAGGATGATATTATGTCACATCGTCTTCTGATGACCGTCTGTGTCCAGCCGATTAACGCGCCGTTCTTGTTGAGTTTAAAATCGTATCTTCCCAGAATATCCTGCGAGTCTGGTATGGATCTTCTCTCTAACGCTTCAACAGTTATTCTCCATTCTCCTTCTAGTTCTTTGACACTTATGATGGCTTCTGGTTCTTTACGTAGGTACTTCTTTGCCATGGCAAATGCCAGACCGGTGATCTCTTCTATTGACACGCTAGTTTTCTTTGCCATCATTCCACACTTCCCCTAAGGGACAAGAATGCGGAGCTAATTCCCAAGCTTGAAATTGCTTGTCTCCATCCTGAGCCGCATCGTTACGCGTTTTCATTCTGAGAATCTCCATGGGATTCTTTGATTACACTCTGTATGAGATCACTTTTCTTCAATAGTTCTCTTTGGTCGCCTACTTTTGTGGCAAGAACATCCATGTATATTTGTTCAATGCTTTCTTTTGAGCGGTTGCGTCCCAATGCTTTCAGTCCTTGGCAGATCATTATCTCTGCTCTAGTGCCTGGCTTGTAAGGCTCAGGCATCTTTTCTCTGATTGCTCTAACAGCTTTTACCACTTTTTCTGCTTCACAAAATGGCAAGTGGGTGTGAACTTGGGCAATCTTTAATTCAGTATCATAGTCGTAGTAGTCCATGTAAATGTCTATCATCCTGTCAAGTAAGGCGTCCTGAGGTTTGTGTATTCCTGCATATTCTATGCAGTTGCTTGTTAAGATTATCGCGAAATCCGGATGGACCTTGACGTATCTTTTATCTCCAAACATTGTCGGGAGTTCGAGAATCTTCTCTTCTAGCACTGAAAGAAGGACGTTGTTAGCTTCCGGTTTGGATCTGGAGAACTCATTGTAGACGAGTGTGTAGCCGTATTTACACGCTAGGGTCAAGGGGTTGTCTACCCATGAGAATTTTGTCCTATCTCTCGCTATCATGACGTTGTGAATATATTTGTCTCTCACGCTTTCGGCTTCCATTTCTGAGTATCCTCCGATCAAATCTGTTGTTGTCATTTGTTCGTCACCGTTGATCCACACAGTGGGTCTTCCCAACTCCTTTGCGACTTCCATTGCCAGTGTTGTTTTTCCGCAACCTGTTGGTCCTACAATGTGAGGGGGGCATCCTGCGTTAACCCAAAGTTTGACTCTATCTTTCAGCTTCTTAACATGCTCTGTTTCAACAAAATTTTCAACCGTCGGCACTAGAAATTCTGTTTTCACGCTTTCGACCAAAAGTTCTACAGTATGTTCTTCACTTTTCTGTTTTGAAAGTCTTTCTTCAGCTGTCTCATGAATTCTCTTTCCTCTAACTTCTCTTTTATGTGCGGGGGTGTATTTCATCTTTCAGAACCACACTCTTTGTGAAGAAGAATCTGAGGTATGTTTACTTAAGCAATATTCAAGAGATTGATACGAATTTTGTGTCAGAAATCGTAAACCTTTGGAACACAAACAAATGATGGCTACAGCTTTAAGATTGAAGACGCATTTGATGCAGAAATCCAAACCAAGATTATCCGTGTATTAAACATCGGAACTGAGAAATAGAAAGGAGAGGTCCTTTTGCGGACGGTTATTCTTCCTCTTCTTTTTTAACAACATCTCTTACCCATAAGGCGCGAATCGCTTGTGGACGCATAGCTACAGAAAGGTGTTGCAGTCTTCCCATGACTTGCATGTACCACTTTTGCTTTCTTTCTCTTTCTTGAGCGCGCAATTGGGTTTTTGGTCTCATAATGGTGATTTTTGTCACCTCCAAATCATGAGTCTAACATAAGCTTGGCGAATTGAAAAAAAGGGAGGGTGTATTTACCCGTAGAAGTTCTTCGCGTACCCTGCATTTTCCCTTATCTTGTCTTCAATATTTGACCGCATGGCTTCTATGCCTGCTTGGATGTCTCGTGTGCCAGAATAGATGGCTGCGGCAGCTTTTTCGTTTTCCTTCGACTGCGCAAGGATACAGTTATTGAAGTCTCCAACACTTGCATAGAAGTTACCGATAGCGTCTTGGTATTTGTCGATCTGCTTGCCTATGCTTGCTTCCATAGTTCGTATGCCAGCTTGAATTCCAGCAACGCCTTCTTCAATGGCCCCTCTTTTGATTTGAGTTGCTTCTATTTCTCTTTGGATTGCCTCAATCTTGCCTCTGACTGTTGAAGCAGGGGTCTCTTTTGGCTTTTTCACTGGCATGGCGGCCCCCTGAATGTGCTTTCTCACAGGTGCCTTTTTTGCGGTCTCAGCAACCGCTTGCACATGTTTTGCCGCTTTTTCTTCTTTTTTAGACATTTTTTTCTCTCCTATATGGGCCGCTTGCTGTCCTTGGTCTTATGCGGTAGCAGGTACTCCGATGGCTGCTTGTTCTATCTTCGTGATCTCTTCGGCGTAGTGTAGGAAGGTGTCTACTGAGGCAACTACCACTCTAGCCTCTATGGTCAAGAGTTCGATGCCTACTGGTGAGACTCTAGCCCAAAGGTCAATGACGATTCCTTTGTCAAGCACTCTATCAAGAACTTCAGCCAAACTAGTTGAGTCAGGAGTTTTTCCAACCATTTTTTTTCACCTTTTTATGTTATACGATAACCCAAGTAGTGAATAGTACTATTTAAGATATATTCAATGGAACGTAACTGGCTTCGTATCGAAGGTCGATATTTGCTGACCAAATTGCAGTTTACATCATATTACAAATCCGAGCAAAATCATTTGAACTTTTTGACACATTAGAAGGATATTCCCAAGTGGATAATTAGCGGTTTTGGGAACATAGGTTTTAACGCAAAAATGAGTTGTTCAAAAGTGTGAGCGAACAATGGACAAGCGATGTTTTGGCGAATATTGCGCTTTCAACAATAACTGCGATCATTGCGACGAACTTGAGCGCTACTGCAAAATGTGGAAGAACAACATGTTTAACTTCAAACATAGGCGAAACCTAGCGTTGTTCATGTGCTTCATACTCCTCGTAATGTGGAATTTCAAGATTGGACTCGATTTCTTGAAGACTGATTTCAACTCATTTGCTGTTCCGAGTTTTTCAGTTGTATTGTTGTTTCTATTTGCGTTGGGCAGAAGCATCAAATCAAGGAACAAAGCAATGAGAGTCTACCAGGCACACATGAGAAGCATTGGAAAAAGCCAAATCAATTCTTCGGTTCAACCAGAATCTAAATTGTGAAACTAATTCTTCACAAAAAAAGGAAGATATTGAGTCTATTTCTTTTTTGCTAGTTCGTAGACCGTCTTTGTTGCCAGTATGATTGTAGCTGGAGCTACAAAGTATGCGATGTTGTATAGGGTGCCATTGATAAACGTTCCAAGGTTAGCCACCGCGCCATTGATAATCAAGAACCAGCCACCTGAACTTGCAACTGTCAAGGCTATTGCAGCCAGCAGAAACGGTGTGACTTCTTTCTCAGTAACAGCAGTGACGCCCACAAACAGGCCGAGAACGACTAATACCAACGCGACCCATGCGGTACTAAAACTTACGAAGACAGAAGCTGCTCCAGCGACTACTGCTATCATGATGCATGCCATGAATGCGTATTTGCCTAGCTTTTCGAAATCGCTCATTTTTTAAGCCTCTTTCCGACCATTTATACTGTCTTACTATTTAAGATATATTCAATGGAACGTAACTGGCTTCGTATCGAAAAACGACACAGAACTGCACTACACCACACGGAATATTCCAAATTGTGAAATATGGCTTATACACATTCTCCCAGATATCTATACCTATCGCACGTGAATGTTAAATGTGGCTGACTTGTAAAGCAACTCTGGGAAGAGGAAAGAACAAGCTCTTGGTTAGAGGTATCGTGGGAGCTGAATGGGTTTTCTGTCCCTCGATTAAGAGCACCAAAAGAGACAGAGTCAACATAGGCAATTGCCAAGGTTGCAGACACTTCGTTCGCTTTGAACAAGCCTATGTCCCTCAGACGCACGCCACAAGGAAAGCAGTTTCCTCTAATACGATGACATTGAGAGGCTCTTTCAATGCCGCAAGAAGACTGAAAAGACCAAGCGCAACACAAGGTTTCGCGTTACTTCATCATATACCCAGTTTGACAAACGAGAGACAGCCAACAATCGACGTTTTTGAAGAAGAAAACTACTTGACGGTTTTGGCAGAGCTACCTGGCGTAGATGAGAAAGACGTGAATATAAAGGCAGATGAAGACTCTGTAACCATAACGGCGGAGAATGCAGCGAAGAAGTATCTTAAGATAGTCAGACTTCCAACCCGCATCATTAAAGACGCAGCTGAGTTAACCTACAGAAACAACATTCTGCAGCTTAGATTGAAAAAACTGTGCGAAAAAGCGTAACCAAGACAGTACTAATATTTATGCATTGGCACATTTGATATAAACTAAGAATTAGTTACGTCCAATTGAAGAAGGGTGGGCGCATGACAGAACACACACAAAAATCGAATATCTTAACACTTCGTGTGGCCGAAGCCGCGCAAAGAGACTTCGGCAGGGGTATAGCTAGAGTCGACCCTAAAGACCTAGCGAAAATCAACGCTGAAACAGGGGACGTTATCATAATTACTGGAAAGAAAAGAACCGCTGCCAAGGTTATGCCAGCATACCCGGAAAACCGTGGAAAAGGTATCATCCAGATCGACGGGATAGCCAGAAACAACGCACTTATTGGAATTGACGACAAGGTTCACATCGAGAAGGTTGTTGCTGAAAAAGCCGAAACCGTTGTTCTCGCACCTTTAGACAAAACTCGGTCTTGGCCTAGAGAGAAAACGTACGAAGAGCATGCGAAGAAGCTTTTAGAAGGCTTGCCACTGACCGAAGGAGACCAAGTCAGACTTAGCTTTCTCGGGACAAGTGCCTCCTTCGTCGTAGCACAATTGAAACCGAAGAATATGGCTGTCATAGTCTACCCTACCACGAAAATAATGATACAAGAAAAGGCCACGGAAACAGGGAGAAGGGCAGCCGTCACATACGAAGACATTGGCGGCCTCCGCGAACAGACTCAGAGAATAAGAGAGATGATAGAGCTTCCACTTCGACACCCAGAGGTCTTTGACCGACTAGGTATAGAACCACCCAAAGGCGTCTTGCTACACGGTCCACCAGGCACAGGAAAAACCCTCATTGCAAAAGCCGTCGCGAACGAAACTTTCGCAACTTGTATCAGCCTCAGCGGCGCCGAAATCCACGGTAAATATTACGGAGAATCTGAGGCCCACCTGAGAGAAATCTTCAATGAAGCCGCGCAAAATAAGCCGTGCATCATATTCATTGACGAAATCGATGCCATAGCACCCAAGAGAGAAGAGGTTACGGGAGAAGTTGAAAAGAGAGTAGTTTCCCAACTGCTAGCTCTGATGGATGGACTAGAACCTAGAGGACAAGTGATGGTTATTGGAGCGACCAATCGACCTAATGCCATTGACCCAGCTCTTAGAAGATCAGGGAGATTCGACCGGGAAATAGAAATAGGGATACCCAACAGGGAAGGACGATTCGAGATTCTTCAAATTCACACGAGGGGTATGCCGCTAACCGAAGACGTAAACCTGCGAAGACTCGGCGACCTGACTCATGGCTTCACTGGTGCTGACATATCAGGATTATGCAAAGAGGCAGCCATGAAAGCCTTGCGGAGAGTTCTGCCCGAGATTGACTTCGAAGCAGAGTTTATCCCGACAGAAGTTCTTAACAAACTTGTAGTAACGATGGAAGATTTTCTGGACGCCCTGCGTTTTGTAGAGCCCTCCGCCCTAAGGGAAGTATTGATCGAAACACCTAACGTCGGATGGAGCGACGTTGGAGGGCTAGAAGAAGTGAAACAAACCCTAATGGAAGCCATTGAATGGCCATTGAAATACGCTGACATCTTTGAAAAAATGGGGGCGAAGCCCCCGAAAGGCATATTGTTATACGGGCCTCCAGGAGCTGGAAAAACTCTATTAGCCAAAGCCGTGGCAAAGGAAAGCGAGGCTAACTTCATTCACGTTAAGGGGCCCTCGCTCATGAGCAAATTCGTGGGCGAGTCGGAGAAAGGCATAAGGGAAACCTTTCGGAAAGCAAAACAAACCGCACCGTGCATAATCTTCTTTGATGAAATAGACTCTATGACGCCTAGACGTGGAAGCGGAATTACAGACTCGCATGTTTCAGAGAGAGTAATAAGCCAACTTCTAACCGAAATGGACGGGCTGGAGGAACTTCACGGAGTCATTATTTTAGCCGCAACAAACCGAATGGATCTAATTGACCCAGCACTGCTGAGAGCGGGAAGATTTGACTATCTTCTTTCAATCCCAACCCCAGACGAAAGAGCGAGAGCGGAAATCTTCAGGATATACACCAAGAGGAGTTCTCTCGCCAAGAGCGTTTCTCTCGAGAAATTGGTTGCAGAAACCGAAGGATATACGGGGGCTGACATAGAAGGGACCTGCAGAGAGGCCGTAATGCTGGCCATTAGAAGATACATATGCAATAACACAGAACATGATGAAGACAAACGAAAACACTCCAAGCTTGAAGTGACTATGGAGGACTTCCAAGAAGCAATCAAGAAAACGAAGGAACGCAAAAAATCAGTTGACACGAATCAGGAAGAACCCTTCTTATGAAAACACTGACGGCTAAAGAAATTCAAGGTTTGAAATCTCAAGGAGATATAGAATCTACAAAAGAATGGATCAGTCAAACACTCCAGAAAATCCACGTAAAAATGGTAGAATTATTCGGCGTCGATTTCGCGTACTTCAGAGACATTAAGATAATGAAGCAACCCGAACTCCTTAAGCAATTAGCCAAACGCATGTGGAGCGATCTCAAGGAAAGCGGCGTAGTGTACAGCAACGACCACATGAAACAGATCTCCGTCAGCCTTTCAAAGAACCAGGTAGAAGGATTTTTCGAAAACTTCGCTTTCTATAACCCGAAAGACGAGATTCTGTACATAAATGAAAATGTCATAGCAAACTACCCAGAAAGAGTAATTCCCATATGCACACACGAGCTATCGGAGAAACTTCTATCCACTTATCTTTCGAAGCCTCCTGAAGTATCCACCCAAGCTCTCATCAAGAAATACGTCGAAGCCAAAAGAGCTAACAACAAAAAGATTTTCCATGAATATTTGGACATGTACATAGATACCGTTTTCAAAAGCGTCTTCAAAGAAGGGTGCTGCGAGGCGATAGCTCTCCGAACCCTGCGCAACACAGGATATGCATCAGACACGGCGTCGCTAGAAAAAGAACTGCTGATAGGGCATGCAAAATGTGTAAAGCTTCTCTTTGCCCTCGAAAGCAGAAGAAGCACAGAAAGCGCAAAAAAAGCCGAAATGCACCTGCAATGCGAAGGATGCCAAAGCCAAGAAATAAATGCAGACAACCTAGTCAAAGAACTCTTCAAATGTTCCCAGATAATCAAAGGACTCTCGTATTACTTAGGTTACCCGCTCGCAAAGGCCGTTTTGGAGAAGTATGGGATTGATGGTGTGAAAATTGCTTCGGAAAAGAGCCCGCCGCTTGAGGCGAGATATTTTGCTACTCCGGAAGATTACCTAGCCCTACTGGAAGAACTGCAAGCAGCTACCGAACAGAGGAGGTGAAAAAACGACTGAAAAGGAGAAAGAGAAAGAAACTGAAGCGAAAAAAAACTTGGAAGCACTTAGGGCCGAGATTAGGCAAAAAGGAGAAGAAATTGAACAATTGAAAGAAAGAGTGGAAAAGATGGGAGCTCAAATCCGAGAAAAAGAGAAAGCTGGTGAAGGAGAGCTGGGCAAGATGGTCGAGAATGTCTCAGGTCTGCTTGATGTTGGGTTCGGCATTTTTGGCGCTTCGGAGAAGAGCCAAGGTGGAAAACCGAAAGGTCAAGGATTGGTTGGACTGATCAATGACTTAACCAAACTGGCGGAAAAATCTCAGACATATCAAAAAAGAATCGAACTTGGAAAAACAGGGGAAGTCAGCTTCCGCGTAACTTCTCGTCCGATAAAAGGGCCTGCAGCAGATGTGGCACACAGAATAAAGATAAGTAAACCTCAGAACAAGATTTCTTCTGCTCCTACACAGATTCCTCCCGCATCAATAAAGGAGAGAGAACCAATGGTTGATGTCTTTGAAGATGGAGATTTCGTAAATGTCATGGCTGAGCTACCTGGCGTAGAAGAAAGCAAGGTAAAACTGGAAGTTGAGAACGATCTCTTAACGATAAGGACTGACACTTCTGCAAGAAAATACTACAAAGAAGTAAAACTTCCGACATTTGTCAAAAAAGCCCCAGCTGAAACAAAGTTTAGGAACGGTATCTTGGAAATCAAGCTAGTCAAGGCAAAGCGTTCTGGAAAGAAAGATTCTTAGAACGAAGGTTTCACGCGCGGAAGACATGGCTCGGCAAACCCAGATGAAAGCCTAGGCATAAGACGTTTAAAGAGTAGTTTCATGCCAAGGGCCCAAGGGCGCTAGTGACATGCACAAAAGTACTCATAGGGTTTCTGGGCTGCTGGGAAACAGAAAAAAGGGGGTTTGGGAGACATCTCCCATAAACGTTAATAAGATGCCTTGGCCCATGGTGGTGTTGGAAGTCACCCTTAGTATAGTGCTTCTTCGGGAGATATCTCCGCCTGTCCCAGGTTCAGATTCCAGTGACCTCATTACAACAAGAGTTCGCGTCATCAGTTGTCAAAAAGGGGAATTTTGGTATAAATTACAGTCTGGGAACGGTAACTCCCGGGCTACCATTCTCTAGAGTTTAGTCATACTATTTTTGCCGAGGGGCTTCGCTCATTTCCCCTCTTTTTCTGTTTCTGAATTTCTTAAGAGGCCCCTGACCGATGAGCTTCAATTCACTCATCACTTGCCACACGTTTGTCTCAGGTGTGACTCGAGTCAACCAGTTCCAGTTTCTGCCTGCGGCTCATCGTCTTGACACTTCTCTCTCTTCTCATGGCTTCAGCTCTAGAACTGAATCTCTCAGTGTACACAAGCTTCTTTGGTTTATGCATTCTTGTATATCGAGCACCTCTGCCATTGAAGTGAAGCCTCAACCGTGAATCCACGTTCTTGGTATACCCCGTGTAGAAACTGCCATCTTCGCATAAAATGATGTAAACGTGATAGGGCATTCTTCATCAATGCTCCAGTAGATGGCTCACAACAGGATTGTTTCAATTGTCAGGCATGCACGTTAAAGCTTTTGGGCTACGCCAAGTCAGAGCGAATTATGGAACCAGCTAAATTTGGCTGAATGATCTGAATGCCCTGTTCTTATCGATGAAGCATATATTTCTTCCACATATGGTCGAGAGACGTCTTCATACACAGGCCATTCACAAAGCTATTCTGAATTTGCACTGTCGGTCTCCTTTGATGATGGATTCTTCCATTACTACTTCAACTGGTTTTCCCGTGGCTCCTTCGAACAATGCTTTAACCCATCCGCGAGAGCAGTTGCAGTATGTAGCTGACAGCTTTCCTTTTGGAATCTTGTTGACTTGCGAGCAGTAGCATTTGGGGTAAATAATGTAGACTTTGTCTCCTTCTCTATGAAGATGCTTGTACATTTGTCCCAGTTTTTCCAAGAATTCGTCAGTGTTTTTCGATTCTTGAAAGATGTCTCTGGCCTTTTTGATGAAGCTTTGGGATTGACACTGTCGTCCACATTGCTCCAGCACCTTGAGTCGCGTTTTCTCATCGACATGCTTGTCTAGTCCAGTTATTAGGCACGTGATCCAGTTTTCTGTACGTTTGCTCGTCCTAATCCACCCCGAAAACCACAGAACGTCATATCTCAATATCAACATTAGCATTTAGCACATATAGCTATCTGAGTATAGGTGGCTCTAGGCCGATCTCAAAGCTGCTTCCAATGCCAGTTTTCTGAAACTTGATGTTCTGCTAGAGCCACGGTATCTTTTTAGAAGCCCATTCGCTATTTTGTTCGCGTGATCTAACACAGCTTGCGCCAAAGAGGTTTCCATTTCAGGGTTCAGATCGTCATCCGCTGTAAACTTGCCTTTTTAGGCAATCCAGGAACTTGCAAGGAAGAAGCTTCAGCCTATTCTTCCCTTTTCTTGGGCTCATGAACTCTTATCAGTGTTAGAATCAAGGAAGGAACAATGAAGACCATTGCAAGATAGAAAGGCGTCTGAGGAGAGACGTGATCGTATAGCACGCCCCCTATGAAGCTGCCAAATGCCATGACTATGTAGCCGACAAAACTTGAGAAACCATTGACTTTTCCACGATGCTCCTTCGGAGTCAAATCTGTCTGCAAAGCGCTCGAAGCTGTATTCATCAAGACTTGACCGAAACCAATCAGCGCTAATGAGACGAAGAGTCTTGGAACATCTCCATTCAAGAAAAGCCATAATGCAAAACCAAAACACAAGTAAGCGGCCAGAAGGGGTATCTTTCTGTTCGTCTTGTCCACTATCTTTCCAATCGGAATTGATAGAGCTATCATTGTTATGGGCAAAACTGTCAATATGAGAGGCCACACGGCTTTATCTATGAGAAGCTCTTGAACCGCGTATACCACAAGATACACCTGCACTGCAGAAACGCCGAACATCATGATCGTGTTCGAAAGAAACAGGTGGAACATTGAGCGAGGAACCTTACTCCAGACACTGAAACTCTCTTTCAAAGCAGTTGGATAGGAGCGCAGAACCTCCATTATGGTGGGCTTCTGAACGTTGATGAACGTCTCTTTTAACCGAAGTCTCATAAGAGCCGCAGCCAAGAACAAGCCAACTACGACGCCATAGGCTATTCTCATCCCTTGAACCAAGCCAAACTGCTTGTAAAACAGCGCCGCTACGAGGGGTCCAGGAGTAGTGGAAGTGCTTGTTATCAACATGATAATGCTGAAACCCATTCCTCTGTTTTCAGGAGACAGTGAATCTGCAACGATCGCCATCAGCGCAGGCTGATATATCGAGTTGAACAGGTTCATCAGCACTACACCGATGAGTATCAGATGCCATGAAGGGGCTATCGCGTAGAGAATGAACGAAAGCGCCACACCGAAAGTCATGGAAGAAACAAGCCATTTCCTGCCAAACTTGTCAGCTAAGTAGCCGCCTGGAAACTGCATAGACGCTAGAGCTATGAAACCTGAAAGCGCAATCAACCCCAGAATTGTCTCCGTCGCTCCCAGCTGAAGAACATAAAGCGCATAGTAAGTTCCGGGAAGTTCAGAGGCGAAATCGATCAAAATCCAGCTGGTTAGTATGATTGCATAGTTGCCCTTCACGAACGAGAACTCGCGCCTCAGACTTTCCATTATAGTCAATCGTATCCTTCCTTGACAGGCACTAGCTTGGATATTGACTGTTTAAAAGGCAACTCACATCATGCAGTCACCAATAGTGACTAGTAACCGTTACAGTAGTACAATAAAGCCAAAACATCCTTCGAAAAAGATAAGAACTCATCTGAAAAGACAAGCGAGTAAACATTTTAAGATGGTGCGAACTAATGAGCTTGCCATCGATGCCGGGATGGCAGAGCGGATAATGCGCAGGCCTTGAGAGCCTGTGGACCCTCGGGTCCGCATGGGTTCAAATCCCATTCCCGGCGCCAAGATACTCTAGCTTTGCGATCGTGGAAAAAAGCAAAGCTCACCATACCGATATTGCGACGTTGACTTTTTGCTTGTGTGATCGCCCGCTGATCGTAGACTGAAATGAAAAAGAAAAGGAGGTAGTGCTGTTTACTTCTTGAGGTAAGCCCAACCTATTAAGGCCAAACCGATCAGGCCGATGAGACCGACGAGACCATAGAAGTACCATTTGTTCGCCACGTCTCCGTACAGGTTGTAATTCCCGAAGTGTTGTACAACGAAAACGATTATGGCTATAATAATCAGCACTCCGCCTAGGGCCATCCCAGTTGTCTTGCTATTCAAATTGTATCACACCTCCTAGCAGAATCTGTTAATAAACGACAAGGCGTTCGAAAGACTATTTAATATCTTCGATGATTGGCGTCGCCAGTTACACTCAAACTTTAAGCAATGAGGTTTTGAATGCAAGGCTATGAGAAGAAAGCATCAGATTCTTGCGATGTCTTTATTTCTAGCTCACAAGCATTGGTTGGATTTGAGGTATTTGTCGAAGTTGGCTTCGAAGAATGGACGCATAACCATGCTTCACGGTGCCGGCGGAACAGTAATGCGCGATTTGATCGAGAACTATGTTGTGAGATATTTTGGCGGAATGGGCAACGCTGAAGTTCCGCTCGAAGCAATGGACGACGCGGCCGTTGTTGGCGAGATAGCCTTGAAAAGTGATTCCCATGTCGTCAAACCCATCTTCTTTCCAGGTGGCGACATCGGGCGTCTTGCAGTATCAGGCACAGTCAACGATATTGCCTCTGTGGGTGCTGAACCCTATGCTTTAGCTTGTGGTTTCGTCTTGGAAGAAGGTCTAACCATATCAGACTTTGAAAGAATCCTAGCCAGCATACGAGAAACATGCAAAGAAGCTGGCGTCAGCATAGTTACAGGCGACACCAAGGTTGTTGAGAAAGGAAACCTAGGCGGTTGCATCATAAATATGTCAGGTATTGGCAGAAGGACAGCGGCTTTGGATAGGAACTTTGAGGTTGTGAAGGAGTTCAGGAAGAGTTCTACATCGCGCTGGACCCTAGACTCGAACGTCAGAAGGGGCGACAAGATAGTTCTGTCAGGCACGATCGGCGACCATGGATTGGCTGTCTTGTCTGCACAGGAAGGCATGAGCTTTGGAAGCGGCATAGAATCAGATGTTAGACCTCTGAATCGCCTAGTTCAACGTTTACTCGGTGAAGTCGGCGGAATAGTGTCGATTAAAGATCCGACCCGTGGCGGTTTGGCTGACGCTTTGAATGAGTTTAGCGAAAAATCCAAAGTGGGCATACTGCTCCATGAGAATAAGGTTCCGATCAGGGAGGATGTCCGTGCCGCCTGCGAAATGCTGGGTTTAGACCCGTTTGAAGTTGGAAATGAAGGAAAAATCATTCTTGGAGTTGTGGAGGAAAAAGCCAAGGATATCTTGAAGCTCTTGAAAACAACCGAGGAAGGGAAAGATGCTGAAATCATCGGTGAAGCATCCACAGAGTTTTCAGGTGTGGCGATGCAAACGGTTGTCGGAGGCAAGCGGATAATTGCCAGACCTGTGGGCGACCCTATTCCAAGAATATGTTAGGAAGGAAAACATGCAATGTCGAAATCTTGGCATGCTATGGATATCAAAGAAACGATGAAGGAATTGAACACAACTGAAGCTGGCTTGAGCCAAGAAGAAGCACAAAAAAGACGCCAACAATATGGACCAAACGAATTGCGGAAAGAAAGAAGAACATCAGCAGCCAAGATGTTCATAAAACAGTTTGAAGACCTGCTAATCGTAATATTGCTGATTGCAACAGGACTTTCGATCTACCTAGGCGAAATCACAGATGCAATCGTAATAATCGCCATCGTTTTTGCTTGTGCAATTCTTGGATTCATCGAGGAATACCGCTCCGAGAAAGCTTTGGAAGCCTTGAAAAAGATGACGGCACCCACAGCTATCGTCGTACGCGACGGAAAAGAGGTCAAGATTCAAGCAAACCAGATCGTTCCAGGCGACATCATGCTGCTTTACACCGGTGACAAAGTGTCGGCGGATGCGCGGCTCTTAGAAGTCTTCAACCTGAAAGTGGACGAAGCCTCGCTAACAGGTGAATCCTCACCGGTTAACAAGGATATCCTCACAATATCGGAGCGTGCCCCAATCAATGATAGACGAAACATGGTGTTTACAGGAACAGTTGTGGTCTATGGGCGTGGAAAAGCAATCACGACCGGGACTGGTATGAGCACCGAGTTTGGCAAAATAGCCAAAATGGTGCAAGTCACGAAAGAGGAAGTAACACCTCTTGAGAAGAGAATGACGTCGGTTGGAAAATGGATCGGAATTCTCTCCATTGGGGTTTGCTTGACGGTGGCAGTCCTCGGCATACTAGAAGGGCGAAACATCCCCGATATGATCCTTTGGGGAATAAGCCTCGCCGTCGCGGCAGTTCCAGAAGCATTGCCAGCCATCGTGACAGGCTCCCTTGCGGTTGGCATGTACCGAATGGCCAAGGTGAACACTGTAGTCAGAAAACTACCGGCTGTTGAAGCATTAGGATGCACGAGCGTCATATGCTCAGACAAGACTGGGACAATGACAAAGGGCGAAATGACCGTTCAAAGAATGTACGTTAACGATCATATGCTCAAAGTTGCTGGAATCGGTTATGAACCTGAAGGAGAGTTTCTATCAGAAGACAAGAAAATCGACTCAAAAGACAAGGATCTCCGAACACTTCTGAAAATTGCAGCGCTATGCAACGATGCCAAACTGGAGAGAGAAACCCAAACAGAAAGATGGACCATCAAAGGCGATCCTACAGAGGGAGCGCTAGTTGTTGCAGCAGCCAAAGCTGGAATGTGGAAAGAAGAACTTGAAAAGGAAATGCCTCGAATAGGCGAGGTTCCATTCTCATCAGAAAGAAAACGCATGACAACGATCCATCTTGCCTCCGGGAAGAGGAAAATGGCTTTCATGAAAGGGGCCCCTGAGATAGTCCTAGCCAAATGCAACAGAATATATGCAAGGGGCAGAGTCCGAGAGATGACCGAAGAAGAGAAAACAGAATTGCTGAAAGTCGCTGAAGTCATGGCAATTCAAGCACTGAGAACCCTTGGCTTTGCATTCAAAGAGCTTTCAGAATCAACCGTAGCCTTCGACGGGAAAATCGAAAAAGACATGATCTTCGTAGGCATAATGGGAATGATAGATCCTCCTCGAGAAGAAGTCAAGGATGCAATCTACCTTTGCAAGAAAGCAGGAATCAAAGTAGTTATGGTCACTGGCGACCACAAGCTCACAGCAACCGCCGTGGCCAAAGAACTCGATCTCCTCGGCGAAGACGACACACAAGGCAAAGTCCTCATAGGTGAAGAACTAGACGAGATAAGCGATGAGAAGCTAACAGAAATAGTTGAAAACATCGTCATTTATGCACGAGTCTCTCCTGAGCACAAAATGAGGATCGTGAAGGCTTGGAAAGCCAAAGGACAGGTTGTAGCAATGACTGGCGACGGAGTGAACGACGCTCCAGCACTGAAGATGTCAGACATAGGCGTCGCAATGGGGATAACGGGCACCGAAGTCACGAAAGAAGCATCAGACATGGTATTGACTGACGATAATTTTGCATCGATCGTCAAGGCTGTCAAGGAAGGCCGAGAGATATATGGAAACATCAAAAAGTACCTAACATACCTGCTACGCTGCAACGTTATGGAAATCATCGTAATGTTTGTGGCAATGATTGCTGTACCGTACCTAGCAGGCGGAACCTACGAGTCAGGAAACACACCAAAACTCTCTGCTGCCGTGGCCCTAGTCGCCACACAATTGCTGTGGGTAAACTTAACGACTGATGGCCTACCCGCCATTGCGCTAGGAATAGATCCTGGCGACCCAGATTTGATGGAAAGGAAACCTCGCGACCCGAATGAGAGCGTATGGACAACTGATGTCAAGCTCTACTTGACAGCGATGCCGATTCTGATGAGTGCGCTGTTGCTATACGGATATTTCATGTACCAACCGTGGGAAGGCCCTACGCAACTGCTTGAAGCGAGGACACAATTGCTCACAGCAATGATATTAATGGAACTGGCAAACGCCATCTCGGCGCGATCATTGAAGTACTCGGTCTTCAAAGTGGGCATTTTCAAAAACAAGTTCCTGTGGTACGCAGTACTTTCATCATTCGGTCTTCAACTTCTAGTACTTTACACGCCAAGTCTCCAAAGCCTGTTCGGTGTAACCTCGCCGCAACTCATGGACTGGTTCTATGCCATACTTTTCACGGCAATAACATTCTGTTCGCTAGAAGTTGGAAAATACTTCGCAAGCAAGAGAAGAAAGACATAGCATTGGAAAAACTTAAATTCAAACTGCTTTGAAAAGAGCGTTAAACAATAAAGATTAAGGGAATGAAGAGAAATGAGCGAAAAAACGGCAAATCCAGCACCACTTGGGCTACTAGCCTTTGGCATGACAACTGTCCTGTTAAATCTCAGCAATGCAGGTTTCTATTCTTCTCTTAGTATGATCTTGGCAATGGGTTTGGCGTATGGCGGATTAGCCCAAATCATAGCAGGCGCAATGGAATTTAAGAAGGGCAACACGTTCGGCACCGTTGCATTTTCATCCTATGGCTTCTTCTGGTGGTCTCTCGTCGGCTTGATAATGCTACCTAATCTAGTCTCAGGAGTTACGAACTCGTTTGCTGATACACAGGCTATGGCTGCCTATTTTATCATGTGGGGCTTGTTCACATTTGTGATGTTCTTTGGAACATTGAAGGCAAACAGGGCTATACAATTTGTCTTCATGAGCTTAGCAATTCTGTTCTTCCTCCTTACAGCCTCAGAATTGACTGGGAATACAACGCTACTCAAAATAACAGGCTACGAAGGAGTCATATGCGGGCTCAGCGCGGTATACTTAGGCTTAGCTGAAGTGCTCAATGAGGCTCATGGAAAAACTGTCCTGCCCATAGGCCCAATGAACAAGTAGAGGCCTTCACCCTTTTTATTTTCATTAAAAACGTTTATATTGCTGAAAGAAGGTTCTTCCACAAAAATCCAAAGAAGGTTAAAGAATGTCAGAAGCCAGTTTACCATTCAACGACAGGGTTATGCCCGGAAAAAAGCTCAAGGAAGAATGGGAGAGATCCCTAAAGAACCCGCAGGAATTCTGGGCCGAAAAGGCAAAAGCTATCGACTGGTTCCGAACATGGGACAAGGTTTTGGACGACTCAAACCCGCCCTTCTACAAGTGGTTCAAAGGTGGACTGCTGAACATAACCTACAACGCTTTGGACAGACACATAGTGACCCCAAGAAAGAACAAGCTTGCTTACATTTGGGAAAGTGAACTCGGCGAAGTCCGCACTTATACTTACTATCAGCTTTTCAGAGAAGTGAACAAGCTTGCAAAAGTCTTCAAGGACTTCGGGCTCAAGAAAGGAGACCGAGTAGCAGTATACTTGCCAATGATCCCGGAATTGCCAATTACGCTGCTTGCAACAGCAAGAGTTGGCGGAGTCCACACTGTGGTCTTTTCAGGGTTCAGCGCAGAAGCACTCGGAGACAGGATAAACGACTGCCAAGCCAAAATACTCATAACAGCGGATGGAGCCTACAGACGCGGAAAAACCGTCACACTGAAGGACACGGCAGACCGTGCGTTGGCAAACACACCGACAGTCGAAAAAGTGATTGTTGTAAAGAGGACTGGACAGCAAGTTCCAATGAAAGAAGGACGCGACGTCTATTATCACGATGCAATCGCCAAGGTTGAAGCCAGCGCTTACGTTCCACCAGAACCGATGGAATCAACTGATCCACTTTTCATACTTTACACTTCAGGAACCACAGGCAAACCTAAAGGAGTGCAACACGGCACGGGCGGCTACCTAGTATGGGGGTACTGGACCCTCAAATGGGGCTTCAACCCGGACGAAGAGGACATTTGGTGGTGCACCGCAGACATCGGATGGATAACAGGGCACACGTACAACGTCTATGCTCCACTGGCGCTGGGAGTAACATCATTCATTTTCGAAGGCACACCAGATTACCCAGCACAGGATAGATGGTGGGAACTGATCGAAAAACACGGTGTGACAATATTATACACGACACCGACAGCGATTAGGATGTTCATGAAGTTCGGCGAGCAATGGGTAATCAAGCATGACTTAAGCACGTTGAGACTTCTTGGCACGGTGGGAGAGCCAATAAACCCTGAAGCGTGGAAATGGTACTACCGCGTCATCGGAAAAGACAAGCTTCCAATAATAGACACTTGGTGGCAGACGGAAACAGGAGGCTTTATGATCGCTCCACTATCAGGATTAGAACTAGTGGCGCTTAAACCAGGCTCAGCAACGAATCCGCTACCAAGCATCCACGCAGAAGTCTACGACGAGAAAGGACAATCGACACCAGCAGGCACCAAAGGCTTCCTAGTGATCAAGACACCATGGCCAGGCATGCTTGAAACTCTATGGAAAGACCCGGAAAGATACAAGCAAACATACTTCGGAAGATGGCCAAACATCTACTACACAGGCGACTACGCCGTGAGGGACCCAGATGGCTACTTCTGGCTACTGGGAAGGGCAGATGAGGTGTTGAAGGTGGCTGGTCATAGAATAGGAACTGTTGAGATTGAAAGCGCGCTTGTCTCGCACCCTGCAGTTTCAGAGGCAGCAGTCATGGGAAAAGAGGATTCCGTCAAGGGTGAAGTACCTGTAGCTTTCGTGGTTCTGAGAAGCGGTTTTTCACCATCAGAGGAGCTACGCGCTGACCTAGTAAAGCACATCAGGAACACGATTGGTCCAATAGCTACTCCAGAAGCAATAGTGATCGTGAACAAACTGCCGAAGACGCGCAGTGGCAAAATCATGCGAAGACTTCTGAAAGCCGTTCTGGTCGGTGCAGCCCTAGGTGACGTCTCAACGCTCGAAGATGAAGGTTCAGTCGAAGACATCAAGGCAACCTATGAAGACCTAAAAAGACAATTAGAGAAGAAGTAGGCAAATCCCTCTTTTTGTCCATTTTTTGCAGGTTTCGCGCAGGCAGACGAATCAAATAGTAGTTGTCGACGTCTTCAGGGAGTAATCGATATGGTGTACCATGTGAGACGCAGGGACAAGGAGATAACTGATAGAGAAGAAATGAAGGAAGTGCTAAGGTCAACGAAGTACGTGACTCTGTCCCTTTCCATGAAGAATGAGCCTTACCTTGTAACCCTCAGTCACGGCTATGACGACAGGCGCAACTGCATCTACTTTCATTGCGCCAAAGAGGGCAAGAAAATAGATTACGTTAAAGCAAACAGCAAAGTCTGGGGACAAGCATTCATCGATCATGGCTACGCGGACGGAAAATGCAATCACATTTACACTTCTGTTCATTTCTCAGGCAAGATAACTCTAATTGATGATTTGGATGAGAAGTTGGAAGCTATGAAGTGCATGATAAGACAGCTTGAAAGAGACCCTGAACCAATGATAGCACGGCTCAAGCCCGAGAGGCTGAGAGATACAGCGATGGGCAGAATAGACATAGATTACATGAGCGGCAAGAAACCTGAAGAATCAACCAGTCAAGCTTAAAACCCAATATCGATATGTTTACCACATGCTCGAATTGCAGGTCACGGGTAAAATCTTCTAATAGTTCTCGGGAAGGGTATGGAATCTATTATGTTCTCTAAGTCAAGCATCCACGTCAACAGTCTTTCCACGCCCATGCCGAAACCCACATGTGGAACAGTACCATACCGTCTGAGGTCCAAGTACCAATCATAATCCTTCTCGTTCATGCCCATGTCTCTAATTCGTTTGATCAGTTCTTCTTTGTCATCTTCTCTTACACCTCCAGTCGAGATTTCACCTATTCTTGGAACCAGCATATCAGCGGACATTGCAACCTCTGGTTTGTCTCTGTAGGTCTTGCAATAGAACGCTTTAATGGCCGTTGGATAGTCATAGACGAAAAAAGGTTTGCCTAGCTCGTCGGCCAAAGTCTTCTCTTCCTCATAACCCAAGTCATCGCCCCATTTTGTCTTGAACTCCTTGGCGCTGAGCCTTTCAATCGCTTCAGTATAGGTCATCCTTGGAAAAGGGGTTTTGACTGAGGCAATCTTTGAAATGTCTGCGTTTAACTCAGCAAATTCCTTGCTACATTCCTCCACTGTCCTCTTGCAGACATAAGCCATAAGCTTCTCTTCAAAATCCATAAGGTCACACATGTCAGCGAAAGGCCACTCTGCCTCCATATGCCAGTATTCAGTCAAATGCCTGATCGTCCTGCTTTTCTCAGCGCGGAAAGACGGCGCAATACAGTAAACCTTCTCCAGCGAGTAGATCAGAATCTCAAGATAAAGCTGAGAGCTCTGCGTCAGGTACAGGTTCTGGTCAAAATACTTCAAACCAAAAAGAGTTGAACCGCCTTCTACTGCAGCAGAAATAAACATGGGCGGGGAAACCTCAATGAAGCCTTGGCCCTTGAAGAACTCGCGCGTGAACTCTAACACCTTACTGCGTACCTTCATGACCAGGTTCATTTTGCGGCTTCTAAGCCACAAATGTCGAATGTCGCGCAGAAACTCTTCACTCTTGTCTTTGCTGATTGGGAAAACCTCGGCTAAACCAATCACTGAAGTCTTCTCAACTGAGACTTCGTACCCGCCGGGAGCCCGTTTGTCTTGCTTCACGGCACCTTCAAGTGATAATGAGGATTCGATAGTTAGTTTTTCGGCATCCGACCATGCTGGGCTATCGGCCTTTACTGTGCACTGGATGACGCCTGTGGAATCACGTAGCAACAGAAATATCGTCTGCTTGCTCTCTCTTTTGCGATAAACCCAGCCGCGAATAGTTACTTTCTCGTTCTCATGTTTTCCTTGCAAGAGTTCCATTATGGACACGATTGACATAAACATCAACTTCTCAGTCAGTTATCCTCAAAACTAAATGCCTACGCACTTTTTAAGCTTTAAACCTCTTTCGATTTCGACTCGAATACTTTTAGCGAAACAAATAGGGCGATTGGCAATGCGCCAACAGCCAACATGACAAATGGCAACGGTTTCCACACGTAAGAGTAGAGCACCCCCACCAAAAGTTGAGTGAAGGCTTGACTCAGATAAATGAAGAATTGACTGCATCCAACGACCTTGCCTCTGAGTTCTCTGGGTGTCAAATCACCCAAAAGCGACTGGTAACTGCTTGAGGTCAAGACTTGACCAAGGCCGAAAAAGAAGAAGGCAAGAAGAAGCTCGTTGAAATCTGCAAAAACAAAGATCGACATTGCAGGCACGTAGCAGAGGTACCCCAGAATCAGAAAACGTTTACGACCGACTTTGTCCATTCTCAGTCCTGCAATAATCGCGGGAATTGCAGCGCTCAGCGACATAAAGGCCATTACATAGGCCCACTGAAGCTTCTCAAGTCCAAGTTCCTCTAAGGCATAAACAACAAAGTAAGTGTTGCAACCTGCGAGAAGACTGCTTATGACCGCATTAGACATGAACAAGTGAAAAGCTGATTTTGGAACCTTTCGCCAAACTTGAAGACTTTCACGCACAGACCTCGGGTATTCCTTCAGGGCACCTAACAGATTTGGGCGCGAATCACCTTCAGACACAGGCAGAGTTTCTTTTAGTCTGGCTCTTAGCAATGCTGCTGCGAAGTAGGCAACCGTTACGATGGCATAGGCTATTCTCATGCCTAGGTCGAATTTGAAAACAAGAATAAGATAACCAGCGATGATTGAGGCAGGCAACCCGATGAGATTTGTCAACACAGCTTGAAACGTGAGGCCAGCACCACGATTTTCAGGTGACACAGAATCAAGCATGATCGCAAACAACGCCGGTTGATAAAGCAAACAGAAATTCTGAATCACCGATCCAATAACGATGAATTGCCAAGAAGGTGCGAGAACAAAGAAAATTGAAGAAAACGCTACACCAAAAGTCATAGTATAAACGAGCCATCTTCTTCCATGCTTGTCTGCAAGGTAACCACCAGGAAACTGCACAAGTGCAAGGGCGATCAACCCTGCAAACCCTATTATGCTCAGAGTGAAGTCATCCGCACCTAGCACATCTTTGAAGTATTTGCCTGCATAAGTGTTAGGAATGGGGGACGCGAAATACATGACCACCCAAGTTATGGTTAATAGTAGAAAATTGCCGCTCATGAATGCATATCGACTCTTGAACCGTGAGAGCAGCGTCATTGCCCAGATGTCACAAAAGACGTGAATATAAGCAGAAGGCCGTTAGAAGAATTATTATCTCATAATTCTTAAATCCTTCATTCATGTGGATGTAACCCAGACAGTGTTGGAAACCTTGGAAAGCAGTTACAGGCTTAGAACGCTTAAACTCTCGGCGATCGCAATATCAAGCGTTATTTTGGTGGAAGTCTCCATAGGCTTGGCCGTTGGCAGTTTAGCAATTGTAAGTGATGGCTTGCACGCACTGCTTGACGCTCTGACCACGTTTATGCTTTTCTTTACAACCCGTATGTCTCTCAAGCCTCCCGACGAAGAGCACATGTACGGGCATGAGAAATTTGAACCGATAGGCGGATTGATAGGTGGAATCTCACTCGTAGGAATAGCCCTCTTGATATTGTATGAAGCAATCTTGAAAATACTAGGCAATCAAGCTATCAATACAAAGCTAGAATATGCTGGTTTCATAGCCATTGGCTTCACCTTCTGCATAGACTTCTTCAGAGTTGGCATATTCAGCAAGGCAAGGAAGAGTGAAAGCTCCACGATGAAAGCTGGACTCTACCACGCCATAGCAGATTTGAGTTCAACGGTCATCGCGTTTGTTGGATTTGGATTAGCAACTCTGGGAATCAATATCGGAGATGCCTTGGCATCCGTTGTCTTGAGCGTCTTTTTGTCCTATTTGAGCGTCAGACTGGTCTGGAGCAGTGGGATGGAATTAAGCGACACGATATCAAAAGACGTGGCAGACAAAGTTAGGAAAGCGATACTCACTACAAAATCGGTCTGCAAGTGCGATGACTTGAAAATCAGAAAGGTAGTAGACAAGACCTTTGTGCGCGTGACGGTGCAAGTTCCTGATTACTTGAACCTTGAAGAAGCCCACGATTTGACTTCAGAGATAGAGGCAAACATAAAGAAAGTCGTGGGAAATGCGGAGGTCGCAATACATACTGAACCATGCGAAACAGAGATGCCGACCGAAAGGCTTGTTGAGAAACTTGCGACAGAAGTTCATGGCGTGAAAGAAGCCCACGAAATTAACACTGCTTACACGGACGGCAAACTGTATATCACATTACACGCTTACGTGGACCCAAAACTGTCGGTTGAAGAAGCCCACGAAATAGCTGAGGAAATTGAAGACAAAATAGAGACGAAAGTAGCGAACCTTGAGAACGTCGCGGTCCACGTAGAACCTTTCAGTCCAAATACACGGAGAGGTTCAATGGTAGACGAGAATGAAATAATAAAGGTAGTGTATAACCTAGGAGAAAGCCATCAGCGTACGTTCCGAATCAAGAGAATAGTAACTTATGTTGCTGACAAAAAACGCTACATCAACATTGACTGCTGTTTCATCAAACACATGTCGATTGAAGAAGCGCACAAAATCACGTCACAAATCGAAGAGACCTTGAGAGAGCATTTTGCAGAAACCATAGTTGTAGTCCACATGGAGCCGAGTCAGAGCGCCCCGCCCACGCGGTGAGCTTTCTTATTTCACCAGAAAAACATAAGAAAAAGGAGGAACTAAGGTATCGCGATCTCCTTGATGAGCGTTAGGTCTTCGAGACTGCTCAGTTTCACTTTCATGTCTGAGACTGTATAGAGGATGTTTTCGATGTAAAGCGCTCTTGTCACCCAGTAGCTGTCATCATTCACGTTTGCGCCACTCTCCATGTGTGTGATTCTGCCTCTGAGAGTGATTCCATTGCTCAAAGTTACGTTGAACACGTATGCTCCTTGCCAAACAGTCGTTCCGTAAGCGTATGAGGGAACACCATAAGGATACTGTGTCTCGTCGATCTTTGCAACTGAGACAGGCAAAACGAGCAAGTTTCTTGTCGCGTCAAACAGAAACGCCTTGTGGTCTGTCAATACTGGAGTGTTCGTACCTCTGTCACCGATTACGTAGTTTGCCATTTGCACCGGATGGCTCACGTTGCTGACATCGAACAAGGATATTTTTACTCCTTGGTACCACGCGAACCCGCCTTCACTAGCTCCTACCGCTTCCTTGCCAACTCCGATTATGTGGTTCTCATCATAAGGATGCAAATAGTCTGAATAGCCTGGAATCTCAAGCTCTCCCAGAACAGTTGGATTTGTGGGTTCAGTCAAGTCTATCACGAACAGCGGGTCAGTTTGTACGAATGTCACCAAGTAGCATCTGTCACCGATAAATCGGACTGCGTGCAGGTTTTCTCTTACGCCTAAGTCTTCAAGTTTTCCCACGATGCTCATGTTCATGTTTAGCACGTATAGGTTGTTTCTTTGTGTTCCGTTTGCCCAGTTCGTTGTGACTATTCTGAAGTGGTTGTCGTACTCGTCCATCGAGAACTGGTTGAGTTCGTGCCCATTTACTTTGCCACTTGCTTCACAGCTCATGTTGTTGGCTTGTATGTGTACGCGATAGATCGTGGTGTTACCATCAAAGTCTGGATACGTTATGTACATGTTGTTTGTCGAGACGTACATGTTGCTTGTGCTGCCAAGCATGATCGTCAGGTATGTCGGTGCTTCTGTCATGTTCTGTATGTTCATGGCAACGAAAGTTGTGAACTGCTGATAGTTGTCAGAGCAGTTGGTGTAGTGGATTTCAGTGGGTACTATTTCTTTGATTGCCCAGTCACCGGAGTAGATTTCAGGGAGAACAACAGCGTCATTGACTATGTAGGCTGGTTGACTCACAACGAAGTAGACGTATTCTCCCATCATCCTCGAGTTGAAGTAGCTACCGGTCAGCGTTAAATCATTGAGGAGCACTGGGTGCTTTCTGTCACTGATGTCGTAGACGCGAATGTAAGTCTTGATGTCCACGTCGTAGTAACCATAGACGTTTCTTGTGGTTGGAACGACATATCTTGAGCCTAATACTGCTAGTCTGTCGCCATTCACGAATATTCCGACAGGATTCAATCCATCGAAGCTAATCTTTGAAACCACTCCTGAATCCTCTGGCGGATATGCTCTCAAGATCGAAACGACATTTCCAGAAAGGATATAGAGGTATTCGCCATCGGTTTTGACAGAGTCTGCCTCGTCGATTCCAGCAACCTGTACGTTCGTAGATGAATAATCGAACGACGCAAATCCCTCAGCGCTGGGCATAGCGTTGGAACTTGTAATGCTCGGACTTAGCAGCTTGGCATCTGATGGTCCATAAAACTGGAAGGGAGTCAAAGTTCTCGAGTTTTGCATCAGAAAATTCTTCAGCGCATCATAGGATGAAAACGTTGCAAACAATCCTGACGTCGCTACTGAAGAGGCCGTGGAATGTTGAGATATGGGGAGATTTACAAGATTGTAGCACAGTGTGCCAAGAACAACGACGGAGAGAACAGCGGCAATTCCGTAAATCAACGCTCGCTTTCTGATTTTACTTTCCATTTGTCAATCGCCTGCTAAGAACTAGAGGCTCCAATCTATTTTATTCTAATCTCTGGTACAATCCAGTCTAGGGATTAGAACGGTTTCAGAGACCATATTCGCACGGCTTCATACCAGAAGATCACCAATACTATGGCTCCAAACAAAACAACAAACATGCTTTCCCTATTAATACCCTGCATAAACAATGAAAGATAAGTGACATAAGCCGCAGTGGAGAAAACAGCATAAAAGAAATACCTTGGAAAGAGAAGCCTTCCCAGCTTGATAAAATGGCGAAGCACACCTATCTTGACCTCGCTGACCAAAGAATAGCTGCCGCCCACGTCCTGCTTCTGCACAAGTCCCAATTCCCGCAACTGCTCAAGATGATGTTGCGCTACACTGGGACTACTGAAGTGCAAGATCCTTTGTACTTCCCGAACACTCATAGGACGACCGCTCTTCAGAAGAAGCCAATAGACCTTCCAATCTTTGCCTCGAAGGGCATACTCAAATTGGGTTTCATCCTCGGCGCTCAAGGAATAGTCATCTTCTGTGAAGTAATACTAGACCATAGATGCTTATAATTCCAGTTCTTAGATTATACGTTCTAATAAGTAGACAGGCGTCTAATTGGAAACCTTGAAATGTGTGCTGGTAGTAGCCGAAATCACCGAATAGTGGCCGGGGTGAGGTATCCCCGTCGCCGGTGGAGACGTCTCCACGCAGGTCTTCTCATATGGAGTCTGTTGCCTTTTTCTGTTTCCAAAACTCATCGAAGTCTTGCATATATCCTGACGGAAAGGAACTAAGCTTGAAGGCGATCCTTTCAGAGCTGATCATGACCCTTTTCCTCATTGACATGTGGCTGAAAAACAGGACAGTGTCAGACCATCTCTATTTCGAGTTTTCTGGTCTTCACGTCTATCGAGACAAGGGTGTTGTTTTCGATCAGTGTCCATGTTCCGTCAAGACGCGAGAGCGTTTCCGAAGATACGATTATAGCGCGCGCGGCCATTCATTCTGATTCTGGGAACTCCAGTAGGCAAGGTTCTGATCCGAGGAAATTGGACGGCCATAAAGGAGGGCGTCAGCAAAACACAGACACGCTAGCATTCTAGCCCAAACACTAAAAATATGCCACTCATGTCCATGCCACCATGCAGGACTGCTCGTGTGAATTGTAGGCACTAACCTATCGGACCTATAAGAAACAATGGACATAGATAAACCCGGTAAGAACATGCCAAAGAAAAGACCACATGCAGGACTCAAGAAGAAGAAACGTTAAGAAACATAATCAACCCTTCTTTTTCTATCAGCGTGAAAGACTCGCATGCGCGGCCGACTTCTCCCGAACTCCCTAGTCCTATTCGGGATGTCTCTTTGCTTGATAGTACCATTGGCATTATGAGCTTGAAAGGCTTGCTGAACCATCCTCTCTATGGATGCCAACACGTTTTCTTCTGTAGAGTGTGATTGCTAGAAGTGTTGCTATCATGAACAATGGCAGAATAAGGAATGATGGAAACTCTGGAGTCACAACTACTTCGACATCTGAGTGTTCATATGTGAATTGGATCGTGCTCAGGGTTTCGTCCTCATAGAGCGTATCATAAGACACTGCGTTGCCGTTGGCTGCAACGTTGTAGGGCGGAGAAAGCAAAGCATGAGGAATAGTCAATTTACAGAAACCGTGAGTCAGATCCACAGTGCTCTTAGAGAAATACACCGTTATCGTCTCGTTAGACTCGGAAAAATCAACGTTATCAATCGAGGAGTTAGAGAAGACATCTACGTAGTAGTTGTCCAGTGTGACAAATTCATGGTCTCCCAACAGCAAATCACCTCGTATGAGCTTCATACCGAAAGGTGGGCTACCTCCTCCCTCCAAAGGAGTCACCGTGGCAGTGTAGTTCCCACTGCTCAATGCGCGAGCCACGATCCCAGGTGTGTTGTTTCCGCATGGTACCTCAAACCTCACCGAGTCTATCCCATGCGCCTCTATGGTCTCATTAGGCCCTGTTCCTGTGATGTTATAGAATACCAAGGGTTTAATCGTATTACTTGAAAGCTTGAGAAAAGCACACTCAAACTCGGTCTGGTTACCTGAAGGGTCAGTAATGTTGACGGCCCGAACCTCAAATTGCGCATTGTATAATCCTGGTAGCTCAAGACTCTGATTCCAGTCAAGCGCAGGATAGATCTCAAGCTTGAAAAAATCGCCTTGATTCAGAGTCCTTGACACGTTCGAAGAATTGAGTGCTTCGACGGCGTTTGATTCATCTGACTCGAAACCCCAGATTGGCTCTGTTTTATTCGAACTCGATATTAGCGATTCGTATGTGAATTCAAGAGGTTTCGATCTCCAATTCAGATCAAAGAGACCGAATCCCGACGGATTCCAAGAAGCGTTAACGGTGTTGGGAGCAGGATCTATTAACCTGAACCAGTAGATTGTTTTCAGCCACGGGAAATTGTCCCGCGCAAGTTGGTAAGTCTCCAGCAAGTACCTCGAAACGTTTTCACATGAGTTGTCATTGTCGTTATAACCAAATTCACTGAAAACAACCGGCTTGCTCCCGTCGCCATAGTTAACCATGACGTCATGAATCGCGTTGTTTGGGTCAACCCAGTTCGTTTCATTCGGCTCCACAGTCCACAAGTAAGGGTGCCAGCACGCGATCTGGAAGTAGTCGTTTGAGTTGCTACTGGGCCACAATCCGCTGTCAATGTTATCGTAGATCTTCTCGAGAAAGTCGGCTATTTCGCTTAATCCAGACCCTGGGGATAGGCCTCCAAGAACAGTCGTGGCGTTTGGGTTTCCAAGGTGAACACCCGATGATCCATAGTAAAGGAGATCTGTTGCTATGTCAGCCTTCTCTGTTTCATTGAACCTTGGAGAGGACGCGTTGTTTATGTCGAATCCTTGCGGGTGGAGAAATGGATCAGCGTTATACTCATTTCCAATCTCCCACATGGTAATCTTCGGGAACGAGGCCGCAAGAGTCTCCCACGACTCGTTATATTTTTGCAGGAAATTCATGTAGTTTGACCCGATGGTGACGTTTCTGTAAGGAACTACTTGAGAGTCATAGGGGGTTGTGTTGATCCCCGTCATCCAATTCGGGAAGTCTTGGGACATACCCATAAACGTCACGTTGATTGCTGTCATGTTGGAGATGACCGAGTCCAGGGCTTGTTCACCAGTGGTGTTCAGGGCTGTCTCGTTCACCAGAAGGAGACTCATCCAAGTCGTTTCCCTCAGCATTGTGACATTCAAAGACTTAATAGCGTCAAAAGCGGATTGAAGACTGAAAGTCCCATTCTCCCATATGCTTCTACTTGTCAGCGGTTCTCCTATGCCGAACAACTCAGGATTGTAGCTATTTGCACCGTGCACTTGCCTGTTCAATGTTACAAAGCACGTACTGACGCTTGCCAAGACAAGAAGAATCATAGATAGCGCCACCCAACCTCTGACGCGACCTCTACTCATCAACAAGCCCATTTAGATCCCCATCCATCTCTGTTCGTTCAAACATTAAACGTAGCGATATGTTCTAGCGTGTTAGACTCTTAGGATTTGTGGAAGAATGGTCACGGGTACATTATGGGTCTATTAAAGAACCATCAAACCATGATGGTTTGTTCGCTAAACTCTGATTCTCCTTCTGTGGGTGTTTGTACGCAGTCGGCTACTGAATAAATGAATAATCAGTTATTCTGAAGAACCATGAGGCAAAAGGCGCCTCTGTCGCGGTTGTTTTCAGAGGCAGAGCTTTTGCCCCTGGTCTTGGAGGAGCTGACAACGCGTGCGAGCTAAACCTTTGATTTGCGGCGTTTTGCTATCTGATTAACAAAGTTGCAAATTCCCATGCTCAATTTCGCAAACTCTACATCGCTCTTCATGTTCATGCCTGCAATTATCAAGTACCCCTGCCCATAGGAAATGGCTGCCAAGGGAAACTTCTCTTCACCTTCGCTGTGCCTAACCCTTAAACCAGGAACCAAACCTCTCGAGTTACCACTTGGACTCCTAAATTCCGACACAGTATTTGATCCACCAATACCACCGAGATCCCCGAAAAATTCTATGTCAGGCTTTTTTTCTTGATAAACTTGAGCAGGGGTAGGGCTTTGGGGGTCATTAAGTATGACGACACCAAAGTCGGTAGTTACGAGACTGTCAGGAAACAGTCGAGTATCATGAATCCCTTGTTGTGAGGCAATTCTCGTTCTGGGAGTAGAGTTCATTTCCTGACCAATTATGGCATCCCAATAGTAATAAAACGGAAAACCTCCCGTGCAACAAAAAATGCCTCCATCAGCTACAAACTCCTTAATTCTTTCAAATGTAAGAAGTTTCCTCTTGTCCTTTTCCAAGTATACCTCGCCAAATGGGTTCAAGAGAACTGCATATTTTGAAGAAATGGCTGACCAGTCTATTCCGTTTGCATCGAAAAACTTCTTGTCCGACCCAGCTTCTTTGAAAAAATCCAACCAGCGCTCCTTCGTGGAAAACGGGGAAAACATAGGTTTGCATTCGATTCCTTTTGAGTCATCCATATATCCATTAAGAACTGCAGCTTTGATTGGCGATCTAAATCGTCTCCATTCCCACCAATGCCTCATTGCTTCGTCGAAAAAGCCAAGGACGTATATCATTAGTACAAGAATTGGAATCGTCAATATTTCGGCAAAATCGAGTTCCATCCCACGCGGGACTGCGTAAAGCACTTCGCTACCGAGAAGGCTAAGAAGAAAACCCAAGATTCCTGCGGCAACGGTCTTAGAAAACAAGAAAAGATATGCTCTTTTTAGCCTACCCATGAACTATAGTTTGTCTTATTAAGTTAAAGTTTTTCGCTTAGCGCGTGCTATTGATGCCTTAGGAACTCAGCGAACATTGGGTGAAACAGACTGTATCTCCCTCTGCCCAAGCGTAGTAGTAGCTCTTTTCTCTCAAGCCTTGAAAAAAGCTCCGCCACGCTGCCAAAGTTCTTGAAATCATTTGGAGAGACAGACTCCTTCTTTGTTTCAGCTATTGCAGTCATCAACTGCCTCTCCTGATCCGAGGCAGTTTGGTACTTCTGGGCGAAAATGGTCTCTCCAAGGGAGTTCTCAATAGCAGGCCATGCATTCTTGAGGTCTTCCACTCCAATCCTTTGAACCCCACCGACCCGCGTCAGTAACTCGAACATAGCAAACATGATCAGGTAAGGATGTCCTCCCGTCTTCTCCGTTATTGTTTCAATTGTTTTGTCGTCTACTGAGATCTTGCTTCCCGCTACTCTTAATCTCACCTCAACGGATTCCTTTGCCTCATCAAATGTGAACGGTTTGAGGTCAAAACGCTTGAAGAACCTTATGACTGGCTCTGCCATTTCAGCTATTTCAGAGAACAAGAGTGACTGAGCAGTCACGACAAGCGAGTAATTGCACTTCCTATTGACCAGCTCCTGAAAGGTTGTTCTTAGGGTCAGGTATGCGGAGTCCTCAGCTCTGATTGGAAAGTAATGGAGATCATCGAGCAAAACGAAGGCAATTTGGGTTCCTGAAGGCTTGAGGTGGTCCTCCCACAGTCGTTGCAGAGCATCTGTCAGACTAGGTTGTTTTTGGCTGACATTCCTTTGGGCAGATATGACGCCCAAATCCATACCCACCTCCCATTTCTCCAGCTCGCCCCTGATTTTAGGCCACAGTCTTTTTGTGGCATTCGTGGCCGACCTGGCCGTTCGCAGGAAACTCTCGCTGAAAGTGCCCCAGCTTTGGCAGTCTTGCGGGGAGAGCGGGAAGTAGATACAGACGCATCGAATCTTATCTTGCAGTTCCTCCAAGGCAATCTGCCTGAACTTGTAGATTAAGGACGTCTTGCCTTGGCCCCACGTTCCCAATATGGCGTAGTTCAATGGCGCGGGAGGATCCAGTTCGGCCGAATTGCGCGCCGTTTCTTTGAAGTATTGAAGTTCAACCTCTCTGTCGGCAAAGCAAATGGGTTGAGCTGGATGTTGTGGGGAAAAAGGGTTGAGCGTGTGAGTTCTGTTATGATTGTGATTATGCAAGGCAAATTACCCTCTCAATTTATAGCGCTGGATCTTGGCTATGCCACGGCAGGTACGATGTATCAGGCGACCACCGTAATACATTCCCTCGCCTGGGTAGACTTTTCGTCCACAGATAGCACAAGTCTTGTAGCCCATGTGATTTTTGTTATGATTGTGATTATAAAATGCTTCTGGTTAGAGAACCAACCCTAGAGAGAAGCACGTCTCTATATACAAAAGTATCAGTGAAACACACAAAAAAGGGATCAGGATAAGGACTCACGGTTTCATGTTTTTTCACAGTTTAGGATCGTGTTGTGCCCAGTCCCGTGAATGCAGACGTCGTATCCAGCTCCGCCGTCAACGTAGTTGTTGCCGTTGCCGACCGTAATATTATCGTTTCCAGCTCCTGTCTTGATAATATTGTTACCGTTTCCTGCCACCACCACGTCGTTTCCGCTTCCAGTTGTTACCTGGTTGTTGCCTTTGCCTGAGACCGTGACTATGTTGTTGCCGTCGCCTGCGTTGATTATGCTGTTTCCATCCCCTGTTATTTGGATTTGGTCGTTTCCGCTTCCCGTGGTTACCTGGTAGTTGCCGTTCCCGGTTATTGTGATTGTGTTGTTGCCGTTGCCTGTGGTTATTATGTCGTTGCCTCCTGCGGTTTCTGTCACTATGTTGTTGCCGCCTCCAAGGCCGATGATGTCGTTGCCAGGTCCTGTCTTGATGACTGTGGTAGCCGTTGCCTGTGCAGCGTCAATGATGTCGTTGCCGCCAGTGATGATTACCACGTTGTTGCTTCCGGTCAGCGTAACATGCCTA
Organism: Candidatus Bathyarchaeota archaeon; assembly: GCA_963732715.1. Lineage (GTDB taxonomy): Archaea > Thermoproteota > Bathyarchaeia > Bathyarchaeales > Bathycorpusculaceae > CAZCRE01. The sequence continues at coordinate 1,777,599 of CAVTAO010000003.1, read as the reverse complement.
TTGCCGCTAACAAGAAGAGCAAACGTCGCCGTAATCACCCCGGGGCCGTTGATCGTTGCGGTGGTGGACGCCGAGGAACTATTCGCAAAGGTTATGAAAGAAGTGTTTGAAGACCACTTCCAGAACGTGTATCCTGACTTCGCAGTTGCAGAAATTGAAATCGCAGAACCCGCATCATAGTAGGCGGTGCCGCCAGGGGTGGTAGTCCCTGCTGCTGAGGGACTCACAGCGAAAGATACCTGGTACTGGGGTTTCCAGTTCCAAGTTATGGATGATGGCGAGTTTATCGTAAATGTCACGGATGAGGCTGTGCCTGAGACAGGGATGCTTCCGGTGCCCTTCCAGCCAGTGCATACGTACTGGGTACCAGTGGTTACAGGAACGGGGGATGTAATTGTTGCTGTAACTTGTGTTCCTGCATCAATCCATCCGGTAGTAGGGTTAGGTGTACCTTGTGTAGAGGTCACGGTCATATAGTACTGCATCTTGTAGTTTGCGGTTATCCTGCCTGACGTTGTAACAGTCATTGTGCCGATTTCAAGGGTTGATAGACCGCTTGTGAAGTTCCATACGTATTGTTTCCCACTATCGACGGCATAATTGGGTGCGTAGGAGAAAGAGTGCACGGAATTTGCGTCCCACCAGAAAACAGCCGGAAGATCGCTAATGGCATAGTTTATCCCGTCTATCGTGACCACCGTTCCTTTGAAATCTGTTCCAACTCCAACCGCATTGAAAGTGATTGAGTATTGCATCGGTATAAAAATCAATTCAAGGTTAAGTAGCGGATACGAGGAATTTCCATAGTTTTCTGTAGCATAGACCAACGTGCCTTGACTTGTGAGAGTTGTGTCCATAAACGTTATGTTTTGCATGGGATAGAACCGGCTTTGTTGTTCGCTTTGGTTTACTATCAGGTAGCTTGTTATACCTGATGAGTCGGAAGCAACAATTTGATATCCAAAAGGCAGCTGAACGAGACTAACGTAATTTGTGGCCTGGGAGACCGTCATATTGAATTTGAACGTGTTAGAAGACGTGTCGTAGATTGCGAACATTGTTGAAGTCGAGTTGCTGTAAAGTATTCCTAAGGTGTTTGTTGAGTTCAAGGCAATTTGAACGTCTTTTATTTGGAATCCGCTTATCACTGGCATGTTGATGAGCGCAAGAGATGAGAGGTTTAACAGTTGGTATGAACCATCGAAGTTTTGCAGTACCGTCATGTGTGAAAGACTGTTGAAAGAGACTATTTGTGAGATGTTGGACACGGCGTAGCTTACCAGTATAGAGCCTTTCTGAACGTCGTATTCTACCAAGTTTGCGGTGGTCGCAGATATGCTGTTTCCTTCAAGAACAAGGGCGTAAGAGCCTGTGGAGTCGGAGGACAGTGAATAGGAAGTTGCGACTCCGCTGGTCGTGAGATTCTTTACGGGTCCCCAACTGTTTGTGTTAGGGTTAAAGCATGAATACTGAGTTATGGTTTGGCTGATGTCCAGTGGATTCGCCGCGGTGCTCATCTCGCTGAAAGGAATAGAGTTCCACATTACTAGAAGCGATCCATTAGGCAAATTCATCACGGCAGGGTTGAAGATTATTTCGTTAGCCACAACAGGCATCGGTATGGTCTGCATTGTTCTTTGAGTCGAATTGAACGAGAAACCTGTTAGACCCAACCCATATTGTTGAGGCGCGGAAACATTATCAGTTGTGTACAAAATGTATGCGCTGTCGCCATACGATGAAGCGGATATTCTTGTGTATGGATAGATATCCTGCTCAGCAATTCCCGTTAAGGACCCGTTGATCCATGCGGCACCTTCATAGTACGGGGCGTTATAATATCGCGGAGTCACAGTGAAGCCTGAAGGGTCCGCCACAGTTGTGCCCGCTGGCCATTCATACAACGGTGGATTAGGCCCCATGCTCCAAATTGTGCCGCTCCATATCAGTGCATGATACGTTAGTGACACTTCTCCCTTGACGACTCCGCTGTAGATGAAAGGCGGCGTGCGTTGAAGATTAAATATGAAATCAGCTGTCCCTCCACCTGTTAGCGTTGCGATCCCCAATCCGGCGTTAACTGCTAGCCCTACTTCGAATTGTATTTGGCCACTTATGCCATGGATCATAATTTGGAGCCCTGAAATGAATTCTTTAGCGGCGTCCTGTGTAGGAGCAAAGACCAGCGAAACCGTAAACCCTGCTTCTACAGTTACGGTAGCATCAATGCCTATTGTTATGTCTCCAATTAGAGTGTCTCTGAAGGTGTAGCCGGCGATGGGTACATCCTGAGAGTCTGAGACAGCTACTTTTAGCGACATGGTAGCAGACAACCAATTAACGCTGCTACCCTGAAGCTGAAAATCTCCCTTAGCATCCAGTGTTAAGCTGGCTCCGGGTCTAATAGGACCAAAAGTCAATTGGGTTTCGAAATTAAGTTGGTCAGAAAGCTCCAGTGAACCGTCTGAGGAGAAAGTAAACTTGACTTTAACTGTAGGAAGAATATTGTAGTCGCCGCCTCCTGCAAACGCTGGCAATGGTATATTGACCTTAAAGCCATCTCCGATAGTCCAGTTTTCAGTAAGTGTAGCGGAGTAACCTGCTTTGTCTTTCACTATGGTGATTGGGCCTATGTCGGCTTGCGCCGACTTTTGACCCACGTAGAGCGTTATTATTGATGCAAGCCAGTCTGGAGCATCGATTATTTGTAAGGGATATGTTTTCGTGAGCACGGTGCCGTCTGAATATTGAGCGTACACTACTAAGGAAGAACCCGGTGTTAGAGAACCCATGTTTACAGTGAGTGTGTATGGGTTGGCGGGACCTTGAGGGTTTGAAAATGGATAGTTAGTTCCGTCTATGACACCGTAAACTGTGTTGGGTTGAGGTCCGGAACCGCTGGTGAATACACTGAATGTGTTTTCGATTGGTAGATACTCGAGGAAGTATCCATTGTACTGTGACTCGATGTCAATGTAATGATTTTGTGAAGCTGAAATTGTTAAAGGCGTGCTATTGCTGCTGGGGTTATTGTTTGTGTCTCCGCTGTAAGTTGCTGTTATGGTCACTGTTCCTGAACTTGTGTCTGTGTATGTTACAGAACTGACACCTGAGGAAATGTCTGATGGTGATGTGCTGAAGTGGCCCGTGGTGCTGCTCGTGTTCCATGTAATTTTACCTGTTGGGTTGGAGCCTGTGACGGTGGCTGTGCATGAAGTGGCTGAATTAGCTGGAACTGGGTTAGGTGAGAATTCAACATCAGTTGTGGACGCAGTTTTGGTGCTTGTTATTTTTTGGAAGGTGATTGGTTGAATGGTGCTTGCGCTGTTAACGTTGACGTTGCCAGATGTTGTCGAAGTTGTATAGCCGTTGGGTGGGGATAGGGACCATGGATATTGGCTGTTTGAAACGACTAAGAATGAAATTGTGTTGCTTGATGATGACGTTGTTTGCCCGTTGAAGTTTACGCTCCAAAATGTTCCAGCATTGAGACCGGTTTCCGAAAATGTGACGGAAACGGGCTGTTGGGTTTTAAGGTTGAAAAGTGCGGTTATTGTGCCGCCTCCGTTTATTGTTGCGGTTGTAGATTGTGAGGATGGGCTTGCTATCACGATTAGAGGTGGTGATGAACTGGTCCAGTCTTTGAACGAGTACCCGTACGAGGGAATGGCGCCGAGGGATAAGGACCCACCTGAATCGATCTGAATCGTGTTTTGCTGTCCGCTGTTGAGAGTGGCAGAATTGTATGAGGAAACGTAGCTCACTTGACCACCATTGCCAGAAATTATCGTTACAGGGTTCGAATTGAAGTTGGCCGTTACAGTGCCGTCTCCGTAAACGTTTAGAGTAACTGAGGCTGATGAGGGGTTTGAGACCGTTACTGCGCCAGTAATAGTCCATGTGTGGAAGGTATGTTGAGAATCGGGAATTGCTGTCAAGGAAATACTGGTAGTTACCACTGCCTGCACAGGCGTATTCTGGCCACTTTGAATCGTGCCAGAATTCCCGTTATAGCTATAGTTAACGGAGCCGCCGTTGCCTGAGTTAACTATCACATTATTGTAGCCGGTGACCGTAACTGTGAAGTTTGCTGTTTCAATAATGTCGCCGTGGACTCCTTCAACTGTGACAGTGTAAATTCCAGGAGGTGTCGGATTTCCTGACGTGTATGAGTTGGTCTGCACGGTGAACGAACTGGCGTAGGGCGTGCTTCCTCCTGCAGGCTTAACGGTGTAGACCGCGTTTGGCGGAAGCCACGTAGCGAAGATGCCAACAGACTCGGACGTGCCCGGAGGCGACGTTACTGTGACGGCTGTTGACGCTGCTTGTCCTGGGCTGATTGTTGCGAAGGTAGGATTGGTTGCCACTGAGAAAAGGCTTGCTGGAGGCTCGAACATCACTGTGGTACTGTTCTGGATGTCACCAGCATATGCAACGACCGTAACTGTTAGTGGTGAGGTCGTTTCTGAATTGGGTGTTAAGGTGACTTGGGTTTGGCCTTGGCTGTCAGTTAAACCTGGTGATGTCAAGACTCCCGATGTTGCTGTGAAGCTAACTTGAAATCCTTGAAGTGGATTGCCACTTTGGTCTAGAACAGTTGCAGTTATAGTGCTTGATTGAAGGGGATTCTCACTAATCGCAGATGGGTTGGCTGAAACAGACACACTGGCTGGAGGGGTGCTGTTTTGTGCAGCAAAATTCGCTAAGATGGTTGCGCTGTTGTCCACCACGATCAGCAAACTCATCGACTCAGTGGATACTGGGGCACCGTCTATTCCTGTTACGCCGGGGGAGGCTGTCCATGAGTTAAAACTGTATCCTAAGCCAGGATTTGCTGTTAGCGATAGGTCGTCTGCAAACGCCAAGTAGAGCATAGTGGAGCCTCCAGGCGGAACCGTACCTGAACCGACGCTTGCAGTGTAAGAGACTGAGCCGCCAGAGCCAGCGCTTATTACTAGTTCATCGCCGCCGGACAGCTCCCCAGGAAGCACGTCCACGCTCGCGGAGGTTGAGGCGATGGTTCCATCATTGTAATGAGCTGTCACTGCTATGTTATAGATCCCGCTGGATGTGTAAGTATGACTGTGAGGGAACCAACCGTTGTCAACGGAACCGTCTCCCCAGCTCCACTGGACATAAGTTACTTGGTTGCCAGGGCTTGCTACACCGTTGAAGTCCACGGTTAAACCGTTTATGGCTGGTGTGGATAAGCCGACGGAGCCGGAGGTAGTGCCCACGGTAACGCTTGGCATCACGCCGTTCGGCGGATAACTTCTGGTTCGTACCCAAGATACATTCACGCCAGTTGAATCATAATTCTCTTCGAGACCTATTCCTATGGAGGCACTGTATGATGGAATATTTGTATTGATGGTACTTGGCGAAGTTGTGCCATAGTTTAGATAGAATTGCGCGATTGAGTTTGTTGCCGCTACACTAAATATATTGTAATTCGTGTTGGTGGGTGATGTGAAAGTGACGAATGTGGTGTTAGGCGGAGTTTGACCTGGGACATATGCTCCCCCTGTTGTAGCAGTTGCTTGAATGAAATTGCCGTATTCACCAGCGTCACCATCTGCGCCCCAGTCGACCGCAATGCCTTTTCCACCGTAGCCATCTTGAAGGTTGCACAAATCGCCATCCCTGAACCCGAATCTGAAATTTGGGCCATTACCTGATCTCTCTTGAAAGTATACGTCAAAAACTGATGGACCTGAAAACTGAGCTCCACTGGCAGATGAATCTATTTCCGTTACGGCGCCATAACCCCAGAAACTTCCAGATGCGCCTTGTAAGGTGAGCCCGTTGTTTACCGTTATGGCACCGCCATTGATATATGGTGTCCAGAGGCTCTTGAGTGCGTTTCCGGCAAAGTTGTCGTAAAATGGAAAAACGTTGGCGCCGCTGTCGTACTGTCCGTAAGCAGGGCTGAGTTCTGGTGCTTCGCCAGTCGTCTGAGTGTTGAAGAGATTTGTCGATGTGGATGCGAATCCCATGTAAAGCGTTGTGTTAGACATCGCAGGGATTCCGTTAGCGATGTTTAGCCAATAGACCGTATTCGTTGCAGTGTTTGTGTTTCCTGATTCGAGCCAGCTTGGAATAGCTGCCCCGTTGGAATCGAAGAATTCTATGTTCTGTAGGTTTGGCGCTTCATACGAGCTGTACGCGGCGCTATTTATTATGATCATCTGCTGGAGCGGAGTCGAAGTCGCTACTGGCTGAGTATTAGTAAGCGTAATCGGAACGGAATAGACTAGCACGGGCGAGGTACTGGTACTGGGCATGAAGACGAAAACCCCGATCAAGTCGGCGGCATAGGCAGGGGTTTGTCCTGCAGCGGATTGTGATGTATATTCGGTGACAGCATATGTTCCAGCATTAAGGTACGTATGCAAGATTTCCAATGCGTTCCATGGTGACCCTGGCCATGCCGCGTCTATTTGAAGACTTGGCAATCCTGAGACGCTGAGTGACTGCTCGTCTCCTCCGATGGCGATCACAACTACTAAGCTTCCTGAAGTGGTTACTGTGAATGAGTCCGAGGCGGAAGGAGCGGCTGGACTGTTGTTTGTGCCGTAGGAGGAACTGTATGATGAAAAGCCTTGTACTCCAACACCTCCAATAACAGGATACCCTGACCCCGTCGAAAAATAGTTGTTGTTGCTAGTCGTAATTGCCAGTGAAGCCACAACGTATCCGCCCTGATTCGTCAGCGACGTGTACTGCCCATAAGCGAGATCACCAGAAGGAACCCCTCCGCCGGTTCCGTAACCGTATAGGTAGATGTCCGCTCCTCCTGGCAGTGTTATGGAAGACGAACTCTCAATGACGGATGAACTTACAACCGCTGGTACCGTTGCGGCTTTTGCTTTGGGAGAAAGCACAACAAACATTGGTAAACAGATCATAGCAATTAGTGCTAATGTCAAGAGATGTTTTGTCATTTTCATTTTCAAGCCCCCAGTTTAACATTACTACCTAATAGCGCGCGTGTTAACAATCGAAAGAATAAAAAGCGAGAGTGTTCCATCTACCCTTCTCCTCTTATGTCGAGTACGGCGTTTCACGCTTAAATTCTTTATGGAATCGTCCTCTATCACGTTATCTGAAATGCTTCTCTCCCTGGAAATGTATCAAATGCAACAATGAAGAAAGAGGGCAAAAGGAAAGGAAAAGGAACTCAGCGACGACAATGACGTCAGCAGACTCGGTTCCTGTGTTTTTTGATTCGACCCACACTGACAGACATGCACAAGAATTATGAGTGGATTATCACATCTCCAGCTGGCCAGGGTTCAAACCCAATCCCGACTTCTCAGGAATGAATTGATGACAAACTGGTTTCAGTTCAGGACAAAAAAAGGGATTTGTGCGGGAGACATCTCCAATATTTCATAAGGCTTATGCCAGTTCTCCAAGGTTTTAATGTCAAGCACAGATGATATTTGAGCAGGATTAAATACATAAAAAGAAAGCTCATTGTTTTTGTCCGCATTCAGGGCAGAAACGTACAGAGGCAGGTATCTTGTTTTTGCAGCGAGGGCAAATTTTTAACACCATTTGAGGGCGCAACGAAGTCCCACAAAAATTGCAGTAGTTAGAAACTGAAGACACTTGCGACCTACACTTCGGGCAAATCAAGTACTGAGAATACCCAGGAAGGGGAACCAGAACCAAAGCTCCAAGAATCATTTCGTCCGCTCGTTTGAATAGAGGTATCCCTTCTTCTTGTTCTTTTTGTTTTCTAATCCATAGTATCGCACGCTGCCGTATAGTTGCTTGCAGCTCCTCCTCTTTCTCTGTTTGAGACTAGGTGCAGGTTATCGTTAACCAACAGAAATCGCGGCTTGAATTTCTTTGAATTTTGCCAGCGACTGGTTATTTCACTGCTATTTCTGTTAGGTAATGATCGCCCGCGTGTTTAGGCATGCCTAAATCTCTCAGCGGTTCATAAAAACTTTTAGGCGCGCGCGGACAATTGAAATATGTGATCATGTAATCAGTATTGAGACTGACGTTTGGAACGTGACTGAGAGATTGCAGTCAAGCAGACTTGCCAAGGGTGGAGCCGTTGCGGAAAAATCTTTTGTGGTTCTGTTGCTAGTGGGTATGGCCGAAGTGTTTATTGGAATATTCTCTTTGAGTTTTGCCCTGGTTGCTGATGGTGTCCAATCCTTTGCCGATGCTGTTGTTTCGTTGATCGTTTGGGTTGGTTTACGTTTGTCAGGAAAAGCGCCAGATGGTAAATTCCATTTCGGGTATTACAGAGTTGAAAACTTCAGTAGCATTATCGCCGCTTTCGTCTTGACTGTCTCGGGCGGACTGATCCTTTATGAGTCTTACCAGGGGCTGCTTTACCCTAGAGTGATAGTCAATGCAGAGATAGCTATGGCAACCGCACTCGTAGCAACCGCTATAGCCGGGGTAATATTGTTCTTCAAAGTTCGCGCTGCCAGGAGATACGATTCTTTAGCGCTCAAGGCAGATGCGTTCAACTCAACCAAGGACGTGCTCACATCTTTGACAGCCTTTGTGGGCATAGCCTTGAGCAAATACTTGAACATCGGAGTGACAGATTCCATTGCCGGAATAATAATCGCCTTCTTCGTTTTCACTGTTGCATACTCAGTGATAAAAGAATCTTCGTTGATCCTGATGGACGCGTGTCAATGTTCTGACATCCTGTTGGATATAGAAAGCATAGCAAAAAGTGTCAGGAATGTTAAAGAAGTGCATGACATCCGTATGCGGAAGCTGGGACCATACTTGGTAGGTGACATGCACATTGTCGTTGACGGCGACATGTCGGTGAGAGAGGCCGATCAGATAGCGATACAGATAGAGGAACAAGTGAAGAAAGAGTTCGATGAAGTGACAGAAATAAAAGTGAGAATAGAACCACCAAAGCCCTCAACTGGAGAGTGAAAACGACGCGTGCATTATCGCGCGCGCGGATGCGCTCACGGTCGAAGTGCGCGAGCTTCTCAATAGGGTGTACATCTTGCAGTAAGACAGGCCCGCACTCGCCGACGGTGAGTGAGTTCTGGTGGTCGGTGACTGGAACCCCTTGATTTGTTGTGAAGGGTTTTTTCTTTCATGATTCAAATTGCTTCTTTTTCTACTAGCGCGCGCTCAATTTTGCCATCTCTGGTGTAATGGTGAAGTTTTGTCCCAAACCCCGAAACAGAAAATAAAAACCACTTTACGCCAATTTCGGGACAAGGCAACGCGCTATAAAACAAGAAAAGTGCGATGTCTCTATTTTTTCTTGTTCGCTTGTTTGGCGCAACCGTCACTGCAATACTTTTTCTTATTATCGAACGTTGTATAGACTTTTCCACAGACTGAACATTTCTTTTCCATATTAATCCCTCTGATTATGTATTTCAATGCAGATATTTGAACCGTTGTGCAGGTAGAGAAGAATTCACCCAATTAAAAAAGTATCTAAACATAAAAGAACAGCCAGAGATAGAGGCTGGGAAAATTGAACCTTTGAAAAAGGCAATAGTCGGTCTCTAAGAACAACTGGCTGAGCAAAGATTGATTACGAACATTATTTCAGAAGAAAACGTCAGAACTAAAAGAATTCGAGAAATTGCGGCCCTTGCTCGATTTCATAGCTAAGGCGCGCGCCACGATCGGAAACCTCATACTCGTAGTAGCGCGCGCTAAGCTTGCAAACCTCGTACGGATCTGTGGGTTCCTGATGCAGACAAAAGTCTACCTTTTCTGGAAAGAAAATAGGATGGGGCTTAGTCAAATCATTTGTTTCGGTTCTTTCTGGTCAAGGCTGCTGCAAGCATGATCGTGATCATGAGAAGGAAGAGCATAATCGCCGATGGGAACTCTGGAATTATGATCGTTTGATTCTCCCCTGCAGCAATGTTGCCAGAGAGAACTTGGGAAGAGACCCCCTGCTCTGTTGTAGTAGTGACTGTGAGGTTGTATGACTCGATGGGTTCCTGAGCATACTTGGCATCGACAACTACCGTCAGGTTAGTGATTTGAGGTACGACTATGACTGTTGTACCGTTCAAGTCATCGTGATAGTAGGAGTCAGGTACGCCGAGGTCTGTTTCGTTAGTTGTATAGTTCAGCCCCACATGATTCCCACGCGAATCATAGACATGCAGGTACAAGTGTCGTTGATTCTCCACAAGCTTCACGGTTGTCGCCGTCTTCCAATAGAAAGTGTTGCTAAAGAAACAGTCCATTATGGCTCCAATGGAATTGCGGAGCTCGACATACAGGCAGTACGGAGTGCCTTCCCTTAAGTATTGATCTACGTCACTGATTTGCCAATGGACTGTTGGGTCAGGCGTCTGGGCATTAGCCGTGTACCTGAAACCAGCCAGTGCCGTAGAATTGGACCCAAAATCCTGCACGATGTTGCCTCTTGACATGAGGTACAGATGAGTCTCAAAGGACTGTTCTTCACTTTTGCTGTTCGAACAGCAAAGCCAAACCGAGAGATTATTGGCTGTTATAGGCACAACATTGTCCTCTTCACCAGAAGGAGGCTCATCCAAGTCGTTTCCCTCAGCATTGTGACATTCAAAGACTTAATAGCGTCAAAAGCGGATTGAAGACTGAAAGTCCCATTCTCCCATATGCTTCTACTTGTCAGCGGTTCTCCTATGCCGAACAACTCAGGATTGTAGCTATTTGCACCGTGCACTTGCCTGTTCAATGTTACAAAGCACGTACTGACGCTTGCCAAGACAAGAAGAATCATAGATAGCGCCACCCAACCTCTGACGCGACCTCTACTCATCAACAAGCCCATTTAGATCCCCATCCATCTCTGTTCGTTCAAACATTAAACGTAGCGATATGTTCTAGCGTGTTAGACTCTTAGGATTTGTGGAAGAATCCATGAATTGAGAAAGACCCTGAGTGAGAATCGCCACGAACTAGAGGGCGTACCTGAGTCCGAGAAAACTAGCTGCCCGATCGATCCCAAAATAGGTGAACCTTCGTCTGCATCAGGAAACCGCAGACCCTTATGAGGTTCGCAAGCTTGTTCGCCTCTTTCAGCCACTGTATCCATTTTTGCATATATGGATTCATTATGGATTTGTTTGATGAGCGTATTTTGGCTGTGCTCAAGGAATAAAAACCATTTTACACCAGTTTAGGAACAAGCATGCGCGCTAACACAGAAACATCAAGAAGAGATTGTTAAAGGGCTCACCAAGCATCAGCTCACCCTAGTGCACCAAACACAAAAGCCAGCAATCCCACAACAAACCACAGCAAAACAGTTTTCTTGACTTTTCTCGCAGTCTCTCTCGAATGATCCTTTGCAAGCATTAGTGAAGAAACGATAAGCCCGAGATCAGTCACAACCACGAACGGAATGAACCAGAGAGAAACAAGTCTCAGGAACCACGGTATCGGGCTCAACGCGACTGCTGAAAGATAGAATATCACAGCCACAAAAGCAGCCACTCTGTCTCCATAACGCACAGCCAAAGTCTTCACATTCTGTGCCTTGTCACCTTGAACATCCACGATTCCCTTCGTTATCTCTCTGCCCGTATTCGAAAGAAACGCGATCGAAGCAAACACCAAAACATTCAACTGAACAACACCCACGATCGCAATGCTTCCGTAAACAAAAGGTATCGCCACACACACACTCACAAGAAAATTACCGGGTAATCCGCTTCGTTTGCCGACCGTTGTATAGACCGCGAAGATTACCCATGCAATCACGGCCCCTAGAAGACAAAGTACGTTCGCCAAGTATGCAGACAAAAAACCTGTAACAGTGAGTATCAACGCAAAAACTAGAGCTTCTTTCGGCCTAACCGTGCCCCTAGGGATCGGACGACCGGGCTCATTGACCGCGTCAATGCTCCTGTCATAGTAGTCGTTTATCGCCATAGACGCAGCCGTCAAAGCAAAGCCAGTGATGAAACCATAGATGAGGCTCATCCAAGACCCACTCAGTTTCTGTGAACTCGCAAGCGCTGCCCCTATTATCACTGCAAATCCCATCATCGTACAGTTAATAGGCCGCATCAAGCCCACAAAGCCGGCTATCCTGTTCATAAACGCTCAAGCCTTGAAGGTAGTTGCCTAAGGCTTTCATTGAGGTAAGTAATAAAACTCACGTTTGTTCTCGAAAGTGTTAATACGCTTCTCCTGAATAACTGATCAAATTCGTTGGTGATGCTTTTTGAACGCCAACTATCAACCAGAAAGACTAAGAGTGATAATCCCCGTAGGGGGAAAAGCGAAGCGTCTTCTTCCCTTAACAGCTGAAACAAGCAAGGCATGTGTCCGGCTCATGAACAGACCCATGATAGAGTTCTCACTACTCTCGCTTGCGCGCCAAGGCATACGGAACTTCATCTTCGGCGTGAAAGGCTACACAAACTACAGAGATTTGCACGACTATTTTGAGTCTGGATACGGTTTCTCCACTAGATACGATTTAGAGCCGCGAGTTCACATAAAATATCAGCCGAATGTTGACGACTTGGGAAGTGCTGATTCCGCAAGGATAAGCATGGATTATTACGATGTGAAGGACCCGGTTTTTGCAGTGCAGGGCGACAACATCTTTGACGTTAACGTGAAAGAGCTTGTGGATTTTCATGAGAAGAAAGGAGCCACGATGACGATAGCTTTGAGAGAGGTGGACAACGTTGAAGGCTTTGGAATAGCAGACATAAACAGAGAAAAACGTATCGCAAGGTTCGTTGAAAAGCCATCGGCTAGAGAGGCCCCTTCAAACTTGGCTAATACAGGATTGTACATGGTTTCACCGGAAATACGGAAAATATTCAAAGAGAAAGGGGTTAAACAGATAATAAGGGAGAATCACCGCTTGGACTTCGGCTTTGACTTCATCCCATACCTGATCAGAACAGGAAGGCCAGTTTACGGTTACACGTTAAAGGGAAGCTGGTACGATGTGGGTACCCCAAAGCACTACTTAGAAGCCATGCATGACATGCTTCACGGTCGCTTCTCATCCTTAACCGACTTCGGCGGAAAAATAGGCGAGGAAAAGAGACTGTGGGTTCAGGGAGAGAGCTCAGAAGCACTGAAAAGCCGAAAGGAGATCATGGTAAAAATCAAAAAGGGAAGAATAAAGGTTGAGGGTGCGGTTCTTATAGGAAGACACTGTAGGATTGGCGACGGAGCCAGAATAGTGGATTCATGCATCGATAACTACACTCAAATCGGCAAGAACGCTGTAGTAGAGAAGTCGGCGATCATGGACAGAGTCATAATTGGAGAAAATGCCGAGATAAAAGACAGCATTATTGGTAGGCATGTCACGGTTTTGTCAAACTCTAAGAAACCGACAAAAATTGACAGAGTTTCGGTAGTCGCAGATGATGTTACTCTGGCAGAAGGCTGCACACTGACCGCCACCAAGATTTACCCACATCAGTATGTTAGAGGGCAGTTCGAAGATCAAACAGTCATGCAAGACTAGGAATAGCCATAAAACAGCAAGACCGCTCATGCTTTGAACCATTTGAAAATCAGGTATTCCACTCGGTCTTTTTCCAAGTCAGGCACAGCAATTATGAATCTTTTCCTTACCGTTGTGGCCAATCTGCCAGTCTTAACTATTTCTGTGGCAGTTATAGTTGATTCTGCTTTTTTGACTGAAACCATGTAAGGAGCATGCTCAACACCGGGTCCATACTTGTAGACTGCAAAGTCGCATCCAAACTTTATTCCAGGAGTAACTACCAGACCTTTCTCGCGAAAATCGCGGTAAACGGCATATTTCTCATCGAATTCTTCGTACAACCGCTTAGCCATCTGCCGAAGCTTCCTAGCACCCATCTTCTCAGTTGATCCTTCATGAACTGCTATGACGCCTTTCTCAGTGAGGTATAGCCCCTCCATCAAATCCAAGATCAGTGGAACATTAAATTCTGAGGTTTTCGGTTTTGCAATTCCAAGAGGTTTTCCATAGTAACCTTTCCTGTAGAGTTCTGAACCGTTTGATGGATTCCATACAATCAGAAAGTTTTCAATGAATTCCACTGGGATTTTCTTGGGCATCCGCTTTCTTCGCCTTTTACATGATGAGGGACAGGATGCGTGCTGCATCAGCTGCGTCTTCAGCTTTGTCTGCGGAATCCTCCAGAAGCTGTAGGACATCTCTTAATAGAATTAGGGCTGGCAGGTCAAGCTTGCCTGTGAGAGTTTTTATTTCGAGTTCACGGTAGATCTCATCAACAGCTCGCTCAGCTGCTTCGACATCTTTAGCTTTTTCCATGACTTTTGTTGATCCGTAATTGAGAACCATCATGGTTTCTCTGAGCCTAAGCACTGCTTCAAAAGTGGCTTCTGAAAGCTTCAACAGATCCTTCTTTATGTCGTTCGGAACGTTCCAGTTGTGTTCCATAATTGCAACCATTCGGAAAGCTATGCCCTCAGAGAAGTCTGCGATTTCACTGGTCAGATTGGTGAATCTGAGAAAGTCTTCGCGGCTGAGTAGAATGGCGCCTATTTCTGCTAGTTCCTGTGAGACTAATCTTCTGGCCTTGTCCACTTCCTCTTCGCCTGCTCTTATCTCGCTGAAGAGTTGTCTGGCCTTTTCTTTGTCGTTTTTGCCGAAGCAATCTATAATTTGGGGGATTTTTCTGGTCAGATCCTGAACCTTGCGTAGGTGTTCTTGGCAAACGTTGATGGCTCTTCGTTTTACTCGCTCTTCGGTTTCTGCTGGAAGCACCAAGTATTTTCCCGCCCACAAAAAAGGTTGTTTTTCTCTTGGCATATGATATACTACAGTGTTAAAAAAGGTAACTAAATTTCAGGTGCCGATTTGCTTGCCTAGTTCTTCGAAATCGATTTTTTGTCGGAAATAGTCACGTAACAGTCGGGGTAGTTCTTCGATTTTGCTCCTAACTTGTTTCCATGAGTCACGGTCACGGATCGTTACAGTGTTGTCCCGAAGTGTATCATAGTCTATTGTTATGCCCAAGGGTAGGCCGACCTCGTCCGCGCGTGCATATCGTCTGCCTATCGATCCTGCCTCGTCGTATTCAGCCACTAATCCTTCATCAAGTAGTCCCTTGTACACCTCCTTTGCTCTTTCGGGCAAGCCGTCCTTGTTTACGAGTGGATAAATGCCGATCTGAATGGGCGCGATGTCACGGGGGAAGCTAAGCACAACTCTATCACCCTTAGCGCGGTAGGCATATTCAAGCGCAACATAAAAGAGTCGATCTAGACCGAAACTTGGCTCGACAACATGCGGAATAAAATGTTTCCCACGCTCGACTACCTTTTCACGAGTGAAATACACATGCTCAGGCAGTATCTCGTACTCTCCAATCGTGAAATGACCTCTTTCCTTGAAACAGGCTTCAACCTCTTTTGGGTCAGCCTTGGCGATCATCTCTCCGACCTTTGCAGCCTCTTTCTTGAAGACGGGGCCAAGTTTGGCCATCTGGGGCTTCACGAGAAGCTGTTCTTTCTCAATTGGTTTTTCGTATTCTCTGAAAATGTGCATATCTGCGCCTGTAGATTGCATGTGGCTTTTCAAGTCATAATCTGTTCTGTTTGCATGCCCTGACACTTCAGTCCATCCCCATCGTTCAAGCAGAACTTCTTGATCGAAGCTTTGAAGCGAATAGTGTGCCCTTTCCCATGGGAGTTTCTCGATGAAGCGCTGGTTCTCAGCTGGAACACCGAGGGCAATTAGTAGCCTCTTGGCCAAGGCCATGAAAGCCGCTTGCCACTCAGATTTGATAATCCTCTTTTCTAGAGCTTCTTTCACTGTAAGCTCGATGATTTCTTCTGTATTGCCAGCATGATCGATCTGAGATTTCAATCTGTTTTCGGCCAAGAGAAGCCGCAGTGTTTCATTTTCAACATCCTTTAACAGATGGCAATCTGGCTCTTCGGGGTCGAAGAAGAACTCCAAATCCGCTATTGTGAATTCTCTGAGTCTCAACAGACCTTGCCTTGGCGAGATCTCATTTCGTAACGCGTGGCCTATTTGGATGACTCCGAAGGGAAGCTTCTCTCGCTCCATAGAGTAGAGGCGATTAAACTCTACGAATATGCCTTGTGCAGCTTCTGGTCTGCCGTAACCGACTGCGTCTGAATATGGGCCTATTGTTGTCTTGAACATTGTCAGAAACTGCTTGGGTTTGCCCAACGCACCTCCACATTCTGGACATTCTAGACCGTGCTTGTCGATTGCCTCTTTGAGTTCCTTCAGGCTTAGCTTCTCGACTTCAGCCTCGCTCATGTTTGCAAATTCTCTTAACAGATGATCAGCACGGGACTTTTTCTCGCATTTCTGGCATTCAACCATAGGCTCTTTGAAGTGAGCTACGTGGCCTGAAGCCTCGAAAACTTGTGAAGGCGCTATTATGGGTGATTCTATTTCCAGAATGCCAAGTTTATACACAAAGAACTCTCTCAGTTTCCTTTCGATGTTCTGTTTCAACCTTGCGCCCAGAGAACCATAGGTTACGAACCCGCTCACGCCGCCATATATCTCATAGGATTGCCAAAAGAAGCCTCTTCTACGGGCTAGCTCGTTGATTAGAGTCAATTTGTCAGGATTCTTGTCTTTTTTGCTCATCTCGGCTCACGTCTTTTCGTGTCTAGCATTCAAGGGTTTAAGACTTACTAGAAATAATAGGTTGTGCTTCATAGGAGTCTTAGACTGACGGAACGTAGCTTTTTATAAGACATGTCGAGGATAGAGATTCCGTAGGTGGCGATGCTTGAAAATCAAAGTTGCTTTGGTGGGCGTTGGAAACTGTGCTTCGGCGCTTGTCCAAGGTCTGCAGTACTACGGTAAACGCGAAAAAGAAGAGTGTTTAGGGCTTCGCAATCTGCTTCTTGGCGGTTTCCACCCAAAAGATATCCAAGTGGTTGCTGCATTCGACATCAACGCCAGAAAAGTGGGAAAAGACCTGTCTGAAGCCATTTTTGCACCTCCAAACAATGTTGAAAAGATGACTGAAACAGCACCATCTAATGTTATCGTAGGCAGGGGTCCAGTTCTAGACGGCATTGGTGAATATACAAAGAGAATCGTACAAGTGAGTAACCAGCGAGAAGAAAACATCCTGAGAACGCTAAAGGAAAATGATGCAGAAATCGTGCTCAACCTACTTCCGAGCGGAGCCACTAAGGCCTCAGAATGGTACGCTGAACAAGCATTGGCTGCAGGTTGCGCCTTCATAAATGCGACGCCAAATTTCATCGCCAGCAACGAAGCATGGGCTAGACGCTTCGAATTGGCAGAAGTGCCTCTTGCAGGCGACGATTTGATTGACCAAGTCGGCTCAACCGCATTGCACAAAACACTGCTACAACTCCTCTCCAAAAACGGTGTCCACATTACCCAAACCTATCAGCTTGACGTTGGCGGCGGCACAGAATCACTAGACACAATGGAAAGAACAAAAGACCTCAAGCGCACCGTGAAAACAAAGTCTGTCGAATCGGCTCTACCTTATAAGGCTGAAGTAGTGGCAGGCTCAACCGATTATGTGGATTTTCTGCAGAATCGTCGCGACAGCTATTTCTGGATCACGGGAGTACACTTCTGCAACATGCCGATGCAGATAGACCTGAAACTCTCAACCATTGATGCACCAAACGCAGGTTCAGTATTATTCGACGTGATAAGAGCAGTTTGGATAGCAAAGGAAAGAAACCTGAAGGGACCAATATTGCCGATCTGTGCATATGCCTTCAAACACCCGCCCCAGCTGATGTCACTTGAAGACGCAGAAAGGATGTTCACCGATTTCATAGCCTAAGCAATTCTTTCGAGTTCACGGACTATTTTCTCTTTTGCTCCAGTTTGTTTCAGCTTTTCTTTCAGCAGGGTTATTGTTTTCACTGGTGTTGGGTCCATTCTACGAAGTATGGCCAGATATACGCTTGTGAAGTCGCCGACGCAGATCGTGGAGGACATCTTCGCCAAACTACTCTTTCCCTTGGCCCAGACCTCGAAGGTCCTTAATGATTTTTTGTGCATCAGGTTTTTTGTTACTTCGATTCTCTGCTTCATTTCGATTCTTTCTGTGTCGTCACGAACGAGAATTATGGAAAAACAATCAGCGAGTTTTCCAACTTCTTCCCAGCCAACGATCTCATTGTGATCGAGTTCTGGAAAATACTCCCACTTGGCTGGAACCTTACTGTTTTCATTGAGCTGGGTCTTGAGGCGCTGTGCCACGGCACGGTAGATACCAAAACCATAGATAACAGGAATGGTGCCACAAATGTCAGACGCAAGCGTCTTGGAGAAGTTGACGCCAGAAGGTTTTTCAGGCGAGTTCTCACAGCTAATCTTCTCTAGAACCTTGATGGTTTCAGACATCTCTGACTCAACGTTGGAGGCTAGACCTATTTTTTCCAAGAGTATTGGTAATGGCATGAACAGGTAGGGAAGCGTTGCTCTTGGAGCCATTCCCGAGGGAACACGAAAGTTTGGAACGTCAAGTTTCTCGGCAAACCTGCTCAATGTGCCTCCGGAGCTTATGCAGACAACCATACACTTCCGCTTAACTGCATCAAGGAACGCGCTCAATGATTCTTCTGTCTCTCCCGAATAGCTCACGACAAAAACTAGAGTACTCTCGTCCGCGTAGGCAGGCAATGAATATTCCTTGCAAACTTCGATGGGAATGGTTACTCTGTTCCTCGCCCAGTCTTTCAAGAGTTCGCCGCCGATACCCGACCCTCCCATACCAGCGATGATCACAGATCGTGGTTCACGATAATTGATGGACACTGCTTTCGCTAGTCTCGCAGCTTCTCTATAGTGTTTGGGTGCATCAATGCAGAAAGAAAGCATGTTGCTCTTGTCAATTTTCTTGATTCTTTCAAGATCATTCAGTACGCTAAGCTTGGTCAATCAACTCAGCCTCATCTGTTTCCTTGCAATTCTTATAAGATGCGTTTGACTTTTAAACAGAAGGTTATCAGCAGTCTTCAAAAGATTATTGGATGGAAAAAAGGCTTGCAGGAAAAGAAGACATCCATAGCCATACCTGCTTCTGTAGTTTCCGACACGCCCCATCTACGCGAGAAAACATCCAAGATCGGACTGATCGGGAGAGCTGCAGCTATATTTAGAGTCAACGAGATCATAATCTACCCAGATGAACCGAAGACCGATCAAACAGCAGACATGAGCCTGACTGCACTCTTACTCTCATACATGGAAACGCCTCAATACTTGCGGAAGGGACTTTTCAAGCTGCGGCCAGAACTGCAGTTTGCGGGCATACTTCCACCTTTGCGAACTCCACATCACCCACTAAACCACCAAATGAAGAAGTTGAAAGTTGGAGAATATCGTGAAGGCATGGTCCTATCCAAGCGCAATGAAGACGTGTTTGTAGACATTGGTGTCGAGCAACCAGCAGTAGTTCGAGACAAACACTTAACCATGGGTAAGCGGATCACGGTGAAGATTACAGATGTTGACAGCCAAATTGAGGCTGGACTTGCAGACAAAGAGAAAATATCAGGGTATTGGGGGTACTCGATTATCGTGGTAAGGCAGCCTTTTGGGGAAATGGTTAGGCAAAGAGATTTTGATTTCACAATCGCCACTTCAAAGTATGGTCAGGCCTTCAGGGATGTCGTGGATGTGGTGACTGAAAAATGGAAAACCGCGCACAGGAGCATGGTGGCTTTCGGAGCTCCAACCCATGGACTGAACGAAATAGCTAGAGAGGAAGGGCTAGATCTGAGTACCATCGTAGATATTGTTGTGAACACTATCGCTGATCAAGGAACAGAAACTGTGCGAACCGAGGAAGCGGTTCTTGCTTCCTTGGCTATTCTGAACACTTTGCGTCTCTAAGGCTTAAATGCTTGTTTTGCTACTTTGCGGTTATGATATTTGACATTGCGATGCCCTTGACACTTCTCTTGGTTACGTTGGCAGCTATGTTTTTGAATAGGAGAACTGAAGCCAAGTTGAAGACCAATCTGGATGAACGAGAGTTAACCACAAAAGATGTCATATTCCTCGGGACTGCAATGGCAATCGTCATTTCTATCATCGTTTTTGTTCCCCAGATGGCCATAATGGCATTGTTTTTGTTTTCTTATTCTTCGCTACTTTTCATAATCTCATACGTCTTCTCAAACCAACGATGGTATGTGGCAATCGTGCCACCGGCGACGTTTCTTCTGTTGTACGCGTTCTTGCGTGACACGACTTTATGGTCTGGTTATTTGGTCAACGTTTATGGTCTTATCTTTGCCATCCTAATCATTCTGTATATTGGTGGCATATTCACATGGAAAACCACGCTGATCTTTGGAGGTATACTTACCATACTGGACATTGTTTTGGTCTTGGTGACCGGCGCCATGATCACTGCTGCGAAACAGACGGTGAATCTCAAGCTTCCGGTTGTAATTCAGGTACCAATCATTCCACCGATCATTGTAGACGGTCGTTGGTCACTGATGGGCTTGGGTTTGGGGGATTTCTTCTTTGCGGGGCTCTTAGCTGTTCAAACGTGGAAGAGATTCGGCAAGAAAACGGCACTCATATCGGCTGTGGGAATGGCGGTCTCGTTTTTTGTGTTCGCAACCTTTTTACTCAATTATGGGCCAATATTCTTCCCAGGCACTTTGATGATAGTGTGCGGATGGATTCCAGTAGTTGCAGTCGGCATCATAAGAAAATCTAGAAGTTAGTGAATGGAATTTTCTTCATTATTGATAGACTGCGTTGATTAGAAGAGGTGATGAGTCGTTGTAGTGGCTTGTTCTCCTACTCCACTCACGATTTCGTTCTTGAATCCTATTTCGCGAATTCTTTGGGCAACTATGCCTGAATCTTTCTTGTAGGTGTTTACAAAGACTGATGGACCAGTATCCATGGAGTACCATGCAGAAACACCTTCTTCTCTCATTCTGATGACTTCCTTCACTATGCGAACGGTGTCTGGCTCCCACAGCACCATGCGTGATTTTCCAGTCATGGTTATGGCATGCAAGCTCAATGTGTCTTCTTCAGCCAGCCTTCCTATGGTTGCAGTGTCGCCGCGCTTGACTGCGGTCTTCATTTTTTCAAGCAGAAGGTCAATGCTTTTCAATCTTGCTTTGAACAGAGGTGAACTGAGTACTTCGATATGTGCCTCGTCAGTTTTTACGTTTGATTGGATGGGCACTATTGTCATTGAAAAATCGGTGTCGATGGGTGTCTTTAACTGTTCAGCGTAGGATCTGCCTTCTTTGCCAGCGTACCAGATCGCGAATTTCCCTGCAAGGCTTCTTGTCGCGGAGCCAGCGCCTAGTCTTACGATCTCTGAGAGTCGGATCATGTTGATTTTGAGGTCAAGTGCCTTGCATGCTGCTAGGCCTAATGCTGCAAAGCCGGAAGCTGAGAAGCCTAAGCCTTTGCCTGTTTTGAGGTTGTTTTCAGACATTATCTTGAATCTATCATGCAATTTGGCTGTCCTTTTTAGCTCATTGAGAACGATTTCAATTCTCTGTCTATCTGTTTCATTGGGTTCCTTCCCATTGATCATCATCTCGTTCTGTTCTAACTCGTTCGATGCTTCGACGGTGGTTGTGGTTTTTAGGGCTTCAATGCAGACTGAGATGCTGTCATGGTACGGTATTCTCCGTTTCGGTATCCTTAGGCCGTGATATTTTATCAGTCCCTGTATTGGGTGAGCTATTGCGGTGGCTTTCAACGCGATCAAACCAGTAAGGAAACTAGGTTACGAACTGGAAAATATATTGAACTCGAATCTATAAAAGAAGGGCGGTTGTTATGGTTTTAACCGAATAGTGCTCCAAGTCCTTCGAGTGCTGCTTCTTCCTTGTGCTTCTCTTCTTCTTCCTTCTTCTTTTTGTCGTCCTCTTTCGGTTTGGCTTCTGCTGCTGGAGCTGCTGCTACCGGTGCTGCTACGGGTGCTGCCATCATCGTTGAGGCAGACTTTATTGCCTCGTCAATTTTGACCTCGGCTAAAGAAGCTACTAATGCCTTGACTCTTACGGTGTCGGCGTTTATGCCTGCGGATGTGAGAACCTGTGTCAGGTTTTGCTCGTTTATCTCTTTTCCAGCCTTGTGAAGGAGCATTGCAGCGTAAATGTATTCCATACTTTTTCACCTCTCAAATCAGCTATTTTAACTTTTTTCAGTTTTCTGTTCAGGCCCAGTCTTTTCTTCTTTGATGGGCAATCGACTACTTAAACTTAGCATTTCAGTGTGCGCCTTTCTGATTAGGTCTTCTATTGTGTCCTTGGTTGGTACTGCAGCGCTTATGGAAAGCGCGTAGGCTTCTCTATGGGCGACTTGTAGAAGCGCAGTGATACTGTCGGCTGTTGGATAGGCTATGCTCAAGGATAAGGCGAAGGATTCTGCTTGGGCGAACCCAATGTCTTGCTTTGTCTTGTCAACATCTATTCTCAGCTGGTCTTGCGTTATTATCAAGCCATCATCATACACGAAGTTCATGGCAAGCCCGCTTTCAACAGGCTTTATTCCAAGCTTTGACAAAACGCTTGCAAGCCGCTCGTCTATTGCTTCACCTTTTCTAACAACTAGTGTGTCCTTGCTTACCCAGACACTTCCTGACTCTATTCTTGTGGGCAAGCCAGCAGCGTTCAACTGGCTTATTATTGGGCCAGGAGGTTGCCCAGTGTTTCCAGAAGGCACTACTACATCAAAGGCTGCGATGTCGCCTGATTTTGCTGTCGTTTTTACTTTGCCTCTTTCCAGAGTCAGGGCAAGATTGAACGGGTTTAAGTCTGTAAATAAATAAACGTTTGCTCCTTCCATGTGTTCCTCAAGTTTTTTCAGGTCTGGTTTGTCTTTGCAGTTTTCGATGGCCATTTTCATCAGCGTGTTTTTTATGACTCTCATGAGCACCGTGCCTGCGAGGTTTTTCTTGAAAGCTTGCAGTTGCGGGGCTCTGACTTTCTGTAGGCTGGCGATTCCGACGATTTTATGCTGGTTTATCAGCTTGGTTATTTCGTCGACTTCGCCGATTTTTTCTTCTAGGACTTGCTGTGATGGCATTGGTTTCCTCTCTTATGATTTAATCTTTACAGGTGTGCCCATTGACGTTTTTATGATGGCAAACTTGATGTTTTTCATCCCTTTTTTGAGTTTCCCTTCCAAGACCCTCAGGATTGTTTGGATGTTTTCGGTTAGTTCCTCTTCTTTCATGTCTTCGGTTCCGATGCGGCACTGGATCATGGGTTGGCTGCGTGTTCTTACGATTATTGTCTTGCGATGCTTGTTGAGTAAGCTTGCTATGTCCGCAGACGGTGGGACAGCGATAGGCATTTTTCCTCTTGGACCCAGAATCGGACCTAGGATTCGGCCTACTGACTGCATTAATGGGGCTTCAGCTATGAAGAAATCATAATCGTTGGCTAGCTTTCGCAGTTCCCGTTTTTTGCCTGCCAAACCTTCGAGTTCTGCTTTTTCTACTACGTGGTCTGCGTTGGCTTTTCTCGCCTTTAGCGCCAATTCTCCTGAGGCTATTACACATATTTTGTTAGGCTTTGCTGGTGAATATGGAAGTTCCACGATTTCTTGGATTTTGCCCTCAGCCGATTTCATGTCAACGTCTTTGAGGTTTAGAACTAGTTCTATGGATTGGTTGAATTTTCTTTTTTCCGATTTTTCCTTTGCTTCCTTGACTGCTGCTAGTATGGTTTTTTGGTCTAAGGGCATCTCTATAGCCTCGTGCCAATGAGGGAATGTAGTGCGGTTATAAAAATATTCGCTTGTGTTTAGCCTTTACTATTCTCGACAGGAGACTCGGATACAATCTCACTCCAGTCGTAACCACGGCATGGACTCAAATCCCACACCCCGCGCCAACAAGAATCCACTAAGAGACCTACATTTCAGAGATTTCACAGAAATACCATGATTTTGCCTTTTTACTTGTTTTCTGTTGATCCTTGATGTCCATTCATTCGCATTCTTGATTTAAGCCTGTCCGAATATGAAAATATTATAAAATCATGGCTATTTCAAGCTTGTTAGCATCAAAGAACCGTATGATAACGTTGTGCTTCGTCAACACTATCATGAGTCTCGTTTTCGATTGGAGTACGTGAAAGCGAGATGCTTAAGAAGGGCAAAGGAATCGCGCTTGGTGCACTCGACACAAGTGTTTGAATACTGTGTAGCTATTGGCTAACGGGCAGATTGATCGTTTTCCATAATGCCCCAGATGTTCCCTTCAGGATCCTTGAAGTAGGCCATCCAGCCCACTCCGAGAACAGCCGTCTTTGGTCTGACAATTGATCCACCGTTGCTTTCAACTTTCTTTATGTACTCGTTGACTGAAGGAACATCAATTGTGTTTACTGTTGAAGGTTCAGCTTCAGTTCTTTTCGCCAATCCACCGTCAATGCCAGGTTCTTTTTCTTTCCCAGTCATTATCAACCAGTAGTCAATAGGTCCTTTCCACTTTTCGATTTTCCAACCAAATACTTTCTCGTAGAACTTGATAGCTCTTTCAGGTTTTTTCGCATCTATCTCGAAATGAACAACTCTTGGCAATTCTATCACCTTCTTAGACAAGTTAACACTTATGCATTATCTAGTCTTTGCTGAACAAGTCTTCGTGTTTGCCTTCGTCGATTTCTTTCTGTATCTCGCGTGGATCTTTGCCTTCAGCCGTGATCCCCATGCTAACGCATGTCCCAAGGATTTCTTTAGTCGCATTCTTGAGGGTCCTTGACAGTAGCTCTGGACGCTTCATCTTGGCTATACGAACTACTTGCTCAAGTGTAAGGTTTCCGACTTTCGCGCTATGCGGAGTCGCCGAACCCTTCTCAATCTTCAATTCACTAACTATCAAAGCCGAAGTAGTGGGCGTTCCAATAGTAACCTCAAAACCCTTAGTGTCAGGGTCAACAATCACCTTAACTGGAACCTTCATTCCAGCATAATCCTTGGTAAGCTCGTTTATCTTGTTCACAATCATCATTACGTTAACGCCTAATGGACCCAATGCCGGTCCCAGAGGCGGCCCCGCATTCACCTGTCCACCGGCGACGAGCAACTCAACAACTTTCTTGTCAGCCATCTACGTTTCACCACTTTCTCCTCTGTCTTTCTCCACTATTTTCACATAGTCAGAATTAACCGTTATCGGCAACGTGAAGCTTGCCTCCAATAGTTCCAATGTTACTTCCTCCTTAACCTTGTCGATGCGCGTTATCTTTGCGCGCATTCCTTTGAAGGGTCCGCCTGTTACTTCAACGATGTCCTCTTCGCTTAACTCTTCAATTATCGGTTTCCTTACGATGTACCTTTCAATCTCGGAGAAGCCCACGACGCCTGGGATTCTTGAGCGAACGTGCCTGACACCTGCAATGGCTTGTTCCACGAAGTGGGGTCCGTCAGCCTCTATGAAAACATACCCCTTCAGAGTCTCAGGAACCAGAATGGATCTTATAGGCACTTTTTCCATATCCACTTTTGCAGCTATGAGTCTAGCTACGTTTTTCTCTTGGCCTGTCGTTGTTTTTATGGCGAAAATCTTCGTTGAGGAAGCTTCATTCTTCTCCATTAACGTTTTCTTCCTTCTAGCCTGTCGCGGAATAGCCAGGTTGTAAGACTGAAGACAGCAGTTTGATGACAAATCCAATTAGTCCAATTGCGCCTATGCCTAAGAAGCAGATCCTTATTGACAGCCAAAGCTCATCTCTTCCAGGTTTCACTGTCAATTTTAAGGTTCTTGCACATTGAGCTAGGAACGATCTTAAACCCATAGTTCATCGCACACTCAACATTTCAGATCGAATATAAACGTTGCTGTAACGAAGCTCTGAAGAATAGGGCAGACCATTTCTATTAACTTTTCCCTTTTTTCACAGACTAGGCTTTCTGGAATGGCAAACCGATTTCGTCAAGCATTCCAACAATGCGCGGTTTGTCTTCACCCTTAATCCCCTTCCAATCCAGAACAGCATGATCAACTCTCTCCAGAGTCCGCTCCACACATTGCTTGAGCATCTCCACGTCTAACTTTGAAATAGCATATTTTGGAATTATGTGTCCGAATGCCAGCTTGCTTTCCAAAGCTAGCTTGGTAAACTTGGCATTATAATGAGGCCCGCCTATGCCCAATACGGCTTTGGCTGGATGATCTCCAAAACTTGAACAGGCGTTTATCGTTGCTCTGGCAACAACGTCGGCTGCCCTCAAATCAGCCCATTGCTCAGGTGAACTGCCCAACTCAGCGAACATTGTGGGCACGTCTAAGGATGGTCCGTGGTGAGTGCCTTCATACGAAACTTCATAGTTAAGTTGCAACTCTAGTTTGAGCTGCTCCATAACCGTTAATGCGTTACGCATAGCGTTTGCTGGTGAAAATGAAACCTTTCTCGGAAGTCCGCCTAGTTCTGCTTCGTTCAGGTTTCCTGGTGTGTGAACAGACAGTGTTGGTGTTCCGCTTTCGCTGCTGTGTCTGGAGATGAAGATTACGAGTTCAATGTTCCTGAAAGAATCAGATAGGCTTTGTGCGTAGATGGATTCTTCTTTTAGGGTTATGAGTTTGACTTCTTTATTGTTGATGGTTGACTTGTGGATGGGGGTTTCTTGGAGTTTTTCGGAGGTTTTTTCAAATTGGCAGTGGTTTAGGATTTGGTTTTTGATGTTTAGACTTGCGATGTCTTTGTTCGATGAGACGATTAGGATGATTGCCTTTCCCCCTCCCCATGGGTTTTGGAGTGAACGGTAAAATACGTTGCGTTAGCCTAATTAGATTTGCATTAGGTTGTTGACGTAATTTGCCGACATTGCACATAGCTCATTGGCACATGAGCTGGAATGAGACCTTAACGGATTCAAACCAACAGTCCCTTAAGAGGGAATTGAAAGTGTTGCTCAAGAAATCGCAAAAACTGGCAGAACGCGGACTAATTAGGGGAGCCAATGTTTTGGCGTTTCAGTCTTACTGGGATTTTGCTCTTTTTTCGTCTCAAGTACAAGCTTCTTGGCTATCTCGTAAGCCGTTCTGTAATCGAATAGTCCTTTCGATTCTTCTGCGGCCTTGAGTATCAATTCTGCCTCAACCTTGTTCTTTAGCTTCCCCACTGCCAACGCGCCTACACCAAAGACGTTAGACCCGATCTGCTGCCCGTCTGCTTCTGCTTCCAAGCTTTCAACGCCCAAAGGTGGAATAGCATTGATGTCAACTACTACTCTGCATTTTTTCCCAAATTCTTTCAGCACGGTTGCAGGAAGTAGCTGCATGCCTGCTGCTCCAGCGGACAGAATGACTTCAGCCTCTTCTATGGCCTTGCCAACTTCCTCAGGTGTCTTGGCCTCAACACCCTTCACTCTGTTTGCTTTCAACTCTTCATTAACCATTGCGGCCAGTGCAGATGCCTTTTGAAGTGATCGAGATGTAACGATGATGTTGGCGTTCTCTGACGCATAGAGTTTCGCCGCAGTTTGTCCAACTGGCCCAGTTCCAGCCAAAACACTGACTGTTTTGCCATCTAGGCTTCCCAAGTTTTTCCTTGACAGAAGTTCAAGGGTTTTCGCCACGGCAGCCGAAGCTGTCGTATAGGCTCCTTTGGGATCGATTATCACAGCAAGCTCAAAGGGAGGAAACATCGATTTCTGCACTCTTTCAGAGATTTTCTTGACCTCTTCAAAATCATGTCCATTGATGAATATCTTCGTGTGTCTTGCCCCTTCAGGTCCTCTTGGGAACATGGCGTCATGGATGATCTTTTCAGCGTCTTCTGCAGTGACATTCTCGTACTTCAATATTGAAGCCTTTGGAAGAAGGTCTATGGTTGTGATCATGTCGAAGGCGCTTGCATGTTTGTCAGTGTCCAAGAAGATGAAGACTTTCACAAATTGCTGTTTTGGCAACGTTGCTCCTCTTCAAGTACTAGCGCTTGTTAGCGTTTAAGAATTGTCATAATCCTCATGACCGTTTGATTCCGTATTATATTGCACGAAAGAATCACTTTTGCATCGTGTTATTTGTCGAGAACTTTCAGCTTCAGTATGCCCACGAGCAAAGGCACACCGATAATTAACGATACGATCACGACAACGATGTCTTCGATGTAGGAATCGAAAGCTGCCCCAACAAACACTGCAAAGAGGGACTCAAAACTGCTGAAAAGAGTAGTGTACAAACCGCATGGAATCAAGAGAAAAATCCTTACGAGTGAGTCCGTGGCTATGCAGACGAATGAAACTGACGCCAGCGCTATGGGCAGGTGTCTTGCGTCAGTTTTGAATAGGTATTTGCTTAGTCTCGCTGCGGGGTAGATGATGGTCAGGGCGAGCAGAACATCCAGTATTGTCCAGACGGGAAGGATTCTTCCGTATGGGTGGGCAAAGTAAGCTAGTAGCATTGCGGCATACCCTAGGAGCACTGGTTTCCACTTGGCCTTGGACAGCAGTCCGGCCACTAGAACACTGACAGGCTCAGCCACTATGCCGAACATCCAAAAGAGGGGATCTGGCTTGATCGCTCTGGCTATGGAGCCGCCCAAGAGCGCTGCTAGAAAACCGATCTGTGGACCTAAGATGATTCCCTCCAGAGCCTCCAGGTAGATCCCCCAGTTCCTCCATAATCCGAAAGAGACAAGGTACAGTGTGGCATGCAGCGCCGCAAACACAGCGGTCAAACTCAGTTGAAGGCTTCTCCGCATCAAACCACATTTATCAATAGGGCAAGCTTGATAAAAAACTTCGGCAATCCCAGCATTGCCTCTTAGCATACGCCTTTGTTCATTTGAAACCAAAATCGTTTAATATGAAATACAATGATTCCAAATTGTCTTAAGAGGAACTTGACATGGCAATCACTGAAACTCTGGAAAAACTCTCAAACGCTTACGGCGTGACGGGAAGAGAGGATGAAGTCGCAAGCTTGATGAAGAAACTCCTCAAACCATACGTTGATGAGGTCAAGGAAGACAAGCTTGGAAACGTCATTGGAATAAGAAAGGGAGAGAAGAACGCGCCTAAAGTGATGCTCGCTGCCCACATGGATGAGATAGGCTTACTCGTGAAAACGATAACCAAAGAAGGCTTTTTGCGCTTCACGAAAATCGGCGGCATAGACGACCGCATACTGCTAGCCCAGAAAGTCCTAGTCTTCACGGAAAAAGGACGATTGCACGGAATAATAGGATCGAAGCCACCGCACATTCAGAAAGAAGAAGAACGAAAAAGAGTCATCGCCTATGACGAGTTATTCATAGACATCGGAGCAACTAGCCAGGAAGAAGCGAAGAAAATGGGCGTGGAAGTCGGGGACACCGTTTGTTTTGACGTGAAGTTTGCGAAGATTAAGGAGAACATCGTGATCGGTAAGGCTTTCGACGATAGAATAGGCTGTGTAATGATGATTGAAGCCCTGAAGCGCCTGAAAAAGACCGAGTGCACAATATACGCGGTGGGCACGGTGCAGGAGGAGGTTGGTTTGCGAGGAGCAGGCACGTCAGCCTTTGGCATAAACCCGGACTTCGGCATCGCACTCGACGTCACTGTGTCTGGAGACACGCCAGAAGTGAAGGAAACTGATGCTCCAATAAAAATGCGGAAAGGTCCATCCCTGACAGTTGCAGATGGTGGAATGATTGTTCCGCGGAGGGTTCTCCGACTGATTGTCGGTGCAGCTGAAGAAAACAAGATTCCTTACCAACTTGAAACTGGTCTCGCAGGCTCAACAGATGCAGCACGCATATTGCTGACGAGAGATGGAGTGCCAAGCGGGGTTATTTCCATTCCGACAAGGTATATTCATAGTCCGACTTCACTTCTCAACCTCGAAGATGTGGAGAACGCCGTGAAGCTGTTGGTCGCCGTCATCCAGAAGATCCCGAAACAGTTCTAAACCTCCTTTTCACTGGGTTTCAGAATATGAATCAGAAAGAAGTACTATGCGAAAAAGCAGTAGAGAACTTTCGTCAAGGTTACAATTGTGCTCAGAGCGTCTTGCTAACGATTTTCAAGCATTGGAACGGCAGAAGCAAGCTTGTTCCGAGAATTGCCACAGGTTTCGGCGGGGGAATAGGACGATGTGGCTCTGTCTGCGGAGCCCTAGCTGGTGGGGTCATGGCAATCGGAATAAAATACGGCACTGATGATCCTTCGGTTGAAAAGCGGTTGAAGGCTTACGAGCTTTCCAGAAAGCTTTACAGGGAATTTGAAAGTAAGCATGGGAGTGTTTTCTGCAGGGTTCTTATTGGCTATGAGCTTTCAGATCCTGACGACTTGAAAAAGGCCCGATCGGCAAGAGTGTTTGAAGAGAAGTGCCCGACCTTCATAAGGACTGTGATGGAAGACCTGATGGATATCACCAGTGATTCAGGTTGACGCTCGCAAGGTTTGGCATCAGTTTTCTTTCACAAGATACTTTATGAATATGACTGTAATCAACGCGGACAGCGCAAACGGCAAAAGCGACATTATCACCTGACTAGGTAAACCTAGTGCTGAAATGAAGTTGTTTGCGGCTCCGCTTTGCATTATTGACGGTGTTACACTGTCCCAGAGTCCATGGGCAAAGATCAATGGAGCCAAGTTCTTGGTTTTGAAGTAGAAGTAGCCAAAAACCAAACCAATGAAGAACGTCGTGGCCATGTACTGTGCCATACCAAGAGGGTTGAATGGAGAAAGATTCCACACAAAATGCCAAACTCCAAACAGTACCGCTTGAATGAGAATCGATTGCTTGGACGAGAAGAACCTCTGGAGATGCGTCTGCATGTAACCTCTGAAAAGCCCCTCCTCGCTGACGCCCACGCAGAAAGTCATGAAAGGCATCGATAACGCCATGGAAACGAGGTCGAATGACTGAACAGGCATTTGATTGGTGAAAGTGTAGATCGAAACGTAGCGGATCGTTGAAGCCGAGGCATTTAG
This sequence comes from Candidatus Bathyarchaeota archaeon, assembly GCA_963732715.1. GTDB lineage: Archaea > Thermoproteota > Bathyarchaeia > Bathyarchaeales > Bathycorpusculaceae > CAZCRE01. The sequence goes on along the minus strand of CAVTAO010000003.1, from coordinate 1,746,734 downwards.
GAGAACAAAAAAAGTGAAACCATAGAGCAGTGATTTTCCAAGGTTTTTCGTTTTGAAGCCGAAGACTGTAAGATCGGTTTTCTCCAAGAGAAGCATGGTCAGGATAAGAAGATAGATCAACGGTGTTTTCTCGTATGGTTGACTAAACAGCAGCACGGATGGAATACGGATGGACATGGCTAACGTGAAGAGGGCAAAAACCCAGAAGATTACGCGGTCTTTGTCCTTTCCAATCAGCTCTTTTGACAACTCGGTCTTTCGGCGGTAGCTTCTTTGCCACACATAAACGGGAATCAGCGTCAATATTGACAGCGCAATCGGAAAATAGATAACGAGGTCGTTCTCTGCTGGAAAAAAGTATCCGCTTGTCATTATCGCTAGAGCAATTAAGCAGTATATCACGATCGTTGCAGATGCCTTGTTCACCATGCCGTGTTGGCCTTCGAGATAGATCTACACTCCATAGCGATTGACATTAAACCTTTATGTAGGAACAGAACGGTTTAGAAACGTGAGCATTTTCAAAAAGATGTGCAGAGTCTATGAACGACAAAAGGGGCTTTGAGTTTCTTGAGCACACTGCAGATGCCTACGTTGCCGCTTATGGCAAAGACCTGGCAGAGGCTTTTGAGAATGCTGCATATGCGATGTTTGAAGTCATGACTGACACGAAAAATGTGATTCCATCGATTGAGGATCACGTTGAAGTTGAAGCTTCAGATGAGTACGCTCTTCTCTACAATTGGTTGGAAGCCCTGCTTGTGAAGTTTGACGTTGATGGAACGCTGTTCTCCAAGTTCAAGGTTAGGATTGACAGCACTGCAAAGGGTTTCAGTTTAGGAGCACGAATTTGGGGAGAAAAATTTGATTCCACAAGACACGTGCAAAAGGTGGGCGTAAAGGCTGTAACATATCACCGAATGGAAATAATCAAGAACCCGGCACATGTTACTCTGAAGTTCATTCTTGATGTCTGAGAAAGCTTTCGCTGATGAAGGCATGATGCTGCTAACAGCTATCCACTGCTGAGGCATCCACTTGCAAGCAGTGATTGCGGTGGTTCCAAGCATTTGGTGAACATGGGGTGCGTGCATTTTTGGAGGTAGAGTTCTGTCCCACACACAACAACTGACGATACAGTGGCTTTCCTGACGGTGCCAGAAACAGGGTATCAGGGAGCAGAATAGTAGACGTACACTCGTTTTCAGATAGTCAGTTCCCGAATAATCCATCATAGCATGAAGCCTTCACACTCAAAGAATGAACTCTAATTCAGTTTAAACGTTCGCCAAGAAACCCTTAAAGCATCTGAATTCGATTCTAGCATTTGGCTTGAAGACTCTGTGTGATGCACTGATGAACGTTACAAAGGTCGAAGATAGCATCTATTTGATTGATGCTGAAACCGCAGGAATGAAGAACTTCATTGCCAGCTACGTTTTGAAAGGTGAACGCGTAGCAATGGTCGAGACTGGCCCAGCTTCCTCAGTGCCAAACCTGCTCTCTGGTTTGAAATATCTGAAGATCAAACCTGACGATGTGGCCTACGTTGCTGTTTCACACATACACCTAGACCATGCGGGAGGCGCTGGAACCTTGCTCAAGCATTTGCCGAACGCAAAAGTTGTAGTCCACCCACGGGGAGCGCCCCATCTGGCTCATCCTAAAAAACTGTGGGAACAGTCGAAGCTCGTTCTCGGAAAGATAACTGAACTCTACGGCGAGCCTGAACCCGTGCATGAAGACAGAATCATCGCAGCAAATGACGGAATGACCCTTGACCTTGGAAATAACATGAGATTAAGAGTCGTGGAAACTCTTGGGCACTCTTCCCACCACCAAAGCTACTATGAAACACTTAGCAGGAGCATCTTTCCAGGTGACGCCGCAGGCATCTACCTGAACGAGATCGGCGTGATCGTGCCGACTACACCGCCGCCACTGCGACTGAACCTTGCTTTGGAATCGATAAACAAGCTTGCTGGCCTGAAGGGTGCCAGCTTGCTCTACAGTCATTTTGGAAAGGCGTCTGACACAACGGAAAAACTGCAGACCTACGTGCAGCAACTTAGGCTATGGGCAACGATTGCGAAAAAAGGAATAGACAACAAAGAAAGCTTGGAAGCAATAAGCAAGCGAATAGTTGAAAGTGACGTTGCTCTCCAACGGGCTCTGGACTACGTTAAGGTTCATCCTGTCTTGGGCGAAACTGTGTTGGGCAACAGCGTATATGGCATTGTTGACTTTGTTGAGAAGTTCGGCGTTGTTCCGTAACGTTGAGTTTTGGTGTGAACGCCAAAATCGTTTATATTTTCGCCTCTGTATTCTTATCAGGCAGGTGAACCAGATGGGCGAAGATGATGGCCGTGCCCCTACAGGAAGAGTTCCACTTGAGAAGCTGGACGATTATTCCTGGCGTATTCCTAAGTACAAGTCGGGTATGCGCGTTACAGGTTTGGTTTTTGCAGACAAGAACCTGCTGGGCAAGATGCAGACAGACAGGACCCTTGAACAATGCTCCAACGTCACTTATTTGCCAGGCATCTACAAGTACGCGATAACTTTGCCTGATGGCCACGAAGGCTACGGCTTTCCAATCGGAGGAGTAGCTGCAACCGACTATGATGAGGGAGTGATCAGCCCAGGCGGAGTTGGCTATGACATAAACTGCGGTGTCCGCTTACTCACCACCAACTTTTCAGAACAGGACATTAGACCAAAGCTTGTTCAGTTGGCAAACACCATTTTCGAGAATGTTCCATGCGGGTTGGGAAGCCGCAGAAGAGACCTCAGAGTCACGCTCGGAGACTTGGAGAGAATAGCGACGGAAGGAGTCAGCTGGGCGATCGCCCATGGACTGGGGTGGCACGATGACGCAGAGCACTGTGAGGAACTCGGCTGCATGAAGAACGCGAACCCAGACAAGGTTTCATCAAACGCGAAAAGCAGAGGCTTGCAGCAGGTTGGTACGTTGGGTTCGGGCAACCATTTCCTAGAAATCCAGAAAGTGGACAAGATCATCGACACCAAGACCGCCAAAGCCTTCGGGATCGAACATGAGGGACAGGTCACCGCGATGATTCACTGCGGTTCTCGTGGTTTCGGTCACCAAATCTGCTCGGACTACTTGCAGGTCATGGAAAGAGCTGTCGGGAAATACAAGATAGACTTACCAGACCGCGAGCTTGCGTGTGCACCTGGAAAGAGCAGGGAAGCTGAAGACTATTATCAGGCAATGGCGTGCGCGGTCAACTATGCTTTCGCGAACCGACAAACCATAATGCACTGGGTAAGACAGAGTTTCAAGCAGGTTTTCAACGATGATCCTGAACGGTTCGGGCTTAAGCTGGTTTACGATGTAGCTCACAACATTGCAAAGATAGAGACTCATGAAGTCGATGGTGAACAGAAGAAGGTTTGGGTCCATAGAAAAGGGGCAACTAGGGCTTTTCCGCCCGGAAACCCCGAGATACCACGCGATTACAGTTCTGCAGGGCAGCCTGTGCTTATTCCGGGAAGCATGGGAACGAGTTCATGGCTTCTAGTAGGCACCGAGAAGGCCATGCAAATCAGTTTTGGGTCAACGGCTCATGGCGCAGGCAGAATGATGAGTAGGACTGCTGCTAGACGTAATTATCGGGGCGCGGACATCAAGCGAGCTTTGGAGCAGCGTGGGATCTATGTTAGGGCTGCGAGTTCCATAGTTTTGGCTGAGGAAGCTGATCCAGCCTACAAGAACGTGGATGTGGTGGCTGAAGTGAGCGACAAGATTGGCATTGCCACCAAGGTTGCTAGGCTTGTTCCGTTGGCTGTGGTTAAGGGTTGATTAGGCCTGACGATGGGATGATGGATCGTCACAAATCAGTCTCAGCCCCCAAAACAGACACTTCACGAGCATGATAAGAGCAAGCATGGCACTTGACTGGTGGTTTTGACAGTTGAAAGACAAGTGCTGCATCTGCAACAGAGTTCTAAGGTACAATTATCTCAGAAAGTGTCAACGTTGCGGCAAGCTCTATTGCAGAGACTGCATGGTGCCAGACGTAGCTACCGGTGATCCGACCAGAATGCTGTGCCTTAACTGTGCCAGACGGGTAGTTGCGCCAAGAAGCGTTTCCAAGTACGATGGACTGACACGTTATCTGAAGTTCAGAGGAAGCTTCACTGATACGGTTAAGCTCGGTTTTGCCAGGATCGATGGGATCATTGGAGACAATCTGCCGATAGAAGCATACAAGAGCGAGAAATGGTGGGACAACACGTCTACCCGATTGCATGCCAAAGCTTGGCTGGAAGCAGGCTGGGAAATGCAGGAAGTGGATCTGAAAGAAGGTCACGTTGTCTTCAAAAAAGTCAGAGACGTCAAGACAGCAAGCACGGGCAGAAAGACGCGCGCTGCTCAACTTGACAAAGCGTTTACACCCGTCCGTGTTCGACCGCTGAAGCCTAAGATCCCCTCCAAGACCAAAGTGTCAAAGCTTTATGCGCGAATCAAGAACCTGGAAAGACAGAGAACGTCAGTGCCCACGTACCATGGCAGCTTCAGACCCAAGCCAAAATACGAGAAGAAACTGTTCAAACCTAATGAGAAGCCGCAGTGAATACAAACACAATGAGACGAAATTTTATCTAGCTGACACTAGTAATGTAGTTCCCAAAGTCTGAGCGGTCGTCGTCTAGTCTGGTTTAGGACACAAGCCCTCCAAGCTTGTGATCCCGGGTTCAAATCCCGGCGACCGCACCAGAAACGCTTTCACTGTTGTGGTGGAAAAACGCAAGAATATTGCCTGCTACTCTGGTGATTTTCAAGGTGATACTTCTGAGGGCGAACCCTATTTTTCTATTCCTGAATACATTCGCTTTTTGCAGAACAATGTGGCCATGGTAGCAGACCCTATCATAAGTATCGATAGAACAGCAAATAACGAATACTCCGGAACTATTATCGCTTGGTGCTGCGAGTGTAGATATTCAAAATATATCCACGCATGCGTACCATTGTCAAACAATGCCCCATTATAGTACATTACAGGTGTCTGCCCGTTATCTATCGAAACTACATATGGCGGAGCCAACAGGCCCTTTGGAATACAGAGTACGCAGAAGCCATGACCTGTATCACCGGCAACATCGAATATTATGAATCTATCAGCAGGATGCTCAATCGAAACCGCGACACCAAGACTTGAAACCGTCGAGTTCGATACTAATGTAACCGTGAATCCCGGCTCAATGTAAGATAAATCGTAGGTGTGAAATGTCCCAGCTAGGGGCCAGTGATCGGTATTGTTCGCATCGAGAACATACTGTGAATCACAATATCCATCATGGTTGGAATCCAGGCAGCTTAGGTCGTACCAATAGTTCCCACCAGAAGGATACCCATCATCCCAATGATTCACCGACCCTGATAAGCCGCCACCGCCAGCTTGGAGATTGTTGCCAATTATGTTGTTGTGGTAGATGGCGTTATTACTGCTGGGTTGTTGGATCTCTACTCCGATCTGATTCACTGAAATATTGTTGTTGGCGATAACGTTGTATTCGGAATAGCCTAGGGTGATTCCGCTCTCGCCGTCTGAGACGGTGTTGTCGGTCACCGTGTTGTTTGAGCCATAAGACCATAGAATGATTCCATAGTTACTGTTTGAGCTTACGTTGTTTCCTTCTATCGTGTTGTGAAGGTCGTTATTCTCAAGGTTGATGCCCCAATGGTTGGAGTCTACTGTGTTGTTTGCTATCGTGTCGTTATTCGAGTATTCCAAGTAGATGCCGTATAGGTTGTGTGACACGTAGTTATGCAAAAGGCTCACGTTGCTCACGGAAGTCAAGCGGATGCCAGAGCCATATATCGGATCCACCGCGGTTGAGCCAGACACGTTGAAGCCGCTGATGACGACATTACTGGAAGTGACGTTCATCACGTGCTTATTCGGGTCCGCAGCCTTCACCAAGGTTACTTCTGGCCCTTCTCCAATCAGATTCAACTGTTTGTTCACTTCGACGTTTTCGTTGTACGTCCCGGCTTTCACGGATATCGTGTCCCCGGGACCCGCTGCGTTTATGGCTTCTTGTATTGTTTTAAAGTCCGCCGATCCATCATAGTCCACAACCCAAGTTTTGGAGCTTGCTTGCACTTTGCCAATTCTGCAGGTTGAAGCCAGCAACCCCAGCACAATGATTATCGGGACAATAGTGTGCATTGTCTTGATCATAACAGATCACTTTACGTGTTCTCTGTTTCAGTTTTTATGACTTGCGGAATAACACTTGATTCAATCAAGTTCAAGGCTTTGAACGACTCAATCGATTTGCAATCCGTGAAACGAAGCCATCCCCTCTACAGATCTCTCGCAACAACTACGTCGTGGCAGCAGAACCGAGAACGCTCATCAGGTTCCTAAAGGAAAAGAAAAAAGGTGATCTCCTAAGCTTAGACACGTATTGATTGCAAGATCGCGAACTGATTCCCTTCTGGGTCCAAGGCCAAAGCCCACCAGCCCACCCCGGGAACCTCAGTCTTCGGAACAAGAACTCTTCCACCCAAAGCCTTGATCTTCTTCAAATATTCATCTACAGATTCGACTGCAACGTAGTTAGCAGGTTTATGCTCTGGATTCTGTCTCTTCATGAGCCCACCGTTGACGCCGGCTCGCACGGGCATCCCCTTCTTATCAACAGGCACCGTTTGAACGATCCAGTATTCCATTGGGCCAGCCATTTTCTCAAACTTCCACCCGAAAAGGCTGCTGTAGAATTTCTTAAGCTTCTCCACATCGTCAGCTGGAATTTCGAAGTGCACAATAGTATGATCCATTATTCTCCTCGCCTAGCCTGCTGATCCTATGGAGCCCGCATAAAAGGATTTAGGACGCAATGCACCGAGGGCAAGTGTCACTCTAGGTTTCACCCCCTTAACGTTTCCTCACCTTCCATTCACTCTGGAGCTTTACCGCCAGCTTGCCATCTTCAAGAATCAGCGCTCCACGATAACCGCACTTTCGGCATTGCCATAAAGACCACAGCTGAGGAAGACCAGACGCCCAAAAAACATCCGTCGATCCACATTTTGGACAAAACTTGGCCTCTTTCAAGCCCACATCACCCATAGGCCCTTCGCATCTTACGTTTTCTCAGCAATTTCTTCTTTGGAAGCTTTGGTCTCTGAACACGTTCAGCATCTCTCACTGTCAAGGTAAACACGTAGATGAACTACGTCCCCACAGATATTTCCCTTTGCGTCCAAATTGCGCGCTAAAGCAATTGATCTCACATCTTGGCCGCATTAAGACAGTTCCGAGGATGTCACAGTGTAGGCGCTTATCTGATTGATGCTATTGTGATTATCGTGAGAGGTGCCATGAGACTCAGTGTGAAACCACTTGTGAAAGCTGTCATCAGCGCGTCTGACCCGCAATAACGTACTATTACGGGGAGCGTCGTGTCCATGGTTGTGGCGCCGCCCAACGCTATTGGCGCGTACTTGTCAACTCTGACCATCACGGATACGGTGACTATCGTTAGCAATTCTCTCAAGAAATTGACCATAAAGCCTAATGCGCTCCATTCTGGCCCAAACATCTGCCCCATCAGTGGACCAGCCAGGGTGTACCAGCCGTAACCAGCAGACACAGCGGCTGAAGCAAACAGGTCAATGCGCAAGACTAGTCCGCTGACAATTCCTCCTACGATGCTTCCCAAGGCAATGGTCAAGGGAAGAGCCAAGATCTTCAGGCCAGCCTTTCTTATCTTGACTGTAGCTTCTTTGTCTGCGCCCAGAGCAAAGCCCATAACGAACAGCAGGAAAATAAGGCAGGCATTGAACAAGTAATACGACATGAAACGGTTAGGAAAAACGTCACCAAGCTTGCTGTTTGAATAACCTACGATTATTCCACAGGCAAGCGCAACCAAGATGTACTTTATCATTCCAGCTTCACCATTTTCCTAACTATCTTCACGAAAACAAGACTGAAGAAAATGGTTAAAGAAACAATGACGAGAGCGTTTACACCAACTGTTGGCATGGAAGCCAGTAGAACATTGTCTGAGCCAATGTTGAAACCCATGAGGAAAATCAGCGCGATAATAGCTGCAAAAGTGACCCTCCCAAGGTTAACGCGCTTCCTTTCCCGCCACACATAGCCTAAGCCAATCCCAAAGACTAGTGCAATCACAAAAATGACAACCATCAAGTCGAACATCATTCAGCACCAAGAGCATGTTGACTAAACATTCTGTTCAGAATGAATTTAATTCTTCCTAGAAAGAAGAGGAGGATAGAAGAAGAATCTTTTCGATCCTTGATCCTCAAGCTATGCTTCTTCGAAGAACTCTTCTGCTTTCGGCGGAGTTGGTGGCAAACCTCTGCGCTCACGTATCTGCTTTATGATTTCACCCTGCAGCTGCTCTGGAACAATAGCCCATCTGCTAAACTGAGTAGCCCAGAAAGCTCTACCCTGCGTTGATGATCGCAGTTCTTCTGCAAGTCCGAATGATTCGGCAACGGGCATTTCAGCCTTGACAACGATCATTTCTTCCTCGTTTATCATGTCTAAGATCTTGCCGCGTCTCTTCTGCACTATTGCTATGACATTGCTCACGAACTCGTTTGGAACCTTGCACTCAAACGATATGAGAGGCTCCAAAAGCTTCGGGTCACTCAGTAGGAAAGCGCACCATATCGGCCGCCAAGTCATCGGGAGCACCTGTGCCGGGCCTCTATGGACAGGGTCTTCATGAACAGTCACATCTTCCAAGTTGACTTTCAGGCCGTATGCAGGGTCCTTAGCTAGCACTGACGTGTTCACGGCTTCGCTGAATCCAGACTTTACGTGATCTATGATTTCGTCAACGTACTGCCTTCCTTTAATTCTATTCACAAGTATGTTGTTGCCTTCGATGGACACGAAGTTGCGCGCATCTTCCGTGGACCAGCCGAATCCTTTGAGGGCCTTTTGTCTCTCATCTCGGGTTTGCATTTCGCTTATTTTTCCAGACCTGATCGCATCAAGCACATCTTCAGGCAGTTTCTCTATCGTAATCCAGAGTTTGTTGTGCTTGTTGGGGCTTTTCCCCATTACAGCTGGTCCCCGGTAATCGTGACTGATGGTTTCACGGTAAATCACGATAGGTTTGCTAGTTTTCACTTTTAGGCCTGCTTCTTGCATTCTGTAAGCGGTGATTTCAAGGTGCAGTTCGCCCATGCCGCTCAGGAGGTACTCGCCGCTCTCCTTATTGATCAGGAAGTGCAGGTTAGGATCTTCGGTAGTCAGTTTATGCATAACCTTGTCGAAAAGCGGCAGGTCTTTGACGTCTGCAGGCTCAATTGCTACAGTGACCACTGGGTCTGAAACGTACTTCAACCCTTCAAAAGCATGGGTCTCCACATCCAGTTCTGCAACAGTCTCCCCAACGTGAATTGCCGGCAAACCTGAAATTGCGGCGATGTTTCCTGCTGGAACCTGGTCGATGATTTCTCTGTCCGCAGCCATACTCATGTAAACCTGTTGGATCGTCCCCTTCTGGTGGCTATTCAAGAGGTCCACTACCTTCCCCTTCACTACTGTGCCGCTGAAAACGCGGCCGATGGCGATAATGCCGCTGTGAGTGTCTACCTCAATCGTCGTTACGCACATTAGAAGCGGTCCAGTTGGGTCAACTTTTGCCATGGACTTGCCAACCACACTGTTCGGGTCTCCAGGCCAAATCTGGCTCTGCCTGTATGGCTGAGCTTGGAATGGGTTTGGCAATTGTTCGACGAACATGTCCAGTATGGGTTCATGCAAAGGTGCCTTCTTGCTTAAAGCGTCAACTTTTCTTCCCACTTCATCATATTCGCCCGTATACGCATCGATAATATCCTTGAACGAAATGCCTTTTGCTTTCATGTGTTGTAGGTTCAAACCCCACTTGTGAAGCGCAGAACCAAACGCTACACGTCCGTCTTCGACTGTTACTTGCCAGTCCTTTTTATGTTCTGGCGGCGCATGCTTCTCGATTAGATTGTTTATTCTGAGAATGACCTTCGCAAATTTGCGCTGAATTTCCTCAGGGGTCAGCTTTATCTCTTTAATGAGTCTGTCAACCTTGTTTATGAACAAAATCGGTTTGACTCTTTCACGAAGGGCCTGCATCAGAACCGTCTCTGTCTGCGTCATCGGGCCCTCAACAGCATCCACAACCACAAGAGCGCCATCAACAGCACGCAAGCTTCTTGTGACGGCGCCGCTGAAATCTATGTGGCCGGGTGTGTCAATCAGGTTGATCAAGTATTCCTTATCTTTCAAAGTATGTACTAGGCTGATGTTTGAGGCAAACACCGTCATTTGCCGTTTTTGCTCAAGCTCCCAAGAATCGAGAAAGAGCTTCTGGCCTGCAGTTTTCTCACTGATGATACCGGCCGCTGCCAGAAGGCTGTCCGAAAGAGTAGTCTTACCATGGTCCACGTGAGCTATGATACTTGTGTTCCTGACTATTTCCTGATTATTCATCAGCTTTACAATTTCTTCAACTTGCCTGTAACGTCCCATAACTAGACCTTCCCTTGGCTATGATAATCTTGCTGAACATGAGTGTTCATGGTGATTTGAAGCATTTCCAAATTTCATCTGCTCAAAGCCGAGCGACATTGAAATGAAAAATGAAGCCTATTAACTTTATGCCAACCATTTCTATGTTGTTTGCTGAAGGCTTGAGGTTTCAAGCTACGACCGGACAATGTTCAGCCAGTTTCTGTTGCAAGGATTAATACTAAGAAGAGTATGTCACTCACCAATAGCCTCAGTGATTTGTTTCTTCATTCCATGAGCGCAATCAACTTTTCTGCAGTTTCCCTGTCGATATAGAAACCTGCCCTTGCGAGTCTTCTCCTGCCCAGTTGCATCAAAAGGTCACTAAGTGAGACCGGCTTTGTAGCCTCATGCAGGTTTTTGAACCTGATGAAAGCAACTCTCTCTCGGCCCTTGATAAAAGCTTCGTATTGCTCTTTCGAACCCAACGCAGACTCGCCACCATGTTCTGCCCACAGTTCTAGAGCATTTCCAACTCTCAGCTCAACAAACTCCGCATAGCCAGCAACTTGACCTACAGGTTTAGCAACATAAAACAAGATCAACGTCGTGTTCTTTGGATGGGCTCGCCCAGTCTTAACGTAAGAATGAAACATTTTTCCTTGCTGATGGCGATGCTGAAACTGTTTCCACCATCTGCCCTGAATCATCATGACGTAACCGTATCGGCCAATCGTATGCCTCACCATTTCAGTAATCGCTTGGTCTCGACTTTAAGATTTTTCGTTACGATTGATTTAAATCATGCTGCTGTCATTGTAGACCGAAACATCAATAACGGTCGAAAACACACAAAATTCATCTAATGACTTTGGTGCGGACGATTCAAATGAAGAACTTGGAAAAGACACAGGCGCAAAGCGAAATGCACGTTGTCATGGCTTGTCAAGCTGAAAGCATGAACGAGAGGATTCCTGCTCGAAGAATCTAGCTTCTTACCTTTTCGTGGGATCGTTTTTGAGATGGTGATTCATTTTGAAGGATGCTGCCGCTCGGTCTGTTGATGAAGTTCTTGAAGCGCTAGAAACCTCCCGTGGTGGGTTAACCAGTGAAGAAGCAGCAAGGAGATTGGCCAAATATGGTCCAAACACGCTAGTCGAGAAGAAGCAAGCATCCTTAGCCTACAAATTTCTCACCCATTTCAAAGACTTGTTCGGTGTTCTATTGCTTTTTGCGAGTTTGCTCGCTGCCATAGACGCCATCTCGGAAAAAAGCGTTAGCATGTGGGAGACGAGCTTCATAATCTTGGCCGTCGTCATAGTGAACACGGGGCTGTCTCTTTTCCAAGAATGGCGTGCTGAGAAAGCAATGGAGACCCTAAGAAGATGGATGCCAGAGTACGCGAAAGTTTTCCGGGATGGTGAACTCAAGAAAATATCAGTAACGGAACTTGTTCTTGGCGATGTCGTGACTTTGGAAGAGGGCGACCGCGTTCCTGCCGACGCCAGACTGTTTGAAGCTTTTGATCTTTGGACAAACAATGTTCCATTGACGGGAGAGTCTGAGCCGCAACCACGAACCATTGAGACAATAGAGGTTCCTGATGCTACATACTTGGACGTTCCAAATCTCGTTTTCATGAGCACCAGCGTCGCCAAAGGACAGGGCAAGGCAATCGTAGTCAAGACGGGCATGGACACGAAGTTTGGCCAGATCGCAGGGCTGACCCAGGAGATTCACGAAGAGCCAAGCCCGTTGCAGAAGGAAATTGCGCACACGGCAAAAATCGACTTTATTTTCGCTTTAACCGTCGGGATAGCCTTCTTCCTCATAAACTTAATTTGGCTTAAGCAGCATTTTGCCAATAGCATCCTTTTCATGATTGGAGTGATGGTGGCTTGCGTTCCCGAAGGTCTGCAAGTCACTGTGTCAAGCGCTTTAGCGATAAATGTCCTTAAAATGGTTAAAGAGAACGTGCTTGTGAAGAAGCTCTCTGCAGTTCAAACGCTTGGCAGTGTAACGGTAGTCTGTACCGACAAGACAGGTACAATCACCAAGGGCGAAATGACTTTGAGGAAAATGTGGGTTCCCGACGACATCGTTGAAGTATCCGGCGTTGGATACACACCAATTGGAGAATTCACGTGCAATGAAAAACCTCTGTCAAAAGAGAACGCGTTTAGCGTTGAGAGGCTTCTTGAAATCTCGGCTCTATGCAACAGCGCCAGAGTCGACCCACCGTCAGATCGAAACAGATCCTGGAGCATAGTCGGAGACCCAACTGACGGGGCAATGCAAGTGGCTGCTTTGAAGTACGGGCTAACTATGCAAAGCGTTCTTGCAAAAAAACCAATGATCCACGTGATCTCATTCGATTCAGAAAGAAAGAGAATGACAACTATCCACAAGAACAACGGCGGTCTACTTGCGTACACGAAAGGCGCCCCGAGAAACATCCTCACGATCTGCGACCGACTACAAGTCGGAAACAAAGCTCAGACACTCGCCGGAAAACTTCTGAACTCTGTTGAAGCCAAAATCCGTGAATTCGCAAATGAAGGCTTGAGAGTCATGGCCGTGGCATACAAAGAACTGCCTGAGAAGAGCGACCTTGAACCCTTGAATATCGAAAAGAACATGATTCTAGTAGGCTTAGCTGCCATGAAAGACCCACCTAGAACAGAAGTCAAAGACGCCGTGAAGAAAGCAAAAGAAGCAGGCATCAAAATCGTGATAATAACTGGAGACTACGGACCCACAGCCCAAGCAATCGCCCAAGAAGTGGGAATAGTAGACTCATCAACATGCCAGATCATACGTGGTGTTGACCTTGAAACGATGAATGATGAGATGATAGTGAACAAAGTCAAAATGGGCGATGTCATTTTTGCACGTGTTTCGCCCGAACAGAAACTTCGGATAGTCAAGGCCATCAAGCAAAATGGCGAAGTCGTGGCGGTTACTGGTGACGGCGCCAATGATGCCCCGTCGCTGAAGGAGGCTGACATCGGTGTTGCGATGGGTATTTCTGGAACTGACGTTGCACGAGAGGCAGCTGACATAGTCTTGCTTGATGACAGCTTTGCCTCAATAGTCAAGGCTGTAGAGTCTGGCCGCACGATCTATGAAAACATCAGGAAATTCATCGTGTATGTTTTTGCTCACAACTGGGCTGAATTGGTTCCCTATGTGCTCTACGCATTGCTGGGCATTCCTCTTCCTCTTCTGGTAGTGCAGGTCTTGGCAATAGACTTGGGTATAGAAGTAATCCCGTCATTAGCGTTGAGCCGTGAACCACCAGAACCAGGCATAATGCAAGAGCCGCCAAGAAGTGTTAAGGAGCGGTTGTTCAGTACGAGGGTTTTCCTCCGCTCATTCTACATAGGACTAATCATTGCAACTGGCGCCGTATTTGGTTGCATCAGTGCATGGTCCGCAGGAGGCTGGCATTTCGGAATGACGCTTGATCCTAATAGTGTTGTTTATGCCAAAGGCACTACGATGACGTTCGCCGGCATAGTCGTCGCCCAGATGGGCAATGTCTTAGCGTGTAGAACAAACAAGCAATCCATCTTCAAGACAGGACTCAAGACCAACAAGTGGATATGGTTCGGCATAGCCTCTCAGATCTCTATACTATCTTTTCTAGTCTACGTCCCCTTCATGCAACCTCTGTTTGGTACGACATCGCTGGGCTTCACTGATTGGGCTTTCTTGATTCTCCTTGCTTTTATCGTGATCATCGCGGAAGAAGTGAGAAAGTGGTTTGAGAGAAACAGAAAGAGCCGCACGGCTTGAGACCAAGAAACTGCAAATCCAACGGTTGCCCGAAATGAATGCGGCAAGCACCGATTGCCCGCTAGCTTCTCCAGCAAGACAGCCAGCTTTCCCAATTCATGGCTTGTACAGAGAGCCTCTCCAGCTCACATTTGGTCTCTATCTTCAAATCATCACCAGCTTTTTATGAAAAAGTTGACTAATTACCTGTTGATGTCTGGAAAAGAGTTCTTCGAGAAGCGCTACGAAAAACTAGGTTGGAAATATAAAGATGCTAGCACAAGACAGGCCATAAGAATTAACGTTGCGAACACTGAACCCAAAGACATCATAAAACGGCTTGAGTTTCGAGGGATAGAGTTAGAGGCTATTCCTTTTCTTGAGAATGGTTTTTGGATCTGCGAGTCCAAGTTTTCTGTTGGAGCCACACCAGAGTATCTGTCAGGTTTGTATTCCATTCAGGAAGCAGCTGCTCAAATCCCAGTCTCATTGTTCACTGAAGTAAAGCATCGAACTATGCTTGACGCTTGTGCTGCTCCAGGCGGCAAGACTGTTCAACTGGCCGATCAGATGCGGAACACTGGCGCTTTAGTGGCTTTGGATGTTGAAAAGCGGAGACTGAACGCGTTGGCAAATCATCTTGAACGATGCCGCGTCCAAAACACTGTGGTCTACACGATGGACGCGCGACGAGCTTCCGAGCTGAACGTGAAATTTGACGGTATACTCCTTGATGTTCCTTGCTCAGGGAATTTTGCAGCAGACAAGAACTGGTTCAGAAGGCGAACGATTGATGATGTGAAACGAAATGCTAAGCTTCAGAAGGAGATGTTGGCAGAAGCTACCAAAGTGCTGAAAGACAGTGGCGAATTGGTCTATTCGACTTGTTCTCTTGAGCCGGAGGAGGATGAGTTGAACATTAATTGGGCAGTGAGAACTCTTGGTCTTGTGACTGAGCCGATTGATTGTTATGGAGAAAAAGGCTTAATCAACGTTTTTGGGGAAGAACAGGACATTTCGATAGAGAACTGCAGAAGAATCTGGCCCAGCAAAACACAAGGTTTCTTTGTATGCAAGCTTAGAAAACGAGTGTCTCGAAGATGAAACTGATAAATGACTTCGCGCATCGGTTCAATGTGAGCATGAGCATAAATGAGAGCATGGTGATAGAGAAGCGAAGCAGATACTTTCTCATAAACGCAAGGCTGAAACAGCTAATTTCAAGGGATTTCTTCTATGCTGGAATCTACCTTGGGAAGGTGAAGAACAAAGTTTTCTTCCCGAGTTTTCCATTGCTTAACATGATCGCGGAGAAAGAAGGCGTAAACAAAACGGTAGTCAATGAAAAGGCTGAGTGGCTTTTCGTCTGTGGAAGAGACCTGTTCAAACAAGGAATAGTAAAAATGGGAGTTTCTGCAAGAAGAGGCGCATATACGCTGGCTTTGAACGAGCGTGGCGAGTGTTTAGGGTTTGGCAAGATAGTAGCTAATATAGAGCAAACAGAGGACGAAAAAGCTGTCACCGTGAAGAACATTTCAGATATCGGCGATTTTCTGCGTAGAGAGAGGAACGCTAGAACTCCTCCGTAGCTAGCGCGCTGCCTTGTCCCGAAATTATGTGTTGAAGTAGGTTGGTGAAACTGCCTTGTCAGAGCGCGCGCGCTAACTTTTAGATTTTTGTTCAGTTCTTTCCTTCTGGAGACACCGCACGCCACCTTCCAATAGGCTCCCAACACAGCCATTACATGAAATACAGTCAGCTGTTAATCCTCCAATTCCTTTCAGCCATCTATTTGGAAGGTCTGGTTGTCGAATTAGGGGTCGGCATATGGCAACGAAGTCTGCGCTTCCTTCCGCCAGTATTTTTTCAATCACGTCAAGGGATCTGATTCCACCGACCAGAATCAATGGTACATCAATCACTTTCCTGATTTCTCTAGCGTATGGTAAATGGTAGGCTTCCTTATCTTTAGGCCTGACTTTGATTCGGCTTTCGGGTAACATAGCTGGTGTCCAACCAAGTTCTTCTCTACTGCGTGTCGTGACTTCCCACATGCATCCGCTGGTTTCAATGGCTGCAAACCCCGTTTTTGAAAGCCTTTCTGCAATCTTTTTGGATTCGTTTAGGTTTATTCCGCCTTCAAGAAAATCGTCGACGTTCATCTTTATCAAAATGGGAAAATCCTTTCCCCCGTTTTCAACGGTCTTTTTGTAAATATCTTTAACAATTTTGATCCTGTTTTCTGTGCTGCCTCCGTATTCGTCTGTTCTTCTGTTTGTGTAAGGGGACAAGAATTCGCTTAGAAGATATCCATGCGCTGCGTGGAGTTGAACGGCGTCGAACCCTGCTTCCTGTGCCCTCCTCGCTGCTTTGACAAAAGCCTCTGTTGTTTCTTCTATTTCTTCAATCGTCATTTCTCGTGGCATTTTATTCACTACAGGTTCAAAAACGGCA
This sequence comes from Candidatus Bathyarchaeota archaeon, assembly GCA_963732715.1. Taxonomy (GTDB): domain Archaea; phylum Thermoproteota; class Bathyarchaeia; order Bathyarchaeales; family Bathycorpusculaceae; genus CAZCRE01. The sequence continues at coordinate 1,729,992 of CAVTAO010000003.1, read as the reverse complement.
GAAGGAGCTATGGTCTTTTCTAAGAAACTAGATTGGCGACCACAATGAACCAGTTGCATCGCAACTTTGCAACCATCGCCATGTTCATGGACTGTTTCTGCGATTTTTCTCAATCGTGGAATTAGATCGTCTCTGTCTATCCCCGTCTGGTAAGGCAGAATCTTACCACTTGATTGCACATAAGCAGCCCCAGTGATTATTAATCCGACTCCCCCTTCGGCTAGAGTTTTATATAATTTTAGGAGTTCGTCTGTAACGCTGCCATCTTCAGAGGCCATACCCTCCACCGTGGCAGACCTAACTAACCTATTTTTGACTGTCATTCCGCCGATTTCCTTAGGTTCAAAAACCAAGGATTTGATCCTTTCAGGCATCTCTAACTTACTCACTTTCCCACTTCCCATCCAATTGTATTTGCTATCATTGAAAGAGTAACCTTCAACTAATACCGACTCTTTACATCCTATCTTTGAGAACTTAAAAGCGCGCTGCCTTGCCCCTTTATTATGTGTTGAAGTAGGTTGGTGAAACTGCTTTGTCTGGTCTTCTGACGTTTTCGGCTGCTTCTCTGCTGAGAACCAGGCACAGTAGGCTGTAGAGCGCGTAGGAAGCAACGTTTCTTATGCCTCTAACCTTGTTGATGGCTAGGCTGTACTGCGTCTTCAGGAAGCTGTAGACCGCTTCTATATGTGGCCTCTTATGATACTCCCTTTTCTGGTCTTCCGGCCCGTAGGTTCGAAACTTCTTGTCCACTCTAAGGAGCCCTATGACACCGCGTTTCTGGTTTGCCGGATACGGAATCGCTGTCTCGTCGACGGCGTTTCTGAGTTTGCTGTCGCTGTATTGGCTGTCAGCTATCACGCTTCTCAATCTGGCTGCAGACCGCTTGAGAATCTGCTTGGTCTTCTCCAGCATGTTCAGTGAGTGTTTCTTCTCGTTCTGGTTGGCGGAAGCAAAAGCGCAGGTCAAAGGAAGCATGGTCTGAGAATCGATGGACAAGTGAAGCTTGTAGCCTAGCCCGAAGGTTCTGCCGGCTCTTCCAACCCTTGCATCACCGTCAGAAAGACCTTTCTGGTTGTCCAATGGATGCCGTGTGCTCCAGGCCTTTATGAAGGAAGCGTCTAACACGGCATCAACGTCTTTTGCATCGTTCCGTTTCAAGAGCTTAACAACTTTCTCCTCGATTATCCTGGTGAGGTTGTCTTCCCCGACTTTTCGGATAAACCTGCTGAGAACGCTTCTCGGATAGCCCGTTTCGCCTATCTTTATCAGGCACAGTTTTCTCAGTCGTTGATCCATGTCAAGTAGTCTAGTCATTTCTCTTAGACTGCGAACGCCCTTCATTTTCATAACAATGAAAGTTCTGAAAACCCCTAAGGGATTCCTTGGAGGTCTCCCAGGCCCAACCGTGTGAAAGCAACCGTGCACTGCAGCTTTAGCAAAACTTAAGTCTACGTTTTTGAAGAGGGTTTCTAGGGTCTCGTGTTCATCTTGTCCCGCTGGGATTCATCTCCTAAGCTTGGACGTAAGCCATAAAATACGAGACCCCAACTGCATTAATTAATTTAGGGACAAGCCAGCGCGCTCGTAGCTGTGATCAAGAAAGAATGAGAAGATGTTGCCTCAGTCGATTTTCAAGTCTTCCATGAAATGCTTCTGCAGTCCCACGACTTCGGTGCTGTTCTTCGCACTTGCATAGGCTTCTAGCCTTTCATGATTTATCTCTGTGAATGTGTGTCCCCACTTGAAAATGGATAGCAGTTCATTTGCTTCATCTTTGAACCCTGCTATATAGAGTGCTGCAGTCAAAGCCTCCACCGTGGAAAGCTTGGTTGGCTTGCCAAAGTTGACGGGGTTTCCGGCTATCAGGAGAGGTAGACAGCGAGATGTTCCTCTAACGTGTGAGGGCAATACTTCCATTGCGTGCTCCCAGCTGCAGTCCAAGGCCACGAGCCCGAACGCTTCAAGCCTCTGTGTATCTGCTGGAGAAAATGCGATTTCAGAGAACGGGTTAAGCACGACGGCTCTTTTGGGTAAGAATCGAATCTGAGAGACGATGCGCGCAAGCCCGTGGCGACCAAGCTTCAAGGCCGTGCATTTCTTAGGGTCACACTGCCCTGCTTGATAGAGGATGATCCTAACCTTTTTCTCCACTTGCCCCTCGCACCTTCAAATGACTCATAGGATCATCGAAGACCATGGGAATCCAATCGATGAGGTCGCCTGCAACCATGTGATAACCTTTCTCTTTGAAGACGAAGTCGCCTGCAGCGCCGTTGATGAAGGCTCCGGCAACAGCGGCCTCGAACGGATCAACCTTCTGGGACAAAAGCGCCCCGACTACTCCCGAGAGCACGTCGCCGGTTCCGCCCACGGTCATGCCGGGGTTGCCGGTAGAATTAAGTTTGAATCGTTTGCCATCGGAAACTACGTCAACTACTCCCTTCAACAGTATCACAGCGCCCAGGTCCGCCGCAGTCTTATAGACATCCGCAATCTTCTGGTCTAGATCTTCTGGCAGTGTTTTTCCGGTCAGTATCGCGTACTCTCCAGCGTGAGGCGTAAGCACGAGAGGCACTTTGAGCCTTCTTTTGTAAGCAGCAAAAGCCTTCAGTCCATCTGCGTCCAAGAGCAACGGCTTTCGTGAGTTTTCAACGAGTGAAATCAGCGCCTTGACAGCTTTCGAAGTTTCAGGGTGCAACCCAAGACCTGGCCCTATGACGACCGCGTCAACTTTCTCGACACTTGATCGGAGTTCAGCCACGTTGTCAGGGTTCAGATGTGTTCCTTCCAACTTTATGGTTATCAAGTCTGGTGACATTGAAGATATTGCATAGGCCGTTCTCTCTGGTGCAGCAAGATAAACCAAGTCAGTGCCCGTGCGCATCGCACCAAGGGCCACAAGTGTTGGCGCGCCAGAGTATGTTTCACTGCCGCCGATGATGAGCAAACGGCCGAAATCGCCTTTGTGGGATGCTGAGGGGCGTGGTTTCCTAACTGCTAGAACGTCGCCTGGGCCTGCAAAGTTTTCGAACTCTCTTGGTAAGCCTATTTGCTTCACGACAAGTTCGCCCAAATATTTCTTGGCGTTCTCAAATCCGCTCTTGGCTCGATGGAATGTTATTGTCAGATCGGCCTTCACCGCGTCACCCAATACTTCTCCCGTGTCTGAGTCGACCCCTGTCGGCACATCCAACGCGATTTTGAACGTCCTAGAGGAATTGATTGCTTTGACAAGGTCGAGAAAGGGCGGTCTCAATTTCCCCTTGGCGCCAGTGCCCAGCAATGCGTCAACCACTATTTCCGCGGTTATCTTTGGTACTAGGGTGCTGTCGTAGACTTCGCGGATTGGAACTGCATTTCTCAAATATAGCAGGGCATTCCAATTCTCCAAGGCCGCTTTGTCGGCTATTTCGCTAGCCTTTCCTGCGAGTATGATTTCGGTTCTGAAGCCGAGTGAGAGTAGATGTCTTGCTGCAACGAAGCCGTCGCCGCCATTTCCGCCCAGACCACAGAAAACTGTGATTGACTTGTCTGTTTTGAATCTGGAAGCAACTTCTAAAGCCACTTGATGCCCAGCGTTTTCCATCAACTGCAGTCTCGACACTCCGAAGTATTCCGCGTTCAGTTCTATGGCCCGCATTTCGCGGCTTGTAAATGGGATATCGCTGGCTGGTCTTTTCATATGTTATCCCAACAGTCTAGTATTGTGGGTTGAAGATGGAATTATGCTTTTTGAGTTTAACCTTGATCAAGTATGTGAATTTCTTGCATTCTTGATCGAAGGTCGCAAGGTACATGTAGCAAAGTATTTTAATATTTAGAGGCTAGATATACGTGTGGAGATTTAAATGCCAAAAGCATTTGTGCTAATAAACACGGAAATAGGCGCAGAAGCAGATGTGCTGAGTCAGCTGAAAAAAGTCGAAGGAGTAGGAAAAGAGAACGCTTTTGCCGTCTACGGAGTTTATGACATTGTTGCGATTGTTCAAGCAGACACGATGGATAAACTGAAAGACACAGTGACTTGGAAAATCAGAAGACTTGACAAGGTCAGGTCAACACTGACAATGATTGTTGTAGAGGACGCTTCAGGATCACGTAAATAGCCATCATCCTCCCTTTTTATGCTCGTCTGGCTGAAAGAGCCCTGTCTAGGCTTTTCTATCTTGCTCAAGGAAGCGTTCATGCAACATTCTTAAATCGCGTAACTACGTAGCCTTTCTCATGCATGAATGGGCTTTGGCTGAAGCAGTGATCACTGCGGCTTCTGGAATTGCGGACAAAGAAAAGTTGAAAGAAGTTACTGAAGTCAAAATAAAGGTTGGTGAGCTGCAGCAGATTGAACCTGACATTTTCCAGTTTGCCCTGTCCCAGTTGAAGTCTGGAAAATTCAAGAACACAAAAATGCTAATCGGGACGGCAAAGGCTAAGCTGAAGTGCCGTGTGTGTGGACACAGGTGGGTTTTTGAAAAAGAAAAGTTGGACAAGAGTGTTGCTGAAGCTATACACTTTGTTCCTGAGGTTGCACACACGTACATTAAGTGTGCGAAATGTGGCAGTCCAGACTTTGAGATAGTTGAAGGTAGGGGAGTCTGGCTTGAAAGTGTAAAAGGAGTGAGATGAGTCGATGGTTGATCCGCGGACGAGCATAATAAACGAAAGATTGAGGAATATTGGCAGGATTGTGGCTGTTTCAAGCGGTAAGGGTGGTGTGGGTAAGAGTCTTGTTGCTTCAACTCTTGCGTTGACATTGGCTGAGAAAGGTTTCAAGGTGGGTCTGTTTGATTTAGATTTCACGAGTCCATCAACGCACATCATTCTAGGCACTGGGGGGGTGCAGCCGAAAGAGGATAAGGGCATCGTCCCACCTGTAGTCAATGGTTTGATGTACATGTCAATTGTTTACTATTCCGGTGATTACGCGTCGCCATTGAGGGGCGCGGATGTTTCAAACGCTTTAATCGAGTTGCTTTCGATCACAAGATGGGGGAGACTGGATTTTCTAGTGATAGACATGCCGCCTGGAATAGGTGATGCGACGCTGGACTTGATCCGACTGATCAAGAACATCGAGTTTCTGATGGTGACGACCTCTTCACAATTGGCCTTCGAAACCGTTCGAAAACTAGTGGACTTGTTGAAGGAACTAAAAGTTCCGGTGGTGGGCGTTGTGGAAAACATGAAGATGGGAGACTCGAAGAATATTCAACGGCAAACACGAAAGTTGGGTCTGAACTTTCTGGGAGAAATCCCATATGACACGCTTGTGGAGGAAGCGATAGGCAACAAGAACAGGCTTATGAAAACCGTGCTTGCCAAGAGAGTTAGAGAAATCGCAACAAGAATCTAGGTTCAATACAGTTGTCTCGTGCAAACTCTCTCTGTTCAGCAGGAAGTTCAAGTTATCTGCCAGCCAAGTGCATTGCAGTTGCCACAGTCGCCTTGCATATTTTCGTCATGAAAGTGAAATCAAGCTTGTCTATGGTGTCAGCCGGAGTGTGATAGCATGGGTATCGGAGATCCCCAGTGTCCGTCATGAAAATTGCAGGGATTCCTTGTCTCCAGAAAGGCGCATGGTCAGACCTGAGCAAGTCACCCATCCCATTAGCTATTTGCTCATAATGGAAGGGGTAAGTGATTTGAATCGAAGACAGACTAAGATATCTCGCAAACTCATTGGTTCTGTATCATGTAGACTGACTGATTCTTTCGGTTAGATGCCTAGGTTTACGAATATGCCTGTTAGTATCCCTGTAGCTATCGTCAACAGTATTGCCACGACTAGATGTTTCCGCATTATGTAGGATTCCATGTTTTTCCCCGCGTCTATCGTGACGATTGCGTTGTTAATCTTGGCAGGAGTAACTGCGCTTGCAATGCCGCCCGCAACTGCATGGCTGCCATAAACAGTCATGAATCCAGCTTCGCTCAGTCCAACATCTTTAGCGGCAGTCTGTTGTATCTTGAGGAAAAGCACGTTTGAACTTGTTTCCGAGCCGCCAACGATTGCACCAAACAAGCCCAGATAAGCTGCCACAAAAATGTATCCGGCACCAAAGATGGATGCCAAAGTGGCGCCTAGAATTACGTTCATGTTAAGAGCTGGGTTTGGAAGACCAAGCTTGCCCGCTACGATACTCCTTGCAGAGTAGGCCATAACATAAGAGATTGAGAAGTAGAGACCATAAGTGAGAAAAGGACCGAGAAAGCGCCTGAGCCACAGCTTGAATGCAGTCGTGATTTGCTTTTTTGCGGGACGTAGCGTGAGCAAGGATATCAGTACAGTGACAAATATCCAAGTGTAGATCTGAGAAAATACTTTGAGATCAACGACTTGGCCAGCGAATATTGTGATTTTATCTGCGCCTCCGAGGGCATTGTGAAGCCAGTCGTCGTTCCGTGGAATACTCACGATTGCTGCAAGAATGGCCAATACTATCCATGGGGAAAAGGAACGCCAGACTTCTTTGCGGGTAGGGTAGTCAACTGTCTTTGGCTCTGAGGTCGCAGGTGTCTTGAATTTCTGATAAATGTAGAGCGATACCATGGCGCATAATCCGGCTACGACGCCGACAACTCTTAGTGGGACATATTCCACTCCGGTGAGATAGTCAAGTGATGTTGCTCCTAAACAGGCAAGAGCCAGCGCCAAACCGCATATCAGTGCAGGAATGGCTCCTTTTCGCATGGACTTTTTTCCTCCGACTAGCCACAGAATTGCAAAGGCGAAGCCCGTGGAAACGACGGGCAGAAAAATAGCGATTTTGAATGCGAAGGCTAGGGCGTTGATCGTGATTCCCATTTGCGCGCCAGCTTGTACTGGAAGGGTTATTGGAATCGAAAGTAGTGAGAAGCTCGTTGTTGGGTCGTAACCTAGAACGGCGATTGCGACTGCTGCTGATGGACTGAAGCCCATGGTCACTAGTAAAGGTGGAAACAGGGCAGGTGTGACTACACCTAGGCATGATAGAAAGGAGCCGAAGCCTATGCCGACGTACAGAGCTTGAACTTCATTGCCGATGACCTGTCGCTTGATGACTTTTGAAACTGTTTCGAGTGCGCCTGTTTCTCGCATGAGAAAGATCATGAACATTGTGATTACTACGGAGATGGAAATTCCGAAACTCGACATGAACCCCAGTACTGATGCGCCCAATGCCACTTCAGGCGGTGTCCCGAATTGAAACACCGCTAGAATAATCGTCAAAACGAGACCCACAATGGCCATGGTGAAACCGCTCTGCCGCAGAAAAACCACGCCGAACAGAACCACTAGGAGTGGAAACAGTGCCAGCAGGAATCTTGAAGGGACAGTCTGCCAATACGAGGCAACGAAGAACGCGGCAATCCCAAACACGAAGAGTGTAGCCAGCGATAGTGTTGAAATGGTTCTTTGCTTCAACTGATTCCCCATGAACTGTTTGTGGAGTTGGCGCAGCATGCTAATAAATCTTGATTGTGACGATTTCATCACGTTTACAGCGCGAACTCGTTTCAACTACTTGTCGACGTTGAAGAGAAATCGAATTGATGAGCCTTTTGGTTAGGGCAAGAACAGCTGCTATGATTGTTAGCTAATTGGTTTTGAAGCAGGGAGGTTCACAGTGCTTTGAAAACTCAATGCAAGTAATGAGTTAAAACGTAGCCTATGAAGGCGAAGAACAGAAAGCAGAGAATTCTTAAGCCTTTTTCGAATGTCTTCTCAATGTCCCTGTCACAATCGGTCTTGTCCAATTAGGATGCCTCTGCTCATCTAATAGAAATGGTTAAGAGAAAGGCTTTATGAATCGGAAATAAATATTCAAAATGCTCCTTAGGCACCTAGAGCAATGAAGAAGCATGGGCTCGTAGTCTAGTTTGGTAGGACGTCGCCCTCACGCGGCGAAGATCCCCGGTTCGAGTCCGGGCGGGCCCACCAACACCAAAAACACGAATTTTCGAATGATTCCAGACAAAGCAAGAGAAGCTCGTGTTTTTCCTTGGAATATGATTTGAACCTGCAATTGCTTATGGATTCTTTGATGTTTCAGGCAACATCACATGCTTTGCGCACATAAGCAGTTTCATTATGGGGTTGATCTTGGCATTCACTATTGAAAGGAGAAGGAGGAAGGCTTGGGAAGCAAGAATGCGCCTTTGATTAAACGTGGTTTTGGGGTCTGTCCGTCATAAGCTCGTCATCTACATAAATCAGACTGGGACGGCGACATCATCCCCCGCATTCTAGCGTCGTCCCACTCAAATAAAGTGTTTGCAACACTGTGGTACATGAAGAAAGAAGCTAGGCTGATTCAACGATTGAAACATCCAGCAACCGATTGAAATCTTTCAAGGAGTTGCATGCTTGAGAACTCCAGCACATACGCAACGCATGTGGATAAGTCCATGTGAACCTCAAAAATAGAGAAACAGCGCTTTGCTCTTCCTCATACTATATTACAGAAAATCAGTCTACATTATCCTTTCCTTGAATCTCGGCTTTGAAGGCTGCGATGTGGTCGTCTTGTTCTTCATGTTCAATCTCTTCAAGCGTGGCTTCCATGAGCTTCTTCATTTTTCGCTCTTCAATTCGTTTCAAGATTTCCTCGCGAGTCAAGTATCGGGACTGTGAGTTGGTTCCTGAAACGCCGTCGAACCATTCCCCTCCCAAGTCCAGTTTTTGCTCTGCAATGAGAACCCTTGAATCAGCGTTCTCTCGGACAGTTTTTTCATGATAATCATCAACGTTCTTTGCGCCAACTTGGATGCCTTGCTTGTTATAGACCTCGATTGTGCTGAAGCTCCGCGTTGGGTGTATGATGTGAAATGAAGTCTCGAAGCCGCAGCTTGGGCAATAGAATCGTATATTCGCAAACTTCTTGTCGTGTCTTAATCTGAAACTTTTTTCTGTGCATCGTGGGCAACCAAAGTGTGCACACCGAGCCAGTGCTGGATTGTTGACACTTGCCCATCTCAGATATTGAGCTTCGGGCGAGGAATCATCTTCAATGCTTTTGAATTCAATCCAACTGTGTATCCGGCTCCGGCCACGTTTATGCATAGTCACTTTGTGCTCACCTGCCTAAGCTTAGTATCTTAGACATCAAAATTCTACCTCATACATGTTTGCTGTGAACCCATATCGATTTGAACTTGAGCCGACTTGAGATATAAACTCTCCTTGAAACAGCCGCTTTAGGCCTATGTTTCTATTCCTAGAATACGAGTTTTGTAGAACGCAACCAAGAATATGCTATCGTTTTGTCTTCTGATACAGTGCCTTAATGGTCCCGGAAACCGATACAACATGCACGACAACAGGCTTGTTCCCTATCTTTGTCATTGAAGCCAAAGCCGCCCTGACCATATCGACAGCCATAAGCGAGACTCTTATCACGGCAAACCCTTGTTCCGCATCGTAATCTATCATGGTCAACCCAGACTTGCTTGCCCCATATTCTCCGTAGAGCTTGCCAACGGCACCCCAAACCGCGTCCATGAACTCCCTCGAATCAAACACTCCATCACTATCGACCGCAAGAGCCAAGTAGCGACGCTTGATCCGCTTCAGCAATCCTTTCCCCTTCTGACTACACGTATTCCCGGAGCCACAAACCGAGGGCTAAGCTTCTCCCTGTTTCTCTTAACTATAGCGATTGGGTTCTTGGAAACCGCTCCTAGGGCCGATTCCTTTGAAAGGTCAAAAAGCGAAGACAATGCAGCCACTTCGACAGGCTTTCGGAGCAGCATCTCGTTTGACGCGCCGCTTGAGAGCACAATCGGCAGATGAAAACCTTCCGCTATACCCGCTTCCTTTCTCAATGCTGACAGAAGCCTGGTTCTCATAGGTCCTTCCAAAGTGAGCAACGGTTTCATGTCTATTTCAAGAACAGCCACAGAGTTCGAAGCCAACTCAGCCTCCGCCATGTCGAAAAACCTGTTGTGGAAATCAGTCAGCGGAAAATTCAAAAGGTCCACCCTTCGATCCTTTGCGGCTTGTCTTGAAACATTCTTTGAATCACACAAAACCGAAACTATCTCAAACTTTCTCCTAATTCTTCTCAGGTTGCTCAAGAGCTCATTTGGGGTCCTCGGCTTCAAATCGACCCGAGATGCAAAGTCCATTTTCGCTTCTGAACAAAGCTCTTGGATTCGTTTTATCTCTTGGTCGGTGCAGTTTGGCGGAAGCGGTATGGCTATTAGGCGATAGCCAAGTTCCGATGCTTTGCTTATCAGAGCAGAGACATGCTTCGGATCATTAAGGTTTGGGCACAAATGCAGGTCAGCGTAGAGTCTTCTCATGGAATTAACCCGAAGTTCCGGCAGATTTCCACGATTTCCTGTATGTCGTGCTTTTTGAAGTGTATGCGAAAATGTATAGGGTCTGTTCGGCAAAACATAAGCTCGCTCAAGTAAGCAGACTGCTTGTCAAGTCTGAGGTACATGTTCCCCCTTTCTACATGCTGCTGGATCTTGCTGCGGAGAAACTCTTTGTCCAGCGGTCTTAAGCCTAAGGCCAGTTTTTCAAAGGTCTTCTGGAGGGCTGTCTTGTCTTTGATTCTTGCTTCTAGCACCGTTATGGGGTTTCCATGATGCCCCGTTAGATTTGTTTTCTTGAAGACCACTATTTGTGCCAGTTCTGTTGGCAACGTGTTATAGACTGCTTTCAGAACTTTCTCAGTGTCTTCAGTGGCATGGACTGTTGTTCTCACATCTATGTAGCCTAACACGTTTTTAAAAGACAAACGAAACCACTGATCAAGCCAACACTATGAAGTGATTAACTTTTAGACTTTTTCTTAGCTTTGGCAGCGGGCTTTCTGGCTTCCAACAGCTTCTGCAGGGTTTCCACGTTTTCGTCGTGAACCGTCTTTCTCCTGGGGTCCAAAGGGATGTGTAGCTTCAGGGCTTCTTTCATGTGTGACCCTGCCTTCGCAAGTTCGCCTCTGCTAAAACCTCTGCCTTCTCGTTGCTTTCCATCTTGTTTGAGGACTCTCGACTGCTCGCTGCTCATGGCTTCTTTACAGCTCCCACGTTGGCATGCTTGCTCGGTCTGAATTTCTCCGCGCCCTTTCCCCTGCGCCTTAGGCTCCTGACCTGTTTGCCCGCGCTTGTCAGACTCCTGAATGCTCTTCCACGGTGTTGTTTCTGGCAAATCCAGTTTATGTCTGGATCAGTCTTTATCACGGGATGATGTGGATCGACCAGAATCACTTCGAACCACTTTGAACGCCCGTCTTCACCAACCCAGTAAGAGTTCAGAACCTCAAGATTCGGGAATTTCCTCCCAGTTCTTTCCTCGCCGATAAGTTTGATGCTCTTGGCCGGCTTGAATTTCTTGACACCCATACGCTTCGGTCTTCGTCCAGCCTTAGGTCTAACCTTTCTCATGTTACCCCGTCGAACGCGCACGCGGACTATTACGAAGCCTTGTTTGGCCTTGTACCCCAGCTTTCTCGCTCTGTCCAAGCGTGTAGGTTTGTCAACCCGAGTTACGGTCAACTGCCTGCGCCACGCAATGAGTCTTTGACGCATGAGCTCGTCTACGAACGACTTCTCTGGTTTTGCCCATGCTTCCGCAATATACTTGTAAGCCATACGTTCACCATTCTTTTTCTTTAGTTTATGGTTCAGCCCGTTAGGGCCACATCCCAGCGGACAATAATCCGCCAGTAGCTTGATTGATAGCATTAAGCCAGAAAATAAACCTTTTCCAGCAAAAACAGAGTCGATTTGCTGGATGATGCTTGGGAAAAGACAGCCATCATCATTGCAGTTTACTCTACGCAAGTTTTAAGTACATATCGGAGAACTAGGAACAGGTTTGGTGGAAGTAAACATGGTTAACAGGTCTTCCGTTTATAGATCGCTCGTTAGTTTGATGATTTTTGTTGTTGCGTTGGGTCTAGTGGTTAGTGTTTCGTTCACAATCTTTTCCAGTACGTGTGGGCAGACCTTTTCAGGAACTGTTCATGGCGCTGGCGGAGTGGCTGTTGCTGGGGCCACGGTCATAGCGTCGGGTGATAATGGGTCAGGATATGCCGTAACAAACGCTCAAGGACAATACAACATCACCGAGGGATTGAAAACAGGCACCTACACCGTGCAAGTTATGGCCAACGGATACATGTGGAATGAGACTGACAACGTGCAGGTGACGGCAGGACATGCCACTACGGGCATAAACATCTACTTGCCTCTTTCAGGAGCCATTTCTGGAAGAGTAACGGAGACAGGTACGGGAACATCTTTGAGCAACGTGATGCTATTCGCATCGCTGTCCAGTGGTGGCGGATCGATCCCCGGCTACGCCATAACAGATGCAAATGGCAATTACACCATCGCAATGAACCTTGCGACCGGAACGTACAATGTCTCAGCCTACAACCCAGAAGGCCACGTAACGAAAATTGTCAGCGGAATCAACGTCGTCGCTGGAAACGAAGTCAAAAACAAAGACATACACCTCGACAGGTCCGGAGTGATCTGGGGGAGAATAACTGCCAGCCCAAGCGGACAGGCACTACCAAACGCAACAGTCACTGCTTATTCAGATGATGGCACATACGCAAGTTTGCCAGTCAGCACAAACGCCACAGGCTATTACAGGATCTCGAGTGGATTGGGAACAGATACGTACACGGTTTTCGCTTATTATGGTAGTTACCTGAATAATAACATGGCAAGTGGTGTCAGTGTCACCGCAGGTGGGGCCGAAACCAGAGTTGACCTTCCGATTACTGTTTCTCCTACGTCTTCGGGGATAATAATGGGCAAGGTCACGGACACCAGTAGCAAGCCCATACCAAACGCGCACATAAGTGCGGATGGAGACACAACATTCTCACACGGCAGCGCAACAACCGATACCCAAGGCAACTACGTCATTTCAAGCGGCCTTGGAAACGACACCTACACAGTAACTGCGTCAGCAGCAGGCTACACTTCGACAAACACGTCAGGCGTGAGCGTAATCATCAACCAAGTCACGTCAGGCATCAACTTCCAATTGTCAAAGATACCGCCAGCCCAGTCAGGAACCATTTCAGGAACAGTTCAAGGCGACCAAAACCCAGTCCCAGAGTTCACAAACCCAGTCATCGTTCTATTAATTCTCACCACTGCAACCATGTTCTTGGCAAAAAGAATGAAGAACAGAATCAACCGAACCAGAACGCTATGATCTGGGAACTTGAAGTGACTATATAGACAAGCATAGAGTGGCAACAGTGTTCTGATCAGACCGCAAGAAGCTCAGTAGTGTCCTTCAGGTCATATTCTCTTCTAAGGTGGCGGAGGCGGCAGATGCGTTGTCGCAGGCTGCTGTCCTTTATCTTTGGTTCCTCTGAGGATCACGGCTGCCACGAGCCTCACTATTGCAGCAGTAAGAAGCATGTAAGCTCCTAAGCCTAGACCCCATGAAAGTGCGACATAGCCATAGTTGCCGACGGCGGTGGTTTGAGCTCCTTGAAGCGGTTGCTGGGCGACGACTTGGACCATCTGCGTGGCTTCAGGCGGCAACGATAGTCCAAATGAAGTCGCCAGAGACTGGATTATTGAAGTCATTTCAAAGATGAGCAGAACAAGCACGATGAACAGTATGAGGAAGAACAACCCACCTCTAAGGTATTTGTTGCCAAGATCCTTCGCTGTCTTCATTCCAACTATGTCAAGAACCCCAAACACTACGCCAACTAAGAGCAGAATGCCAAACGGTATTTGAAGACTGAAAAGCGGAGAAGGATCTCTGTTGCCTACGAGGAAGTTTACTATCAAACCTCTTTGACCATCCATGACTAGAAGCTCAGCTTCACCATGCGTGGATATGAGTGAGGTCTGAACGTTTGCCTTGACCATGTACCACGGAAGCAGCATTCCAGCAAAGGTCAGACCCAAAGCTATTACCCCTAGGACTACGCCGATTGAAGCCTTAGTCTTTAGGAGCGCGGGTAGTCTCAGGCCACCTGTTTTCTTGAGTTTCACGATCTTCCATATTTTCCAGATTGACAGAAGAATCGTGATCATTATGAAGATGAGGAGGAAGTTGACTGCGATCCAGCTGAAAGCAAACAAAGTGCTGTTAGCTTCAGGAACGCCTTGTCCCCAAGAAACAGGATAGAACCACTTGTCGTAGTTGTCTGTATGACCTGGACCGAAAGGACCTGCAAAGCCCACTTCAGAGTCAGCCAGATTAGCCCAGTTGCCCCATCGGCCGCCGAAGGTTAACCAATCTTGAGACGAATTATGATAGCCCACCCCCATTTCTCCCAAGAGAATCAAATTCAAATTCGCATCGCTAGGTTTCAAGTCAAAGCCATCAGCACCGACTTCGTCATTCTCCAGGCCAAGACGACCCTGATATGGTCTGAAGTAGTTTGCATGAGAGCCTCTGGCCACGTAGACTACAGGATGAGTCGAATCTATCTTTTCAACATCGCCCCATGAAGCTCTCTGTCCCTTCAGGTGTTGAGAGTAGGCTACCCAGACAGGGTTCTGTGCATCATCCAAGACAAGCTCTATCATTTCCCAGTCTCCCTCATGGTCGTTCAGAGGCGCGTTGTTGTAGGCGTAGAAAAACCAGTACTGAACGATTGTAGACGTGGAATCTTCTGTGACATGACAGTAGATCGTGTAGCCTAAAGTCTGGTTCTTTTTCCCATAATCTGCTGCAATTGTAGACAGGTCCGACCCGTTGGCTAGGAAATAGGACTCATTCATCGTGGAAATCGAAGCTATCGTTGGGTGCGAGTCTACGGGTGTGACAATTTCTCCGTTTCTCTTCTTGAGAACTGAGTTGTTCAATTGGTAGCCCACGTCAACCGGGAAGAACAGCTCTCCAGCCTTGAACTGCAGACTTGGCAAATAATGTGTGGCAAGATCCCACTTCATCGCATCTGAAAGCCCATTTCCATCAGAGGCTATGCCCTGAGCATGAAACATTAAAACCTGAACAAAAATAACGAAAACTATCAATCCCACAATTAGGCTTTTGACCAGTTTTCTCCTGTAAGTCATTATCTTCTTCCGTTCCGCAATCATTTGCCTATTCCCCAGTTTAACTCGTATGAAATCCTGAACAAAACAATGTATGTGTGGCTTAGGAAATTAAAACCTTTGCGCATATTCACAGGCACCGAGCGAGGAATCCCGATTACTTTCGAGGCTCACGTAAGTCATTCATGTGAAGGAAGCAATCACTGGTTTTCGAGGCAAACGTAGTTCTTGCTTTGCAGCTCCAGTGGGCATCCGCCGCCGCAGACTTGCAGCTGTGGACAGTCTTTGCATTTAGGTTCCACGTATCCTCTTTTTCTAATCTTGATAGCAAGCGGGTGGTTCCAGATCCTGTTCCAATCGTCTTTGAGTATGTTGCCCAGGCTTTCGAAGTAGCTTTGGCATGGATAGACATCTGCATTTGGTCCCACGCACATGTTCACCATAGCGGCTGTACAGGACTTAACGCCTAGCCCTAGTTTGATGGGATCGAATCGACAATATTGGGTTGGAGTGTACCATAGAAACTTCAGTCCCAGCAGATTGGCTTTGTCGCGGATTCTTGGCAATAGTTCATTCAACGCTTCGATGGGCAGGGCAAAGTCCTCGTTTATGGTATTTGCTTTTCCTGAATAGATGAGGCTGTTGCATCCGAACGCTGCGACTCCCAACTCTTTCAGAAAGTCTACGGTTTCTAAGAAGCCTGAGGCGTTGTGTTTGCTTAGAGTGGTGTTTGTAGTCACGTAGATTTTCGATGGAACAGCGTTTTTTATTCCTTCAATAGTTTCTTTCCAGCTTCCCTTTGCACCAGTCATCAAGTCATGGATCTTGGGCTTGTGAGACTCAAGGGTTATCTGCACGAAATCCAGACCTGCTTTCTCAAGGGTCTCAACATAAGCCTTGTCCTTCAGTTTTCTCCCGTTCGTCACCAACCCTGTGACCATTCCCTCATTCTGCGCATAAAGCAACAGTTCAGGCAAGTCCTTCCTGAGCGTAGGTTCGCCACCTGTGAATGTCAAGATGAAAATGCCCACTCGATGAAGACGATTGATGACTTCCTTCCACTGTTCAGTGGTCAGTTCATCTGTTTCATGTGGACCGCCCGCATAGCAGTGGATGCAGTTATTTTGGCACCTGAACGTCAGTGCCAAATCCATGCGCAACGGTGCTGAATGCTGCTGAGTAAAAGGCTCAATGCTCTTGATGCCAAGAAACGATATAGGACAGACCTTCTCAGTCTGAGCAAGCGTGTTGATCGTGTAGACGAGCTTCTGGTAATCATTTCTAGCTGTCGTGGGGTTCACTCTGTACATGCGTCGAACATTCTTTAACAGAACTGTTTCTGGGGTTCCTTGCATGAAGAAGTATGCATACGCTGTAGCCGTTTCATTGAGATACAGAACCCTGTTAGCATTGATGACCATGACGCCCATGCCGTCTGGCTCAACACGAAGCTGCAAAGCCAAACCTATGAACTTGCCTCTGCCCCTGTATGTGTAGCGCCCTTGTGGAATCCTCGCTGGGCGAAAAGCCCTGCTCAAGAAACTCATCCTATCCAACTCCTCCTCCTGCACAGGCACAGGCGCACGATACACATGCACATGCGCAAGCGCATGCGTGGCATGCACAGACGCACGTGGCGTTGTGTTGTGTGGGTTCGTTTGAGGCTTTGGATGGCGGCGCTGGAATGATCGAGTTGGCGAATTTTTCGATGTTGACTACGATGTTGTTTGCTGTGCTTTCGAGTGAGGTTGCGACGTTGTTGGCAAATTCCACGCCCGGAATAGCTGGTGGTTTTGTTGGCAGAGTTGAGATGGCAGTGCTTGGCTTGTAGATTGGATTTGGGTAGTAGTGTGTGTAGCCGTACCAGTACCACAGCCATAGTGGGTTTGGTTCAAAGGCTCTGTTTTGGAAGGCGGTTTGGGTTTGTTCTTTCACGTTTGGATCCAGTAGCAGCCAAAGCAGTTGTTCATCGTATGCATTAGAAGCTAGCTCTGGCGTGCCTGCTTGTTCGACTTGCTGCCATGCCTTTGTCACAATGCTCTTGTAGTATTCGATTGTGTCTTTTCTGCAGTATCCTCGCATTTTTCCCTCCGTGTTGTCCCTGAGCGACATGACTGTTTCTGCGAGTTTTTCTTCGTTCAGTGTTCCATCACCCTTTATTGCTTTCAGGAAGGCGGTATCGTAGTACGTCAAAGGTGTCTCTGAAGGCCCGACTTTGTCCTGGAAATCGGGCATGATTCTCAGTTTCAACGACGGCTTTGTGGCTTCAACCCATACAGCTCTTTTCTTCAGAAGACTGTAGAGGATCTCCGTCACTATCTTTGTTGGTTTTAAATCAAGTAGGTATGATGCTTCAACAGCTGTTAGGCCGTGCTTGATTCCGAGAGTTTCCATGCTGATTTGGGGCGACAGGTACCGTTTCTTGCTTGCTGCACTTATGCCGACGCCCAGAATGGAAATGAATCCTATGAGGAAAAGGAACCCCATGATGTATGGCACGAAAGAATAAAGGTCTGTAGAAGACCCGTTAGGCGGTTGCGTGTCATAGTTTTGCACAAACTCCTTTGGAAAAGATACGCCAAAACTGTACTTCTGGTTTGGTTCAAGGTTTTGCCTCTCCCAGAAGACCGATAAACGACCGTCAGTCTCATTCGACGCATTGTCCCAATAGATTGACGTGCCCACCATACTTACATTAACCCCAAGAGGAAGCACAATCGAAACGCGCAGATCAAGCACTCTTGCCTGCGACCACCAAGTAGGAGTGAATTGCATGCCGACATTGGTTTTGTTGTCTTCATATATCATATGCGTAACATTAGTGATTAGAGTAAACCAAACAGTTTGACCAGCACTTAAAGGTTCAGTAAAATTGACTTGCGCTGCATAGTCGCTTCCAGAACTGGCATCTGTCGTTGATAGTGAACGGGCATATTGATCCACTGCTTGACCTATCGTAAAATCACTTTTTGGCTGACCAATCAAAACATAGTGAATGCTTGGCCCAGATTCCAGTGTAATACTTACATTATAAAATAGATCAATGCTTCCATCTGGGTGAATCCATATTTTCACCCATTCCTGCCCAAGATAATACTGCCTTGACTGAGCCGAACATGTGCAAGCAAATGGCACTAAAGCAAAAACTGTGAACAAAATGGCAACTAATTCACGGTTTTTCACCATTTCGGTTCCTCAGCTACCTCAAACGTGTTACCACAGTACGGACACGTCGCGTATGGTACGCCAGAAACTATCTTTGTCGATTTGGCGTCTATGGATGCTGAGCAGTTTGGACATTTTATGGCCACGGCTTGCATTTGCCCTGAGAACTCGACCTTCTGAACTATCGTTTTCGGTTGCCTGCTTATGTAGTAGGCGATAACAAAGCCAAGGATGAACAGCAAAGCGGCCACGATGAGCCGTGTTGGAGCGTACACAGAAGCGAGAGCAAATATGATGCCAAATATGAATAGGACTGCGACTGCAATTGCACCTAACGCAGTTATGATTTTCACAAGTGTTTTTGGTGCATCATCGCGCGATTTAACCTTATCTCCCGCCAGAACCCTCGCTTTGTCCAATGCTTAATTGATAAGCCAGACGCATGTCAGTTGGTGAAGACAGCGTCAGAACAGGACATATACTGCCAACGTTGCAGCGAGTGTTGCTAGAATCGAGGGGATCACGTATTTGTAGACCTTGCCAAGTGTGCTTTTGAAATAGTCCACTGTGAAGACGAGGCAAGGTGGGTTGGAGCCATCGTGTACCCTAGATAGGCGCTCATGTAGATCAACGACGCATTCTTGGATGAAAAGGCTATTACTCCGGCAATGATGGAGATGGCGGCAGCAGGATATCAGATGGGCATTACGTCATATGGCGCGCTATTTTCCATGACTCTTAAGATTTAAAAGTAAGCTAACTATTTTACCATCATCAACCGTGTAGTTTCAAAGAATCGCGCGGCCGTAGTCTAGTTTGGTCTAGGACATCAGCCTGAGTCTTCGGCTCTTTTTGATTTTCAACCATCTTAGCTCCTTCTTTGGTAGAAATATGCGTATTCTGGGCTTAAAAGAGTTTCTCAATAGAATGAACAGAACTTGCTCCTAGGGCATGAGTTTCAGCAAGCAAACTGGAGAAGGTTGCTAAGGCAATACGGAAAGAAAGGCCAAAGCAATACGGCTAATCTGGCACTCGGTTTCCTGCTATCAACCAAGTGCATTTTCGAAACGGAATTAAGCCTGAAAGTATATCTGAGATGTGGCAGGATCAAAATTGACCTCAAATGGTTTGCGTGTCATTTCTTGACAAGGAAGGAAATCAAATGAGCATCGACCCATGTCGGACTCCGTTGATGTTGTATCTCAAGAGCGCCAACGTCGTTTATTACGCCAAAATCTGTGAACTCCGAACGGCTATACAGAGTTGGTTGGAATATATACCCCAGACCTTCCCCCATTATACGAGACACACTATTCAACACAGCGACGAGATAATGCTGCAGCTTTCGAAGTTGCTTTTCAGAAATGAGGACCCAGATCAACCAATGATAAGATTTTCAGCTATCGAGACGTACATTCTGGCAGCAGCTGCGTATTTGCATGATGTCGGCATGGTTACATCAGACAAGGAGAAGATCGAAATCATAGGGTCACCTGAATGGAAGTCTTGGACCTCTGGCGAAGGAGGAGGAGCGAGAAGATGGTCTGAAATACGAGGCCTCCGCACTAACAGGAGAGTCGCTGATGAAATCATCCGCCATTTTTTGGCTGACATGCAAACTCGTTTCCTCATTGCCGAATTTGTCCGTCGTGGTCACCACCTACGAAGTGGAGACTTGATCACTCTTCATAGTGAGGCTTTTGGTCAATTTGCATTTGGTGATCCAATCCTATTGCGCACTATAAGAAATGTCTGTGTCGCCCACGGTATGACTCAGGACCAACTGAGAAACCATCTACTCTATCCTGAGCGATGCGACATTCAAGGACAAAAAGCCAATGTGCTGTTTATCGCAATTCTCTTGAGAATAGGCGACCTGCTTGACATGTCCTCTGACAGAGCCTGTCCTCTACTCTTGAATGCTGCCTGTCCTTTGCCTAGTGATAGCCTTGCTCATTGGACAAAATACCAAAGAATCGAAAGTCGCTTGACCGCACCTGATAGAATAGAGATCACAGCAAAGTGCCACACTCAGGAAGAGCACCGGCTTCTGCAAGATTGGTGTCAATGGTTGGTCAGCGAGATTCACGAAGCTGGAATACTGATGAGCCATGCTTCAAGGCACGATGACTGGAGAACTCCACTGATCAATATAGATGGCGACGAACCGACGATAGTAATAGGCCCAGCGGAGAGTGCAACTTACATTCCATCTAGGTGGGTCTTCATAATGGATCAGAAGCTTGCATTTCGGCGTCTGGTAAACGACGCCTATAGAAGTGAATACGATTTTGTTCTGGAACTCATCCAGAATGGATTGGACGCGAACCGTTGTCAAATGTATATTGATCTCGATAGGGCTGGCCTTAGCCAACCTGACTACCCTACACACGTCGACGAAGATCGGCGTCGTACTTACCCCTTGAAGATCAGTCTCAAGAAGAAGAGAATTCGAAATGAGATGTCTGGGGAAATGGAGGATCATCAAGTGTTGACTGTGGAAGACTGCGGAATCGGAATGGACAAAGATATAATCGAGCACTATCTACTGCAGGTAGGTCACTCCTATTATCGAAGCGACGAGTTTCGGCGCTCATTCACTTTCATACCAAGCAGTCACTTTGGCGTGGGTTTTCTTTCTGTATTCGCAGTAAGCGACAACACGGTTGTCGAAACCTACAAACCGACCTCTCGCAACGAGGATGGGCCAATACGCCTGACACTTACAGGACCACAAAATTACCTGCTCATGGAGCATGGGAAAAGGCAGTCAAGTGGGACTACTATCGAAGTTCTATTGCGTAAACCTCTCGACAAAGAGGAACTTGCGAAACGAATAGTTGACTGGTGCAGGAGAGTGGAATTTCCAGTAATACTCGACGTCGGGAAGGTTGTGGAAACAGTAACGGCTGAGCTCCCTGAGCAATTCACATATGAAATACCAATCATAACTGAGAAGGACGCCCGGTTCGCGATGAAATCCTTTCCTATAAGTGCGAATGGAGTAGAGGGTGAACTATACATTTTCTCCATTGTCGACAGTCAGGGTGATTCCTGGGATAGTGTAAACTACGCCTTCGAGTACCCAGGGAAACATCTGCAAGCTGTTGCTCCGCCTATCATGAGTAACTGCATCTGCGTGAACGGAATCAAAGTGCCGGATGATTCCCTGTCAATCCTCGATGCGCTATTTTCACCAATACGTTGTCGAGTCGATGTTCGCAATAAGGCATATTTTACTCGCAAGCACAGATGGCCTTTCGTTATTGACGAGGTTTTTGACGAAAGACTTGTGAGAGATATCTTGCCTTCTTTGGAAGATTTGCTGAGAAAACACTTGTCAGATGCCCCACGAGCCAACAGTTCTGATTCTTGGAAGTACAAGCAAAGACTTTGGGCTCTTGTCCCTCTACGCGACTTTTGGCAACATGTTCCAGGAGCTATACGGATATATGTCAGAGGAAAGCCGCGCCTTGTGTCGCTGGAAGAGATTGAGAACTTCCCGATTATGACCACGACACTAGACCTGACAGACTCCTCAATACATCTCGTTCATTCATATCACTACAACGGGATTTTGCACGTTAATGAAGTGCCTTCTTGGGATAATGATCTGCCTACGATTACTGATGGAGACATTCAGCCCCTCTCACGTTGGTGCATGAAGGGAATCTTTGACAAACGGCGTATAAGGCTTGTTCGATGGTTGAAGAGCAAACATCTTGCTGTCGATTGGGAATTAGGTGAAAGAGAAATCCTTTTTCCCCGATTCTATAACAAGTTACTTCAAAGTCGGGACCAGTACGTGGCGGGGGTGCCCTTCCCTGGGGCGCTTAGGTTTGAATTGACTTCATTGCCTGATAACCAAACAATCGGATTCTATCTCCATAATACCGACACTGATTGGGAGCATCTTACTCTCAATCGAAACTGTAGTTTTGTTAAGTGGTTGATGCGTCTAAGTGGCACTCAGGAAAACAAGACTTCTATGAAAGAAAAAGAGCTGCATTACATAATGCAATCATTGCACGATAGCATTAGGTATCATCATAATGACGAATTCGTCAAGAAACTGAATGAATGTCTAAGCTTGCTAAGAGAATTGCCTGAAATACCCACAGATCTGCGAGCGCCAATCTGGAATCTGAATCAAGGAATGTTCAGACTTGGATTTCCGAAGGCGTGATTTCACAGACGATGGAGTAACACGCACTAAGTGACGTGCAGAATGTAATGGATATTTCCAGCTCTCACGTGTGCGATAGTCGTTCAAAGCACGGAAAGTCCCATATAGAAGTATTATAGTGAAAAACCGTGTTTTAGCCTCTCTTATACGTGAAATCGATCCTAGCATTCGCTTGACCGCGCCTCAGCTTTCAGAAATGAGATTCTAGGGCAAGACGACATGGATTGATTTTCTGTAATATAGTATGAGGAAGAGCAAAGCGCTGTTTCTCTATTTTGAGTTTCACATAGACTTATCCACATGCATTGCGTATGTGCTTTCTAATGCCTTCTACAGCAGACCTTCAGATCCGCCCTGGAATCCGAACGCTGACGTGAACGCTGATGATGCGGTCAAAAACATGGGGCAAATCTGCGCGTAAGCTTCAAAACACGGGAAATCCCGTAGAGAATCACTTTTCACTGATTCATATCAAGTCGTCGTCAGGCATTGCATGCTGTTATTGTCAAACATCCACATGATATCAGCTGAAACCAATAAAAAGCAGGCAGATTCGGGCTCTCTTGGGTTCTGTGAACACGCCAAAGGTTTTAATTAGAGTTGGTACAGGGTAGTGGGTAAGGCACAAGTGGCCTTACACAGAAATGTGTGGTGCAACTGTGCTCTCGACCTTAGTGCGAACTAGTTTTCGAATAACAAAATTCGCGACTAGCATACGCGCTATATAACGAAAAGGAGTTGAAAAAGTGAAAAGAGAAAAATCATTAACCAAACTGTTCGATGGAGCTCTCAAGGAAGGCATCGTGCATGTGCCATTAGGGCATAGGTATGGCGAAGATGGCCCTTACGTCGTTGCGACGACAGAAGAACAGAATGTTTCCATATTCGAGACAAAAAACGCAGACAACAATGCAGTTTTCGTGATTCGCGTTGGAAAAGGCTGCATAGAAATCCCTGAGAGATGCATAGGCCTCGAAGAAACGGAGCATCTTTCAGACTACCTCAAGACGGTCACTGAGCGGCTAAATGCAAAGAACTTTGCTGTGAAAGCGATTTTTGACTTTTGCACTACTGACTGAAGCACACTGTGAGCGCTAAAACTACCATGTGTCAAATACAAAGGAGGTGATTACATGACACAAAGTCTAGAAGACGTAATGTTCGCAGTCAGGGTTCCCCCTTTCGGAGCAGAAGAATTCATCGCTGCATGGAACGATGCTTTCAATGCGAAAGTTCGCCAGATGCCACACCTCGCTGTACGAAGTCTCCACACTGTAGTTGGACTCTGTCTGAGTCATGTCACGATATCGTATCGCGGAGATTGCACAGACTTGAGAGATAGCTCCATAGTCATGCAAGACAGCGGAACAGGAAAGAAACCCACGCTGCAATTCGTTGAAAAGATGGCTGACTTGCTCAGCTGCAGCAACTGCCGACGCAGCAACATCACACCCGCAGGAGCAGTCGGCACAATCAGGCTGAAGAATGGCGCGCCAGTAGAGTATGAGGGCGACCTGAAAAAGTACGACTTGGTCACATGTGCAGAAGCAGACAGCATTCTATACACAAAGATAGATTCTTTCGGCAACGATTTGCTCACGAACATCTGCGAGTCTCAGGACGCTAGCAACAAGATCAGCAGACGCCTAGCGGAAGGCATTGTAGAACCCTATTCAAGCAAGACTTCGCTGTTTCTAACTACAACTGTACCGCCCCGGCTGGACTGGAAGGATCAACGTTGGTTTGACAAGGGGCTCTTTCAAAGATTTGGCATTGCCATCAAAGAGATTCCGCTCGAAACATACAAGTCCGTTCGTGACGAGCTTGTGGACTCGGTGGGAGAGTCATGCGAAGGCAACGATAGAGCTATTGAAGAACTCGCTAAGGAGCTTGACCGCAAGCGCAAGACTTGCGGAACGCCGAAGTTTGCGTTCTCAGCGGAAGTCAAAGAGAAAATCATTGAGAGTTGCCACAGTCTAGACAAGATGCTCGAAGACATGAAAAATGAAGCGATACTCAACATAACGAAGTCTTTCACGATTCGCAGAGACTTGAAGATGATAACATACGCTTGCCATCACGCTTGGCTCGACAATCGACAAGAGCTGAGCACAGAAGACGTTGAATATGGCTTCGAAGTTTCAAAACAATCGTGGGACGACGTTCTGAACTTCGTCGGCAGGAAAACATCGAAAGTCTCTTCCTGCAGGGATGCTATCGTTAGATTGCTCAGCGACGGAAACATTAGAGCTACTGCTGATTTCTACAAAGAGCTTTGCGACAGATTCTCGAAAGAAAACATAAGATACCATCTAAGCCAGCTCACAGCTGGCAATATGATTCAGAGAATTGACAAAGACCAATACAAACTGTAAGCTGTTAGGCTGTTAGTTAGTTAGTAGTTAGAATAGAGAATAGGATAGTAGAAAGAGCATCAGTTACACACATGCTCCCAAAACTATCCCTCACTAACTAACTCTCTAACAACTCAAACCGCATTTATTGGTTAATGCGGTGGAAATCTATAATTATATAAATTCCATGAAAGCAGCGGTGAGAACGTCTTCTTTTCTCAAATCGAGCTTGCAACGCGCGCCGAATTCTGTATAAATCCCTGAGGGAGCGTCAGAAAATATATATTATCTCAACGAAGCATGCTTTGCTACAGCCGGCAATCTCAGGCTTTTCTGAGCGGGAAGTACTTAAAAATGGGCATTTTTCTGGTCCAAATAAAAAAGCTGTAGAAGCTTTGCTGGCTTTTGAAAGTGATATGCTCACAGGCCTAGGAATTCGGCGCGCGTCAAAGGGAGAAGATAGTATCTCAACGGAACAAAGAACAGAGACTTTGTCAACAGTCTAGACCGATGCTTTGAAACAAGAGTGACAATTCCCCGAATAAGACGGATAGAGCATCAAGAAATAGAGACGCTGATTAAAGAAGAGGCTTTTCTATTCGCCAAGTACGTGAGGAATGAAAGGCAATCTTGGAAGCCGAGAATCACCAGTCTGCTGTAGCGCGCTGGGCTGCTAGTCGAGTCTGAGAGGGGGCACCTTATTCACAGTCTACCCCTGCTTCTTCATGCGCTCCTTTGTCAGAAGCAACTCGTCCTCCAGATACTCCTGATTGCTCATCCTCTTGATCTTTAGGAACTGCTCTGCTCCTTTCTCGTAGAGATTGATTTCTCCATCAAACAGTCCTAGAATGGCGTGAAGCTCCTCTGGAGGATGCATCTGCGGATCAACCACCGCCAGAACAGTGAAACTTGTTGACGCCAATTCCGTGGTGAGAGCGGTCAGCCACTTCCTAGTTTGAACTGAATGATGCTGCAGCAGAACATCCGACATCAAGTCTATGCATATTCTTCTCGTGCCCTCCAGCAAAGGATCCAGTTTGCGCATGGCTGAAGTCAAAGCAATGCTGATCTCAGTAAGGCTTTCCACACCCTTCAACTTGAAAACGTTAGGCGAGCTCGCAACGATCGCATCCGCTTGAGGATTGCAAACGAAGAGGTAGAAGTCAGATTGTAACTCTTCTGCGAGAGTTTTCGCTGCCTTGGCATTAGTGGTGAGATAAAACGTGACTTCGCCTTTGTCTGCTCCTGTCTTGAGAAAACTTTTGATCAGCATGTCCCTCTCGTTGCAAGAGGGTGAAGTCAGTACTACAGCGCTGCTTGAACGTAGGCCTCCGCACAGCAACTTGTCAAGATCAGCGTAGCCAGCAGAAATGAAGCCTATAGGCTTGGTCTTTGACACTGGCTTTTCCATGTCGCTTAGACTCGGCATTTGCTCCATGATTTTTTGAAGGGCTTTTGCGGCATAATTTATCTCCCAATCGGTGTTGAAGTAGCTGATACAGAATCTAAGCATAGACGGGTTTGATAAAGCCCTAGCTACAACATGATATTCCGTGTCCAGCTTCTTCCTGATGGCATCATAAACATCGAACCTCTTCAAGCCTTTGAAAGCTATGGCTACTATCCCAGGTGCAGAACTACTGTCTATCAATTGAGGATCACGGGAGGACAAATTAGTTTTAACTATTTCTCCAAATTTTGCTGATAGTTCTCTGACTCGTTGACTTGAGTTGGCTTCTTTTTGCATTTCAAGAAACGTTCTTATTGCTCGAGCCATCCCTACATAGATGTCAATGCTCACGGTTGCTGGTTCAAATGGTTTTCTCGTCTGCGGATTGACTGGCCTAAACCTTTCTGCAACTCTTAGGTTCTCATGAAAAAGGAAATGGTCTTTTTGCTTTTCTAGATAGGATTCTCTTACGTACAGGAAACCACTGCCTGTTGGTCCCATTAGCCACTTATGGGCATCTGCCGCATAGAACTCGCAGTCTAGAGATGGTACGTTGACTTGAATGTTTCCAACTGCTTGAGCACCATCAACAAGGAAAAGCGGAGATCTCTCCTGGAGTCCTCTTCTTACTTCGGCTATAATGCTTTTCACGTCTAGCTCTTGTCCAGTATTATATGTTACATGACTCAGTATCACAACTTTTGTTTTCCCATCCATTGATTCATGAACGATCTTTTCGGCTATTTTTCCTGGTGACAAGTCTGTGGGCAGGTCGACAACGCAAAGCTTAACGTTGAATCTCCTTCCGATCTGATCAATACAATAGAATGCAGTCTCAAAGTCTAGACTAGTGGCTATTATCCTATCTGGCTCTGCACTTCCTTTTGGTGCGAAATCTATGGAAAGAAGAGAAATCAGAATTCCGCTCGTAGTGTTCGTTGTTACAATGACCTCCTCAGGCTTGCATCCAACAAGCTCTGAGACAGCCTCCCGAGCATTCGAAAATACACTTCTTTTCTTGTCAGAATCTTCGACGAGGTCCTCCGAGTAAGCAGACACAGGTCCGTACCTTTCTAAGCGAAACGCCCATAGGTCTCGTTCCTTGACCATGAATTCAAATGACGGAGAAATGCTACCCCAGTTCATGTATACCGTGTCATACCTCAACCTTAACATCCCTCTCGATTTCATGAGATTTTTGGGTAGTTTGTTCAGAACACGTTCATTACAGAGCTCCTGTCTAA
Organism: Candidatus Bathyarchaeota archaeon; assembly: GCA_963732715.1. Lineage (GTDB taxonomy): Archaea > Thermoproteota > Bathyarchaeia > Bathyarchaeales > Bathycorpusculaceae > CAZCRE01. Next base: position 1,702,617 of record CAVTAO010000003.1, on the reverse strand, counting down.
TACTCTGCAACCCGAAAGTTTGGTCTGTAAGGTGCTCGACCAGATTTTCTATTTGGTCAAGGCTAGCCTTTGGTTCATCAATGGGAGCATCTGTCTTAGCTAGCTCATCCACGTGGGAACGTACATTGGCTATCGATCCAACAATCCTTCTAAGAACCTCTTCATCATAGCTTTTCAGAAGAATTACCTGATCTAAATCCAAGGCATCTTCACTTTGTTTTAGTTGTGAATCACACGACCTGAGCAATGATTCTTCTGTGTCCGCATACCAACCAGGGTTCGAATCAAGGTCTCGAAGCAACTTATTCAGGTCCATTCTTAGCTCCTTGGCTTGATACCGTGCCTTAGCAACGAGCAACCTTTTCTGACATTTCAAAACAGTATCATCTACGGCCAACAGATTTGTCGTATATGGAAAGAACAGTGTATCCACATATTCCTGTTCGTATTCTTGTGCGCGCACCAAGATCCCATATATCAGCCTGTTTGCTTTGATGATCTCATCGGTAAGTTCCCGGGACGATCCATTTGTTATTTTTTGCACAAGAGAATGGATTTCATTAAGACTAGACTCACAAGTCAACTTCAATTCATCTGGTAAGATTCTGTCGAGTTTGTTGCAAGTATTGACGTAATAGTAAGCGTTCCCAAGTGAAGAGATCGTTTGAGCGACTTCGTTGAGCAGGTACACTGCATCTATAACATACTTGAGGGATTTGACCTTCAGGAACATTTCCTTGTAGGCAAGCTCAAACTTGTCTCGAATCGCGTCAGGAATATTGTTATCACGCGCTATCTGAGGAATGTCGGAAGTTTCGGGCCTTCTCGCATAGTCCAAGACAAATTCACGAGTCTGCCCAAGCAATTGCATATTGGCAACTGCTTCTTGATCTTCTTTGTCTTTTCGCTCTACCTGTCTAACCAAGAACTGACCACTGAAGACATTTCCAAGAACCTCTCCACCAATCGATATCGGGATAACGAAGTTTCTAAGCCTTCCATTACAGATGTAAAACTCAACTATGACATCACGAGATCTGTCTCTAAGAAGAGATCGTGCCGTTGCTGCATGAATGGTATCTGAATAGAGGCATTTGTTCTTTCCACATCCTTCTGTATCAATAAACTCCGTGCAAGCCCTACACACTCCACCTCTCTCGCCAATCACATTCAACAAAGAACCGTTCGGTTCTTCAAACACTACCGACATGCCAAGTGAGTTTGTAAGTCTCTTCTGAAGTGATATAAGCCGATTCCTGTCAACAATCTGCGTCAAGCGAGCCAATTGATCACCCCGTGCAGCATGATAGTAGTAGAATAGGCAATTACATTAGCCTTTTCTTTCGGGAGCGCGTAAGAGAATGGTTAGTACACATCGGACAATTGCTAGGTAGATTCTTCCTAATATGAAGCCATAGGCTTCAATCTAGTTCACTTTTCTATCCACCCTGTCTTTAGGCGCGCACACAAGAATAGGCGCGCGCTTGATTATATGAAATCTAGCGCGCAACTTTTTAATGCTACGAAACTGTACAACAATTGTGCATATGAAATGGCCAATAGAGGAGTCAGTGTTTGTCAATAGGTCGAAAACGCTGTTTTGTGATAATGCCATTCTCCAAAAGCAGTGAAGAACATACGGAGGAGTACTGGTGCAAGCATTTTGAGTCATTTCTGAAACCAATCATTGAGAGCGATGGCGCATTTGAAGCGATCCGCTCCGAACCTTTGCGGGGAGACGTCTTGAAGCAGATCATCACTGATTTGGTTGTTTGTCCTCTCGTGGTTGCAGACCTAACAGACAAGAACCCGAACGTTTTCTGGGAACTCGGCGTGCGCCAGAGTTTCAAACATGGGACAATTACGATTGCAGAGGAAGGCACCAAGATCCCTTTTGACATCAGTGTCAAAGGAATACTCTTCTATTATCCTAAGGATCACATAAAGAACGCAGAGTTTGGCAGGAAGTTGAAGTCTGCCATCGTAGACTGTTTGACTCACGCAGAGCTGCCCGATAGCCATGTTTTGGAGACGATTTCTGGAAGAGGGACGATTTTTCAAATCTTCCGTCGAGACGAGGCGTTGCGTCGGTTGGATGCATTGATCTCAGAGGTATTTTACAATACAGCTATAATGAATAGCATCTACAAAATGTTGGAGGAGAAAAAAATCCCTACAGATAGACTTCGTTTGTCATGTGTTGAATTGTTGGTAACCAGCCGATACTTAGATGAGAGCAATCAATTCTATGAATTAGCGGAAGAATATCTTGTACAAGTCACTGTAGCGAATGAACAACTGGCGGTGTGGGAGCAATTTGTTGAGTCGACGAAAAAGTGGTTCAACGGATCCAAGGATCGCATCTATCGTGTTCTTAAAGACTTTCAAGAAGCCATAGCAGCTACCAAAACAAAGATATCTTCTTTATGCTGACGTGAGTTGGTGGTTTTGAGCTGGTCTCAACCTACATAATAATCACTGCAATTTGACCATTCGTGTGGTTGGGTTGGTTGGGGTAAAGTTTTATCCTCGAAGACATTTGAAAGCGCAGTCATCAAATCTCTATGAACATTTTTCAAAGCGCTGAATACCCCATATACTATTCTATATGGGAAAATCCCCGTTTTGATTTTCAACAGCTTGAGCTCAGATGCAATAGAAAAAAGAGTAGCCGAGCTTCACTTCCGCGTGCGCCAAATGAGTTTTCGCTCACTTTTGGCTCCTGAAAGACTGATGAGGCCTAACCTAAAGAATCTAACCAAGATATCCATATTGGAAACCTGCGCCATCTCAGAGAAATCAACAAGACTTATATTCTATCGATTTAAGGGAAAATGAACGGTACAGAGAGCTGGTCAATTGTCAGAGGGAAAGGAACTCCTCAATAGGTTCCCGATCGAGGGAATATTCCTAATCGCCGCTTATGGCCTTTTCGTGATCATTTCTTTTCCTTATGACATTTTCGCTCTCTTCGAAGTATGTATACCTCGACCTTCTTCCACAAACACGATTGCTTTGACAATAACAGCCATATGTAATTACCTGAAAAGCAACTTCACACCATTCATAAATGCGTATCACCTCGGCACGAATTTCCCCAACGGTTTCTTTGAGATCCTCCTCCTTAGCCTCGCATTCGGAATCGTTGCCTATTTCCTGTATGAGACCTTCACTGAGGTGAACCACGTTGTGCGACACCCAAAACCGATTTATCTATGGATTAAACAGAAAACGCGTGCCCATGAGAAAAAAAACCGAAAGCTCCCAACCAGAGGCAGTGAAAAACGCTCCTTGCAGAATCAGTTGGCGTTTGCTGATTGGATAAAGAGAAGAGGATATCAAAAACACATAAACCTTGCCACTTCAATGGAATGGACAGCCGCTGGTCTACTCTGGGGGGCAGAAACATTTTGTCTTGTCGTCTTTGTATCCTGTTTGGCGATAAGCATACTCTCTACACAATTTGACCAGTGGTTGTCGCTTTTAGGAGCGTTTGTGCTTGTCGGAGTCTCATACGGGCTTCACCTGGCAGCTAGGAGCAGAAGAAAGAAATTGGACAACGTCTTACGGAAGGTCTTTGACGAAACGCGAGAGTTATCGTTTTTGGAGGAAGAGTTGATGCGGTTCAGGAGACTATCAAAAGAAAAGGGGAAAATCCTTAAGGAACTCGAATTTGCGCGCAATGAGGCCTCCAAAAAAGGTAGATCTTTGTCTTCGGCAGAAGCTCAGCAATCTTCCGAAGCCCCGCAACCTTAGCGCGCGATAGGAACAGCATCAAGAAGCTACTTCCGCTTCCTGAACAGTTTCACTCCGTCGACATCGCAGATGTAGTCGAAGCCCTGCTCAACGAGCTTCGCTGCTTCGCTGACGCTCTTCGCTGTTGCACTGTAGAATTCGTCCTCTTCGCTGAAGCTGACAAGCTGAGTGTAGATGAGTGTTGTCTCTATCTTCTTGTGTCCGAGTTGTTGCTTGACCAAGAGAATGTCTTTTGTTCTGTGATAGAGCATTGTAGCATAGAAATGTCGCAGGTCATACAAGCGAATTGACTTAATGTTGGGGTCTTTCAGTTTCTCAGCTACCCTGTTTCTCACTCTTCTCCAGACGCTTCCCATCCAATCAGCGTCAGGAAACGGCTTCTCACAATAGTATCTATGCACGTATTCTTTGAGAATCGCCAGAGTATCGTTTTTCAGCTTGAAAACTCGCGAACTGTGCCCTTTGAAGCCTCTGACTACCAACGTTCCTTTATCCAAATCGATGTCTTTCAACGAAACGTGAGCGAGTTCATAAGGCATAACTCCAGTTTCCATCAGAATCTTGAATATCAGCGCATATTTCTTAGAGGAAGCTGAGATCACACTCATCAAAGCCTCATTCGTCGGTATTCTCGGAAGCTTCCTCTCACATCTAAACCTAGGCTTAACATAGCTGATGCCATAGAACTGAGCATAGTAATTGTAAGCTTTCACTAAGCCGTCTTTGTGCGAGTCTAGACACTGTTTTCTAGCTATGAGCAGATTAACTTCTTCAGGGTCATCAAGATTCACATACTGAGCCAAGTATTTGAGTCTGTCAGAAACAAACTTCACGGTCAAATCTGCTCTGCCGCGGCTCTTAAGATTTAAAAGCAAGTTAATAATCCTACCATCGTGTTTGTATCGTAGTACCGTGCTAGGCGGCCGTAGTCTAGTTTGGTCTAGGACATCAGCCTGCCACGCTGACGACCCGGGTTCAAATCTCGGCGGCCGCACCAACAATTCCGCAAAAGCAGATTGATCTGAGCTTTGTTCGTAGCTATAGAATTCTGTAACCCCGTCACAATTTCCTGTAACCTTCAGGAATTCTGCGTTCGCAAGAAGGGTCAGTTCTTCACGCAACGCCCGCACTTTGCTGCGGATACGATGCCTCAACGCTTTGCGATAATTCGTGTCAAAGCGCTCGGGGCTTCTCATCTAGAAATCGACAGGCGCAAGGTCTATGATGGAGTGAGGGTCAACCACTGCAAGGAAATAAGGAGGAACTGCAGACCTCAAAACTGTTTCAAAACTCGAAAACAAGAATCATGACCATTCTACACCAATTTCGGGACAAGCCAGCGCGCTGATGATTCTTCAGTGAATATACATGCAACGAAAACAAGTGCGTTTCGTAATCGAAAGCATCAGCAAATCCCATTAAGAAGAGCGTTTCATTAAGACGAAAGAAGAGGTTCCAACGGCTCAAACCATGTCGCAACCAACAGGAATAGGTTGCATTTGCTGGTTTGAACCGTGAAACCTATCCAAAGCTGAAAAGTGCCTGAATAAAAATGTTACCAATGATCTGGGCTTATGCACTACTCGCAAAAAGAGCAAGCTGTTAAAGGGATTATGGCAAGTTTGAAAAAGCATAGACAAGTTTTCTGCACCTAATTACGGCGCGCGCACTTGAATGCGAAGTGAGTGGTGTGCCTAAAACCGGAATCTAGGATAAGGGAGCCGCATGAAAATGTCCTCAGACAACTCTGTTGTCTAATCGCATTTATAGGGAAGCTTGCGTAATATGGGGCAGTAGCATTCTGTTGTTGAAGGACTAGAAGGACAAGCAACGTTGTGCGTTACAATCAATGACAAAAGGAGTGATGGAAAATGGCGGAAAGATCTGGGATTGTTTTCATTGGAAGTAAACCACCTATGAACTATGTTCTAGCGATCATCACAAGTCTATCAGCGACCAATGCTAAGGAAGTAGTTTTGAAGGCACGAGGACAAGCAATAAGTTCAGCTGTTGACGTAGCTGAGATAGCCAGAAGACGCTTCCTAAAAGACCTAAAAGTACACGCGATCGCAATAGGAACAGAGGAGATGCCACCAAGAGAAGGCGAAAGCAGAACACGGATGGTTTCAACAATCGAAATAACGCTTACAAAAGAGTAGGAAAACCCTCAAGAAAAACACATGCAATTACAGCGAGGGACTATTAAGAAACGGGCACGGATGATAAACAATGAAGCTTGCTGTTCTGGTCTACGAGTATCCCCCAAAGATTGTCGGTGGCTTGGGAACCTACTCGGCTGAAATAACTCGCCAGTTTGTTCTCATGGACAATGACGTTACAGTTTTCACGATGAATGATGATGCAAGTAGCCTACCGACGCGTGAGATTTGGCGAGGCATCGAAATCCACCGGCCGCAGCACATTGACATTTCTGACTCGTTGCCCGACGTAGTTGCAGAAGACATAAAGAAATGGGGTAGTGGGATACAGTGGTTCTCAAAAATCCTCGTGTACAATTATCTAAGCGCTGCAAAACTCGTTAATGAGCTAATAAGAAAAGAAGGCATCAAATTCGATCTTATCGTTGCTCATGACTGGCTTTCAGCTATAGGCGGAATGACTGTTAAAAAAGAGGTAGGATTGCCGTTTGCGTTCCACGTTCACTCAACCGAGAAAGGAAGAACGCTTGGAAAAGGCTCGATTACGGTGAGCAACATTGAACTCCACGCCGCCAAGGCGGCTGACCTTATCGTAACAGTTTCTTTTGCGATGAAGGATGAGCTGATAGGCCTAGGCTGTCCGAAAGAGAAAATCCAAGTTGCCTACAACGGGGTCGACCCAAAGAAATACGATCCAGCAACAGTGACTCCTGAGCAGATCAGGAAGATCAGAGCGATGTATGATATCAAAGACGATGACTACATGATTCTTTTCATAGGCAGACTCGTTGGCGTCAAAGGCGTTGACAAGCTCATCATGGCGTTGCCCCACATTCTACAGAAAAATCCAAAGGCGAAGCTTGTAATTGTGGGTCTAGGCGACCTGCAAGAATACCTGATGAACTTGGTCAAAGCCACGAAAATGACCGATTTTGTGAAGTTCCGTTTCGAGTTCATCCCAGAAGAGGAACGTATCCTTCACTACGCAGCATGCGATGTCGCAGTTTTCCCAAGCTTCTATGAACCCTTCGGAATAGTGGTTCTCGAGGCAATGAGTATGGAGCGGCCAGTTGTCATCGGTGCAGCTGGCACCAGCGGTATGCGGGAGATAGTCGTGTATTACGGCGAAGAACAGTGCGGTTATCACATAGATCCAAGCAACCCGTCAGACATAGCATGGGGCATAAACAGCGTCTTGGAAAACGATGAGAAAAGAAAGTGGTTGGGCAAAAACGGAAGAAAGCGAGTTCTGAACGAGTTCACGTGGCCCAAGATAGCTGAAAAAACACTGGGGCTTTATGAACAGATCATCAAACGCTAAGCTTGGCGCGTGGTAGTCCGACGTCTAACCAGAGTTTTTCGGTGAATTCGTGACAGCCGATTCTATCGCGCGCGCTAGAGGCGCGCCGCTGTGCATTGGTTTTGATCCAATTTATCTTGACATATCAAGCCTTAACTGAAAAACTATCATGCCGAAACGTTTATTCTACACACATTTTGTAATTATATAATTGCGGACTAATGATTTAATCGCTCGAATTCTGATCGGCAATATGAGGAATTGCGTTTTGTGAAGGTTATCCGGTTATGACCATACTCCATATGATAGAGACAGAAAAGATAGAAAAAAGAAAGAAAGTGGCACGGTCTCAGCAAACGTTGCGAGATAAGTGCCCAGAATGCGGTAGTGCAAACCTTATCCATGATTATGATACTGGTGAGACTGTTTGCAGCGACTGCGGACTCGTCTTATACGGGCAAATGATGGACAAGGGACCAGAATGGCGCGCCTTCACCCAAGAAGAGAAAGCCTCAAGAAGCCGCGTTGGGATGCCAACATCCTATTCTATCCATGACAAAGGCTTATCAACGGCCATAAGCCAGATTGACCGGGACGCCTTCGGAAGAAAGCTTCCATTATCAACGCGCCTGCAGATGTGGCGCCTGAGGAAATGGCAGATCCGTTCTAGGGCGCATTCTTCAGTTGACAGAAACCTAGCCCAGGCAATGGCTGAGCTTGACCGCCTCTCAGACAAGGTCTACATCCCACGGCCAATCAAAGAGAAGGCCGCGGTTATTTACCGTAAAGCCTTAGATAAGAGCCTAGTCCGCGGAAGGTCTATCGCAGCCATAACGGCTGCTGCGGTTTATGCGGCTTGCCGCGGAAGTGGAACCCCAAGAGCACTTCATGAAATCGCAGAGGCAAGCCTAGTCGATAAAAAGGACGTTGCCCGTTGCTACCGGCTTTTGCTACGTGAACTTGATATGCACATGCCCATCGCTGACCCACTCACGTACGTTTCGAAAATCGCTGAAAGAACAGGAATTTCGGGCAAGACGCAGGGAATTGCTATACGGATTCTTCGAGAAGCCAGAAAGAAGCGGGCTGCTGCCGGAAAGGACCCTATGGGATTGGCTGCTGCAACACTGTACATTGCTTGCTTGCAGAACAACGAGAAGAAGACACAGAAGGACATCGCCGAAGCAGCAGGCGTCACTGAGGTCACGGTGAGAAACCGTTATAAGACCATGAAAAGGCAGCTGAAGCTAGAATTACCTGACTAATCATCTTTGCTTTCTTCTCAAATTTTCAGGATGCCTTTGCATTGGAGGAGGTGATGCTTTGGTGAAGCCGCTGAAAACCCAAAGGGGGTTGTGCGGGAGAAATCTCCACCTCTTGAATCTAAGGCTTTATGATAGGTGTTTAAAGGCTTCATTATCAGAAGTGGTGTTTCATGCGCGTGCTTTATTCTATAAATTGAAAGAAGTGTTTTAGAAACAGATGAACAAGAACTTCTGAAAAGATTAGAAGAGATTGAAAAATGAGGGAATGAGGGGTGTAAGCTTGATGCTTTGTGCCTTCTCCACCCACATCGGCTTTGCTTGCGACTTCTTTTGCCTTTTTAGGCCGTCTTCGGCGTGCCTAAATCGTCTTCTTGCTTAGTACTTCTCGGAAGGGCTTCTTGCACTTTGGGCAGTCGAAAAGGCCGATTTCTAACTGAGTTCTTTTTCCAGCTTTGGATGGGCGTCCGGCCATTGTCCACTTCTTCTTAGGCGATGAAACAACTGTTCCACATTTTTTACATTTTCCCATTAAATTTCCTCCAAAATATCTTGATAACCATGGTTTCTGATGGTGACAGATAAAAAGCTTTCCATCGTTTCGGATACAAACGCGTTCCACTCCACTACGATGAGGAATGTACAAACGAAGGCGAAAGGCGATTAACCTACGGAGTTTTATTCGTAGAATATGAGATTTAGTTCCTCCAACCTTTCGTGAAGCTTATGCACTGCGTCATAAACGTCCTGTTCTTTCTTAGCTCCTGTGCAAACAAGGTTCCCGCTTGCGAATATCAGTATAACCACCTTAGGCTCAGCCATCCTGTAGATCAACCCTGGAAACTGCTCCGGCTCATACATCGCTTTTCCAAGCGCGCCCACTGCCAGTTCCAACTCTACCCTTCCGCCCAAGCTTGCAGAAGCAACCATGTTCACAACCTTCAAGTCCGGCTTACCGATGATGATTATTCCGCCCTTTTTCAACTCTTTAACAACTGTCATAACAGCCCTGCGCGCTTCCTGCTCTGATTTGGCGCCTGTACAGACCATTTTACCAGAATTGAAAATCAGCGTGGCTGTCTTCGGTCTCTTAATCCTAAACACTAATCCAGGAAACTGTTCCGGGCGATACTCAACTCCTGGAAAACTCTTCACGACAGCGTTTAACTCAACTCTCTGGTTTAAGGTGGCAGAAGCAACGACGTTTTGAATGTGTATTATGGCTTTAGTCTTCGGCATTAAACACCGCTTCTTATAGTGTGGCAGATGCTTATATGCCCTTTAAAAAGTCCTATGTTGCCAGTGTATAGAAGCTTCCCGCACATTCCCTATTTTTCTCTGATACATAAAATTGGCTTGAAGGAGATTTCTTAAAGGGATAAGCAAGCTTTAACAGCGATTTCCATTCTATAATAGCTGGAGCGAAGACATGAAGTGACGAGACAGTCGATTCATAGACTATTCTGCTATTTCCCTTGAGGAGGTGAAAGAGGAATGAGATTAAGAGTTTTGCAAATAAGCAGTTTAGTTCCGCCAGAATGGGGATTTACAAAGACCGAGGCAAAGAAACCAGCTGGATTCTGTACGCTTAAAGAAGCAACAGAATTCGCCATGCAAAATTTAGGTTTGAAACAGGGCGAATTTAAAGTGTTAAAGGGCAGAGGAGTCGATTTAGACGGCAATCCTAAAGGAAAATGGATTCTTAAAGTTAAGATGGAGTGATTTCAAATGAGCAGAATGGTAATTCACGATTTGGTACTTCCGATAGTTCTTAAGAAAAGAACAACATTAGGATAATTAAGCGAAACGTAAAAAGCGCGTGCGTGCGTGCGCTTATCTAAGCTCTTCTTTTTCTTCCGGCGCTTCTGCTTCTTTTTTCAATTTGGGAATTAGCTTCCTTACCCATTCTATTTTAGTAGAGTAAGCTTCACGCAATTGTGGAGAAGTAATGGGTTTCCATTCTTGAGCCACTGCAAGCATTCGACTTTTGCGCGCACTAATCTTGCCTTTTCGTTTGGGCTTTCCTTTCCTTATCGGTTTATAATGTTCAGGTTTCATATTCGATCTCCGCTAGTTCAAGCTTAGACACCTATATATATAGAAGTTTTGTCACCTTTTTAATTTAGCGCGCGCGAGAGAAGGCAAGCAAGTGTAGAAAGAAGAGATGGGAACCTAAAGACGACTGGCTAATCTTAGAAACTTTTAGTTAGGCCGCAAAAACTTAATTTCCTATTCTGATTACTTGAGTGTGGTGATTGCGTTGAGCACGGGAAGTACCAAGAAGAAACCAATGACTAAAAAGGAAAGAGAAGAAAAAAGAAGAAAGCATAAGGAGAAGCGATTAAAGAAATAGTTCTCAATTGTGGTGCGCGTGCTAATGCATAACATCATACGCCAGTTCTTTCCTTGCGATCGATCGATTGTTCTTCCAATCCCCTGAATTCGTCTTCGAGCGCGCGCGAATAATTATTAAGCATTATGGACAATACAACATTCTACAAGATAATCGTCGGAATAGTGAAATAAGAAAACAAAGAAGATTGAAAAATGGCTTATAAGCGAAGTAATCGAAAAACTCGAAAGATTCATCGTAAGCACTCTAAAAAAAGGTGAATAGATTTGAGACAAAACAGAAGAGTGGTTAGAGAGCGAAGATAGAAGCTAGAGCTTGTTATTTCTTGATAAACTCCTGTATTTGCCGAAATCTTGTTTCCAATCGATCGACAAAACTTGGGCTAGAATCCTTAACGCATTCGTTTACTTCTTAACCTGAATGAGCTTGTCTCTGACAGCCTCTGCCACAAACTCGGCTCGGCTGCGGTATCCCAAAAGCTTCCTTTCAAGTATTTTATCAACCTCATCCGCAAGCTCAACGGGAATCTTGACGTTGACGTATTGTTTAGGCACGTTTATCCTCTTGTTCGTAACTCAACCGCAAATCTTATCAGAATAATGGATAACCTATGGCGCATAGGTACTTCTTTGGAGCCAGAAGTTCACATCGTAGACCGCTACATGCAACTGGTCAAAAAGTGCTTCACGATGACGAACATCATGCTGGAAGGCGGCAAAGAAAGCGACCTGCTTGCGGTCAACCCGATTTCTGGCGAGAAGTTTCACATCGAGGTCAGGGTTACCATCGTCAAAGGCTTCGAAATAAGGCTCAAAGACACGCAAACCAAGAATGGCCACAAACACGGAAGGGGAGTGGACACACTGGATGACATCAAGTTCAAGCCGGTTGCCAAAGCTGCAGAGGGAATCTTCAGCACAGCCAATTACAGGAAGGTGCTGGTGGTGTGGGAAGTTGAAGAAAAGAACGTGATTGAACAGGCGAGGGACGTCTACGGTATCGAGATTTGGAAAATGTCTGACATTCTGAGCGAGTTAATTCGAGAAGTGAAAACGAAGGCTTACGGGGACGATGTTTTGAGGACAAGCCAGCTTGTTTCCAGAAGAGTTAGCAATTCCTAATATTTGCTCGAAGCTCAGACAGAGTGTAGTGATGTCTATGCACGAGTCATCATCCAGGCATGCAATCAGCAAACTATTATATTTCGGATTGTTCCAAGGAATTCAGCGTGAGCGCACTAGCTAGGAAGCTAAAGGACGGATTCTTGCTACTGACAATATTCGGTATTGCTATTTCCATTCTTTCCGCATTTACCATAACCGCATTGATAGAATATGGAAGGGAGCATGGTAGCGGTGCTCTAAGTGCCATTTTCACTCCTGGGCGTCAGAGCACTGAAAATATCTTAGGACCACTTGCCTCAGCTTCTGGTCTGTTTTCATCGATGACTGCCGACATGTCTTTTTTCATACTCGGAAAATGTTTGGATAGTAGGGAACTGAGCAAACGTCTTAAGAGAATCGGCGTCATTGTTCTCCTTGCATTCTCTTTGTTCGTATTGGGTTTCTTCGTTTCCCTTTATTTCATAATTTTCTCCAATTCGACTGGAACTGCAACGTCACTAGACGTTATTTACGACTTGATCCGATTGTTTGTGGTAGGAGTGGGATTTGTGGTACTAGCCCTGCTGTTTATTGCTAGGATTTCAATTGTGCGGGCTGGAGCTTAAAGCCAAGAGAGGTCAAGGAAGAGAGAAGCTAACCAGTCACGCCCCAAAGGAAGATAGCCCCGATTTCTATTGAGTGATATCACTTGGGATCTACCTCATAAAGCTCAATTATCTCGTTGCGGTCATTGCTTCCATTCTTTCAACGATTTTGGAGCTGATGAGGCTTATCCCGTCAGCATTTTCCCCTTTTCTTCTTCGATCATTAGGTTTCGTAACGTCGCGAGAATCTCTTCGTGGAACTTGATCTCTTCGCCTTTGTAATCCTCCAACTCGAGATATAGTCTCATACAATGCTCAATGTATGTAGCTCTTGGAACGAGCCCACGCTTTTGTAACTATGGTCGACGACGGCAAGGGGCATAAACCAAACAAAAAACGGGGAATGACCCAGAACACATGACGACTATCATGAGACGCCTGCGGCTAGGAACAGCTCAACCAAAAGCATACAAGCCTAAACTGCCCTATTAACACTCTCGTTATGAAAGCGATAACCATCTTAGGTGCTGGTCTCTCAGGTTTGACTGCCGCAATAAACCTCGCAAAAGAAGGATACAAAGTAGACGTTTATGAGAGAAATAACGATGTGGGTACGAGGTTCAATGGCGACGTGCAAGGTTTGGAGAACTGGTCTGCAAAGAAAGACGTTTTAGAAGAACTAGAAGAAATGAACGTTGAAATCATTTTTGACTGCGATCCTTTTTCAAGAGTAATCCTAACCAATTGCTCAAAAACTAGAGAAATCAATTCCGAAAGACCATTGTTTTACCTAGTGAAAAGAGGTTCATTTTCCGGGACTATTGACTACGGTTTGAAAGTGCAAGCTTTGAAATTGGGAGTGAATTTGCATCTTCAGCGTACGTTTTCCCAAAATGAAGCCGATATTGTGGCAACAGGCCCAGTTCCCAAGGAAGCCCCCGGGATTGTTAAAGGGATAATCTTCAACGCTGATGTTGCTGACATGGCAGTCACAGTGTTTAATGACAGGCTAGCTTTCAAAGGGTATTCCTACCTTCTAGTCACCAAAGGATATGGCTGCATAGGCACCGTAGTACTCGATGAATTATGGAGAGTTAACGAGTGCTTTGAAATGACAAAAGAGTTCTTTGTGAAAAAACTCGATCTTAGCATAGAATCACCTGAAGAGGTTGGTGGCATTGGCAGTTTTTCAATGAAGAAAGCCAAGAAAAGAACGGTCTTGTACGTTGGTGAAGCCGCAGGGCTGCAGGACTTTCTCTGGGGTTTCGGAATGAGGTTTGCGATCACATCGGGCTATCTTGCAGCTCAAAGCGTTATCGATAACAGAGACTATGAAAGAATCGCGAATGAACATTTTCAAAACAAATTGAAAGCAGGTGTGGTGAACAGATTTCTATGGGAAAACGTTCTATCTAGAAGAGATTATTCATTTCTAATTAGCTTTGCAGAATTCGCAATGAAGAATCTTTACTCGATGCACAATTATGGTCTGTGGCAGAGAATGATTTATCCCCTAGCTTCATTTAACTTGAAGAAAACGTATCCTAACCTTGAATTCTAGAACCGTATTTTCAACGCACGCGCACCATGAATAACGCGCATCTTTTGTACGTGTCGCGTTCAAGCTCCCCAGCTCTCATCCCATAATAGCGCGATGGTAAAGGCGACGCCAAAGGCTATCAATATTAAGTCATAAGGTGACCATTGAAACTCCTTGTCTGGGGCTTTCCTAATCACTATAAATGGCGTAGCAACCAGAATCATTCTGCTTTTCAAGCGCACCAGCTTAGTCTAACGGAACGAGTTACATTGTCAAGAGCTGTTCAAAGCTTAAGAATAGCTTGCAAATATCACTTACAACCAGATCAGGCTTTACGTGGCTTTCATACAAGAATTCAAGCGAATAAAACTGCGAAGGCACAAAAACTGTCTTCATGCCCACGGCTTTCCCACCCTTGACGTCCTCCAACGGACTGTCTCCAACATAAACCGTTTCCTCTGGCCTTACTCCAAGCCTTCTTAGAGCCTCTTCGAATATTCTCTTATTGGGTTTGCGCCAGCCGACGTCTGCAGAAACCAAGACAGCATTGAAAAACCGGTTTATCGCCAACCTCCTTAGTCCCACATAGATCACAGGAGCATACGTGAAGTTTGAGATCAGACCCAACTTGGAGTCTGTTGAGGCCTTTTTCAGCAATTCCCTGACGCATGGTCTCAGCTCAAAAGACTTGATATAGTCTTCAAAGAAGATGTTCAAGGCCGTCTTTATGCGTGTGTCCTCTGGACTTGTCTTAAGCCCAAGACTGTTCAAGGCTTCGGAGATCCAGACGGCGTTCGTCACCTCAACCAGTTCTTGGTAGCGAACGATCCGATACTTCTCATGGGCGCGGCTGTATGCCTCCAAGAAGCGTGTTTCTTCAACGTTAAAACCTCCCGCCTCGATCGCTTTGGACAGGTTCTTTTTCGAATCTTCCATGCTGTAGTCCTTGACGTTTGTTAATGTCCCGATGAAGTCAAAGATTATTGCCTTGGCGGTTGCCACATATAGGCCTCTTGGATTCAGAATTGCTCTTGCGAATCTCTGGAATGCTCTTCGGATAATAAAACTTGTGCACGGGCCTCCCAACTTCGAAGCCCTTCCTCAGCATGGGCAAAGCCTGATTCAGATTCTGAATCAGATTTCATAGTTCATAGGGTTTAAGTGCAAGAACAGGTTAGTTTTGATAACCAAGGTGGATAGTAATGACTCAATTGCCGCCCGAGGTTTTCACACTGATAGGGATAAACCTATTTCTAGTGTTAAGTCTGTTGACTCATCTGTTGGGCAACCGCTTTCCCAAAGTCTTACCTTACATCTATCAAGTTGCTGCCCTCTTCGGGCTCGGGTATCTCGTGGCAAGCAGAGGATACTTGATGCAGGCTGAAGAGAGCACAAGATTCTGGTACTCATTTGCCTATCTAACAATAGCCCTAACCAGCGTCGTTGCAGCAAACTTCTATGTAGCGGCTACAAAGAGACTGTGGACCATCGCCAAAGCTTGGTTTGGAGCGTTCAGTTTTCCATCAATCTTGGCTGCAATCTTTTTTGTCTTCCAGTATGACTCCATGCAAGGAAGCATTTTCTCTCTGACCCCACAAATCGGCCTTGCAGTTCTTGCATTTGCGGTGGGAATAGGCCTAACTGTTACATTCAGTCCGGCGACAGTGAAGATGCTTCGAAG
The DNA here is from genome assembly GCA_963732715.1 of Candidatus Bathyarchaeota archaeon. Lineage (GTDB taxonomy): Archaea > Thermoproteota > Bathyarchaeia > Bathyarchaeales > Bathycorpusculaceae > CAZCRE01. The sequence goes on along the minus strand of CAVTAO010000003.1, from coordinate 1,686,858 downwards.
GGGCAAGGAGGTGAAGCAATGAACCTAAAGAGAATCAGCTCTAAGAAATCAATCACGCTACTCGCCCTCATTCTAGCATCAATCCTCATATCCACAGCCAGCGCTGCAGTCTATTACTCGATGATAGCTCAGCCTGCCGTCACAATCACAACAGCCCCAGTAGTTTTCGTCTCAGGAAATGACTGGCCAACCGGTTCAACACTGGGATCAAACGGAACATGGGTCAGCCTAGCCCTAAAAGCTTATCCGAACGTGACTCTGGCATACGATCAACCTCTTAATCTTAGCAACACCGACTCATCTAGCCACACCTTCAGACTACGCCACGTCTCCATCACGCCAGTTTCTGGAAATTCGCAGGTCAGCAACTTCACATCGATAAACTTTGTCGTGGAGAATACAGCGGGAACAGCACAAGCTTCTTTCAACTACACGACTGGAGGGACGACTACATGGACCACCCCATCAACAACATCATACCTAACCCTGCCAGCGAGCACACAGTGGATCATCTACGTTTCAACGGTGGCAACGGCCGGGGCAAACAGCGGCATAACGGCAAGCATAGAGATATCGGTGGACGTACAGTAACAACCTCTTCCACCATTTTTCTTGAACTCAGAATGGGAAACAACGTGAGAAAACATTGTCTTAACGCTCGCAGAATCCTTCGTTCAATCTTGCTACTGGTTACTCTGTTTTGCCTATCGAGTCTCTTGTTTGAGAACGTGTCTGCAAGTGTCTATTCATCTCCGCTTTTCCAACCCTACGCAACCATTGCAGCTCCACCTGTTGTCCTTAATAGCGGCACAGCCGGCAGCAGCACAATCTACACGAACGGCACGAGCGCGAAAGTCAGCGTTTCAGCACCTGTCACCCAAGGATGGATTGCTAACTTTCAATATCGGAAAAAAATCACTTTCAACAATTCAGCGATAAGTGAGAACCTGGCTAATTTCCCAGTACCAATCATATTTAGCAGTTCCAACACCGATTTCTGGGGGCATGTTCAAACAAACGGAAACGACACACGATTTGTCGATGCCGACAATACAACCGAATTGTACTACGAATTTGAAAAATTCAATCATACAAGTGATGACATGATCGCTTGGGTAAAGGTTCCACAGATAGACGCCAGTTCAACAACCGACTACATCTGGATTTACTACGGAAATAGCACGGTGAATTTTGACAGTTATTCTAGCAACAGTAATAACGTCTGGGACAGCAATTACATAGCAGTCTGGCATTTGAAAGAGAACCCAACAGGTACGGCACCTCAATTCAAAGATAGTAAAGGCAGCAATGCTGGCACAGCAAATAATATGGTTGCTGGAGATCAGCAATCCTGCAAGATTGATGGAGGACTCAATTTCAACGGAGCAAATGCCAAGGTGCCAACAAATACTGGTGCCTCAGTTAAAGGTTTGACCCAATATACGATTTCCGCTTGGGTCAATACAGGGACTCTCAATTCCGCTGCTCGTGAGATTTATGAGGAATCGATTGGCACGAGCGCGCTATCTCGGGTCAAATTTGGCTTAAGCTCAAGCAACCGTTTTCAGTTAGCAGGTCGAGCCCTTGATACAGGTTCCCTCACCACTTGGGTTAGCCCAACCACGACTCTTTACACAAGTACCTGGTACTACGTGGTAGGAGTCTTTAATTCTGTCTCTGACGTCCATCACTTCATGATCAATGGCGTTGACACTACGAGTACCGTGACAGCTTCTACAATTTCCAATACAAACCCTTTTGATACGCCTACTATTGGAGCTCGACCAGGAGCCTCCGAATTCTGGTCTGGCAAGATCGACGAGGTCCGCATCTCAAAAACTGCTCGTTCAACAAACTGGAATAAGGCATGTTATCAATACGAGGTTGACCAGTCCAAGTTCACTTATGGAACCGAAGAGGCCCGCGCGTACGACCCTGCGCTTAATGTTGTCAACCAAGTGACAGGTGCTTGGAACGTAAGCATGAAAGTCTACAGCAACTCAAACATTGTCCGCCTATCAAACGCGATAATAGGTCTCCACGACGCTACTACCTCAAGCGACCAAATAATTGTCAGCAGTGGAACTGTAACCCAGTCCCAAGGAGCACTATTCAACCTTCCAGGGGGTTCAGGATCTACCGTGTACGTAAGCATGAGTAACCTTCTTGCAAACGCAACCGGATCATCATACTTGTACGTTTACTTGAAAATCCTTACACCTAACACAACCACATACTTGTTGTACGTCATTACTTTTGAAATCACATAAAGTCAAAGCACTAATCGCAGCATGCGCTGACTATTACACTGCTACCGCGAAGGCTCTTAAGGAAGACGGAGAACTTCTCAAAGCAGGGTTCGAATATGTCACAGAACGAGACGGAATCAAAATCTACCGTAAACAAGAGTGAACTCAAAGTCGTAGGCTATGATGACAAAGATCCATTTGGACCATGCTTCACCGTAACATCGCCAACGGGGAACATTCTAAAAATTTCGGACACTTTCGCTGAGATGTTTCCCATGTGGGCCGGACGGATACTCATCACAGCCGACAGCGAAGAATGGGCCTTGACCGCAGCCCAAACCGCAACTGGCCTAGCAACCAGCGTAATCATGTCACCCGCCGAAGCAGGCATAGAAGCAACCGTATCACCAGACAAGACCCCAGACAACCGCGCAGGCATCCTAGTCCAGATCTACAACCGCAACAGGTTCGAACTCAAATCGCAAATGATACTCCGCATAGGACAATGCGTAATGACTTGCCCAACAACCTCAGCCTTCGACGCCATGCCAAACGCCAAAAGAAAACTGAAAGTGGGCAGAAGCCTACGCCTATTCGGAGACGGATTCCAGAAGAAAGCCCTAGTCGGAAATAGAAAAGTCTGGAAGATCCCAGTCATGGAAGGAGACTTCATCGTAGAAGATGCTTTTGGCACGGCCGAGGCAGTTGCAGGCGGAAACCTGCTCATCCTAGCCAAGGACAAGCCTTCTGGACTCAAGGCCGCAGAAGCGGCGGCAAAAGCCATCAAAACCAAAGCAAATGAAGTCATCTTGCCCTTTCCCGGCGGAGTCTGTCGTTCAGGCTCAAAAGCTGGCTCAATGAAGTACAAGCTTCCAGCTTCTACGAATCATCCTTTCTGCCCAAGGCTAAAGGCGTTGGTGCCGGACACGCAGGTCCCTGAGAACGTGAACTGCGTCTACGAGATCGTTATTGACGGTTTAAGCGTTGAGGCGGTCAAGAAGGCCATGGGAGAAGGCGTTAGAGCAGCTGCAGGCGTGACTGGCGTCGTGAAGATTTCTGCGGGCAACTACGGCGGAAGACTAGGCCCATACAAAGCCAGTTTGAAGGAAGTTCTGGGACTAGCTTAGGGCATATCCCAAATCATTTATCTTATTCCTTGCAAAGTAAGCTTACAATCAGTAAAATCCCCGTGAGAAAGCAGTTGAGCACGCCCAAAAAAACCTCGCTCGAACTATTCAGACTCAAAAAGACACTGAACACGCTGGCGACCAAAGAAGGCCGCGGAACTGAACTCGTCTCAGTATATGTTCCGCCTGGAAAGCAAATTAGTGACGTACTGAACACGCTGAGAGACGAGTACGGCACAGCGTCGAACATAAAGTCCACGACCACACGCAAAAACGTCATGGACGCCATCGTCAAAGTCCAGCAACGGCTCAAACTGTTCAAGGAGCCACCAGAGAACGGACTTGTGATATTCTGCGGCGCCATCCCTCAGAACGGTCCGGGAAGCGAAAGAATCGAAACCTACGTCGTATCCCCACCCGAACCGATACACATCTATCTTTACAGATGCGACGCAAGATTCCACACCGAATACTTGCAGGAGATGCTAAGAGAGAAGGAGACTTATGGAATACTTCTAGTAGATACTTCGGGAGCCACACTTGCCACTCTTCAGGGCAGAAGACTCAACATAGTCCTGGAATTGACATCGGGCATACAAGGAAAGACCCGCGCAGGAGGACAATCAGCCAGACGATACGAAAGACTCAGAGACATGAGGATTCAAGAGTTCTTCACCAGAGTAGGAAAGCACGCCGACGAGACCTTTCTCCCGATCGAGAATTTCAAAGGCTTGGTACTAGCTGGTCCGGGTCCCACTAAGTTGGATTTTGAGAAGGGCGAGTTCCTGAATTACATGCTTAAGGACAAGATAATAGGCGTGGTCGACACTTCGTACGTGGAAGAGCAAGGCGTGAAGGAAGTTGTGGAAAGGTCTCCGGAGATAATGCGGAAAGTGCGTTACATCGAAGAGAAGAAGCTCATGCAGCAGTTTCTCTATGAGATTGGACATGATACTGGAATGGTGACCTACGGTGAAGAAGACGTTCGCAGATCCTTAGAGTCTGGGGCCGTAAGAATACTGTTGCTTTCGGACGGGTTAGAGGTTTCAAGGGTCACACTCAAATGCAGCGCGTGCGGGTATCAGGAACAGCAAACGGTCAAGAACCAGAATCTGATGAGCCTTGAACAAGGGCTTTCTGGTAAACCATGCCCTAAATGCAGGGCGCCAGCATTGGGAATGGCTGAAAACCAGGATTTGGTAGACAACTTTGCACAGCTCGCAGAGTACACGAACGCCGAGGTTGAAATCATATCAAGCGAGACAGAAGAAGGACAAATGCTGAAGAACTCTTTTGGCGGCATAGTTGCCATATTGCGCTTCAAAGGCCAACATTAACCGGTTTGCCCCAGCAAAACACGTTCAACCTCACTTTTCTCAGCATCTCTGATCAACAACCTCTTTTGCTTAGATGTTAAACCAGATAGAAGCTCAACCTTCCGACGCAAAAGCTTGGAGAATTCCCTGACTATTTCCCTGTTAACCCTACCTTTGACTGGTTCTTCTTCACAGAAAACCACGACTTCGTCGCCCTCAACAACAATCATGAAACTCCTAGCCTTCGGCCTCACAAAGACCTCCACGATCACGCCATCTTCTCTTTGGGTAGTCTTCATGACTTTCTCCAAAAGACTGCAGTCCTCACGACTTTAAAAGCATAAGCATGGGACGGAAAAAGATAAGGGTCAAGCACGTTCTAAACTCGATAAGGCGTTGCAAAGTGAAGCATCCGTCATCATACCTCGACTGGTACATTCACGTTCCAAAAGTGAAATATGATTTCAGATCAAGTGGCCTAGCCTATTTCGAGTTTGATTTGGACCTCGGCGAAGTTGACTTGAGCGCCAACTATGCTCATGGAAACCCAGAGACAGCAAAGCTGCTCGCGTACAGGTACAATGTGCAGTCTGAAAACGTCTTCATCTCAAGCGAAGGCGCATCTGGCCAAAATGCGCGCATAATTCGTTATCTCGCCGAAAGAGACAGAGACAAAACCGAGGTAATAGTCGAGTATCCTACTTATGAACCGCTACTGCGACAGGCACAAGAAAACTTTCCGCGTCTGAAACGACTGGAAAGAAAGGGGAAAGAAGCATACAGACTTGACGTAGATCAGTTAGGGAAGATCGCCTCAGAAAAAACAGCGTTGCTTGTGTTAACGAATCCTCATGCTCCGAGCGGCGCCGTTGCCGACAGAAAAGAGCTAGAGGGAATAATGGAAGTAGCAGAGGAATACGGGTTTTTTGTGGTTTGTGACGAGATATATGCAGAGTTCGATCGGAGCGCGGTGCCCACCGTTTTCTCTGTTAACAAAGACCTTGGCATAGTGACAACGAGCTTCACAAAGGCTTATGGTTTAGGCGGATTGAAGCTTGGAACTGCATTAGCTAATAGTGGACTTGTCGACGAACTCTATACAGATGTGTTGAACACGGTTGGCAACAGCCCCAACATTGTCCAGTTGATTGCTGTCGAGCTTCTGGGGAAAGCCATGAAAAAGCTTGAAGAACATAAGAGGAAATGGGTGCGAATCAAGAACGAGACTGAAAAGTGGCTGGAACAAAGGAAACTGGAATATTGGCCGAACAAGTTCGGCGTCACGTACTGGGTGAAGCTGCCCATAAAAGATACGTACAAGTGGATAAACCAGCACGCCATTCCAAAACACAGCCTAACCCCCGTCCCTGGATCGTTCTTCGTTTTCAACGATGGCTACGAGCTCGCAAGGTCAGACAGGATCAGACTTGGCCTTGGCTCAATCAACCCAGATGAATCAAACCTGACAGAAGCATTTGAAGTCTTAGAGAAAGCAATCGATACATGGACGACAAAGTGAGACTCTGGTTCGGGAATGGTAAAAGAATAAACGTTTCTTCAATCTTCCTATGATGAAATCTTGAGCATGAGTGGAGGCGAAGCGTATTGTCTAGGCTGGCAACCTATATGCGTATTCTGTCGTTCGGCGTTCCATTCAAAGCCTTCACCCGGGACATCTGGCTCATCTGTATATCCAACGTAGTAGGAGCTTTCGGCGAAGGGCTATACTTCTGGGTCTTCCCATTGTACATAAGACAATTACAGGCAGACTACATACAGATAGGCCTAGTTTTCTCTGCCCTCTACGGCGTATCCGCTTTGGCTCCTCTTCCAGGCGGAATGTTATCTGACAGATTTGACCGCAAGAAAGTCTTGATCCTAGGCTGGACTCCGTGGGTTTTTGCTCCACTGCTCTACTCGTTCGCGCAGAATTGGACTCAACTGATTCCAGGCGCGATATGCTGGGGTGTTTCGATGCTTGGTGCTCCCGCCTTGAACTCCTACGTAATTACCGCAGTCAATGACAAAAAGAACCTAGCATCCGTCTTGTCTTTCGTTTGGTCTAGCTACTCATTCAGCTATATTTTCGCACCCACGGTGGGCGCTTTCATAGCCATCATCATAGGCATGCAATGGCTGCTCCGCTTGTCCGGCTTGCTTTGTGCAGTGGCAACTGGCATATTCCTGCTCTTGCACAGCCAACATCCGCGAAAGAAAGAGACGGAAATCAAGAAGAAGGAGGGGCATAATCCTGATGAGAGACGACTTTGGCGTCTCATGCTGGTCTGGGCTGGCTTCTACACAGCCATAACTTTCTTCATGACCGTGGGGAGAACCTTCGTGCCCACTTTCCTCTTAGAGCAAGTCGGACTCAACGAGTTTTATGTGGGACTGTTCGGCTCAATCAACTTTGCCGGCACAACCTTCATAGGCATCGCTGTGGGCAGAATGAGCGATAAGTGGCGAAAACCAAGAGCCATAAGCGCTTGCTTGCTGCTATACTTCGTTTCGATGATACCACTGCTCCTCATCAAAGAACCAACCCTACTGATGGCAAGTGCTTTCCTCTACGGCGGTGCAATTGTAACGGGATCCGTCGTCAGTTCCTACGTGGGTACGATAGCGCCCGAAAACAAACGGGGACTGTGGGTTTCCATACCGCAAACGCTGAGCCTAACCGCTGCCTTCGCAGCACCCTACGTGGGAGGTTACCTCTACGCTCAATCGCCAGTCTTCGCCTTCCTTGTATCGATAGTTCCCATGCCTTTCCTTGTTTTGTCCGCGTTAGCATGGTTGAAAGAATAACCCGTTGCTGTGAGTAGCTCGCGCGCAGTCAAGTGTGGATTGGGAAGATTAACAACAGAATGATTATAGCTAGAAGGACTGTGTTCAGGAGCGATAGTGCTTCTGCAGTTTTTCCTTTCCTCCATAACAAGGCTAAAGACACGAAGCCTAGAACAAGCAGGACAACTACCACCGCTGGTAGAGAAATACTTAGAAAACTCTGCTGTGTCTGTTCCTGAGCGAGTTCACCCAACATGACAACTCTTCTGATTGCTATTTGTTATTAAAACTTGTCCAAAAGAATCAGCTGCTGAAGACCTGACCAAAGGCTATCTGCAACAAACATCGCTAGAGAGCACTATCATTTGGGCGATTGCCGAAAGCGGCCAACGATGAAGTCGGGAATAACTGAACCAAATCGCATCCAACCTAGACTCTTATGCGACAATAGTAAAACTGACCTGATACTCTGATCTTGGACTTAGAATCTGATTTCTATGCGATTCGGTGGGGACAAGCACCCAAACGGGTTCAAGTCTGTACGGAAAGCATCATCAAATCGTGGGTTGGGTCTGGACCCTAGATAAATGGAGATATCTCCCGCAAAACCTCCTTTTTCTATTGCTAGATGCGCGTCGGGCTAAAGCAGAAACTTGCTCAGCAACAATACGATAGAGATTATGCTATAGGTCTGTGTGATTATCATTATCCACCGAGGATTGTGTGCAGCCAAATGCACGATCTTTTCCTCAACACTATTACTTTCTGAAACCATGTATTCTTTGGAAAGAGAATAGAGCTTCTTGAATTCCTTCAATACAACAAATCCAGCAATCGGTATGGCAACTAAGAGAACAGCTAAGAACAAGCGTTGGGCGTAGGTGAACTGCAGAAGAAATGCAATCGCGGTGAGTGATGCTCCTGCAGTTAGGAGTGCCATGGCGATTATGGAGGCTTTGACCAGACCGAGGTGCACTGTCAATGTTTCGATGCCCATTGCTTTGTCTCCGAAGTAGTCTCGGATTTCAGTCGGTATTATCACGCCATACACTGTTAGAGCCAGCCCAGTCAGCGACATGAGAAAGAATGGGTTCATTTCGGTTGTGAAAGTGTAGTAGGCGAATAGAACTGGGAAAAAGGCGAGTACAAGAATTAACGAGATCGGAGCGAGCCAATTCCTGGATTTCAGTCTTATCGGTGGAAGAGAATAGGCACAGCCCAAGCAGATTCCGATCATCCACAGAAATAGCAAAATGGGTTTTTGCTGAATTAACATGAACAGAAAGACCAGAATCAAAGTAGAAACAAACTCGATGACTAGCACCTTTTTCAGCCGGTTAGCTCCAAAAGAATTCATTGCTTTCACGAGTTGTTTCTTACGCTCATCTTTTGAATCTAATTCGCGGTCGGAGAGGGTGTTGGCCTGTGCACCGATGGCAGAGCTTAGATTGATTATGGCAAACGACAAGACTATCATAACCGCCAAGTCACTAATACTCGTGGACGGTGTTGCTCCCCAAGCGAGTCCCATGATGAGCGACCCCAAATTCGGCAATAGGAACTCCGCTCTGGAAACAGTACCAAGCAATCTTGTGGTTTCGAACATAGCGTTGTCAATAGGTCTATAGGATCGATGAAAATAAAAAGCGCGCGCTAAGCAGGTTTTCTGAGACCCATAGAAACTCTATCTGGAAGAGAGTGGCCCGCAATTTCACAGGCGTGGGCGACGACCTGATACTGTCGTTGATTCAACAGGTGTTTCACTTCTTGAGCTGCCAACGCAAACAACTGAAGTGCCGCTTCGCAAGTGTCTTCGAAGCTTTGGCTACCTTCTCCTAGAGCGGCGCTCTGAAGCCGCGCCCACTTTGTTCCCATTCTTGTGGAGACAAGATCCCATAGCTGATTTTCGGTGTCGTAGAGAATCCGGTTGTGTACAGCAAGTATTGGCGCCATTTTGATGGCCAAGACAGACCGTTGAACCGCTGCGGCACTTCTGCGTCCCAATTGTAGGTTGCCGATTAATCTGTGAACCTCTTCAGCCCAACCGGTAATCTCTTCTGCAACCCATCTATCCGCTTGCTTGCTTAACGGTTCCCATTGCCATCTCTCGGCTTCTTGCTTAAGGGCATATGCAATTCCTCGTGGATCATATAATACTATGGCATTACGCCAAGCCTGTATGATTCCCCCGACTTGGCTGGGATCCTCGAAGGCTTGGCGGTGTTGTCTTGCGGTTGCCCAGGATACGGAGATTAGGAAGCCTTGATACCGTTCAAGTCTGTAATCGGGCCCTTTGCCTACGGCGTTAATGTCGAGATCTGACTCCTCGTAGGCGTCTCCTCGTACATAGCTACCCATAAGAACCACAGCTTTCGCTCCCTGTCCAACGAGCCTGCGGGAAACGGCCCGGCTTACCTGCAAAACTCTTCTGTTCATCTGAGCACTGTCCTTACGCCAGACCGGCAATTTGGCTTAATCCATCAGGAGTCTGACCATCAAGCACTTCATGGATAAGCATACACTGCAACATTTACATAGTGTCCATCAATAAGGTAGTTGTCTTTCATGGTTCCGTTTTTCCTGAAGCCTTTGTTGGCAAGTGCGTTTGTTATAGGCGCGCTTGTCTCTGGCGTATAAGCGAATATCTTGGGAAACCAGTATCTTTCTCCGAAGCCCTTGAGTGCTTCAATGAGAGCTTCTGCAGCGTTGTCGGGTTCTTTGCTCACGTCAACGATGATTTCTTCTGATTTGAGGCATGGAAAAGGGTGACGACTAGCCCTGAAATGTAGATATCCGAGTAGACTATCGCCCTTAGAGCAGACGAGGCAGTGTTTTCCTTCTTCTGAATTGAGTTTCTCATACCATTTCTTGGTTTCTTCCTTCGTGATAGGGGGAAGTCTGTAGGTTGATTTGGTAGATTCAGGGCAGTTTTGCAGTCTGTGTAACTCGTCTAGATCGCGGTTCATTGCTTGTCGGACATGGATATCTCCATCCTTGGAGGTTTTGGAACTCTCGGCATTTGGTGCAGTAGTTTGGGCAAGCTTCGGCTCACAGGGGACTAGCTCTAACCCCATTATGAAGCTGTTTCTCCAAGAACCATCAATGAAAACCTCCTTGACCTCGTATGCTTCAGTCTTGAAGCCAAACTTGTTGTAGAGCCGTATCGCTCTTTCGTTTCCTTCAATCGTGCCAAGCATTAGCTTACGACATCCTGACTTCTTGGCAAGACTTATGGCCTCGTTAATGAGGCCCGTGCCGACGCCCTTCCCCCAATATTTCCTTCTCACGGCTATCCCGAGCCAAGCCACATGTCGGTCTTTCGTGGCTCCTAGCCTGAGCCATAGAAAGACGAAGCCTGCCGGTTCACCGTCTAGCATAGCCACGATGTACTTACTGCTGTCTTCTTCAAGATCTTTCTTGAGAAACTCGCCAACTTCATGCTCAGTTATGGGATAGATACTAATGGCGTATTTCGCGACTTCAGGGTCATTAGCGTTCTCTGTACGCCAATCTATGTCGCTGGCCAGTAGACAACGGAACGTCAACACCAATATTGATCCAACCACAGTTCAAGCAGGGTTCCAACCGAATAACCTTTGCGCAACGGGAAACAGCGCTCGCAATCATTCTAGGCGCGTGCTAGCAGGTTGCTTGGATCAAACTCCAGCATCTTTCTTGAGGATTTCTGCCTTGTCAGTCTTCTCCCACGTGAAGTCTGGATCGTCTCTTCCAAAATGGCCGAAAACCGCTGTCTTTCTGTATATTGGTCTGAGTAGACTCAGATGATTTATGATTGCTTTAGGTCTCATGTCAAAGTGCTTCTTCACCAATTCAAGAATTTTCTCATCAGGTATCTTTCCCGTGCTAAATGTGTTTACCATCACGGAAACGGGCTGCGCTACACCGATTGCATATGATATTTGGATCTCGCATTGAGCCGCCAAACCAGAAGCCACAACATTTTTTGCAATATACCTAGCCATGTAACAGCCAGATCTATCAACTTTTGAGGGGTCTTTCCCAGAAAAGCATCCTCCACCGTGACTACCAACACCTCCGTAGGTGTCGACGATGATTTTTCTCCCTGTTAGACCTGAATCTGCCAGGGTTCCTCCAACAACGAACTTTCCTGTTTCATTAACAAAGTATTTTGTTTCTTTGTCCAACATGCTCGAGGGCATGACCTTTTTTATGACTTGGCTGATTATGTCTTTCCTCATTTTTTCTCTGTCAACGCTCTCAACATGCTGAGCAGCTATTACAACAGCCTCCACTCTTCTTGGTTGTCCATCAGCATATTCAACAGTGACCTGCGACTTACCATCCGGCCTTAAATAGGGCAGAATTCCGCATTTCCTGCATTCAGCAAGTCTTTTCACCAGACTGTGCGCAAGCATTATTGGTAGAGGCATCAATTGCTTTGTCTCGTTTGTTGCATAGCCGAACACCATCCCTTGGTCTCCAGCTCCCTGTTCATGGTTCTCGGTCTCGTCAACTCCCATTGCGATATCTGGGGACTGCTCTGTTATTGAAACCAAAATACCACAAGTTTCCCAGTCCATTCCATCTCTAGCATTATCAAAACCTATCTCCTTCAGTGTCTTTCTAACGATGCGAGGTATGTCCACGTAACAGGATGTTGTGATTTGGCCAGTGACTATTACGTTTCCTTGCATTACCAATGTTTCGCAGTCAACTCTTGCTTTCGGATCTTGGCCTATGATAGCGTCCAGCACTGCATCTGATATTTGGTCTGCAACTTTGTCCGGATGGCCTTCCGCCACAGACTCAGAAGTAAACAGATATCTTCCATTGTTTATCATGCGAGCCCTTCAGTTGAATTTGCAATACGGGTTTTTAATGGTTTCGCGTGCACTTGAACCTAAGTGCGAGGGGACGAGTAACGCGTGCTAAGCCTTGCGCAGAAAAGGAGTGTCATCCTTACTCCAAGTTGCTGAATGACTCGTGAGGTTTCGTTGCGAGAGATGAAGTTTTGTCAATCGCAGACTAATCTAGCATGTTTACCTTTCGAAAAGGCTCAGTTCGAAAACTCGTCACTCTTGCTTTAGGTCACGCGTTCTTTAGCATGAACGATACGCGGCAGAAGTGCACGCAGGTAGCTATCGAGTTTGCTTTTTTCTCACCCATTCAGTCGGGTATGTCCGACGGTGGGGTACTTCATACTCAAACAAATAGACCTTCTTCATTTTCGTTTTCCCGTTTAGTACAGACGCGGCAGGTGCTCAATAGTCTTTTCAACATAGAATCTATAGTCTATATAGACCAATGTTCACAAGGTCGACCTCAGGAATAGACAGAAATGGGGGCAACGTGTTTCTATTCGAGGGTCTTTTGCATTCTCAACTCACTGAACTAGAAGCCGCGTGTTATTCCTTGCTTAAGCATTTGAGTCATACTGTTTTTGAGTTCTTCAAAGCATGCGCTTAGGCGCTTGGCATCTTCTTTGGTCATTCCTTGCATGATGAGTTGTTTCTCAAAAGCTCTTCTGGTTTTCCGCACTCGCGTGCCTAGGGTGATATACATCCAAGAAAGGCTGAGAGACATGCGAACCAAGTATGGAGTAGAACGCATCAGGCTTGTTAACGTTGATGCCGCATTCATCTTTGTCCGTCTCGACATAGAATGAGAAGAGGGAGGGTTATTCATCTTCATCTTCCTCTTCTTTTTCTTCTCTTTTTCGCTCAAGTCTCTCGTGGATCTTTCTTTCGATTTCGTCGCCTATATGTTCTTTCCCAGACCATTTTCCTCCGCCAGCGCCTCTGAGCATGTCGCCTAGGCTTGTGAAGGTTCGCATGTAGTCTTCAGTCATTTTAACAGCCACTTGTTCAGGCAACCCGCCGTTTTTGAGTTCCTTGTAGTATGCTGCTGCGGCCTTGCCCATGTTTTTCCCCGCTTCCTCGGAGAAGACTGATCCCAGTATGCTTTTTATCAGCGCTGGAACTTCTGAGGAAACGACGCCGAGTATCTCTTTAATGTTTTCCGCTTCTAACTTCTTGTCTTTTCTCTCGCTGTCAATCATGTTTTTCACCTCCTGGATTCTTCACCCAAGTGTCAGATGTAATGGCACTGGTGCAGCCTTTGCCTTGATCTCATCCACGCGGATTTTGTCTTTCATTTGGCGACAGCCTGCATCAGATACCATGGGTGAACTTGAATACTCCTCTAGGTGAGGAACGAACAGCCCATATTTCTGGTTCTTAGAGTGCATATATCGATACTTCATTTCTTTTCGCCTCAAACAACTAAAGAAGTGGTCACCCAAGTTAGGTGTTCTGTGCAAATGTGACCAGTCTAGTGGTCATCCTTGTCGACCAACTCGTAAGTGGGGACCCTGCCTTCCTTCTTCAGCAATATGCCCTGCCCCAACAGCCTCTTCACTCTTGCCCGCACTATGCGCCTGCTTGCCTTTCCTCTCATCGTAGCCACTTGCCGCGTTATAGCCGAAAGATTCAACGCCCCCTTCAAAGCCAACGCTTGAACAATACACCTTGAAATGTCATCTTGCGCGATCGGCTTCTGACGCAGGTATCTCTCAGCGTTCTTAAGTCGAGAAGCAATCTTCAACGGTTCGCCATACATGCCTATGCCAACCTTCGTCAGCCTCAGCGTGGCTGCTAAACCCTCGTACTCTGGCTTGTCAAGAATCAGTTCCTCAAGAAGGTCTAGTCTACGTATTATCTGATCAAGTTTCTTGCCAAGCTCTTCCATGTTCGAAGGAGCGCTTTCTTTTTGGTTCAAGTCTCTCCTTCCTTTCATATGCGATTTAGCTACATAGCTCTTTCACAGTTTAAACTATTGATTGCCTACAGCCTCGCGTTTTGTTTCCATAGAAAAGGAAAAAGACAATATCCTAACGAAACAAGGCCAAGAAGCCTAATCGATAGACTAAACGCCTACTCTCAGACCAAGTCAGTATGTCACGAATAAGCGCGAAGGATCACGTTATCTTATTTGCTTTGCCCTTGGAAAGTGTCCCAGAATTCTTTTGATGAATTTGTTCTCGAAATCCAAGGCTTCCATGGTGTCTGTGACCTCCTCAACGACCTCGTCCTTCGTGTACTTTGCCAATTTTCCAGTGACCTCGTCAAGGGCAATTCCGCAGGAATACAAGTGGATTCCATCTTTGTCTGGGGAGATCACGATGTGTATTCCAGATCGTTGAGCTACTTTCACATATTCGCCCAGACTGAAAGGAAACAGCAACGTTTTCAACACGAGTGGCACTAACGCACCTTCGCTCGCAAGAATTGTTGTCTTCCCGTCGTGACTTGATTCTTCTTTCTTTATCCTTAGCTTCATCCCTTTCAGAGCTTCGTTGCAGAAACTGATTACTTCATCGACGGACGCGTCTTTTATGAGAACCTCTTTCTCCAAACAAACGGCGGCGTGCACCATTTAACCTACACCTGAGGCTTAGTCTATTCTCTCTTCCTTTTAATGTTTCTTTGGAAGCACTCCGCCTAGGTCAGATCGTATGAACACATGCTAGCTCCAGTTTGAGGATGCACAGGATTTCGGACCGCGGATGGCGCAATGAAAAACGTCTGCCGAAGCAACCACTATAGAAACTATCTATTTGCCAACAATCAATGCTACCTAAGAGCCTAGATTACGCGATATTAGTGCTGAAAACTAGTTATGATGACCTTTCATAGTGGAAAATGTTTTATCCATCATACGATGTAACGGTCACAGTGATGATGCAAATGGCTAAATGCCCTAAATGTAAGAAAGAAGTCAGTACTCCTAAGAAGACATGGAAGATGGCTGGCCGAAAGGACAAGAGTGGTAAGAGAACAGAGCTCACAATTGGGCTCTACAATTGCTGCGGAAAATCATTCAGGTCTGTCTTAAACAAGAGAAAAATCTAGACTGACAAAACTCCCACTCACTTTTTCTATTTTCATCAAAAACAGCCCATGGACTCGATAGATGGGAAAGGCGAGGTACCAAGCATTCACATCCCGCAGTTTAGTCGCATCCTATGCATGCTGAATTTTCTGAATAACGGTGCCAGTCAAAGATCGTCCAATTGGCTCAAGAACAATGACCTAAATCTCCAAGATCCTAGTCTCTGTCTCCAAAACAGGTGGACCGGTGGGGATTTGAACCCCAGACCTCCTGAGTGCAAGTCAGGCGTTCATACCAGCTGAACTACCGGCCCAAAACATTCTTTCGAAAAAGGACCGATGCCAACGGATTTAGAGCTTTCGGTCTATTTCTCGTTCAGCTTATCCTCATTCTTCTTCTTGGTTTCCAATTCGTTCTTGACCAAGGCTGATAGCGTTAAAAGACGATAGTGGATTTTGTCATCTAGGCTTATCAAGAAGCTCTCCATGCCATTCAAATCCAAAAATGGATACTGCTGCAAGACCTTCCTGTGCTCCAAATGCTCCGAGTAATCCCTGTAAAAAGCCATAATCACGCCATCGTACCCTAGGCCCAAGCCTCTCTCAAGCATAACGATCGCAAAAGCGCTTTCATTTATCTTCCGCTTCGTGATCTCCCTGGCCTTTTCAAGCTCTCCTTCACTTAGCGTCTTTCTCAGCTTAACAAAAGTCAAGGCCAGAATCCTGAACCCAAGCTTGTTAAAATCAGGAATCATAGTGTACTCTCTGATTACGCCCTCTTTCTGCAGCTTGCCAATCATCCGGCTAACTGTAGGCTGCGAAACACCGATCACGCTGGCTAGCTCGCGGTCACTTCTCCGACTGTTCTTCATAAGTTCAGAGATCAGCTTCAATTCAACCGTCTTCATGAAGACTACCCACTCTACAGTCTGCTCAGGTTACAGATAGTATTTTCTATTCAGACACGTAACAAGAATGACCCAGATCTTATTAGCACAGTCCTAACAAAGCGTTTAAGTCTAGGGCAAGTCCTCAAAAACCCGCTTCAACGAGGTCGCGTGGCTTCATTATTTCCCTCAGAACTATCGTTGCGTAGGAGCCACGGTACAGAAGGAAACTCAGTTCAGCCATGCGTTCTTTCTGATCTTGATCGCTTGAAATTCCGTCCACTGAGAAATTGTTCAAAGGCGTTACAGCGGCACGTAGTTCTCCTCTTGGTGAGATGTCCAGCAGCTCTTTGACTCTGAAGTCGTTTGGTTGAACTCCTTCCTTCTCCAGCATCCTTTTCTCAATGTCCCCTTGGCATCCACCTGAGACCCCTTGCTTAAAACCCACAAGAGGAAGCGCCAGCCGCATTCTCCCAGCTTCCATCGCCTTGTTAATCTCCCCTAACGCTCCATCACTCACAGTTTTGTGCATCGTTACCATAGGCAACCCAGAACGCTCCACACCCACCACGTAATCTCCGACCTCAGCCCGATTCAACGGGATCTTGCTCTTGATTCTCTGGCTCAGAAACCTGTTGAACAGGTAAGACTGATATGCTTGGATGAATAGCTTCTGCAACTTCATCGGCAGCCTCTTGAAAGCTCCAGCATAATCTTCTGGCTTCTCAGCCAAATGAGCAAGCATCAAACGCTCATAACGCAACTGCTTCGGAAAACAATGCAAAGACTGCTTGAAATCCTTTGTATCTGACAAATGCTTTCGTGCCTCTCTCGAACTCGGATGCTCATCTGGACTCGACTTGGCCAGAAAAAGCATAGCAGCCTCTTCGAGATTTCCCCTGACGATCGCTTTGCCGACCAAGTGAGTAATCGGGCGAATCGTGCCAAATCGTTGGTGACCAAAGAAGTTCGGAACACCACCAAACAGCTTAAGATCCCTAACAGTCTGTGCAACCCTCCCCGCAACAGCATCTTCGGAATGCTCTATCTTACTGATAACTACGCGAAAACTGTTACCCAACACGTAGTAGGATGAATGCTCACTGTGAAAATAACCAACCGGGCGAAGCTCAATATCCTTAACCCTGACTTTCCTAACCTCTTCAGCAGAAACCCCCCCAACCGTGACATACTGGGCAGTGACGGCCCTAGCGTCCTTCATGCCCCCAATACTGATGCGCCCCATGCTTATGTCAAGCTGGTCAGCAATGGCCTTCACCGCTGACAAGGTGTCCCAGTCCCGCTTGACCAGAACGCAAAGCAAAAACCTGTCCCTAGCTTCAGAAGACCCCAAAACTCCATGCTTTGCGATATTATCAGAGGGGTCTATGTCGGCTTTAGAACCGTCAACCAACGTTTCCTCAACAGCAAAATCCTCGACACGTTGCCTGATTGCTCCCCCAATACCCTGAGAACCTGTTACATAAGCCTCAATACCAAGTGACTTCTCAAGCTCAGGAACACGCAATCTAGGTTACATCCTTTCGTCTAAAGAAGAGGAAGTCTACCAGTAAGCTTGTCCACTTTCTCAGCAGGTGCAGGTCCGATTCCCAAACAAGTCACTGTGTTCGGAGGAATCTCGGTCAACCCCCTATCCATAATCAAAGCACAAGGCAAGCCCAATTCATTCGCTTGCTCCTCCAAAACCGACAGTTCTTTTTCAGTCTTCACCTTGACAGCTATCTTCCGCTGCCCCTCCCATAACCAAGCCTCCCACCACTCCCGATGATGCTTCCGAGCCTCCTCCGCCGCTGAAACCGCTGCGTGGCCAGCCTGAACAGAAGCCTTTCCCTTACTCAACTTTAAATCAGAACGAAAAACGATAACCTGCTTAAAGCGAAACTCGCTCATGCGCTTCTCCAACCGTCTCTCCAATTTGTTCCTTCACAGATTTTAAGGATTCGCAGATAGATAAACACGGAAAAAGTAGCCCAAAGCCATCAACACTCTTGGATTCCTCAAGATGCGCAGAGATGACCTGCCCTGAAAATCAAGGTCTCCAAAATCCAGAAGAGTCTTGTCCAATTTGAACCTCTCACAGAAACCGATGATATCATCCATCCGCGTGTCAGACAACACATCAAGCATTTTCCGCATTCTGAGCATCATCCTTGCGTCAATGCCTAGGGTATCTTGACAACGCTTGTGATAAGAATGCAGAAATCTGGACGAATAGTCTCCTCTCTGCAAAGCTTCCCATGCAACCTCAGCAGCCAAAGCCGCACACGTCAATCCCAAGATTATGCCGCCTCCAGTCGTAGGCTTCACATGGGAAGCCGCATCACCAACGACTAGAAACCCACTCGAAGAAGACTCCTTGATAGGTCCGCCAAGCGATATTGGATGGAACGCCATTTGCTTGATGATGACCTTAATCAGCTTCTTGGACGCCGTTGGATGCTCAAACATGAGCTTCTGCAGAAGCTCTCTTGGGTTTCCCGTTTTTGCGCCCAATCCAACTTTCGCTTCCCCAGCGCCTTTCGGAATCAACCATCCATAGAAACCCGGTGCAAAGTCGTTTCCCAAGAAGACCTCAACAGTGTCCGACAGCACGTTCTTGGCGTTTTCTACTTCGGCTTCTACCCCGTTGACAAGCCAACGACGATCGAGCGCACTTAGCCCAGTCTGTCGCAAGAGCCTTGAAGATACTCCTTCTGCATCAACAACTATCTTAGCAGCAGATTCCTCAACATCTCCATTACGGTTAACGACAACTCCTTTCACAAAGCCGTTCCTGATAACCAGGGATTCAACGCGAGAACCCATCTGATAATCCACACCAGCCTTCTCCGCCAACTCAGCAAGATGACTGTCAAAAAGAACACGGTTGACAGCGCAAGTTACTGACCGAGGGAAACGCACTGAGAAAGCCCTACCATGAGGCGAATGAAACGTCGCCCCACAAAAGAGGTTCTCAACAATTCCTGAAGGAAGAGGATACAGACCTAAGCGCCTTAAACCTTCAATGCTCAAGTGGCCTGCACAATGAGACGGAACACCTATCTCCTTATGCTCTTCAAAAACAGCTACTCTCGCACCGCGCCTTGCCAGATTCAAAGCCGCAAAGGAACCACATGGTCCGCCTCCGACGACTATCACGTCTGAAACTGTCTTCATGAGTTAGCACTTGTGACTCGGCGGGATTCGTCGCCTAAGCTGTCAATTCCACTCGTCTCTTCCCACGAACCGCGGAAGCCGTGCGAATCTTTCCGCCAACTTCCAGCCGCATCAATATTTCGTTGAAGTCCATGAAGCCCAAGTCCTTGAACTCTTCGATCACCACTTCAAAAAGGTCACTGTCAGCCATAGCCCCCTTCTTAGCCAAAGTCTCCAGTAAGAAGAGATAGGCCGGATGAGTCTTCCAAGTTTTCGTGTGCACAGTCTTCCTCTCCTAAGCAACCGGAGTCGTAGGCTTTTGCACTTGTCGAACCTGCTGCATGAAACCCCTGTACCACTTCTCCATATCAGGCGTTACTGACGGCCCTGCCCGCTTCAACGCTTCCTCAAAATCCTTCATAGTTACTTCCTTAGCATTCAAATCCTTCCTCAACGCGTACATGGCCGTCTCTCGACAAAGCGCTTCAATGTCCGCTCCAGAATAGTTTTTCGTGATAGTGGACAACTGCGCAAAATTCACATCATTCGCCAAAGGCATACCCTTCGTGTAAAGCTTGAAAATCTGCAGTCTAGTCTTCTCGTCAGGTACAGGCACATAAATCAACCTGTCAAACCTTCCGGGACGCAAAACTGCTGGATCAACCATGTCAGGCCTGTTAGTGGCAGCAATGATGACAATGTCCTGCAGAGTCGTGATCCCGTCCATTTCAGTCAAAAGCTGGCTGATAACACGTTCAGATACTCCACCGTCGGAGAACCCTAGACCTCGGCGAGGCGCCAGCGAATCAATCTCGTCAAAGAAAACCACAGCAGGCGCTGCCATTTTAGCTTTTCTAAAGACTTCTCGTATGGCTTTTTCGGATTCACCAACCCATTTTGAGAACACTTCAGGACCCTTAATCGTTATGAAATTGGCTTCGCTTTCAGTTGCGACAGCCCGACCTAACAATGTCTTGCCGCAACCAGGCGGACCATAGATAAGTATGCCCTTCGGCGGCTTGATGCCAAGTCTGCTGAATATCTCAGGGGTCTTCAGAGGCCACTCAACCGCTTCTTTCAGTTCTTGTTTGGCTTCGTCCAAACCTCCAATATCTTCCCAGTGGATCGTAGGCACTTCAATGTACACTTCACGCATAGCAGTAGGTGTGACCTCTTTGTAAGCGTTAATGAAGTCGTCCATAGTGACTTCCATCTTCTCCAAAACACTCGGAGGAATACGCTCATCTTCAAGATTAATCTGCGGCAAGTACCTGCGAAGAGCCTTCATTGCCGTTTCTCTGCCCAACGCAGACACGTCTGCACCAGTATAGCCGTGAGTTATTTCGGAAAGCTTCTTCAGATCAACATCCTCAGCCAAAGGCATGCCCCGAGTATGAATCTGAAGGGCCTCGTACCTTCCCTGCTTGTCAGGAACACCTATCTCAATTTCCCTGTCAAACCTGCCAGGTCTGCGCAACGCTGGATCCAACGCGCCAGGTCGGTTAGTGGCGCCTATCACTATGACGTTTCCTCGGCCTGACATGCCATCCATCAAAGCCAGAAGCTGAGCCACCACGCGCCTTTCAACTTCGCCAGTGACTTCTTCACGCTTAGGAGCAATCGCGTCCAACTCGTCGATGAATATTATGCTCGGAGCGTTCTGCTGAGCCTGCTGGAAGATCTCCCTGAGCCTAGCCTCGGATTCCCCGTAGAATTTGCTCATAATTTCAGGCCCATTTATGGAGAAAAAGTTCACCTCAGACTCATTCGCTACTGCTCTTGCCAACAAGGTCTTACCGCAACCTGGCGGTCCATGAAGCAGTACTCCTTTAGGAGGGTCTATCCCGAGTCTCTGAAACAGTTCTGGGTGTCTCAGTGGAAGCTCGATCATTTCTCTTATTCTCTGGATTTCCTCGTGTAAGCCTCCAACATCCTCATAGGTTGTCCTTGGCAACCCTTTGCCCTCCGGGGCAGGTTCATTAAGAATTGTGAGCCTAGTTTCAGCCACCACTTTCACGATGTCATGTGGCCGAGTTTTCGTGACCGTAAAAGGAATAGCATGCCCAAGCATCATGACGAGGGTCGTGTCGCCTTCAACGAGCGTTCGCTCCATCAAACGGTTCCTGACGAAATTCGTGAAATCTTCATCAACGTTCAACCTCATGTCCACAGGCGCAAGCGTTAGGCTTAAGGCGTTCTTGACTTTGGCTGGTCTAACGACCACGTACTCGTTTATGGCTACGCCTGCGTTTTTGCGTGAAAAACCATCTATGCGGAGAAGGTCTCTGTTCTGATCTTCGCTGTAGGCTGGCCAAGCAATAGCCGACGTGGTTCTCTTGCCCACGATCTCTATCACGTCGCCAGCGGATATGCCAAGTTTCTGCATGGTGCTTTGGTCGATTCGAGCGATACCTCTTCCGACATCTCTCTGTTTTGCGTCACCAACACGTAATTGGATTTCACTCAAATGGAACACTTCCCAAGATTACTCACACAAATTACGCCAAAATAGAAACTTTCGTTCAGATATAAACCTTTTAGCCAACACTTCAAGGTTATCTGCTTGTCCTCCGTACCATGAGCGTCTGCAACTGGCTGATGCCACTTATGGCTTCCAGCTTCTTCTCAAGCTCATCAAGCAGACCAGACCTATCCTCGGGAAGCCTTATCTGAACCAGCAAGGCTTTCAAGCCAAACGCAATTGGTTCTTCGCCAAAACCGTCGGCTGAGGCAAACTCAGGCAGGTTTGCCTGGATTTTCTTTTTTAACTCCTCAAAGTCAACTTCGGTACCTGTTGGAAATATCTTGTAAGTAATTATAACACTGCCCATTCTGGATTCTTCCCTTTGCTCTTTATGGCCCAATGAAACCGCATTTCGGACACTTGTAAGGACGCCCGAACTTCCTGCACTTCCTACAACGCTTTATCTGAATCTCACCACAGTTTGGACACAGAAACTTCGTGGCCTCAACTGCCGGCGGGATCGGTTTACCGCAGCTTGTACACGAGACTAGGGTTATTGTTGCAGTTTTCTCGGTCATTGGGACCACCTCGGTAACGGCTCTTGTAAATGCAAGACTTCCTTATATCTTGTGCGTAATGCTTTCGTAAGTTTATTATCGGGGTTTTCGACCACTATTTCACGGTGTTACGTTGGGCGTCAACCTCCGTGACCTTGTCCCAAAGACCATCGTAAAGCTTGAGGATTTGGCAGGAAAATCCATAGCCATAGACGCCTACAACGCACTGTACCAGTTTCTAGCCATAATTCGTCAACCAGATGGCACGCCATTGAAGGACAGTAATGGCAGAGTAACCAGTCATCTAAGTGGCTTGTTGTACAGAACCAGCAACCTCGTAGAGATGGGCATAAGACCAATTTACGTTTTTGATGGGATTCCACCGGCGTTGAAAGAAGTCGAGATCCAAAGGCGGGTGAAGGCAAAGCGAGAAGCACAAGTGATGTATGAGCAGGCTTTGAAAGAGGGCAAGATTCAGGAAGCCCGAGTGTACGCTCAAGCCACTTCTCATTTGAAGGATTACATGGCTGACGATGGGAAAAGGCTTCTAGACCTCATGGGGATTCCGTGGATTCAAGCTCCAAGCGAGGGGGAAGCGCAGGCGGCACATTTAACGAAGCGAGGTGACGCTGACTATTGTGCAAGCCAAGATTACGACAGTTTGCTTTTCGGCGCTTTGAAGCTGATAAGGAACGTGACGATCTCTGGAAGAAGGAAACTGCCCAGCAAAAACGTCACCGTCGAGGTTGTGCCCGAAATTGTGGAGCTTGAGCGGACTTTGAAGGAATGTGGAATAACGTATGAGCAACTGGTTGACGTGGGAATACTGATAGGAACAGACTTCAACCCTGACGGTATAGAGGGTTTAGGGCCGAAAACCGCCTTAAAATTGATAAAAGAGCATGGAAACATAGAAAATACTATCCCATACGTGAAAAACGCGGAGTTTCCCGTTGAACCTCAAAGAATCAGGGAGATTTTTCTGAATCCGAACGTTACAGACAATTATCGAGTGGACTGGAAAGAACCCGACGTCGAAGGAGCAGTGAACTTCATCTGCAGAGAACGGGACTTTTCAGAGGAACGCGTCAGAAAAGCTTTTGAAAGAATCCAAGATGGAAACAAGAAACTCAAGGGGAAGACTACTCTGGAAAAGTGGTTTGGCTAGCTGCACAAATGGAAATCTTTAACTTCTGTCCCTGCCTAATACTTGGTTCTAAAATGGTGAAATGACTTGGAGATTAATCAAATCTCACTCTCACCGGATAAATTACCCTCAAAATGGTTTAACATTATCCCGTACTTGCCAGAACCTTTGCCGCCACCCAAAGAACCTGAAACAGGCCCTTCCAGAATGGAATTCCTCGGAAGAACAATGGTTCACGAATGCCTGAAACAGGAAATGTCGACTGATCCTTGGATTCCAATCCCAGAAGAAATAAGAGAGCTGTATATTCAGGCTGGACGCCCCCGACCTCTTTACCGCGCAAGAAGATTAGAAAAACGCTTGGGGTTGAAGAAAGTACGGCTTTATTACAAACGTGAAGACCTATCCCCAACAGGTTCGCACAAGGTCAACACCGCGCTGGCGCAGGCTTACTATGCAGCCAAAGAGGGGAAGAAGACTTTAGTCACCGAGACAGGAGCAGGACAATGGGGCAGCGCTCTGTCATATGCAGCCTCGCTGATGGGACTTGACTGTGTAGTCTTCTGGGTGCGAAACGTATACGATTGGAAGACCGACAGACGGACACTGATTAAGCTCTTCGGCGCGAAAGTACATGCATCTCCCAGCAAGGAAACGAAAATCGGACGACAACTCTTGGCCAAGAACGCGAATCATCCTGGGTCTCTGGGAATCGCCGTTTCCGAAGGCTTAGAGTACGCTGAGGAACATGATGGAAGCGTCTATTGCCTTGGCTCTGTCCTCAATCACGTCCTCATACAGCAGTCAATCATCGGCTTGGAAACCATAAAGCAGTTTGAAGCTGTTGATGATTCACCCGACCTGATCACAGGCTGTTTTGGCGGTGGCTCAAACTTCGGGGGAATAGCATTGCCTTTTGCCGGAGAAGTTCTGAAAAAGAAGCGAAAATGCGAGTTCCTAGCTGCTCAATCGGAGGCGGCGCCTAACCTTGTTAAAGGTGAATACCGTTATGATTTCGGAGACGTCGCTGAGCATACACCTCTACTCAAAATGTACACGCTCGGGCACAAAACGGAAATGTCGCCGATAAAGGCAGATGGGCTGCGCTATCATGCAGCAGCACCTCTAATGAGCGCGCTCAAACATCACAAACTCCTGAGAGCCGTGTCCTACCCCAAAGACGAAAAGGCAGTCTTTGAGGCAGCAAGAACCTTCATTCAATCCGAAGGATGGCTCATAGCGCCAGAATCAAGTTATGCAGTCAGAGCTGGAATAGACGAAGCACTGAAAGCAGAGAAGGCCAAAGAAGAGAAGGTCATATGCATGAACATAAGTGGACACGGATTCCTAGATATGGAAGCCTACAGGCAAAAGCTATCGATAGACTAGCTCTCGAATGAGTGACCGTGGCGCCCTGTTAGTGGGACAAAGGCGACTCCGCCGAGATTCTCTTCTTTAGTTTTTCCGTCACTTTCTTTTGTAATTTTCAGGAGGTTCTGAAAAAGTGAGATGCTTCCAACAGGGATCAGCATGATACCACCGGGCCTTAGTTGTTTGATGAGAGGCTCAGGAACAGCTGGAGCTGCCGCGGTCACGAGGACCCTATCGTACGGAGCTTTGTCAGGATATCCCAAGGATCCATCGGCACAGACTATAGTCACTCGGTCACCGTACCCTGCCTTCATTATGGTTCTTCTTGCAAGATCCGCCAAGCCTTGAACAATCTCAACTGTGAAGACATGGCCCCACGTGCTTCTGGGAGCGTCCTGAGGCGCGACTATCTCCGCTATCGTGGCGGCATGCCAGCCTGAGCCTGCGCCTACCTCTAGCACTTTGCAGCCGACTTCCAACTTAAGGGCTTCATTCATTATTGAAACCATGTTTCGCCTAGCTCAGCATTTGCCGAAGCTATGTGGCGCGGAAATGGTTTGCCCGAAACCAATCGGAAGTGGCGTGTCTTCAGCACTGTAGGACCGCATGTTGTCTGGAAGAAACTTCGTGCGGGGCACGCCGCGCATGGCGGCGATTACGTTGGGCGAGTGCAGCATTCCCTCATGGATCAGATTGTCAATGAGTCTTTGCCAATCGCTTTTCTCCATTTTCGTTGCCTGCAAGAATAATCAGTGAATAGGCTTTTAACGTGTTTGCATTTGGAAGAAGGATGGAGAATAAGAAACAGGGCTACTTGACTGTTACTGATTTTGCCAGGTTCCTAGGCATGTCTGGGTTGTGCCCCCTTTCAAGAGCTATGTAGTAGGCCAGAAGCTGCAATGGGATGACGAAGGATATCGGTGACAGAACGTCAGGAATTCCTTTTGGAACCTCGACGAAATCGTCAGCTAGGCTCTTGATCTCTTCATCTCCCTCTTCTATCACTGCGATTACTGAAGCTCCACGCGCCTTCATTTCCATGATGTTACCGATTAAGGTTTTATGTGTGTCATCTTTTGGGCAAATGAAGACCACTGGAAAACCTGGTTCAACGAGACTTATTGGCCCGTGCTTGCTTTCGCCTGCGGGAAAAGCTATGGCGGGCACATACGCGATTTCCATGAGTTTAAGTCGACCCTCGTAAGCTGTGGCTGTGCTTATTCCCCGGCCGAGGAAGAAAAAGACCTTTGCATCCTTGTACTTTTTCGCGATCTCTTTCACTTTTTCCTCTTGTGTGCGAATAATCACGTCAACCGTTTCGGGCATTTTCTCCAGTCTTTCGGCAAGATAGTCCATCTCGTCCTGTGAGACTTTTCCTCTCTTCTTGGCAAGCCTCAAGGCCGTCTGAGCCATGACAGAAAGCTGAGAGGTGAAAGTCTTCGTTGCAGCCACCCCTATTTCTGGACCGGACTGCTGTCCAATGTAAACTCTCGAAACACGCGTCAATGTTGAACCGATGGCATTTGTCAGTCCTAGAACCGTGGCGGCTCTTTGACGAGCACAGTTCACAGCAGCCAAAGTGTCAGCTGTTTCGCCTGACTGGCTTACGGCCAGAATGGTACTGTCAATATTAACTGATTTCCCATGCTGCTCAACAAACTCTGACGCTACGACTGGATACGTTGCCAAGAAAGCCAGCTTAGAGAACATGTACGACGAAGCCAAACACGCATGATAAGAAGTTCCGCAAGCCACAAGGTAAACTTCGCGTGCTCGGTCAAGGAAAGTCGCCATCAAATCAAGATAATGCTCCTGTAGCCTTAATGTGTTCCGAAGGCAGCCCGGTTGCTCATGAATTTCCTTCAACATAAAATGCGCGTATCCTTGTTTGACAGCCATTTCTGGCGCCCACTCGATAATCTTCGGTTCTCGAACAACAATGGTTGAGTCGGCGATTTTCTTGATCTCGTAGCCTTTCAGCGAGAGCGTAACGACTTCTCCATCATCCACAATAACTGCCTTGTTTGTGAGAGGCAAGAATGCTGGAATGTCAGATGCAAAATAGATTGCATTGTCATTTACTCCAATCACAAGCGGACTTTCGCGCCTAGCACACACGATCTTGTCAGGCTCCTTAGTGGACAGCACTGCAATCGCGAATGAGCCCTCAAGTCTCTTCACGGTCTCCAGAACAGCATCAGTCAAGCTCGAAGACGGGATAGTTTCAAGAGCTCTCTCAATAAGGTGAGCGATCACTTCTGTGTCGGTCTTCGATTTGAAAATGTGACCACGGTTCTCCAATTCCTGTTTCAGCTCTGCAAAGTTTTCAATTATACCATTATGGATGACAGCAATCTTGCCGCTGCAATCCAAATGCGGGTGCGCGTTGACTTGAAGTGGCGCTCCGTGAGTAGCCCATCTTGTGTGTCCAATGCCTATACTGCCAGGCAAGTCGTCCAAGTTGTGGGTTCTGTGGACTTCGTCGATTTTTCCTTGGTCTTTCTTGATGAAGAGCTTTCCATTGTCTATGGTTGCCTCGCCGACTGAGTCGTAGCCTCGGTATTCAAGTCGTTTCAAAGCCGCGTGAATGACCGGAGCAGCCTTTCCATCTTTCAGAATGCAGCCAAATATTCCGCACATTGCTAGGCCTCATTGTTTTGTTCGGTTTATGCAAGCCTTATTCAAGTTTCTTTGGCGCTAATAAGCATTCTTAAGAGATAATTTTTAGTTCCAAAAAAGTTTTCAAATCCTTTCAAGTGTTACAACATCATTCAGCTCTGAACTCTTCATGTTTTTGTTAACCATTAACAAAAATTTATTAGCGGTTCCCTGAAATATGCTTATGACCATCATGGACAAGAAGCTATTGCTGCAAGAAGATGGAAACGTACAGAAAGTAAAGGAGATCTCTATTGTCCAAGACCCTTGTGACCTGAAGCTGGTTCTGGGCAATCTGGGCTGGAAAATCCTAGTCATGCTTTCCAAGGAGGAGATGTATCCTCTTGAAGTGGCTAAGAGGTTGGGCATTCATGAGCAGAAGGTCTATTATCACATGAGAAAACTGATGAGGGCAGGAGCCATAACGGTCACCAGAGTGGAAGAAAAGAAAGGAGCAACAGCAAAATACTACAAGCCGGTGTCTCCAGCATTCGGCATCGAACTCCCTAAAGAATACACGACAATACCAAGGCTCTCGCTTCTCAGCACTGAAAAAAACATTCAAGAATTCTTCGAAGAGTTCATTGGAAGCGATAGAACATTTAAAGGAAAAATAATTGTAGGTAGTCCAACTCCTCATGGGCCATTCAAAACAAGCGCTAGAGACGGACACTACGCTTCATATCTAACGTTCTTTCTCGGACAATTCATCAAGATGCCCGATGAGTTTGCGATAAAACTCGACGTCGACGTTAAAGCTGAGAAAGAAGAGAAAAACAACTTAATTCTTGTGGGCGGCCCTGGTACCAACGTTCTCACTCAGGAAATCAACGAGCATCTGCCAATAAAGTTCAACATGCAACCTTCTGAGCAAGGCTTCTTGTTGGGAGGTATGGTTTCAAACAGGACCTCGCGTGTCTATACGACAGACACGGCTGGACTGATCGCAAAGATAGTGAACCCGTGGGACAAGACCAAGCGAATAATGTTGCTGGCTGGAAACAAGGCGGTGGGCACGAAGGCTTGTGTCCTGGCCTTGGCGAACTTTTGGAAGAAAACCCTGAAGAACTATCAGGGTGAGGACACGTTTGCAACAGTCATACAAGGGTTTGATTTGGACAGTGACGGAAAGGTCGACTCGATAGAAATCCTCGAATAACCTTGAACATTGCGAGCACATGAAAATTGGCATCGAGCGAGATTGAGAAACTCGGACACATTGAGATGAACCATCTTGGAAGTGACTGAAGTCATCTTTGCCAATGGACATGCAAACATTCAAGCCACACACAGAACCACACTTGAGATCACGAAAGACCCTGAACTGTCCAAAAATGGTGATTGCATAATCGCAGTTTCGGCGAGCAAAGCGTTAACCGATTTTGATCCGAAGTTCAAGGAGCTTCTGCTAACAGAAAATGCAAAGCTGACGATCCTGATCCAAGCTGGGAAAGTAGGTGACGTGGTGAACGCTTTTGGAAGCTCACGGTTGATCCTGACTCACCTAAGAGACATGGTCATAAGAAAAAGCGAGTACACTTGCAAACGAACATTAGCAATTAAAGCAGATAAAGCGGCACGAGACTTGTCAAGCGAACTTGTCAAGAAACTGAAAGATCCGAAACAAAGAGTGAAGATAACGCTGATGGTAAGAGCCTAGACAACCTCTACATCCAGAACAGCTTGCCATTCATACGGAGCAGTCGCGCGGACAAGCTTTAACAGCGGTTTCTTTCTGATTTTTCTTCCACTAGCTCCAACAGCCTCAGCAAGTCTTTGCTCCATAGCCTCCAAAGGATCGGACACATTTGTGAAACAGTAGAAATGCAACACTCCACCACCCGGTTTTAATGTCTTACATGCAACATCCACAAAGTCAATGGCTTTTTCTGGCAGATTCATGATCACACGATCCGCAATTCCAGCCAGTTTGTCATCGACGATCTGCCTTGCATCGCCCAGAATCGGATGAACCCTGCTATCAACTCTATTGAGCCTGATGTTTCTCTTCAGGAAATCAAAAGCGTCAGGATTCACGTCTATGGCGTAGACTTCCACATTTTCGTGTTTCTTTGCAATCTCCACGGCGAATGGGCCAGCACCAGTAAACAAGTCCACGATCGTTTCATGTTCTTTTACGAGAGAAGCTACACGGTTGCGCTCGTATGATAGGCGAGGAGAGAAATAGGCTTTCGCAACGTCCACGAAGAATTGGCAACCGTGCTCCTTGTGCACGGTGGCTGTTTTGGGTTCTCCTCCAATGATTTCGAACTCTCTGAGTCTGTACGTTCCGCTTACGGCGCCAGCTTTCGCAAGAACTGTCCTCACGTTTTTGCTAGCTTTCAGTATTGCTTCACCTATCGATTTTTTGTGTTCCTGAAGCTCAGGCGATAATTCGATTATGGCTATGTCTCCGATGATGTCGGTTGAATGGGGCAGAGATGCTTGGAGTCTCTTGGGAATCTTGCCATCGAGCAGTTCAGAATATGTTGATGCTCTTTTCGGTTTTTCTTGGAAGGAGCTGGTTGATATTTGCATGCTGCTCACTTGACGCTTGAGGGTTTTGAGCATGGCTTCTGATGGCTTCTGATGTATTGGAACGTAAATGAAGCAGTCATCTTTCTTAATCTCAAGTTCTTTGTCTGCAATTTTCATTTCATTGGCTAGAGCTATGGTTTTTTCACCGCATATTTTTGGGACTTTGATGCATGTTGAGCGTTTAGGCATAGAACCACTAGAGGTTGCTCTCTTTCACTGTCGTGATCATTGTGTAGTACAGGGTTAATTCGTTGCTGTCCACTGAATACAGGCTCATCTCATTCTCAGAGGCCGTTTGCAGGAGGTCATGAAGGGCTTGCGGCTTGACACCGAAGTACCTTCCCTTGTCTTCCATCAGGTAATCGAGGGGTTTTCGGTAAGTGAAAGTTCGCATTTCACAAACATGTAACCCCTGATTTTCCAGGGCGGCCTCGGCTTCTGAGGGCTTCACGTAGCTCTCATGAGCATGGGAAACCGTTTTTTCAAGCCTGTTCAGAAAGCCCAATGCATCAGATTTATGCAGTGTCAGGTCACCATAAACAAAAGAGCCCTTTTTTCTTAATACACGTGAAAATTCAGCCAAATACTGAGCAGGATCAGTGAGGTAATGTATTGCACTTGTACAGATCACGACATCGAAGACCTCTCCCTTGAAGGGTGAGTGCTCAGCGTCTCCCAAGACTAGGTCGAAACGTTTCTTGTAAGAAGACATTTTCTCTTTTGCGGTCTTCAGCATTTCCTTCGAAAGATCAAGCCCCACTAAGCGCATTCCAACTCTTTTCAGCAAAGGAAGACTCGTTCTGCCAGTGCC
This sequence comes from Candidatus Bathyarchaeota archaeon, assembly GCA_963732715.1. Classification (GTDB taxonomy): domain Archaea; phylum Thermoproteota; class Bathyarchaeia; order Bathyarchaeales; family Bathycorpusculaceae; genus CAZCRE01. Next base: position 1,655,922 of record CAVTAO010000003.1, on the reverse strand, counting down.
CACACAGACCTCCAAGACAACTGCGTTCTCAGAGACTTGCACCGCATTGACTATCGTGTCTATGATTTCATCGCCAAAGCCTTTGCCGGATTTCCATGTTCTACTCTTCTGTTTGTCATAGTTTCTTGCTCTTTTTGAATAATATTCCTGAATGACCCTCTTGTGGGCGAAGTTGGTCATTGGTTCTCTTCACTTTCTCGCAGTCACTAATGTTAAGCCAAGAACAAGACTTTACCTTTTCCATTGGATCTCAAAGCACAAGACTTAACCATAGGATTTGCTAACGTTAGCTGAGATGTTGTGAGGCTGGGCTTTTGGAAGCCATAGTTACGGAAGGGTTGACCAAGAACTACGGAAAAATTTTGGCTTTGAGTGATCTAAACCTGAAGATAGATGTGGGACATTGTGTTGGTTTTCTGGGTCCGAACGGTGCTGGCAAATCCACGACGATAAAGATACTGTGTAATCTGATTCGGCCTGCGCGTGGAAAAGCATTCATTAACGGACATGACGCGAATACTGAGTCGACAAGCGCGTTGAAGAACGTGGGTGCTTTGGTCGAAACACCAGAATTCTACAATTATCTCAATCCGGTTGAGGTTCTCAGCTATTTCGGAAAGCTTCGGGGCATGACTGATCCTGATCTGAAGCAGAGGATTCAGCAAGTGCTGGATATTGTTAAGCTTTCTGAATGGTCAAACACAAGAATTGGCAAGTTCTCTCGTGGCATGAAGCAAAGACTCGGTATTGGTCAGGCAATTCTACATGACCCCCCAATTCTCATCTTGGATGAACCCGCCTTGGGTCTTGACCCACGTGGAATGTACGAGATGAGGGAAATAATCAAAACTATGGTAAAGAAAGGAAAGACCGCTTTTCTGGCGTCGCATATGCTTCACGAAGTCCAAGAGACATGCGATCAGGTAGCTTTGCTTGACAAGGGAAAACTACTTGCTTACGACAGCATCAGCAATCTTGAAACCCTCTTTAAGGCACGGAAAATTCACGTGGACCTCCTGCGACCGCTGAAGCCCACCGAGATTGACAGGATAAGGAAAATGGAGAAAGTGAAGACTGTTACTGCTGAAGAAAAAAGCCTAGTCATAAACATTGACGGAACAGAAGCTGACCAAGCTCAGTTGCTGACTATGCTTGTCAAGGAGATGAGCGCCCCAGTAGCATCCTTTAGGCCTTCGATGGAGACGCTGGAGGATGTTTATCTTCAGCTTATCAAGGAGGGAAACTGACATGGCTAAAGACAAGTCTGACGATGTTGGCGCTCTGCAACACATAATCATAGTAGCACGGTATGAGCTTTTGAAACACTTGAGAAGAAAACGTCTACTCGCGGTGTTTGTCATCGCAGCCTTGGCCGGCTTGCTTCTAATAGTTGTTCCATACGCTCTCAACGTGGCACTGCCGAAAGATGCGAAGTCTTGGGCTTCCACGTTTTTCAGCTTTGCCAATAGCTTGATAGTGATCGTTGGAGCTTTCTTTGCTGGCGATGCTATTTCATCTGAATATGAGCATAAAACCGGCTACATGCTTTTCCCAAATCCTGTGAAGCGAACCTCATTGGTTCTCGGTAAGTTTGCAGCCGCATTCATTTCGGCGTTGCTTCCGATCGGATTCTACTATGCATTGGGAGCCGGAGGTTTGCTGGGTATCTATGGCACCATCTCGTGGGAAATAGGCGCATCCTTTCTTTACGCTCTTCTGTATCTGCTCTGTGTGCTTGGATTGACGTTTCTGTTCAGTTCCCTACTGAAGAGCAGCATGGCCGCGACTTTGCTGTCTTTCTTCATGTTTATCTTCATACTGTCGATCGTGAGTTCGGTGATAACGCTGGCAGGGATTGAACCTTGGTTCATGCCAAACTACGCTGCGGGATCAATAACTCAAGTGATTAACCCACAAAAAGACACGATCATGGAATTCCAAGGAAGCCCATTGAAGATATATCAATTCTATCCAAAGTTTCCTGCCAGCATCATCGTTCAAGCCGTCTATCTAATCGTAGCTCTGGCTCTGAGTATAGTCATTACTAACAGAAAGGAAATGACATAGCACCTTCGCTCTTCCAAAGTCCTTCTTGCTTTTCACTCAGCTGATTTTGCGAATCCTATAAAGCCTGTTGAACCTCTCAACGGCGAATTTCACGTTCAATATCTCTTCAGCAAGCCAAATGTTAGTCTGCAAGTGCTCAGAAAGATCTCGTGTAAAGTATGCTGATCTTCCTTGAGCTAGGGCCACATACGGAATGAGCAGATCAGCCAAGTGCACGTCGACTGTGGGCTTCTCGGAGATTTCTGCAAAGAGCTTTTCAGCAGCTTCTCCTCCTACGGTTTCACTTGTTTTCTTCAGTTCTCCTATTGCGTCTCCTCCCATGACGGCGCCGGTATCAGTTTCAGCCCAAAGGACAAGTGAGCTGCCTTTCTGAAGCGGATTCGATTTGTCATCCACTATCTGAATATCAGCTTTGAGACCTCTTTCATTGAGGTAATCGTTTGCCGCTTCTGCTTGACGTTCAGCAACCTTCCTTTCCGCCAGAAATGTGCAAACAGAAACCCCTTTGATCGCTTTCATATTGCCAAAATCCTCCAAGAGCAAGGGCTTGAGAGATTTGCAAGGCTCCACTCTCACTGTCACTTCTCCATTCCCTTTTGGATAGTAGCCGTATTTGCGAACCGCCAAACTCGCGTTTACTCCCATCCGGTTTAGCAATTGCAAAAGCACGAACCGCATGTAATTGATGGTAGGGGAATGTGAAACGTCTGTTCCGCCCTTTGAAACATGCAACTGTACAGCTTGCTCAGCTGAAACGCAAATGGGCAACACTGTCAACAGCAACATTGGGATACTGCCTGCTGTGCCGATTTCTGCTTCAAAGTTGCCGCCTCTCACCTTCTTAGGTCTGAACCAGAGCTCACGCGAATCCAGCTTTGCGCCTTCCAGTTCAGCGTTGCACAGTCTTGCAGCGGCAAAAACAGATTCCAAGTGCTGAGGCTTTAGGCCCGGTTGAGGGCGGTTTTGTCTTATGTTGAAGATGTGCAGAGGTTCACCTTTGATAGTTGCTAATGCAACGGACATTCTGAGAATCGTGCCGCTTCCGCTTTTCTTGCCCCCATCAATTTCCAACATGTTACAGATCAGCCTGTTTAGCTTAGAGCATGGAGAATTGAAAAATGATACTCTTCAAATGCATGTTGAGTAAACTGAAGATGTTGCGACGTGAGTTAAGGTTTTTGATTTTCTTCCAGAGTAGAAAAAGAGGAATTTGGAAGAACCAGAAAAAGGATTTGTGGCATTACGGTGGAAAACCCCAGTATCTCTGCCATGTCATTCCAAAGTTCTGTAGTACTATTTGTTCGTCCGTGCTGTCTACTATTCCGTCTTCATTCAAGTCTTCGTGAGCGTGCCATGGGTACCAATCAGAGCTGTTGCAGGTTTTGCCCTGTCCTGAAAGAACTCTACACAGGTCTATGCCGTTTACTCTCCCGTCGTGATTAATGTCGCCGGGTAGCCATCTTCCCATTAAGGTATAGTTGTCTACGTTGTACCATGGTAGGTTCGTGTCTCCTATGCCATCGCCTGCTGTTCTATTGTTGCTTCCATTATCATTGCCCGTGTAGTCGCTCCAGAAACAATCACTAACGTTCCAACGATCATGCCATTGATTAGACAGCGGGCCTGCTGAAATATTGTCGGAGAGAAGCAGATGGTTTGTGATTGAGCAGTTTTCGAGGTTATTGTGGTATATGATGTTCATCTTTGCATGATCAAGGACAAAAGTGTAGTTATAATTCTCGTAGATGAAATTCTGCTTGATGATGTTCCAGTCTGAGAACACCCATTCTAGTCTTATGCCGTACTCGCAATGATAGATCTTGTTGTCTGTTATGCTATTGTAACGAGACCAAGTTGAAAGAGTTATGGCTGCTCCAGCGCCCATATTATCATGAAGCAGGCAATTCGTTATGGAACTGTTCCACACTGAGTAGAAGATAATCCCTGATTCTTTGAGGGTACTTCCTGTACCAGCTGTATTGTAGATCCGAAAGTCGGTTATGTTTATGTTCTGCACGTTGACTGCGGCAAAACCCCACGCACCAGGGGCCAAGCAGCAATCGATGCCAGTGAAAGTATTGTTTTGTCCGACTAGCTGCAATCCATTTTTGTAGATGTTCACTGCCTCTTTGTACGTCCCGTTGGCAACGTAGATAGTGTCACCAGGGTTTGCTGCATCAACCGCCTCTTGTATGGTCGGATATTGCTGTGGCACTCTTATCACGCCCACTTCGTGTGTGACGCCCGCCGAAACATGGTTGTCCTGAACGTCTGTCTCGCCATTAACAGGTACGACGTAGACCGATACATTGTAGTCTCTTGGAACAGGAGGCATCCAGTTGAAGCTCACAACAGATGTTGCACCAGTAGCCAATGAGTTGATCGTCTGAGTACTCTGTACTGTGCCATTGATTAGAAGCTGCACTTGCACGTTACTCTCATCACTTGACCCATAGTTTAGCACAGTCGCGTTTATCGTGTACCAGCTTCCAGACTGAACGTATGATGGCTTCTGCCAATTGTATACTAGCAAATCGTGAGGAGGGGGAGGCTGTGAGACTGACGCATTGGCATCTATCCTTCCGTAGCCATACCATTGGTCGAAGCCAGTATCACCCAAGTCCACCGCAGTCTTCCTAAGATGGACACGCAATTGGTCTCTAGTCATGTTCGGGAAATGACTCCAAACCAGAGCAGCCACACCAGCGACAATGGGGGCCGATGCAGAGGTACCACTTTCTTTAGCGTACTGGTTTAACAAAAATGGGTTCCATGCTGTGGACAGAATGTCTGCAGCAGGAGCCGCCAACTCGATCCAGTCTCCGTAATTTGTTCCGTACGTTCCTCCATACGGATCAAATCCGTGCCAATGATAATCATTAGCGTCAGTGCCAGAAACTGAAATGACTTCTGGAAAAGCCGCAGGGTACAGTCTCCCCTGAAAGTTATCATTTCCAGCTGAAGCAATGATCAAAACCCCCTTGTTGTAAGCGTACTTGATAGCGTTGTAAACAGTGTCGCTTCGGAGGTAGCTACCAGCACTTATAGAAATGATTCGCGCGCCTTGATCAGTAGCATGAATTATGGCGTTTGCCATGTTCGCAACAGTCATCATCCCTTCAGAGTCTCCAGCTTTCTCCATCATTATCCCAACTTGGGCTAGACCAGCAATACCTAAACCGTTGTTTATCGTGGCACCTATTATGCCAGAAGTATGAGTGCCATGTCCTTCATCGTCTCTAGGATCGTTATTACCGTGTACCCAATCATATCCCAAGGGGACGTAATTTGCAGATAGGTCTTCATGAGTATAGTTAATTCCCGAATCTATAAGGGCTACAATGAGTGACCCATTTCCTGTGGTTTCATTCCATGCCCAGTTTGCGTTGATTTTCCTTGGTGCCCATTGCTCGGTCGCGTTTTGATAACGTGGGTCATTTGGCTCATACTGAAAGGCCTTAAATCGTACATTGGGTTCGACATACTCTACGAGGCTGTTTGTCCTCAAGTCTCCGATTAGATCCGACGTCAGATCATTTGATGGAACTCTACTCACAACAGCATTGATTTGTCCATACAATGATACGTTTCCAATGATTTCTGCATCGTATTTCGTGAGCAAGGTGGTCAGTCCTTGATTGTTCTCCGTTTTGTTATTGAGTCCGATTATTATCTCTGCGTAATCATTTGATTCATGTGGAAGTTGTGAAAAAGACGTGCTGGAATACGTCATTGACAAGACTATTGTCAGCAAGGATAGCGTTGATAGAAGAGTATATGCAATTCGATGTTCCATTTTCCTTTACCTCTTTCTTCGTGAGTGGAGCCCTGAGTTTAAGAATTTTGCGGCACCTAGAGTGTTACCAACCTTTTACACATCCTTTCATAAGGAGAATAATGATGATAGTTGAACTGAAAACGTGACAGCCTATACGTGTGTGAGCAAAGGATGCAAGCGAATTTCCATGCAGGGAGCAAATGTATCCTTCACAGAATTTCAAAATCTCTAAATAACCCCGAACCTAGTAGTTATCTGTTGGAAGGAGAATCGAAGGTTTAAATGATCAGAGCTTCTCTGTCGGGGATCCTGTCTATCGTTCTATTATCGTTGTCTTGTTCAATTGGTGTGAATGCGTTCATTGTTCAGCGTTGGAACGTTGAGAAAGTGACAAACACATCGAACACGGTCATCTGGGTTCCAGACAATTTTACTTCGATTCAGGCCGCAGTGAACAACGCTACGCTTGGAGACACGATAATTGTGAGGAATGGGACCTATTGCGAGAATTTGGTTGTGAACAAGACTGTGTCGCTTCTGGGGCAGAACTTCCCGATAATTGACGGAAGCTGTTCGAAAAGCTACTATGGAAAAGCAGCAGTGACTATAAGGGCACCTAGTGTTACACTCTCAGGCTTCATCATTCAACACGTCTACATGCATTACATACTACGCGTAGATGACCATGGAATCATAGTGGAAGAAGACTTCGTCAACATTACTGGAAACATTATACAAGGCAACTTTATAGGCATCTACATCAGTTATATGCGTCAATACTGTTACGTCGCCAACAACACGTTTTACGGAAACGGTGATAATGGCATATTCTGTTATGGCCCTTACAACTATATTCTTGGCAATGTTTTCCGCGAAAACGGCGTGGGAATAGCATTCGATTGGCCGTTGAACTCGTTCATAAACAACACCTTGTTCGGGTCTTACAGGAGCGCCGTCGAGTTGGGAGCCTACTACATAACGATGCGGGGCAACAACCTGACCCAAAACCGATATGGCCTAATCCAGTGGGAGCACATTATCCCGAACCTGATCGAAGACATCGACACTTCAAACACGATCAACGGTAGACCCATCTACTACTGGATCAACCAGTCAGACAGAAAGGTGCCTTCCGACGCCGGATACGTCGCCATCATCAACTCCACAAACATCTCGGCTGAAGGCCTAGACCTGAGAAACAACGGCCAAGGTATTCTGGTCGCCTACTCTTCAAACGTGACTGTTAGAAACTGCAATATGACAGATAATTGGTGGGGCATATACTCTTGGTTTAACAACAATGTCTCCGTCTATCATAACAACATCGTAGGCAGCTACATTCCTGCCGAATCAGATGCCTTCAACTCATGGAACAGCGGATATCCTTCTGGCGGAAACTATTGGGGAGTGAACTACACTGGAACCGACTTCCAGAGTGGAGTATTCCAGAACGAAACAGGCAGCGACGGAGTAGGAGACACCCCGTTTTCTATTGATGACAACAACCGAGACAACTACCCTCTCATGGCCCCCATCGGCACGTTTGATGTCGGCGAATGGAACAGCACATCCTACAGTATTGACGTAATCAGCAATTCAACCGTCTCACATTTCCAACTCAACTGGAGCGATAGAACTCTGAGGTTCAACGTCTCAGGTCAAGAAGATAGCATAGGCTTCTGCAGAGTAACCGTTCCAAACCTGATCATTCAAGACCTGTGGCAAGGCAACTACACAGTGCTCGTGGACGACCAGCCTCCCCTTGAGACGAGCAACTCAACCGACGCAGAAGACACCTACATCTTTTTCACATACCAGCACTCAGAACACGAAACCATAATAATACCAGAACTCGCATCAAAGACATTATTGCTGCTTCCTTCAATTGCGACAATAATCGCCTTCTACAGACTAAGGAAAAGACTGAGCAAGAAACATGCCGAACAAGCCATGCGCCACAAGGGCACTGTTAGCTTAGTTGCCATAGTGCGAACAGCGCAACAATAGATACTGGTCGTTCTTGATAGGGCAAAACCTAAAACAACAAATATATCCCTCAAAGTAATAAGGACTTAAAGGGAAGAAGGCGTATGAGCGAAGATAAAGAGAAAGTTGAGAGCTTAACAAGAAAAGTGGACGAACTGGTTGTAATCCTTAATGGCATAATGGAGGATCTGCGCCAAGTCTCTGCATCTCTCAAGTCGCTGGCAGTTTCACGCATCACTCAACCTTTGGCTGCTCCTCCACCGACTCCGCTGCCTAAACCGGCTGAAAAAATAAAAGCCATCGAGGACATCAAGATGATGTTCCCAGATGACCTAGAGAATCTGTTGAGCTTCGAAGAAAAGGAGGATTATGTCATCATTAAGCCGCGGCAGTTTCTGGGTTCGGAGAACTTCTCCAAGATAGCTTCAACAGTGCGGCAAATGGGCGGAGACTACGTGAGCGCCGGAAAGGCATCACATTTCAGAGTGCCCAAAAACACAACGGCAAGCCAAGAGTTCTAGTCGCCTCTGACTTCAAAACTCTCAAACTCGCCAACATAGTCTTGCAGGTCAACGTCTATCCCTGCGATTCTGGCATGTGATGGTCCTTTTCTGCAAAATTCAATGAGGTCTCTCACACTTGATTCCTCGCCTTCGAAAACGGCCTCAACTCTCCCATCGGGCAAGTTGCGAACCCAACCTGTGACATCGCGCCTCGTTGCTTCACGTCTTGTTTCTGACCTAAAGAACACGCCTTGCACTCTGCCTCTTATGAACACGTGTGCCCTGACCTTCACAGCTTGCACCCTCAATCACAGGTAGTCTCTAAAGAAAACGGTTGAAAACTGTTCACTTTAACCTATCTCTCTCCACTACCCAGTTTTGTCGTTTCGGCGCTGGTCTTAAAAGCGTTTTTCTATCCGTTGCTGTTTGTGGACTGCAATGTTTGATACCCAATCAGGAAAATTGTTGGTCTATGCATCGAGATTTTCATCACGCGAAAGCCGATTGAAACCAGTAAGTTTGGCGGCTGAAAAAATGGCCAAGCTATTGAATGCAGGCTTTGAAATCAAGAGATTCGGCAAGAGATTCACGCCGATCTATGTTTATTACAAGAATGGTGACGAAGAGCCCATTCCGATCTACTGCAGCAACGGTCAAGAATCGGACATGCAAGAGATCTATATGGCCTTGAGAAACATGATGTTCGTTTTGTCTTTTCACCCGAAGCATTCAGCTTTGAGGCAGGCTAGAAGAGAAATTATTCGGTTCTCTTGATAGTGTTAAGGATACAGCAAAGCTCAGCATTCAGCCGAAGGGCGAAATGGCGGATAGGCTTAAGCGTATGAAGCGGCTCCTAGGCTTAGAAAACGACACGGCAGTCCGTTCATTCGTGGCATGTTACTGCAATCAGAAGCAGAGTGACTAGCAGATGGTGCTTTTAAGACGCGATATCCAAACGATCATGCAAAAAGTGAGAAGAAGGAGGGCAGCTTCTAGACGTGTAAGAAATGGAAGTGGGAAAATGCTTGCCAAGATGGCTGTTCTAGTGCTAATCGCAGTTTTTGCAAGCCCGTACATTGCCCCTGTTTTCGGCTGGAGCAACGGTGGATGGAGCACCGACCCAACAAACCCAAAGTATGGCACTCATGATTGGATCGCACAACACGCGCTGGATTGGTTGCCAGTTGCGGAGAAGCAGCCTATCATCAGCAATCTGCCAATTTGTCTGTATGGCACTGAACTTCCTGACAATGCGAATGCCCCGGATGGATCGGGCATTGGTGACACGTTTAAGCATCATGTGTACTTTTATGCAGATGGTTCCTTGCAAGATGATTCTGCAGCAGTGAGGGCCCAGCAGGAATACGATAACGCCCTTGATTACGCAAGAGCTGGCGACTGGGTCAACGCGTCGAAATGGCTTGGTGCGATGACTCATTATATCTGTGACGTAGGAGTTTTTGGCCATGTGATGGGATCAGGCACAGCTTGGGGTAGTGAAGTGCACCACAGCGATTACGAGGGTTATGTGCTTGCGAGAACGAACAACTACGCGGCAGAATTCAACACGTACCTCGCCTTCGATGGAACGCTAGACATCATTTCAGCCTACGATGCTACTCTGATGCTGGCCTTTAACACGACCTTCGGCGACAACGGCAACTACAATTGCACATGGATGGACCAGAATTACAACTGGAGCAACCCCACCTTCAGGAATCGCTGCGGAGAATCGCTTAATCTGGCAACGAATCTGGTCGCAGACGTTCTGCACACGTTTAATCAAAACGTGGCAGTTCCAGAAATCCCGCTGAACGTGATTCTGCCATTGTTAGCGATAGTGACGCTCTTAGTAACAGTGACATACAAGTGGAAAAGGGAGTCTGACCATGAAGCTCGATGACTACAGTTACTCGGTTTTCCTGAATCTTATGATCTGGTTTTCGAGCCCTATTTCGTAAGTCTGGTTCACGTCAAACGCTATGCCCAGGCTTTCGTATTCTTGTTCTGTTAGGAACAGAATGATTTTTGGTATTGCAAACTGTGTATGAGGTGCGAAGATGGGTGCTTGTTGCTGAAGCGCTTGCAGAACGTCCTGAACAACCTGTCCTTCCTCTGATTTTGGTCTGACTGCAAAACGTGGGACTTCTCGTTCTTCAAGAAGCTCTATGCGTTTGCCAAGGTTGCCGTCTAAGTCTCGGATTGACTCTATCTTGTTCACTCGAACTCGGAACATTCCTGATCAACAATGCTAAAGATTCAACGCTCTTATACCTTTCCACCAAAAGAACCGGTTGATTTCTGCAGTAACTCCTGAACTGGATTCAGACTGGCAAGCATCCTTCTATTCGCTAAAACTTCAGCCAATAGCGACCACCCCTTTCTCCCTAGCTACCGAAGAAAGCAGATTCAAGAGTCTGTCTTCTGTGACCCGCCTACCCTGTCAAATTTTATATTTACAGCATATTATATACTTGATATGTTTGGGGGAAGCATGGCGTGAAACTTGTTACAGTACTGTTACCTGAGGCTTATCTGGAAGGCTTAGACGAACTTGTGAGAGCAAACATGTATCCAAGCCGAAGCTCAGCGATCAGATCTTCGGTTAGAGACTTGCTGAAGAAAGAGCTTTGGGAAAGACGTGGAAGATGAAGTCTCGCAGGGCAAGGAAACCAGAGTACAGTGTTCCTTTGCCCGTGAGGCTTGTCAGCTTTCTCAAAGGCAGCCAGACCAAAGAAGTCTTGGATGTCGGTTGCGGCTACGGGAGAGCATGCTTCTTCTTGGCTGAGAATGGCTTCAGAGTCGTCGGAGTAGACGTAGACAAGGCTCAGATAGAGTCTGCTGTCGAAGAGAACCAAACGTATGAACGTCGTGGAGAAATAGGTTTCCTAATTAATGATGCGCGTAACCTGTGTTTTCCTGAATCCTATTTTGATGCTGCCACGATGCTTGGTCTTCTTACCCTTGTCAGCAAACCTGACAGGTCGAGAATAGTCAGCGAAGTCTACAGGGTTCTCAAACCTTCAGGCGTCTTTTTCGTTGAAGAGTTCACGCGAACATGGACAAACGCGGTGTACGCCAAGAGATACAGACAGGATTCTAAAGTGACAGGTGAACGATGCACTTTCCTTGTTAGAGACGAGGCTGGTAGTGTTTTGCATTTCGCCCACCACTTTGGTCGACAAGAACTGTACGGTCTTTTTCGGAGATTTCAGATAGTTGCTTTTGAGAATGACACTTTTACAAGCTACTTGCACAGGAATTGGGTTAAGGGATGCACAATCGTGGCGCGGAAGAAGGCGGAATAGTCTTCTGTGCAGTCGGAACGATGACAAGTCTTCGCGGGTAAACATTGATTTTGAGGGTGATTTGTGAGGGTATTCTAAGGTACATTTTATTCCCAACGGAACTCAATTTAACCTTGTTTCGCAAAACAAACCCTTCTCCTAGTTTATTTCTGGAAAGAATTTTTCAGCGCTGAAATTCCGTTCCCACGCGGCGTGCACAGTTTACCCCCCTGGGTCAATATGTGATCCGAATTATGTCACCACGACTTGCCAATCTTCAAGTCTTCTACTCTGCTAAAGGAAAACAGGCTTCTTTCCTTTTTCCGTAAAAACCACGCTTGGACCTTTGCATTCAGCGCCGTTTGCCCCCCGTAGAACTGCTATGCCCAACACGCTGTCAGCATCTCTGCTAGCATACTGATTCGTTTCTAAACCAAAAATGACGACCTGGGCACGTAGCCCAAACCTAGCCTTGAGTCTTGCTGACCTCTGCCTCGCTGTGCCAAGATCTGCTATTCCGATAGCTGGGCATTCAAGTAGATACCATCGAAAAGCCCGCTCCATCTGATGCTCAAGGGGCCCACTGTTCCAAAACTTTGAATCACAATAGGCTACCTGGTAAGGCATTTATTAATCGCTTCCCTCCACCTTTTCAAGCCCCACTTTGTTTAGGTTCGGTTCCGCGCGCTAGTATCCAAGTCCTAAGGAGCTTGACGAACAGAAAAAGAGGGACATACGGTGGAGACATGTCCGCTTCCTATCAAAATACGTGACCAATACGCCTATTTGGGTAGCGTTGCGAGGTCTCTGACTTCCTTTGCTGTAGCTCTAGGGTCATCAGCTTGGGTTATCGCTCGTCCCACGATAAGATAGCGTGCCCCGCTTCTAGTTGCAGTAGATATTTCGCCACCTTGAGCGCCTATGCCAGGTGAGTAGATCGGAACCTTCTCGCCCAGCATTGAGTGGACTTCCTTGATCTTCTCTGGGTACGTTGCACCTACGACGGCACCGTCAGCTTCATGCCGAAGAGCCTTTTTGGCAAAGGCTACATACTGAAGTATTTGCTTGCCTGTCTCAGCCTCGATTACTGTTTGCCCATAACCCTCGTATGCGGCTCTATGGCTCATGTACACAAGAAGAATTACACCTCGCTGCATTTTGCGTGCGACATCAAAGATCGGTTTTAGGCCTTCTTCCCAGCCGATAAATGGATTGGCTATTAAGGCGTCGAAGCCTGCCGTGTAGTAGTATTCTGCTATTGCTTGGTTTGTTGAGCCTATGTCATTCGCTTTGCAGTCCATTATCGCCATCAATCCTCTTTCATGGGTTTTCTTGACGAGTTCTTGGACGCCGTCAAACGTGCCCAATGGAAGAACAAGGTGATGATTGAACTTCACTGCACACAGATAAGGAGAAGCTGCTTCCAAAACGTGCTCAGCCTTGGCAAAAAGGTGGTCTCGGTTTTCTGGTTTCTCAAAAGGAAAGTCAAGAGCCAACACAATGTTTGAAACTTGCTTCTTAGCGGTTTGCTCCATCTTGACTCGGAAAGCCATTATCAGACACCACTCTCTACTGTGCTGAAGCGCTAAAAACCTTTGTCATTCCGATTTCTCCTTGCGAGACCTGTTTGATGTAGTCAAGAGTTGTCTCGGCAGCTTCTTTTAATATTTGTTCGCCTATTCGTGGAACTCCATACGCAATGATTAAGGCGTTTCGGGTTTGCATGGTGATCTTCGTGGAATCTGCGTCTCGGTAGGGATATATGCACAGGATCTGTTTTTCGTCTGTTAGGATGAGTGTTTTGTCTGTTAAGGAGATCGGTTTGTTCATGCCTATTCCTGTGAAGATCTCTCCGTTACTCGCAAATCTTATGTGAAAGGGTGGGTTCAAGAGGTCTGCGTCGAATCCGCTGATGGGCAGGATCGTTTTTGTTGAAGCCAAATTGTACGCATCCACCACGGCAGATACGTGTGGGAGTTCGTCTCCATGCAACACTCGCCTTAGCAGTGCTTCGCCTGAAGGTCTAGTCTTCGTAGGGTCTATGCCGAGTTTCCAGTAGAAGGCTCTGAAGGCTCTCACAGTTGGATTGTCTTTCAGTGTTTCGATGTTGTGTTTGGCTTTGACTTCCTGACGCATGGTTTTTCTGAGTTGTTCGATACGCTCATTTTCCTTCTCGTTGTGGGTGTCGGTGATTGTGCCGATGCAGACGACCAATTCTGGAAACTTTGCCGACACTTCAGGGCTCCAGTTCACTTGAATCTGCATGCGGTTCACACGTTGTTCAGTCTTTGTCTTGGGTTAGGTATTTAACCGCTTCAAACAGAATCTGATGATCTAGACTGTGTGAAACGATGATTGGAGAGCTTGCAGCCTTAGGCGCCGCTTTGAGTTGGACAGCTTCAGCCTTGTTGTACAGAAAGGCGTTGCAGCAGACGACGCCCGTTGCAGCGAACATACTGAGGCTTTCTTGCACTAGCGCGGTTCTGGTTCTGTTTCTGGTCAGCATCGGCAAGCTTCAAGCCTTGACCAGCTTGCCCACGAGTATTCTGGTTCTTGCAGGCGTCAGTGGAGTTGTCGGCCTCGGGTTAGGAGACACGTTGTACATGGTCAGTTTGAAGCAGATCGGCGTTGCTCGGGCGGTTCCGTTGAGTTGCACTTATCCTTTGTTTAATCTTGTGTGGACGGTGTCTCTTCTGGGCTCTCCGATCACGTTGTCCGTGGTTCTTGCAACGATCATCATAGTGTTGGGGATATGGCTGGTGACTTATGAGGAGCAGGCGGGCGAAGCTGGAATCAGGAGGAGTGTTTTGGTTAGGGGGATCGCGGCGGCTTTGGCCACGGCTGTGCTGTGGTCGGTGAGCATAACGATGATGAACGTTGCTGTGTTGGAGGCTTCTGATTTTGACCATGCGCTGGTCATCAACACGGTGAGGGTCAGTGTAGTGGCTGTTTTCTTGTTGGCTTTGTCGCCTCTTCTCGATAGGAAGCGTGAGTTCTTGAAGGCTCGGCTTAGGACTGTGGCAGTTTTGGTTGCTGGGGGCATCGTTGCGTTGGGGTTGGGCTGGTTTCTGCTGGCGTACAGTTTCGTTGTAACTGTTGAGTCGCGGGCTGTTCCTATTTCTTCGACTACGCCTTTGTTCTCGACGCTGGTTGGGCTTGTGTTCTTGCATGAGAAGGTTAAATGGAAGAACGTTTTGGGCTCGGTGGTCATCGTTTTGGGGATTATTCTGATTTTCGCCTTCCGATGAGGATTGTATAGGTTTTTATACCGCGCCTATTCCTTAGGAGAACCTTGGCTGTTAGGGCAAGGAATCGTCTGAATGTCGGTGTCTCCGAGTTTGCGTGAGGTTCTGGGCAGAAGAATCGCTGGCGAAATAATTTTGTCAAATAAACCCGGCGCAACGATGAGGAAGTGGCGGGAGCTTTTTGCGGTTTCTCAGACGAGTCTTTCGGAGAAGATGGTGCTTTCTTCTTCTGTGATTAGCGATTATGAGAGTGGGAGACGGCAGAGTCCTGGTACGAAGTTTGTTAGGAGGTTTGTGTGGGCGCTCGTGAAGATTGATGAGGAGCGTGGCAGCCGTTTTATTAAGGAGTTTGCGAAGTTGACGAGTTCGCCTAGCACGGCGATTTTGGATTTGAGGGAGTTTCCGATTCCCGTTAGAGTTGAGTATTTGTGCAAGGCTATCAAGGGTGAGATAGTGTCTTCTTCGGGCAGGTTTGTGAAGGAAGTGCTGGGCTACACGGTGGTGGACAGCAAGAAAGCTGTTGAGACGCTGTCTGGGCTGGAGTATTCTCAGCTTTTCGGAGCGACCACTGACAGGGCTTTGATCTTTACGAACGTGGAGGATGGAAATTTGCCCATGATGCTGGTGCGCGTCAGCAACTTGAAACCGCGTGTAGTGGTTTTTCACAATGCTAGACCTGATGAGCAGTCGATAAAGCTGGCTGAATATGACCAAGTTCCGCTGATTTACTCTTCACTGCCCACAATCGAGCAACTCGTCAAATCCTTAAGAAAGCTATACCGCATCGCGTTACGCATAAAACTGGGTAGGCGGGTTCAGCCGCCACCAAAGATAAGTGCCTAGTAACCTTGCGTTCTCAGTCAACTGGAGAAATCACTCTAGCCCTCTTTTTTCAGATGCTCTGCAAAGCGTTTCAACGAGAGTGGCTGCACAACTTCACCACTCTTCAGGCTTATGAGGAATGAATTGGGATCAAACCACCCTTCCCACTCAGTTTTCATCTCCTGCATGAACTTGGCATATTCTGAGTAGTTTCTGTGAATTGAAATCACTATCCTATCATTGCCTAGTCCGCTGCCAGAAGCGGTGAATATTATGTTTGGATATTTCTTGACATAGTTCCTAGCTTTTTGGATATTGGTTTCTGGTTGCTTCCTGTAGTCTCGATTTCCTAGAGTTACTGCAAGGATTTCAAAACCCAGCTTAGCCAGATTGGGAATGGCACTGTATTCTATGAGTCCTTGTTTCTCAAGCCTCATTCTTGTTCTTGAGACAGTTGGTTGAGAAATGCCAAGTGCCTTAGCAAGCTCCCTGTCACTCCTCCTACTATTCTTCACCAGCTCAGAAATCAGTCTAAGCTCAATATCCTTCAACCCATTCCTCCGATTCCACAATCAAACATCTAACTAGAACCCAATCCACTTAAGAAACCTTCTAAAAACAAGGACTCGGAGACAGGACACTCAAAGCAATAACAGAATTGGAACACACGCTCAGCTAGAGCAATCGAAACAACCCGAACAACCAAAACTAGCCTTCTCTTTTTTCTGTGCTCACAAAACATGAACTTCGATGAAAAACTTCTAGGGACCCTCTGAAATCCTTGAAGTAAGGTTTAGGTTTTTGATTGCTGAAGTTTCTGCTCTCTCTTCTTCATTTCATTGTAGAGGTATTCAAATTCTCTATACCAAGATGCATCGTTGGATTGCTTTCTAACTCCTTCCACGATGGGTTTCACCTTGTTCCATGTCATGCTAATTGGGAGCTGTCTCACTATCTCATAGTCTACCAGTTTCTTTTGGAGAAGAAAGCCCATGGTATTAAAACTGTTCAGAACAGAGAGAACTGCTTCGTTTTCCGAGTTTTCAGAAAGGTATGTGCCATACTTCCTCTTGAAATCATCATAGTCCGAAAATTCAAGGTTCCACACTTTCAACCATGGTTCGGTCATTTCTTTGCTAACCCAGCTAGTGTACAGTCTCATAGTCAAATCTGTTTGTCTAATCTTGGTCTGATGTCTAATCTGCAGAACATAATAGATAGCTGCTGCCACCACACTTGCAGAAGCTAACATAATAGAAACTGTCCTGTATGTCAACCATTCTTGGCACCTATCAATTGCCAATCAAGGTAGTCTAGTCCCGTTCAGCTATAACTTTTCCGCAAAATCAAAAACTGACTATCCTCAGGCAGTTTTTGCCAATATCTTTGGTTCTTTCCACTCTTCTCTGAGGATACTATACGAATAAGCATCTCTGAGTTCTCCTCTGAGAAAAAGGTATTTACGCATCGTTCCTTCCTTCTTGAAGCCTGCTTTTTCCAGAACCTTCTGAGAAGCATGATTTCTCGTATCTGTGCAAGCTTGAACACGCGTTATGTCCTTTGAAAGGAACAAGTAGTCAACCATTATCTCTACAGCTTCTGTGCCGTTGCCTTTCCCTCTCTCATTTGGAACCAGAGAATAACCTATTTCCAACAGTTTTCCTACAGGATGCACTAGTACAAAATGACATATATAGCCAATTTTGCTCCCATCCTTCTTCTCAATAATAAACTCCCCTTGTTCAAGACTGCTTTTCTCATAACCCTTCTCTATCTCTGTTTTGGATGTCTGTCTTAGAGGATTGTATTCACCGAAGAACTCAGGCTTGTTAACCCATCCTGCAAATAGTGGCAAATCCTCTTTCTCCATAACCCTCAAATTCACATTCTTGCCTTCAAGCAATCTGTATCACCATTTCTCGTGTTCTCTGCTTCAGCTCTTATGGCTTTTGGAAGAATCCCTATGCATACAGTAACTAGAACTACGATAAAAAACTTCTATCCTTGAAATCTTTTAAGGAATTATGAAACTTTGCGTCTTTGTTCTCTTTTCTGAACTTTATTGTAGACAAAAACCGTTAATAGCTCACTGTTAGGAAACTAGTACCGTATATGAATTTCAGTGCAATTCTCTTGGCTATTATTACTTGCTTCTCAACATTGTTAGGTGGAATCTTTGCATCAAGACGTAGGAAAGGCATTGGAATCCTAGGAGCCTTTGCAGCTGGCGTATTGATTACTACTTCCTTGCTTGACTTACTGCCACAGACTTTCAGACTTGCCACATCTGTCAATGTGCCTCTTGAAGATGTAATGGCTCTGACAGTTGTCGGATTCCTTTTCCTCTACATCGTTTCTAGGATGATTACTTCTCATGTTTTCAACAAAGATGGTGAATACATTGAGGTTAAGCATCCTTTAGGTGGGCTTTTCGCAACATCAGAACTTTCAGTACACAGCTTCATCGATGGCTTGGCAATTGGATTTGGTTTTGAAGCCGACATCCATGTAGGAATCATCATAGCAATTGCAGTCATATGCCATGACTTTACTGATGGACTCAGTACCGTTGCCGTAATGTTGAACTCTGGTAACTCGTTGAAGAATTCCATAAGGATGCTTCTCTTGGATGCCATTGCTCCAGTTCTGGGAGCAGTTGTCGCACTCTTCATTGAAGTACAACAATATTACATAGTCCTCCTTCTGCCCTTCTTTGCAGGGGGTTTTCTGTACTTAGGAGCAAGTGACCTCTTACCACAAGCCCATGAGGAGAATCCTCAAACACTCACAGTAGTCTCATGTGTGGCAGGATTCGTGCTGATATTTGTACTGACGTTCATATTAACCAATGTGTTGAAGGTCTAGCCTCAATTCTTCCTCTACATGTTAATAACAGACAGAATCTTGGACACGCTTCTGTGAAGTTCCCAAACACTTCTTCTGTAGACTAATGACTACCAGCAGTGTTGCCTTTATGAACACTAATGCCAGAGTTTCCTCTTACTAGTTTCAGTAGGTCTCTTTCGGAAACACTCTTCACAGAAGACTGACTTTTCTATCTTTTTCAATGGTCCACCTGAACTTAGACGTATTAACCGTTCTGGAGGGAAGATTTTGACATTTATGTAGATGTAACCCAGCACTTTCCCACAATCATCACATTTCAGCAATTCGTATTGAGAAGCACTCATAGCTATACCCAACCACGTTAATGCTTCATACTATTAAAGAGAGTTTTCTCCTCTTGTGTGTATTCCAAACTTCTAGGGGCTCCCTGAAACCCACGGTCATACAGCTTTAGCTACAATGTTCATGTGTGTCAACGGACTCATTGGTTGAAGTGTCGCCAAGTTCCCATAAGATGCAACTACATCCCATCCTGCCTTTACCAGAAGTGAAGAGAGTTCACTGAGACTGTAAACGTGGTGTTCGATGTCAACTTTGTCTATGAACTCCAAATCCTGTCCACGTTTATTGTAGAAAATCCAAGAAGTACTAATTTGTGATGTTATTGGGTCGTATCTCATGTTCTCCAACAGGACAATGTGGTCTATCTCTGAATAGGAAGTAGGAGTGAATTTGACAGATAGATACTCAGTATGCATTGTTTCAGCGACGAAAAGGATAGCACCTTCCCTCGAAAGCTCTCTTGCTTGCTTGAAAATGCTGAGGTCATCCTCCTGACTGTAGAATCCGACAGATGTCCAAGCATTAACAACCACATCGAAGGGATTTGAATACCCTGTATTGACAACTTCTCTCAGTTTTCTAACATCCCCTTCTAGAAAACTAACTAGATTTGAGACTCCATGTTCCTGTGCTTTTCTCCTTGCATCGTCCAAAAAAGCTCTTGATATGTCGACTCCCACAGTCTTGAAACCTTTCTTTGCCATGTAGATGGAGACTCGACCATTTCCACAGCATAAGTCAAGCAAATTGCCTGATATTATCCCAAAATCATGAAGCACTTTTGTCAATCCATTGACGAGTTCTTCAGTTTTCAACCATCTCTGGTTCAGAAGTCTTAGGAATAGATCAGAACGGTCAACAAACAGTCTGGTGACCCAATCTTTATACATGCTTCAGTGTGAAGGTATGCTGTCAGATATGCCTTTTGAAGAAAGCTGAATAACGTACACCCACACATACACAATAACACAACGCAATGCCAGAAGTCCTATGCATGTAAATTCTGAACTTCGATGAAAAGCTTCTATGAACCTTCTGAAATCTCCATGCTCTCTCTTCTCTGTTCTGTTGAGATAATTCTCGTTTTTCGGTAGAAGAGCATCATGATACTTCCTATGATTACGAGGAGCCAGCCTGTGTCAAAGAGTATTCCATGAAGGTAGCTTAGGCAATAGATTGGGTGGCTTAAGTAAAAACAGCAGTATGCTGGGATGTCCAAACGTTGTGGTGGCTGGATGAGAAACAGTATTGTTCCAGAAACCACAAAGGCAACACCTACTGCTGCAAGTACCAGTCCCAGTAGTTTGCGATTCATCCTCAAAGCCATGACTGGAGAGAGAAGTGCTATGACTAGTCCTGCAATGCCAGCGTAGAAGTATGGCTTCACGTATATCACCCACTCTAGATGAACATGAAAAGCAGGACTGATCTCAGTGCTGTTCATGTTTGCAATTACGAATCTGTAGGCTCCAGCTTGGGAAGTTTCAGCACTAAATAGCCCAACTTGTCCTTGGAAATTGTATATTCTATATCCATCAAGCATCCTCTGGCTTTCATTCAGAGAGTAAGGATAGAAATGAATAGATAACACGTCGTTGGTTTGGTTTGTTTGCTCTACCCCAAACCAGAGTTTCACAGTGTCCCAAGAGGTCAATGTTGGGTAGGGAGGACTTCTGTCAAATATGTAAGTGTTGTTGCTGCCGAATGTCTTGACCTCATAAGTGTTTAGCTCTATGTTTATTGTTGTATCAAGTTCCAAGTATTGGTTGGGTTCAAGAACGATAGTTCTCTTCGTATCTATCATCTGATAGGACCCTTCAGAACTTGGTATGCTGAAATTAAGAAAGAACAGGCTTACAAGGATCAATAAACCTGAGAGAGCAAAGATGATAGCGGCTTCTGACCTAGATTCCATTCCAGTTCAACAAAACTTGCAACTACTGAGAACTTAAAGTTTTAGATCACAGCTTATGCCACAAAATAATACCTCATCCCTTTCTGTACAGAGAGGCACTAATGTGGAGAACAGTGAACTTCTAGGGACTCCCTGAAATCATTGTGAAATGTCAAGCATGCATGTCAGATTCTACATGCAAGAAATGCCACAAGCCATATGAATTGGGTCAGAAAATATCATGAGGCATAAGTGAGGTTCAGCATGGTCAAGGTAAATGAAAAAGAAATAGAAACTCACTTGAAGAAATGGCAAGGCATTTTAAGATTAAGAGACTGGGACATACTCGTCAAGATCGTAAAGACTAAGTGGAGGAAATCTGGAGACATAAAAATCGACTTGGATGACAAGAAGGCTGTTCTTCTTGTCAATCAAACTCCAAAATGTGAAAAACTGGAAGAGTTGGAGGAACTGGTTGTTCACGAACTACTTCATCTGAAACTTTACGGAATGGACCAAATGATTGAGGAACTTTTGTCTTTAGTCTATGGCAAGAGAGATAATCCAAAACGAGATTTTGCTCAAACACAGTTCATGACACTCTTGGAATCCACAGTTGAAGACTTGACCAAAGGTTATCTGGCATCAATTGGCAATCAGAGGGCTCTGTCCTTCGGTAGACTGAAAAAGAGCATTGACGAGGAACTGGTGAATAGATAGAGTTCATTTCCTTCTACAGACAAACAGGATTTTTCTGCTTCTTCTCGGTTCTTGTTAGTATTTTTGGTTCTTTCCATTCCTCTCTGAGAATGCTGTAGAGTAGAAGATCCCGCCATTCTCCACGTAAGAACATTGACTTGCGGACAACTCCTTCTCTTGTGAAGCCTGCTTTTTCCAGAACTCTCTGGGAAGCTACGTTCCTCAGGTCAGTGGTGGCTTGGATACGCACCAAGTTTCTTGCCAGAAACAGATAGTCAACCAAGATCACGACGGCTTCAGGGCCATAGCCTTTCCCTCTTTCATTTGGGATCAGCGTGAAACCTATTTCCCAGAGGTCTCCAACTGGAAAGACACCAACGACACCTATCTTGGTTCCATCTTTCTTCTCTACGAAGAACCTTTTCCTTTCTGGAGGAGCAGTGTCATAGTTCTTCTCCATCTCTGCCTTTGTTGTTTGTTCAAGAGGATTGTATTCCCCAAAGAAGCTTGGATCATTAACCCATTTCACGTAAAATGGCAGGTCCTCTTTCTCCATTATCCTCAGGTTAACATTCTTTCCCTCAAGCAATCCACTTCACCAATCGTCGTGTTGTCTGTCTGTTCTTATTACTTGTGATTGACCATTACACCAGTATAATAACCTGAACTAAGCTGAAGAACTCCTAGGGCATCCCTGAAATCCTAGGCTTTTGATTGAAGTTTCTGTTCTTTCTTCTTCATTTCATTGTAGAGGTACTCAAACCAGTGATACGATTCTGGTATATTGTACTGCTTTCTCCACCCATCTACTAAGGGCTCAATAGTTTCCCAATATCTTATGACCCAATAGCCAAGAAGCTCATCAACTAGCTTTATGTGCACGATTTTTTCCTTCACCAGAAACCCCATTAAATTAAAGAACCATCCAATCCGATCCAAGTCAGTATTGATCTGAGAAGGTTCAGTCAAAGAACCGTGCTTTTTGACCCAGCTATCGTAGTTTTCAACTTCAAGAGCCATGAATCTTCTATGTGCATTGAGCATGTCTCCGCTACCCCAAGTTGAGTAGAGACGCATGAACAGATCCAAATGCCTCATTTTATCTTGATGCCGAATCTGCAGAGCATAATAGATAGCTGCAATCAGAAGACCTGTAGAACCAACAACTATAGAAACAGTCTGCAACAGCATTATGTCAACCATTCTTAACACCTCTTTCTTCTTTCTTCAGCAGTTCACTGATAAGATATTCCGCTTCATTGCCGAGTCTCGGTGTGCTCCACTTCTTTCTACCACCTTCAAGCACAGGTTTCACCCTCTCCCATTGAGCATTGACTTGCCCGTAGGAAAGAGGTATCATGTCAACGTCTATGAGCCCTTTCTTCAGAAGCATGCCCAGTTGTTGAAAGAACACGTAAACCTCATTTAACTCAACAGAACCATACGCCCTTAGGTAGTCATCATAGTTCAGGACTTTCCTTTCCTGGACTTTCTGCCAAGCCTCCAACCAATCCTTACTAACCATTATCGAATAGAGTCTTGTAAGAAGGTCCGTCTTCCTCATCATAGTCTGATGCCTAAGCTGCAGAGCATAATAGACAACTCCAGCCACAACACTTGCAGAAGCGATAGTAATAGAGACTGTCTGTATGTCAACCAATATTGACACCTCTTTGCCTGAGTTTCTTTTCTCTTTTCTTCATCTCATTGTAGAAGTATTCAAACCAATAAAAATACCTTGAACCAGTCTCTTCCCTGAACCCTTCTATTATGGGTCTTAACTTTCTCCAGTAATCCAGTGCTCCAACTATCAAGGTTTCAGAAGCTAGGTCAGCATCAATGAACCCTCTGTGCAGAAGGGTGCCAGCTTCCTCGAAATAGTTGGCAATCTTGAGGATAGCCACATTGGTTGGTGTTTCCGAAAGAATCGAACCATACTTCCTAACAAAATCCTTGTAGTCTTCAAACTTCAAATTCATGACTTTCAGAATTGATGTCAAGAAATCATCGGTGGTGAAAGCTGAGTAAAGCTTCACAACGAGGTCTGCTTGTCTCTGTTTTCGAAGATGTCTAAGCTGCAAAACAGTCAAGACAACACCCACCAACACACCAGCAGAGGCGACAATAGCTGAAATCTCTGTTATACCAACCATTACTACACCCAGAAAACAAGATTAGACAAGATCAGTATTAAAGACTACATCATGAACCATCAATTTAGTGTCAAGTGGAAAAGAAGCTCAATAATAGCTCTATATGTTAATAACAAATAGAATCTTTCTACTTCTTTTCAATATTATGTACTAGTACACAAATGGTCTCTATGCTCATAGAACATGAACTACGATGAAAAACTTCTAGGGACTCCCTGAAATCTTTGCTTCACATTTGGGGTTTAACATATCGCTTTTTGTAGATTATAACTGCTAGTAATGTTGCTATCATGAAGAGTGGCAAGAGAAGGAATGTTGGGAATTCTGGCACGGCACTACTCCAATGAATTGTCAGTCTAGGATAATAATCTGTTGTGTTTTCTTTAGAATCGAACCAAGTGACCGAGTTAGAATCGATTGGTGATTCGACACTCAAGATTACTGTTACAGCAGTATTATTGTCGTTCAAAGCATTTTTGACAGCTTCAGTTACGTTCCAGTCATACCATTGATTGTTTGTTGGAACTGACACCGAATCCAGCGATGGGAAGTTCTTGTTTGGAGCATCATTAAATGTCACTGTTGATTCGTTCCAAGAATTGTCAGAACTTGAAAAAGCATAGACAACGTATGTGCCATTGACACTGGATGTATGCAATTGAAGTGTAGCCACATCAACGACTGCTCCATCTGGAATAGAAGACAAATTGAATTTCAACAATGCATCGCTTCTAGGCCAGAGAGCTGCTAGAAGAGGATACTCCTGTGAGAATTGAATTTGAAGATACGGTTCCCCACCGTGATTCATCCATTGAGAGACATAGTCAACATACGTGTCATCTGTAGGTTTGAGTGTTGCTTGTCCAGCTTGAGCATGAACCATTTCGATACTCAGAGAAGAAACCAAGACTAGACCTAAAACTAGGACAATGACAATCTCTCTGAAAATGTCGATTCCCCTTTCACTCATCTTTTAACCCCTAGTTTGTCCTCTGTTGCCGTGCAGATTTAAGATTTCTGTTTTGGTCTTTTCTGTCTATGTTGTTCGAGAGGCTCATCCTCTTCATGTTTTACAACCCATTCTCCCTTTTCATTCTGCACTTCTACACGCTGAATATATCGTCCTGTCTCTTTGTCTATTCTTCTGGTCTCTCTTGCTATTTTTCCGTTCTTGCCAACTTTTCCTCCATGTCTCACGTGCAACTTGAATTTGTGAAAGCCTTTCGCCTTCACTTTAGCACTTGCCATTGAAAGAAGTTTGGCACTTTGTCCGAGCATAACGTCTTTGTCTCCACTTCCACACTTAGGGCACTTGTCCATTTGCGGTTCTAAAGGTTCACCGCACTTATGGCATTTTATCGACATATTTTGAACCTCTGGCGTGTCTTCTGTTGCCTTGCATTTAAGACTTCTTGAAAAGGCTTCATAGAAAAAGTCTTTTATTGTGAGATTCTTAACTTGTCGTTGTGCAACCAGAAAAGAGCAAAATGAAAATGAATAGAGAAGACGACAAAGACAAGGCTGCCTTAGATAATACAGTAAAGTCTCAGAGGGAAATCTCTAATTTTTATGGACTTATTGGAAGAGTAGAACTTGAGTCGCCCTTGCTTGCTAATGCAGGGTTGAAGATGTCTATTTCCTCTAAGTTGAAGTCTTTGGAAATCATGCAACGATACACTATTGAAAAAGCAAGAAGATTATTTGATGTATTCTTGGAAGATAAAGCCGATATTAAAGAAAAAGGGTATCCAAAATCAATATTCAATGAGGATTTAAATGTTAATCATTGCGAATGTATAGCATTCTTTGAAGCATATCTTAATGCGTTCTATTCTCTTCTCCAAGTAATTGCTAAAGTAACACCTTATTTTTATGACCAAAAAGAGAAGATTCCGAACTATTCTTTTGAACGACAATCAACATACTTTCTTAAAAACGAAAGCATTGACCCCGAATATGCTCAATATCTCAAGAGCAACATGAAATGGTTCGATGATTTAGTTGTTTGTAATAGGCACGCAATATCTCATAATGCTTCTGTATTCTTAGGCTTTGGTGAAGACGGGATTGTGTTTATTCATATGCCTGAAAGAAGAATTAACTATTTTGAAAGCGGAAAACCTTCGAAAAAGCTAATAGAACATATCTCAAACAATTGGAATTCGCTTTTTGATTTTTTGAACTTCTATACAAAGCACTTTTCAAACTTCCAGATTATCGTAAACAAAGAAGAAGAATTGAAGGAACTACGAGACCTCATTTCCAAGAACCCTCAGCCACTTTAGTTGGCTCTTAAATATGCTCTTGTCATACTCTTTCCGTGTTTTTCTGTTCTACGCCTTCGACATATTCCTTTTTAAGCTGTCAGTCATGGTTAGTAATGGGATATCTATGGAACAACGTAAAAAGTTCGGGACTTCGGGAGATATCCTCCATGATGGCTAATTAACCATCTGGCTCATAATAACAACCGATTTCTAATGACATGGTGAACTTGGTGTGGTTAGTGAGCGTAGTGTAGCTAGCTAGTGCAGTGTAGGTCGAAAGAGATAGTCTTACGAAGAGAAAATAGTCTAAAATCATGAAAAGGTGGTGCGGTCACCGGGATTTGAACCCGGGTTGTCGGCTTGGGAAGCCGATGTCCTAACCAAGCTAGACTACGACCGCCCATTATGGAAGTAACATTTGATAGAGAAATCGACATAAACCTTGCGTTATGGTAGTTGGAACAACACAAAAAGAGAGAGGATGAGGTTCTATTTGGATTTTGTTATATGCACGTTTTTGATCAGAACGTACGGGCTCAGTGACGGTGGATCAGCTTCGCCCCACCAGTGCACGTGCTGCCGCTCCTTTGAGATCGCTGCGATGTTACCAAGCATGGTTAAAGCGTTGTCACTAACACGAAGATCCTTCAACGACTTCTTGATCTTGCCCTTCTCAATCAGGAAGATGCCGTCTCTGGGAATAGTTGAGAAGTCACCCTTCGCATAGTTCTGGAACCGCGTGTACCAAGTGTTAGTCAAGTAAAGACCTTTCTTCACTTCGCCGAAAAGCTCGTCCTTGCTCATGTCTCCAGCTTCCATCTCAATGTTCCAAGGGTTCGGCGCCACCAGTCCGGCGTTGCCAGTTGTCTTGGTCTTGAAAATCTTCGCTGTGGAAGCATTATGCAGGTATGTTTTGAGCACGCCCTTGTTTATGAAGACGTTCTCCTTTGTGGGCACTCCTTCATCATCGAAAACCCTGTTAGACATCGAATAAGCAGCGGGATTGTCCTTCATCGTAACGATCTCAGGCGCCACCTTCTTGCCAATCATGTCCACGAAGACACTCATCTGAGTCAAAATGCTGAAAGCCGAAACCATGCTACCCCAGACGCCAAGCGAAGAACCCAGAATCAAAGGATCAAAAATCACGTCATACACGCCTTCGTCGCCAGTCTTCGGATTCCTAGCCAACTTTGCAATCTCGCCAGCCTTCTCGCCAGCCCTAGCAGGCTCAAAGCCCTTCAACGTGGAACTGCACTCGACGCCGTGGCCTGAAGCCTCCTGCTCCGCAAAAGCCCTTATCGAAAGCTCGATCGCCGACCTACTGTCAAAGCCAACTGGCCCCTCAGAAGACACCAAGTAAACGTCTTCAAACTTCGTGAACAATATGCCGCCACTGTCAATCTTTGAACCAATTTCCTTCTTAGCAGCGCTGATAGCCTCTGAAACCAGCTCCGTTGGACTGTCCAAATCCTCAAGGTCACTGTCCGCTTTACTCTTCGGGTAACGGAACTTTCCCTTCGCAAACCCTCCGAACATCGGGTTCTCAGCCGAAACCTTCGCCAACCCCAACAACTGCTTGACACAAGCATCGACGTCTTTGAAGTCGTGAATCTGCGTCGCAACCACACGCTTCTTCCAAGCCAAAGCCACATCAGTGACATAGTCATTCCAAGCAACCGTTATATCCACTTGATTGTTGCTGAACCGCACCTGTCTGTACTTGCCAAGCGTTGTCTTGGCAACAACCTCGTCGGCGCCAAGCTTCTTCGCCTTCGTCACTATCTCTTCAGTCTCGTTCAGTATGTCGGTCATTTCACAAACACACTCCTCAGTCTAATGCATGGACCGCCAGTGTACACTGGAATCCCTTGACCCGGATCGCCTTTTCCGCAAGTAGCAGCATCAAACTCGACCTTCTTTGAAACCGCGTCAACAGATGTCCAAAACTTCAGCGTCGTCGTCTCAATCACTGGTCTAGCCACTGGATGCTTCAGCTCACCATTTTCTATCACGTATGCTTCTCTGCCAACGTATCTCTGGTTGAACCGCTTGTCATCAATGTTCCACTCAGTGAAAGACTTCATGTAAATCCCGTGCTTCACACCTTCAAGCAATTCTTCCTCGCTCAACTCTCCCGGAAGGACAAAAGTGTTCGCCATGCGCACGATCGCTTCCCTGTCATAGTTGACGGATCGTGAAGAACCATTGCTCGTGGTGCCAAGCTTAGCCGCTGATTCTCTATTGTGCAAGAACTCGTTTATGACCCCGTTCTTGTACAGAAATCTCCGTCTTGCTTTCACGCCCTCATCGTCGTATGGATAGTAGCCGTAGCTGTGCTCAATCGTGGGATCATCCACAACCGTGACAGCATTACTGCCGATTCTTGTTCCGATCCAGTATTTGCCGCTCTTGTAGATGAAAGATCGCCCTGCTTGACTCATCTCGCGTCCCAGAATTCTGTCAGCCTCCATCGGGTGGCCACAGGACTCGTGAGCCGCAATCCCAGTGACTTCTGAACCACAAACCAGATCCATGTCCCCCGCCTTCACAGCCTTCGCCTTAGTTATGACGTCCTTGAGAACCTTCGCGTTATGAACCATTCTTCCAGGGACGTCCCATTCATGAAAAGCTTCCCATCCGCCACTGTACCCAAACTGCTCATATGCCTGCTCAGTCTTCCCCTGCTCAGCCACCGTAATGAAGATGAACGCGCCTATCTTAGGCACGAATGACGAAATCCGAGAACCCTCAGAGTTAACAAAGTACTTCGTGATCAAGTCTATACTGCATTGAGACACCGTTGCCGGCACCTTGACTCCACAAGAAGCCAAAGCCTTGTCAACTTCTGAAAGAGCGGAAATCCTTTCCTCAGGAGAAACATTCTCTATCTTCTTCTTTTGTGTAACAACCCACTTTGTCTTGACACCTTTTTCCTTCGCGAAAACCAGCTTCTCCTTCCGCTTCGCCCCTTTCGCGTACTTGAACGCCAAGTCCACAATCTCCTTAGCCTCCTCCTTCGTCCACTTGTTCGTCGATGCAAAGCCGATTCCGCCCCCCGCGATTATCCGCACACAAAAACCGCTGTCCACACCAGAAACATACGCTTCCAACGTGCCGTTTCTCAGCATCAGTCTATCTTGCACTTGACTCTGCGCCCTGACCTCAGCATAATCAACCTTCTTGCCCTGTGCATAATCCAAAGCATAATCAACAATTGCCTCGTCCATTTTTCCTTCAACCTTTCTGAAACATTATTTGCAGAAAGAAAGGATAAAACCTTTTAGGCTAAACCCTGAAGCCTTAACCCAGAAACACCGAGAAGGAACCCTCATTGAAAGAAAACTCAACCGTAAACGTGCTCTTCTGGCAGGGAAACGAAGCCTGCGCTGAAGCCGCCATAGCATCAGGATGCAGATTCTTCGCCGGCTACCCAATAACACCCTCCAGCGAAATAGCAGAACACCTAGCGAAAAGACTCCCGCAACTAGGCGGAATCACCATCCAAATGGAAGACGAGCTAGCCTCGATAGGAGCCATAGTCGGCGCAAGCTGGGCCGGCGCCAAATCAATGACCGCCACATCCGGACCCGGCTTCAGCCTAATGCAGGAAGGCATAGGCTACGCCTTCATGACTGAAACACCATGCGTGATAGTGGACGTTCAAAGAGCAGGACCGAGCACGGGACAAGCCACCAAGTGCGGGCAAGGCGACGTGATGCAATCCAGATGGGGCACTCACGGAGATTATTCGGCCATCGTTCTTTCGCCAAACTCGGTTCAAGAACTGTTCACCCTAACCATCAGAGCGTTCAACTTGGCAGAAAAATACCGCACGCCAGTCATACTTCTTGCTGACGAGATAACAGCACACATGAGAGAACAAGTAATCCTGCCCCCACTGAAAGCCTTGGAGATAGTAAACCGCAAAAAACCAAAGGCTGGAGACAAGGCCTTCTTCGGGCTGGAAGAAGTGCCTCCGATGCCGTCCGTCGGGGAAGACTTGAACGTGGTTGTGACAGGGTCCACGCATGACGAATACGGCATCAGAGTCACAGCCGATCCAATAGTCCACAGACGACTCGTAGAAAGACTCAACAACAAAATACAGAACCACGTGGATGAACTCACGGATTATGAAAGCTACAATATTGAAGACTGCCAAGTAGGCATAGTCTCCTACGGGTGCACGTCAAGATCGATCTACGAAGCCGCCGAAAACGCGCAGAAGAAAGGAATCAAAACAGGATTCATAAGACTCAGAACACTCTGGCCCTTTCCAGAAAGAATCATAAGGAAAATGGCTGAAACAGCCGAAGCCATCATCGTTCCAGAAATGAACCTCAAACAGCTATTCTACGAGGTGGAAAGAGCAGCCGAAGGACGCACACACGTAACACCGCTCAACAAGATCGGAGGAGGCGAACTCCTAACACCAGAAGAACTGCTGACCAAAATTCTAGAGGTGAAAAAGAGACATGACTGAAGCCTTCTCAGCACAGAAATACCTCCGCAACATAAAGCCACCTTTCTGCGCAGGCTGCGGAGCATACACGGTTTCGAACACCTTCTTGAGAGCAGTTCATGAACTGGGCCACGAAAACCTGAGCAAGTTCGTCTTCTGCAGCGGCATCGGCTGCTCCGCATGGATTCCCTCCCCACACTTCATAGCAGACTCAGTTCACACCCTTCACGGAAGAAGCATACCAGTGGCAACAGGAATAAAACTCGTCCGCCCAGACGTCAACGTGGTCGTCTTCGGCGGCGACGGCGACATAGTCGGCATAGGACTAGGCCACTTCATACATGCGGCACGCAGAAACCTAGACATCCTCACGATCATGGTCAACAACATGGTCTACGGAATGACAGGAGGACAAGTCGCACCTACAACCCCATTCAAAACAAAAACGACGACAACGCCATACGGAAGCTTCGAATACCCACTTGATGCCGCAAAACTAGCCGTCACAGCAGGAGCCTGCTACGTAGCACGATGGACAACAATCCACGTAAACGAGTTCAAAGAATCCATCAAAAAAGCACTAGAAATGAAAGGATTCAGATTCATCGAAGTCATAAGCCAATGCCCAACAGCCTTCGGAAGAAGAGCAGGATTCAAAGACGCAGGAGAAATGCTGAAATGGTTCAAAGAAAACTCCGTGCCAATCGAACAAGCAGAAAAAATGAGCGATGAAGAAGCTTCCCAGAAAATTGTTGTCGGCGAGTACCCACGGAAAATGAGACCAACACTCGTCGAAACCGTGTACAACACGATAAAGGAGGCACAGGAAACTGAAGATTGAAGTCAGGATCAGCGGCTTCGGAGGACAAGGCATGGTCCTAGCAGGACAAATACTCGGCAAGGCCGCCGTAATCGATGGAAAAAACGCCGTTCAAACACAAACCTACGGAGCTGAAGCAAGAGGAAGCGCCACAAAGAGCGAAGTGATAATATCAGACGACAAAATAGGCTTCCCACTAGTCAGAAAATGCGACATACTAATCGCCATGAACCAAGAAGCAGTTGACAAAAACATCGCGGATCTCAAAGAAAACGGTACAATGTTAGTAGACAGCAGCAACGTAACAAGCATGCCAGAAACCAAAGCCACTGTAGTCAGGATCCCAGCCACACAAATAGCTGAAAAATCCTGCGGCGAAAAACTCTATGCAAACATGGTCATGCTTGGCGCTTTGACGAAGGCCACAAAAGTTGTCAGTGAAAAATCCATGGAGAAAGCAATAGAAAGCTCGGTTCCTAAGAAGGCGACTGCTACTAATTTGTTGGCTTTCGAAAAGGGATTAGCGGATTAAGCCTACTCATCTTATGTGTGTGAGCTCTTGTATCTGGATCATCTGCAGATACTTTGAACCTTTAGCTGTTATCATGTAAGTTTCCTTTTGTGTAACCGAAATGTAACCGCAGTTGATCATGAAGCCAAGGTACTTCCTTGTCTGAATATAGTTCAGGTTTGCGCTCTGCATTATCTGAGTTTTCTTCCGACCCTCTTGCGAACTCCTACACGTTGTCAGTATGTCGCAGATTATTCCGCCTCGATCCCTGTACTTGAAGGAACGAATTATCTGAGGAAGCTCAAACAACCCGAAATATGACATACCAGCCACCCCTCAAGAATACTATGTGACAAGATGAATATTTGTTTTTCTATCAAACACCTACGACCTAACAACATTGCGCATCATATCTCTTAGACCTTAACAGTAACGAGTGCAAAACCGTTATTTCCATCCCCAAAAGAACAAATCTACCGTAAACCCCACTTAGGAGAGACAGAGTTGCCAAGAGAATTCACTTACGCGAAGGCTGGCGTCGACAGGAAAATGCGAACAGAGTCCAAAAAGGCACTGCAACTCCTCAAGGAAACCTACAAGCATAGTTTCTACGGCAAGATAGTTCAGCTTCCCTACGGAAACATCTTCCCGACTGGAAAAGGACTCTACCTAGACCTGCAAATCGAAGGTGTAGGCACAAAAGTACTCGTCGCGCAACTCGCCAATAAGTACGACACTATTGGTGTCGACGGCGTTGCCATGGTCGTTAACGACGTTATACGTTCTGGAGCGAGACCGTTGGCGATTGCTGATAACATTCATGCACAAGTCTCTGATCCTGATCTGGTCAAAGAATGGATGGCAGGCTTGGTGAAAGGAGCGGCCGAAGCTGGATGCGTTGTTCCCAGCGGTGAGATAGGAGACGTCTCTGAACTCATAAAAGGCCTAGTCGAAGGCAAGGGTTTCGACATGGTTGTGGCATCCATAGGAGAAGTGACCAGTGAAAAACTGATCACGGGAAAAAACGTGAAGAAAGGCGACTCCATCATAGGCTTGCGGAGTTCAGGGCTACACAGCAATGGCATGTCACTGGCAAGAAAAATCCTGCTAAAACAGTGGGGCGGGAAATACGAGCCACATGATACGCCAGAGAAGCTGGAAAGGGAGATAGTCCATGAAGTCTTGGAACCAACCAGAATATACGTGAAACCCCTACTCAGGGTTCTTGAGGAAATTGAAGTGAAAGCTGCAGTGCACATAACAGGCGAAGGATATGCCAAGTTTGATCGACTGACAAAGTTCTCAAAGGGAATAGGCTTCGAGTTCAGCAATTTCAAACCGCAACCCGTCTTCGAACTCATTCAGGAGACAGCCTCAGACCTCGGGGGCACAATAACCGATGAAGAAATGTTCAGAACATTCAACATGGGATGGGGATTCGCGGTGACAGTCGACAAAGCAGAAAAAGACAAAACAATAAGCCTATTGGAGAGCGCCGGAGTCCACGCTGAACAGATAGGACAAGTGACAAGTTCGGCTGGAATCAAAATTTTGTACAAGAAAAACAAGATCGTGCTGAAATAGGTCCTTTGCTTTCTTGCTGACGAAAGTGCTTAAATTCCTTGAAATCAAACTGAACCCATGAAGTACCGCTTAAGAATAGAAGTAGCGCTCAAGCCTGGACACAGTGATCCTGAAGGCGAGACCACAGGGCAACTGCTAAAAGAGCTTGGCTACAAGACAGAAACTGTCAACGTAAGCAAGGTCTACAACGTTATTCTTGACGCAGCTTCAAAAAAACAAGCTGAAACCCAAGCTGACGAAATGTGCAAGAGACTTCTCGCAAACCCCACAAAAGACAATTACTCAGTTACGATTGAGGAAGAAAAATGAAAGAACACCTCTACATCCGCATGAAAACTCCCTTTCCGCTGTTTGAAATAAACATGCTTGACGCCTCAGACGAACAACTTGAAGAAATAAGCCAAGAACTCGCAATAGGACTAAACCTACAAGAAATGAAAACAATCAAAGCCTTCTTCAAAGCAAAAAAACGAAACCCAACGGATGTAGAACTCCAAACAATAGGACAAACATGGTCAGAACACTGCTACCACAAAACCTTCAAAGGAAAAGTAAAATTCAACGGAAAAACAATCAACAGCCTCTTCAAAACATACATAGCCAAAGCCACAGACGAAATCAAACCGTCGTGGTGTTTCTCAGTCTTCGAAGACAACGCAGGAATAGTTGAATTTGACAAGGGCTACGGAATAGCAGTCAAGGTTGAAACCCACAACCACCCGTCTGCAGTTGAACCCTTTGGCGGCGCAGCCACAGGAGTAGGCGGAGTGATACGAGACATCCTTGGCGTCTGGGCTGACCCAATCGCTTGCACCGACGTCTTGGGCTTCGGCCCATTAGACTATGATTACAGAAAACTCCCGCCAGGAGTGAAACATCCAAAGTACGTTTACATGGGCGTTGTAGCCGGCATCGGAACCTATGGAAACAACATGGGAATCCCAACAGTGAACGGCGCAATATACTTCGACGAAAGCTACGTCGGAAACGTCATCGTCTACTGCGGATGCATAGGACTGCTTCCACTGAAAAAGTTCAGGAAAACCGCCAAACCAAACGACATAATCATCTTAGCAGGCGGAAAAACAGGTAGAGACGGCATCCACGGCGTAACGTTCGCCTCAGCTGAATTAACAGAGAAGTCTGAGGAAGTCTCCAGACCTGCTGTCCAGATCGCAAACCCTATCGAGGAAGAAAAACTGAAAAGAGCCATAATCGAAATCCGAGACGAACAGCT
Source organism: Candidatus Bathyarchaeota archaeon (assembly GCA_963732715.1). Classification (GTDB taxonomy): domain Archaea; phylum Thermoproteota; class Bathyarchaeia; order Bathyarchaeales; family Bathycorpusculaceae; genus CAZCRE01. Next base: position 1,621,415 of record CAVTAO010000003.1, on the reverse strand, counting down.
TGCTTCTTCAGTAACAGACTTGGGCGGCGGTGGATTATCGTCAGCCGTAGGAGAAACAGCGAAGAGGTTCGATTGCGGCGCAACCATACAGCTTGAAAAGGCTCCGCTGAAATACCATGATTTGGCACCATGGGAGATCTATGTTTCAGAATCGCAGGAGAGAATGCTTTTAACAGTGCCAACTGAAAAACTCGAACATATCATAAGGATTTTTGAAAAGGAAGACGTTGAAGCCACCGCAATCGGAAAATTAACAGCAAACAAAATTCTGCGGATCCATTATCAAGGCGAGACGATCACGGAGGTAGATATCGAATTCCTTTTTGATCCGCCAGAAAGCACAAAGATAGCAAAATACGAGCCACCAAATCTCAGCGAGCCATCATTTCCAGAACCGAAGAACCTGACCGAGATACTTCTTCAACTTCTGTCTTTACCAAACATCGCAAGCAAAGAAAATGTAGTACGCACTTACGACCACGAAGTAAAGGGTAACACGGTCATAAAGCCTCTACAAGGTGAACACGGCGGCCCCAATGATGCGGCCATACTGAAACCGATAGATCATTCTTGGAAGGGCATAGTGATCTCCTGCGGAATGAACCCAAACTACGGAAAGGTCGATACGTACTGGATGGCTGCGTCAGCAATTGACGAAGCCGTAAGGAACAACGTGGCAGTCGGAGGCAGAAGAATAGCTTTACTGGACAACTTCACATGGGGCAACCCAGAAAAACCAGAAAGGCTAGGCAGTCTAGTCCAAGCTTGCAAAGCATGCTACGACACAGCCACAGCATTTGAAACACCGTTCATCTCTGGAAAAGACAGCCTCTACAACGAGTCCCCACTTGGCCCCGTAACACCCACTCTACTAATAACAGCGCTAGGCATCATTCCTGACATCCGCTCAGCCATTTCCATGGAAACCAAAGCACCAAAGGACTCGATCTACATCGTAGGACAGACTTACCCAGAGTTAGGAGGCTCAGAATACTACAAACTCAAGAGCCATCTTGGAAGAACAGTACCCGAAGTCAGGTTCAACCAAGCCAAGAAAAACTTGGACGCAGTCACGGAAGCGATCGATGAAGAACTTGTGAAAGCGTGCCACGACTTGTCCGAAGGAGGCCTAGGCGTAGCTGCTGCTGAAATGGCATTCTCTGGAGGATATGGCATGGAACTGGACTTGCGCAACGTTCCAAATGAAAACCTGAACCGCGACGATTTTGTCCTGTTTTCTGAGTCAAACAGCCGCTTTTTAGCAGAGGTCTCAGAGAGAAACAAGCATGATTTTGAGACTCTAATGAGAGGGAAAATGTGCGCGGAGATAGGGAAAGTTTCAAAGGGCTCTAGTCTGTGCATCCGTGGGCTGAATGGCAATGTTGCTGTTGATGCTTCACTTATTGATCTGCTCGCAAATTGGAAGAACATGTCAAACAGGTGAGGCTTGAACTATGAACCGTAAAGAAATCAAAATCTGCGTCCTCCGTGTAGGCGGAACAAACTGCGACGCAGAAACAAAACGCGCCCTTGAAGAAACCTGCGTTCAATCCGAGATCGTGCACGTAAATGAAATGGTCAAGCAACGCAAACTTCTTGATTATGATGCGCTAGTCTTCCCTGGAGGATTTGCCTACGGCGACTATGTCCGAGCTGGAGCAATATGGGCAAAATGGATACTAGCGAAGCTGGGCAATGACTTGAAGGTTTTTGTCGATGAAAACCGTCCAATCCTAGGCATATGCAATGGCTTCCAAGTGCTCGTCGAAGCCGGCTTACTACCCGGCTTTGAAGCGATGAGTCCATACCCAGAAGCCGCTTTAGCAACGAACATTCCACCCGGATACAATTGCCGCTGGATTTCGATTAAACAAGAAAACAGAGGCAAATGCGTGTTCACGTGCAAGATCCCGAAAAACAAGATTCTCCACATGCCTGTTGCACATTCCGAGGGGAGGTTCCTATTCGCAAAAGAAAAAGAGAAGAAACTACTAGAAAAACTCAACGACAATGATCAGATGGTTTTCAGGTACTGTAACAAGGAAGGTGATTACGCTGAAGGCATGTTTCCAACGAACCCAAACGGCTCATTCCACGACATAGCAGGAATATGCAACTCAGAAGGAACAATACTGGGATTGATGCCTCATCCCGAAAGAGCAGTCTACTGGTGGCAACAACCCGACTGGACCACACAAACGCAGACAACAGGATATGGAGATGGAAAACTAGTTTTCGAAAGCATGGCTGAATACCTAACCAAGAAGCTTTAAGTCTCTAGAACGTGGAAGCCCTGCCCTAGCACCCATTTCCATTATACATCTTGACGCTACAAAATTGCCGATTCTCCCACAATCATAAAGGTTCTTGTCTTTTACTAGCCCGTATAGGAAACCAGCACAAAACGCATCACCTGCCCCAGTGGTATCTACAACCTTGACCTTGAAAGGCTCTATTAGATGGCTCTCCTCACCATCACTTACGTAGCAACCCTTACTGCCAAGTTTGACAGCCACAGTCTTGATGCCTTTTTCAAGCAGAAACTTGACGCCCATGCGATAATCAATCTTGCCAGTCAGAAGCCTAAGCTCCCCAAAATTCGGCATAATCACAAAAACCCTTCTAATCATGGGTTCAAGCCTCGCGAAACCCAACCTAGCATAAAGTGCGCCCGGATCAAAACTTACCCTAACCTGTTCCGGAAGCTTTGTCAACAACCTTGCCTGAGTTCTGAAAGACTTCTCTCCAACAAACGAGGTAAGATGAAGAAAACCTGTGTTGGATGCGTATTCTGTGTTCACTTCTTCAAAGCTGATTGTGTCGTTCACGCCAGAATCAACGTACAATGCGCGCTGTCCTTTCGCATCGACAAAGCCCATGACAGCTCCGCTCCGTCCAGTTCCCGCATGTGTCACGCCTTCCGTGTCGACACTGTTTTTATGAAAATCCTGAAGAAGCATCTTTCCTTCGCGGTCATCTGCGACCTTTCCGATGAAACCGCATTTACAGCCAAGTCTACCCAACCCCACTATCGTGTTTGCCGCTGACCCACCACAAGTCTCTGCGTAGTCAGTAACGCAGCTTTCCTCTTCAGCAGAAGCAATACGGTTCACTCTGAATAGCTTGTCAACGTTCAAAGCGCCAAAACCGATAGCATCGAAAACTGTCATCGGAACAACTCGCGCAGGTATATCTTGTAATCACCCAGTGTCCCACCAAAGTTGCCTGCCGAGACACCGACTACGCCATCAACGCTCTGCACCGCTCTAATGCCAGCCTTCATCGCTTCTTTTACTGCCTGCATCGAGACACCGCTGATGACTATTTCTGGAATGTAGCCGACCCGCTTCGGCACTTTTGAATCCTTGCCGAGTCTTTCTTTGAGTGATGGGCAGTAGGGATGGTTCGTCGTTGGCCCTATTAGAGGAAAGCGCGTCTCAGTTTTTGAACCTGCTGAACAAACATCAAACGGAGTGATCACGCCTTCGACCTTATGTATTGCCTCTAAGGCTTTTTCCCCAGCCTCTTTGACGGCCTTTTTGGTTCCGCACATTATCCAGAAGTTGCCGCCTGATATTCCACGCGCGTACCCGACATATCGTTCGATGAGAAAGTCAGGAACCATGATCGGCACAATAATCATGTTGCGGCCGTAACGTCGTTCTTCCCATTCGAATCCGTCGCCGCAGTGTCCAACCCGCTCCATCATGTCTATTTTTCCTTCAGGCTTCACGGTCAAAGCGTCAAAGACAGCGGTGAATGGTTTAACGAGAATGTCCTGACGGATTCTGTAGGAAAGCTCTTTTTCAAAGCGTTTGACTATATCTTCTATTGGCTTTCCTTTTTCGAAACCTTTCCAAAACTGGAGAATAGCCCCTTTTCGCTTGTCAGGGGTTTCTTTCTCAAGAAGCCATTTTTCTATTCCGTTGTCAAGCCTTCCAATGACCCCTGATGGGGTTGCAGTGGCATCTTCAGCCGCCCTTTGCAGGGTCTCCTCGTCGTCTGCAGTGACTACTAGCCTGCAATAGAGCCCGTCAAAGGCTTCAGCGTAAGTATCATCAATCTTCATTTTACACATTTATATTCCAACGATCGAAATCCTCACAACAGAAACAGACATCATGATCAATGCTAATAGTTTCTATCCTAGTGTGCCTATGGCTTTCCCTCTAACCTTCTTTCTTATCGTACAGCTTTCTCTTATCAATCTACCAATATTCTGAGAACCTATCATTTCAATCTGAAGATAACTTTCTAAGCATAGTTTAGCAATTTTGTCCTCTAAACCAACACTAGTAACACATTTCTCCAGAGTTGAGTTATCCCAGCTTTCCACAAGTTCCAAAACATATTCCCTACCGAATCGATTAAAGGCTTCTGCAATTATGGATATTATTGCAGTACTTTCTGACAAGACCGCAATATCTGCTTTTCGAATAGCATATTCATTCCCGTTGAAAGAAACGGCAAGTCCACCGTTTCTTCGAACCAGTTCCAGGCTTTCGGCATCAGTAATACTATCTCCAGTGTACAATGTGTCAGTCAAGCTACCATCTAACGTATCAACTATGTGTTTCACAGTCTCGGCTTTCTTCCAACCACCTCTAGGATCCACTTCATTCAGTATTTGACCTGACTTCAGGCTAGGAATCACGTTCCAGAAAATTTCATCAAGTTCTCTTATGGTTTCTTGATCTTGTTCTGCAAAATCATCAATAGATTCGACCCCTTCTGGGATTGTTATCATCGGCATTGCGACTATCTTGTCCTTTATTCTTCTAAGAGCATGTTTTTCAGCTTCATCTATTTGATATTTGTCTAGTTGCAGTTTTGTTCCGTATCCATGATCATGCGGAAGATCAAGATGATCACATAATGCGAATGTATAGTGCTCATATCCCGTATTAACGATGAAAGCATGCATAATGTTTCTCACAAAACGTAAGGTGTCCTTAGCGCAAGGAACAAGTCGAACAGTTTCATAAGCGAAATCTCTCAACTCTTGATCAGTAACATCATAAGCCTTGAAAAAAGGCAGTATAAGCTTTAGAGTGTTACCTGCCTTATAGCCATGTTTCCTAACAACATCCGCCAGAATGTCGTCATACTTGCTCAACAGAGTGAACAGCTTATCTCCGTTCTCGATGAAATGAGCAGTAGCTTCAAAAGCATTATCATTAGTAGAAAGTGGCCCTTCACAATCAGACACAAATATCTTCTTTAGTCTTCCGTTTTGCAACATTGATCCCTGTATTCTCGAACTGTTGAGTAACGATTTGCCAATGCATATTTCCTATTTAAGCATATTTAAGACTTTAAGCGTTGCTGAGATTGCTCTCTAGATTCTCAGTAGCTCCTCTAGTTCTTGCCATGTGCTGTATGCTTTTTTCAACGTTTTGCTTCAATCCTACGTCTCTCCTGTACCAAAGCGCTCCGCCTTCGATAGCTTCCAATCCTTCTAAAGACAGGCATCTGGCTGTTTCGATGTCTCCACCAACGCCCACAACACAAACGGTTCTGGACTTCAAAGCATAAGTCTCACGATCACGCATCTCCATTGAACCAGGGTAAACACGGATTTTGTCACCATGTTTCTTCGTCAGTTCGTTAGCTTTGGATAGATTAACAGGCTTATCAATCTCTTCTTGGACCACGAGGTTTGGGAAGGCATCTAGGTATCCACCATAGCTTGGCGGAGCTTTGTACGTGACTACTGTTGCAGCTTTCTCCAATTCGACACGCAACAGGTTGCCTTCCAACATCTTATAGCAGACATCAATGAAATCGTCCTTTAAAATGGGCAGGATGTTTATTATCTCTGGGTCGCCTGGGCGACTGTTGTTTTCAAGGATCTTCAGCCCTTTACCAGTATGCATAAATGCCACGTACAAAGGCACACCACGTAAACTCTCGTCATCTTTCCTTCTCCATCTCTCAAAGACTCTGGTTACGATTTCAAGCTCCTTGGCTCTATCCTGTCTGGTTAGGAAAGGTAGCACATCTCCAGTGTTCTTGTAGGAACCCATACCCCCCGTGTTCGGTCCTTTGTCACCATCAAAAGCTCGCTTGTAGTCCCTCGTGTCAGGCAAAGGAACTAGATGTTTCCCGTCGCAGAAAGCCTGAAAACTTGATTCTTCGCCTTCAACTTTTTCTTCTACGATAACTGAACCGAATTGGTAGTTTGACATAAAATGGTCGAAGAGTTGGTCTCGGCTGTTGAAGTGATCGCCCCAAACGCCTACGCCCTTTCCAGCTGCTGGCTTGTCTGGTTTCACAACTGCCCTATTTCCGAGTTCATCAAGCCAACCGTAAACGGCTTTCTTGACTTGTGATACACTCTTGTATTCTTTTGGGTTGAAGACCTTGAAGCGCGGGTTTACTTCTGGCACTATTTTTTGGAAAAGCAGTCGCTGCTGGACTTTGCTATCTTCGATCGCGTACTCCTTTGTGGGACATATCATCGGTATACCTGTTCGCTTTTCCACAAGGTCGCGGACGCCCTCGATTATAGGTTTCTCTGGACCTATTATACCAAAGTTAAGTCTATCCTTGTTTGCTTCAGCAAATCGGCAAATGGACTCTACGTTCAAATCCGGAATGACAACGTGTTTAGCAGCGATTTTCAAGTTGAAAGGGTTTCTCTGTTTATCTGCAACGTAGATTTCCACGCGGTAACTTCCGCTTCTGACTAAAGCATCAACCATGGCCACTTCTCTTGAGCCATAGGAAACTACGAGAACCCCAATCTTCTCCATGGCCAACTCAACCCGAATGACTGATTAACCGAAAAGCCTAATTTAACTTGCCACTACACGTTTTGAATTGCTTCTTCTATCTCGTAGAGCCTTCCAGTCTCTTCATATCCTTCCAAGAACCTTTTTTTCGTAGTGTCAGCGATCTTCTGAGCCATCGGAGTTGGATACTGACCTGTTACGCAAGCCATGCACAACTCGTCCTTTTTGAAACCCGTTGCTCGAACCAAGCCTTCTATCGACTGATAGCATACTGCATCCGCGCCGATGATCTTCGCTATTTCCTCAGGTTCATGCTTCGAACCTATGAGCTGACCATAGGTTGCCATGTCTATCCCGTACAAGCAAGGGCCTATTATGCGTGGAAACGTAACGAACATGTAAACCTTCTTTGCACCCATTCTCCGGAGCTTCTCAATTATGACTTTGGTAGTGTCGCCTCTAACTATGCTATCTTCGGTTACGATGACGCGTTTTCCATTGATTTTCGACCCTAAAATGTTGATCTTCCTGTCGATAGTCGACTGCCGCTCCCTAGTTAATAGCAGAAACGCTCTTTCAGTAACGTATCGATGTCTACGTGAAGCTCTTTCCCATCTTAACCCTGAGCCCTCATGAACCCCCATCGCTGGGTCGTCACCAGTTTCAGGTATTGAAAGTACAATGTCGGCATTCTTGACGATGTCAGGATTTTCCCTGACGAGATTTCTTCCGAACTCCTCTCTTATCTCATAAACGTACCTGTCATCGAACCGCGAGTCAGGTCTAGCAAAATAGGCAAACTCAAAAGCGCAAAAAGCCTTTTTCTTGCCTTCGACGAGTTTCTGCCGTTCAAACCCATTCTTCGAAACCTTCACAAACTCGCCCGGCTCCAGTTCAAAATCCCTTTCAAAGCCATTTATGTCCAGACTCACCGTTTCTGATGAAAAAGCATACGTCTGACCGTCTTCACTGTGACCAGCACATAATGGTCTTATCCCATGTGGATCCTTAAAGGCAAAGAACTCTCCATCCTGCGTCAGCCCAGCCACACTGAAAGCTCCATCCACATCCAACATGCACTTCTCGACTGCCCTAGTTAAGTTGCTGCCACGCAGAAGTTCGATCATGAGCTTGTAACAGATCAAATCCGCATCACATTCATACGAGAAACGCGGAAACTCCGTGCCTATCTCTTTCTTAACCTGAAATGTGTTTGCAACATTCCCGTTAAAGGAAACGGCCAGCTTCAAGCCCCCCTTCGAAGCCGTAACAGGCTGAGTGCCCTTGATCAATGACTCTTCATCTGTTTTCCCAGAAGTCGTGTATCTAACGTTCCCAATGCCAACGTGGCCCGGCAACCGCCCGAACCACTCTTGGATTGCGCTTGTTCTTATTTTTGGAACCAGATCAAGGCTCCTGTGAACATGAAATTCTCCATTATCGTAGGTTAGGAAACCGTGGGACTGGTGTCCGCGGTGGTTCTGTGCCCGTAGCCCCCAGTAGATGTATGGAAACACTGGTCGGTTTTCAAAGTTGATTGCAGCGAAGACTCCGCATGCGATCTTCAATTGGTCTTCCATGATTTGGCAGTGAGGATAGGTGTTTATCAGCTTTTGGCACATTTTTGAATAAATTCCATGGAAATGGAGACTTCTCCCGCACAATCCCCCTTTTTTCTGTGGCAACTCCTCATCCTTAATGAGATCTGGTGGAAAAGGGGTATCTTGCTCAACAGTTCTGAGCGTTTATGACTATGGGTAGTGTTGTCCTATGTGACGTTGCAGGATGGCCATGTCATACACGTCTACGTTGCCGTCATTGGTTATGTCGCAGTTCGAAAATGTTAAATTCTATCCGAAAACAACAGATATTTGAATTTGCAGGCAAGTTTGATAACATGTTAGCGAAACGGGTTTCGATTATCACGAGTGCTGCAGGGGTTGTCCTAGGTTTGTTAGGGTTGTTTCTTCCATGGGGAGAATGGACGTGGAGACCTCCCTCTGGAGAATGGAGTCTTGTGCTCGGAATCAACAACATGCTAGGTTGGTTTTCGTTGATAGGTTTGCTCCTTGCAGCACTCTCTTGGGTGCTCTTCAAGGCAAAAAGGCAGAAGTTTTCGCCGATGCTTGCCATGATAGGCGGAATCGTGATAATGATGAGCGCTTTTGCTTGGATAGCAAGTCCAGGCGCGCTATTATATACGGGTTGGTCAAAAGATTACATAGCTTCCTACGGCGCATACGTAAGCTTTGTCGGAGGAGCCTTGACTTTCGCTGGTGCCGCTTTAGTTCTTTAATTCTGTCCAATCCTATAGAAGTTGGTTCCTAAAACCCTAAAGACCCTGCTTCGCCTCATCCTAGCTGCGTCTCCGCTTCCTTCCACTGGCTTGCCGTAGAAGAGGTAGGCTTTCGTTTGCATCAGGAAATCGCAAATCTTGACAGGATATGCAAGCCATTCTGAAAACGGAAGTAAACACCACAAACAGAAACAGCATTTTTCCTGAAAAAACTATCATCCTGAATAAAAACAATGTTGAAGATATGGTTTTCAAAGATAAAAACAGAGAAAAGGAACTGGGAGATCAAACGTATTTCTGATCCTTGTAGCAATACCATCTTTGATATTGTTGAACGTAGGTGAGTGAACCTCCGCATGTCGGACATACGGGGGCACCTTGTTGCTGAGGCACAACCGCTACGGGTGTTCCAGCTTGCGGTTTCAACAGGACGAAATCGCCTGCTCCTTGAACCTCGCTCTCCCAAGAAACCTCTCTTGTCTCTCCATCTTTGTCTTCTATGATGAGAGAGGTCCCAGCTTTTCCGACTGTGAAGCCGATGTCTGTGACGGTTCCGACGATAGATCCTTTGCTATCGATGACTTTCATTCCAATAAGCTTGTCTTTAGTTATGCTTTTTTCTTTTGACTGTTTGGCCATAATCTCATACTTCCACATCAAGATAATGTGCGACCGTTAATAAGCTTTAATGATTTTGAATAGAACTGCAAGTTGCAAAACAAACGCGTTTGACCCGTAAGTGAGCATCTTCCCTGTATGGACAGAAAGTAATAATAATAAGTCGAACCGAAATATGGGACGAGATGAAAAAATGTCGACAGGAAGTAGCTCACAACCCGATTTCATGAACATTTGGCTAATGAGGTTCCTTGCGCTATTCATTGACAGCATAATAATGGGTATCATAGCCTACATCGTTGTGTGGTTCGTAATCTTCCCATTACTGTTCAGCGGAGCTTGGTGGTTGTTTGGATGGGGATACTCGCTTTTTGTACCGTTCGTCATGGGCCTGTTTGAGATCCTGTATTTCACGGTCATGGAAGTGTCGTCTGGAGCAACACTAGGTAAGAAAATCATAGGTCTACACGTGCAAACTACGAGTGGAGGCAGAGTAGCATTTGACAAAGCATTCATCCGGAACATAAGCAAGATATACCCGCTTTTCCTCTTGTTAGACTGGCTGATTGCAGTTGCCTCGCCTGGATCTGATCCACGCCAGAAATACACTGATCGCATCGCAGGAACAACAGTTGTTTCGGTAAAACAAGGATTTGCATCTGGCCCAGTACCCCCACCGCCTCCGCCGCCAAGCTGACAACCTCATGGTTTCCTCTCATGAGGAACCAAACAATCCTTTTTTGATTACTAAGAAACCTGTTAACAGCATAGATCAGCTTCCAACACAAGTTAGCGTGGATCTTCACGGAGTCAGTCTGAATTTGTCTCTCGGATAAAAAGTAACATCCCTTATGTTCTTCTTCCCAGTAAGCATCATTGTCAACCTTTCCAAGCCTATTGCCCAGCCCGCGTGCGGCGGCATCCCATAATCAAAAGCATCCAAGTGGTACTTGAAAGACGATGGATTAAGACCCTTTTCCTCCAGTCTCTTCACAAGAAGATCTTTGAACGCGATCCTTGTTCCACCCGAAACCAGCTCCAACCAACGCCACATCAGGTCAAAACCTTCACACAGGTCAGGATTATCGTCCCGTGGCTTGATGTAGAAAGCCTTGGAATGAGTGGGCCAGTCAGTTATGAAGTAGAAACCTGGGTGAACCTTGCCCAGAGTTCGGCAAGCGGGTGTCGGAATATCCTCGCCCCACGGTATGTCTATGCCCTCACGCTTCAAGTCCTGGAGAGCATCATCATAGGTCAAGCGTTTGAACGGTATTTCTGGAATCTTCAGCTTGTACTTCAACGTCCCCAGCTCTTTTGAGCATTTCTCGTTGACACCTCGGCAAACGTGTTGCAGAAGTTGTTCAAGCAACTGCATCACATCCTCTGCTGATGCAAATGCCTGTTCAATGTCTATTGACACGAACTCGCTCAGGTGACGGCGTGTATGCGATTCTTCGGCCCTGAAGAATGGCCCGATCTCAAAGACTTTCTCAAGACTAATAACAAGCTGTTCCTTATACAACTGCGGACTCTGAGCAAGAAACGCCTTTCTGTCGAAGTAGTTGATCGAGAACAACTCGGCTCCACCCTCAGTTGCAGAACCGATGATTCGCGGAGTGTGCACTTCTAGAAAGCCTCTTTCAAAAAGGAAATCGCGTATTGCTTCAACAGCCACATGCTGAATCTTGAAAGCTGCGATGTTTTCCTGTTGGCACAGGTCTAGTGCTCTTGCATCCAATCTGACTTCTAGGTTTGCAGGTGTTCTTCCCGTAATATCGATGGGAAGCTGTGGTGTAGCAGTGTTGAAGACTCGGATCTCCTTCGGGATTACTTCGATCCCTCTGGGCGTCATGTTAGTCTTCTTGACCACCCCTTTCACACCTATGCTGTATCTCTTCTGCAATGTCTCTGCCTTCGAAAGCACTTCGCCGGCCGCTTTTTTCTTCAAGATTGTAATTTGAATGGTACCCTCTCGATCCTGCAATATCACGAACCGCAAAGCGCCAAGATCTCGAACTTCCTGAACCCAACCGAAAAGAGTGATCTCCTCGCCATCCATTTCGGGCTTTACATCAGTAGAATAAAGAGTTCTGCGCCAATCTCCCAACGAGTCTAGCTCCATACTGGCCACCGCCCAATCTAGTCTGCGAACTCTACCCGCAAAGTCATGTTGCGAACCTTAAGGGCAATATCCTTTAAAGCCTTTACATCAAAGGGCAACTGCGATGAGCGCCTTCTTCTCAAAATGGCCCTAGTCTCGGTGCTTCCATCAGGTAGCCAGATCGTGTTGATCGTCAGTATGCTCAAGGGAGCGAACAAGTCCTCCAAGAACTTACGCTCATCACCACCGTGCTCTAACACTCGAATGTTTCTGCCGGTTTCCTCTCCTAGGGCTCTGATGATCTTGCCGCCATACCCCAGAAGTCTGGAAACATCTCCGGGCCCCACAATCAAGGCCAGAGTTTTCCCCGCATCCACGGCTTTATGAAAACAAACATTCTGAAGAGAAGGATACTTTTCTTCCAATGACAACAACGAACGAGCTATTTTCAGGTCTAGCTCACTTATTTCTCCAGATTTAAGTCTAGCTGAACACTTCTGGCATAGTATGCCACTCTTTAGACAGAAACTGCAAAGTGCCGTTTTCACTTGTGGAAACGCCCTCTACCACAAATAAAGGAGGGGCAGCGAAGCTCTGGAATTTCATGTGTAGTTTCTACTCTAACGTTGTAGCGTTATTTCGATCGTACTGACGTTTGAAGGCGAGCCACCCTCTGTTCTGGCCGTCATTTGCTGTGTTCCAATGCCAATGCTTTTTACTTTTACGTCTGGTAGGAACCTACGTCTAACGACTTCAACGACATCAACTGCTCGACTTATGGATCTCCCTCGTGCCTTAACGTTTACTTCTTTTGCTCCGCCGTGAAAGAGGGTTATGCATGCCAGTACATAGTTCATTACCGGTTTGTTTCCGATTAACACTGCATTGCTTTCTGACATATTGTTCCGCCTTACTCCTATTTTCCATTTTTTCTGTAGGCTTCATAACCAATTTTTCTCCGCAAATAAATAGGTTACGGTCAAGGTTTTTGCCCAATAATGTCCTACAAGAAAATGCTGAAAGAAACAAAAGAACCCGTTGCCAAATGTTTAAATAACGCATACTATCGCAAAGCTAAATCTTGACAGAATAGCAAACATGGGGACCCATTATGGAAACTTTGACAAGACGCTCCATGCAACTCCTAAGAATGCTTTACGACAGAGGTAAGCCTATGACCAATTACAGCTTGCGAATAAGGCAAGATGAGTTGGCAGGACAACTAGGAGTGAGCAGACAAGCATTGAATGCCCACTTGAGAAAGCTCAGAGACCTGAACTACATAAGAACAGGCAGAGGATTCATTGATGTTACTGAGAAAGGATTAAGCGGGCTTGGTGTTTCTTCATCTCCAGCGTTTGTACTCCTTAAGATATCGCCTCTAAAAAGAATCAACGTTTACGACAAAATCAAGGAACTCGGCGTTCAAAGAGCTTTCAGAGTAGCCGGCGATGTCGACGCGCTCTTAATAGTTGAGCGAGAAAAACTCGATAGGATTTTGAAAGAGTTATATTCCATTGAAGGAATACAAGACACGAAATCTTACGTAACCATAGAAGCAATAAAGTGAGAGTGAGCCACATTGAAGCTTTTTGAGTACGAAGCAAAAACCATACTTGCCAAATACAGTATCCCAACGCCTCAAGGAGGATTAGCAACAAGCACAGCTCAAGCAAGTGAAGTCGCCGCCAAACTCAAGCCACCATTTGCGGTCAAAGCCCAAGTCTTGGTCGCAGGAAGAGGAAAGGCGGGCGGCATACTCTTTGCCAACAACGTTGGAGAAGTTGCAGAGGCCGCTTCGAAGCTCCTACGCATGCAGATAAAAGGAATACCGGTCAGAAGCGTATGGGTTGAAGAGAAAATACAGATCAAGAGAGAGCTCTACTTTGGAATAACAACCGACAGATCTGAACAGAGCTATGTCACTGTGGCATCTGCAACTGGCGGAATGGAGATAGAGGAGATAGCTAAGAGAACTCCAGAAAAAGTCATAAAGGTTCCAGTGAAACCTGAACTTGGTCTTCGCCCATTCCAAGCCCGACAGATCGCAAGAAAAATGGGTTACGTGGACAATCAGATTTCTGAACTGGCAAGAATCTTTGGGAAGCTATACGACGTGGGTATGGACTATGACGCGGAACTCATCGAAATGAACCCGTTAGTAGAAACCAACGACGGAAAATTCATGGCTGCAGACGCACGCATAATAATAGATGATAACGCTCTGTTCAGGCATCAAGAACTCAAGAAGAGGCTCCTAGAAGGAGAGAGCGAACTCACTCCGCAAGAACTAGAGGCAATGAAAAGCGACCTAGCCTACGTCAAACTAGACGGGGATATAGGTGTCATAGGCAACGGAGCAGGCCTAGTCATGGCGACATTAGACACGATCCAATACTATGGTGGAAAACCAGCTAACTTCCTGGATGTCGGCGGTGGAGCACCATCAGAAAAGATAGCTTTGTCACTTAAGATAGTACTCTCAGACCCGAAAGTCAAAACCCTTTTCATCAACATCCTAGGCGGAATAACACGTTGCGACGAAGTCGCAAAAGGAATTCTTGAAGCAAAAGAAAAAGTCGGAGTAACGAAACCAATGGTAATCAGGCTGGTAGGCACAAACGAGGAAGAAGGAAAGAGAATACTCAAGGAAGCTGGGATACATGTGCTTGAAAGCATGGACGAAGCGGCCCAACGAGTCGTTGAGATCACCGGCAAAGGAGGCAACTAGGCTTGGGAATAATAATTGACAGAAATACCCGCGCAATCGTACAAGGAATAACAGGAACCCAAGGAAGCTTCCACACTAGATTGATGCTGGAATATGGCACAAAGATCGTTGCAGGCACATCCCCAGGAAAAGGCGGAACTCAGACAAATGGCGTCCCAATATATGAATCAGTTGAGGAAGCAAAAGAAAAGCATTCAGCAAACGCATCAATAATCTTCGTACCAGCGCCATTCGCAGTTGACGCAGCTTTAGAAGCGATTGAAAATGGAATAAGAACAATCGTGATAATAACCGAGCATATTCCAATCAAAGATGCCATTGAGTTGATGGCGTATGCAAAACAAACCAAGACAACGATAATCGGGCCAAACACTCCTGGAATAATAACGCCAGGAGAATGCAAACTTGGCATAATGCCTGCTCACATATTCAAGCAAGGCGGCGTCGGCATGGTTTCAAGAAGCGGGACTCTCACGTACGAGATCGCCGCGAGCCTAACAAGAAAGAAGCTTGGGCAATCGACGTGTCTTGGACTTGGCGGAGACCCGATCACCGGTCTAAATTTCATAGACGCACTGGAAATGTTTGAAGCTGACCCACTCACCAAGGCCGTGGTGCTGATAGGAGAAATCGGCGGTAACCTTGAGGAACTAGCTGCAAGATACGTTACAGATAGGAAATATCCAAAACCAGTTGCAGCTTTTATAGCTGGTAGGTCGGCTCCACCTGGCAAGCGCATGGGACATGCTGGAGCTATAGTGATGGGCAATGCTGGGACTGCCGAAAACAAGATGAGCGCTCTCAGAGAAGCTGGAGTAAAAGTAGCTGAAAAACCCGGTGATGTGGCAGAGCTATTGGCAAAGCTTATCCCCACGTGAAAGAATGCCAAACATAGGCTTCATCGTTGGCAAAAGGTATATTTGACACGGGAAGCATCTTGGGTTTTTGATTGTGGAAGATAGAGGCTTAGCAAATGCCGATAATGGATCCATTCAAGAAGGCTCTTGCCCAGGAACATAGGTTGCACATGAAGATCTGCCGACATTGCGGAGCAAGGAATGCTTCATCAGCAGTGAAGTGCAGGAAATGTCGAAGCAAGAACCTGCGTTGGAAGAAGAGAGAAATCGTAAAGTAGTCTCTCATTTTTGCTGTCAGAGCGTTTTAGAAAGGGTTTCGATTTCGAAGACAGTGTTTGCGCAACCATTCTTTATTAGAGGAACGACTTGGCAAGCAACCCCCATATTTTCCAGCAACTCTGTACTCAGCTTTGCCTCTTCGCCGCATGCAACCCCGAGGGCGCCCTCGTATCCTCTGGTTCTCAAGATTTTGGGAATACAGGAGCCACCTGGCACAACGTAAACATCGTAACCTTTTTTCTTAGCAATAGATGTCGCCTTATTGATCAAACAATCTTCAGAACAAGCGGCGCAAATATAGGATGGAACAGTTGGGTCGAAAGTCGACTTGCAGTGGCTATCCATATATTTCCTTGAACAGTGTGGCAGGAAGAGTGCTCTTTTCTTGACTCGATTGAATTTCTCTTTTTGCGTGATATTTCTGGCGTTCAAGTCTATGAAGTCCTGAAGAAGTGTCACGGCATCCGACACGCTAAGACCTGTAGCCTCTTGAATTTTGAACTTTCTTATCATGGCTTGCGCGGTTTTGCCAATTTTCTTGTGAATGCCCTTTTGATAGCCGACCCTAGCCATCTCTTCGAAGAAGAAGCGCGAAAGCTTTGAAAGGTCAAACGTGAATTTATAGGGCATAGCTGAATCTAAGGCGAGGACAAACCTTTAAAATTACCTGTCATTAATAGTCAATTCAAATAGAGACAATGTGGTGGAGGAACAACAGTGAACTTTGGAAAGCATGAAAATAAGAAAGACGAAAAACTTGTTGAGGTTGTAACTAGAGTAAGCGAACTTGAACAGATTTGCGAAGGAGACAAGGAAATCTATGAAGCCCTTCTCCAAACGATGTTTTTGGATCCCAGAAAGATTGATACGCCCATCAAAGACGCCGCTGACAATGCAAAGAAGCTTGAGAAAGAAAAAAACTTGGCGAGGGCCAGAATTTGGTACGATATCGCAGGGGGACTAGCTATCTACCAAAGAAACACGAAAAAAGTGACAGAATACTTTGGCGAAAGCCAGAGAATTTCAAAAACGCAATACCCAATTTTGAAGAGCACTGAAAAAGCTGTGACCAAAGCACAAGAATACTACAAGAAGTACTTGAAGGATTAGCACCCTAACAGATTCTCTGAGCGCCACTTAAAAATCGAAAATAACCTTTCCATTATTCTTCTGATTCTTTCCCGTAACCCAAAAGGTCTCTCAGTGATTTGACCTCTTCCCGTAGCATAACTACCTCGCTCTCTAGGGCAGTAGCTCTAGATTCGGCAACTTTTCTTAACTTGTCGATCTCTATCATCAAGTTGGCCCGTTCAGTTTCCAGAGTTTTTATTTTTTCATGGAGACTCTTCAGCGTCTGCATCAGCTCTCCCTTTATGCCCCTAATTCTTTCAACCATGTTCTTAATATTTGCTGTCTCTTCAGTCCTAACCCCAGCTTCTACGGCCGCTCTGAACCTAGCTTTGCAGCTTGAACACTCGAATATTCCAGCAAGTTTTGGTTCTTCGCCTTTCTGCATGGGCTTTCGAGAAGGAATAGGCCATGTCTTGACCGCACTCGTTACTTCAGCCCCACATCTTGGGCATTTAACCAAATTCTCCCCTCGATCAATAATCTCGTGCGGAGTCTAAAATGTGTTTTGCTTAAACCCAGTTTAAGGCCTGAAACAATCATCACTCTTTATAATAAAAAAAGGATAGAAGATGTCAGATTGACATCTGGAACATTAGACGTTCGACGAGCTCTTTGTAGCGATTCCGAATGGTAACTTCAGTAACTTGCGCTATCTCAGCGATTTCCCGCTGAGTTTTTCTTTCACCAGTCAGCACTGAAGCAATGTAACTTGCGGCAGCTGCAATTCCAGTTGGACCACGACCTGAAGTTAGCTTAAGCTCTTTGGCTGTTGCTAGGATTTTGTGGGCGATCTCCTCGACCTTTCCCTGCATGGTAAGTTGATTCGAAAATTTCGTTATGTATTGGCTTGGCCTAAGCGGCGGGATAGAATAGTCAAGTTCCTTGATCAGAAAACGGTAGCTGCGACCGACTTCCTTCTTGTTTACGCTGGATGATTGGGATATTTCTTCAAGCGTTCTAGCCAATCCGCATTGTCTACAGGCCAAATAGATTGCTGCTGCGGTTACGCCTTGAATTGATCTTCCACGTATCAGTCGTTCTTTGACCGCTTTTCGGTAGATGACCGAAGCAGTTTCTAGGATGTTTTTTGGAAGATTCAGGTTGTTGGCGAATTTTGTGATTTCAGACAATGCGAACGCAAGGTTTCGTTCCGTCGCGTCTGAGACTCTTATACGGCGTTGCCATTTTCTAAGTCTGTAAACCTGTGCTTTCTGTCCAGGCGATAAGCTCTTGCCGTATATGTCGCGGTCATGCCAGTCAATCATCGTTGATAATCCTTTGTCGTGAATAGTGTACGTTAATGGAGCGCCGACCCTTGTTCTCTTTGACCTTTGCTCATCGTCGAAAGCTCTCCACTCTGGTCCCCTATCTGGTATCTTGGACGCGACAACCAAACCACACTCCATACAAACTACTTCGGCCACCTCTGGGTCACGCATAAGCCTCGTTCCACCGCATCCTGGACAATGCTGTCCCTTGGCATTCTGAGAGTCCTGTGTCTCCAACGCAACGTCCAGATCTTCGTGACCTTTATCATTACTCATTTTTCCTTTTCTCCTTTCTCCTCTTTGAGGGGATCACGTACAGTTTATGATTCACCAATTTTTCAGGTTTCTGAGTTGTGGATCTCACTACTGCGTAGGGCGAGCTGACTGGACCGAAAATGTCGAAAACTCTGCCTACTACCCTTAGGTCCTCATCAACAACGGTGTCACCGATTTTTGGGGGTTCTTCGACTTTCAGTATGATGTTTTGACTTGGACTTATATGAAGGACTAAGCCTAATCTTTGCACGCTTTTAGTTTCCCCTCGAAAAGTAGGATGTTTGAACAAAACACTTTATTTAAACCTTTCCCAACAGCACATGCAGCCTACACTGAAATGTGTTAATCTTCTTCATCAACCATTGATGGAATTTCTGCAAATGAAAAAGCGCGCGCTTTTTGGAGCAAGGTTTAGTTGTTGGCAAGCGTGTTCATGTTGGGTTCAGGGTTTGTTCTGTCAAAGTCCTAAGTGTGCATCGGATATTCTGTTTGTTCACTAGTGTTGGCTATTTGACCTAGTTGAGACAGGTCTTATAAGTGTGAGGTGACAACATGCGTTGTGAAATGCCGCGGCATGCCAAGTTCAAGCCTTCATGCAAGGTGTGGATCGAGTTTGAGGGTAAGCGGGTTCTGGGTAAAGGTGGAGCGGCTATTCTTGAGCAAATTGATAAGTTGCAGTCTATTTCAAAGACTGCGGAGAAGCTTGGGATGTCCTATCGTTACGTCTGGAACTATCTGGATGAGGTCAAGGGAATAATGGGTGAGCCTGTTGTTGAAACGTTTAAGGGTGGCAAGATTGGTGGGGGCGGTGCCAGACTTAACGAGTTGGGGAGGCATTTGTTGAGTGAGTATGATCGGATAAGCAGTAGTGTGGAGAAATATGTTTCTGATGAGGAGTCGTGGGAGGTGAATGTTGTGAAGATTAGTGCGAGGAACCGCCTGAAGGGCAGAGTTACAGTTGTAAAGAAGGATGGAGTTATGGCGCTTGTGAAGATCAAGGTGACTCAGCCTGCTGAGGTAACGGCGCTGATCTCAAATGAATCTGTTGAGGACCTTAAGATCAAGGTGGGCGACGACGTGGAAGCCATTGTCAAGGCCACCGAGGTCATGATTGCCAAGTAGAAAAGGCACAGTTCAAACAACACTGTTTCGACCGCAAAAACTCGTTCATTCGCACGCGCTATTTTCGTAACCTAAACAGCTTGTACGCTTGAAGCTTTGAAGGCAATGAAGACCTCAGCCTCTAAATTAAGCTCCATCTCACCAAAGGATCGTTTGGTTATTTGAACCACGAAAGGCTTTCCCACATCGACTGTGAGCTTCACAAGCGAACCCAAGTCCGAGATATGAGTGATTCTTCCTCTCAACACATTTCTGGCGCTAGATTCCAATCGCCTTTTAGATAGGATTATGTCTTGAGGATTTATGAAAACGGAAATTTCACCTTGTCTTTGAAGTGCTGCTTCGATTAATACGTCATTGCCTACGTCCACAATTGTTGTGCCTGCCTCAGTTATTTTCGCTGTTCCCGAGAAAGTGTTGTCAACAGCTGCGAAACTGGCCAAATTCTTTGAAAGCTTACCAAAAATATCCCCTGACAGCCCAACTTCAGTTATTCGTCCATTATTTATCAGTGCGACTCGATGAGGTACAGTTTTGGCCTGGAACATATTATGCGTAGCCATCACGATCGTGGTCTTCAGTTCACGATTAACAGTGACTATTGCCTCCTCAAGGATCGAAGCGTTCTTCGGATCCAAGTTAGCAGTCGGTTCATCTAGGAGAAGAAGCTTGGTTTTCAGAACCAAAGCCCTAGCCAAAGCCACTCTTTGTTGCTCCCCACCAGAAAGTTTTTTAGCAGAACGCTTCTCGAAGCCTTCCAACTTAACGAGTTTTAAGATCTTCCTGACTTCTTCTTCGATGATGCTTTTTGGCACTTTCCGCATTTTCAAACCATAAGCGACATTGTTAAATACAGTTGTGCTGAAAAGGAGGGTTCTCTGAAACACCATTGCACTTTGCAGCCGCATCCGTTCTGAATTCTTTCCGATTACTGTTTCGCCTTGGAACTTGACTTTTCCGCCTTCGGGCTTTAACAGGAAAGCCAAGACTTTCAGTAGAGTGGTTTTTCCTGACCCATTGGGCCCTAATAGGGCTAGTATCTCGCCTTCTTGGATTTGTAACGTCACAGCGTCCAATACTGTCCTGTTCGCGAAACATTTCGTTACATTCCAAAGTTCTGCTAGTACTGTCACCTTCTTCCTCCGACAGAACATTTCTCACTCTTTACTGAGGCATTCTGCCCAGAGTGAATAGCATTGTCACTTTTCGGGCGAAGACTATTATTAAATTTATACCAAAGACAATTGCGAGTAGTATTATGGCGAGTGCGATAGACATGGCGAAGTCGCCCCTGGAATTGTACTTTGAAATATCTGTCGTCAGCACATCGGTCAAGCCTGCTATATTGCCTCCTACCAGCAGGGCAACGCCCAACTCGGCTATCGCTCGATTGAAACCAGCGATATTGGACAAGACAATTCCATTCATCGCTTCTTTTAGGACTGCTATCGATGCTTGCGACTCAGAAGCACCCAAGGTCTTAGCTAGGCTTATTATTTCGGGGTCAACAGCTTCGATGGCGGATGTTGCAATGCTGACAATCAGAGGGGTTACGAGCACAGCTTCTCCTAGAATTATCGCGCCCGGCGTATAAAGCAGTCCCAGAAAGCCCAATGGCCCAGCTTTTGAAAGAATGAGGAACAGGATTAAACCTAACGCCACTGTGGGCACGCCTATTAGAGTGTTGAAAAAGCCTTTGACTAAGGATTTTCCATGAAAATCTTTAAGACTCAAAAGCATAGCGATGGGAGTCCCCCACAATGCTGCCAGTATCGCAGCCATTCCCGAAAAAAAGAGGGAGCGGTAGACGATGCCGTAGACCGTTGGGTCGCCCGAAAAGATCAGCTGTAGCGCTTTTACTATTCCATCTATTATCGGGTTCAATCCTTTTGCCTCTAAGGATAGAGTTCTGGATGGTCATCTCTGTATTGTATTGGGCATTCTGTGCCGTTGAAGAAGGCGTAGCTCTGTATCCACGAAACATCTGGCTGAGGGCTGTTATCCTTTAGGGGTTGAACTGCGCCGTAGAAGAGGCTCTGCGAATAATTAGTTTTGCCATAGTCGCTTATCACTAGCTGTCCCGCGTCTGATACCAGCCATTTGATGAAGTCTATAGCTTCGTTGAAGCTCACATTGCTGATTTTTTGGGGGTTAACCGCCATTACGCTATAGACGTTGAGCAAGGATTTCCCTCCTGATATGAGCGACTTAAGTGATATTATGCCGCCTTGTGACAGTTTAAGGTACGTGCCTAGATCTGAAAGTGTGTACGCATTCTTCTGGTTAGCCACATTCAATGTGTCAGCCATGCCCGAGCCTGTGTTTGCGTACCACGACTCGGTAGATATTGTCGTCTGGTTGTAACCTGCCGAAGTCCATAGGCTTTGCTCTTTCGTAAACGTGCCAGAGCCGTCAGCTCGCGAAACCCACACTATCGTTCCACCTGTTTGGTTTCTTCCGTAGGCTAGTATACTCTTCAATGCTTGGGTAGCGTTTTCTCCAGTAATTTTCGCTGGGTCAGAGCTTGGGCCAACTATCGTGAAATAGTTCCAAGCGATTATTCTTCTGCAGACTCCATAGCCATTTGTAAGAAAAGGTAGTTCCTGGGATGGTGAGTGGACTAGCACTATGTCGGCGTCTCCAGCTTGTGCCTGTTGGAGAGCGATGCCTGTTCCGGCTGATATGATGTTGAGGTCAACCTTATGGGTGGCTTCATACTGCGTCTTTATTTCGTCCAGCAATCCGGTATCGTAGAGACTTGTTGTCGTCGAGATTCTCAATCGACTTCGCGCAAAGAAATCAAAGTACACAAGAGTGCCAGCAACTACTACGATTGTCGCAAGGACAGCTACTATCAAGATGGTTTGCCATGCGTTCATTCTTTTTCACCGTTATGTATCTGGATTCAAGTCGCTTTAACTTTATAAGTATTGCGAGTTAGTTTTTCCTGACTGAAACGCGCGGCCCGCACTGTACAAATAATTCCAAATAGTCTCACGTCAGGCTTTTTGGGAAGTGGGGGAAGCAAAAGATACATGTGCTAAGTCTAGAGAGCAAGATTACATGTTAATGTACTATAGGTAGAAACCTTCATAAACAAGAACGGTGGATTAGACTGTGCATTTGAAAGGGTGAGGCTTATGTCCAAACCGTTTTACGTGAAATACGAAGTGCCAAAAGAGATCGCAGATGCGGCCTATGAAGCCCTGCAAATAGCTGCGAAAACAGGCGCAGTTAGAAAAGGAACAAACGAAACAACGAAAGCTATAGAAAGAGCACAGGCGAAGCTAGTAATCATAGCTGAAGACGTTGACCCACCAGAAGTTGTAGCACACCTGCCACTGTTATGCGAAGAAAGGAAAATCCCATACATCTTCGTTCCCACCAAAGAACAGATAGGAAAAGCCCTAGGCATCGATGTTCCATCAGCGGCAGCCTCCATCATAAAAGAAGGAGACGCAACAGGACTCCTGAAGGAAATAATCACAAGAATCGAGCAGGTTAAACGAGGACCTCAGTGATGAGCAAAGAGGAAAAAACGGCGAAACAAACCACATCTGAACAGGAACTCACACCAGCCGAAGTAATACAAGTCATTGCACGAACGGGCGTGACCGGCGAAATCTCACAAGTAAGGATCCGAATCCTAGAAGGAAAAGACAAAGGCAGAATCATCACACGCAACGTTAAGGGGCCAGTACGCACACAAGATATCCTGATACTCAGAGAGACTGAAAGAGAAGCAAAGAAAATCAAAAGATAAAAACAAGAACAGAATCTCTGAGGGAAGATCTTTGCCCAAACCCAAAAAATGTTCGTTTTGCGGCAGCGAATTTCCAGCTGGAACAGGCATGATGTACGTCAAGAACGATGGGTTAATTCTGTGGTTCTGCTCAAGCAAGTGCCGAAAGAGTTCGAAAATGGGGAGAGATGCACGCAAGCTCAAATGGACAAAGTACTTCGGGAAAGAAGAAAAAGGCAGAGGATAAGCTTTTACTAAAGCATATTTGACCATTATCGATTTCTGCTCGTTTTTCCCTAGTTTACGCTGTCATTTTCCCTCAGTTGGCAAGTAAGAAGCGCAAAGCATCCCATAGTATGTGGGCGTTTGATATGATAACATGTGCCCAACCATTCGAGTACGCATCAAGATTCCATGTAGAATGGCCAGTTGCCACAGGCTATCGGGCTTTGCGTCTTCCACAAACTTCTTTGAGAGCCTCATAAGAGGACCCAGATCGTTCTTCTGCACAGCCTCTTTCACAAGCTGGTCAAATTCCGCTGACGCAGGGTTGTAGCCGTATGGCCCATCCGCTCTGTGAGCGTGACCCTGATCAGCACTGGCTACGAAAGCTACTCTTTTCCCCGAAGCTGTAGCTGCATCACTGATCACATTTCCAAATTCTACGAGTTCTTTAAGAGGAATCTCCCTCGAGGGCGTTACAAGTACAACCTTGGGATCTTCCTTGCCTTGTCCGATGAAAAACCACAATGGTATCAGAGCCCCCCAGTCCATAGGCATGCAAGAGGCAGGGCCGTCATTCGTCCCATAGTTGGCGCCCACAACTGGGAGTTTCGATTCTCTGGCTTTTTCAAGGATGCCCTTCGCAAATTGCTTGTCACAAGAGCATCGAAGCTCTACTGACTTGCCATTTTCTTTGATGGATCCTTCAGTGAACTCCGTTGTCACCACCCCTATCTTTGCTTCCAAGCGCAGGTTATGCGGCGTGGCTAGAACAATAGTGTTCACATTCTGGCGCTTCATCATGGAGGTTAATTCTATCATACTCCTGCGTGTTTCAGCAAAAGCATCGAGCATCCCGCCAGCAAGTTCAGGAATAACCTCGCCTCCATGAGGAGAAATACAAGCGAAAACCAAACCCATTCTAAACATGCCCTCTGACTTGCTACAAAGATAAACGAGCATAAATCTTTTGCACAAGTAACTGAAAGGACTTGATTCAGACGAGTATTACAGGCTTAGACACAGTAGAAGTATTCTTCACAACCCTTTTATTCGCTCAGAGCGTAATTAGTTGCACCGAAAATTGGAAAGAAAGGAGAGTTTTGCAGAATGAATGACATATTCTATAGACGAATAAATATCCAAGGACTAGTGCTTTCGACATTGCTTTTGGCTTCGATGTTCACAGTAATTGCACCAACAGTTGCCAACGCGACCAATCTAAACATGGAGTCTATTCAGAAACTGACGACTGGACTTGCAGAATCCCTTGCAAGTGCGACTACTGCTCAATTGAACGTGATAGTCCAGACTTTAGACAACTCCCAAGTCGTTCAGACAATTGAGGAGCTGGGCGGACAGGTGACACAAGTCTATAAGAGTGTTGAGGCAGTAGCGGCTTCCATTCCAACCAGCAAGCTGCTAGATCTGGCTTCAAGCAAGTCTGTAGTCCGCGTCTTCGAGGACAAGCTAAGAGTGACGGACACACAGACTAGTGGCGCGATCGGGGAGAACGCAAGATTCGCATCTCTTGTTGACAAGTTTACTAACGAACCGATGCTCTCTACAGAACTTGCCAACTCGGATGTTGAATCCCTAGCCATAGCTGACATACTATCAGTAGCTCCAAGCATCTATACAAACGCATACTTGACACATGCAGAAGACGTGTGGAGCGATACGGGCTTCGGAAACAATAGCCTTGTTGTTATTATTGACACTGGTGTCTGGTCCGCGTCACCATTCCTTGTTGGGAACGTGATTGGCGGAGTAGACATAAGCTATGACGTTGGCACACCCTACGAGGGCTACAATGCAACAACAAACTACGACCACGGAACATTTTGCGCACAACTCCTCGCTGCACATGGCATAGTGAGATTCGGAGTAACCAGCAGTTTCGGCAATGCAATCTACAGATACGATCCAACAGGCACAGTGAAAAACTCCAGTGGGATCTACGTGACTTGCATGGGCATTGCCCCAGCAGCCTCGATCTACGGCATCAAAGTGTTTGACCATACGGGCGCAGGCACCCCATCATCAATCATAATGCAGGGCATTGACATAGCAATCCAGATGAAACTCAGTCACACAAGGGACGTTAACGTCATCAGTATGAGCCTCGGTGGAGGAGTCGGAGCGGACGGCGAAGACCCAGAAGACCTGCTTGTTGACGCTGCAACAAACGCGGGCATAACTGTTGTTACAGCAGCCGGCAACGAAGGACCAGCTCCCCTGAAAGTCGGATCACCAGGAAGCGCCAAGACAGCAATAGCCGTAGGCGCTGCAATGGACCCGATCCATGAACGCGTAGCCGCAGACATCCTGTATGCTTATCCAGGCATCGGACCGTACTTCTACCCACACGACGATAAATCCATCGTTGACTTCAGCAGCCGAGGACCAGCAGCCGACGGCAGGGTGAAACCCGAAGTCGTTGCAACAGGTGATTGGTGTTTCCTAGGGCCCTACGCTGATGGATATGTTTACATTGGTGGAGGAACGTCGTTCTCATGCCCCCAAGTGGCAGGAGAAGCTGCACTTCTGAACTCGTACATTGAGCAGCACCACCTCAACATGGGTCCAGCCAAAATCAA
The DNA here is from genome assembly GCA_963732715.1 of Candidatus Bathyarchaeota archaeon. Taxonomy (GTDB): domain Archaea; phylum Thermoproteota; class Bathyarchaeia; order Bathyarchaeales; family Bathycorpusculaceae; genus CAZCRE01. Next base: position 1,595,438 of record CAVTAO010000003.1, on the reverse strand, counting down.
GCTGGCAATATACGATGGCGCGGTGCCAATTTCCGGATTCAGTGCAATGGAGCAAGGAGCAGGATACATCAATGCCTTGAACTCGCTGAATGCGATAAAATCAGCGAGCTTCACATCTATTCCGACGACATGGCCCCACTATATTGACAGCTTGTGGTTCGCACCTATATCAACCATAAGCCTTGACCATGGAAAAGCCACAGTGAACAACATAGTCTTGGAGCCAGGCAAGTACAAGTACTACTCGTTCTGGGTTGACAGCACCGTTTCTTCGGTGAAAGTCACACTCAATAACGTTCAGCTTGCTGACCCAAGCCAACAGAACCCAGTGTGGGGAGACGACGGAATACTCTATGCAAGCACTCCAGAAAGAGGCGGAGTGACTGCAGCAGGCGGCGACCCAGCATACTACTTCTACGAGCTGTACTTCACAGGAGATGGACAAGCCCTATACACGTCAAACGCACCATTCCAACCTGGCTTAGTGAGACTAGTGCTGGCTGGAGACTTCTCAGCCTACAGTAACGTAACTGTGGGTCAACTCGTGATCGAAGTCACAAATGTGTGCGTGACGGGCCAGGGCAACCACGTGACGATATTCAATGCAGGAACACCGACTGAAGCTCAGGTCGACGTCTACAACGGAAAAATAACCACGAAAAGCGGAGCGATCAGAACAGGCCAAGAGAAAGCCTACACATTCAACGTCCCCGACGCCAACGGGTTCGCCTACGTATTCCTGTCGTGGTACCGTGATTGGGCTCACTGGGCGACAAGTGACCTAGACCTGGTGATTCTGAACCCCGATGGAACGGTCAATGTTGACGGAGCAACCGGCGCCTCACCAGAAGCGGCTATGCTCAACGCAGGATCTGGAACTTACAAGCTTTTGGTCGACGGCTACCAAGTGTACTTCGGCAAGACAGAATGTTACACGCTTGAAATAGTCTATTTCGCCAACCCGACCCCATTGTGGTCCTCACCGACGTTCAGCCTCAAATGCATGACTGATGTCAAATCACCGGTGGCGGGCCTCGCTACAGTTTGGCTACACGACAAGGACTTTGACACTTGGTTCATAGGCGGATTCGCACAGGTAACTGTCAAGAGCAAGGACCCCAACAACGGATGCTTCTAGCAACCCTAGACAAGAATACAACATTCCCCTTTTCTTTTTGCTTATTCTGTAAAAATAGGACAATAGGCAAACTTGACGAAGAGGAAAGTCCTTCTGAGATTAGTAGCGGGGGGTTGATTTGAACAACCGATCTCTGGGTTATGAGCCCAGCGGGTTAATCCTGGCTACCCCACCCCGCTTCTCGTTCGATGATGCACAGCTTATCTTCTTGAGGCTTTTTAAAAATACTCTCCTATCGTATATTAGCGTTCTCATCGTAAAAACGTTTTAGTAGTCCATACATTACTTGAGAACGTGGTTCAGTAAATGGACAAGTCATATTTCCGTCAATTGTCAAAGCCCACTCTTGAAGATCCGATCTTTGTGCAGGGGCTTCCAGGGTTTGGGAACGTTGGGAAAATAGCGGCCCACCTTTTGATAAAGTTCTGTAGCGCGAAGCCCTTTATGGAGTTTTATTCACCGTCCTTTCCAGATTATGTTTCAGTGAGCCCGAAGGGGATCTGTCACTTGCCAAGATACGAGTTTTATGCTGCACCTATGGAAAAGAACGATTTCGTAATCATGACGGGTGACACGCAACCGTCTTTTGACGATGTTCTTGCCCATTACTCAATTTGTACTGACGTGTTGGAAGCTACCAAGAAAAATGGTTGCAGCCTGATAGTCACTATAGGAGGAATGCCGATGACAGAAGAAAAGGCGCAAGTGTACGTGGCAGCTACCTCAGCTAGGCTGGCTCAGGAGTTCATGGATAAGGGGGCAATAATCTACAGCAAGGGCAGGATTATGGGGGCAACAGGGTTAATGCTCGGGCTTGCAAAAGAGAACGGCCTTGATGGCGTGTGCCTGTTGGGTGCAACAAGCGGCTTCCGAGCCGATCGCGGCGCAGGCTTTTCCGTCTTCAAGTTCCTAATGAAAGCCCTCGGCAATGAAGTAAAGGAAGGGTTATAAGAGAAAACATCAACATCTACGCTGAAGCATGGAACGTGGGAGTTATGGCTCAAGACAAGGAAGAGAACAAAGCTGCTGGAAAAACCAATTTGACTTCAGGGTTCTGGAGCGCTTTTCTCATAATATTCGCGGCTTTTTTGACCCTTGCTGGTCCGACCTACATGGTCTACGCGTTCAACAGTGTCCTCAAAATAGACTACGCCACTTCCATGGTATCGGGAATTATACTGTTCATAATTGGTTTGGCAATCATTTTCTATCTAGTCAAGAAGAAGATTCTGACCTAGGGCTCTGAACATGTTTATGTTGCCTCCGATACCCTAGAGTACATCATCTTTTCAGATAATCAAGTTCTTCATCGGCATCTAAAACATCACAATACCGTGTAAAAAGTTGTTCGGTTCTGTATGGCAGCTTAGCAAAGCATATAAAATATGCTGGGAGATATAACTAGTATGCAAGAGGACAAAGAGAAACGACTAGAGCAGATGATAAGCAAAGACGCCGATCATGCAAAACGAACTACAATAATCCTAGACAAAGAAGAACGAGAATACATTGACTCCCTGATCAAAGAGGGAAAAGAGCCTGGCATCAAACCTTTGATTTCCAAAATGCTCGATGTCTACAGAAGCATGATGATTTATGACTGGCGTTTTCCAGGTGAATACTATTGTGGAATAAGCCGCATAGCGTTCATAAATGCGGAATTGATCAGCATCCTCATCCAATGTGCCCCACAGGAAAAATACCGCGAAATCGGCAGAAGAATGGGTGATGCTTCTAGAGTCTCCTTAGAAACGACCCTTGGCATTGAGACCACAAGCCGAGATAAATGGCAGGATGTTTTCAAACGTCTGCGAGTGCAAGGGTTTGGAGACTTTTACTTGAAAGACAGATACATACTCATAAAGACGCCTTTCATCGGAGAATCTGAAATCTGGGCTGGCTTCCTAGAACGCTTGTTTGGAATAGAATTAGACGTGAAGACTCCTTCCCCGCCCCTTGTCTTCGAAATCAAGAAGGCCGTGGGGGCCTCAGCAAACGAATAAGTCATATAGCCCAGAAGCAAACAACTAACCGCAGGAAGGTGCCATAAACGTCACTTCACGAAGCCATGTTATATGAGAAGACAGAAGACAAAAAAGTGAAGTGCAATCTATGTGCCAGAAAATGCCTTATCAACGATGGCGGAACTGGTTTCTGCCTCGTTAGAAAGAACGACGGAGGAACCCTTTTTTCACTTGTCTATGCCAAAGCGATCTCAGCCTCCATTGACCCTATAACAAAGAAACCGCTTTCACATTTCAACCCAGGAGCCCAAGTCCTGTCCATCGCTACAATGGGCTGCAACTTCCGATGCCAATTCTGTGACAACTGGATGATAAGCCAAGAAAAAGGAATAACCGACCACTACTTTCCCCCAGAGCAAGTCGTTAAGAACGCGCGAGACGGCGGTTGCCAAGGAATAAGCTACACCTACACGGAACCAACGATATTCTTTGAATACGCCTATGATACGGCGAAACTGGCGAGGCAAGTTGGTTTCTTCAACACTTTTGTCACGAATGGTTACATGACCCCTGACGCGGTGAGAACCATAGCGCCATACTTGGATGCAGCAACAGTCGACTTCAAGGGAGGCGGAGATCCAGAGTTCTACAAGACTTACTCGTCAGTGCCAGCGGTAGAACCTATCTACATGGCTTTGAGAGAGATGAAACGGAACGACATTCACATTGAGGTCACAAATCTGGTGGTGCCGAAATCTGGAGACTCGATTGACAAAGTGAAACAGCTTGCAGCATGGATAAAGGACAATCTTGGCAGAGATACACCTTTTCACCTGCTGCGCTTTCATCCAGATTACCAGATGACAATAACACCATCCACGCCTATTGAGACTCTAGAAAAAACATACGTGGCCGCAAAAGAGGCAGGACTGAACTACGTTTACATCGGAAACGTTCCAGGACACCCAAGTGAAAACACTTACTGCCCCAGCTGCAACGAACCAGTAATCAAACGTTATGGCTTCGAGATAACAAAGTGGAATCTAACAAGAGACATGCGCTGCCCAGTCTGTGGTCATGATATCCCAATCAAAGGCAAACTACACGCGAGCGGAACCGCGTATCCATATACTCTGTTCTAGGAAGGATAACAAAGCTTTGAACGGGAACTGCAGCAGATCTTATTTGTCTATGGACCCAAGCTTCTCTTGAAACTCGTAGCTCTCGTTCTCCCTTCAATCCCCTCGCATTAAACAGAGGATCTTCTAGTATAAATTGAAGCTCCTATCCATTACTCGTTGAAGCTGCCATGTGGATGTTTCTGCGACCAGACGCCGTTGCAGCGGCTAAAGACAAAAAAGTTCAGAAGAGTCTGCGAAGATATTTCGACATAGCAAACGGCCAAAAACTCGCAAAATTCATGATAGCCAAGAGACTTCCAGCGGAGTTCAGCGAAAACGACTCTTTGGCAGAGCTTTGGAGAATGCATGCAACGCTAACAGAGACATTCTGCGGTTTTGAAAGAGAAATTGATTCAGACAGTAAGGACACTAAAAAGATACAAACACCAAAAGCATCCTACTTGGATTTGAAAATAGCGATTGCAGACAAGATCATACGGAGCTGCCACCTTTGCAATCACAGATGCAGAATTGACAGAACAAGAAAGAACACTGGCTATTGCCTATGTGGACAAGAGATAGCTGTGTCAAGCATTTTTGAGCACTTAGGTGAAGAGCCAGAGCTCGTGCCTTCTGGAACAATTTTCACCATGGGCTGCACGATGCGATGCAAACACTGCCAAAACTGGACGATTTCACAATGGATGGAAAACGGCAAGGTCTACCACTGCGAGGAATTGGCCAGAGAGATTGATGAATTGAAGGCGAAAGGTTGCCGAAACGCCAATCTTGTCGGTGGAGAACCTACTCCGTGGCTTGCACAATGGTTAGAGACCTTCAAGTATGTGAACGCGAACATCCCAATTGTTTGGAATTCAAACAGTTACTACAGCGCAGAAACCGCGCAACTTCTCGCTGGCTTTGTCGATGTCTACCTGCTGGACTTCAAGTATGGCCCTAGTGAATGCGCTGAAAAGATTTCTGACACACCAGACTATTGGGCAGTTTGCACCAGAAACCACATGGAAGCCAAGAAAAACGGTGAACTCATAATACGGATGCTGGTTTTGCCGGGCCATATTGAATGCTGTACGAAGGCTATCACAGAATGGATAGCCAAGACCCTTGGCACTGAAACAAGAGTCAACATCATGTTCCAGTATCGACCCAAATGGAGAGCATACGAGATGCCGGAGCTTCAAAGAAGATTATCCAACGGTGAAATGGAGAGGGCTCTTCAACTTGCAAAAGAAGCAAGACTTGGGAACTTCATGGCATGACAACCACTCGACTTCAGAGCGTGCAGGACCCTGAGTCTGCGCAGTATTTTTATATCTCCCAACCATTTGTTGTGGGAGCAAATCAAAAGGAAATCCAGTTCATGTACGCGGTTGAAACCCAGAATCTAATGAAGAAATACGGCAAGACATACGCACTTAAGGGTCTTGACTTCACCGTTAACTCAGAAGAGATCATGGTCCTGCTAGGACCGAACGGTTCTGGAAAAACAACTCTTTTGATGACTTTGGCGACCGTCTTAAAACCCACATCGGGCGTAGCGAAAGTGATGGGCTTAGACGTTGTCAAGTACCCGACTAAGGTTCGCCAGGTTCTGGGGATTTCATTTCAAGATGCAAGGGGCTTTTGGAGACACAAGCCAGCCGAGATCCTGCAATTTCATGCTGCAATGTGCGGGGTCAAGAAGAGCGAACGCAAGGCTATAATTGAGCAAGTTCTGAAGGAACTGGAGCTTTGGGATGCACGCAACAAACTATTCATGCAGCTTTCAGGCGGCCAAACAAAGAGATTAGAAGTCGCCAAGGTTCTAATACAAAACCCAAAATTTGCCATATTCGACGAGCCCAGCAGCCAAGTTGACCTGCGCGGAAAACGAACTATCTGGGAAAAGATACTTCAAATGAGAGAAAAAGGCGCAACACTTCTAATCGCCACAAATGAGGTCCGCGAGGCAGAATATCTTGCTGACAGGGTAACCATTCTTGACCAAGGGAAAAGCATCATCTGCGATACGGTTCAAAACTTGAAAGACAAGATTACAGGAGGCGACATCGTCGAACTTGAACTGGAACCCGATGAAAACAACGCGTCAATCCAACAGGAATTGGCCGAGATTCCAGGCACAGTGAAGCTCGTACCCATTGACGATAACAAATACAAAGCTTACGTTTCAATTGCAGAAGCTTGGGTCCCCAAGATGACGAACTTGTGCTATGAAAGAAGAATCCGCGTCTCATCGGTGAGAGTGACTGAACCTTCCTTGGACGACGTTTTCCTAAGTTTCACAGGCAAGAAGCTGGAGACGAACGAAAATGCTTGACGTCCTTCGCCTAGTATGGTTCGACTTGAAACATGAGATTAACCCTCCCGTGTGGATAGGCCTGCAGTGGTTGACGTTCGGAGTACAGATTTTCATATACGGCGCGATGATCAAGCAACTTGTGAATCCGAATGCTGTCTCTCTGATAGGCAATTATCAGCAATTCTACGCCGTGGGCTTCATCATCATGATGACTTTCGAAACAGCCTCCCACGCTGGAAGAGAGTTTGTAGAAGCCGCACATGAGGGAAGACTCCCATACCTTCTCAGCCTCCCAATCTCGCGGTCAAAACTCTTCCTCTCCATAGCCCTAAAGGGAGGATTTGAGCTGGCACTGATGCTCATGATTCCCTTTACCACCGTATTAGCATTGATCGGTAATCTAACCGCTGTGTCGATGGCAGCTGCAGCAGCAACACTCTTCTGCTTGGGCTTCGGTGTGGCTGGGCTAATGTTGGGGCTGTCATTTATCGCGTTTAAATCAACCGACGTGTACTCAGCCGTTACAACAGGATTGAGCGCATTGATCATCCGCTTCAGCACTATTATGTATCCACTTGCGATCATAACACAGACCTCACCAGGTTATGCCTCAGCAGCGACGCTTAACCCCCTATCTTATGGGTCAGACCTTGTTCGTCTATTTCTCGGATTCTCTCCAAGCATACTCCTTAACCCAACAACTTCAGTTGCCGTGCTCATGGCACTCGCAGTAAGCACATTGGGATTGGGCACGTTTCTTCTTCAACGTTTAGTGGAAGGAGTAAAAGCTGGATGACCGAACTCGGCAGCATCTTGCGACTAGCCCGAAATGACTTCTCCTACTTCTTCAGAACAAAATGGCTCATGGCAATTCTCTTGAGCCTGAATCTCTCAGACATGCTCGTCGTAGCCATGGTGTACAAGAATATGTTGACCCTCGACTACTTTCGATTCTTCGTCCCGAGTGTCGTCATCATGGGCCTTTTCGTAGCAGCTCTGGACACCGGGAGACGTATATGGCTGGCCATCCGCGAGGGCGTAATCCAGTACTATCTCTCATTGCCCATAAGCCTCGGAGGTATCGTTGCGGCTTACATGCTTGCCGGCGGACTCACTGCAGTAGTCTACTCAAGCTCTATACTGCTTGTCATTATCCCCGTTCAGGTTTTCGGACTCATCGCAATTCCAATTCAGGCTGTAGCGAACACCCTAATTTTGCTGCCGTTCCTGTTCGTTTTAGCCATGGGACTTGCAGGGATCGCAGCCACTCTCGCAGCTTTTGCCTCAACCCATGGCGAATATTTCTTCGCCTACCAGCAAGTCGTGCAACTGCTGCTGCTGACTTTCAGCACGCTGTATTATCCTACGTGGCTTGTCAGTAGCTATTTTCCACCATTTGTAACCAGCATTGTGTTTGCGAACCCCCTTACTCTAGCAGTGCAAGCGATGCGGGATTATACTTTCGCAGGAAACCCTGTACAACTTCATGATCTGCTCAATATTCTGTTAGCAAGCCTGCCTTTCGCAATAGTGGGTGCAGCAGCCTACCTAACTGCTCTTCGCAAGTTTCGAGTTAAAGGGAAACTTTAGCCAACATAGAACGAAACCTATTTCTCTTGGATAATTCCCTTTGCTACGGAAGAAATTCGGAGCATAAACATGCCATATTGCCCAGAATGCGGTGGAGAAATGCAGTACATGATAGCAACTAAACACAATGTCTGCAAAAGCTGCGGATTGTCAGTGACTCAACAGGAACTTGAGGAACTCAGGGAAAAGAACAGACCAAACTTGGACACTGAAGAAAACGAGCAAGAAAGACGAAGAAAAGAATACTTGAAATGGTGGCTTAGCAAGAAGAAGTAAAGAGACTCACCAGCTTTTGAGACGAAAAACCAGCAAATAGCATAAAAGAACGAAACAACCTATTTTCTATTCATTTGACTGGCGGGAACATCATTGGGCACGGATATGGAGATAATCTGTATTGGGAATGAGCTACTAATAGGCAAAACGCTGAACACGAACGCCAATTGGATGGCCAAAAGAGCCACTTCTCTGGGCATATCAGTGAAACGAATAACGGTAGTAGGCGACGACATAAACGAAATAGCAACAGCTGTAATCGAGACTTTGAATAGGAAACCTAGGTTTGTTGTGACGACAGGCGGCTTAGGTCCGACCTTCGACGATAAGACACTAGAAGGAATAGCCAAAGCCTTGAAGCGCAAAATCAAGTTGAACGAGAATGCTCTCAAGATGGTTAGGGCAAAATACGACGATTTTGTAAGACGTGGGAAGATGGAAAAAGCTGATTTGACGCCTCCCAGAATCAAAATGGCCAGACTTCCGGAAAAAGCAGATCCTCTGCCTAATCCGATTGGCACGGCCCCAGCAGTTATGATTGATGTCAATGGAACATCATTGTTGGCTTTGCCTGGTGTGCCTTCTGAAATGGAAACCATTTTTCAGCAGTCAATTGTACCCATGCTTAAGAAAGAAACAGGTAATTCCACTTTTTTTGAAGCGAGCGTTTTTGTTGATGATATCATGGAGTCGACATTGGCTCCTTTGATTGACCAAACAATGCGGAAAAATGCCTTCATTTACATAAAATCACATCCAAAGAGTGAGGAGGATACTCCGCACATAGAGTTACACTTTTCGACGACAGCAAAAGAGCCCAAAACTGCAAGAAATCTTTTGGGTAAAGCTATTACTCAACTGTCTAGGCTGATAGAGAAGAGAGGAGGCAAGATCAAAACTTCAAGAAAACGCTGTAATCTGTCCTGAAAAAAGGTTCCTGCAATTCTCCACTGACCTTAAGAACAGTCGAGAAGACTGATGTTTTGGGGATGTAAGATTTTTGCTATTGATTGGTGGGACATAAGAGCCTTAAATCGGACGTACAACGAAACTCTATATGAGAAGCCAGCGGATTTGACGTTGTGTTATTTTACTATGAACGCGAATCTCACATGAACGTCGGCGTTTACCTCCCGTCGCCTCCGCAGGATTCAAGGAAAGATGTCTATTATGTGATCCATGATGGCAAGAGATACTATACAGCAGAATGCACCGGAAACAACTGGCAAAACGGTTGGAGAGTTGGAGAATGCCCACAGGAATTGAAAAATGCCAGCGTACAGGTTATCACACTTGAAAACTGCGAGCAAGCTCATGCAGGACAGGTCTCTGCGAGTTACAGAAACCTGACTCAAACGACTTTGACACTGCACACTGCAACATGGTGGGTAGTCCAAGGAAGCACTGTCTCTCTTGAAGGCGAGCTTTCTCCCCATCTGCAAGGCAGAAACGTCACGGTTTACGTTAAAACCAACAATTTGCCTTGGGTAGCTTTGGGCACAGCCATTATTGATTCAGAAGGGAGATTTGGCCTCTCTTGGAACGATAATGCAGGCGGTACATGCTATGTCCGTGCTAGCTGGTCTGGAGACGAGGACTTCGCACCCGCAGACAGCCCAATTCTAGCCATAACTAGCCTGTCCACTTTCTTCGTCCTATTTTTAGTAGTTATAGTCATCCTGATTGCTGTAGGCACGATCACATACTTGTCATCGCGACTTTCTCATCAATCATTGACTGATTCCTGATGACCTGAAATTCCATACTAACTGAAAAAGCCTTTTACCAAGGAGCGGGTTTGATAACCAGCACAGTTGGATATTGGCCGAGATGATTTGAGAATGGTTATCGTTTTCATGGTTGGCACTGCTGGAGCTGGGAAGTCGTTGCTTACAGGAGCTTTTTCTGATTGGCTGAAAATGGCTAAGCAGGATGTTTCGGTAGTGAATCTTGATCCTGGAGTGTTGAATTTGCCTTACTCGCCTGATGTGGACGTTCGCAACTACGTGAGTGTTGAAAACCTAATGGAAGATTATCAGCTGGGTCCGAATGGAGCATTGGTTATGGCTGCTGATTTGATTGCGGACGAGATTGAAAAAATCTCGAATGAAGTTGAGGAGCTGCAGTCTGATATCGTTTTGGTTGACACTTCTGGGCAAATGGAGTTGTTCGCTTTTAGGGCCAGTGGACCGTACATCGTGAACGAGCTTACAAAAGAGCCAAAAGCACTGGTCTATTTGTTTGACTCGGTTTTCTGTGTTAATCCGCTTAACTATGTTTCAAACCTATTCCTTTCGGCAGCTGTCTACAATAGGTTTCTATTGCCACAAGTGCATTTGTTGTCAAAAAGTGATTTGCTTCCAAAGGAGGAAGTCGGAAATATTGTTGCCTGGTCAACCAATTCTAGCTCTTTGGAAGATGCGATCGAGCAAAAACTGGAAGGAACGAAACGCCTGTTGGCAACGAACATGATGCACGCGATCTACAAGCTTGGGCAAAGTGTTTCGCTGCTTCCGGTTTCGGCAAAAACAAACAAAGGAATGACAAGCTTTAACATGGTTTTGGAACGCGTATTATCCGGAGGAGACAAATACACATACTAGCAGATTGAGTTGATAGCGCATCAATCATTGTCTAGATCGCGCGGATTCTGTGTAGTATAAGATTCTATTCATTCACAAAAAACATGAAGAAAGGATCATTTCGATGCGAGTTTGGGTGTGAGTTGTTCTATGGCATTCTTCAACTTGTTCCATTCATCCAGATTTCTTACGTTGAACTTGTGTTTTCTTTTCCATGCGCCTTCCCTATTTTGCCAAAGATAAAGTCCAATAGACCGCTTTCCATAGGACTCAAAGATTACTATTGCTTCCCACCATTTCTGACTCTTGAAAATCGTGACGTAATCAACCACCTTGTAGAAGTCGGAAATAGGCAATTTCTCCTCGGTCTTTTCAGTCATCTTGTTCATCCTCTCCCTTACGAAATCCGTATCTCAGTCATTTAAGCATTTTAGAGCTTGAAAAATCAGAGTTTACAGAAAACCCCATTTGAAAGCACAGTCAAGCTTGAATTGTTCTTAAACAAGACTTTCACTGTGGGTTTCGAAATCAGGAAGTCCATATGATTCTTAGAGGGGTTTCTGCCCTCTGGAAAATCCGCGTTGTTGCCAAAGGCTACGTGAATCGTGCCGATCAGTTTTTCAGCTTCAAGGAACTCTTCAACAAATCGTGCCTTAGGGTTTATTCCAAAAGCAAATTCGCCTATAGTGCTCGAGTTCTCATCAGTGTTCAACGAATCTTGGATCCTTCTCAGCAGAGCTGGGTCATCAGATGAAGAATGTCTCACTTGCCCAGCTTTAACGGTCAGTCTCACTGGAGTATGGATTGGGCCTACTCCACCTATAGCCATGTCACAGACTAGTACTCCTTCTGCAGAGTTCTCCAAAGGTGCTATCAGCACTTCTCCCGTGGGTAAGTTCATCCACTTCAGGGTCTTCCTGTCAACTACTGTGTCTGTGAAGAAAGGTCTATTATCAACACTTAGAGAAAGTTGTGTACCCGCTGGGTTTGTAATTTCAATGCGTGAGACTTTACTCAGCTTCTTCATCAACATTTTTGCGAAACCCTGCATTTGCCTGTGATCCTCAGTCGTAAGGGCTAAGGCTCCGTGCGTGAGCATGTCTAACGTGACGCCTGGGCAATGGCCTAGACGAGATTTGTGTTTTTCAGTTTCCAGCTTGATAAGTTCTATTCGGAAAACTGCTTCCTCGCGGATTCCTCTCAGAAGATTGATGTATATTGCTGGTGGTTGTTCGAGGATTTCTTGAACGTTTTTTGGGATGTCGCTTCTGAATGTCTTGATCTTGGTTTCAAGTGGCACCAAGTGTGTTTTAAGACCAAGTTTAAGCGATCCTGCTGCGAATGCATTGCCAACGCTCATCTTCTCATCGTCGCAGAAAATGACGAGGTCTTCTCCCTTTTCAGCTTCTAACACACATTCCAACGCGTTTCTTGCGGCTTTCCACGCTTCCATTAAGAACAACTCTCTTTTGGTAATGGCGTGAACTTGATGATAAGTTTTAGGTCTGGCCTTTTCTTCTGGATGCGAGACATAATGGAATCATGAAGAGCAGGGAAACTCCCAACGGCTTGAAATAGCTTGCAAAGTCATTTCCTGACAGGAAAACGTAGGTTGGCGCAAGGCTCATAATTCTGCCAACCATCACACCCACTTCCATCATAACGCGCGCGCACTGGTCACAAAAGGAAAAGAAATTGTTGGAATAATAACGAGATCAGACTTGTTGAAAACCATGTGATAGAACCCGCTTACTGCCTTCGTGCCGTATAGGACACGTAACTGTTATTATTAATCATGAATTACATTTTGGTCTATGGCGTTATTGCCCATGAAACACACAGACACCATCTCTCCTACAATCGCCAGGCGCCTAGTAATCATGCGTCAACATTTAGCTGGTCGCCGCGCGCCAGCCAATTCTGAGGGCATGATGGATGTGATGCGAGACATTCGATACTTGCAGCTTGACCCGATGAGAATCGTGGCTCCCAGCCATACCCTGGTCCTATGGAGTCGACTGGGACCATATGACATATCGCTTCTTGACAAGCTTCTATGGAAAGAGCGGCGGCTTTTCGAAGATTGGGCACAGGCAACTTCAATTGTTCTTACAGAGGATTATCCCATTTTCGAAGCTCTGAAACTTGGATTCGCGGCAGGAGACACATCTTGGGCTCTGAAAATCCGAAAATGGATGAACGAGAACAAGAGATTCAGCACCTACATCCTGAAAGAACTCTCCCATAAAGGACCCTTGCCTTCAAAACAGATTGAAGACAGAGCCGTGGTTGACTGGAGTTCCAGCGGCTGGACCTCAGGACGGAACGCTGACATGATGTTGTTTTTCCTGAAGGCTCAGGGCAAGATCATGGTGGCCGGGCGGGTAGGCAACCAGAAGCTGTGGGATCTGACTGAGCATTTCTTGCCTGAGTGGGTTCCAATGGAAAAGCTATCTGAGCATGAAGTGGCTTATCGGGCAACACAGATATCTTTGCGAGCGCTTGGAGTGGCACGTGCAGAACATATAAAGCGGCACTATATTCGCGGTTGCTACCATGGGCTTGACAAGGTGTTAGCTGAGCTTGAAGCTGAAAAAAGTATTTTTCGAGTTGAAATCCGTGATGAGGGGAAATCATTGCCCGGACCTTGGTTTGTTCATGTTAATGATTTGCCTTTGCTACATAGACTGGAAGCTGGTGAATGGACGCCTCGCACGACATTGCTTTCGCCGTTCGATAACCTGATCTGTGATCGTCAACGCACAGAGCAAGTGTTCAACTTCAGCTTTCGGTTCGAGGTCTACGTGCCAAAATCCAAACGAAAGTTTGGATGTTACGTGATGCCGATTCTACATGGTGATCACTTCATTGGTCGCTTGGATCCTGTTGTGGATAGAAAAAACAGTCGATTGATAATCAATGCTATTCATACTGAATCTGATGCTCTGGAGTCAGAGCTGACATCCCAAGCAATTGTTAAAGCAGTCGAGGAACTGAGCGTATTTTTAGGGGCAAAGGAAATTGCCTGCGGTTCGTGTGTGTCTGAATCTTGGAGGCGAATGTTTCACATTGAGCGATAAAAAGAGCACGCGAAGTCTGCACTAAGACGTATTTTCTAGTCGACTTTCTCGAACTTGGATCTTGGCGCGTTGCATACGGGGCAATTTTCTGGGGGTTCTCTTTCTGCAACGTAGCCGCAGACTGTGCAAACATAGTATTCAGTGGAGCGCTGTGCGATCAAATTGTTAAGTGCTCTTCTGTAGAGGTTAGCGTGGAACGCTTCAACGTCCCGGATTTGTGAGAAGGTTATGGAGGCTGCCGTTTCGCTGTCTTCTTCAGCCTCTCGTAGCATGGCAGGATAGTGGATGCCGTTAACAGTGTTTTCAGATTGGAATGATCTTTCAAGATTGGTTTGTGTGTCAGCGACAGATTCGAGCATGGCGAAATGGCGCCTAGAATGGATGCCTTCAGCGGCAGCGACAGCCCTGAAAAGATGAGCTATTTGGGGTAGTTCTTCCTCTTCGGCCTTCTTGGCAAACATCAGGAGCCTTTCATGCGCTTTGGCTTCTTCAACAAAAGCAGTATGCACGTTGTTGGCTGTTCTGTCTTTCAATTTTGCATTCCCAACCTGTGCATATTACTATTCTGATTTCTCCTTTTAATTCTTCAGCAAGTAAGCAGCTGGAAACACCTTTTGGACAGAAACTGGGCCTTGTGATGTGGCGAGCTTATATTTTAGAGGCTCGAAATGCTGTGTGGGTATCAAGATTGCCCCTACCATTGGTTGAACGATCGAAGGAAGAGATCGCACGGAGGATCAAGAGAAAAGTTGAGCGACTGAGCGGTGTCAAGAGCTGTGGTCAACTGAACGTGCGCTTGATTGGTAAAAGGTATGATGTTAACATGCGTGTCGTGGTTGACAGTGATTCAGGATCAGATGACCCTCACAAGATCTCTTTGAAAATCGAGAAAGAAGTGAAGAGCATCCTTCCGAATTCAAGAGTATCGATCGACACTGAGCCCTTTGGGGATAGTCGTGAGAACGTTTGGAGATTTGTGAAGGAGACAGCTGAAGGAACACCCGGCTCTAGGGGTGTTCATAACATACACATTCAAGAGATCGATGGAGAGTTGTGTATTGACCTGCATCTTGAAGTAAGTGCAAACATGACTGTGAAGCAAGCGCATTATGTTGCCGATCAAGTTGAAAAGAAGATCAAAACAGGTAATCCTGATATTTCTGAGGTCACTGTTCACATTGAGTCTGCTTCAGACCGCATATCCAGAGAGCTAGCTGGAATTGAGAGAGAACTGGAGTCGTATGTTCAGGATGTCGCAAAACGCTTCCCCGAAATCAAGGAGGTCCATGAAATTAGAGTTCGCAGATTCGGTGATACAATGCATCTGGTGCTTCATTGCACTTTTGATTCAAAGTTGAGCATAGAGAAAGCACACGAGTTCTCCAGCAAAGTCGAGAGTGCAGTTAGAAAAGCATATCCAAACGTGATCAGAATAGACATCCATGAAGAACCTGCGTAAGCTAGATTGTTGCTTAAAGGAATATGGTAAAACAGCGTAATGCCTAAATACCCCTCAGAAGCACTTTTTTCGTCTCATATTAGTTACGTTTCATGAGGAACATGTTTGAGGCGGATTCAAGAATACGGCCAAGGAGAAAAAAGTCGCCAGCGAGAGAGATTACTGGTCTGTTCAACCAGCAGATGCTTATCAACTAGTCGAGACTACTGAACAAGGCTTATCAGAAAAAGAAGCGGAAAGGCGGCTCAAGACTTATGGACGCAATGAGTTGCCCACGCATGCTTTTAGCACCACTCGAATTGTCATAAGACAATTCAAGAACCCGATTTTCGCGATTCTCATTGCCTGCGCCGTTATAGCAGGCTTATTCGAAGCGCCTGAGCAGGCTATAATAATACTCTTGATGATTGCAATCAGCGTGGTCCTCGGGTTCTATAATGAGTACAAAGCAGAAAGAATTGTGGAGGACTTACGCCAGAATGTGGCAATCAAAGCCGTTGTCACTAGAGATGGTAAATCGGCTCAAATTGACTCAAGGCAACTAGTTCCAGGAGATCTGGTGTCAGTATACGTTGGCGATATTGTGCCAGCGGACATGAGACTCGTGAAGTGCACGGACCTGCAGACCGACGAAGCAACCTTTACCGGTGAATCGTTTCCGGTTGAAAAGACGCCTGAGTCCATTAAGCTTGAGCGCCCAACCCCTCAACAGCTTACGAACTGTCTTTTCATGGGTACAGTGGTTGTGCACGGAAGCGGTCAGAGTATTGTGGTCTCGACTGGAAAGACCACGCAGTTAGGGGCGATTTCTAGGAGTTTGGTACGCTCCCATCCTGAGACAAGATTCCAGAAAGGTGTCCGACAGTATGGGAATATGCTCATCACGTTAACTCTTGCCCTCACAGTCGTGATCTTTGGTCTGATGACCGCAGTTGGCAAACCACTTATTGACTCTATGCTGTTCTCCCTAGCTGTTGCCGTCGGACTAGTGCCTGAACTGATGCCAGCCATCGTCACGATAAGTCTTGCTCGGGGCGCAAGTAGAATGGCAAAGGTGAAGGTCGTCGTGAAACGCCTTGTCTCAATTGAGGATTTTGGCAACATGAGTGTTTTCTGCACTGACAAGACGGGAACACTGACCGAAGGGAAAGTTGCTCTTAGTGACTGCCGCAGTCTAGGCGATGAAGAAGACGAGAGGGTACTATCCTATTCACTGCTCTGCAACTCAGCAATTGTGGGAGAAGGCATTGTTGGTAACCCAATTGACACAGCAATCTGGGAATACGCCATCAAAGCTGGGAAACAAGAGAGCGTCAAACCTTACACCCGGATCCACGAGATACCTTTCGACTATCAACGTCGAATCATGTCGGTCGTCGTCAAGAACAGCAACGGCTACGTTCTAATCAGCAAAGGAGCTCCTGAATCAATTTTCGCCAGATGCAAATATGCAGATATCAGTGGAAGAATCGTACCTATGGATTCGGTTAAGGAAGCTGTAAACGCAAAGTTCCTCAATCTCTCAGAACTTGGGTACCGAATCCTAGCAGTCGGAAGCCGACAGACAGAAGTCAAGCCTGCCTACTCTGTTGAGGACGAGAAGAACCTGACTCTCTTGGGTCTCCTGATATTCAGTGATCCACCTAAGAAAGATGCTCACGAGGCCATTGACAGACTCAAGCAGATGGGCGTTGAAGTAAAAATCCTAACTGGAGACAACGAGCTTGTTGCCAAGACAGTCTGTGAGGAGTTGAAAGTACCGGTTAAGAGAATAATCGTCGGTTCGGATCTCACTCAAATGAGCTGGACAGAAGTCAAGACAGCGGTGGAAGAAACTTCCATCTTTGCCCGGATAACACCGGAACAGAAACTCGACGTAATCAAGGCACTGAAGGAAAACGGTCACGTAGTTGGATTCGGAGGCGACGGCGTAAATGATGCCCCTGCTCTCTATGAGGCTGACGTAGGCATATCTGTTGACACAGGAGTCGACGTTGCAAAGGAAGCAGCGGACATCGTTCTACTGGAGAAGGACCTATTGGTCATGGCAGACGGCATAGGAGAAGGGCGTAGGATCTTCGGAAATACAATCAAGTACGTCTTGATGGGAACAAGCTCCAACTTCGGCAACATGTTCAGCGTCGCGGCGGCAGCAGTCTTTCTACCATTCCTTCCCATGGCGCCGATTCAGATTCTCTTCATGAACTTGCTCTACGACATATCGAACATGACTTTGCCAACAGACAACGTGGACGATGAGTATGTCAAATCGCCTAAACAATGGGATCTGGGCTTCGTTAGAAAGTATACGCTATTTTTCGGCCCATTCAGTTCACTCTATGACTTCCTTACCTACGGCATCATGCTTTTCATCTTTGGATGTTGGGCAGGAACACCTCATAGCTACCAAGAAGCACTTTTCCAAAGTGGATGGTTCGTGGAATCCTTCTGGACAGAGGTTCTAGTCATGTTCGTCATTAGAACCAGACGTATTCCTTTCTTCACAAGTCGCCCTGGCAAATGGCTCACCATTCTAACTCTCTCTTGCGTGGCTTTTGGAACTATACTTCCATTCACTCCTCTAGGTGGCTTCTTAGGGTTCACGGCGCTTCCACCTAGCTACTGGGTTCTTCTGATGCTTATGGTCGCTACTTACTTGGTGCTGGTAGATGCAGGGAAGGTGTTCTTCTACAAGATATGCAAGTTCTAGAGAGAGTGACATGTTTGGCATATATTGATCTATTTCAGTGGTGGGCTGCAACCATCAGCGCAGGCAGTGTTTTTCTTGCGCTGGTAGGTGTCTACCTTTACGTAGACAGTAGGAAAAGACGAAAAAAAAGTGATCGAAGGGCTGGGAGATTAGCGCGTTCATTGACTGACTTCATTTTCGTTTGGGTCTTGCTCGGCCTTTTGATCTTCTACATAGTGTCAATAGAAATAGGCTCTGACTTGATCTTTGCAGCTGGAAACATTTTCGTGGAAGTAACCCTCATCATCTATTTGTTGAGGAATAGGACAAGAAAGTCTGAAGAGCCTGGTGATTGACGGTTTTTTCAAACTACCAAACAAAAGAACTGTAGATGGCGTGACTAAAGCGTTCGAGGCTAGGGGGATTTCGACAGAAGACAAAGAAGACAATATCGCGGGTATTCTTGCCCGCAGGGTGAAAAAAGGCGTATTAAGATCAGCTAAGGGTCCTAATGGATGGGTCTACTGGACAGACTGAGTCTAACCATCGCAACAGAACTCGCCTATTAGCAGCTGTTCATTTCTAACTAGCAATCATATCTCCCACATTGTGGAGAATACCTTTTTTCCCAATTCTCAATTGTCTTTCTCCTCTGAACGTGGATATGCTTGCGTTCTCAATCTGAATCGTTTCTCCTATGGATATCGAGTCTATCTGTTCGTTCCATAGGCACAGTTTGATCTGCCCAGTTTTGTCCGCTATCAAAGCGTTTGTCACGGTAGCGTAGTTTCCAAATCTTGTGAATACAAGCATTGGCTTCGCGATTTCGAGAACTTCAGCCCTCAGGCTAACCTTTTTCATGCCGATCCGCAAATCTTTGATCTGAAAGGAATGGGGTTCTCTGTCTTTCCTGATTAAATGTCTACAGAGAACATCAGCTTTTTGGGCATCTTTAATTGGATTATTCTGCTCCAACAGAAATTCTCTAGATATCGGAAATTGCGCAACCACTTTTGAATCCTTCGTTATTAGAAGGATCACCTTGTTCCTTTGCTTGCCGCGGCATTCGATTGAAAGGTTTCCGCATTTGGATTTTCGGTTTTCTTCTGCTGAAATCAATGCATGGAAGAAACTATCAGCATCAACTTCATATTTTGTTGAAAGAAAGGCGAGGTATTCACCGGGTGATGTTTTGTTGCGCATTGTTTTCCTATCCTTTCAACGCCATTCCATTCTTTGAAACGATTCTTGACCTGCTTTAGCCTTCTCCAACCGGTATTTTTGTCGTCTCTATTGGCACTCGCCTTATTTGCATGCCTGTTTACTTTACGAACTTTGTGGGGTGTCTTTTGAATCTCTTCTTGCAGACTAGGCTGCAAAAATGATACGTATCGCCTTCATAGGTTATTTTGAACTTGGATGTTTTGTCGTCGAGAATCACGCCGCAAACTGGGTCTTTAGGCATTATCTTGGTCTTAACCTCAGAGAAGAGTGTGCCTTCCGCCTATTATCATTAGTGGTAAAGAAAAGGAAAAGGTTGATAAAACGAAGTAAAGATGTTAGCCTTTGAGCTTAGTATCTTCGCGGAGGTCTTCGTTTAGAATAACATTCTCGGCAGTATACTGGTTTGGTTCCGTCAGGCTTGAATGGGACTTCGCATTCCTTTCCACAATCAGCACATACTGCCTTATGCATTTCTTTCTTTTCATACATTTACTATTTCAACTCCTTTGCTGTTGAGTGCAAGCGATTTTGTTCTTTTGCACGCTATGTTTTACTAGTAACGCAAATTTAAACCTATTTACTGGGAACCCCGGGTTTTGAGGTTGCTTCACAACGATGTAGGGTGCTACTTCTAGAGAGCGGCGTTGAGAGTGTTTGGTGAGTTACCTATTTCTTCTATCGTGGTCTTAGTCAAAGCTTTTATGTTGTTGAAGTCTGTCAGTTCTCCATAGCCCACGAGTGTTATGGCTGTTCCTTCCTTTCCCATTCTGGCAGTTCGCCCGATCCTGTGGAAGTAGACCAACGCGTCCAATGGAACGTCGTAGTTTATTATGTGAGTTATTCCCTGAATGTCCAAGCCTCTTGCAGCAACATCTGTTGCGACGAGCAATCTCAGTTTTCCTTGTCTGAAAGAGTTGACGACGAAATTCCTTTGCGGTTGAGTGAATCCGGCGTGTAGCGGTTTTGCATCGTATCCTCTGTCTATCAACTTATCTGCTATTACGCTTGTATCCGTGCGTGTCTTGCAGAATATTATGGCGCGATCAATGTGGTTCTCGTTTAGGATATTGCATAAGTTTTCGAACTTGTTGTGGGGGTTTACAATCATGTAGTATTGGTTCATCTGCGTGAGAGCTATTTCGTCCTTGCTAACGAGTATCTTTTCTGGGTTCTTCATGTACCTGTTGCACACGTTCATTACCGACTGGTCTATTGTTGCTGAGAAAAGGCTTGTCTGCCTGTTTGCCGGTACTCTTGAGAGTATGTATTCAATGTCGTCTATAAAGCCCATGTCCAGCATTCTATCGGCCTCGTCTAAAACAACGATCTTTACCGATCGTAGATTTAGGATACCTCTCTCAAGCAAGTCGATTATGCGACCTGGTGTGCCCACAATGATCTGGGCGCCGCCTTCTAGCGCGCGAACTTGTCTTTCGATAGATTCTCCGCCATAGATAGGCACGATCCTCAGCCTTGCGTGCTTCCCAAGCCGGCCAATATGTTCAGCAACTTGCATAGCGAGTTCACGGGTTGGTTCCAAGACAAGACCTTGAACATTCCTATTCCACGGATCTAGCCGTTCAACCATTGGGATTCCGAAAGCCGCAGTCTTGCCCGTTCCGGTTTGTGCCTGCCCGATAACATCCTTGCCTTCAAGCAATGGAATTATGGCGTGAGCCTGAATTGGAAAAAGATTACTGAATCCAAGCTCTTCAATGCCTTTCATAACTTCCGTGCTTAAGGGCAAGTCCTTAAAGTATTGCACTTGCATATTCTTCATGTCTCCTGCCACAAAAATCTTGCATGCATTTACCGAAAGCTTTCAAAAGCTTCTTCTATTACATGAATTAATGTGACAGGCTTTTCTACAGTCAGTCCGTTATAAAAAGGTTTGGCAACGAGCAAGAAGAAAGTGTCGAGTCGAACCCGATTTCTTCCCCACTTTTGGCCCGATATCCTTAAATATCACAGGTGATATCACAGTTGACTTCAATGGTGATATTCACGCAATCCCACAAACATTGGATGAGACACACTGCCATGGTTCCAAAGGGCTTCATACGTTATCAGGTTCTTGAATCTCTTGGTGAAAAGCCCATGTCAGGTTCCGAAATAATAAATCAGATAGAAAGCAGAACAAACGGCCGATGGAAGCCGAGTCCAGGCTCAATTTACCCACTCTTGGCTTGGCTGCAGGATAGTGGTCACGTCAAGGAGTTACTTGCTGAACAAGGCGGAATGAAACGGTATGAACTGACTGAAAGCGGCAAAGCGCTACTTGAGGAGCAAAAGAAGATAATCACCGAACAGAGGAAAAAGATGGAGGAGCACGACAAGAACCATTTCAAATTCAGAAAAGAAAGGTTCTTCGGCCCACCTTTTATAGGTGCGTTGTTGGCGGGTTTGCCAGAAGAAAAATTAGTTGAGGCAAGAAAGACCATGCGGAAACTCGCAGTTGCCTTCTTGGAACTAGGGCGCAGCATAGAGGAGCATGCGTCAAATGAAACTTTCGACGAAGCGCTGAAACTCTTAAATAACACCGCTGAAAAGCTTGAGGAGATAAACCAGAAGCTGAAGGGTGAAAAAAATGAGTGAAGAAACGCGCTTTTATGGAAGCGAGACGAGTGAAGCCGTTATCAGGACTGAGAGTCTAACAAAGATCTTCAACAGCCATTTAGTCGCAGTAGATCACGTGAACTTCGATGTCAAGAGAGGGGAAATATTCGGCTTCCTAGGACCAAATGGAGCTGGAAAAACCACAACAATCAACATGCTGATAACTATTTTGAAGCCTACTGAGGGCAAAGCCTCTGTTCTAGGCTTCGACATTGCAAAGCAGGATAACGACGTGAGAAACGTGATAGGTGTCGTGCCACAGGAATACACTGCAGATGAAGATCTGACTGGTTTAGAAAATATCTTTTTGTGTGCTGATCTGTACGGTATTCCGCGCCGTGCCGCAAAAGAACGTGCAGAAGAACTGCTGAAACTCGTTGAGTTAACCGATTTCAAGGACAAGAGGGTTCAAACCTTTTCTGGTGGAATGCGCCGAAGACTTGAGCTTGCATGTGGACTAATCAATAGGCCAAAAATACTTTTCTTGGATGAGCCCACTCTGGGTTTGGATGTTCAAACGAGAACTGCAACTTGGAACTACATTAGAAAGCTGAAGAAAGAGTATGGCATGACGCTTTTCATGACTACTCACTATCTCGAAGAGGCTGATTCGCTTTGCGACCGCGTCGCAATAATTGACCATGGAAAGATAATCACAGTAGGTTCTCCTGAAGAATTGAAACACGGTCTAGGCGGCGATTCAATAACGTTAGCAATCAAGGAAAACCAGGATGTTACAGCATTGATCCAGAAGGTTGAACACGTCAAGGACGTGCGAAAAGAAGACGAAACCTATCGAATCAAGGCTGAAGTTGGCGAAGTCACTACTCCACTGATAATTGAGGCTTTGAGGAAAAACGGTTACACCGTGACAAAGCTTTCGCTGACCGAACCTACATTAAACGAGGTTTACCTCGAATTCACCGGAAAATCAATGCGTGATGCAGAGGAGTCTAGAGAAGCTGCTATGAAACAGAGAATGACTATGAGGAGGGCAAGGGCATGAGCCAATCTGACGAGCATCGGGCTCACAGACTTCACGGTATCTGGGCCTTAACCAACCGCGAGCTCAAGAAGTGGTACAAGGCACCCGTAATATTCACACTCTCCATTATTCAACCAATCCTTTGGATGGGCCTCTTAGGAAAAGCGATGAACATCAGTGCACTCTTTGGCAGTTCGTCGCTAATGCCACAAAGCCTCACGACGAGTATCGCGGCAAGTCTTGCAAGTCACCAAATGCCTGCACTACAAATTCCGGGTTTCATGAATGACCTTGGTAACCTGTTCTCAGGGCTAGGAAATACTGTTCTTAAGAACACGTTTGGCACGACTTCCTATTTCTCGTTCATGGCTGTCGGCATGATTGCTTTCACAGCCCTCTTCACCACGGCGTTCAGTGGAATGTCAGTCGTGTGGGACAGACGCCTAGGCTTCTTGAACAAGGCTCTAAGCACGCCCGTGTCCAGAGGAGTCATAATATTCGCTAAGGTGCTATCGGCAACGCTGCGATCAATGTTTCAAGCAGGGATAATAATACTCATCGCCCTTGCATTCGGCCTCACATTCGGGGCAGCCTTCAACCCAATCTACTTACTCGGAGTATTCGCGATAATCTTCCTAGTATGCATAGGCCTGTCTTCGCTCTTCATTGCGATCACTATAAGATCGACAAGAATGGAAACCCCGATGGCCGTCATGAACCTGATAACTCTGCCACTGATGTTTGCTAGCAACGCCTTCTTTCCAACCAGTGTAATGCCTTCGTGGCTCCAAACTGTAGCACAGTTCAACCCGATGACATACACCACAGACGCGATCAGACAGCTCCTAGTATACGACACAATTGATTTCACAAAGGTTGCGTTGGACTTTGCGTATGTTGGAATATTCGCGGTAATCGTCGCAACAATAGGAATAGTCCTTTCATGGAGATATCTGAGCAAGTAAGCGAGAATAAACAAAAAAGGGCTGACGACACCTGTGGCAACAATTGTTGAAGCTGCTAACCTGAAGAAGACCTACATGCTGGGAAAAATCCCAGTCGATGCATTACGTGGCGTTAACTTGAAGGTTGAAAGTGGCGATTTTCTCGCCATTTTGGGGCCTTCGGGAAGTGGCAAATCAACTCTGCTGAACCTGATAGGAGCTTTGGACAAGCCATCAGAAGGGAAGATGCTGATTGAAGGCATTGACGTTTCCACACTTGATGAGGGACAACTGGCAGATCTTAGACGCGGAATCGGTTTCGTATTTCAATTCTTTAACCTTATTCCAAGGTTTACGGCAAGAGAAAATGTTGAACTGCCGATGGCTATAGCAGGCTTGAGCAAAGCAGACAGAAGAAAGCGTGCTGAGGACCTCTTGGAAACGGTGGGACTGAAGGAAAGAATGAATCATAAACCTACCGAATTGAGCGGTGGTGAGCAACAGCGTGTAGCCATTGCGAGGGCTTTGGCGAACAACCCGAAATTTCTAGTGATGGATGAACCTACGGGAAACATAGATTCCAAGACTGCGAACGAGATAATTTGTCTAATTAAGAGACTTAACGAAGAGAAGGCCGTGACCATAATAATGGTTACTCACGACCAGCATCTGGCGAGCCAATCTAAGAAAATTGTGCAGATGTTCGATGGCCTGATAACCAAGGAGATTGTGAATTAACTTGAAAGCCCAGGATATCTTGTCTTATTCCTTCGGCGCGATAAGATTGAGGAAACTTCGCGCGGGTCTAACAACGTTGGGAGTAGTTATCGGCATTGCAGCTATCGTTGCTTTGCTTTCAATCACTCAGGGCCTGCAAGCCACTATAACTAGGCAGCTTCAAACAGGATTTGCAACTGATACTCTTATTGTTTCCACTGGAGGAGGACTTGGAGCAGGATTCGGTACTGGCGGAGAGCGCGCAGCTAGTTCTGGTTTCAAATTGCTGATTAATGATACCCAGATAATTGATAATATAACAAATGTCGAGACGTCGATGGCGATAATTCAAAGAGCAGGATGGGCCGGAAATGGCACAACAAATCTGACCACTACCATAGTCGGCGTGAATTTCACTGAATACTCAAGCATTTACAGTAGCACCTTCGTTGCTGAAAGTGGAGCGATACCACTAAATCCAGAAAACGAAACGATCGTAGTTGGAAAACGAGTGAGTGACCCTTGGAAAAATGAGACCCTATTCTGTAATGTAAATGACAACATTGAGATCATCTGGACCAATGCAACCACACTCCCGCCGAAAAACGAAACTTATACTGGTCATGTTGCAGCTGTTCTCAAAGAGATCGGAGGCTTCAGCGCCGGTGGACCTTCGGATTCCAGCGTTTACATTCCAATTTCCCAAGCTCAAAGCTTCTTTGATACGGACGAATGTAACAGTATAATTGTGAAGCTGAAAAATGATGACAAAACAACGATTGACGATGTTTCTAATGCCATAAAGGACGCTTTCAGTGACCAAGTCTCGGTGACATCTGCAACAGCTGTGTTAAACATCCTTTCGAGTGTTTTCTCCATCATACAACTCTTTCTAGCTGGAATCGCTGCCATCTCGCTCCTCGTTGCAGGGATAGGCATAATGAATATTATGATTGTTTCTTTAATGGAGCGCACAAGAGAGATAGGCATACTAAAAGCGTTAGGTATGAAGAATCAAACAGTACTTCTCATTTTCCTATGTGAATCCGTGATAATCGGCGCGATTGGCGCAATCATTGGCATAGCTTCAGGCTGGGTTTTAGCAAACGTGGTTGCAATAGTCTTCCGTGGAGGAGGAGGCGCATTCACTGGAAATCAGGCTGCAACCACAGGCGGAATGACCATAACTCCTCTCTTAACTCCAACAGTGACCATACTTGCAATAGCCTTCGGTGTAGGGGTCAGCGCAATCTTTGCGCTTTACCCGGCTTGGCGAGCTTCAAAGCTTAAACCAGTAGAAGCCTTAAGATACGAATAGGACAAGAACCACATCAGAGAGCATTATGATTGCTCTGCGAATCCAAGGAGGTTTGGCCTAGAAGCCATCATCGTTGTCACTAGTGCTTGCTGTCAAAATGTTTTGTCAGGTTTGCGACCTCTATGGCGTTTTCCAGAGACATGATTTAGGCTTCATGCTTTGAGATTATTTCTGGCTTTGCATTTCCTTGATTTTCTCTTCGACGGCCTTCAGTTCATTCTTTAGCTCTTCTGCGTAGTTCTTGAGTTTCTCAATCTTCTCGGTTTTTGTGAAGAAGTGTCTCCTGTAACCGTGTCCTTCCCCGTGCATGCCGCAGCCACAGTGGTCTTCATGTCTCCGATGATGCATACCACGACCAATTTCCTCATCCATTTTCCACATCACCTCTGTTTTCTTACACTATTATAAGTAAAGTATTTAAACTATCAAGTTTATAGTGGAAAACTGACTATGCCCAAAGAAAGCAAGACTGGACACGAAGTAGCCGAGCACTTGCGGGTCTGTCCTGTAAGAGGAATAATGGATGTGATCAGCAAGAAATGGGCGTTTCTCATAATAAACGCACTCGGGAATTATGAGAAACTTAGGTTCAACGACTTAATGAAACAACTCGAAGGAGTGAGCCCGAAAACGCTCTCAGATACGCTGAGAATTCTGGATAAAGAGAGATTGGTCAAGAGAGAGTCTTTCAATGAAATACCTCCCCGGGTCGAATACTCATTGACAAGAGATGGGAAAGAACTAAGAAAGGCAATCATGCCGTTACTTCGATGGGCAGCAGGCAGAAGTAGCTACACAAAGGAAAAATGCGCGCTCAAGAGTCAAAATAGGACAGAATAGCAAGCTAACGCCCGGTGCCTGTTTGAGTAATGAAAACACCAAATGGAGATTAGATCGCAAGTGTATATCAAGACAATGGTTCTAAGGACCGCGCACTGATATATCCGCATTACTTTTGTCGTTCCCTTCTCCCGCCCACACCTTTGCCGTTTGCCTGCTACGAGACTCTATCATCGAATAGCGCATGCACGGTTCTAAAGAGTCTTTGCGACTTCGCTGAAGGGTACAACTGGTCTTACGACGACAGTCATAGGACCAAAGAACTTTGTAACGGTCGTGGCACTGTCCGCTTCTACGATGAAGAAGCCTTTGTGCTCTGCGCTTTTATCCTTTGGACAGCTGACGTAGGCCCCAACTACTTTTAGACGTGATTTCCTGACGTTCTCGTCTGAAAAGAGTTTCTTAATCGTGGTTTTCCCTCAGGCGTTTCTAAGGGGCATTTTGAGGCGGGGTGTGTATGAGTAGCAACGAATAGCAAACACCCACCTCATTTCTGAGTTTCAACATGAAGAAAGCCCAACTATGAAGGCATTCGCATTCGGCGTGGTTGCTATTAGAGATGGTTTTGAAAAAGATGGGCAAGAAGAAATAGAAGGGTGTGCTTAGATGCTATTTGGAAATCACTTCAAATTCTACTTTCAAGGGTATTGGTTCCTTGAATATGGATAGTACGGGGCAGTTTGCTTCGGTCCTTCTCCAAGCGCCTTCCAGCAATTCCTTTCTTGCCGTTGCGCAGACTCTAGTTTTGATAGTCACTCCAGTCAGTACAGGCGAGTCAGCGGGTTTTTCAGCTTCCGCGACAGCTTCAACTTTGCTGAGTTCGATTTTGCTCTGTTTGCAGACATCGGCAAATATTGTCACAGCGCAATCTGCTAGGGCCATTAAGGTCAATTCAAGAGCAGGCGGAATGTTTAAGCGCACGCTTTTTCGCAAGGTTCATAGTGTTGAGACTGGTAATTTGTTATGTGTGATGGACGCATCGCTGCCGAGGAAAGATATCGTAAGGGTTATTCTGAGTCGACAGCAAAGGGAAATATTATGGCAGATTTCTGAGAGACTTGGGCAATCTGAAAGTGAGACGATGCGAACCGCTTTCATGGATTACGCGAAAAGCATAAACCTCATAACAGAGAAGGTGCACAGCAAGCAAAATCTAACAATTATAACAGAAATAACAAACTTGCATGTGCGACCTTTTCGTTGGGGTAGACCGCCCTTATCATGAAAGAACATTCTCACATGTACCTCTCTGTAGGTACAGGTCAGCGTGGGAGCTCGCGAATGCGGCTTCTTTTTGTGTTGCGTCCGAGATGATTAATCTGGGTAAAAGGCTCTAGGCTTGACGTCTCTTGCTAATGGCGGGGGTGATGAATTCATTGCTGCCACACTTCTCGCAAATGCCATATATGTCGAGACGCTGTCCCGTTGGAGCGAATTTTGAAGTAGTTGCAACCCTTTCGACTATTTCTCGCGCTGTGACAGCGTCTAAATCCCTTATGTTGCCGCATCGCAAGCATACCAAGTTGACGTGAGGTTTCATGTAGGAATCGAATCTTGCTTGGCTTTGAGGAAAATTCAGTTCTTGAATCAGATCTAGTTCTTCGAGAACCTGGAGTGTCTTGTAAATTGTGGCAAGGCTGACTGTCGGATGCACCTTCTTGACTTCTTCGTAGATTTTCTGCGCTGTCGGATGATCTCGACTATGGAGTGCAAATCTACAAATCGCTATCCTCTGTGGAGTAGCCTTGTATCCTTTCTTGCGGAGAGCTTCGATCAATGCGGCGTCTGATTTTTGAAAGTCGTTCATACCGATTATTAGATAATAACAATTCTTAAATAAAGCTTGGGATTAAGACGTGGTATCATAGAGAAGGAGACGTTACGATTTATGAAAGAAAAACATCTAACAACAAATCAGGGGGTTCCAGTTACTGACAACCAGAATTCACTCACCGTCGGCGAACGTGGGCCTGTTCTGCTGCAGGATGTGCATCTCATCGAGAAGCTCGCACACTTCGACCGTGAGCGCATCCCTGAGCGTGTGGTTCACGCTAAAGGTGCCGGTGCGCACGGCTACTTCCAAGTGTACAAGAGCATGGCAAAGTACACCTGCGCAAAATTCCTTCAAGACCCGAAGAAAAAGACGCCTGTCTTCGTCCGTTTCTCCACCGTAGTAGGTGCACGAGGATCTGCCGATACGGCTCGCGATCCCAGGGGTTTTGCCGTCAAGTTCTACACCGAAGACGGAAACTACGATCTGGTAGGAAACAATCTGCCAGTCTTCTTCATACGAGATGCCGTAAAATTCCCTGATATGGTGCACGCCTTCAAACCTGCCCCTGGTACTGGTTTCCCCACAAGCTCGTCTGCAAATAGTCGTTTCTGGGATTTCATTTCGCTGACTCCTGAATCCACACACATGATCACGTGGCTTTTTTCCGATCGAGGAACAGTCAAGAGCTACAGGAAAATGGAAGGGTTTGGCGTCAACACCTACAAGTGGGTCAACGCTGAAGGCAAGGCAGTCTATGTTAAGTATCATTGGAAGCCCAAGGCAGGAATAGAGACAATCGACCGGCGCGAGGCCACTCGCCTAGCAGGCGAAGATCCCGATATTGCCACCCGAGACCTGTACGAAACCATCGCCGAAGGAAAGACAGCAGAATATGAATTGTATGTCCAAATTATGGAGCTTACAGATGAGTTGAAGCAGGAATTCGACCCGCTTGATGCCACAAAAACCTGGCCTGAGGACAAGTTCCCGCTTATGCCAGTGGGCAAGATGGTGCTGAATCGCAATCCTGAAAACTTCTTTGCTGAAACAGAGCAAGCTGCTTTCTGTCCGGCTTCTGTCGTGCCAGGCATCGATTTCTCCGTTGACAAGCTTTTGCAGGGCAGAGTCTTCTCATACGCGGACACACAGCGGCATCGCTTGGGTGCCAATTACCTGCAACTTCCAATCAATCGACCGCAGGTACAGGTTAACAACAACCAGCGCGACGGCGC
This sequence comes from Candidatus Bathyarchaeota archaeon, assembly GCA_963732715.1. GTDB lineage: Archaea > Thermoproteota > Bathyarchaeia > Bathyarchaeales > Bathycorpusculaceae > CAZCRE01. The sequence continues at coordinate 1,565,569 of CAVTAO010000003.1, read as the reverse complement.
CATGCAGTACGCACCCTATGGTGGAGGAGCAGTCAACTACGAACCTAACTCTCTGGCAGGCGGAATGCCACATGAAGCGCCAGCCACGCCGAGTGAACATTACAATATCAAAGGGAAAGTGGTGCGGCAGAAGATCAGGTTGACCAACGACTTCCAGCAGGCAGGCGAACGCTACCGTTCACTAGGCAAAGTGGACCAAGAACACTTGGTTGATAACATAGCTGACTCTCTTGGAAAAGCAAACAAGCCAATTCAACAGCGTATGGTGGCAAGCCTCAAAAAGGCTGATCCCGAACTTGGCAAACGCATAGCAAAGGAGCTCGGACTAGACTAGAAACAACGGAACCCATCCGCCACTTTATTCAACACAGTTTGCTTGGGAACGCTATTCCGCTACTGTGCCGGTACACTATTGACTGAGGCAAACACAAGAACCGAGCCTTTTTTTGTATGCGGGCGGGGTGGGATTTGAACCCACGACCACCAACTTAGGAGAACTTAAGATTGATTGGATCAGCTACAAAGATTTCTTGAATAGGAAGTATAACAAACAATACTCAGTGGCTCTATTCAACAATTCCAAGAGATTCTATGGTTGCTATCTTAATCCTTCTGGGATCATGTCAATTCCAGCATCTACAAGATCCAATGTTCTAAAGGCACTGATAGCTCTGTCAAAGTATCAAGGAACATACTTAGGATTCAAAGAGAAACTTAGACAGTACGGAATCAAATGGGTCAGACCAGACAACTTCAGTGTTTTTCTTAGCATCATGAACAATAGACATGATGACCTGAAGGACTGGTACAGGACAACTCAAAGCATCTTAGGTACTGACTACAAGCTGTTCCTCAGATTTGTAGTGCTGACTGGATTACGAAAGGGAGAAGCCATAACATCATTCAACAAGATTGTTTCTCTAGCCCAATCAGGTAGGCTTGACGAATACCACAATAGAGAGCTTTCAATGCTTGAACACTACAAATATCCGAATGAATTCCTGAGAAGAACAAAGAACGTCTACATTTCAATACTGCCCAACGAACTAGTTGAGCAAGTATCTAGATGCAAGCCTATCACATACTCGTCTATTCATAAATTTTTAGAGAGAAGAAACATCAAACTCAGACTAAGAGAACTAAGGTCTTACTATGCTTCGTTCATGTCCAGACACAACGTCATCAGTGAAGAAGTTGATCTACTCCAAGGCAGAGTATCCAAGTCAGTCTTTGTTAGACACTACTTGAAAGAAAATCCAATGGAACTTGGAGATAGAACGCTTGAAGCACTCAGACAGCTGGAGAAATCACTCTAGCTCCTCTTCTTTTTTCAAATGGTCTGCAAAGCGTTTCAATGATAGTGGCTGCACAACGTCATTACTCTTCAGGCTTACGAGAAATGAGTCGAAACTCATGAATTCTCCCCAGTATTTTTTGCTTTCTTGCATAAACTTGGAGTATTCAGCGTAGTCTTTGTGTATTGAAATCGCTATTCTGTCATAGCCTAACCCGTTACCCATAGAGACGAATATCATGTTTGGGTTCTTCTTAGCCCACTCCTTGGCTTCCTGAACGCCATATTCTGGGTGCTTCACGTAGTCCCTTTTGCAAAGGGTTACTGCAAGGACTTCAAAACCCAGCTTAGCCAGATTGGGAATGGCACTGTATTCTACGAGCCCTTGCTTCTCAAGCCTCACCCTCATTCTTGAGACAGTTGGTTGAGAGACGCCAAGTGCCTTAGCAAGCTCCCTATCACTCCTCCTACTATTCTTCACCAGTTCAGAAATCAGTCTAAGCTCAATATCCTTCAACCCAATTCCTCCGATTCCACAATCAAACATCTAACTAGAACCCAGTTCATTTAAGAAATCTTCTATAAGCAGGGAACTTAGGCAGACACTAGGCTTTTGATTGCTGAAGCTCCTGTTCTCTCTTCTTCATTTCATAGTAGAGATATTCGAACCATTCCCATATCTGAGGACGTTTCCTTCGTTCTCTGGTGGTCTTGATTATAGGCTCCAGCTTCTCCCATGCTTGTATGATTGGTGAACTGAAAAGGTCATCAACTAGATCTGTGTCTATTAGTTTTCTGTGCAGGAGGACTCCTACACCTTCATAGAAAGCTGCCTGAGTTCTCACAGAAATCTTGATTCTTGTTAGAAGCATCATTTGGAGACTTTGCCAAGTAGTCAGTGTCTGTAATTTCAGTGTTCAGTATTTCTTGACAAGATTCTCCAAATTCTGGACTGCCAAAAACTGAATATAGTCTCATGATCAAATCTGTCTGCCTTAATCTGGTCTGGTGTCTAATCTGGAGAATGTAGTAGACAAGTCCTATCACTATGCTTGCAGAAGCAACACCCAAGGAAACTGTCTGCAACAACAGTATGTCAACCACTATTGGCACCCAGAAGACAAGATTAGGTGAGATCAGTATAAAAGGCTAGATCATGGAAGAACATCAATTAGAAAAGAAGCCCAATAATAGCTCTATGTGTTATTAACAGATAGAATCTTTCTACTTCTTTTCAATATCGTGCACTAGTACACAAATTGTCTCTGTGCTCATAGAACATGAACTTCGATGAAAAACTTCTAGGGAGTCTGAAATCTTTGGAGAATTATGATGCTTTTGGTTGTGGATTCTGTCCTCTTTTCTTCATTTCATAGTAGAGGTATTCGAAATTCCTCCAAATACGTGGGGCATTAAGACGTTTTCTGGCCTCTTCTATTATTGGCATGGTTTTGGTCCCTATAATCATGATGCTGCCCCCCATTAGTTGATCAATCATGTCGATGTCCACAAGTTTCTTGGATAAGAGAACACCAACTTCCTCAAAGAAATATAGGACCTTGTCTAATGCCCAAGGGATCGGTTCTTCAGAGTCTGGTGCACCATACTTCTTGACAAAGTCGTCATAGCCTCCGTAGTAGTTAATCTTCCGAACCTGCGACCAAGCCCTTCCAAAGTCCTCACTTCCGTAAGTTGAGTACAGTCTCATGACAAGGTCTGTTTCTCTTATTTTGTTCTGTTGCTGAATCATATGGCTCTGATGCCTAAGCTGAAGAGCATAGTAAATGACTCCAGCCACAACACTTGCAGAAGCAATAGCTATGGAAACTGTCTGTATGTCAACCATTCTTGACACCCTTCTGTTCTCTTTTCTGCATTTCATTGTAGAGGTACTCGAACCACTCAAATGTCTCTGGTGTATTTGTGGCTTTTCTGGCTTCTAAGGTCATATTCCTCATTTTTTCCCATGTCCTCTTGATAGGTGAAGTGAACATGTCATCAACCAGATCTATGTCTATGAGTTTTCTTTTTAGGAGAATGCCAATTCCTTCGAAGAACATGCCAACTGTTACTGCTTCAGCATTACCATACTTTTTCTGGTACTCTTGGAAATCCTTGGCTTCTCTTTTCAAGATTTTCTCCCATATCTTCTGAAATTCAAGACTGTTGAAATTTGAGTATAGTTTCATTACAAGGTCGGTTTGTCTAAGCCTAGTCTGATGCCGAATCTGTAGAGCATAATAGATAGCTGCTATCAGAAGACCTGTAGAACCAACAACAATGGAAACAGTCTGCAACAACACTATGTCAACCACTATTGACACCCAGAAGAAAGGATTAGGTGAATTGGTATTAAAGACTACACCATGAAAGAATATCAGATAGAAAAGAAGCTCAATAATAGCTCTATATGTTAATAACAGACAGAAACTTGGTCAAATGCAAATTTACGAAAGCAAATTTCCAAGAACCTCTTTCAAATCATTAGAATATTTATGAACATCATACGGTAATGTAGGGACTTCACCATAGACCTTTTTGTTTTCCAAGTCCACTAGAAAAATATTCCCTCCTCCACCTTTGATTCTAAATACACCAAACAGACCAAAGCTGTCTCTTTTTATGCCCTCAATTATACTGGGACCTATGCTTTTTGCAATTACGCAAAGTAGAAAGCATTTCCCCCAAATCCAACTCTTTGATTTAGTGCTAATTGTGGAATACATTTCTTTGACTTCTGGAACATTTTTCTCATCTAATCTATCTATAAATTTCACCAACACTCTCCATTTTGTCAGTGTAAACCAACGCTCTCCAATAACATCAAAATTGAAATTCATATACTCTCGATTTTGAACGATTTTCTTCCATCCTTTTGATTCAAGCAGTTGAATTAGTTCATCAGAGTTCATGCGAATAATTACAATTCACTGATTATTAATAATTTGTCAGTTAAGGCATTTCCAAGTGTAGTATGGGTTCTAGGGCATTTCCATATCTACCCTAAGAATAGGTAGTACCTAGCTCTTTTTTTGTTCACAATGGAACTACGATGAAAAACTTCTATGAACCCTCTGAAATCTTTGCTTCAAACCGTACTTTTCTTTTTCTGTAGATTATGGCTGTTAGAAATGTTGCTATTATGAACAGTGGCAGAATTAAGAGTGAAGGAAACTCTGGAACTACTATCACTTCTTGTGTGGAGTGGCTGTATGTGAAGTATAGATAGTTGTGTGTACTATTTGAAAATAGTAGAAGGTCGTACTGGACTTCGGTGCCATTGACAAAGACGGCGTAAGTACTGTTCATTAGAGCTGTTGGAATACAGATTCTGCAAAAACCCAGAGTTCCATCATCGCCAGTAACATTGAAACATATGGCTGTGCCGTTAAAATGAAACTCAGATATTGTAGAGTTACAGATGGTCTGAACATGATGTTCTAGAGTGGCGTTGAAATCTGAGAACATTCCCATTAAGGGATACCTGTCTGTGTTGTTTCCATCCATAACATACACTGTGTCTCCAATTCCATCATGATATGAATCAACACCTGTGTAATCACTCCAGTAGTTCCCACCAGATGGATAACCATCATCCCAAACGTTCATCGAGCTATAATCGATGTGATTGGTGTTATTGGCGAAGTTGTTATGATAAATTGAATTGTTTGAAGAGCCAAGATAGATGTTGTTTGCTGTTATGTTATTTCCGTGAATGTTGTTATAGCTTGAAGAGCCATAAAGCGCGAGGCTGTTTGCTATTATGTTGTTTCCATGAATGTTGTTATAGCTTGAAGAATCATGGAGACTGATGCCATCCCCCATGCTGTTTGCTGTTATGTTGTTTCCGTGAATGTTGTTATAGCTTGAAGAATAGAGCCTGATGCCACCGTCGTGGTTTGCTGTTATGTTGTTTCCAGAGACACTGTTGTAGTTTGAAGGGGAATAGAGCGTGATGCCACAAGAGTTGTTTGTCATGTTGTTTCCAGAGATGCTGCTGCTGGAAGTATCATTGAGCAAGATGGCATACTCGAAGTTTTGGATTTGTGTGTTCTGAACCGTCACGTTTGTTTTTCCAGTCAAGTCTATTCCGATCCCAAGTTCAATTCCTTGAAGCGTATTTCCTGCCCCGTCAATTACTATGTTATTCCTCTCAACCACAATCGAATCAAAAATGTTGTCAGTGAAGGTGTAGGTGACATTGTCAATGGTGGTTATGTTCGCTGTATGTGGGTCTATGTATCCGTTAGCCCGAATGTGAATGGTTCCGCTTGCTCTTGCCTTCTCAACCCTCGACGCCAAGTTCAATGTGCCTATTAGAAGTGCCAAGAGCATTAACAGCAAAAGCTTCCTACTCATTTTGCATCATGCATTATATCTCTTGCTTCAGTTCTTATGACTTGCGATTGACCATTACATGCATAGAAAACGAGCTATGATGAAAGACTTCCAAGGACCTTGCCCTAGTGAAATGTAAGATCAAATCCTTGAACTTGGAATTCGAAGGTTTTGTCAGGAACAGGATGGTTCCGACAGTGAAAGCAGAAGTGGGAAGGGAAAGAGATGCCACTGCCGTGAAGCTGCTGAAAAGGGAAGAAGGATCTACTCTTAGAAAATCATACATTGCCTATCTTGCTGTTCAAGACCTGATGAGGCTGAGCAGGCAAAGCAAGACCACTGTAGAAGAGCTTCTCCCACATCTTGAGTGTGAAAAGGAACTAGCTTACTTCGAAAGCAGGAAACCGAATTCCAATAATCTATTCGAGGGAAACCGACTCAGGGAGTTCTTTCCAGAATACGCTAGTGCAGAATGGTTTCTGACTGGAACGTTTGTGGAAAACTTCCTGTGGAATGAAAAACCCGCTGAGAAGGGAAGTGAAGAATTCGACTATGAGGTCGAACAACAGAAGTGCGAACAACAACATAAATCTGTGCACTCCACTAGTGAAGAACCTCAGATCAAGCCCAAATACTCCAAATAGTTTCCATGCGTCATTGGTTGTAAGTCAAAAATACCTCATGTATTTGGGCTGAGGCTTGGTCTTACTGGTTTCCACTCGTCAATTTGACTTGTCAGGTCAAAGATGTTGGCTTGTTTGACTTGGGTGCGAAGATCATACCACTACCGATTCTGCATCTTGGAATATGAGACTTGAATTTTATTTGTCATGCTGTGACATTGAAGTATTTTTCGTGATTAGAAAGGAAATTCTTTCTTGAACAAAAGCATTTAAGTGCACTCTCTCTATGCTACAGTTGATGAGATTTGCCCCTCTTTGGAAAGAAAGACAAAGAGACTGAAGCACACTGCATCAAATGTGGGGCTGAATTACCGAAAGACGCCAGTTACTGCACAGTATGTGGCTCAACTCAAAACCCAACTCCCTCACATCCTCATGAATTTGAAATCGCAGATTGGCGAAAAGCAGTAACAATCAAGAATGGTGAATATGTTATAGTGGAATCCAATCTCGATGATTGCACTGCCTTTGAAATTGCTGATATGACTAACATGAAATATGGATTTGTGTTGACTAACCAAAGACTAATCACTTTACGTTTCAAGTATGGTGAAGAAAGGGATGGGAAGACCGTAGTTTCGTTCGAATTGCATAAGGAATTCCCTTTGGAAAGCATCAAAGATGTCACATATCATAACAAGGAAATCGCCATCTATACTGATGAAGGAAAGTATGATTGCGGAGACACATGGGATGTCACAGGTCTAGCTTACCCCAAGAGTGCTGACGACATTGCTCGATTCAATTACTTTAGGAAGAAGGTCATTGAACAGAAGGAAAAGAGAGCCATTGTCACGCTGGATTTCTCTTCCCTGAAGTCCTTAATGGAGAAAGGAGGAATAGTTCTCACGACCTTGACATGCCCCAAGTGCAACGCCCCACTAAGAATTCCAACTGATGGCACTGAAACGGTGTGTCAACACTGCGGAAGCACAGTTTACGCTCAGGACATCTTGAAAAAGCTCAAGACATTGTTGAGTTAACGCACGCAAATAAAAATAAAAAAGGGAAGAGGAAACTTTGCTAGAAAAAAGTCTGACCGCTAGGGCTGTCTTGAGAATTCACTAGAAAATTCCTTGAAGAGGCATTTATGGAAGAAATCTGCTCATTACGATTATATCTTCTGTTTATCTGATTCTACCCTAACGCTGAGGGGTCCAATCCCAGCAAGAAATGGCAAGATGTGTGATAGTAACTGCTCTGCACTGAGTAGACGAACTTTGCCGTTTGGGTTGGTCTGTGTCCAGCCATTCTTCTCTTTACGGTATTCTTGTGTATAGCCATGTTTAGTTGTGATGTAGATTGTGCACTCACTAATCTTCAACTGAATTCACCGATCCACACAGTCACTCGGTTCGGTTATGACTTTTCCGCAAAATCAAAAACTGGCTTTCTTTAATGGATTTTTGTTAGTATTTTTGGTTCTTTCCATTCTTCTCTGAGAATGCTGAACATGCAGTCATCTTTCCATTTTCCTCTGCAGAAGAAGGTTTTTCTTAGGATTCCTTCTCTCTTGAATCCTGCTTTCTCAAGAGCTTTGCAAGATGCAATGTTTTCTGGGTCAGCTTTTGCTTGGATTCTCTCTAAGTCTTTTGAGAGAAACAGGTAGTCAACCATTATCATGATGGCTTCACTAGCATAGCCTTTTTTTCGTTCATTAGGCACGACAAAGTATCCGACCTCTACCTCTCCAGCCGACAAAAGGTGAGCTATGTTTCCAATCTTGGTTCCATCCTTCTTCTCCATAAAGAACCACTGAGAATCCTTTAGATTGTCGTAAAGTTTCTCCAAATCGGTTTTCGTCTCTTCTCTGAGTTGTTCCAACTCTCCCCTAAAATCAGGATTGTTGTCCCATTCGTGTAGCAACGGTAGGTCTTCCTTCTCCACTATTCTAAGGTTCACATTCTTGCCTTCAAGCAAGCCGATTCACCAAGCACGGACTTCACTCTTTGAATTTGTGGGCAAGGTGTGCGTAGAATGTTGTCCACTTGTTTGGCTGATTTCTCTTTCCAACTTTCCAAGGAGATTGCTCGGGGGTCCAATCCAAAACGTATCTCCCGTTTTTGTCCGCTTTCGCATCCAGAAAGCTCCAAGCCCTTTCAAGTCTACTGTCTTTTCCGTAACCCATCTTGCTCAGAGCCAACAAGACTTCAAATACGTTGGCTCTCCAACTTATAGGAAAATAGTTCCTTTCCATGTCCTTATTGACAAGCTCTTTCAGATTAGTACTCTTGAATATTCCGCCACGAAGCAAAAAGTAGCCGATAAGCTTCCTTATTCTATCGTGCTTCCAGTAGTCTGGAAGGTACGAAAAAGCTAACAGTGCTTTCACGCTTCCTCGAATGCAGCTTTTCACAGGTTTCGTCTTGTATTTTCCTTCGTGCATATCGCAGAGATATCCACCGTCAGGTCTTTCGGTATTAAGCAACAGGTCTATGCTCTTTTTCACTCGTGAATCGTTTTTGTATCCCAACATAGTGAAAGTTCTTATGTTCAAGCCCAACAGGCACGAATAATGGTGGCGGAAATCGCCATCTTCTTTTTGAAGATTTAGATATCTTTCTGCGGCTCTAGCTACTTGAGCATTTGTTCTATCCATGCCAAGCTCAGCCAAATATGATAAGCAATAGTGGGTTGTTCCAAAGGCTCCGTACTCCGTCCCATCACCAAGCATCTTACCAGTTCTAGGGTTCTTTTGAAGCCAATATCCATCTGGCCGCATTTCACTTAGCAAGCTCCTTACTGGAACGGATTCAGCAATCTCTCTCTTGCATTCTATAGCTTCATGGTCATTCGGAGACTTGCCTAATAACTCCACCAGCGTTCTGTATTTCATTGAAGGATTTTCTGGTTCAAGCAACCACTTTATCACATCTTCTGAAACCAATATGCCCACTCCACCCTTGCATGTGTTGACATCTGGTTCAGCTATAGCTTTTCCGCAAAATCCCTGAATGGTTTGGTTGGAGTGAAGCTATCCAGCTTTATGCTATATTATTCCGAGAATGTGTATCAGGGCACCATTGACTAGAGATATAGTCCAGATGACAAAAAGAGGCATCATCCATTTCTTTCTTCTTGCACATGTCGCTTTTGATGGTGACCTAAACATCCAGAAGCCAACCAATATAACGCCAAATACTTCTGCTGTTGTTCCAAGTATTGCATGTGACCAGATGGCTATTGACTCTAGAATAGAAAGGTTGCCTACAGCTTCAAAATTTGCGTTGAAGGATGGAATCATGACAATAAGGATTAGAACCGTATGCAACACGAGTGCTAGTGTAGTCAAGTAGCCATGTCTTGTGGCATTCCTCTTGCTATCTCTACCTTTAACAAATGGAAGACCAAGTACCAGCAAGAACAAAATCACTATCTGAAGAGATAGGGATGTGTTGCCAATAGGGTCCAAAGGAACGCCCATAGCAATAACCAAGATTCGGTCCAGCTATAACTTTTCCGCAAAAACAAAAACTGGTTTGGAAAGGACTGATAAACGAATCCTCTATTCGATATTAATCAATTTGCTTGCGTCAAATCTGGTCATCTCGTATCTTCTGTGCTTTTTCTGAATTCGTTCTCAAGAATGCTCATCATGATGCCGTCGCTGTATTCGTTGTCATAGTAATGCGCATCTCTTTCAACGCCTTCCTTTTTGAAACCAAGACTTCTCCAAAACTTCAACGCTTTCTTGTTGAAACCGACCACCCCAATCGAAATTCGGTGAAAGCCTAGCTGATTGAAGGCATAGTCAAGGAGCAGATGACCTACCTCAGTTCCGTATCCTTTTCCCCAAGCATCCTTCTCCCCAATTATTATGGTCATGTCCGTACTTCGCCAAGGTCTGAACATTCTCAACAATCCAGCCTCTCCTATCACTCGTTCACCTTTCTTGAGAACAATCGCAAACCAAATCTGATCCTTGTCAGCCACGAATTCTCTAAACCATTTTTCTGTGTTCGCTCGACTCATCGGCGCAACTTCACCTATCAGTCTTCTGAGTTCAGCGTCATTGGACCACTTCTGAATGTAAGGCAAATCATCTTTGCTGAAAGGTCTGAGAAAGACCCTTTCACCGATAAGTGATTTCCTTTCCACAGTCTTCATGGGTTTGCCTTCAAGCAATTCAATTCACCAATACACAAAGTTACTTTAGGTTCAGCTATAACTTCTATGCAAAACCAAAAACTGGTTCTCTTCATCTGGTCTTTGTTAGTATTTTTGGTTCTTTCCATTCTTCTCTTAGGATGCTGTATAAAATTATGTCTGTCCATTCTCCTCGAATGAAGCTACGTTTCCGCATTATGCCCTCTCTTCTGAAGCCTACTTTTTCTAGGACTCTCTGTGACGCTGTGTTCTTGATATGAGTTGTTGCTTGAATACAGGGAGCCTCTTTGCTGAGAAACAGGTAGTCAACCATTATTTGTGCGGCTTCGGTGCCGTAGCCTTTTCTCCTCTCGTTTGGAATTAGGGCAGAGCCTATTTCCAACGTTTTGCCCATCGGGTGTAATACGTGGAAGTGAGTAATCAACCCAATCTTCGTTCCGTCTTTCTTCTCTATTATGAAGTCCTTGAACTCGTAGGGACTAGGTTCTGACAATGCTTTTTCCATTTCTGCTTTAGACCTTTGACTCGGCAAGAAATATTCCGAATCCACATTGTTAGCCCATTTATGCCAGAACGACACGTCTTCCTTCTCCATAGCCCTCAGATTCACGGTCTTACCTTCAAGCACCCCGATTCACCAATCCATAATCCTACTTTCGGTTTGGCTATAACATTTCCGCAAAAACCAGAAGAGACTAATGTAGAGCCCATTTACATTCTAGATTTCAAAATTCCAACCGTAGAGACCTTACGTTACCAAGCCAAGAGTAGAAAGAGAGAGGAGAGGTGACTTTGCTATTTTCGGTTCTGTCAACTCTTCGGAACTTGAGTTATGAGATTTTCCTGAATTACTAGCACATCTCAAAATGGAAGAACAGAGACTTTCTATGAAAAAAGGTCGAGTTCTAACTTTCAAGGCTTAATGCTTGTTTTATGGGACAGAGTTCCATATGTTAGTCGAATATGAGCCAGCCACTAGAAGACTTGCAAACTCTGGATAAAGTGTCGTCATGAAGTCTGATTTCATAGACTTATTCATCGATTTTTCAAAGTCAGCCAAGTTCTCATACTCCGTCATATAGACATACCCGCCCCAGTAACCACCGAGCATATGACTGAAGACTTTAACCGATTTTACCTCTTTAAACAACTCTGAATGCTTTTTCATCCACGTTTCCAATTTCTTGAGAACTGCCGTAAACTCGTCTAGTTTGTCTGGTTTTACAATCCATGTTTCCACCGAGAAAATGGTCATTTTATCACCTCTCTTATAGTTGTATTTTGGGATGTTTGTTAAAACTTCTATTTAAAATCATAGACAACGGCAGTTTCACCTATTTTTTGACTGTTTTAATTGAATACGAATACCAAGAATAGATAATGTGACTGCCACCAGAGCCCTTTTCAACACTTAGCCCCTAAGAATTAACAGAACCCTATTTTCGTTTCCTGAACAGCTTGACACCATCTATTTCTTGATGTCTTGCATGGTACACAAACCTTAAATTGCCGTAGAAGCACAAAGATCGGTACACAAACAGAGGAAGGAAAATGACCAAAGTGAAATGTCTCAAATGTGAAGCTGAAGGATACCTTATTGCCAAACAGACTGTCTCTAAGGGAATCAGATACCAATACTGGTATGTCAAGCACCTTGTTGGCGACAAGATCAAATGGTGTTATATCGGCAAGACTCTGCCTGCAGAATATCAGAAGCTTAAACCTGTTGGGGAAAGTGCACAAACTGGTACACAAATGAGTACACAAACACAAAACCCTGATTCAGGCTCTATTTCTGGAAATGTGGCGGGCGGGGTGGGATTTGCACTCCCCACCAGACACGGATTCCGAAAGATTTCCTCTGCTCCCTCTTTTTTAAGGAACCAAAAACCTTGTTTCACATTGAAAGCCACTGTGACACTTCATCTACATTCTTTCATTTCAGTAATCTTCCAGTCCCCTCTCTTACGCCAATTAGAAGGTAGTATCGCAATCATGACCCGAATATCGTTTTTTCGGAGAGTTTCAAGAACACTTGGAGATACTACTGAATTAGTGATTAGCCATGCTTCTATTTTCGCACTGCCCCCTTCTTCAGCTGCTAGTTTTGACTCATGCTTTCTAACTTCCGAGGTAACTCCGAGAAAATCTACAATTTCTTCTAATTGTATCTCTCTCTTTTCAAATCTCAGCTTACACTCACAAATGGTGACAGCCTTTCGTTCTCCAATCAAGTCTTTCCTTGCGTAGACATCAATTTCCTTACCTTTCAAATAAGGAGGGTTATAGCGAGTAACTACATTGGGATAACCGTACTTCATACGTAAGAATTCTTGCACGCATATTTCAAAATATCTGGCCTGAAGATTTTCAAGAGTCTTCATCGCTTCGGTGGCAGCCACTCTTTTCAAGCCAGATTTCAATAACGAAAGGTCTTGTATCGTTATAGAGGAAACTACTGTAGCTAGTTTTTCACTAAACTCTATTGCTGCTTCGATCACTACTTCATCTACCATGTCATGTTCTAATTCGTATTCCAAGAACTGGACTCCCGTTCTCCAGATTCCTTCCGACTGCCAACCAACAATTGTATTCAAGTCGTCTTTTTCGCCGAAGAACCGCAATCTTTCTCCATACTTTGCTTCTATCAGATCGTCAATAAACTTGGGTGAGGGAAAATCGAGGCCTCTTGTATAACTGAAAACCCTCAAAATATTCGGATTATCTAGTGTTTGGTCTTCCTTCTCAAGAGTTATGTATGTAAGTCCTTTAACTACGTACATGTCCGTTATGAGATCGTCGCATATTTGTTTGGTTGTTTCGAGACCATCATAATTATCTAATATGAACATGGAAGGAAAAGGCTCCACTCTTGTGTACCTTTTTTCAAGATATTCACGAATCTGAGGCACTTTCAAATACTATCACCGCATATTCCAAATTCGCCACTGATTAGATAGCACATACCAAATTTCTTGCTCTTAAGAATCTCACGACTGTCAACGGATCAGCGATTATAGCCAAGTTCTCGTTACCAACCGACTTGCCATACTGGACAAGCTCGGAAACCACGGAATCCGTAAGGTTCTTAGCTAGTACAATCAGAATATGGTCAGGGTTTGTTCTGTTGTAAGCTCTGATGACTTGATGTGCGATTTTTTCCCAAGTTATTGTCTTCCCCCCCTTTACGCTATTGTAACCCTTAGCGACTACAGCAAAAGTCCTTGGAGTGCCTTTTACGTCAAGCGAAAAATGTTCGAGATCCGCTACCTCAAGTACTGTATCTTTTGTGCGGCCTCTGCAGTTTGTCGCATTCTTCTCCCTAAGCGAGTCCAATAATGCTCCCTGAATTGTAGCCTCGGGAACATTTTCTAAACTGGAAATGAGCCTCTTTCCTTCATCAATACTCACATTACTGGTCTCTGAAAACACATCAGAAAACGTGATTGGACTCATTTCGACGTATTTTCCGAAGAGATTCAGTATCTCATCTATTGGGAGAATTTCAACAAACTGTTTTCTCTTTATGTTATTCAAAGTGAAGAAAGGACATTGAAAAGAATTTATGACTTCGGTTAACTCACTTCTTGAATGTGGTCGAGTTTCGACAATATTGTACGCCAATTCCGAACTGAAGTTATCATAATCTGTCCAGCCTCGCGATAAGACTAGATTAAGCAGTCGGTTGGCTATCGCTATTTCCAAGTTTGGGCTGGTCTTTCGGTGACTCCGGAGCTTGTAACGGAAAGGTTTTTCTGACATAATCATCAATCCTGAGGGTTTTAACCCATCGCGGTTTATCATAAACAGGGCTCCCTCCCTTCGTTTGTTCAAGGGCAAATATCAAACCATGGCTACTCAAATGATCTATTGCACGCCAAATAGTAGGTTGTGCCCCACCAACAGCGTCCTGAATTTCTTTTCGGCTCTTCAGACCATCGACTTCGAGAAAAACTTTGATTCTTGTAACATTGTTGTCAAGAGTCTCGCCTACTAGCTTCTGATACTTTTCTCTACCTACGTGCATGTCTGCTTCTTGAGACTGTTTGATGTCTGTGATTTCATGCCTTATTTTTACAATTTCTTTGGCTGTATCAATTGTTTCTGGCATCGCATCACCCTAAAACACCTGTTCATGGACTTGCTTACCTTCCTTCTCAATGGTATGAATGAAGCCTTCGCGTCGCAATATGCTGAGATAGGAATTAACATACTCTAAAGATTTCTGAATAGCATGAGCTATGTCGTGTGTGGTTCTTGTTCCATCACACAAATCATATATCTGCAATTTCACTGAACCTTCTTTAAGCATCGATTTCTTGATCTCAGCAAGTTTGTCCTGATTCGCGAGAGTAAGAACCGCTTTGATCTCCTCTAGAGTCCTATGAACTTTCAGCAACAATTCCCTCTCTGATTCTTCAGGCATGAGTTTCCTCCTGTGATTGTTTAGGAACCTCGGATTTTTCAGGGGCAGCTTGCTCCGTTACTTGCTTCTCTTCTTTATCAACCTCTTTGATCCGAGGTATTTCTATGCCGAAATCCTCAAGATCAAAAGAACGTTTGAACCGCGATCCTCCTTTGACTGGAATGCTCTCTCCCAAGCTTAATCTCAACCAAGCCTGCCACATGACAAAAACTGTTTGTGTGCTACCTATTCTTGCTAGTTTAGCAATTTCCACTGTTCCACGAGTGCCATCACTCAAATGGTAAACAAGTCTCTTCTGCTCGGTATCTAAGACGCTAACAAGCGTGCTCTTTGCTTCTTTCATTCCTGCAAATCTTATCCATTTTAGAATCTCTCTTAATAATCTTGTCTGCTCATCATTTTGGGCGTTCATTTCTTATCATCCTCTTTTGGCTGCTCCTCATTTGTTGAAACAGACGTTTGTTCTCCACTCTTTTCCGCCCCCGCTTTTTCCACACCTTCAGTTTTGGCAGACTTCACTTTTTTCTTCCGGATAATACTTAGCTGAACATTCACATTATCAGGGCTCTTGTTGAGAAATTGTGCAATTTCAATCGGTCTAAATCCAAGTGAGTCCAGCAATTCGATTTTTCCTTGTTCCGCAGTGATTCCTTTGACAGCTTCTAACGCAAGCAGTCTAAGCATTTTGTCCACTCTTCCCAAGATTTCAGCTAACAATTTGTCTGTCTGGCTCATATGGGTTCACCTCTAATTCTATTGGCCCAATCTTTAAAGTTAACTTTCAACTTTAACTCGTCATCTTTCGATATTGGATTATTATGAGCTATGATGTTTCTAGTTTCTTCGATCATCTGAAGGGTGTTGATAACCCATGCCTGCGTATGGGACAGCTTGGGTAGCTCGGGTTCAAAATCCTTCCAATTCCGAATTATTATGTTTCGTAGATCGTCAAGATCAACCAGATATATTGGGTGAGGCGCCTTTGTTCCGTAGTAGCGAGATTTGCCCTGCTTGTCTTGGCGTTCCGCAGCTTTACTTAGTGATTCTTTTGGAGCACAGGAGTCCCACCAATCCGATCCATGAGATTTCTCCAATGTGGTCCGGATGAGTTCCCGAACGGAATTCTCGAGAACATATATGTATGGATAGATCTCTCCCATTCTTTTTGCTTCGCTCACTTTTTCAGCCGGGAGATTGATTTCAGGAATATTTGGACTGGCAGCAAATCTCACGCCTGCGACTCTTTTCTCTGGAACTATTTTGGTTTTTGTTATTACGGTAGATTGGACAGGACGTGAACGTCGATACTCCTTGTACTCTTCCATAACGTCCTTATCTGCGAATTTCTTGGGATTCAAGCCATTTTCATGAGCGTACTCGAGTGCGTAGATCACATTGCTACAGCTATTTCCATCAGTACTTGCGATTTCTGCTATCTTCGCGTAAATAGTTGGCGCCTTCAGCTTAGTGCGCTCCATGAGCGCTTGCATTAATTCTTTACTGATTCTCCCCGCCATTGTTATCTCCTTGATCTTTTTTGACAGTGTCCGGTGAGTTGAGTGTCCTTTCCTCTTCAGTTTCTGAAGGTGGTTGTGCGACCAAACTGATCCATTCCGGCGGGACATAATCCAGTATTCTTCGCGGGGGTTTACCTTTTACGTATTCAATTAGCTCTGCAGCCACTCCAGCATTGACGAAATTTGAAACTGCCATCGGAGTAACACCAGCTTGGTCTGCGATATCTTTCGGCATGCGTTTTCCATCGATAAGAACCCACATTTTCTTTCTTTCATTGGTGGTCGCAATCTTGGACAATTCCCTTTCTATTGCACCAGCGTTTGCCAGAATAAGCACTTTCAATATTAGCTTGAGTTCTCTTAGGGTTGGGTCTTGTTGTTCCATATCACTCACTTTTGTCAGTTTTTCCTTCGTCTTGTGATTCGGCCTTCGGAGTTTCAACTGTCGATGGTGGCATTTCTGGAATTTCCATGCCGAAGTCCTCTAAATCGAAAGCTTTCTTGTATCTCTCGCCGCCCCTCATTTTCATTGCCTCGACGATACCAAGTTTACTCCAAGACTTCCAATAGTTACTGACTGTTTGATCACTCAGTTTTACTATCGCAGCAATTTCAGCGCGACCCATGTTTCCATCGCTCAAATGGTAGATGATCCTCTTTATGTCGGAGTTCAAAGCTGATTCGAGAGTACTCTTTACCTCTTTCATACCTGCAAATTTAGTCCATTTTAACAATTCCTTTAGCGTAGACGCAATTTCCGAAAGCTTGTCTTCACTCATGATAAATCCGCCTCAATCCAGCAACCCAGAATTTTCGTAATACACTTCTCTACCTTTCCGTACCGCAATTAAGAGTCCCATTGCCCTTAGCTCAGAGATTTTCTTCTTTACAGTTATTTCAGCAACATCAAGTTCGTCATGTAACTTCTTACAAATGTCTGAATAACTCAAAGATGAATCAGCGATTTCCAGAATTCTCGTGTACACTTTATCTCTTTCGAGCTGTCGTTTGTATTCGCTTAGAACGGCTCTGTTACTTAACTTGAGAAGCACGATTAGTTGATCTAGCTTCCTGGAGATTTCTGTGAGCTTGCTATTGTCTCGGGACACTGTTAATCCTCCATTCAGGTGGAACATAGTCAAAAGTCCGTTTAGGACATCCACGCCTCTCCATTGTCACAAGACCTGCGTCTAAAAGGTCCTTGATCATGAGTTGAACTGCTCTTTGGGTGACTCCCGTTTTCTGAGCTATGTCATCTGTGCTTAAAAAACCATCAATCAGTGTGTAGATTTTTCGCCTTTCAACGGTAGTCGCTATCAATTCTATG
Source organism: Candidatus Bathyarchaeota archaeon (assembly GCA_963732715.1). GTDB lineage: Archaea > Thermoproteota > Bathyarchaeia > Bathyarchaeales > Bathycorpusculaceae > CAZCRE01. The sequence goes on along the minus strand of CAVTAO010000003.1, from coordinate 1,547,877 downwards.
TCCTTCCTCAGATCATTTCGCATCGATATTTCCAAGAGATGCCTGACAGTTTTCAGTTCATCGTACACCTTTTCCAAGAGATGTTGTTCCTTCGATTGTTCCTCTGGCATAGGTATATGATGCGAAGCGTAAGTATTTAAAGCTTTTTCGCTAAATATAATACTAATATTTCAAGTATTCCTTCTTTTATGTTGTGATATGGCGAAAACTCGCGTATATATTTGTTAAAACTCTATAGTGCATTAGCTTATCTAATTGGAAACTCATGAAAAGGATTGTGAAAATCACATGACGAACATCAATGAAACTCTGTGGAATGAAATCAAGCCTTACCTTCACAAATATGATTGTTTTGAAGATGAGATAGAGCATTTTCTGTTCCATTACAGAGACTTTCTCAAAAGACAAAATGAAGCCATTCACATCATTGAAGGTGTCATGACTTTGCATGGAAAAAAGGATCTTCTTCAGCAAGTGTCTGAATTAGCCCGTGTTGAGTATGGGATTCGTGAACTGGAACCGTGGGTCCGGGACCACGTAGTTCATGCACTGTTAAGTTTCATACTGGGGATTCACATTAATGAAAATTTCATCAGATATTCAGCAGTCCAGCCAGTCGATAATTTTCAATGGGAACTAGCAGGAATGTTTCATGATATTGGGTATCCAGTCGAGATCGCGAAAGATATAATGAAACCATTTGCTGACAAAATCAATGAAATCAAAAGAAATCTCGAAGATACAGGCCCAGATATCCGCTTCAAAGTTGTTCCGGTTGGACTTGAGAATCTAAAGAACAATTTCAATAGTTTTGACATAATTCAAGAACGTTTGTGGTCGTGGGGCCTTCATGTGGATGCAAGAAAAGCATATGAAGAGAGTGTCGTATCTGCCAACGTCGATCATGGTATCATAAGTTCACTCTCCATTTTGTACCTAATTGACATGATGTATCAAAAATACAATCCAAAAAGAGAGTTCAAAAACGTTTGGACGGACAGAGGCAAGATAAACTTCAACCAAAGATATTTTGAAGAAGATGTTGTCTCTGCATGCACGGCAATTTATATTCACAACCTTCCAAAAGAGTATTTCATTCACGGAAAGATTGATCGTAGAAAAGCACCACTTGCTTTTCTCTTAAAACTTTCAGATTGCCTACAAGAATGGGAAAGGCCTTCCAAGGAAAACCAGACTGGTTTTCTGGCAAATAAGTTTGGTATTGAAATTTCGAAAACTAAACTGATTTTCCATGCAGACATACCCGATGATAAAAAGAAGAAAATCATAGATGATATTTCATCGTGTCTAGTTGCTTCAGATGTGGAAATAAGATAGTTGAATCTTCATCACAACTATGGTAACGAAAAGTATCTAAATATGCGTTCACAAATAATGAAAAGAAATTTGAACAATACATAAACTTGGGACGTGTATCCGAGTTTCTTCGTCCGAGCTGGGCCTTGAAGGTCGGTTTCACATCCTCAGGCGTATTGTTCAAGTCTCCACACTCCAAGGTTTTTGCGTGGACGAACTAGACATTCACAATGCAAAAAGAAACTTGAAAAGAATCCTTGTTAGGGTCAAGGGCTCACGCATGTCTGAGAAGAACAAGAATCTAATAATGGGTTTCTATGACGACTGTGTCTTATCAGGCTTGAGCACCAATAGAATTCTTTTCTACATTTACAAGCTTTTCAAGATCGTTAGTCTTTTTGGTAAAGACTTGAGCGATGCAACCAAGGAAGACATCAAGGACATCGTACGGAAAGTCGAGTTGAACGAGAACTACACTGAATGGACCAAGAACAATTACAAAGTCACGCTCAGAAAATTCTACCATTGGCTAGAAGGATACCCTGAAGATTATCCAGAAAAAGTGAGGTGGATAAAGACAGGCGTAAAGAAAGACAGAACCAAAGTCATAAACGTCGTATCCGAAGATGATGTGAAGAGGCTTATCGAGTCCGTTGACAGCGTCAGGGACAAGGCGTTGATCTCAGTCTTGTATGAATCTGGCTGTAGGATAGGTGAGATACTAAATGTCAAGTTTGGGGATGTTAAATTCGATGATTATGGTGCGGTGATGCTCGTCAATGGCAAAACAGGTCCGAGAAGGGTAAGACTAGTTTCCTCTGTCCCTAGGCTCACCATGTGGGTTGAGCATCATCCTATCAATCATGAGAACTCTCCATTATGGGTCAACGTTGGAACGACTAACCACAATAAGGCCCTGATGTACCGGAACGTCTGCAACTTGTTGAGAAACGCTGCAATGAGAATAGGCCTAAGCAAGCCAGTCAACCCTCATGCCTTCAGACATGCACGTGCTACGCACCTTGCCTCAAAACTAACAGAGGCTCAGATGTGTGAGTATTTTGGATGGATTCAAGGATCTGACATGCCCTTTACTTATGTTCATCTCTCAGGTCGAGATATCGACGATGCAATCTTGAAGATGCACGGCAAAATCCCAAGAGACAATGTGGCAGAACAGTTTAAACTGAAGAAATGTTCGAGATGCTTCCACGAAAACCCTCCTGACTCAAATTTCTGTATGACATGCCATCTTCCTCTAGATGAGAAAACTGCAATCGAAATCGAGCAAAGGAAAAAAGAATTCATCTCAACCACGATTACCAATGAAATCATCGAGAAGATGGTGGAAGAAAAAGTTAGACAAATTTTAGCAGAGAGAAATCAAGATAATGTGTAATAAGATGCTTTTGAAACTGTCACTTTCTTAATAATTCTCCACTTCTTCTCCAACTTGTCGAGTACTTTACAGCAACGAGACTTGCCAATTCCTGTCAGGAAGGAGATCAGTTCGACGCTCAACGGTTGCTTAAAGTCTTTCAGGACTTTGACGATAACACCATCATAAGCTTCTTGTTCTCTCAAGCCTTCGTACTTGCCCAAGATCTTTTTGACTCTACTTTCCGCTTCCTTCTCAACATGATCCATCAGTTCTTCCACTGATTCGAATCCAAGCTTCTTCTCAACCATGACTCATTCACCGTTTCAATCCCGTGACGCTGGTCTCCGTCAGTTTGCTTGCTCAATGATCTCGTATATTCTTCCTCTCTTGTCACCGACGCTTTTGACCAAACCTTTCAGACATAGATCTTGCATATAATTCCTGAACGATCTCTCACCTTTCGGATATCTCGTCCTCTGAGAGTAGAAGCCATAGAGCGCGTTGCTTGCCAGAGTTTTCTGTTCTCGCAGTATACCGACAAGTATTCTCTCATCAGCACTTAGCTTTTCATCTTCGCAATCAACCTCATATGCGTACTCAGTTTCGTCGATTGAGTTCTTGTCTTCACCTTCAGCTTTCAAAGCCATAGCTTTCAGAAGATTCAACCCCAACGTCATATTTCCAGAGCTTGTCTGAACGATCTTTCTGATGGTGTCTTCAGAGTAAGCAGATCCCTCCAATGCTTCTCTCGCTCTCTCAAGCAGGATGTCAAAAGCCTGTTCCTCATTGTAGCCATGGATTTCAACGATGTTAGTGATGTTTGCCTTCCCCATAGAATTTAGTCTTCTATAAGCTTCATAGCTTTCCGATACTATGATCAGTTTGACCTCCAAGCTTAGAAGCCTGCTGATTGTTTCGATTTCTTTCAAACGGTCGAAATGATCCAAACATACGGTCATGCCACAATCGAGTTGTCTCATCCTTGCCTTCAGCCTTTTAGTCAGCTCATAGTTGCTTTTGCTCGAGACAATGGAATTTGCAGAGAGCAAGATCTCATGGAAGATCGCATTGGTCGTCTGGTATAGACAGCAGTCAATGTAAAAGACACATCCTTTCCTACTTGCGTTAACATTCGCGATAGCCTTCTTGACCAAAAGAGTCTTGCCTGAACCGTTTGGCCCATAAACGAAAGTGTTGACAACGTTGATAGCATTTGAGAGATGGGTTAATTCATTTTCACGGTGTAGAATGTTCTTGGGAGTGTATGATTCTGATAACACGTCATCGTTAGTGATTATCGATAAGGCCACAATTTCAACTTGAGAAGTTAATTATAAATAGATGATGAGCGTGTGGATTGCCTTTCATTCCTTTATTTGAACAGAATGAAAATGTTAAAAGCTCGCTACGGTAGATCAACAGAAGGGATTGTGCTGGGTTTATCTGCAGATCCAACTAGTATGGCAGTAGCGTTCAAGGAATGGTATGAATACTGGCGAAAATTCAAGGGTAAGAGAGTTCGAATCGTCCTGAACACGAAAATCGGTTCTTCAACGCGATTGAAATATAGCGAATGTTAACACCAAGAACTGGAAGAGAGAAGCAATAGATTCAGACGACCGCGCGAAATTCCGAAAGAAATTTGTGTCTTTCAATGTGTTCGGAACTATAGAATTTGTTTAGATGAGTACGATGTTTTTCAACCCCTAGGCATTTCACCAGATAAGGAAATGCTTTATGTCCGCAGAAACAATATCACCTTGGTGCACATCTTGAAGTGGATTGAAGTTAACATCGAATGCCCTGAAAATGGTTTGATGGACGATCATTTAGTTAAGCTCGTTAAACCGATTGTGGAGGAAGTTAGAAACAGCGTTCGGTCTTGGCACTACTTGTGGGAAGGTCGACCATGGCCTCTGACTTTACGATTGAGGTTTTTCGGAGACGACAAGGAGATCGAACAGTTACGAGAATCGCTCGATGAGAAATTGAAGGATGTTTCACATTGCTATGGTGAACATGGAGACTGCGGGAAGGATAAAGAGTATAAGGGTGAGGCAGATGGCACTGATGGTTGGGGAATCAAGGGATGGCAAGCGGGCATGGAGTTCTTAGAAATGGGATCGGAGTTTGCATTGGAGCTTGTTACAAACAAAGAGAAACTCGGAAAAAACAATGAGTATAAGAAGAGTGCCTCACAGTATGCGGATCGCTATACACACCTCTTTCTGAATCAAACGAGTTCTTTACTCGACGAGGTTGATTTTGATCTTCAAGAAGGTTATTGCCGTTTTGGTCTTCGAGTGGCCAGAACCAGAAAGCCTTCGCTTCCAGATGACAAAATACTATCTGCAACAGGTCCACTCATTCACCAAGAAATCCAAGAGTCCAAGCGCAAAATCCGAGAAAAAGTTGAAGCTCTCATAATTGAAGGAAAGTTGTAAAAGGCAATTCCGTGCGTTTTCGGCAATGACGGAGAGCCCTTCACTAACAAACTGGTTATTCTAATGCGTCGATATTTGTTTAGTTGATTTAATGAGAGGTTACTGTCCAAGGTGCAAGGAATACAGATCAGAAAATGGTCTTGACGCCTGGGTGATTATCTGGCGAAATGGTAGATCTACATGTGAGAGATGTAAGGGTTATGTTGACATTTGGAATGATGAAGATGAGAGGAAGAGAAAGAATAAGAAATAGATGGATACTTTAGTTTGGTGTCATTCATTCCTGTCTCTCACATGTAACGTACCTTGTTTCAGAGGGTTAGGGGATCAAGATATTTTCGTGATTAAATGGATGAAGCATCTAGTCCATGGGATAGTTATCATAAGTGGCGTAGATGGGCGTATGAGCAGAGGTATGGGCCTGGAAGCTGGGACAAGGGAGCACGCACGGGGAAAGAGATTCCGAAAGGCTTCCAAGAGTATATAGAACCGTTCAAGGCATACTGGAACAATGAGCTCTCCCTCGGCATTCTTGAGAGAAATAGCAAGTTCATCGGTGTGGCCTGTCTTGTTGCGAAGGAAGTAGTTGATAAGGAGAGTTTCGTGAAGAGGTTTGGCCTTAGTTTCGAAAAGGATGTTCAATGGAAGGCTGCTTCGTCTCTATTAGACCACCTCTCTAGATCCCCATTGTTCAAGGCTGTCCTCGTAACAGTGAACAAAATACCCTTCAAACTGGAGCCAGATGTGCCTGAAGAATTAGAAGGCAGGCTAAGGTGGGCTAAGAGAAACTACAACTACCATAAGTACATCGCTCAAGGCCTCCAACAACACATTCAAGCTCATCCTATCGGACATGCTCCGCACCACCCGAAACAGATGAAGGAGGAAGAGGACTATGCGAGGAAGTTCCTGCAGACATGCAGAGACATAGAGGGAGAGATAAGGGAGCACATGAAGCCGTATTTTCTGATAAAGGAAAACCTGTTCGCTGCTGCACTGTTCTTGTACGTCTACACTCATGCTTGCGAAACTTTTCAACAAGCTGCAGACGAGATTCTCGGGAGGATGAGGTCTGCGAAGATAGAAGCCAACCTCACCTATTTCGTAAAGTGCACGGAAGTCAAAGATCCTATCATCGTCTTCAACCCCGAGTTTTTTCCTTTGTGGGATGAGGTGAAGAATTGCTATTGCTTGGCCTTGTCAGAAGACTGTGCTGGGTTCAATTGTGACAAGGATATCGGTTCAGTCCTCAGAAAAATGTTCACTACGGCCTTGGAATTGCCCAAAGAAGAGGAAATTGAGGAGCAGATTCACATTCCAAGCGAAGAAGTGAGTGTTGAATTGCCAAGAAGAGCTTTCCTCGGTTACGTTGTCGAGTCTGTTGTAAAGAAAATCGTCAAGAAGAGAAGAGTATACTTCCCGCTCGACGTCCTCACCGGTCATGCGATACTCTTTGGGAAGACCAGGACTGGCAAGAGTTTTCTCTCGTTGATTTTGATCAAGGAAGCTTTGATGAATAACATCAAAGTGATTGCTTTTGATCCACATGGGACTTTGTTCAATAGACTTGGTCATCATGAATTGTTGAAAGTTGTTTTCACGCATGGAAAGAAGGACATCAGCGACGAGTTAGAAGAGATCTATCAGGATGCATCGACTTGGCCTGAGACGAATGAACTGAAATTGCTTGTGGTTTTGGATGAAACTAGGTTGCTGAGAGCGAAGAATCTGATCAATTGCTTGAATGAGCTAGGGAAGAGAGGCGTTGGTTTCATCTTGATAACGCAGTACAGCACGAGCATACCTTCAGAAGCAAGAAACCTAGGGACATACTTCATCATGGCCGCGATGAGTGAGAATGAGGTTCAGAGGTTTAAGGACGTAACACTTCATCCTAGTTCAAAACTGATAACAAGATTACCAAGGGCCTACAGTTTTGTTTTCAGCCCTTACTGGTACCCTGAGCCATTTTTCATCAGACACAGAAAAGTCGATTGAGCAGGACTAAGAAACGTCAAAAGACTTCATCTAATATCACTGGAAGACTGTAATTCTGAAGGGTAGAAACTAGAGGATACTTTTATTTGATCTCCATGATTTTTTCGAATTTCGGTTGTACGATTTTTGTCTTAACCACTTTCTTGAATATCTCGCCATGCTCTGTATGCACAGGTACCACAACCTTGGGCTTAATCTTTCCAATTAGCCATTTCAAGTCAGCTAGAGAACAATGACCAGAAGCATGTGCTTGATGAAACCCTAGTTTGAAATGCTTTAACCACCTAAGCATAACTTCCAGTTCTATCTGGTCCATACCGCCTTCCCTGAATGGTTCAGACATTGAATGAATGAATTCTCCACCTTGTGGTTTTATGTCAACAAGCTCAGCAAAATTGTATAGGTCCAGATTTAGCAAGCAGTTACCGCAATTCTCCTGAATGTGTTTGAAGCCAACAGAATTCTCAAGGTAAGGCCTTTCCCAAACATAGTAGTCCTTATCTGTATATTCACCGGCTTTCTTTCTCCTTGCATAAATAGCAATGTTCTCATCTTCCAGAGGATTAGGCAACTTCAATACGGGATCATCTTTCAGTTTGTACAGCAGATGGGCAGTCTTCATCGAAATGATAAACTTTCTCCCGTTATCCTTAGCCACATTGTAGAAGGTTCTTATTCTATCTACATCTCGACCATAGAAAGTTGTTATGACGAGTTTTTTGGCTCTTGATACTATTGTGTTCGAAAGTTCTCTAACATCTTCTTCGCTGAGATTTTCTCCTTTTTCTTTTCTTCCGAGCCTTGTCCCTTCGATTATGAGTGCAGCGGGATCACACTTTCCGGCCTTCTCAGCAAATTCATCAGTCATAAAGCTAGCTGGGCCATGTCTTCTCAAATCACCCGTGTACACTACCGTCCCTGCAGAAGTATGGATAAGAAAGCCATAGGCTCCAGGAACACTATGGTCTACATGAATTGGCTCAACAGTAACATCATCGTACGAGATTTTCTTTCCTGTTCTGAATGTTTTGTAATTATGCTTACCTAGAGCTTCTTGCTCTCTTTTTCCAGGCTCAAAGGATTCAATAATTCTCAGTGTGCATTCCCCGGCGTGAATCGGTATTGATTCGTCTATGTACTGTAGATGCGAGCAGTGGTCCATGTGTGCATGTGACAAAAATATCGCATCGAACTTTGGCTCTTCATATTTAAGGTCAGTGAATTTCAGCATTTCTTTTGAATAGAGACCTTTTATTCTTGGGAGTATGCCAAGCTCCAAGTCATCGGTGGCACCTGCCACATTCCTAGCAGTCAAGAATCCCGTGTAGTACTCTTGCCCTTTTGCGAAGGACAGACCAAAATCGAAAAATATCCTTGTTTTTCCATCTTCCACAAGAATTTTGTTTCCGCCAATTTCATTAACTCCGCCAAAGAAGGTTAGTTTAACCATAATTTAGATACATGTTCAAGATTATTTAAAACCAAGTCTCAGACTCTGAATCATCTCAAGTAAGAGATCTTGATAGCGGCACGTGCTTTTCTTAGAAAACATGACAATAATTCATATTCCAAAAGATCATACCTTTTGGCATTTCACCACTCTTACGACACCATTTTTCCAATCGCTGAATTTTTTCTGAATAGGAGGGTCAGGAGTTAAGTATTTGATTGGATTCTGTATTATTTCTAGTATGGGAGTACTACCCTCCTTAAGCCCACTCACTATGCACACAAAATACCTGTCTTTCTCTATTTCTGCTTTTTTCGATTGGTGAGGCGTAAGTTCCCAAGTTCCAGCCTCTCCTCTAAAATGCTTTACTTCTACGAACCGCTCTTCTTCAGTTTTCATCTTTGAATATATATCGTATCCAATTCCTTGTTGGTCATGTCTGTCATTTGCTTCTCTGCCTTCAATTTCTTCAAATCTCCTCACTATTTCCAACGCAATAGCCTCAGCATCTATTCTACTAATTCTCTCGCGTGGCTTACTCTCTTTTTCAATGTCGCCCGGATGACCTGGTCTCAGTTTTATGGTTCTCATAGGTACAGCTGGTGCCCCTTCTGTCTTCACGTAAGGTGTATGTTCTTCCACTGTGTCAAAAATGAACTCGTCAGGATTTATCAAATCGTATCTTCCGACCTCCTTCTCTGATTCGGGGGATTGCGGTTTTTTGCTCTTTTTTTCTACTGCCGCTGGTTTCTCAAGTATTTCCTCTTCGCTTTCTGGTTCGGGTTCTTGCTCTGCCTCTTCTGTGCGAGGTATGGTTTTGACTCCTTCATATGGTTCTTCTACCAATGTTTCCTCAACCCGAATACCGAAATGTTTGAGTTTTTCATTGAATTCTTCATCACTACGAGCACCAAATAGGGAATCCAAGAATGGAAAAACCTCGTCCTCGCCTGGGGCAAACAACCTGGAGAGTTCCTTCGCAACAGATGTTGAAAGTAGGGCCGTCTGACTCGTTTTATAAATCCTATTTTCCTCCATGCTCAAGTATGCATCCTTTCTGACATCGTTGATAACGATGGTTTCAGGATTATGCGCCTTAAACAAATAGTCGAGTATAATCTCTGGCGTCTCAAAGGCCTGCAAATCCTTGATTTTCTTGAACACGCCTTCCTTTTGCAGCTCACTGTGTAGCCCAACATTCCTTTTTCTTAGATAATTCTCAACACAAAGAATTCTCTGAATCATCTGATTGATGGCGTCTCCCTCTATCTCGTTCAGGTTGCCAAGCTTTTTGATCACTGTTACATTTTGACTAAGTCTTCCAAAGTCGGCAGCATTGAGCAACTCCTTAACATTAGACCACGAAAATGGCAACCATAAAATCTCTAATCTTTCCTCAAAATACTCTTTATATTCATCATTATCGACATAATAGAGTTCAGATGGTCTCAAATAGTGGCCTTTTTCCGACAAAAATACCTCTCTGTTCCAATCTGCTTCTGCGCTGAAACCTTGGCTCAGAATTCCATTGAGATGAGTATAAATCTTAGAGATGACTCGTCTACTCAGATCTATGTTTCCCTTTCCTTCTAATTCCTCAAGGATGTCAAGACATTCCTTTGCCAAAGGTTTCTCAACTACACCTAACCATGAGAAAAACTCTCTTAGAGTAATATTGTAGAAATCTGCTCCCTGGTGTTCAACGTAACCTCTCAATGTTTCAAAAACGTTAGAAAAGTCTTTCCAAAAGACGTGAAGCGGCTTCCACCACACCTTATCTTCTCTAGGTAGATAGAGGAGTTCGTTCTTGTCAAAACTCTCTTGAATCTCTTTGGTTTTCTTACTTCTGTTCTCAGGTTCGACTATACTGCCTACTTTGTCCTTTAGAAAAACATAGATTGCATTCATTTTCTCAATCTTGTTCTTTTTGAGATGTAGGTTTTTTGCTTTGTAAGATTCTAAATGGTTAATGACGTCTTCGATTTCTGGCGTCCTGACCTCAAGGTCTTTGAGAAAGATTTCATCCGCTTTCAAAGAAACGTAATTTACATCATCCCCAAGCAACAGGCGGTTTTGTTTTGTGTCGGTGAATACGTCACTCGGTTTGAAAAATCCCCCATCAACCCCAGGAACCCATTTGGCATTCTTCAAAAATTCCAAAAATGATGAAGAGTAATATTGTTTAAGCTTTTCCGTGAAATAGAACCACTTGTACCAGATCTTACAGTATTTTTCCTTATAGTTTTTCCAATACTTATCAAGAGATTGCCAAAGAAGACGCATTCGTTTTTGAAGATTGCTTTGATCTTCTATTTTTGAACAATGCTCCATTAGCCTTTCTATATCCTTGCTGAAAGAGTCATCGGAGATTTCATGTAAGCCAGTTGTAGAATATTCTTTCTTTAACCAATCGTATCCTTCTTTTCCACTTATGGAGACCCATGTTTCTTCTTTTTCGGCACGAGGAGAACTCCAAACACCAAGGATTTCGAAGAACTTCTTCCAAGTATGTTCTGCCCTTTTTCTACCTTGCTTCTTCTTCCGCAGTTCTCTTTTTTCGCGATTCAAATAGTACGCAGAAAGGAAATGTATGCCGTCAATACCTTCAAAAAGCTCCTCCATTACCTCAGTTTTTCCATATCTCCTGGAGAAGTAGATTTCTCCAATGTTCTTATATTCGTTAAACTTTTTCCCATCTCTAGAACCAAAAACCTTCAACATCACGCTGCTTTTTATCTCTTCGATAATGTCTTCCGAGATTTTCTTGTTCTTAATTTCACTCTCTATTGTTGACCAATACTTTCGAATGTAGTCAACAAGGCCATACAGCTTCAGATCAGCATATTGCCTGTATTTTCCTGTTTTGAATTTAGGTAGTATGACTTCTCTTATGATATGAGTTTGTTTGAAGTATTTCTTTACACCAATACTATCAAACCATTCCCTTATTCGCCCTCTCTTCTCCTCAATTTCCGCGCTTTCCTCTTTTCGGTGTGTAATGCTAGCCACCTGAAAGTAGCGATTTAAGAATACAATTTCTCCTTCCGTGAAAAGTTGATGAACTTCGGAAAGGTCAATACGTTCAGGGTAACAAAGCAGCCTATCGGGTATGGTCGGATCTTTTAGTGAGACAAGTTTATCATCATCAGTGAGTATGAACTTGGCTTTCTCCAATTTTCCAAAGAGAACCCTTGTACCATCATCCCAATCCCATGGAAAAACTCCAAATGACTTTCTTGAAGTGTCAAAAATACTAGTCAAATATTCGTAAAGATTGAGAAACCATTCCTTAGTTTTCTTCCCGACTTTGTCTTCTTTTCCTAGAAAATCAATCACCTCACTGGGTCCGACAAACGTGGCACCCAATTCATGCAAAACCTTTTGAGCCCTTTCGGAGAGGTTCGGCTCGACGTAAAACACTTCTTTACCAAGCAGAAGCTTCAAATCAGTTTCTGAAAGGATGCTCCTTAATCTGTCGTCCACAGGAATTGCGCAATTAACCGGTTCAACCCATCCTTTTGTTGTTTTGGCTATTTGTTTTTCCTTAACTACTCCGAAAAATGATTCAAAAAGATGTCGAATTTGAGGATCTGAAATCTCTTCGGAGAGTGGAATGAAATCATACAGAAAAGCGGAAACTTGCTCATTATCTTTTATTTTGTCGATAGCTTCTGCTGCTAGAATTCCTAACTCTTTCATTAACCAGAGGTTCCATTGATGTTCAGAGATGTTTTCTCTTCCGATAGTCGGCAAGAAATCAGCTTGGATGAGAAAGGAAAGATCTGTTCTTTTCTTTGTTGGGAGATAACAGTATACCACTCCAGTTTTCTTTATTATGTCTCTCGTTGTGCTGTCCATAGGAAAAGCTATAGTTATTCTTGTCTCTTCAATTCCTTCTTTACCTTCGGGAACGATCTCTTGGTCTTCAACACTGAGAATCCGGTGAAATACGTTCCATCTCGTCTCTTGGCCAGTGCGTGTATTCAGAAGAGAGAGTGTAGCATTATTCTGCAAGTTCTTCCTGATAACCCAATTATTGTTGCTGATGCTCTCCATGAACTTCAGCTCCTTGAGACTCTCTAGAAAAAGCAAGATTTTGTCATCTACCAAGTTGAAGTTCTCAATAAGCTCTGTTGGAGTCGATAGTGTACCGTAAGGCAGAACGAAAATCGCTCCTTTGCTTGGTGAATAATACAGTCTGAGATTTTCAGGGATTGAAGATTTTACCTTTGGATATATGTAGTCTTCGATCTCGAAGTTGAACCTACTTGATATTATTTGAGGTCTTTCTGAAATGTTGAAAACTGATTTGAAACCAATCCCAAAAAAGCCGATTTTCTTCTTCTTTTCACCCGGGCGTACAGAGCAAATCCTCCAAACATCTTTTTCATCGAAGGTTCTTCCATCGTTAATTATGGACACGTTATCATTGCCAAAAATGAAAGTTATAGAGTTGGAATTTTCGTCTTCAGCATTTTGAATCAGTTCGAGTGCGTAATGAATCTTCTCACCGTAAAGCCTGCGACTCGTAAGACGGAGAAGATTGTCTCTATCTTCAGATTTCTCCTTTTGTTTCTCGGCGAAGATTCTTTCAATTAAAGATCGCTCCCAGTTAATCATTTGGCCATTCTCCATCCTCTGTTCGCCTTTCGCCCCAAAGAAATCCCACAATAATTCAACTCGTCACGTATCTATTTAAGATTAATAAACAGTGAAGTTTTTCGGCTACCATTGGAATATGCAACTTTCAACGTGCAGTAATGGAAGATTCGCCCATCAATAAGACTCATTCCATCACTTTTCAATTCCTTTGATGTGATTGCGTGAGTGAAGAAACTGGAGCGAACAATAAGGTCAGATACAGAGTCGACATTTACATTGGGAGTGACAACGGTACAAGAAAAATCAATGACTCCTACTCTGAAAGAGTTAGGCGATGGGCGAACGAAACATTTCCAGATGGTTACACTGTCCTGAGGGGCGAAGGTTGCTACAACGGTAATTCAGAAGACTCTATTCTTCTCCACGCATTCTTGAACTACGATCCCGCTCTAAAACAGCAGTTAGAGAAACTGAAGCGAGAGCTAAAGCAAGAATCGATACTCGTTGTCAAATCTACGGTGGATTATCAGGTGGTTTAGTGAGATGTTCAGCGTGTGAAGAGAGACTGAAAAAGACCGAGGCTTATTTTGGTGACAAAGGCACTTTCTACGAAGGCAAACCGTTGTGTGAAACTTGCTATGATGAGGACGAACCTTGCGCTACAGTTCTCTACAGGAGAGATGATCAACCCCACATCATCAGTCATGCAAGAGATGAGACTGAAGGAGATTTTTCTGTAAGCTGGCATAGCACTGACCCATGGAGAGGCTACTATGAGACCAAGAGTGAGAAATACAGTCTAGTGAATACTGCAGAACTATTAGCTTACCATGAAAGCGAACAGATGCTGAAGGATTTTGATGAAAGGATCAGGGAATTGTTTGACGAACATGGAATAGATTATGCAAGAGTCTTCGCAAGAAGCTCGAACGTCTTCTTCCAGAATTATGATCTATTTGTGAGGAAAGAACATGTACTGCTTGGATCACTTCTCGTTGCAAGAGCAAAGGCTGAAGTGGATTATAACAACCCAAAATGGTACAAGAACATAGTGTTTGATGAGGATGCATTGAATAAAATAGTCGAGTTGTTTCCTGAACGCCAAATCAAGACTGATCACGATGCTGCAAGACTGATAGAAGAACTTGGCGATAACGCTCTGGCAGAGTTGCAAAACAGATTGAGAGAGAATAAAAAAGCTGAGAGGAACCTGGAATGAATTTTTGTCCTTATCAAGATGGATATTGTGCATTGAGTCGGGTTGCAGAAAAGAAGGGCGGGCCGCTATACAGAAAAGATGGAGAATTTCGCTTACTATGCATCCAAAACCCCGATAACCAATACTGCAAAGGGAAGATAGAAGGACAGATCAAAAGAGAAGAGTTGTATCGGAATTTTGTGCATCGACAAACTTGATATAAATAGTCTTGCATTTTCTGTTTCATGCCCGTTGATCGTAAGTTAGCAATCGAATCTCTCAAAAGACTTGATCAGAGGCTCTACGACATGTACCATAGAATGAAGAGCCTAGAAGATTACGTTCGAAACGATGTTGAGACATTCCAGAAATTACACGTTTATCTTCTCTCTTTGGACGCTGTGGACCATTTGGAGGAACTTGGAGTCGTTGAGATAATCAACGATTACGAAAACAAGGCTGTGCTCCTGAGAAGAAACTATAGTTAATGTGGTGACGTGAGACAGAGAATCCCGAAGATGTATGAGACTGAAAAAGTGCCGCTTGAGAAGAAAATGATCTATCAAAGATATGAAATCAAGGAGTTGGGGTTCTACTGGCTAATAGCTGAATATGATGAGAAAGAACATCTTGCTTTCGGCTACGCCAACTTGAACGACGACTTCTGTGCTGAATGGGGGTACATTCACATCAAAGAGTTATTGGAGAATGGCGCCAAGCTTGATGAACAATGGAGAGTCTGCACTTACAAAGAAGCCATGGGAAGGATAGCTGAAGAAAGAGCGAAAGCAAGGTTCTTCAGAAAATATTTCCAGAGTTACTGAAGTTAAGCGGTCAATGCTGGTGGAATTAACGGAACTCTTCATTGGAACAAAGAACTTGTCTGGCTAGTGATAAATTCTCAAAGTGAAATATCCAAAAGGCACGACCGAACATCCGATAAACAAAAGCAAGAAACGAGAGATTCTAGTTTCAGTATGGGATTTTGGCGCAACACATCCTCAATCCGAAAGAAGCCATTACGTCTGCAATGACCATCCAGCCAAGATGCGTCCTTCTCTAGCTAGAGCTATTTTGCAAATCTATGGAGAATCTCCAGTTCTAGACCCCATGGCTGGTGTAGGCACTACTCTAGTTGAAGCCATGCTCTTGGGAATGGATGCTGTTGGCATAGAATTTGAACGAAGATTTGTTGACCAAACGAATGAGAACATAGAATATGCAAGGAAGTTATTCCCGAACAGCAATCTTGGTAGGGCGGTCTGCATAAAAGGTGATGCAAGAGACCTATCTTGCCTTAATACTCAGAGAGTTAGGAGTGTTGTATTTTCTCCTCCATACTTCGACGCAATGAAAACTCGAGCTTCTTCTGAACCGGAAGCCATGAATAGATATCTAAGTTCAGTTAAGCAAGCGAAGAGGATTGGCGGTAGACCGATTTCCAAGGCTCTGGCGAGGTCAAATCTAGGCTACGGTGTTTCTAAAGATAACATAGGAAATATCCAAGAATTCGGGTCGATAGTCTTCAGCCCTCCCTATTTCGATGCTTTATCAATAACCAAAGGTGGAGGAAGCCAGCGCTCGATTCTTCTTGAGGAATCAACGAAGGAATTGCAGATGAAGAGAAGCGGACCTTTTGCTGTCAAGAAGAACTTGCCTACACCTTATTCTTCCAAAGACGGAAACATCGGGAACATCAGTGATTTCGGCTCGATAATTTTCAGCCCGCCGTACTTCTGTTCCATAAGCGACGTGGTGAAGAGCAGACATCGCTACCCAAAAACCAAACAAGGCATGAACCGAAGACAAGAGTATTCTGGTAATCCAAACAACATAGGCAACATCCCTTTGCTTGGTTCGATATTATTCAGTCCTCCATTTGGAGAAGCGAATAGAGGTTCTGGGATAGCGAAGAAGGGCTATGAAGGTGAGTATGGAAAAGACAAAAATCTTAAAGACAGATGCGATAGACCGATATCTCAAGACAAAAATAACCTTGGCAATTGTCAGTACGGTAAGACCTACCTTAACGAGATGTTCAGGGTCTACAGTGAATGTTTTAGAGTTTTGAAGCCAGGCAAGTTCATGGTCGTCGTGGTCAAGGATATTCAGAGAAATTGGAAAACAATTCCCTTGGGTGCAGATACTATCAAGCTTTGTCAGTTGGCTGGGTTTGATTGCCATGACGTGATCATAAACAAGACATATTTTCCTAGTTTTTGGATGTTGAGTCTTGCAAAGAATTCACAAGCAGAGGGCATGGTGAGAACACAAAGGTTCCATACATTGAAGAGTCATGAGTATGTCCTAGTCTTCAGAAAACCGAGTAAAGCGATTCGATGCGAGTGTCAATTAGAATGATGATCTAAGCAAAGTGTGCTAAGAACACTCACTGAAAATTATGAAAGACAAGAAAGACAAGACATAAAACTGGAATGCTGTTTAACTGTCTCTCATGAAAGAAATCATCGGGGTCATTTTTCCCATACCAAAGCAATTCGTAGATAGACTACTGGTTGATAACAGGAACGTTTTTGTGAAGTACGTTCCTAGAATCACAGGGTTGAAAATAGTTCCAAAGGACAAAGTACTGTTCTATGCGTCTCACAGTTCAAAGGAGATTGTTGGGGAGGGAAAGATTGACGAAATGCTATTCTTGACACCAGAGGAAGCCCTGCAAAAGTATGGCGAACGCATGTTTCTAAATGAAAAGGAATTATCTGAATATACTTTGCAACAACCAAGAAGAGACTCTCAGAAGAAAATGCTCGTACTAGTCTTGAGCGGAATAAGAAGATATTCAGAACCAAGAAAGCTCAAAAAACCAATAACGATGGCGGGGCAGTACCTAACAAGAGAAGAGTACAAAAGAATTCTCAGTTGATTCGGGTGTTCGAATAGAAGGATGTATATCACAGTAGGCGCTTACATCCCTATCTCGAGCTTAGTCTTATAGTTCCAGCAACTTCCACGAACCAAGATTTTTTTCATCATAAGCATATCTTTCATTGTCGTTGTATCTCCAACTTCCACCTACGAGAATTACTATGCCGCCCCACAACTTCTTCCCTTTCTTGTTTTCCTCCTTGATATACCTCTGCAATCCGTCAGCTCTCGGACCTGCATCTCCAGTCTCTGCTGTTCTTCCGGACTTGGTGTCAAAAATGCCTATTTTTCCGTCTTCGCATTGCACGATGAAATCTGGATAAAATGCTCCACCGTCCGTTCTCAGAACAGCGAAATATTTTATTTCGGTTTCTCCGTTCTTAAACCACCATTTGACTTTGTCCGAGTTCTCCAGCAAATCAATGAACTGTCTTTCTGGCTCACTTGGTTTCTTGGTATAGTATGGCTTCATTGCTGATTTTGGTTTTTCCTCTTTCATGTATCGGCTGTTGTAACTAATGATGATTGGAACTTCCCACGTGGGAATTTCTACCTTTTCTCTCGCTTCAGACAACTGTTCTACAACCTGCAGCTTGTATCTTTCTTTGGCTATGTTAATGGCATTCACAAAAGCTTGGACGTTCTCTTTACCCAGGACAACTCTCTGAGCCTGTGTATCAAACTTCTTCAATCTAAATTTCTCCGTCAGAAATTGATAGATAGCTGTCTTCATTCTGTCACTAGAGTCTGCGGGAGCATATGGCGAGCAGTTATCCGTTATGAATTTGTCAAATCTCTGCTGCAATTCGGCTGGACTGAGCTGAACATCAATCGTCCCTTTATGCTCAATTTCCCCTGTCTGGTCGACATTCACGATTTTGCCATCTGCAATAATAGGACTAACCACCCTCGACGGAGAAACAGTTATCTTATTTTGAGCATTCATTTCTTCGGTTACTTGCTTGAATATCTTCACAAAATCCCCAGACAGCCTTGTTCTTTCTCTTTGTCGCTTGAGGTAAATTGAGGGAATCTCGATGTCTTTGTAGAGTTTGTTGTCTCTTTTCGCCTCGTAAACAGTAACGTAATCCTTTGCATAGTCTTCAGTTATTTCTATGTTTGGCAGATTTGTGAAAACAAAACCTTTGTTTAGCTCCTGGTCGCTATAATATTTCAATTCAGGCATTCTCATAATTCTGCCGATTGTTTGGATGGTAAATGTAAAACTCTTTGACTCCCTAAAAATGATGAGAATAGATGCCCTTGGACAATCCCAACCCAATGCAGGGGCTTGCTTAAAAACTAAGACTTCAACTTCATTGTCGCTTTTTTCAATATTGGCTAGTGTATCCGTTTTCTCTTCTGATAACCAGACGGCCAATTTGCCATTTTCTTCCGTGATGCCCATTTTTCCAAGAATTTTCAGTACATCATCTTTCTTGTTGATGAGATTGCCTTTCTGGTCTGGCAGTTGAATGAGAACGAGGGGATTAATACTAGAACCCTCCTTTTGATAAAGTTCTGCCAACTCTTGCCTTTTTTTCAAGGCCTGTCCAATTACCAATTCGTCAGAACTTTTTGAACCAACTTTAAGGTTTAGAAATTCTGGATTTACTGAAATTTCTGATTTTATCATTTCTTCAGCTTTAACATCAGATAGATATACTTTCTCAATCTCTGAGACATTCTCTTGCATGTGTGGCGTTGCGGAGACCTCAAGGGTTACCTTTGGTGAGATAACCTCAATCAGTTCTTTTGATTTTTCAGAACTTGCAGTATGATGACTTTCATCAATTACTAGAATGATTTCTCTGCCTTCTTCTTTCGTGTTTTGAATAACTGCATTAAGGTTGTTATCTTGCTCATTGTCTCTAATGTAAATATTAATGTCCTTCTTGTTTATGCTATGCCAGTTAATGAAGAGGATTTCATTCTCTCCTATTTTTCTATTTTCCAGATCTTCAAAATAAGAACATTGCAAGAGCCTGTCATCTTCATAATATTTCTCGAGTTTTTCCTTGCTCTGTTCATGTAACATCCTGACCGAAACCCAGATGAAAGAAAATTTCTTGTTGTCTTTCCTATTCTTGACCAAGTCTTTCAATAATTCAGAAACCATCAGCGTTTTCCCGCTTCCTGTAGGCGACTGAAAAATAACTATTCCGGCCTCGGGGCTTCTTAATACATTCTCAACTTTCGTTTTGAGACTTTCTATTGCATGCTCCTGATAAGTTCTAAGTTCAATCATTTGAATATCCTCTTGTACACGTTTAATATGACTGCTGGTATCGGCTTCAGTTCGACCAAATTCTTCATGTTTTCAAATTCGTCTTCTCTTGCACTTTCATCAAGAGAGAAAACATAAACAACGAACTTTTTCTGTACCTTCTGAACCTCTTTTTTAAATGGTTCAATTCCATCATCATCGTAGATGATTCCGAGATTTATTCCCTGGCTGTTGGTAAATATCCTAAAATTCTGTCCTCTCTTCATTTCTTCAAAGCAGTCTTCCTTTAGACATAACATTTCCGTGGACTTGTCAACTAACTTCTTCTTGTTGGCATCTGTTGGTTCTGCATCAACAAAATCTGTCTTGAAATACTTCAAATTTCCGCCCAAACCATCATATTTCTTATTGTCTACGCTTCCTACATATCCTTTGATAACCTTCTTGATTCTAGGGTAGCAAACTTCTGTGCAAATTTTGTTTTCATCGTTAGTGCAAAGAATGAATTTTCTATTTCCGCTGTCCTGATTGTTTAAGTCGAGAACAGCATGACCTGTAGTTCCAGAACCCGCAAAGAAATCTAGGATTATTGAATCTTTGTTCTTTGCACCAATCTCTATGCAGCGTTTTATGAGACCGGTAGGCTTAGGACTTAAGAAAGCATCTCTCGTCAGAATGTTTGCTAACTCGCCTGTTGCAGTTGAATTAAAACCTACTTCTGAACCATCCCAGAATGTGCTCGGAGGAACACCTTCTTGAACTCTAGAAAGGTATCGCTTGGCCTTGGGTTCTTTCCATCCTTTCTTGTATACTATTTCTTCTGCTTCTAACATTCTTTTGAGTGTCTCTTGAGAGTATCGAGGGTAACTCCCTTTTGGAGCCACCCAATGTAAATTCCATTTCCTGAAGAAAAATTCATATTCAATATTCTTGTTACGAGCGGATAGCGGATCAAACTTGTACGGACCCTTGCCATCGTTGTCATCATGTACATATGATTTTGACTTGTCTGCGGGTTGTCTCAGTCTTTCTATACTAGCAATGCTCTTTGCATAGACTAGAAGATATTCCGTGTTTTTGCTGAAGTATTTCGCACTGTTCTTAACTGTATGAAGCTGCCTCCATGTGATACATGCTACAAAATGCTTTTCACCAAACACTTCATCACAAAGTAATTTCAGTTGGGCAAACTCGTTTTCATCTATTGATATGAATATCAAGCCATTCCGTTTTAGAGTGAGCTTTGCAAGCACAAGCCGCTTTCGCATAAAAGATAACCATTTGCTATGCCTGTATGGATCTTCATCATCTACTATTTTGTCATTATATTTGAAGCCCTCATTTCCCCTGTTGTATGGTGGGTCAATATATATCACGTCAATCTTTCCTTTGTGAGTATAATCTAGAACTGAAAGAGCATGATAGTTATCACCCTCAATTAGAATATTAACTGGTTCCTGACGCTCCGTTTCGATTTCTTTGCTTGAATCTTCAGAAAGAATAGGGAGCTTTTCTTTGCAGAGGTCAGCAACTTTTTCAGGTTTATCTTCCCAGACAATTCCGTATTTTTTCCTCTTTCTGAGTTTCTTAATCTCTCTAACCAGTTCTTCCTTTGACCATTCAGAGAAGTTGTTTTTCGCCATTCTCCAACCCTATCGATATATTCGTTCTATTACCTGCGCGTTCACTATGCTATATAATATTCAAATTCTAATAGATTTAAGTGATTATATTATCCCGAAAAAACTAGCACCATCTGATGATGTCGAAAAGGTCTTCTGGTTTCGGATCGTAATGTTTTTGAAACCATTCTTTCATTTCGGCTGCGTTCTCAAAACCATCTTTTCTAGCAATGTCGTTATCATCACAGAATTCTGAAAACTTCAGCCGTAGAGATTCTGTGCAATTGACAACCTTCAACAGCTCGCATTGTTTTGTCCGAAGCTTCCAATAGAGGTGAAGCACATCACCTACTTCTATTCGTATTTTCCTAGCTTTCCTGATGGTTTGAAGCTTTTCACCGTTCAGTATCTTGTCCTTGAAGACTGAGAAACCTAATAGTGGCGTCTCTGTATCACTCCTGTTTCTTTCTTGTGATGTGGAAATCAAGGAGCTTCACACACCGATAAAGAATACGATGGAAAAGGAGAAAATTAAGAGTCAGGGCCTTAGACAACTAGGACTTGACTTGGTTCTCCAAGAATCCGTTAACCGTTAAGTATTTAAATTATTACCGCTATAGTAATATTTATGTCATACTATGAATTGTGGAACGTGTTGTGGAACTGGAAGAAAGAATTCACGGTAAAGGAGTTTTCCTCAGTCTTCTCTAGTCCTGACGCTAACAAAGTCTTACATGACATGACCAAGAAGGGCTTATTAGAGAGATCTGGATGGGGCGAATACAAGGTCAACTCTCCTGAGCAATACTTGGCCAAGAAGATGAACGCAAGCAAAGCCTATGAATTGTTGAACGAAGCCAATATGGACTATTCTTTGACAGGACCAGATGCCGTATTCTTCTGGACAAGAGGCGGATACCAGGTTGATAGGTTCTTCGGTTTTTATCCAATCCATTTGAAGGTTAGGAAAGACGATTTGAGAAAATGGGAGGAGTTCTTGGGTTCAAAAAAGCAGAGATTCCATGTTAAAGACCAACCTATCAAAGAGACTTTGTTCGGTTTGTTTTACGTGTTGTATCCTGAGAAAGATTTCAGGACAGAGAATGTTGAAGCTTTCCGGGTAGACCCGTTGAAGGACACCGCGGAGTTTTGCCAGAGTAAGATCTATTCATACGAACCAGCTTTGGAAATGTTGGATGAGATGTACGGCTTGGGCTTGAAAGTTGAGTATAAAGAGACGAAAACTAACATCTAGTGTTTGATATGGAATTCATAGAAAGAGAAAACGAAATCCTGAAAACTATAAAGAGTATGGCCGATGCTGGACTTGATTTTGTCGTGGTTGGAGGATACGCTGTCAGTGCATTGGCAAGGCATAGGTTCTCTGTCGATTGCGACCTCGTAGTTCCAAAGAAGAAGCTCGACGATTTCGAAAACTTTCTGGGAAAGGAAGGATTTGAGAAGCATATTGAAAAAGCTGGGTTCGATGAAACCTATGCTGGAGAGTTCGTGAGCTACAAGAAAGAAGTTGGCGGACTCCCGATCACAATTGATCTTCTTGTTGGGAGTTTGGTTTGCAGAACGACTCAAGCTGCGTGGAGTTTTGAGTATGTTAAGAAGCATTCTATAGCAGCAAGCATCCCCAGTACAGAAGCCTCTGTAAGCTGTAGAATCCCGGAGAAGGAATTGCTGATTGCTTTCAAGATCCACTCAGGAAGAAGAACAGACGTAAGAGATGTAATCATGCTGAGAGAGAGCGCAGATTTAGAAAAAGTTCTCAATCATTTAAGAAAGGGTAACATTGAAGCACTGAAGGAACAGATCGAAAAAATAGTCACTGCCCTTGAGGATAAGAATCTAGTGGATTCTCTGAAAGGAGTTTTCACACTGAGTGTTGACGTGAAGAAACAAATAGAAAGCACACGAAAAGATGTTGAAGCTATTTTGAGAAAATTAACCTAATGAACTCGGTATGATGAAGCTAGAAATGTTCTCTCTAGCCCGTTCATAATCTTAAATGCCTTACCGGCTGTAATAATTGAGTTACGGAGATAGATCGTTGAGGTAAGAATTTGACAGTCGGAATACCTCAGTTCGCTGTTTCAGCTTTTCTTGCAGTAGTGAGTGGTATAGCTGTCGCAGTTCTAACTCATTATTTGGCTTCAAGACGCGAATGTGCTGCTCGTAAAGCAAGACTTGTAGGATGGTTAAGATGGCTATCCTCGTTTCTTGATCAGGCCGAGAAAGGTTCGATAGAAACCAAAGGTAAACTTCATGGTGGGCAGACCATACACTACAAGCTGCCGGTGACGCTTTTTTCGTGCTAAACGAGAAAGAGTCTGGCGACTTGAACACACTGCTCTCAAGAACGTGGTCGGATGATGTGTGGTCCCTTGAAGGCATCGAAGTAAGATTAGATCATGAAAAAGCCGAGACTATGAGAAAACTAACGACCAAATTGATCGCTGAACTCTCGCCAAAGGATCCATAATCAAGAACCTCGGTAATAAGGGAATTGTATTCATCAATAAAAGACAACCTCGGGTGATACCAATTCCTCCGCATGAAATGTTCAAGATGTGGAAAATCGATTGAAGGAGATGAGATAAAATTCGCCAGAGAAGGGGATTTCATGGGTAAGGCTCTCTGTAGGAGGTGCCGGATGCAAGTTGAAGAAGAATCGAGACGAAACTACAGAGAGGGACTAGCGGAAGAGCATCCGAGAAATCCTTACGAAGTGGATATTTACAGAAGTAGGTAACCGGAGCAGATCGCCGAGTATTATCTCAAGGTCGATGAGAAAAGCAAAGCACGAGTATGAGAAAAGGGAGGAAATGTCTGTTCAAGGAACGCATACCTTCACTTCCCTTCCTTCTCAAAAGGGATTATTGCAGCTCCTTTCACTTTTATCGGCATCACTGTATGAGGCAGTGTGAATAGCGTCTCAGTGGATGCCACTCCCCGTATCTCTCTCAGATCTTTCATCAAGAATTCAGCCAGCTCCAATTGGTTTCTAAAGCTGCAAAGAAGAACAACGTCAAACCTCCCAAGGCAGAAGAACATCGCGAGAACATTAGGTAATTTACGTATCTGTTCGAGAGTTGTGACATCTCCAACGAGTCTCTGACGCCCATCAATAACATCCCATGAACGCTGCAGTTCCAGCAGAATGACTGAAAATATAAGATCTTTTTCATAAAGCGGTTTGTCAACCAAACCCGCATATCCCCTTAGTATTCTATTCTCTCGAAGATTCCTAAGGCGGTTCTTGACAGTCCCAGGTGTTATTCCGACGGCAGTAGCAATCTGCGATAAGGCAGGTTCAACGGCACCTGATTCAGGATCTTCAATAAGAGCGAGTATCTTTCTGTCAACATCATCTAGTTC
Organism: Candidatus Bathyarchaeota archaeon; assembly: GCA_963732715.1. Taxonomy (GTDB): domain Archaea; phylum Thermoproteota; class Bathyarchaeia; order Bathyarchaeales; family Bathycorpusculaceae; genus CAZCRE01. Next base: position 1,523,365 of record CAVTAO010000003.1, on the reverse strand, counting down.
CAACGTCTTTCTTTCGTTTTGTGACATACACTTCGCCTCTGATATCTCACTTCGCTTGTTCTATTAAAGATTTTTGCAAAACAACGGAGAAATATCCAACATCAGGGCAATTTTGCAGTAGAAGAGATGCTATTTCATGTATGTTTTTCGCTGCGTTTTACGTTACGTTTATCACAAACCTTTATTAGATGGTTCCTAGCTTTTTGTAATCAGAGGCTGCTGAAATGCGTGAAAGTGTGGTTCAACTCCAAAGCGTCGGAGAAACGAGAACCGAGAAGACGGGCAGTGTGCAACTCATTGAAATTCTGAAAGATCCTGTGAGTAGAGGATTCGAACTTCAGACTCCTTGGAACACAATGGAAACCGACGATTTCAGGTTAATCCTTCGTGGAACTTTGGAACTCCGTTATTCGGGGCTTGATGCACGCGAAAAGAAAAACGATATCGAAGAAATGCGTTTTGGAAACCAAGGAAGTTTCATGGTTATTGCAGAGGACAGTCGCATCAATGTCTACACGAATGGTCGCAAATTCGCTGGTTCCTTCGACACTTTCTGGGTTGAAGGTCATATGTCGGTAAGACTACATAGCAGAGTTGTCTAATAAGGGGCTTCTAGAAAGCAGCAAGTCGCAACTCATCGATGTAAGAAAATGGAGACAGTTCAATGAGCACACGACGGGAGACCAAGCGTCTTCTGAAACAAATCAAATTCCTAACTGAAGGAGCTATGTTACGATGGAGAGTTGTGGACATGATAGGGATACTTCTTCTAGAAAAACAGCAAAGAAAAATCCCTTACGATAAGGCGTTTATTCGAAACAAGGATCTCGTGAGAAAAATCCCTAAACCTACAGGCGTTGGCAACACAATTGGCATGTTACTTCTTGCTAAACCCCGCATCCTTTCACCTCTTGACGAAGAAGAAGATCCTCCACAGACCCATTTCTCCGTAGATGGGATATTGACGTTGAAAGGGGAATTGGAAGTCTGGAATGAAATATCCAGATTGACAAATGAATACGATCTACTGAAACCTCTCGTAAAGATGCTCAGCCAAAGACTTGACAAGATCGACAGATACATGCAAGGGTCTGACGAAAACGAGACCAAAGCCGAGCAACCTCTCGCGACGTTGCATCGGCCAAAATGCATCTAATACCAAGGCAGGAGCGCCACCATATTTTTCCTTCTCGAATTTGTCAAGAAGCTCTCCTACCCAGTTCCTGACAGGCATCGATAAATCAGCATCAGGATCTCGAACACTTCCACCATATTCAATGCGGGCTATGGGAAATGGCTTCCTGACCAGATCTTTGTACCAATCTTTTGCGATTTCATAATGAGAAGGAATATCAGAATGAAGATCGAATACCCAACTTGCATTGTATTTTCTCAACAGCTTCCCGAAGTTTCTCTTCACAGGCGACTGTTTGACGATAGCACCTTCAAGTCCAAGTCTTTCTATTTCAAGCGCTACGTCTCTCGCGTAAGGTTCTAGCTCTGAGTGCCTTCCCTCTGGCGAGACCCAACTATGCAAAATTAAGATGTTCTTTCGCCTTTCATATACGATACAATCACCTTGTTCAAGCGTCGCAAAATCTGCATCTAATGAAGATAATTCACAGACTGAAAATCATTCAATTCTTGAATTCGTAACTATAAATAGACGAATTTCAGCGACCTTTTTGTCATACTGGGCTCCCTTCTTGTTTTGTGGTTAAGTATGATTGAAGAAAAAGAAAATTCGAAAACGACCCTTGTGATTGAGAGAAGACTGCTTTCCACTCCCTTCAGACCTTCCAAAGAAGTGATGAACGAAATCGCTGGCTTTCTCTCGCGTTGTCTAGATTGCAGATCCTACCCCATGACAAAACAGTTTCTAGAGGATGTTTCAGTAGTGAGAGAGTTCATCGAGTTCCTAATGCTAACGCGCTCCATCAGAATTGTAGCACTAAGTATCGAAGATATGACTTTGAAAGTAATACTCACAGATGATCTTACAGAGGGTGATGTCAAGCTATCTCAACCCATAATAGCTTTGAAACCTTTGTCTGCTGAAGCCAAGCTCATTTTGACAATTGAAACTACAGGTGAAAACCCAAGACAGACAGGCACGCTGTTAAGATGCAAACAGAGAATGAAAGTTCTCACACTCGATTTGAAAGGGAAGACCAACTCAATAACTGTAAGTCTTGAAGAAATCTTCTATGAGATTCTGCCTAAGCTAGGCTTGAGGACCACTGTTGGAAACGAAGAACTGGATTCTCTGAGTAACATTCTTGGCGAGTATCCACGAGACGTAAAAGCAATAACCTTGGCTGTTGAAGAAATCCAAGTCTGTATTCCAGCCTCCTTTATGCAAGATCCTGAGAAAATCAAGAGCTACCCTCACCTGCTCGCTGAAATTCCGTCAGAGATCAAAGAATGGGATATTGGCATCTTGACTGACGTTGAAATTGACAATGACTCTTGGGTTAGAACAGTTGGAAATCCACGTAAACAAGTGGCATTGGGGCCTGTCGACGACAGAGGACAGTTGATTCATTACACTTTGAGAAGGAGGAAATGACAGATGTCTGCCATTAGCATAGGTGTCAACATCGCGGTCTATCCCGTCACTTACGTTTCGAATCAGATACTGAACTGCTTCATCAGAACAGTTGACAAACGTGGCTTAAGCTTAGACTACATGAATCAACACAAGGATACCATAAGCAGTGGCCTCTTTACTTGGGTCGGAACCGGCACTCTAGAGAAGATCATACTGGAAATCTATGACTCAGACAAAGACGTAGTCTTAGAAAGGTTTGACATGTGCTTTGAGTACAGTGCAGCAGTACCTTCCACTTCCGACTCTATTTTTGAAACGAACCTGGAAAAACTGGAGGATTTCCTAGGCAAATTACCAAGCCTGCCTTCTGATGCAAGCTACCGTGTCGTTGCTGTCTTAAGTAAAGATGCGCCTCAAGCTCCTGGGTGGTCTCCAACTAGCCTTCGCTCCGCAGACCATTTGAGAAACCAGAAACTTGGCGGCCTCATAAAAGCGGACTACATTGGAGTGGCGATGGAGTACTGGGGATGATATCATGGTATCGCTGAAGTTTAAACTGAAAGGCGAGGACGTCATAGTCTCTGCCGACCCAACAATCGACCCCAAAGATGCAATTTTCGGACTAGAAAAGAGAGTTCTGTCCAGAGCACAAGAGAAAGGGATCTCTCTTCCAGAGAATACCAAGAAATACCTAGCGTCAATGATTGCCAAGGCCTTGATAGTACAATATCCTGCCAAAGGAGAGAACGAGCCCTTGGAGTTGGAACCTCCTGAAATAGGAGAGTAGAAAAATGAAAATAAACTTGCCACAAGAAGCGAGCGACATATTCTATGAAGTAAGGGAATTGCCCACAAAAGACTGGGAATGCTACTGGAACAACATATTCCTTCCCTATGAGGTAAAGAACAAACCCCTGAACTACATAGTCTTTGCGCACGAAGCATCGAAGAGACTCCCACCAAGCTCGCTCCAGATGACGTTCAACCTTTCAAAGCTGATAATATTCTACGGACCACCCGGCAACGGCAAATCGAAGCTGGCAAGAGGCCTGTCCAACAGAGCTGCAACTATATTGAACATGCGGAGCAAGTTGAGGATCATCTACATCGAACTCAACGGTCACAAGCTTTCTTCTCGTTGGCTCGGAGGCTCCCCGCAACTCGTGCAAAAGGCGTTCACGTACGTGAAGGAGATTGCGCAACAGGCAGACATCGTATTCTTCATGATTGATGAGGTGGAGTCCTTGCTGACCAACAGGGCTTTGACTTTATCTGAAGCCAATCCAGTCGACGTTTTCAGAACAGTGAATGCCGTCCTTCAAGAGATAGATAACCTTGGCCAACTCAATTCGAGCATGTTCACAATCGCGACCTCCAACCTGCCCAAAGCAATCGAACTCGCTTTCCTCGACAGAGCTGACCTCAAGATATTCATAGATTCGCCAAGCGAAGCTTACAGAAAACTCATCCTGAAAGACACACTGGACGAGTTTAACAAAGTCTTCAGAGCGAAGATTGACTCAGATAACTGCGCGAGAATGCTTGTACCAACGACTGAAGGGTTCTCAGCTAGGCAATGCAGAAAAATCCTGATGGAAGCAATCGGAAACTCCACGTCCCTGGCGATTAACCCATCCGCATTGACCTGCTCAGACTTGGCGGCAGCGACAACTGAAATCCGAGAACGCATGGAAAAAGACAAGATGTCGAACGGAGTGTACGAATACACTTTCAAAAGGACAGACGAAGTCAAGAATAAGGAAGCTGAGCGTGAAATGGCAGATAACCTAGAGCTGCAAAAACTGATGAATGATCAGCAGTAAGGACGACCACTTCTGAGTTTTGGTGATTGAAATGAATGAAAACGACAAACACGACGCTTGGCACATGATGGAGCGTACTCTAAGCAGAATCGATGAAAAACTGATAGAAATAGAATACAGGTTGAGGAAGCTAGAAGGCGGCCAATCATCCAACGTGATATTGGAAGAGAAGCACGTACCCGAGCAAAGAAAAGGAATACTAGAAGGAAAAGTGATCTCGAATAGTCAAAGTGGAATAGAACGAGTCATAACCCTCCCGATTTGTGATGTCTGCGGTTCAAAACTAGAAGAGTTCGTTGTATGCCCTTCCTGTACAAAAAAACTATGCGACTTATGCTCCATCAGGTTTGACAACAGAAACTACTGCCTTGAATGCTTAAGAAATCGAATAGATCTCTCAAAGAGAGCATTTCTCGTCCTGTATTCAATGGCAAGTGCAGTCACGAACGAAAAAACAATCTCACAGTTGACTAGGGTTCCAAAAGATGATGTTAGGGCTTGTCTTGAAGAACTTCTAAGGCTTAAACTGATAGAAAAGAAGGGCCTCTCGATTTTCTCAGACTATAGCGTCACTGACGACGGGATGTCTGTGTTGAGCGCTTACAAACAAGTCTATGCAAGCGATGATGTGGTCCAGTTCTATTCAGAACTTGGGAAGGTCTCCTCACAATTCAAAGGTGACATGACTTGACGTTCAAAGTTGCTCTAGAACATTTCACAAACGCACTGCTGCTGGGAGGACTGATCGCTGTTATTGTTGGCACTATGCTGTGGGTTCTAGGCCTGATGCGCGCTAACGATGTCTCTTTAGAGGCAGAGATTGCGTTCATAGGGGTTTCCTTGATGATACTGGGCTTTCTCATTGCAAAACTGTTCTCCAAAGGTTGATCGATCAAGGTGAGAACAATTGAGAGGTTATAATGAGATCGACGTTTCTGACATTTCCAAAAAGCTGAGCATCCTCTTTCCTACAGAAGTCGCTGAAAAACTAGCTTGTGCGTCCCTGCTTGACGAAGGGGAGGATTTGAACGAACTGCTCAAGCTGTCAGAAATGAAAATAGCCATGTCCAAGAAGGCCTACGTTCCCCCTCCGGAGCCTGAGAAATCGTCTGGCGATATAGTCCTAGGCAGAGTCTTGAGGGGGGATCAAGAGCTCTATCCTTTTCATGTAAGCCTGGAAGACATCAACCGCCATATTGCCATCTTTTCATCGACTGGCATGGGCAAGACAACCCTGATAATCAACATACTGCTGCAACTTCTGAACCATAAGGAGCCCATTCCTTTCTTAGCTACAGACTGGAAACAAGACCTACGCCACCTGATCCGAAAACATCCATTACTAGTACTGCGATGGGAGTGGCTCAAGACTAACTTTCTCCAGCCACCCAAAGGAGTTAGCAAGAAGCAGTGGATGATGATAATAGCGGACATATTCGCTCATGTATTTGGTTTCTTCTCAGCCTCTGAGAACTACATGATGCAATTCATGGACAGGCTTTACAAGAAACATGGAGAAGAATACCCGACTCTCCAAGAGCTTTATGAGGCCATAGACAGTACCGAAGAGAAAAGCCGCAGATACATTGAGTACCAGGACGTTGTCAAGAACAGGCTCGCAACCATGCTCATAGTTCTTAAAGATGTTGTCGACTGCCGAAGTGGGTTTCTCTTTGAAGAACTGTTGAACCGTCCAGTAGTCATTGAACTGGATGGGTTGAGGAGAGACGAGGCGAATTTCATGGTAGAATACCTTCTAGCCTATATTTTTGCGTACAGAATGGCAAACGGACATCGTGGAAGCCTACGTCATGTCATCGTCTTTGACGAAGCCACTAGAGTCTTCTACAAGAAGAGAGAATGGCGTGAGACAACGATTGAACTTGGCTTGCCGTTCATTGAAACTGTCCCACAGATAATTCGCGATTACTCTGAAGGCATGCTCTTCGCACTGCAAGAACCAAGCGCAGCGAGTCATTCTCTTCTGGCGAATTCCAACGTAAAAATAGTAGGATTCTTGGGAGAAGGCAGCGACATAAACGCGATTACTGACTCACTGGATCTTAGCGACGAAGAACGTTCAGCGATAACCAAGCTTGAACGGGGAGAATGGCTTGTTAAGAAGGCGGGCATGGAACCCTTCCTGATGAAGGGCCAAAATTATCCGCTTGAAAAAGAAGTCACAGACGGGGAACTCAAGGAGAGGATGAGTCCGATCCTTTTGAGGCTCAGCGAAACAGTAGTACCTGCATCTTCAGAATCCAAAGAAGAAACAATCAAGCCTCATTTGACTAGTCTTTCAGATGATAGCCAGAGTTTGCTTTTCAATGTCAATGATCATCCTTTCACCGGCTTGTCCTCACGCTACAGAACGCTTGATTTCTCAGGAAGGAAGGCAGAGGCCGCCAAAGAGGAACTATTGAGAAAAGGATTGGTTCAGGAGATCGATGTCGTTCTCGGAAGGCACAGGCCCGTTAGGTTTCTGGTAATCACGGACTTGGGTTTACACTACCTTCGAAGCAGTAAGAAAGAGACCAAACTCTGGGACTACGTCGGTCACGTCAGTTTTGAGCACCGTCTCTATCAGGTCCTGATTGCCTACCACTTCAGGAATGCTGGGCATCAAGCTTTCATCGAAAAGGACATTGGCGAAGGTAGACGACTGGATGTGCTCATCCTCCTCAATGGAGAGAAGATCGGTGTAGAGGTGGAGTTGAGTCCGAGCATAGATTTGAAAAAGATTCTGAAGAGCATGAAGGAACTGGACAAACTCATAATCCTTTGCAAAGACCGAGAGACACTAAACAAAGTGACACTGACAATCGAGAATGTAGCCTATCCAAGTCTTCGCAAAAAGATGGAACTCCATGTAGTGAACGAGTACTTAGCGACTTTGAGCAATATAGACAGTGAAAAATATGGAATTAAGTCCGATTACCAAGAGAGAATCAATTCTCCTTCAGATTTGAGGAATAAACTCGGAAATAAGGGGAAACAAGAAATTGAGTAGATATAGAAACTCAGAAGAACCATACAGAAGCAGGGCTTTAGGTCATTACAAAGACAGAGTGTCGGATTGCTATCTTGCATCAAGACCATACTCGAAGCCCTACAGCAATCCTAGGCCAACGAGAAAGTATTCGAGGCCATCAGTGGGACGGGGAGCAAGAGGAAGACATGATTGCTCTTCTAGACCCGAGTATTTTCAGAGTCCAAACCCAGAGAAGAAATACGAGTCAGTGCCAAAACCCGAGAAAATGAGCAGTCCTCCGTCAGAAAGAATCCCTAGGTACAGGCTAGAAAACGGTGGAATGCAAACATGGGTTGATACAGAACAGATTGTCAAAGAAGTTGAGAGAAGGTTGGATAGTAAGCTGACTGAACAGCTTCTGGAGAAATTCGGAGCCGAACTAAGAGAACTCGTGCGAAACGCTGAGAAGGCTCCTGAAGGCTCAAACGGGTCACCTGAACCGAGGACAGAGCCAAGGCAAGAAATTGAGAAAGCCGAAAGGAATGTCGAAAGTGATCGCGGACAAAGCCTAGAGCTGGGAGCAGAGGGGGTAGAAAATGACGGAGGTGCGCCAGAAGGTGATGAGGAATTGAAGGACGAATCTTTGAAAGGAAGCTTCATACTCTCTAGACCTTTTGGTCTAGCTATACCGACTGAAGTTGACGAGGCAGAACTGGAAAGGATTGCGCAGGAATCGGAGAATAAAAAGGAAGATACTGAGAAAGAATCGGGAATAGAATCTCATGAAAACGAACCCATCGAAAGTGAATCTCAAGACGGAGTTGAGGAATCAGAAGAGGATGCTGAGTCAAAGGAAGAAGAGAAAGCTGAAACGGTAGACGAGACAGGGGTAGAAGACATAGAAAGCAAGACCGAAGAGACAGAAATCGCAGAGAATATCGAAAGCAGAGAGGAATCGGGTGAGGAGGTCAATGAGGAAGCACTGGAGGACATAGCGACCGAAGGCCTAGCAGAATGCGAAGAGACTGGTGAAGCCGTCCCCGAAGAAGCAATCGCCGAGCAATTGCCCGAGGAAACGGAACTCTTCCCGATCGAAGCAGAGACAATGGAAATAGTGTAGCAGGCGTGAGCGGAGCTGAATCTCAATGATTGTGGCCGAAGTTCGTCCTCACTGTCTGCACTGTGGTTCTAGCAAGGTTTGGCGGAATGGTCACTCGAAGAAAGTTCAGCGATATCTATGCGGAAGCTGTGGTCACGAGTTTACGGACCTTCAGGTAGAGCGTAACGTCGTCCGCAAGTCTGTCAAACGTCTTGACTCTGTGTCTAATTTTTCTGAACTCGGGAACAGTCTTTCCATTCAAGACGGAGCGAAGGACTCGCCTTTCCGTTTCGGTGAAGATGTAGGTTCTCAATTCTCATCGAACGTCTCTAGTGTAGGAAAACGTTTAAGTAGATTGCGTTCCTGTAGTAGGGATACCCGAGTGGGCGCCCTTCAAAGAAGGGTGAAAAACTTGGAATCCTCTGGAAATATCCAGGAAGTAGTGGCAAATGCAGAGGATGCCACACTAGCTGATATCAAAGGCAGCATCGTCGAATACAGCTTTGCATTGTTGAAACAAGGATACGCCAAAACGACAATCAAAGGACGAACGAAACTCCTTAAGAGACTGACGAGAATCGGAGCCAACCTTAGGGACCCCGAATCGGTTAAGGCAGTCATCGCAAGACAAGAATGGAGCGTCGGAAGAAAGGCGAATGCAGTAGACGCATACACGGGCTATCTCCAATTGCGAGGGATGCGATGGGAACCACCGACCTACAGGAAGATCAGAAAAATCCCGTTCATCCCGACAGAGACCGAGATCGACCAGTTGATAGCCGGATGCAACAATAGGATGGCTACATTTCTACAACTGCTCAAAGAGACCGGTATGAGATGCGGTGAGGCATGCGAACTCAAATGGATTGACTTGGACTTGGTGAACAAATCGGTCAGGATAACACCCGAAAAGGGAAGCGATGCTAGAATACTGAGGATGTCAAGCAAGTTGATCGACATGTTAAACGGCTTGCCGAAGAATTCACAAAGCGTCTTCAACGCGATATCAGACTCGATGAGAAAGAGCTACCAATTGCAGCGCAAAAGGATCGCGGCCAAACTCCAGAACCCGAGGCTGCTGCAGATAACCTTTCACACTTTCCGCCATTGGAAAGCTACGATGGAATACCACAAGACAAGGGACATCCTTCACGTCATGCAGATGCTTGGCCACAGAAACATCAAGAACACGCTCCTATACACTCAGCTTGTTGACTTCAAAGATGATGAGTACGTTGCAAGAGTGGCAAGTTCGGAAAAGACTGTATGTGAGCTTGTCGAAGCTGGCTTTGAATACGTTTGCGATCACAACGGAAGCAAGATCTTCCGGAAGAGAAAGTAACCCATACAAAAAATGTTAAAAGGTATGGGGTGCGTCCGTGGCGGGCGGGGTGGGATTTGAACCCACGACCACCAACTTAGGAGGCTGGTGCTCTGTCCGTACTGAGCTACCCGCCCGTTCGTTTCGTCGACCTTAACCTTTGGGCTCAATATGTTATAACCGTAGCGCAAGAGCCACGATCGACCGCGTGCTATTGGTGTGCGGACTCGCGAATTTCCTCGTATGCAAAAGACTTAAGCTGAGCAGAGGTCATCAGAAAAGTGCTGTGGCGAGGGTACCCGAGCCAGGTCTAAATAGGCGGCCAGAAAGAAGCCTAAGATAAGGGGGAGGACTTAAGATCCTCTGGCGAAGGCCTACGTGGGTTCGAATCCCACCCCTCGCATTTCTGCTTATAAGGGTGCGAGGGGTTTGTCCATAGGCTAAAACTTGCTTTTCTTGAAGATTTTCGCACCGTCAAAGTCGCAGACGTAGTCGAAACCTGCTTCTTGGATAAGCTTGCGAGTCTCATAAGGATCTGTGGGTTCTTGATGCAGACAAAAGCCTACCTTTTCTGGAGTTCTACAAACAAATGAGAAATAAGGTTAATAGAAGGCATTGAAGTCAGTGAATCTAGGGCGCGCGAGTTATTGGAGGGGGCGATCCTGTCTGTGAACGCTATCTTTTTTCTCCACTCAAGATATGTCTTCCAGTCAAAAGCCGATAGACTACTACAATTACGGCAATCACAAGCAGTATGTGTATCAATTCACCTACGCCAGGTAGAGCAAAGAATCCTACTAACCATAGTATCACGAGAATAACAACAACTGTCCAAAGAAGGTCCATTGCCAACTCCCTAAAATAAATCGCCATCCATCATATATAAAACTTTGCAGAACCATGCTGACACGACACCGCAAAAGCTCAATGTCAGAAGCGACTGTGCGTGACTATCTGTTAAACTTCAAGCTCAAACCCAAACGTTTGGTGGCTAGAATAACCCTCAGACAATTCCTGAAGTCGCTGGGAATTTTCATCGAATTCGTGTATCCCTTTTTCTCTCAAGTAAATCTGCAATTTCTTCGGATTCCCTCGTATAATCCTTGTGTTCTCTAACAAGTCTTTTTAGTCTACTTTGGTTAAAACTTCCAGTGTAAATTCCGAACACAAGAACGGCAAGTAGCCCCCAAAAAAGGAAGCTGGAAAACACATCCAAACCCTTTGTGTAAACTTCAGGTACCAGGGGGATAGCCATTCCCAGAGATGTAAAATACCCGGTAATCGTCCCTATGAGGGCTGCCCCAACATCACCCCTATTATCGTTTATGCTTTTAGCCAGACTAGCTTTTCTTTCCCATAAATCTGACGTATCACTATAGTCTACAGCACTAAACAGTTCACCAAAAGCACTATTGAAATCATTGTTTGTACGATGTAAGAGTGCACTGTTCATTTTTTCATGATACAACTTTCTGCTCTCTAAGTAGTGTGTCTTAAGGGCTACGTTGTCTACGTAAGGGGTCTTTCTCACTTGCCAAGCATACCTGACGTTCTCTAGGAAGCCCCTCATTCCTTGCAAAAACCTGACCATTTTCCCTCTTGTTTCAACAAATGAGAGAATCGTTATTTAAGCATAACATCGCGCGCCCACCACACATAAATCGTATCCAGTCTTAGAAAACCAACCAAGATAACAGAATTGGACAGATGAATCCAACCAGTGGAGACTTGTTAGAAAAAAAAGTTGAAGACTAGAGCATATTGCCATTCATTGCGATTATTAGAGACGATTGTCTCTAAGCAAGACAATCTTGGCACCATAGCCAACTCCCCAATTAAGTTTCAACTACTGGTTTTAGGTACATGTGCAGTTGTGCTTTTGAGACCTTTATGTTTAGCCCTCTGTCTGTCCAGCGTGCAATCCCTTTCTCTAGGGCTGAAGTAGCCAACATGTTTCGCACTCCACCTTTCTTTGCGCCAAGCACAGATTCAGCTACATCCTTGGTCAATTCGAGTTCAAGGTGAGTTACTTTCCAATCTTTTGGGTCTATTCCGATTTCTTTGACTTTGCCTACTTTCTCGTCTTCAGCATAAACATCTTTGTCCATAAATTCTTTGCTTTTCATCCTCATTTTTCCCCTCCTTTTTGAAAATACGTTATTTGAAGCACATGTTTTAAGCTTTTGGCTCAGGTGCTCCTGATAGAATGCCTAGAACAATGAACCGTGTTATGTAATCAGACGACATCGGAAGAAATGTGGCGCGCGTGTGCATTGTCTCATCAGAGGCGTCGTATTCCCAAGATCGAAGTTGAGTGATCGTTTTGAAAGAAGAATAGCTCGTGCCGACTGGGGCAAAAATCTTATATAAGAGTTTCCGAAACTTTTTGTAGATAAAAAGAGTTAGGTTTTGGGAGAACAATGTCAATTCCACCTGAGATCGCTTGGCTAGTCCCAGTCGTCATGCCATTTATCATAGGTTTGCTGGTAGGTGCCGTGATCAAGAAAGCTGCGAAGCTTCTAATAGTCGTTGCCGCACTCATCATAGTCCTCGTCGCGACAGGGGTTCTGAGCTTAACCTTCACCGGCCTTTTCGATGAGGCCATGAAGTTTTTGCCCAAGCTCTACGATATCGGAAGCGGATGGCTCAACGTCCTACCCTATTCTTCCATTGCATTCCTGATCGGCCTCGCGCTGGGATTTCTGTTTGCGTAAAAGTTGGGCGCCTGACGCGCTAAAGGGTAAAACTTGAGCAGGAAAACTTCCATTTGATCTTTTTTCTCTATCCAACTGTAACAATTTCAGGATAATAGAAACGTAAACGCATTCCTCAGAAGTCCATGGACTTGTAACAAATCGAAGTGCGCGCGTATAAATAGGAGAAATCGGTGAGAGTAATGACTGCACCAAAGGAACTGATGCGGATGCAGAAGTTCGGAAAAAGAGAAAGTGTGGGTTTCTAGGTTGTGTAGTCTTTTATTTCTGCTTTGGAAGCATTTTCCTTGACTGCTGCTATTCCTTTTTGGCATCCCTCTTTTGATTCGTAACCTTGGCTTTCCGCTATGATCTCCCCATTTTGAGCTCTAAGTCTGAACCTGAATTTTCCCACTGAATCTTTGAATATTTCAAAACGTTCTCCTGCCAATTTCGCACCTCTTTCATTCTTGGTTTCAGTTTGTGAAAACTTCTATTTATGAATTTCCATCAGTCAATGTTCAAGCAATCCACTTTAGCGCGCTAAGTGATTTGGATCGATTGCCATTCCTTTCAACATTGCTTCAAGAGGCCCCAAAATTTCAAATTGGAACAAAAAAGATAGTGCGAAAAAATTCGCGTGCTTTCACACATAATGAGTTTACACAGACTTTAGGCTATGCCTTAAAGGCTAAGGCAGGGTTTACGCATGCAAATGCTTCATGTCCGGTTTGCCTAACTCTTTGTTTTGAGAGTGTTGCCATGGCCACGTTCTAGCGCGCGCGAAAATAATATATAGAGTTGCAACGTACAATTGCTTAGATTCGCGTGGCTAAGGTGAGCAAAATCTTGGACTTTCTCAAATTAAGTTCCTTGACGAATCGCGAGTAGGTAAATTCACATGAATCTTCCTACGCATATAATGTTTGGTGCACTAATCGGAGCTCTTTTCTTTGGGAGGTGGGATATCATTTTGCTTGTTGCCATCGGGTCAGTCCTCCCTGATATGGATAGGGAGTATGGTTTTTTCAGCAAAGATTACTTCCGCGACCATCAGCTCCATCGGGCGCTATTCCACAACTTCGTTTTCATCGGGATCGTTTTTCTGATTAATCCGTACCTTGCACTGGGTGCTTTCTGTCATACTCTTCTTGATGGTATCAACACAGCAAAAGATCGCGGGGTGGAGTGGCTTTATCCTTTCTCAAGGCTAGTGAAGAAAGCTAGGTATGATCACGAAGGTAAGAAAATCGCGTTCGATATCAAAACTAAGGTATATATGTATCAAAACGACCCAGTTGAGCTCACTAGAAAAACCGCTGAGGATATGAAAGATTTTACTCTCAGGCCCTGGCGAAGGATTTACGGTCCCTTCTATTCTGGCGGTATCCTGGATATAGGAATTTTTGTTGGTTCAACTGCACTCATCCTGTTTTTGGCTCTTCTGTCTGTGTTTGGGGTTAGGACTTTCATCGATTTTTACCAACCCCAATTTAGCTTCAACTTTATTGGTCCTTTGTCAATCTGTGTTTTGGGCATTTCTCTAGTTTTGGGCGTAGGTGAAATAAAGAGGCACAGAGAGGCGAAAAGAGCTTCTCGGGCACCGCCGATGCTGTATAAGCTATCATTCTTTCTCTCGTTATCCTTAATCGCGTTTGGGGTTGGGCTTGGAGCCTATCTCAACCCGAGTTCATATATCACATTCGCAAGCAATCTTCCCTACTTGGCGGCAGGAATCTTGGTACTATTTTTAACTGCCTTCATTGTGCTTAAAATCTATTCTTCAAAGTCAATTGCGAGAATGAGAAATGGCCATGACCCATATGCAGTCTAAGGCATCAGTGCTTAGAGGACGCGCGAAATGAATACGGTAAGTCGACAGTCGTTCATGTTTCCAGCTGCTTCTAAAGGAAGTACAAGGTGATTAGAGTAACTCCAACACCAGCTCGTATGATTCTTATTAGATGTTCTTGAATTGTCTGCTTGCGGTATTCGAATATGCTGTAGAGTCCATCAATCACTAACCATATGCCAAGTCCCACGACAACTATCGCAAATTCCATGTTTTCACCTCGGGTGAGCTACACGAAGCATCTTCTGTAGAACTATTTATGGAAATCGTTGTCCAAGTATCCGTAAACTGAGTTGTTCCATTTCATTACTGCCTATCCATATTTTTGCGGAGCGTTGACAGTTTTGGCGACTTCCAGCGCGCGCCCTTGTCCGAAGCTTTGTAAATCGCTAATAGGTATTCCGCGAATCAGAATGATGGTATTTGACCTACCCTTTCCAGCGCGAGCGCGCCAACTTTCATAGAGAAACTAATGTTTAAAGCGCGCGCCTCTATGACTTCGGACTCGCCAAAATAGTTGAAGCAGGTGGTACAGCGTATTGTTGCCTGCGATCGATCGACATCACGATCCATAGACAAGGCAAAGCCGGAAGCATGAGCTACCCGCAAACGAATTTAGGAACAGGCATGCACGCCAGAGCTAAAGGAAAACAAGAATAGCTTTGGTGCTAAGAAACGAACTCGTTTTTATTAGTATGGATTTGTAAATGTATGTTCAAGTGATTTCAAGGATGAGGCGAGTCTCCAACTGTTTCAGTGAAGAAAAAAACGCTCGCTATTACGTGGAAACTTTGTGGCTAGGTCTGAGGCTCTATCGTGGACTATTCGCAAACTCCCTTGGAGTGAGGGCTCCACTGTTTTGTGGGCACAAGCTAACATACAACTGCAATCTCCGGTGCAAGATGTGTCCCTTCTGGAAAAGATCCAGCACTGATTCTAGCCTAGAGAAGGAAAAAGCAATTCTGAAGCAAATTTATGATTCAGGAGCTTGCGGAATCGCGTTTGAAGGAGGAGAACCCCTCCTGAGAAATGACTTGGTCAACATTCTTGCTTTTTCCCGGTCTCTGCCTTTGCATACAAGCCTTATCACTAATGGAACTCTCCTAGAATCCAGAATAGATGAAATAGCACCATACATCAACGGCGTCATCTATGTTTCGTTGGATGGTCTAGAAAAAACTCATGACACGATCAGAGGAATCAGTGGATGCTTCAAAAAAGCGATAGAAGGCATAATCGCATCCAACGAGAAGGTTTCCGTGACAATCAACACAACAATAATGACAGATAATCTCCACGAGATAGAAGATATGGTCAAGTTGGCAAAGGAATTGGATACAGGAATATCCGTAGCCGTAGCTTACGAGTACTGTAATGCCGATGCGTCTGCACCTACCGCCGACGAGACTACAAAGATAGCCAGAAAACTCATTGAAATGAAGAAAAAGGGCTATCCCCTTGTGAATTCAATCAATTATTTCAGAGTCATGGCAAAAGAGAAGAATTGGAGGTGCAGACCTTGGGCAGCAATCAACGTAGATCCAAAGGGAAACTTGATCCTACCTTGCTATGTCGGTAATGAATACGCAACCAGCGTTTCTATTCTTGAAACCGGCATCAAAACCGCAATCTCTGGATTTAACTGGAAAGAAACACAGAACTGCCAGAAATGCATTCTCCACTGTTACGTAGAGCTCTCCCTTGTGCTTTCATCGGATTTCTTAACCAATCTCAACTGGGTATCTCGAGTCAGGATCAAATTTCTGAGAAACTAACTGGTCTGGGACTCAGAAAACAGATAATTGAGAGAAGGTTCTTCCCTACGAGTCTGGTGCATACATAGCACGCAAACCTTGATGCCACGATGAAAGATTTTGATTCGGTATTGAATTTTGGCACAATCCAAAAAGAGAACAAAGGCATTGCTAGTTTTCAGGCAAATCTTATATTCGTCACGCTCATCTAGGAGAGCAAAGGTGAAAACATGGGAAGCTTGTGGCTGGGAGCTTTCGTTGGCTTCGTCGTGACACTGGTTCTTGGCTGGATGTTTCCTGGACTTGGACACCTAATAGGCGGGTTAGCCGGTGGGTTCGCGGCAGGGCTCATAGCTGGAGGAATGGGAAAAGGAGCATTAGCTGGTTTCCTCGCAGGAATATTCGGCGGGATCATTATTGCAATACTCGCAATCATAGGCCTTATTGCTGTAGGCGCGGCTACAGGCGGAATCCTAGGCGGAGTCTTCGGCGGCTTAGCCGGTCTGGCTGTCGGAGTCATAGCGATCATACTTGCTGCCTTCGGAGCAATTGCGTCAACAATCGGCGGACTCATAGGCGGACTACTAACAAGAGGGCGCACGCACTAGAACATCCCAATCCCCAATTTCATTTGTTCAGAAGAGCTCGCGCCCCGTCGCTAAACCACATTCTCATCTTTGCGCGCGTGGGTGATGATATGGGTGAAGTAAAATCGAATATATGCTATGAATGCAAAAAATGTGGTGCAAAAGGAACTTTGGTTGAAAGCGTTGAGTCTATCGATTTGAACGAAATCAAGTTACCCTGCGGTTGTCCAGCGGAAAACGGTATATTTCAAATTTTCCATTTCAGACTTCATAAGGGGTAAGAAGAGACATTGATAGCGCGCGCTGATTTAGTCGTCTTTGTATTCATCTTCAGCAAGTTCAACTGAAACCGTGTCCCTGTGTGTGGGTTGTTTCATCTTTTCTGGCGTCATCTCCCTTCCTTGCATGAACGCGTTTTCGGCAGCGGTAATGTCGTCTTCGTCCAGCATTTCTTCTCTCTGTTTGTCATCATAAATGTCCCCAGTTTCTCTCCCCTTCTCTTGTTCAGCGCGCGCGAAAACGGTCAAGACTCTGGATATAGGAGCACCTTCTGTCAGCATTTATCTAGTGCTGGAGACTAGTAAACCATGATGAGGGAGATGTCAGATACCTGAAAAGAAATCAGGTTTTCGGGAGACTTCGCCACTTGGATGTAGGTTCGAATCTCCCCCGGCTTAGGGGATAAGCTTTGGCAGGGTCATAGAAGAGAGCGAATTCGTCTGCAAATAACAGAAAAAGAGGGGTTGCGCGGGAGACATCTCCAGGTAGCCTAGGGTTCGAACCCCACCCCTCGCACTTCCATGTTGGAAAAGCGAAGCATGACAGGTTGCGTAAGATGCCTGCCGATTATAAAATGAGTTCAAACCGAAGAGAGCTCTTCATGGTGGAGAGATAACGAGCGCTTGTGCGAGCAAGCCATTATTGATGCTGCTGTCGCAAGTACTGCAACAATCATGATTAAGGGAAGCTCAGGTACTGGGTAGCGATTCACGAGGGGATAGCGATCTTGATTACTGGCATCAACGACATATGGTGTTTCGCCTATTCCATCGCCTGTCGTGTCTTTTCCCGCGTAATCGCTCCAGAAGTTTCCGCCTGAAGGATAGCCATTATCCCACGTGTTCACGGCATTGAGGCTGTAAGCGTGACCTGCTGTGTTGTTCATAAGATTGTTATGGTAAATAGCGTTGCCTGAACAAACTTCGACGTAGAGGCCGTAGTTGCCGTCAGTAATGTTGTTGCTGAAGACGCTGTTTCCCTTTGTGTTGTAGAAGGCCACTCCCCAACCGTTCTCTCTGATGTCGTTTCTGAATACGCTAGTGTAGTTCGTGTTCTCCCATAAGTACACGCCAACGTCGTTGTGTAGCACAACGTTGTCCGAGATAGTATTGTTTAGGCCACCTGCTAACATCACGCCGTCATTGTCGTACGTTATCGTGTTTCCGACAATTCGGTTGCTGGTAGAGTAGGACACGTCAACGCCGTTGTCCACGTTTCCAGTGATTGTGTTATTGAAGATCGTGTTGTTTTCGCCATAACTGATTCGGATACCGAAGAAATCATTCGCCGATACGTTACAGCTGGAAATGGTGCAGTTGGTTGAAGATTCCAGATAGACGCCCCAGTAAAATTCTTTGACAGTGATGTTCCTTAATGTAACGTTGGTTCTCCCTGACGCGCGTATTCCATCTTCGTAACCGGTGCCAGAAACCGCGTGCCCGTTCCCATTTAGAACCATGTTGTCCCTTTCAATAACAATGCCGCTCTCATGAGTCACACTGATGTCGTCAACCAGCGTGTACACATCCCCGTTATGTGTAATTTCTGAACTGCTGACGCTGCCATCACTTTTGATGTAAACGGTTACAACAGGCACGGCAGCTCTTACTCTTGGAATAAGAATCAAACTCAGACAAAAAATGAAAAGAATGATTAACACGAGCGTACAAGCTTTCATGGACAACACTGGCATCAACGCACCCAGAATAGGCTTTTATGCTTTGCGATTGCTTGCGTTCGCAACTCGGTGTAGTCATAGCTGCGCCATAGGAAAACTGCCACTAGGCCACGTTCTAAGTGAGAATAGTTGAATTCATCTATTTCCGACTGTGAAATCTTCATACGACTTGGTTCTGAGCGCACCACTTCCGCAGAAGTTTTATTTGGCTTCTTGCTTTCCAATAGGTGGACATAAATGCGAAGGAAAAGCCGCTCTCAAGTTGCCCTTCTGTTTCTGGTCGGATTGACAGTGTTCTCAGTCTATGGCTTAAAGACGGTCAACAGCAGCCCATTCATGATGGAGAATCAATCTTCCAGTCTAGCCACTCAAGCAGCGGCTGATCATCATATTGATGTCCCGTTCCACTATCAAGACAAGGATTACTATTGCGGTCCGGCATGCCTTGAAATGGTCTTTGACTATTATGGGCAAGACATCAACCAGTCTGAGATTGCTGATGTGGCAAGAACTATTGGCGGATCCTACTCTACGACCTATCCAGATGATCTGCTGAGAGCTGCATACTTCAGCAACATTAGCACTTCCAAAGGCACCGAATTGCCAGAAAGGGTAACTGGTTATTCCGAGCGAGACTCCGGTTTTGCTGCCTTCGAAGCCTACGACTGGAGCCTGACCCAACTCAAAAGCTACATAGACCAGGACAAGCCACTTATTGTCCTGACGTGGTATAGCATCAGCCACGTTTCAACCCATTACCGTGTCGTAGTGGGGTACAACGAGACACACATTTTCCTTCATGATCCATGGAACAAGCCCGAGTGGGGTGGCACCTATGGCGGACCGGACATAGCCATTAGCGACTTCGAATTTCAGAGTCTTTGGGAGTTCTCTTATCTTTCCAATTGGGCGCTCTGCGTATCGCCTTGGAACGTAAACGTTTCGTCACCAACCTTCTTCAGAAGCGGAACACCATTTCAAGTGGACTTTACAGTAACCTACCCAAAGCCTGCTCTGGATACCTTTCCTAACGATGCCGCTTCTTCATGTAATGCAACCATCAAGCTGCCTGAAAACCTAGGTTTAGCGCAAGGTGAACAACAAAAGAAAACCTTGAACGCTAGCACCCTGGTGCCTGGAGCGAACGACACAGTGAGCTGGATGCTAACAGCAAACGCTATCGGACAGTACGCAATAGGATTGGGCATCGAAGAGTTGATTTCTGGGTCAATGGGATCGAACGTGAACGCGAGTTACCCAGCTTACAGTTACACTGACAGAATAGGCGCATCAGTCAACTTGACACTGGACCTCAGAGAGGACAACAATCCACCGATGATAGAGGTTCCCTCTCGAACGCCGGAACCTGACGTGCAACCATCACAGGAAGTGCATATTTCAGTTAACGTAACCGATCTGGAAAGTGGACTCCAGAACGTGACTTTGTACTACAACCTAAACAACGACTCTACATGGAATCTTCTGCCTTTGGGCTATAATCTCACTTCACACCTGTACGAAACCACCATACCCGGACAGCCCGGAGGAACTCTTGTAAAGTTCAAAATAGCAGCATATGATAATGTGGGTAACGTTGCGTTCAAAGATGGAACAGAACCTGATTTTGCATACCAAGTGACTTCGGAAACCGGGTTTGACTTAATGGTACTGGCAATTGTGGCCTCAGTCGCATTCTTTACTCTGCTCGGAGTCTTTCTAATAAAGCGCTTTTTCAAACGACAATGACTCTTGCACTTACTGATTTCTGAGGCGCCAAAAAGGAGTTCACGGAGACAAATAGTGAGCGATCAATGGCATAGGAGATGGCTGTCCGAGCAAGAAGAAAAACAAGCTAAAGCCTGTCTGTTCGATAGGCTGAGAGTGGTTCGTCACACTGTGCATAGCCTTCAGAGCATTCTGCTCGGTTTCAATGCTATTGGGTAAGTCTTAAATTGTCAACGCCAGAGTAAGTCATTGTCTAAAGGTGGACTGCTTCATGAAAGATGTCTATATGAAGTTGCTGCTTGAAATGATGGGGCATTGCAAACGGAGTGACAGAGAGCTTGCTAAAGCCTTGCATGTCTCGCAGCCTACTGTAACTCGTGCACGCCGCTGGCTTGAACAGAATGGCTACATAAACGAGTACACGCTGATACCGAACTTCGCAAAGATAGGGCTTGAGTTGGCTGCTTTCACGTTGATTAGGTTGCGTACTGGAAGCTCTGCAGAAAAGTATGAAGAGGCAAAGAAAGGGATAAAGGCTTTCGTGGAAAAGAGTCCGAATGCAGTCATGAGCTTGCGCGGTGAAGGAATGGGCTGCGACGCAATACTGGTTTCCCTTCACAAAGATTTCGCCGAGTTCACACACTTCATGAGGAAATTGAAAATGGAAGCCACCGGAACAGAGGTTGTCGGCAGTTTTCTGGCAAGTCTAAAAGACCCGAATCAGTATCGCAGCCTGACATTCAAGCATATCAAAGAGTACATTAACAGAAAGGAACAAGAATAGCGGAGTCAGCAAAGCTGCTCACACAGAGAACCGAAAACCTATTTTAAAGGATAACCATCAAGTAAGAGTGCGATTTAGACTGGGCCGGTAGTCTAGCTCGGTTAGGACATCTGCTTGACGTGCAGAAGGTCGCCGGTTCGAGTCCGGTCCGGCCCACCAAAAACATTCATTCCTAATTGATTCAGGGTTGTTCAACTGATTGCACTGTGAGAATTGTGTGATTAGGTGTTTCAAGTGGTTTTCAAAGGTTTTACTCAGATTGAAGCCAAGACTACGAGTCTTTTCGACTAATTCTTGATCTACATATAATACAAGATTGTGCTTGTTTGACATTCGCGATTGCACCCGGGCTGGTGCGAGGGCACTTTCTATGTTATAAGTTTGGTGTAAGTTGTTCTTCTAGCCACAACTTGAAAAGGGCAGATCTTATTAGTCCAGCATTCTTAGATTTCGATAGGTGAAAAACAGTGAAATGGGTGACAAGACAATACGTGCATGTTGACAGAACAGCATGTCCGTGGCTGATTAAGAGATTCGTTGACCCCAAGGCGGAATTCATCTTTGTTCCAGTAGAGAAGATTGAGGAAATCGTGAAGAAGGAGAAAGCAATACCTTATGATGCCCCTAACGTGGAGTTAGGTCATCACGGTGAAAAATGCAGTTTTGATTCCATAGTTGAAAAATACAAAATAAAAGACACGGCGGTTCTTGAACTTGCCAAAATCGTTCGTGCAGCAGACACAGATAAAATGGAAACTGTTTCCGAAGCCGCAGGGCTCGAAGCAATCATGACGGGAATTGGCATAGTGGCTAAGGACGACCATGAAGCTATAGAAAAAGCCAGAACAGTCTACGATGCACTCTACACTAACTGCAAATTGAAGCTTATACGTGACAAACACAAAGCCGAAATCGAAAAGATGGACAGAAAACAACGAAGAGAATTCCTAAAGAAGAAACTAACAGAATAAATTCCCTATCTTTTTCTTGATAAGAAGATGATTCGAATGCTTTGGGTTACTCGACATAATCCTCACGTTGACCGATGCACTTCTGCTTGGCTAATCAAAAGATTCATTGACAAGAAAGCCAGATTCGCATTCATTTCTAAAGATGACCCCATACCAAAAGGAGCAATAGCCTTCACACTACCGAAAGCAGAAATCAAACCAGTTGAAAAGGAAAAAACAACATATGATGTTTTGGTAGAGAAATACAACATACAAGACCCAATTGCTCTAAAGATAGGCAAGTTCATTCATGACTTTGAAATTAATGCAGAAGAGAACCCAGAAAAAGTGAAGTTTAAGGAAACCTTGGGTCTGTGTTACGTGCTCAAAGGTATGGAAAAAACGTCAAAAACAGACAACGAGACAGTTGAAAAAGGTCTGACCGTGTTGGATGCTCTTTGTGCATCCTTAACAGAGTAGCGTGGAACTACTGTAGTGTGAACATCGGCACACTCAATCTCATTAGTTCGCACGTGCTAAGCTATTTATTGAACGTTCAACACTAGCGCGCGCTATCCAAAACCTGTAGGCCGAGCCTCTTCTGGACTTCCAAAATTATTAAAGCACTATTACGCATATCATATCTTCTGGGAACATAAATGCCGAAAAAAGAAAAACCATTAACTAAGAAAGAGCGAGACGAGAAAAGGAAGAAACATAAGGAAAAGCAAAGCAAAACACAGACTTCTTAAGCCCCAAGAAATAGCTTTGCAAAACTCGCGTGCCCTTTTTCTCTTTTTACTATAGAGTTGGCTTCCTTAATGAAATGAAAGAAAGACGCGTCAGCTTTGGATACTATTGGCTTCCTCCATTAATGCGAAAGAAATATGTTTCAGCTTGTTTATTTATAGTTAATTTGTAGCTGAGATTTATGCCGAGTGTAATGAAACGCAAACAAAAGAATACTCAAATCGCACAACAGAAAAAGAAAGAACGGGATAAAGAAGCGAAAAAGAAACAGTTGAGACAGCAACTTCCTGCCAAGGGCAAGAAACGTTAAAGCCACTAAAGGAGCTATGGTAACCTCCTAGAAGCCCTTTATGAATCCTTGATAGACTAGCTTCGTTTTCCATAAAGGATGAGAACGTAGATTCCCAGTACCATGATTATTCCAGCAACAAGCTGTAAGAAGGTAAATGGTTCTCTCAGTATCAGGAAAGCGAGAACAGCCCCAAAGAGTGAAGAGATGGAATAGATGACTCCCGTTCGCATCGAACCTATTTTTCTAAGTGCAAAAAGAAACAATAAGATTGAAAATGCTATACTGAAGGCTCCGACGGACAACAGATAAGGTATTGAGATTAGAGGAATGCTGAATGGAACGCCAATGACAAGAGCTATCGCCAAAGGAGCCAACAAGCTCGAAAACCGATTAAGCAAGGGTGAAAAATTCCCCGATGATCAAGTCAAAGCATACAGAATATTCCGTCCAAGAGTTTTTGAAGTGTGGTGTGAGGTCTTAAAAGAAGTAGTGAAAACTGGCCTAAAGATCAAAGGAAAACTTTCAGAAAAGAATGCACATGATGGTAAGATACTTTGGTGTAAGCTTTCTGACGATGATTGGCAACAGATTGATGCCATGCCATGCAAGATATTCGATCATAAGGTCTGGGAGACGAAAGACAAGCAGATGATAGAGGCAATAGGAACAACAAAAAAGCCCATTGCGCAGGCCTTTATTACTGAAGGGAAGATAGGAGATGAGAAAGTCTTTGAGCCCCCAATCAACACTCAATACTTGCTCAGCTAGGTGCCTGCTTCGATGATCGACATAGGATAAGCGCGCGCTTCGGGAAGACAATGCACGAAATGTCCTGTTGAGGATTTGTGCGACAAGGCAAAAGGAATAACTTTCAAGGAGAACACTGTGATTTGGAGGAAAATCAATTGAATGAGACACCTTTTGGGGACTATGCATTTAATGAGCTAAAGCGGATATTCGGCCATGACAATGTGATTAGAGAGTGGAGTGTGGCAAAAAATTCACAGGATGCATTCACACGAGACTTTTACTGTCCAAGAGTGGATTATGCCGTTGGTCCTTTCAACATCGACGCGATGATAGATGACAATAACAGGCGCATCAATGACACATATCAAGATCATAGAGAATTGCTTAGAAGACTTGAACATGCGAGCAATAGAGTGAACGAGATTGAGATGACAAATCCGAATCCACGTTGTTTCCTTGCAATCGAACTGGAAAACATGAGGGACCCCAAACATGAATTAGGCAGTCTGATCAATGCATCTGCAATTGGAAAAATCGGAATAGTCATTACTGAAAACGATGTGGCGTTCAACTCCTTCGTCAGAATCAAGAAGTATCTGGATTATCTTTTGGATGTGAAAAAGACAAGATTTGCTCCGAAGAATATATTGATACTTAGAAAACAGGATTTTATCGACGTACTGGCTAGAGAAGAATAACACTCAATACAATAGAAAGAGAATCCAGATGAAGACTCTCGGTCTAATTTCGTGCACAAAGAGAAAACGAGACACCAAGTGCACATCTGCTGAGATGTATTCAGCTTCAGACCTGTTCAAGAAAGCTTACGCTTATTGCACCAAGAAATATAGTGCTGTTGCTATTCTGAGCGCGAAGTATGGTCTGCTTCTTCCTCATGACGAAATTGAACCCTATGATCTAACATTGAATGACATGAGCTCTGAGGAAAGAGAAGCGTGGGCAGACAGAGTGTTCAAACAGATGAAAAGCAGACTGAATCTCAAGGACATTGACAAAGTGTACTTCCATGCTGGGAAGAAATACAGAGAACATCTCATTCCGAAACTGGAGGAGATATGCATTACCTGTGAGGCTCCGCTGAAAAATCTGAGCATTGGCAAACAGCTGGCTTGGTACAGCAAACACTTGAGTCGGACAGGAAATACCTATTGAGAAAAGTGAGGAATATGCCGAAACCATCATTTGAGGAAGTGTGGAAAAGGGTAGTTGCCTCCGAAGGTCAAGAGTTCAAGACCAGCACCAACCTGCCTTTTACCTATAAAATAAGACGAAATTCATTGTGTCCAAGCCGGACAAAATATAACGTTTCGAAATCGGATTTTGCCAAGGCATATGAGCTGGTTCCGATTCTTGGTCCTGGAAAGATAAGCGACATCGTGAGAGGACCAACTTACATGTGGGCAATACTTCATGATAAACGAATTTCCCATAATGAATGGTAGCTGCGCACAAAATAGCCGAGCGGACGCTCTTTCTGATCTCCATCCTATGAATCAATGAAAGTTCAAGAATTCCTCTTCTTTCTTCGCGCTGTTTGCAATGGCGATGGTGGCGTGTGCGAAAAAGCATTTAAGTTTCTTATCTTCAACACACCCTCGGTGAGCTCCTTGAAATGGATTGAAATCAACGTAGATCAATCTCAATATACTTCGAACGATGATTGTTTGCTCAAGGTTGTTAGACCAGCGTTGGATGAGGCCAGAGCAAGAGTCCAAACTTGGCATTTTCTCTGGGAAGGCAGACCTTGGCCTTCCACTCTGAGATTAAGATTCTATGGCAATGACGAAGACATTGAGAAACTGAAACAGTTCCTTGAACACAAGCTCAAGAATGTTCGCCACTGCTATGGTGAGCATGGAGATTGCAGTGAAAACAAGGAGTATAAAGGCGAGGCTAATGGTGGAAGTGGATGGGGAACTAAAGCCTGGGAAAAAGGTATGAAGTTCCTGGAAATAGGTTCCGAATTCGCACTTGAACTCATTGAGAACAAAGACAAACTAGGACGGAGTCCCGACTATAAGAAGAATGCCGATGAATACGCGGATAGATACACCCATCTCTTTCTTAATCAAATCAGTTCACTAGTCAATGAAGTCGATTTCGATTTGTCACAAGGCATTTTCCGCTATGGGTATGAAACACTGCAAAGCAGAACGCCGCCAATTCCGGAAGAGCAGAAAATAGCGATACTGAGTCAGATAGTACAGCCAATGATCAATGAAGCCAAGCAAAGAATTCAAGCGAGGATTCAAGCTCTAATGCCATGAACAACATCTTAGCGCGCGTTGACTATGAAGCGAACATGCAGCGATTCCAATGGATTCTAAAGAAACACGTCGCAGGTGACTGAAGTAGAGGATTAAAGACACCAAAGGCATTAGCGCGCGCCATCTCAGCATTGTGATATTATGACCATATAATATGCTGTGTAGAGAGCTTGATGTCGACCTTGTCGTAGATCTCTTCAAGTTTCTGCGGCGAGAAATCCGTGTAATGTCTAGCCAACACAGATTTTGGCACTCTCCCACAAAAAGCATCAAGATGAGTCTCAGATCGATCGATTCGCAAAAAGAAAATAGAAAGACATAAACCGATTTCAAACAAATGGATTGTTGTTTAATGTCGAGAGTGCGTTAGTGATGGCAACAAACTATTCGTCTGCGGTCGAAATCAAGAGAATAGTCAAGCGCTATGGCGAAATCTGGGCCGTTGACAACGTTGACTTGAACATCAGATCGGGTGAAATCTTCGGTCTATTGGGGCCAAACGGTTCAGGCAAATCAACCACCATGAAGATGCTTCTCGGTCTGGTTCAGCCTGACTCGGGCACACTTAGTGTCTTGGGGATAGATGTGAAGAAGGACCCAGTTGCGGTGAAAAAACTCATCGGTTACGTCCCGGAATCTCCACGTCTCTACGAGTTCCTGACTGGAATCGAATACCTGGATTTCATAGGCGACGTATATGGCATGCAAACAGAAGCAAAGAAAGTGAGAATCAACGAATATCTGAAAGCCCTTGAGCTAGAGGGCAGAGAAGGCGACATTATAAGCAGCTACTCCGAGGGAATGAAACAGAAGGTAGCATTGATCTCGGCGTTTATGCACAAACCAAAGCTGTTAATTCTTGATGAACCATTGAGCGGTCTAGACCCTAGGTCAGCTCGCATTGTCAAAGACTTTCTGCATGAGCTAAAAGCTCAGGGAGTGACCACGATGATGTCTACACACGTATTGGAAATAGCCCAAGCACTCTGCGATCGAATAGGCATCATGTACCACGGAAAGCTTTTGGCACTGGGTACAATGGATGAGTTGAGGGAAATGGCGAAGCTGCCTGATTCTGCCTTGGAGGACATTTTCCTCAAGCTGACTGGCACTGGCGACATAAGACCAGTTGTTGAGGAACTGCTGAAATGAACTGGAAGAACGTGCTGCACCTTATACGAATAGACATGAAGTCTGGTCGATTTCTCAGAGGGAGGAGACTGACAAGATTTCGCGAGAGCAAAGTCTTCACTTACGTGCTCTATGGCGGGGCTTTGGTTCTAGGTCTGGTGGTCGGCGCACTTGCGGGGATGTTTTACGTCTCAGCCTCGGCGACCGATCCGAGCTTTACCGCTCTGGCTAACCAAACGGTGTTGAACCTTTTTCTTGGCCTGCCAACTCTGGTGCTTATTTATAGTTTAGTTTTGACCATGATGCAGCAGATTCAGCGTAGCGGCTCGAAGCTTTCCACTCAGGCGCCTTATTGGCTGCCCATCACTTGGGGAGAGCACACTCTTGCATCCATTTTGGCAAATCTTTTCGGTTTTCCACTTGTCTCAATAGTGTTCATCGCACCGGCCATAATCCTGTTTTCCACGTTCACTGGCCAAGTCGCAGCCGCAGCAGCAACAATCCTCGCCGTATGTGCCGCTGCTTTCATGGCTAGTACAGTGACTGAGGTTTTCAGAATCCTGCAGGTCAGATTCATAGGCGCAGTCTACAAGTCCACTGGTCGAGCCGCGATTTGGGTGAGGTTCGTGGGTTCGCTGCTGTTCTTCCTAGTGTTTTATGTCTCATATTTCTACGTGGTTTCGGGCGCAGGAGGAATTTACCTGGTACAGACGATTGCGTCAACGCAGAGCGCGATTTGGTTTATACCTTTTGTGTGGTTGGGTATGACGCTGTATTCTTTTCTGAATGGGTTGATATTGCAGGGCATCGCTTTCGTGGTTCTTTCCCTAGGATTCATAGCTGCATTGTTCTACCTTGCAACCTCGCTCAACGGAAGGTACGGACTTTATGAGCCTCCTGCTATCACGGTATCACGAGGCGTTTACACACCAAAAATCGGTCTACTCGGTAGACTAGGTTTTTCTACGACAGAAGGGGCGCTGATCAGAAAGGATCTGAAGTCGTTTACACGTCGTCGAGAGTTGATGGTTGTTTTCATACTACCAATAGTCATCGTGCTGATGCCAATTATGCAGGCTCTAGGCCTGATGGGGAGACCAGTTCCGGCCGAAGCATCATTGTATTTGTTTGCCCTCGTTTTCCTCTTTCCGAGCGCTGCTATGGCGACCATGCTGGGTACGTTCATGATAGGTGAAGAAGGAATGACAATCTGGCGTATCTACTCGTCTCCGATTTCCTCCAAGAGTCTTGTGAAGAGCAAGTACTTTTTCGTAGTCTTCTTCTCACTCGCAATCTTGATTGCCACAGGCACCGTCGGATTCGTAGCTTTTCACCCTTCCCTAAGAACCGCGTTTGTGGCACTGTTTGAGTCGATCTTTTTGGTGTTCACATTAGCATCTATTTCATTGTCGAACGGCATAAAGGGAGCCGACTTTACTGAAGTTCCTCGACCAAAGATGATCCGAACTTTGCAGGGCTTCATCAACCTGATATTATGTTTCCTCGTGGCAATAGCAATACTGGTTCCTTTCGCGCCGTATCTGCTTTCATCTTTTGTCCCAGGTCTGGCTCAACCTTTTATGGACCTCTATGTAGCTGTTGTGTTGAGCTCAATAATCGCTGCCGTCATAACCTTGATCTTCTACCGTATCTCAGTCAAGAACGCTGAAGAACTATTGAGAAAAGCAGAAACCTAGTCCTCCTCGCGCGTCAATGATAGAATCTTGACATTGGCTTTCTCGTAGATTTCTTCGAGTTTTTGCGGCGAGAAGTCGGTATAATGTCTGGCTAAGACTGACTTCGGCACTCTACCACAGAAAGCATCAACATAAGTTTCAGACACGCTTAGTCGCAACATTTCAGAGCAGAACCACTGCCTCAGCTTCTGTGGAGTAATATCAGTGCCTGTCTCTTCTCTTACATGTTTCCACAGTTCGATTACTTCTTGTCTCTGCATTGGGAACAATCTTTGACTCCTTGAGTGTTTCTTTGTTTTGAGATATTCGTTGAGTGCTTGTTCAGCTTCCTCATTGTAGAAACTGACCCATGACTTCTTCGTCTCACCCCTGTGATTGTCAGGCGTGATCATTCTCTTTTCAAAATCTACATCTTCGAGTTTGAGTGAAAGGATCTCATCTCTTCTCAACCCAGTTGTGGCATAAAGCAGGAACAATGCCTTCTCTTTCTTTGTTTCAAGGTGATTGTAGAACTGCTGTAGCTGTTCTTTGCTGAGTATCTGCTTGGGCTTGAACACTTGGTGAGGAAACTTGAAACTTGACACTGTTTCAGGTGCTTTAAGGAAGTCTCTGAAGAACACTTTCAAGGCCATGAGAATGTTCTTGTACTGTGCTGAACTAATTTTCAGGCTTTTCAAGTATTGTCGAACGTCATCAGCAGTTGTTGATTCAATTGGTCTTGGTAATGCATTCAGGAACTTTTTGATGTAGTAAGTGTGCTCGTATGCTGTTTTGTCTGATCTTCTCAGATCAACTTTCAGGAATTCTCTGAATCTAGTGAGTAATGTTTCTGTTGGTATCCCATGTGCTTGACGTGCAGAAGGTCGCCGGTTCAAGTCCGGTCCGGCCCACCAAAAACATTCATTCTTAGATGATTCAGGGTTATCCAAGGGATTGACTTGTGAGAACTGCGTGATTAGTTGTTTCAAGTGGTTTTCGAAAGTCTTGCTGAGATTGAAGCCAAGACTACGAGACTTTTCAACCAAATCCTTGTCTAGATACAACACAACATTGCGTTTGTTTGGCACTTGCGTTTGCACCCGGGCAGGTGCGATGGGAAGTTCTATGTAATAAGTTTGGTGTTTGTTTGGGGTAAAGTCTTATCCCAAAACCCAAACCCCCCCTTTCTACCCAAAACAATGGGCTACCTCTTCTTCCGCTTCTTTTTCCACAAGACGCGCGCGGGTTCCGTAAGGGCGCGTGAAATAGGAAAATTAGCAAGGAAACATAGAAATAGATATTCTTTACAACAAGTCTACGAAATTGTTAGAGATATATGGTAAATAGAACGTGATGCGATGACAACTAAAAGAAAGAAAGGATGAAAGAAGAAAAGAAGAAGAAAGAAGCAATGAAGTAGAAATGATGCCTATTGTACCACAGCTTCCCATCGCGCTCGCGGTTCCGTAGCGCGCGCGGGTAGCGAGCTTTAACTCAACGGTTTCTCATAAGACTTAGCTGGTGAAAGTCGAAAGAATCATGGCGCCTATGATGATATCACGTCAGTATGAAGGGATAAGTTCGGTTCTTTTTTCCCAAGATGATTGACATTGAATTGATTCTGAGGCGCCACAACACCATCTTCTAAAGTGGGCTCGCAATGAGCTTGCAGAGCAACTGAAAGAAGAGAAAAAGGGTAAAGTTTTATCCCAAACCAGATTTTTGGCGTGGAAAACAATGATCATATATTCTTTTTACACGTTTGCAATGAAGGACGACTGTTCTGGACGGGCGGGAGCTCTTTTCTCGGTTCCTTAAGCATCAAGTAGAACGGCAGCGCCGATACGAAGATCGCTGCTGCAATGCCACAAGGGACAATTGCATCTGGATTTGTCGCGTTCCACACGTAGCTGCCCAGGTTTGGTCCGATCGTTGATCCGATTCCGTTTAGAGCTTGAGTTATTCCAGAAACACTTGCCCGTCTGGGCTTCGGAACAAGGTCCATTAACCAAGCTGAAATTGCTGGTGAACTGATGTTTCCTACTGCGCTTATTCCGCCAAAGATCAAGGAAAAGTCTAGAAGCGAACCGCTGACGCCCAGTAAAGCTACTAACGGTACTCCTAGAAAGCCAAATAGAGCCAGCGGCTTTCTTCCAAATCGATCAGTAAGTTTGCCTCCGGGAATCTGAACCAGTCCAGTCACCAAACTTGAAGACAGAGATATGATAAGGCCATACTCGGCAGGAGCCGCTGCCAGTTTGAACAACAGCATGCCGTTCAAGATTGGATTGATAAAACCGTTCAGTAGACCATTTAGGATGTTTATCATACTGAAGATAATCACGATACGTCTGAGCGGTACATGAGGCTCAGAACCAAAATTCTCAATCTTGACGCTTTCGGCGCGTGCGCTATCTTGTCTTTCAGTATTTCTTTCTCTGATCAAATACGCTGTGAACAAGCCTGCGACACTGATCAAGACAGCGAGGATGAATGGCATGTATAAGTTGATGAACTGTGCGATAATCCCTGCTAGTAGAGGGGCTACGATGCCTGCTGATATCCATGAAAGGTTAAAAACGCCAAACGCCATTCCTCTCGAGCATTGTTCACTGCAGTCTGCAACTAGAGCCGAAAGAGCAGGACTGGAAAAACCAGCTGCAAAAAACATGACAAAATTGGCCAAGTAAAGAAAATACAGGTTAGGCGCAACAACGAAAAGCCCACAACCTGCTCCCAGCACTCCAAAAGAGAGTATCACCACTCTTCTCTTACCAATCTCCTCGGCCACGAAGCCTCCAGAAAAATAGCCTATCGTTGCGGCCGCAGATCCCAAAGAGAGCAGTATTCCCAACGCCTCCATGGTTGCTGTCTCAGCATTCCCAACGAAGGCTTTGGTCAAGTAAGCTCTAGAAGTAGGAATCAGGCTGGTCGAGAACGTGAAAAGGAAATTCACGATCCACAAAACCATGAAGACCCTGGATCTATAATTGAAACTGCTGCTCATGGCGCTCTCCTCGTTCTGACATATATCATCTGAATCGAATCAAAGGTCTGTCGTCTTAAAAAGGAAGACTCACTCTCGGCAATCACAACTTGTGATTGCCTCTTACAACAGAATAGCACGCGCGCACACAGCGTGTGAGTGTGTGTGGGGGTAAAGTTTTATCCAAACCCAAACCCAAAAAAGGGTTCAAATATCCGTCTCTAATGAATCTCACGGTATTTCCCTGAAACCAGAACGAATGTGTGCAAATGCTAATAATCAGTTGAGATGATATTCTTTGGGACGAAGAATGTCTCAGCATGGTTTTGAAAGCGGCGTGATGTGGAATACCTATCTAGAAATGGAGAGTCGCTTCCTTGAATATTTGGACTACGTACCATTTGCTTCAGCCCATAGGAAAGTGTATTCCAGCAAGCTTCTGAGACTGATGCTCCAGATCGGCGGTTACATTGATACAGCATTCAAAGAAATGGTCTTCTATGAGAAGTTTGACACAAACGAAGCGTGTAGAAACATGCGAAAGAAAGTTTTGAAGAACAAAACCGTGACAATCGATGAATCTCTGGCAGCCTTTGAGCCCATTTATAGACTCTCACAAAGAACTGTGTTGGTGAAATCAGTGGAACATTTCACATCCCCGCCATTACTGTTGGAGAGATTTGCACCGTTTGCAATTACGGAGAGCACAAAATACCTACGTGGTGGAGCGCCTACAACGCAGTTAAACACAACATGGTCAAGAATATCAAAAAGGCAAATGTGGAGAATACTATGATGGCCTTGGGTGGTGCATTCCTACTGAACGCGATTTATGAACCGAGTGTGATTTGTCTCGTGAAGAGTGGAGAGGCAAAAGTGGGGAGAATGATAAGGTCAGGTGTTCATCGGTTCTACAAGCATGATACTACAATTGACTGGGATTTGATCCGCAAAATCATAACCGATCACTTATTAAAAAAGAATGAGTACGTGAACTTACAGACGCGTTTCTTCATGATACAATATCATCAGACTTAGCTAGGAAAATAGTATCTGGTCTAGCGCACAGCGCGCGCGTTCTAAAGCGGGTCTATGTGCATACGTCATATGAAAAAGCTTTGAAAACACTCAGAAACAACGATATTTCTCACAGTTTCTCGATGATTTTCTTGATCACAAGTCTAAATTTCAAGAAATCTTTGATTTGTTGGTCTTGTTTGCCCGAACGAAAAAAAATCCTAGGCGAAGGTTTCTCGTTCTCAAATGACACTCGCAACCTGGAACAATCCTTTATGCACTGCATCACAAACCATCTCAACGACCCCCTACTATGAGACAAGAGGGAAACTCTAGTTGTGAAAACACTAGAGTTGTGAAGCGCACGGTAGTGATCATGTGAAATGTCCGTATTGCGGGTCTGAAAACCTCAAAACTCTCGAAACAAGAGATTCACCAGACAACACTGTCAGAAGACGCAAAGAATGCGAAGACTGTGGAAAGCGCTTCACTTCATACGAGTACGTGGAAACCGTCGAACTCATGGTGAAGAAAAAGGACGGCAGGCCAGAACGGTTCGACCTGAACAAGATCGTCAGAGGACTCCAAAAAGCCTGTGAGAAAAGGCCAGTAACGATGGAGCAGATCCACGAATTGGCAGAACACGTCAGACAGGACCTGATGATGGCTGGAAAAGAGGAAGTCTCTTCACAGGAAATCGGAGACTTAGTCGTCAAATACTTGAAGAAGCTTGACCGTGTAGCCTACGTCAGGTTTGCTTCCGTATACAAGAGTTTTGAGGAACCCCGAGATTTCGAAAAAGTGCTTAAAGAGGTAAAAACATGAAGAGAACTGAGAACAGAAACAAAAGGAAATACGCTAATAGGAAGGAGGATCATGAATTGGAGTACATTGTGCGTGTTGTATGTATATTCCTCAGTCTTGTCTTTGCTAGATGTGCGATAACATCCCTCTTGCTAGAAAACCTTACAGCGTCAGTATTTTCAGCATTCTCTTGTATTGTGTTCATAATCATGGCGTTCAGGCTCCATCGTCTGAAACTCAGAGCTGGACCTTTCGAAGCTGAAGCTCAATTCAAGTAGCTTCCAGTTTCCAGTTTTCCAAATTCTAATTGTTCAAGAGAATAGATTTTCTAATATTTTCTCCTATTTAGAAATAGAAATTGGAGAATTCCATAGATTTTTCAAGTGTAAATACACCCTACTGAAGGAAAGGTAGTTTATGTGCACTTAAGGTATCAGAACACCGAGATTTTTCATATACGCGCATTCTAATAGCATAGCCTCTTGTGTGAAAACGGACATTCTTATGAACACCTCAAACATGCACGCTTAAGTGGGCAATTAGAAGGCCAAAAAAAGGCCATATTGCACTAGGATTAAGATCGGTCATTTGACTTGACATGAATTTCCGATAGCATCTCTATCTTGTGTTCTGAATATGCTCATTAGGTTTTCAGATGTGTTTTCTGAACTTGAGATAGTAGATGTATGAAATCAAGACTTCACGTAGAACATCTTCGATGTGGTCAAAAAAGAATGGTGTATCAGGATCACACATATGCGTTGCATAGTTTCTCAAAGTCCAGAGAACGAGATAACTTCTCTCGGGTTCCTTATACTTGGATAACCATTCCTTCATCTTATTGTCAAAGTCTTCTGGTTTTTCAGCTTTCTTGCTCTCTTTGCCTGTATACCTCCTGAACCAACGTTCATTTTTGAATATCGCTATTAATAGTTCTCCTAACATTCCTGAGAGCCCTTCATGCTTTTTCATTCTAAATTCGACGAACCGGCATAGACCGATCATACCATCAAAAAGTCTGAGACGCGTGTAGATGTTATTGTTGCTGCCAAATATCTTGTGTTTCTTTTCCGCCTTCAACAAAGCCAGATTTCTGTGAATCACCCAGATGGATCCTTCAAACAGACTCCGATGCCCTGGCGAACCTTCAAGTTCTTTAAATATGTCATCGAGTTTGACTGATTCATGGAAACACGTGTTGTATTCGGTTACTATTCGATTTAGTGAGATCCAAGGCGCTTCCTCACCAAACTGGCTTACGCCCCCGCGATAAGTTCCTTTTGGGAATTGTGCATATAATTCACTCTTGAATATGCTCTTTTCAGGGTCCTTCGACCAGTATCTGTCTTCTTGTTCTGCCCATAACAGCCAAGCAATTCCCCCATCAACATCACCTTCCGCCAATGCTGAAACTCCGAGATTCGCGCTTACCATACCCTTGTTCAACATTTTGCCACTATTGTCTTCGTATTCAATGATTGAGTTCAGAAGATTCCAATAATACATCTTTGATACGCCCGTAATTCCTTCCTGCAGAAATGGGGCACCTATTCCGTTGGGCTGATCAAAGTACTCGTTTTTCTTGTTGTAGTCTTTCTTGTATTCATCGTTTGGGTTGTCATGATTATAGTGCTCAGCGGATTCCATGCCTTTCTTAAGCTCAACGATTCCATTATTCAAGGCATCCTTGAATATTTCTTTATATTTGTCTGATAGGTACTTTCCGAATTTGTAACTTTCCAAAGCTAAGAACACCAATGCAGAAGATGTTCCTTTTTCATAGATAACTTCTGCGGATGTTAATCATCACTGCTTGAGCAGGTCAGGCATTCTTCTCAATGGCCTGAAACTTACTATTTACCTCTTCGAAATCAGCACACTCTTCAAATCTGCCAACTTCATTACACGTAACAAACCTTTTGCAGTTTAGACAGATTTGAACGCGTTCACGCTTCAGCTTCCTCTCTAAGTCTTCCTTCACTTTGATCACAATGTGATTGATCAGAAACTTTCAAAGGTGTACACTAAAATCTTGAAAAGAGTCAGGCTACGATTGTTCAAATAGACACTGGTTTAGGAAATTAGGTTGTTCTGAAAATCCAGGTCGTGTGTTAGATGACTCCCAGAATTCCAAATTCCAAATTTCTAGAATAGGCCAAGATACAGAAATTCTAAGATTTTCACTAAAATAGAAATTAGAAAATTCAAAGAGCGCGAGGGCAAGTTCTATGTTGTAAGTTTGGTGATTGTTGTTCTTTAAGAATGCGTGATTTGGGGGCAAGTTTTGTCCAACCAGCCAAAAAGGAAAAAGAGAATACCTCAACGATTCTCAGACACGTGATCTGATCAAAGGTATGA
The DNA here is from genome assembly GCA_963732715.1 of Candidatus Bathyarchaeota archaeon. GTDB lineage: Archaea > Thermoproteota > Bathyarchaeia > Bathyarchaeales > Bathycorpusculaceae > CAZCRE01. The sequence continues at coordinate 1,487,246 of CAVTAO010000003.1, read as the reverse complement.
ACCGATACCTCCAGAGCATGGTCCAGATTCCAAGAGTCAGAATGGGAAAACAACAGGAAATTGAAACGCTAGTCAACGAAGAGGCTCTTCTTTTCGCCATGTACTTGAGGAGAGAAAGAGAAACATGGATTCCACGAATCGCAAATCTTGGATAGAGGGCTAAGGATTGAAAGAAAAATGGTTATCATAGACCTATTTAAGGAAAAGGACACAAGTTTTGTAGGTGCTGTCGGCGAATTAGTTGCGCGCGTGCGCTCGATCTAGCTAGCGTAATCCTTTCTCCATAGTATTTAATACAGACTTTATTACCCGTTTTGAAACTGGTCCCTTGGCTGCCTGATTCGCAACTGATAACCTATCGTAAAGAACTCTGTGTTGCTTAATTTTGCCATCACCAATTTCATAGATACAGACCCCGGGCGTTTCATATTTCATGCCCTGACTGGTAACTGCCTCTAGCATATACTCGTAAACAGCCTTGTTACCCTTTACCACAAGTCCTATTCCAGCATCCCTAAACTTCATCTGACGCACCATCTTGAACACCCAAGTCAAATAACGCTTCATTTCCTCCTTGCCTTTGAACACTCCCTCGGGAACTTGCCAGACAGCGTTTTCTGCAAAGAAGGAAAGTGTGCCATCCACATCCAGCTTCATGTATGCATCAAGAAAATTGCGTATAAGCGTCTCAATATTCATCTCAGACATATCACTCACCTCCTTTAAAGTAACGTTATCGTGTTTGTTGTAACTCGTATTTAAACTCAGGGAAGATCGATCGTTTGGGTTCTGGGGGTAAAGTTCTATCCCCATTCTCTCTATCGTTTGTGTTCTTGAACGCGCGCTCACGATAATTTTATATGGCCACAGATGAGACACTATTAGCTGGAAAACGGGTGACAAGAATTGGTGGATCTTTGGCAGTAGGTGGCTCTGTCCGTCTTGAATTTTCTGCATCTTTTAGCGACGGTTACATGGATTGGTGCAATGGCAACTAACATTCTAGTTATACTACCCTCTGCTAAGGAAGTACTGGAACCCGCAGTTTCGGGCAGGTTTATTGGAGCGGTAATGAAACGGTTCCGCCGTATCGTATACGGAAGTATCATAACTCTCCTTCTTTGCGGGGTTCCTTTGACACTGCTGAATGAAAATTATGCAGGTCTGGGACAATTTAATAACACTTGGAGCCAAGTTATTCTAGTCAAACACTTGTTTGTGACAGCTTTAGTTCTGCTCGCTGTCTACTCTTTCGAGGTATTAGCTCCTAAAGTAGCCAAGTTAGCTGCGAAAGGACCTTCGCCCGAGCTGCTGAAGGCCCAAAAGCTTCAGCTAAGACTGGCTTCCACAGGATTCGCGCTAGGCCTTACCATTCTATTGTTGATAGCAATAGCGCTTTCTCTTTGAGCATCTGCGTTTAGCGCACGCTCATTTAACACACAAGTTGCCAAATAGCGTAGTCTATCTCAGTTCAGCTATAACTTTTCCGCAAAAACAGCCTTTTCGTTTGTGTCTGTCTTCTCGTTCCTGTCTGTGTGTGTCTGTCTGACAGAAGATAAGAGAGAGTAAGAGAGTGGTAGAGGGAGTAGTAGGAGTAGAAGCTGAGAGAGAGAGAGAAAGGATAAAGTTTTATCCAAACCCAAACTTTCCTACTAAAATGTTAGCACTTTATCTGCTTTTGCTGCTGCCTCTATGAATTCTGTCATTGTCCCCTTTACTAGTCCTGGGAGATAATCTTTCTCGCTCAAATTTCGTCTTTTTCTGCAGGTTTCACATACTTTGATTTCTGCACCTTTTTTGACCGCATTTTTGATGTATTCTTCTAAGTTTGGATAAACGTCATATTGTTGGCCTTTTTTTGCAATCCAAGTAGCATCTTCTACAAGGAAGACTTGGACTTTATGGCCATTGTCAAGTGCTAAATCAACAAATCTAAACGACCATTCTGCTTCTCCATGGAAGGGCCCTTTACTCATTAAGACGACAAAGTTTGTCATATTCAACTCACCTTCCTACAAACTAGAACGCGAAATCCCATTATCTTGCTCTTATCTTAAATCACTTGTGGCGAGATGCGCCCTTGAAAAAGCGCATACTCGATTCCGATACTACCTTCTATAGCCAGCGCGCGCTACGACCAATCAACATCATCATTGTTCAAGCTATCAGATTTTCAGGTAACATTTAGTTTTCTAGTTTTCTAATTTCTAAGTAGAGGATAGGAATAGAGATTTCTAATATTTTTTCTTAGCGCGCGCGATAAACTTTAGCCCCAAAACCCAAAACCCATAAATTCAAAGACAACTGAGAAGAACAATCAGAGTGATACAAGCAATGAGATGTTACTATCACCCAAAAGAGGAAGCTGTAGCCATCTGCATGTCGTGTGGAAAGGGAATATGTCAACAGTGCACAGTCCTTGTCGAAGGAAATAGCCACTGCAGAACATGCGTTGAAACGCGTGATATCACAAACCAGATAGCCCAAACCGCGATTCCAAAGCCAGGAGGAGTTCCGAGCAAGACAGCCTTCATCATTGGCGGTGTTGGGGCAATCATAAGCGGAGTCTCGGCAGTTCTCTCGATCTTTGGGGGAATTGGATCACTCTGGTTGTTCGGGTTCTACGGTTTATACTCCTCGACTGCATTTTTCAGCATGACAAGCGGTGTACTACTGGCTGTTGGCTTGATTTTGGCGGGCATAGGATACAAAGGAATCAAGACCAACTATGGTCTGAATATTGGAACTGCGGGTTTTGCCCTTAGTATTGTATCTTGCGTGTTCTTTCTGATTGAAACTGCCCTCTTTATGATAGCACGTTCTTCTGATTACTACTATTACTACTACAATCCATGGTACATTGCCACTCCCATATTTGCTATGATTGCGTTGGAGTTATTTGCTGCGACTCAGATTCTCTGGGGAGTCGCTCATATTAACTCTCGGAAATACACTGGAAATGGCGGACTTGGAATGTCAGCTGGAATAATACTTATCATTTCAGGTGCGTTTACTGCGTGCCTGCTACTAGCTTTTGTTGGCATGATCATGTTCCTTGTGGGCATGATTCTCGCGATGATAGTGTTTCAAACTTCAAAGATACCTAAGAGTGGCTATGCAGAAAACACAAGACTTGCGCCTCCCCCCTAGCGCGCGCCAAGTTCACATCCGAACTCTGTCTCAGAGGTCTGTGCTAGCTCAGAGACCGCTTTCTTTTCTCTTTCTGAATATTACGATCAACCCTGCTATCCAATAGGTTAGTGGAATGATTGATGTGACAGGTGAAGGGCTAGTGGAGCTTACCACTATTAGTATTGTGAAGACTAGGCTGTGAAGGAAAGCAAGGGACAGATATTTCGTCTCATTTCTCATTCTTGTTCCTACATCAAACATGACAGGATCTCCCGTCTTAAACTTTGCTCGTTTTTGTAGCAGGTATAGAACAGAGACAAAGACCAACATCAGCTCATAGAGATTTCAGGGATGCCCTAGAAGTTTTTCGCCGTAGTTCTCTTATTCACAGAGTGCGTGCTTTCATGTCTTTTCTCCTAGTGGCTCCTACGCTTCGACCAGATTTACTAGTTTTCAACATTTCTTGACTTTGGACAAATTCCTCGTTGTGTGGGGGAGGGTAAAGTTTTATCCCAAACCCAACTCTACCTCCCTAGCGCGCTGAAACAGCTCATCTTTGCTTTCTAGATGCAGAAATCAAGAAGGCTATTGAAGTTGCTTGCATTATGACTGCGTAGAACAAAACCGATATGAGGGGTAAACTGTAGGAAATCATTATGCCATAGACCGCCCCGCTTATCAATAACCCGAAACCGTAAGCAGCATTAAATATCCCATATGCAGTTCCTCTTGATGCCAAAGGTGCCAAGTCTGACACCGCAGCACGATATATTGACTCTTGCATTCCGAGCACCACACCGAAGAAAATGGATGCTACGATTAACATCGGCAACCCTGTATCAACCATAGCAAACAATGGTGGAAACATTGAAAGAACGAAGGGCAATACCAAGAATCTCATGCCGAACTTGTCGTATGCATATCCAGACAGAAAAGCACTTGGCGCATCTACCCCTTGAATAAGCACAAAAACAAGTGGCACAATCCAATCTTGTCGCAGTGGCAATACTATCAAAGAAACCTTGAAAAGTATAAGACTGAACGGTATCAACCCAACAGCATTTGACAGCACAGCAACAGCGTAGATGTAAAAGGGTTTTGGGATATTCTTCATTGATACTTTTGCTTTTGGGGGTTCGATTAGTGTTCTTGAACGGATTTTCGTGTAAGCAATCGCAAGAGTTGCCAAAACCAGCAAGAAAGGAACGAACAAGAACCTAAAAGTCAAACTGTAATTATTGCTCGTATAAAACATCAAGACAGCGACAATCGAAGGACCAATAATCGCTCCGACTTGATCCAAGAGTTCATGAAGCCCAAAAGTCTTTCCAGAACCGATATCTTTGCCCACAACTGACAGCACAGTGTCTCTCGAAGGTTGTCTCAAGGCTTTGCCGAGCCTCTCAAGCAGGACCAAGACTATTGCCACTGCCAAACCCCCCGACAGTCCCAGCAATGGTATAGCCGCAATCAAACCATATCCAAAGAAGATGAAAAACCAGTAAGCCCTTGTCGCATCAACTATAACACCGCTCACCAATCTTATCGCATATCCCACCAAGTCACCAGCACCGCCGACTAAGCCAACAATCAACGCAGAAGCCCCCAGAAACGCAAGATAATCGGGAACCAGACCCCTTGAACCCTCGTAGACAATGTCTCCGAAAAGACTTACGATTCCCAACAGCAATATGGCTGTATATGCATTTCTACGATTATTCACGGGTTCAGCTTGATTCACAATCTCACTACCTGCACTATACATTCGTAGATTATCTGCTAAATCGTTTCAGTAGCTTTTTTGTTCAGTTATAACTTTTCCGCAAAATCGTAGAAACAGTAAACAGAGTCCTAATAGCGTGCACCTAGTGCACACGCGCCTACCTCTTTCAAACCTCTTTGGAGACTCTCTTGGTTCTCTATGTGCAAAAACTTTATTCATTGTTCTAACTATTCTTGAGTGGTGATTGTTTTGAGCATGGGAAGTGCTAAGAAGAAACCATTGACTAAGAAAGAACGAGAAGAGAAAAGGAAAAAACATAAGGAAAAGCAATTAAAGAAATAGTTCCAGTTATCTCACATTCATTCTTACCGTGCTCTATCGAGCACACGACGACTAACCTCTTTCAAAACCTCCTAGTTCTCTTCAGCCTCTATGTTACTGAACAACTACTCAACACTGTCACTGTTCAAACTATCACATTTTCAGGTAACACTTGGTTTTCTAGTTTTCTAAATTCTAAACGAGGGAGAAGAAATAGAAATTCTAATATTCTCTCTTTTTTAGAAATAGAAATTAGAAGCGCGCGCGACACTTCTCAGGGTCATTCTTTTCCTGGATGAAGTAGGAGAAAGGTTTTTAGGCGGAAGCCAGTTTTTTAGGCTGAAATATTCCGTGCGTCATATTGGAGTTGAGTTGATGTCCTTAATCGATGTTGTCCTTGACAGAAGAAGCATTAGACGTTATGAGCAAAGAGAGATTCCAAAAGATATTCTAGACAAGATTCTGGAGGCCGGTAGACAAGCGCCATCTGCAGCAAATAGACAACCGTGGCACTTCATTGTCTTGACTGATTCCGAGATCAAGAAAGAATTGTCGAAAGGCTTGTTTAACAGATTCATCAAGGACGCCCCGGTCACAATTGTGGGATGTGCCCACAAGGATCTAATCGCAGGGAAATGGTCGATCGTCAGCACCACTATTGCTCTGCAAAACATGGTTGTTGCTGCTTGGGCTATGGGCGTGGGTTCTTGTTGGATTGGAGACTTCAATGAAGAAAAAGTCAAGAGGCTACTGAGAATCCCCGAAAACTGGAACATTGTGGCCCTTGTTTCATTTGGATATCCTGCAGAGAAACCACGTTCCAGAAAAAAGAAGTCTATTGAAGAAATAGTAGGCTTCAACAAGTTCTGAGAAGCTTGGACTCTGAATAAGTAACGTGCACTGCGAGTGCACAGGACGAGCCTACCTCTCTGAAGCTTCTTAGTTCTTTCCAACCTCAGAGGAAGAACACCCATGCTTTTAAGAGCAACATTTGGGTCAATGACTTACAAGAGGTCGAATTGTGCCCAAAGGCAAGAAAGAGAAAGCGATAGATCATAAACAGCACATGAAATTGCAGAGAGAAAAGGAACTAAAAAAGAAAGAGAGACGGAACGTTGAACTCCCTGCGGAATATGATAAACATAAGAAATAGCGCGCGAGAATAACGCAATAGTCTATCTCTCTTCAGCCTCCTAGCTCTCTCAAGCCTCTTCATGAGGTAACCACCTGACAACACCACCCTTGATTATGTCTGATATTCTGCAGTGCTGTCTCAACATTGTTCAAAAAGTCAGGTAACTTTCCAGATTCAAAGTTTCTAAGCTAAGGAATAGATTGATTTTTCAATTTTTTTATTTTTATTAGGCTAGAATTTAGAAAATTGCATTCGAGGGCAAGCTCTGTGTTATGAGTCTGATGCTAAATTGGGCCTTGTGCTCACTCAGTGAGCTTTGCCTCGAATAAACAGACAGCGCGCGCCTTGAAGTGGGGTGACAATTGTTTTGCTGCTACTTGGGTTTGCCGGTGATTTCTCCTGCGGGAACGACTATCATGGTTTCCATAATGTATTCCGTTGCGAATCCCGTTTCCATTACAAAATTCATGGCTGTCCGCTCATCTGGAGCCTCAAATATTATCATAGTGTCATATTTGCCGAAAGCGAAGAAGATGTCTCGAATCTTTATTCCTTTAGGCGCTTTGAGCTCCTTAAGGTATTTGACTGCGTTAGCACCTTTTCCTCTGGGTAACATCAAAGTCACGAATATCATTCTCTTCACCTCGATATCATTATTCCATAATGCTTAAAACAGTTTTCCCCAGCGCGCACCTATCTCTATTAAGCCTCTCTGTTACGATATCACTATTCAACTAAGATATTCATTTACACTTTCATCTTTTGCATTTCGTGAGTCAAGGTAACGGATATGATTTCTAAATTCTAGTTTTCTAAGTGGGCAGAAGAATTGGAATTTCTAGTGTTTTTTCTTGTTTAGAATTAGAAATTAGAAAATGGCACCTGGGCTGGTGCGAGGGGAGGTTCTTTGTTATAAGTTTGGTGATTGTTGTTCTTTTAGCATGCACGATTTGGGGTAAAGTTTTATCCCAAACCCAAAAAACGACGCCGCGCGCGCTTGTTCACATTTCAAAGGCATCAATATAGAGATTCTTTTCTCTGAGATTGGCAAGTCTTTCTTGCTTGAGCGATTTGACGAAGAAGTGCAGTTTCTTTTTTGTGTGTGCGAATTTAGAAAGAACTGCAGCTATAGGGTTCTTCGGGTCTACTGTAGCGTGAATGAAGTTGATTTTGTTTTCCAGAGCAATATTGAAAATGTTTCTGATCAACTCCTTCATGTTCTCAGGGTTCCTGTACGCCATGATCGTCAAATTGTAGCTCAGGAGTGGTTCACCCAGTCTAGGAATATAGGGCACTTTGGCAAATATGCCTGCTAGCCTTATTAGATATGTCTGTGCTTTCAGCTTCCAATCCAGTTTCTCTACGATGTATTTTCTCACTTTGTCGTATTCCCAGTACCCTAAAGCGGCTTCGATCTTGTCATTGTCCTTAAGGACAAGGATATTGTGAAAGTCAAAGTGTGGTATCCTCCTGAGAGACTCTAGGAAATCCTTGGGTTTTAAGGGAGCAAAGAAGTTGTAGTTGCTATATGTCTCGTTAATCAGGTCTGTCACAGCTTCAACATCGGTCTCATTCATTACCCTTATTGCTTTGCCCTTAACAGTCTTCTGTTTTTTGTAAGGCACTAAAGAAAATGTAGTGCAGTCTTTTGCTTTCTCGAATCCCATTTTGGAAGCTAGGTTTGCTGAGGGAAGGTTGTCTTCGATTATGTCTAGGTGCAAGAGGTCGACGTCATTACCCACTGCAATTTGTTCGATGTGTCTTTGCAGCTTTATAGCGATTCTTTTTCGTCTGTGAAGAGGGTTAACCATTAAACCGTATTCGTAGGCAGTTTTAACCTGTTTGCCTTCAACGCATGTTTCGCTGACTGCAAACGCGCAAGAGCCAAGTATGGCGTCATTCTCAGTCGCCACAAGAACATGCCAGTCTTTGAATGGTCTAGAGCGAGCAAAATAGTCGGGCGAGCTGTCAACTCCTAGAACGAAGCTAGTGCCCATCGGACATTTCTTTTGAAGCTCAATAAGAGCGTGATTATCGCTCTCAGCAGCCTCTCTAATCAATATAATGTTAATCCCTCGACTCCAGCTCATAACGTAAGCCAGAGAACATATTTAGCGTTGACGTTTCCACGAGTCTTGACAAACAGAAAAAAGGAGCGCTTAAAATTTCTCCATTTAGCTGGGGCGAAAATGCCATAGAGCGTCAGCGCGCGCCAACAGTTGCCTAAAAAGACTGATAGATGAATGCTCTATTGTTGTTCTCTTTTCTTCATTTCATTGTAGAGGTATTCAAACAAATCGAGAAATCTCGGGAAGCTATACTGCTTTCTAGTGAATATCGCAAAGGACTCCATTCTCTCCCATACTTTGGAAACGTAGAGAATGTCATCAACTAGATTTACGTCTATAAGTCCCCTTTTCAGTAGAGCACCTACTCTTTGATAGAAATTGCCCACCATAGCGCGCGCTGCGATGTAAGAGGATTTAAGTAACAGAGCTGAATTTTGTTCATGAAACTCAAGAGAGAATTCTACTCCAAGGACACGAAAGAAGTCGCCAGAGAGATTTTAGGGAAAATTCTTGTTCACAAAACCGAAGAAGGAACTCTGAAGGGAAAAATAGTCGAAGTCGAAGCATACCTAGGACTTGATGACCCTGGCGCCATCGGACTTAGAAGAACAAAAAACATTCCTCAAGCATTGCTAATGCCAGCAGGATTTGCATTCGTTTATTTCACTTACGGAAACCATTGGATGTTAAACGTAAACGCAAAAACAGGAAAACTAGGAGCCGTGCTGATAAGGGCTTTAGAACCCCTAGAAGGAATAGAAATAATGAAAAAGAACAGAGGAATCAGCGATAAAAGGAATCTCACGAACGGACCGGGAAAGCTAACAAAAGCATTTGGAATAGACAAAAGACACAACGGACTAGACCTGATAAAAGATGAATTATTCATAGAAGACTCCTCACATGAAAGAGTAGAAGTCGTAAAGTCGACTAGAATAGGCCTCTCAAAAGGCAAGAGCAAAATGCTGAGATTCTACGTTAAAAACAATAGGTTTGTTTCTAAATCCAAATAGCACCAGAAAGAGCGCCCGTTGTGTGCGCGTGTGGTATGTGTAGGTAGGTATAGGTAGGTGTAGAGGTAAATGTGCAGGCAGGATCGAACGTATTGACAGGGCGTGCCCTCTTGGTTGGGGTAGAGTTTTATCCTGAATCCAGAAGCGCCTATTTTTTGCCTTTCAAGTGTTTTGCAGGAAGCGGAACCTGTTTTTTCTGTTTTCTTTTCTGGTCTTTCTCTCTCTGTAGTTTCTTATGCTGCTCTAAACCTGTAGCTTTCTTTTCTCTTCTTGACAAAAACTCATCAACCTTAGCAGGCAATAGAAGCATTACGCATTCTAAAACGTTGTCCTCTTGTCTACAGCATAAGGGGCGTATACTCGATTCCGACTATACCTATACCCTATACTGATACTAACTATACCGAACCCAGTATACACGCAATCAACCCCTTTTCCCTGAAGCACGTCGTCGTTGGTTGGGGTAAAGTTTTATCCCAACTAAAACTGTGACCGTATTACCATTGTCTGAGACTTTGGATTGCTCCTTCAATGAAACCAGACGAAAGACTTTCGATGCTTAAGAATATGTAAGAGCTAGCCTTTGGCATCCCAAGGAAGTGGAAGCAAGTCTCTGAGCTTGACCGACTTGTTTTTCCCGACAATAACTTCCGCATCGATATTCTCTTCATGAATCTGATGCATAAATTCTCTGCATCTTCCGCACGGAGATATCGGTATTCCATTTTCAACAACTGCTACAATTTTCTTAATTACGTGTTCGCCGTGTGTAACCATTGCAGCAATAGCGCTGTGCTCAGCACAAAATCCCATACCACAACAAGTATCAATAGAGACACCAAGGTAGACGTTGCCTTTGTCCGTAATCAATGCACAACCAACGTCCCCAACTGAAAGTCCGTGTTTGATCTTTCTTGGTTTGAGCACAGATTTTGCTTTTTCAATTAACTCCTTATTACTTATCTGCGTCATAAGAATCATCTGTTAACAAGACAAAGAGAAGCCAATAACTTGTTTTGACTCTGTTAGTAATCAATTCATATGCACAATTCCAATAAGCTGACGTTTGTCAGCTATAACTTTTCCGCAAAGTCATAGAAACAGCAAACAGAGTCCTAATAATGTGCACTTCGTGCACACGAGCCAACCTCTCTCAAGCCTCTAGTTCTTTCCAACGTCTTAGTTCGTTTCAATGCTAGGGAGATACGATAATCTCTTAGGCCCGGCTTGCTTTCTTTGGGTCCTCCTGTAATCTGACCACGTCAGCTAGCTGTGGAGTCGATACTTCAAACAATATTGAATCCTTTTTTCCTGCTATCCTATGTATCGTTTTTGGAAGAAGTGTTATGTCTTCACCTTCTTTCAGTGTGACTGTTTTGTCAGTCAATATGATGTCGACCAGACCCTTGAAACAATAAATTGTCTCTTTCTTATCTTTGTGATAGTGTTGAGATGTGCCCTTGTTTTCCTTGACAATAAGGATTCTTCCTCCATATTCTGCTTCTTCAGCTATCCAAAGTTCCTTTCCCCAGTCCTTCAGAATCTCTTTCAAACACAACCCTCAATCAAGTAATTCGATAGTCAAGGTGTCTTAAAAACTCGAAGGTGAAAAGCGCTCTTCGAGCGCTACTGCCTACCCCTTTCTAGCCTCTTAGTTCCTTGCAACCTCTCTATTGATAGCACACACTCAGTGCGCTAGAGAATGTAATTAACTACAAATTGAAATGTGCGAGCTAAAGCGTGTGCGCAGGTTTCCTCTTCAAGGTTTTTTTCCATTCTTCGAACAGATTCCAATACATACTGTTGTAACTCTCGTTTGATGGGTTTCGCTCGGCAACGTACTTCTCGATGAAGTCATTCAGTTCCAAGGCGTTCCTGCATTTTCTGACATCTCTAATATTCAGCAAAAAACATCACCTTTCCTTGAATGTTTCCTAAGTTGTGGCTAGATTAGAGGAGGTGCAGAAATGCTGGGATCAAGTAACAGAACCATCTTGTTAAATAATTCCAGATAATCTCGACCAACTTCCGCTCTCTCGTAAGTCACTTTTCCCGCTGTCAGGTCTGTTCGAACTAGATCAACTGATTCCATAAAATCCAAGTATCGCCCAGACTGGGCAGAGCTCATATTACAGTGGGACAAAATACTCGTTTTGCCAACTGGTGCACGCAACTTCCTCAGAATCTCCGCTATGATCTCAAATCTGCTACGGTTTCTATCAAGCGCATTTCTCATGCCTAACATATCATACTACCTCCAAGGCAAAAGCAGGCCAGTTCCAAGTAAAAGCAAACCATTCTTAAGGAAAAATATTGCAATAACCCGTCGGCACGCCTTCACTGCAATACATGGTCTCAGCGTGCCTTATAAAGACAAGCTTGCCAAAGCTGTGTTTCCACCATCTCTTCTCGTTCGAGGACTCTTATGTTGCTGTTGCAGGTCCATTTTCTCTCGCCTCTCACTTCAATTGTCAATATCACCCTTTCCAAAATAAGACCATTACCCAAATAGCCCTCATCTTCTGAGAATTCCCGCCTGCGCCCAGTTCTTTCAACCTCTATTACCGAACGACTTCTCGATACTACCACTATCACGCTATCACATTTTCAGGTAACGTTTAGGTTTTCTAGTTTTCTAAATTCTAAACGAGGAGAGAATATAGAATTTCTAGATTTTTCTCTTTTTTAGAATTAGAAATTAGAAAATCCATGGATTTTTCAGGAGTGTAAATACAGCCTACTGACTGGACTGGAGGTTATGTGCATCGAGGTAGCAATCGCACGTGCAATAGAGTCTCGTTGAGTCTCATAGGTGACTACCAAATAAGGTCAGTAATCAGACTTCAAACGAGCATTCTCCAAAACCTGCCCAATCATCCTTTTTGAATAGGAGCGAATTCGCTTGATCGTGACCAAGAAAAGGATTATATAAAGCGCAAGTGTTAGCATGACGCAACAAAATAGCAAAGAAGGTGAAGGCTGTGCCCTCAGAGATTCTAGACCCGGAAAAGTTCATTGAAGTAAGCGGAAGAGCTGAATATTGTTCCGTGAAGAGACTGAAAGACGTTGTTAAACTGAAGCTTCGGACTCCAAGCATGCTTTACACTTTGAAGGTTGTGCCATTGAAGGCTGAAGAAATGATCAAGAAGCTTCAATGTGAAGTCCGCGAAACCTAGTAGTCAAGTTCAGACACTTTGTCTTCAATTCTCCCATGAGCGAAGCGCGCGTTGAACACATTCATGCGGTACCTCATTAAACCTTGAAGACGTCCCCAGTCCTAGGCGCCACAGAATCCAAGCTCAATTCATCTCTCGCCCATCCTGCAAAGTACTCGCAATTTTTCTCAGCACCATGAACCACAAAGACCCTTGGCTTGCCGCCAAGCCTTCTCGCAGCCTCTTTCAACTCACCCGCGCCACAGTGCGATGAAAAGTCAAAATGCTTCACTCGTGCCTTGACCTTTCGCATTCTGCCATCTATGTTGCATATGCCCTTTTCCAGCAGTTCCTTTCCAGGCGTGCCCGGAATCTGATAACTGACAAGGAATATGGCATTGTTCGATTTCTTGGCAACCTTGGATATGTAAAACATCGCGGGGCCGCCCTTGAGCATGCCCGCTGGCGAGATTATCACTCCCGGCATTTTCGCTGCTCTTCTTCGGTCTCTCCAGCCTTCCACCCACTCAGTCGAATGCATGGCATCCGTAAAAGCTCTCGAGTCCCTGAGAAACTGCGGATAGTTCATCATCACACGACTCACTTCACGCGCCATTCCATCAAACGTTACTGGATACCCAAAATGATGCGCAGCCAGCACACATGCAAGCTCTTGTGATCGACCTACTCCAAAGGCTGGTACGAGAGCAATTCCGCCTCTTTCTACAACGTCAGTACATTCATCCACAAAGTTCTTCTCAAGTTGCTTCCGCTCAGTATGTTCTTCAGTGGCGTATGTACTTTCCATTATCACGACGTCTAGGTCGCCATAGTTCATTTTTGCTCCTTCCAGTAGTCTGGTGTCAGTGATGTTGAAGTCCCCAGTGAAAAGGACCCTTTTTCCTTCAGCTTCTATCAACGTTTGCACGCTTCCAGGTATATGGCCAGCGTTCTTAAACTGGAAGGCTATGTCCCCGACCTTTTGTTCAGTGTTAAAATCCAAATGCCGGCTACTAGTAGTCATAGCCTTGAGTTCAAGGTATTCAAATGGTAAATAATAACTAGACAGGTGTATGAAGTCTGAGATGAGCAATTGGCTAAGCTCGGTTGTCAATTTGTTTGTGTAGAGTGGCTTTTTGCCTTCAATGTAGAAAATAGGGATTGCCCCTGAATGATCTAGATGACCATGAGACAAGATTATGGCGTCCACTTCTTTTGGCGGTATGTGCATAGGGAACCCTGGTTCATGATCCAGCATCGCGCCGTAGTCCAGCAAAACCTGCGTTTTTTCAGTTTTGACTGTGATGGCTATTCTACCGACTTCACGGGTTCCTCCAAGAAACCCTATTTGTAGCTGCCCCATTTCTTTTCATCTGTTAATTCTGTATTCATGTCTTATAGCGCTTTAAAAACGCATTGACTTTTCAGTGTAAGAAACTCTAACCAAGCCTTTCTTTATAGCCTTTAGGATCGCGTCAACGTCCAACGAGGCTTGAATCTCCGTGTAAACACTCAACAATTCATTTGGTTCATGAGCATCGCTGCCTGCGACTCCCGGCAGGTTCATCTCTTTCGCTAGGTTCTCAGCGGCCTCATTCGCTTCGGCCGATGTTATGGCATTCAGAGTTTCTATAGCATCGACACCATGTGTTTTTGCCAAGGCGCCAAGACCATATCCGCGATATGGGTGGGGTGCTACGATCAAGGCTTCTCTCTTTCGCGCAAAATCTATGATGCTTCTGACATCCCATGGTTTAGGCGGTAGTTCTTCGGCGCCCAGAACGATTATTTCGCCTTCCAAAGCGGTTATTTCCACACCTGGAATGATTGCGATGTCAGGATATGCTTTTGCGAGTTCCTTGGCCTTGATGAAGCCTTCAAGCGTATTGTGGTCGGTTATGGCAGCGGCTTTTATTGTCGGGTGCGCATTGAGACAGTCTACCACGATCTTTGGGCTGGTGCATGCATCAGGTGAATACTTTGTGTGTATGTGGAGGTCTGCTCTTGCCAAGGTTCATTCACTCAGCATTTTTTGAAGAGTCTTCGTCAACCTAATTAGCATGGTTTTGGTGAGTTTTGCATCGAAGCTCAGATACTTAAACGGAATGCCCCTCTTTCGACAGGCTTGCTTGGCTTTGCCTTGCAATGTGTTTTGCCACTCTTCTGAGCTGAGTAGCACGACCCCTTCATAGCCTGAACGATTGACGTAGTCTAGTGCTTGGTTTGCCACATATTCCATTGTCTCCTTGTCCGGAGGCATGACCGTTTCATGCTGGGAAAGCGGATAAACCTCGTCAAGTTCAAGAGGGATTACGCCGAACGGCGCGGCGCAGAAGCATACGTGGATTCTGTTTGCTTGAGACCCTAATTGGCGTCGCAGAGTTTTCGCGATCGACTTGTAATCTTTGGAGTTGTGGAAAGGCTTTGTCTGGGTTTGTGATACAAGCAGCAATATCCTTGCTTCTCCAGGCGGAGTATATCTTTTCTTGAGATTTTTTTGGTAGTGGAGGACCTCAGGTCTTATGAGACTTGTGGAATTATAGAAAAATAGACCGCTATTCTTCGTGACAGGATCATGCTTCTCAATGTAGTTTTGGTATTTGGCTAGTCTCTTCAGCGCTTGGAAAAGGGCTGGGTGAGCATGCGCCCTAGTCTCAAGGTGTTCCCATAGTCTACCGTCTTTTATTGCTTGCTTTACGTGCCTTATTTCGGCGCCGGAAACGTAGAGGTTATGCTCTGCAAGGAAGGTTTCCACTTCTCTTTGCGGCATTTCTAGTACGCGCTTAGGTGCTGTCTTAGTGCATTTTGGGCAGGCACATGGAAAATAGTCCAGTTCATTCAAGCGGTATGTGCCGTTTTCCGTCATGTATCTTCCTTCTCTTGCATAAAGTGCGTAAGCTGCTGAATCGAAAAGGTCGCAGCCCAAGGATACTGCCAGCGCAAACATGAAAGGATGACCAGCACCAAAAAGGTGCAATGGTCTGTCAATAGGCAAGTTCATCTTCGCAGCCATGATCATGTCAACGAGAACATCGAACCGATATCGTTCCATGACTTCTGTTGGGCTGCCAAGAGCGTGAATTTGAAAAGGCAGTTTTCCTGTTTCTTTCGCTGACTTGGTCACAAGGTTCAGATATCGTCCTCCTTGAACAGGTCCTACCCAAAGAATGTCATCACGAGTTTTGCGCTCGAAGAAGTCTTTGGCTCGTTTCAGTGTCTCCTTTACTGTTTCAGACGCATGTTTCTCGGTGACATCCCAACCCGTCGGTATGTCCAGTATAGTGGCGATATCGGTGTCTATTTGCTCTTGATACTGGATTATTTCTTCAGGGCTTGTCTGTATGTCGCCGTAGACCAAGGTTTGGTATGCGCCTGAGTCGGTCATTATCGTGCCGTTGAAGCCCAGAAATTTATGCAAGCCCTCTTGTGCGGGCTGTTTCTGGAAACGCTGCCGCAGTATGTACGCATTAGTTATTAATGCTTCAAAACCGAACTCTTCCATCATTCTTCTTGAGGAAATGGATTGAACAACAGGGTTTACGACAGGAAAAAGAAGAGGCGTCTCCACTGTGCCACTCTTGGTTTTGAGCTTCCCAATCCTTGCAAGCAAATCCTTCTCTCTTATCTCGAAAGACAACGGGCAAACCTTGAACCAAAAACAATCGGTCAAATATATAAGAAATGCCAAGAGAACTTACGACGTTTGCTTTTGAAGAAAATGCTTAGCGAGTCATGTTAAGGTTTCTCAGGGATCAGTTCAGCTGAACCTCATCAAAGAATAAACCGCAAGCCTTTACTCATAGGAGAAGGAGATGGGGAAGCGTGATTGGTTATGAATTTGCACAAACTCGTTAAGGACGAATTGTCCGGCAGCGTTGCCAAATCCTTTGTGGCTCAAGTCTCGCGCTTTCACAGGATTCAAGGTTCCCCAATGTTCCACGAAGCCACCGAATATGTCAAGAATGAGCTACTAAGATTAGGTTTCCAAGATGCTACAATCGAGCGATTCCCAGCCAACGGTAAAACCAAGTACTGGACATATACTAGTCCAATTGGTTGGGAAGTCAAAAGCGCTGAGCTCCGGCTTGTAGAACCAGAAGAAAAGCTACTCTGTACCTATGAAGATTGTCCGCAAAGCCTGCACACTTTCAGCAACACAACACCAGTCAAAGGCGTGACAGCTGAACTAGTTGACGTTGGAAAAGGAACCAAGCAGAAGGATTACGAAGGTAAGAACGTCAAGGGCAAATTTGTCTTAGCCACGGGCCGAGCTAGACTCGTCCATCGGCAAGCTGTTTACAAGCATGGTGCAGCAGGAGTCATCACAGATACAATCACATATGAGATGCCAAACGTTCGAGAAAGTGTGGATATCCCAGATGCTCATGCTTATCAAGCCATTTGGCCCACTGGGGCTGAGCTATCCAAAGTTGCTTTTGGCTTTTCAATAAGCAAGCGCCAAGGCAATGCATTGAGAACATTGCTTCAAGCTGGCAAAACCGTCAAACTCAAAGCCAACGTGGAAGCAAGACTGTTTCCTTTCCACTCAGATGTCTTGACTGCTACCATACGGGGTTCAGATGAACCGAGCAAGGAGATTTTCCTAATTGCCCACCTATGTCATCCAAAACCAAGTGCAAACGACAATGCTTCTGGAAGTGGTCTGCTTCTAGAAGTCGCGAGAACCATCAAAACACTGTTAGAAACAGGCAAAATCCCTAATCCTGCAAGAACCATACGCTTCATCTGGGTTCCAGAAACCCTCGGAACAGTAGCTTACCTCTCACACCATCCAGAAATGAGCTCAAGACTTGTAGCAGGCATAAACCTCGACATGGTAGGACAAAACCAAGAACTGTGCAAATCCACACTAAACCTCGACCGTACACCCGATAGCCTACCTTCCTACCTAAACGACTACGTCTACAGCCTCATGGAAGAGACAACAAAAGAGTTTGACAATCGAACACCTCTAGGCCTAGCCAGCACCTTCAGATACCGTTCACAAGCGTTCAGCGGCGGGAGCGACCATGCTGAGTTCACCGAAGCCACAACCCAAGTCCCATGCGTCATGTTACTCCAATGGCCCGACCTGTTTTACCACACAAGCATGGACACTATTGACAAAGTGAGCGAAGACAGCCTCAGACGAGTCGGTTGGGTAGTCACAGTTGCAGCTTTGACTCTTGCCAACGCCACTCATGAAGACATTTTCACACTTGCCCACCAAACAGCCTCAAAGGGCATGACCAGAATAATGGAAACAAGCGTCGAAGCAGTCAAAGAGATGTTCGAAAAGAAAACCCAAACGACCAAGGATGAAAAGAACAAGCTAGCCAACGAACTCGCGAAAACAGCCGCCTACTACATGAACAAAATAGAACACGTCGTCTGGCGTGAACAACAATCAGTTAAATCCGTGAAAAAGCTTGGAGAACATCCAGAGCTAACCACTTTAATGGACAAACACTGCGAAGACATACGGAACTTGGGAAAAAGCGAAATCAGAAAACTGGAAGAAACTCTGAGCTTCATCACCAAAACGTCTGCCATAAAGCTTGAAAAACTTGAGGAGACGCAAGCCGACCGAGAAGCAAAAAGATTAGTTCCCAAAAAGCTGTTCAAAGGAACACTCAACGACGACGCGCTGAAGAAAGCAATAGGCGAAGAAGAATACGAATGGTATGAACTCATCGATGACAAGGATGAGGATTTCAGCAAGAAAATGGCTGAAATACTGAACTTCATGGATGGAAAACGAAACGTGCACAACATAATCACGGCTGTTTCAGCCGAATACAGTCCAACTGACCCCGAGAACGTGATGAAATTCCTGAAAGACCTGAAAAAGGCAAAACTCGTAACCTTTTGATTACTACTCTTCAACCATTCCCTACTGGAACACTTATATCGAAAGCCAAAATCTAGATTATCCTTCACAAAACGGAAGCCAAATACATGGTCTGCACAATCGAAATCACTGAAAAACCCAAGCTGGAAAACCCAGTCCTTATCGAAGGACTACCAGGCATAGGATTCGTAGCCAACATCGCAACCCTGCACATGATCCATGAACTAAAGGCCACACGTTTTGCCGAAATCCACTCTTCAACCTTCCAAGACCTGACAATAACAACCGAAACAGGAGGAACACACTCCCCAACAAACGAGCTTTATTACCATAAGAACAATACCGGAGGACTTGACCTCATCTTTTGGTACGGAAACACCCAATCCCTAACTACGCCTGGGCAATACGAACTCTGTGGAAGAGTTTTGGACATGGCACAGGAATTGGGCTGCCGTCAAGTCATAACTTTGGGCGGATTCAAAACCGACGAAGCAAAATCCATTCCGCAAATGTATGCCGCTGCCTCAGACGGCGAAACATTGCAGACCGCTTTGAACCTAGGTACGAAAATAATGGTTGGTCAGATATTTGGCGTGGCTGGTCTCACTATTGGGCTTGCCAGGCTAAGAAACCTGAAAGCTTTCTCCCTTCTCGTCGAAACACTTGGCACCTATCCAGATGCAAACGCTGCACGCTCTATCCTCATGATTCTGAGCAAGTTCCTAAACCTGAATATTGACCTGTCAAGGCTCGAAGTGGCAGCTGAAGAAACCAAGAGAATTCTTGAGTCCTTCGGTTTACTTAAGAACGTTGCAGAAATAAAGAAGAAAGAGGAACAGCAGTTTCGCTGGTTTATCTAGCTAGTTTTGCCCTTAGCTTCGCCCATGAACAGGTCGTAAACCTTTTGCACACGCTCTGCAGCAGGCCCTGAACCTTCCATTACACCTTTCTCGGTCAGCTTGACTTTGTCCATAACCCAAATGAAACCCTTATCCTCGTAAAGCTTCACCATCGTCGGAAAAACCTTCTCAAGGCGATCCGCCAATGTCTTCAAATCAAAAGGTTTCTCCACACTGAAAATCTGAGCCACAACATTTCCGTTGAGAAAAACCCTATGCGAAACTTTTCCTTCGTCATCCTTCGCCTCAGCCAAACACAAGCTCAAATTGTCAGGGTTAATACCGATCATAGTTCCGCTAAACGTCTTACCGGCTGTCGTTGTAACAATCACGTGTCTATCTGCCAACACTGAGACTTCACTGAAATATCTCCTCTGCGCTACTGACAACATCAGACCTCCATTCCACTCTAACGAAATTACAGAACAACTATTTAAGATCCATGGAAGCGTGCACAAGACCCTTTAGCATTTCCTGAAATGCTTTAATGCTATCGCTCTAGTTCTCTCTTCTCTGTATTTTGCTTCAACAGCACAACAGAATTAGCAGGCAGATCACGATCAACCACGACATTAGGCCCAACCCAGCTGTTATCCCCAACTTTCACGCCAGGCATCAGAAGCACGTTTATCCCTGTTTTGACATTGTCGCCGAGAACTGCCCCTAGCTTTTTCCTTCCACTGTCCACAAGCTTGTCTTTCACCATCATCTTAATTGGTTTAGCGTCAAATCGATAGTTAGCAGTCACAGTGCCAGCACCAAGGTTACACTTCTCCCCAAGAATGCTGTCACCAATATATGACAAGTGGCCGACATGCGTCCCGCGCATTAATATGCTGTTCTTCACCTCGCAAGCATTGCCTACACGAGCTTTTTTCCCGATGCTAGTGTGTGGTCGAATGTAGCAGTTCGGCCCGACATCTGCTTCCTCATCTATCAACGCCGGACCTTCAATGTATGCTCCAGAACGAATCCTAGCAGATTTTGCAACAGTTACAGGTCCGATCAAATGAGCCCCATCTTCAATGAACCCAATCACTTTGTGATTCATCCTCTCAAGCGCCCAACGATTGGCCTCAAGCAAGTCCCAAGGTCTACCGACGTCAAACCAATCACCAGGCGACAGTGTAGCAGCAAGAACAACCTTGCCCTCCTTAGCCAACAAGGAAATCGCATCGGTAATCTCCCATTCTCCCCTAGACGAAGCCGAAATTGCCCTTAATTTCTCGAAAATTTCTATTGAAAAAGTATAGATTCCAGCATTTGCCAAATTTGTCGGTGCTTCTTGTCGACTGGGTTTCTCAACGATGCGCTTAACACGATTGCCGTTTTCAAGTTCAACGATTCCATAGTTTTCTGGTTTCTCAACAGGAACGACTGCCATAGTGACAGATGGTCTCTCTTTCTGATGCAGTGCAATGACGCTCTTCAAAGCTTCAGTAGCGAACAACAGATCTCCATAGATGAGCACAAAATCATCCTTGACATGCGGCTCAACAACACTTACCGCGTTGCCTGTTCCAGCAATCGCTTTCTGTTCCACATAGTCGATTCGCAACCCAAGATTCTTACCATTACCAAACTGTCGTTGAATCGCCTCGGCCATATAATGGACAACTATTAACACTTCATCGATACCAGAAATCTTCAAAGCGCTCAAACAGTACTCAAGAATCGGTTTTCCGCCAACTTCTACAAGATGTTTGGGTCTGGTTGAAGTAATCGGTTGAAGCCTTACTCCCTCCCCAGCTGCTAAGACAACAGCTTTCATTTCAGCCTTCCTCTGACAGGTTCTTAACGAGTCTTGAGCTTTCTTGCATTATCTGTTTTGCAGCTATTAACGATTCGCCTTCAACAGTTATCCTGATCAACGGCTCAGTGCCTGAAGCCCTAATCAAAACCCAACCGTTATCAACGTCTAAACGAACCCCATCGACGATTGAAAGTTGCCTAAACTTGGGAAAAATGGATTTTATGCTTTCACCTACCTTCTTCACAACTTGGTATTTGATCCTGTCATTGCAGACAACATTTTTCCTCAAAGTTGGATACTGAGGCACTCCAGAAAGGAACTCTGACAAAGACTGCTTCTCCTCTTCCAAAGCCTTCAGGAACAACACAGCAGAAAGTATTCCATCAGGACAACAGTGGAACTGAGGATGTATCCATGCTCCACAAGGCTCTCCGCCAAAAACCGCATCATACTTCTTGATTGCTTCTGAAACACAGACATCCCCAACCTTCGTTCTACGCACTTTTCCGCCTTCAGCCTCAACCATCTTCTCAACGCACATTGACGCCTCAACTGTTGTGATGATAGTACCACCTTTGCCACCTCTGGCGATGTGCCCAGCATACGCAGCTAAGACACGATCAAAATCCGCAAAAAC
Organism: Candidatus Bathyarchaeota archaeon; assembly: GCA_963732715.1. Taxonomy (GTDB): domain Archaea; phylum Thermoproteota; class Bathyarchaeia; order Bathyarchaeales; family Bathycorpusculaceae; genus CAZCRE01. The sequence goes on along the minus strand of CAVTAO010000003.1, from coordinate 1,465,558 downwards.
ACCATTCTCATCAATGAAAGCCACCCTATCTCCGTCACCATCATAAGCTACACCCACATCAGCATCCAACTCTTTGACAAGCCTTGCCAAGGGTTTCAAGGAATCAACGTTAGGTTCTGAACTTCTGGCAGGAAAGAACCCGTCTGGCTGTGCATTTAAAGCAAGCAATCTGCACCCTAACTCTTTCAGAATCATGGGTGCCAAACGATAAGTTGCCCCACATCCAGGATCCACTACAACCCGCCAGTTTCTGCGCAGTTTCACCCTTTTCAGCACCATATTAGCATACAGGTCGTCTTGCTCGCTGAAAATGACGTTCCCAACGTTCCGCCAATCCGCGCGTCTAAACCGCTTGTTTTGGATTATCTTCTCAACGTTATCTTGGTTTTTCTCGCCATATGCCATGCCATTGTAGTCGAATATTTTGACGCCGTTATACTGGGGAGGATTATGTGAAGCCGTAATCATCAACCCAACATTAGCATTCAGTTTTTTCGTCAAGTAAGCCAAAACTGGTGTGGGAATAACTCCCAAGATCGTCACATTCGCCCCTCCTGCAAGAAGCCCAGAAATCAATCCCTCTTCCAGCATCGGTCCAGAAACCCTCGTGTCCCGTGCAACAAGAGCCTTCTTCGCGTTCGCAAATGTTGCAGCCGCCAAGCCAATCTCAGCAGTTAATGCCGGCGTCAAACTCTCGTTGACTAAGCCACGAACCCCAGAACTCCCAAAAAGTTTCGACTTCAAATCCTCCAAACACCTTAACCGTTTTCATGACAAGCTTAGTTTTTGACTCGTTTAAATAACTTTCAGATTTTAGATTTTTATTGAGCTAATAATATACTTCAACCTCAATCATGTTTCAGGCAAGGAAACTCGGGAAAAGCCGACAATCAATGGTTCATTGGCTTCAGCTTTTCGCAAAACCTCAACAGTTGTTTTCGCGTCGGATGTTTCCCATCTGGGCTTGAAACATAGTATGCAGCAACAGCGTTCGCCAGCGCCAGCCTACAGTCATCTGAGAGTTCGCAGGAATCTCCTAGAATGTTCCCGGCGTTCCATGCATCTCCTGCTCCAGTCACTCGAAAAACAGGAACCTCAAAAGCGGGCACAACGATCTCAATTCTCCTTTTGAATGTCGCGGAAAAGCTCGTCGTGTGCAGATCAACTCTCGCTGATAGGTGAGAAGCAAGGATTTTTGCAGATTCTCTGACTAATCCTTCAAACGGCAGATTTCTTTGAAGAGGTTTTGCTGTTCTATTCAGCTGTGAAGCATAACAAACAGCTTCATTTTCATTCACGCTCAGAACGTCTAAATCAGGGTTTTGCAGAACGCTCTTCACCAATTCTGGGATTTTCCCTTCATTAGACAATGGATCAGCAGTGTCACAGTAGGTTTTGCCCTTTCCAACATTTTTTACTTCATGAAAAACAGTTTTTGCTAGCTCAGTTCCAAAACTTCTGGTCCCAGCCCAGTTGAAAACGCAGACATAATCCGCGCTTCTTATGGCTTCGAAATCATCGCTACTCAGATTATGTGGGCCAAAATCCGACAATGAACCAACGTCTCTTAACATGACGTTTGTCCTTTGGCCTTCATTCTCAAACTCCAAAGCAGTAGTTATCGAAGCCTTGTCAAAGACCTTAACGTGTGAGAAGTCAACATCAAGATGACCCAAATGAAATCTCAGCAACTGCAGGCCTAACTTGGTAGTACACACTATCAGAGTCACTTTAGCGCCCAATGCAGCTAAGGCAGAAGCAGTGTTAACGGCGTTCCCACCTCTAAATTCTGTCTGAGCAACACCATCTATGCTACCACCCTTCTTTCTCACTACATTCTCAAGGTTCTTTGAAAAGGATGTCACGTTCTGGCTGAGATCTATGAAGCGGTCTAGGAAAAAGTCGGGCGTTACAACAACATCAAATTGCTCAAATCCACTCTTCAGAAACGCACACAAATCCTCATGGCAACCGGCTGACAATGACTCTCCACCGAAGAATTGTTATCCGCTAATCCCAAATAACCTTTTCAGAACACTCAGACCAAACTTGGGGAAAATCAGACCAACTAGCCGAATACTTGTCTTTCTCAGATTGAACCAAGAATTAAGGATTGCCGCGTTTTCCGTCAACTTCAGGCAGGATACATGGGAAACTGCACAGGGGGAATCTAAACAATCGCGGCCATCACTATCGCTTTCATCAGCCAGCATAACTATCTATCCTAACAGAGAACTGACAAACAACCAAATGACGTCGCCAAAAAACAGCGCCACGACCAAACCAAGCGTGATCAAAACAAGCATCGGCAAGCCAGGACTTGCCCAGACGCCATCTTCAATTGTGCCTGCAGCGATCGCTTTATCCAATCTATCTACTATTGCAGTCCTACCTTCATCCTTGGGTAGCACGATCAGCTTTCTTTTGACCCCCTTTTCAGGAGTTTCTTCTATGTCCTCCAATGGATAAACATGCCATTTTTCCTTCAATTTGCTGATTGGAACTTTGTAGCCAGTGATCATAACCAAGAGTTTCTTACCCAATGATTCAAGCCTTTGATCTCCTTCGAAGAGTGGCCTGCTGGTTCTTGAGCGCCACAGAACATTGCGCAAAACTATCCAAAGCACAGGAACTACTGCCAATATAACCGAGTTACTAAAAATTGCCAAGGGAAAGAACACTTTTGAAGTTGGAGAAACCTCGCCCGATAAGGGTGTGAGAAGATTTGCCGGGTAGAAAGGCAAGGCAAGCGCCAAGCACATCAAAGCCTTTGCATCAGCTCCTCCGAAACCGCCTGCGTAGAAAAGAGCTAAAGCAAAAATGACTGTCACCCCGATGCACAAGCCGTAGTAAGCGAGTTCTGAGGTTTCGAACAGGAGAAGCTCCATGAACGTTAACGCGAAGGCGGGCGGCGCGAAAAATATCCAAACACTATTGCTTACTTCACGAGTCTTGAAGTCGCTGACAGAAGCATAAAGCATGAATGATAAGGTCAATGCGACCCGTGCAACATCAAACTCCCACGGCATTATTGATCCCGCTTGCTTTGAAGAGCCATTGTTCCGTTTGAGCCATATTTAATGGTTAGGATTTTTCAGCACGATAATTGCGTGAATCCTGCATTTCGGACGCAAGGAAACAGGAATGAAGTCTGATCAAGGCGCGGGACTGTGAAAATCTAATGGAGGCCCGACCTTTGGCACCACTCTGAAGTAATACATGGTTCCATTTGACCATGAATAGCTGATCGTTATGCTCACAATGCCTCCCTGAGCAGCAACTGCTCCGTTTGGTGGATCATAAACTAGACCTGTCTGCCTGTCAAGATTCGAAGCAGAGGTACCGATATAGACTGCACCAATCGTGGCGTCGGAGGTTCCAGTATTCTGTACATCTACCTTTATGGTTGAACTAGAAGGCCAATACACAGCGTTCTCGCTAAGAAAGACACCAGCTTGCGATGTTAAACCGTTCATGTAAGTCATCACCCAAGCATACGTAACTACTATAGCAGCGACAGCGATGACTACGAGCAATAGAGTGGCGAGTATGGGCGATATGGCGCGCTTTGATTTGAGCATATTCATCAAGTGTTCAGTCACCTTTTCATATATGAACTCTTCAGATTACATATTTAACCATTACTCATCAAACTTCCATGAAATACAAATACGCATCCGAAATACTGATCGCTGCATCACGTAAGAATCGAATCACGATGTGTCTTAACAAATCCATCCCACAGATAGTGCAAACCTAACATGAAAACTGGATGCTCAATCTATTTTCCTGATTCAGAATTGTTTTATCGTTTGAGAACACAGTATTGGTTTGCAGGGTGGAATGATCTTGAACGAGCAAATCCTTCAAGCTTGCAAAGAACTGATCGACGATGCAAAAATGGGCTGCGCGGATTTAGTTTTCAAAGAAGTCCGTCTTGAGATTCTGTCGAGAGCGAGACACGCTCTAACGCAAAGACAGTTCAAGCAATTGTCTGATTACGCTGCCGAAAGAATGAGTGAAAAGGTTCCGTTCGAGCTGCAGCAAGAACTTGCCATAAACAGGTGAAACGGTACACAACACATCTTTTTGGCCTAGATTGAAGCCAGATCCATGAGTCAGCTTCACCGAGAGTTGCAGGATACGATGCAATTCCACCCCGCACGAATATTCTAAAATAGATTCAGAATCTTGGTTGTGTGAAATAGAGCTTCTTAAACGTAACCGAGCCTTATTCAAGTTTGTAACCTATCTTTCGCAGAAACCTCTTTCTCTCCCTGATGGCTTCTTCAGTTTCTATTCCCTTGCTTTTCAAGCCATCAATTACAGCGACTATTCCTCTTCCTTGCTCAGTCTCTGCGACCACTAGCTCAATTGGATTTGCAGTGGCAGCGTGAATGGTGCACACTTCGGGTACGTTCTTAATCTTATCCAAGACGTTTATCGGGTATGCGTTTCTAAGAAATATGATGAAGCTGTGTCCACATGATATTTCAAAAGCTTTTTCCGCCGCTAGTTTTCTGAGTTCTGCATCGTTTCCTTCGTGCCTTACCAGACATGGACCTGAGCTTTCACAAAAACCTATTCCGAACTTTATGTTTGGAACAGCGTTGACCAACGCTTCATACAAGTCTTCAGCTGTTTTTATGAAGTGTGCCATGCCTAGTACTACGTTGCAGTTCTCTGGAGCTTCAATCTTGACCTTTTTGAACTCGAGCATGCAAGAACCTGATTATGATTTTAGCGCAAACTTGCTCTTAAGATTTAGGAACTCCAAACCTTCAGACAGACTTGTTTTTGAAAAATAGCCAGTTCCTGTCTTCTTTAAACCTCAAGAGAGCATAGTCGCCACTTAGTCTTTCACCTTGCAAACTGAACAGTATCTTGTTGGCACTTCTGTGTCTGATAACGTAGGTGCCCTTGTCCCAAACTTCGACCTTACCTGCGCCGTATTCGCCTTTAGGTATGACCCCCTCAAAGTCTATGTAACCCAGCTGATGATCTTCCACCTGAATCGCGAGCCTTTTGACGCCAGATTCTATGGGAGGTTCCTTGGGAATAGCCCAGCTTTTGAGAACCCCGTCCATCTCAAGTCTAAAGTCATAGTGCATGTGTGTGGCGTCATGTTTCTGTATAACGAACCTCAATGCTGAAGACGTTGACATGAATCTCTTTCACAAATAACTGGAAGTGGCGTAAAAGGTTTGAGGGTTTTCAAGAGACGGCATGAGGGTTTTGGAATAAGGTTTTACACAGTTTCAGGCGGATGTTTTTTCGCCAAAACTATACAGAGACTGAGATGGCAAGTTTTATAAGTTACATTACAATGTTAAAAACTGTCGTGCAAGAAGCGATTTTTGCACAGAGCATATAAAGGAGTTGAAATCGTAAATGGCAGAAAAAGAGATGCATAAGGCAGTATGTGCTGATTGTGGAAAGGAATGCGAAGTCCCATTCAAGCCTGACCCTAGTAGGCCAGTGTACTGCCGAGAATGTTGGTCGAAGAAAAGAAACACACGAAGAAGATTCTAGATTAAGCTAACCGCCTAATTAATGAAACCATCTTTTTCCTTCTTTCTTTTAGTAGTTCACATAAGGTTAGCCGCACTAAATACGTTTCCACGATACTCACTCAGTTTTTACGAACAGCAATTCCCACGCGTTCATCAAAGCTTCCGCGCTAACTCATACGTCTCAAGGCCTCGTCTCCTTTCATTCCAACTTCAACACCAAGAGACCTCGCTTTGCTCGTTACAGCCTTAACCAGGGCATTAAGCACGTCTTCAAAGCTCTTAACACCACTAACCACCGCAGCAGCCGCATTCAGCTTTTCGGCTGCCTCAACATTCAAGAACCCACACATGACAAACCCCTTGTCTGCAATTATTAGAAGCAATGGGGCAGGGCAATCAGGCAAATCCACTCGCATTCCTGAAAAACATCGACCGTCAACCTTTAGACTTGTTATGTTAATCATTCCAAACACCTTTAAACTTTGGATATCATTCTTAACATATCTTCGTTGAGTCAAATAAGAATTGCTGGAGACCTAGGATAATTGCTAACGAGGTTGAAACAGCAGGTTCAAGCATTGCTCGCATTGGAAGCCAAGGCAGCGCATAGACTGGGCTTAACACCCAACCGTGTGAGCGCAATAGGCGTGATTCTAGCTTTTCTTTCTGCCTTAGCATATTCACAATGGCAGATCGATAGGTTCTATCTTCTGCTTGCAACTGCGCTGTTGCTGGCGTCAGGCTTCTGCGATGTCCTAGACGGTGTAATTGCAAGACTTTACCAGCAGGCAACACCATTTGGCGGCTTTCTGGATTCTCTGCTAGACCGCTATGCTGACGCAACTATCTACGCTTCGATGATTATTAGTGGACTGTGTGATCGACTGTGGGGACTAATAGCCCTCATAGGTTCATTGCTTGTCAGTTATAGCCGAGCCAGAGCTGAAGCCACAGGTGTAAGGATGGAGGCAGTTGGCATAGCTGAAAGAGCCGACCGCATTATCATAATTGCCATCGCAAGTGCAATAGCAGCATTTTGGCAACCTGCAACGACAATCATGAATGCTGCCATCATCTTGCTTGCTATACTTACGAATCTAACTGTCTTACAGAGAGCTGTACACGTATACAGCAAGCTAAAAAAAGAATAGACTGAAAACTAAAATCTTCTCGGCCGCATCCGTCGCTCTTTCTCAGCTCTAACCTTCACGATACCACGGTGCACAGCACATGAAACACAATAATAACTCGTATCGGACGAAGCAGCAATGTAAGTACCTCTTTGACGAAGCTCCTTGGCCAAGGCATAGTCAACGAGAGAAATTCTTCGAGTAGACTTCTTCGCTTTGTCCCGCGGCACCTGTTGACCACAGCCTGCACATTGAATCATTGTACTGCTTCCTTTGCTACCTTTCGATCTTCCACGGCTTTTCCTTTTAAAAGGCAATGTTCATTCTTCCTTCTTTACCTTAAACAACAATGTATAACATGGACTGCTTTATATATCTGTTCTCAAACCCAAAACCGAGGCAATATTTGCCTTATCGCCAATCTCCGGTACGATTTTTCCTTTGAATAAGCCTATAATTATCATAACCGCGCGGGGGGAAAATCACGGCGGCAACAGAAAATATGACAAGTTTTAAATCAGTGATGCCTAATTGAACTCAATGAGGCTTAGCGCAACATAACACCAAACGTAGCGAGGCTGAAACCTTGGCTGAAATAGGGTTAAGATCAAAAATGCTGGTCAGAGATGTCATGAGTAGCCCAGTAGTAACCGTAGGGGAAAACGCGTCGGCAAATCGTGTTGCAGAACTCATGGACAAGCATGACTTGGGCTGCATCATAGTGACGAACAAGGAAGGAAAACCTCTCGGGATAATAACTGAAAGAGACCTCGTGGTTAGAGTACTGGCAAAGAATGCCAAGCCAGATACATTAAAGGCAAATGAGGTCATGACCTCACCGCTTATCACTATAGAGCCAGACGCAACTATCACTGAAGCTGCCAGAAGAATGAGCAAACTCGACATCAGAAGACTAGGAGTTATTTACAAGAAACAGATCACAGGGGTACTCTCAAGCAAAGACATTTTGGGAGTCATGCCAGAACTCATAGAAATCATTCAGGAACGCGCACGCATAGAAAATGAGACCACAGAAAAAGAAGAAACAGAAGAAACCACAGCTCCACCCGCTGGATACTGCGACCACTGTGGGGCATGGTCAGATGACTTGAAACAACATAATGGCGAGTTCCTATGTGAAGATTGCAGAGTCGAGCCGGCACAAGAGGAAGAGGGTGAGGATTAAGGGCTTGCTCGTTAAAGAAATCATGAATGAAAAGCACCCATTTATCTATGAAGACGAGCTTGCCACAAAGGCACGGGCACTTATGCGCGATCTCTCATTAAGGATTCTTCCAGTGACAGATCTCAATAGGAAATTGCTGGGAAAAGTATCGCGCCGTGATGTCATGACGATCTCATCATCAGTTTCGCCCATCACAGTCAAAGGCATAATGACCCCTGCCAAGCACATAGCAACAGTTGAAGATGATTCCGCCCAAACGATCAAAGCCATGCTTCATGCAGACGCTTGGTATGCTCCTGTTGTAATGTCAAACAGAGACCAGACCTATATAGGAGTTGTAGGCATCGAAAATTTCATCGAACCATTAATCAAGACTAATCCGGAAAAGTTTTTGAAAGACACCTCAGAAGTGATGACGAAAAAGATTGTGACGTGTTCTCCTGAAGACGAAATTGCCAGTATCTGGCGCCTAATGAGGGAAAAACGCTTCGCTGGGCTGCCTGTAGTGGAAAAAGGCAGACTGGTTGGAATGATAACACAAAAAGACCTGCTTGAGAGCGGCGCAATCATGCCCACATTTGAAGCTCAAAAAGGACGTTTCCGAGCCTCATCAGAAGTCTCTTCAATAATGAAACGGCAAGTAATAACCGTTGATCCATCAGTCAAAGTAATCAAAGTTGCAAAAATCATGGTTTCAAAGGATGTCGGAAGGGTTCCAGTAAAAGACAAAGGAGGCAAGCTAGTAGGCATAATCGATCGTGAAGACATCGCCAGAATGCTAGTCAAATGAGGAGAACGTAATTGAGCCACGAAGGTTTCAGAAGAACGTTAAGGGGAAAAGGCAACCTCAATTTGAAAACCCACCCTGCGAAAAAACATGACACCGAGATTCTAAGCATCACCAAGGGCGCAGTCGTCACTATGCCCCAAACCACACCGATCTATGATGCAATCCAGATGATGACACGAAAAGGGTTCAGAAGAATCCCAATAACTGACTCAGGAACCAAATCTCTGAAAGGAATCATCACGGCAACCGACATAATTGATTACCTTGGGGGCGGAAAGAAGTTTGAGATAATCCGCCGAAAGTTTGGCGGGAACATTTTCAAGGCCATAAATGAACCCATAAGGCTTGTTATGACCCAAAGAGTGGTCTCAATTGAGACACCTGCAAAGATAAGTGAAGCAATAAGATTGATGACAGAGAAAAACCTCGGTGGACTGCCCGTGGTTGACGAGAACAACAGCGTCAAAGCGATAATCACGGAAAGAGACATAGCGAACCTCTTTGCAGACAGACTGAGCGGAGTGAACGTGGCCCAGCTAATGTCACATGAAGTTGTCACAGCCTTGTCAAAAACGACAATTTTCGAAGCCGAACAATCAATGGTGACGCAAGGATTCAGAAGACTCCCAATAATCGCCAACGACAAACTGATCGGCATCATAACGGCCATGGACATCATAAGATTCTTCGGCTCAGGAGAAGTATTCAAACACCTAAAATCTGGCACCATAATACAAGTCTTAAACACTCCCGCACTTGAAATAGCCACAAAGAACGTTTCGACGATTCAGCCGACAGCAGATGTTGGGCAAGCAGCGAAGATAATGCAAGACAAAGATATAGGCGCCCTGCCAGTCATTGAGAATAGCAAACTCGCCGGGATAATAACAGAAAGAGACTTTTTCAAGATAATTGACTGACCATGACAAAAAGCCAACTTGCTCTTGCCATCGTCACTGAAGACTCGATGAAAAAATTCCCAGCAAAATGACAGGAAAGGCCCCTAAATGGAAAAAATCACGATTAACAAGGCAAGCCAAAGTGGCATTCGAGCCCTCAGTAGAAAGCTTTCGGAATTGCTAAGAGACAAGAACAGTCAAATCTACCGGGATAACGTTACAAAATTTGGCATTCCACAAGAATATGTTAGACAAGCTTTTTCCGAAGAAGCTTTGCGCGAGACCGCAACTTCAGGGAAGTCAGATTTCTACCTTGCACTGGAGAACAGATGCAAAATCCTGGGTTTCGCCCAGGTAACGCAAAAGAATAAGTCACTGGCGGAACTGGACCGAATAGTGATTTTTCCAGAAAATACAAGAAAGGGTATTGGGACACAACTGCTAAGTAAGGTATTGGCAGAACAAAAAAGGAAGAGGGTAACGACAATCACCGTGAACGCTGGAAAAGAAGAAACACACGCGAGACGGTTTTACGAAAAAAACGGCTTCAAACCAACAAACGAGACAACCGTTGAGACTACCTGGGGCAACAAGCTGACTCTAGTCATTTACCAGCTGGAAATAGGCCCGAAATAAGGTAAGCTTTTAACATTAAATCTCGCGTTATCAATAACTAGAGAGCGGACAACTTGATTGTTGATCTTGTTCTGAACAACGCTAATGCATACCTTGAAAATGGAATTGCAAACTGCAGCCTAGCAGTAGACCACAGCAAGATCTTCAAAATAGGCAGAGAGACAACCATGCCACAAGCCGAAAGCAAAGTTGATCTGAAGAACCTGCTGGTGCTACCAGGCCTAATTGATGCTCACGTACATCTCAGGGATGAAGGAAAAACCTACAAAGAAGATTTCAGTAGTGGAACAGCAGCAGCTGCCGCTGGCGGATTCACTACTGTTTTGGATATGCCAAACAACAAGCCTACGACAATGAGCCTGGAGACTCTTCGGAATCGAATGAACGTCGCTACAAAGAAGCTTTTGGTAAATGTCGGTTTCTATTCGGAATTCCCAAAAGACACGAATGAGATTGAAGAAATCGTAAAAGAAGGCGCCGTAGCCTTCAAGCTTTTTATGACCGAACAAGTTGGGGGCTTAGATATTGGCGATGAGCATGCTTCATTGAGAGCTTTCATGAAGCTTAGCAACTTTGGAGTGCCGGTGGCTGTTCATGCAGAGGATCGAACTCTACTAGAGAAGAACTGCGGTAGACTGAAACGTGCCAACCAAAATGATGTACATGCGTTTCTCAAGGCTCACTCAGAAAGAGTCGAAGTTGAAGCGATCAATCGGATAATAAAAATTGCCAAACGTGTCAAAACACGCGTGCATTTCTGCCATGTGAGCACAAAAAAGGGGCTTAGCGCAATATGTAATGAAAAAGCATTTTCAATGCCAATAACCTGCGAAACGACCCCTCATAACCTGTTTCTAACAGCAGATGATCTAGTCAAAACGGGGATGCTAGCAGTGACAATGCCGCCTGTCAGAGAGAAGAAGCACACCGTGGCATTATGGAGAGGTGTGAAGGATGGCTGTGTTGACATCTTGGCTTCAGATCATGCACCACATGCATTGGAAGAGAAAAAGGCAAAGAGCATTTGGGATGTTAAAGCTGGGATTCCAGGTTTGGAAACCACTTTGCCGTTGTTGCTCACCGCAGTGAAGCTTGGGCGCCTGTCTTTGGCAGATGTAGTTAGATTAATGTCAAAGAGACCTGCGGAGATCTTTGGATTGAAAGGCAGAGGATCCTTGGAAAAGGGAAACGTGGCAGACTTGACTATCGTGGACTTAAACAGAGAATACAAGATCGATGCCTCAACATTTCACTCAAAAGCAAGATACTCTCCCTTTGATGGGTGGAAGGTCGAAGGAAAACCTGCCAAAACATTCGTCGATGGCAAATTGGTTATGGATGAAGGAGAAATTGTCGCGAAGGTAGGAACTGGAAAAATAGTGCGGAGAGAATAGTTTGGAGTTCGTTGCAGACGGCATGCTTGGAAAGCTTACTCGCTGGCTTCGCATTCTCGGACATGACGTAGTATACTCAACCGAACTGGATGATGATTACCTAATCACTGTGTCCAGGAACGAGAAAAGAGCACTACTTACAAGAGATCTTGAACTCTATAAGCGTGCAACAGCGGAGGGGATAGATGCATTCTACGTTGATGGGAAAACGGGAGAAGAAAAACTCGCCAGACTAGCTAAAAGGTTTGGTTTCAATTTGGATGTAGATATGACTAGGTCAAGATGCCCCAAATGTAACATAAACGTAAGGCCAACCTCTAAAGAAAAAATCATCGAAAAAGTCGAGAAAAACACACTTGATCATTACGACGAGTTTTGGAAGTGTCCGAAATGTGGACAGGTATATTGGCAAGGGGCTCATTGGTCAAGAATTAACGAGACGCTTGAAAAAGCAAAAGCGCGCATGGTCGAGTACAAAGACCAGTAACTTCAGTAACTTCATCCAGCATTCAAATTCTGAGAACCTCAACTGAGAAGGCAGGCAATAGAGCAGTACTAAGAGGTGTTACTTGACCCTGCGAAAACATTCAGGCAAAGCTCTTCACAGAAGAGAAGAAATAAGAAAAAGGCATATGTAGAAAGCTCAATGCTCTATTAGCCATTTTAGCGGAATGTCCTGGTATGCACCGTCAGGCAATGTTCTTCTGATAGTCATAGGTAGCATGCCGGTTCCAAGTTCCTTCAGCGCTATGTCTATAGGGCTTGAAAGACCTTCAGATAATTCAACAAGTATAGGAGCGCCCATTGAAATCTGAAGCGCCCTAGCACCCACTACCCTGGCCTTCTCGAAGCGAGTAATCTTCGGCGGACCTATGGAGATCTTTGGTTCTTCAGGCGTGTTCTAGTACTCCCCCATACCCGGGTATCCACCGCCTGGAGGCATGCCTCCTCCGGGTGGCATTGGTGGGGCTCTTGTCTTTCCAGATGCAATCACATCATCTATTTTCAGAAGCATTGTTGCAGCTTCAGTTGCTGACTTGATTATTTGTTTCTTAACAGCTAAAGGTTCGAATACTCCTGCCTTAGCCATGTCTTGGATTTTTCCAGTCAGAACTTCAAGTCCTGCCCACGTTTCGCCCTTTTCATGTCTTGCTCTCAGTTCAGACAACACGTCGATTGGGTCTAGACCCGCGTTTTCCGTTAAAGTCGTTGGCACTACTTCAAGTGCTTCTGCGAAAGCTCTAACTGCAAGTTGTTCTCTTCCTGGAAATGTTTCAGCGTAATTCCTGAGCATATGCGAGACTTCAAGTTCTGGTGAACCACCGCCGGCGACGATTCTTGGTTCTTCAAACAGGTCTTTGACTACGCACAGAGCGTCGTGCAAGGATCTTTCAGCTTCGTCCACTATGCGCTGTGTTCCACCTCTTATCAGAATAGTGACTGCCTTGGGGTGTTTGCAGCCTTCGATGAAAGTCATTTTGTCTTCACCTATTTTACGTTCTTCGACTAGGTTTGCGTATCCCAAGTCATCTTGGGTCATTGCGTCTAGTTTGGTGACAATTTTTCCGCCTGTGGCTTTGGCAAGCTTCTCTATGTCTGACTTCTTGATTCTTCTGACAGCGAGTATTCCTTTTCTCGCCATAAAGTGCTGAACCATGTCATCGACGCCTTTTTCACAAAGGACGACGTTTGCGCCAACTTTGACGATCTTTTCAACCATTTCCCTCAGCATTTCTTCCTCTTGTTTCAGAAAAGCGCCCATCTGTTCTGGGCTTTCAATGTTGATCTTCGCATCAAACTCAGTTTTCTCGATTTCAAGTGGGCAGTCGAGCAACGCAATCTTAGCTCTCTCTACGCGTTTTGGCATCCCAGAATGAGAAACCTCCTTATCCAGCACTATCCCCTGAATCAACTTTGTATCTCCTATTGACTCGCCTGGTTTCTTCTCAACTTTCACGTCTTCCACATCTACCTTGTATTTATCACCAATTTTCTCTGCAACCGCTAGAATGGATTTGACCGCAAGGTCAGCCAAGTATTCTCTATGTTCAGCTACAAGTTTGCTCGCCATAGAAGTCATAGCGACCTTCTTGGGATAATCTTGCGAATTCAGATCAACAGGTATTGCAATCTTTTCCAGAACTTCTAGTGCCTTTTCTGAGGCTTTTCTGAAGCCATCAATTATTATCGTGGGATGAACATTTTTCTCGATTAGTTCTTCAGCCTTGTTCAAAAGCTCACCCGAGATTATGACTGCGGTAGTTGTTCCGTCACCAGCTTCGTTGTCCTGTGTTTTTGCCACCTCCACCATCATTTTGGCGGCTGGGTGCTGGATGTCCATTTCGTCCAAGATCGTGCGTCCATCGCTTGTTATTGTCACGTCGCCAAAGCTGTCAACGAGCATCTTGTCCATACCTTTTGGCCCTAGGGAGCTTCTCACGATTTCAGCGACTGTTTTTGCGGCCATTATGTTCGTGTGTTGGGCTTCCTTGCCTCTTGAGCGGTTGGAACCTTCTTTTAATACTAGAACTGGCACTCCGCCAGCTTGTCCGGATGATGACAAATCTTATACAACCTCCTCTATTGCGTCAACAACAAAAACAGCCTTACAATATAAGTTTTTCTAAAGAGACGCTGAAAACTGTTTTAAAGAACATGTTATAATCAATCTGGCTTGAGCACGGTTTTCAGACCTGCTCCTGTTAGAACCACTATGGCGTAATCGTCTTTTGACAACTCTTTGTTGTCAATCTGTTTCTTGTATCCGGCGTATGCGACGGCAGAGCTTGGTTCAACGAAAAAGCCACGCTTCGAAAGCTCTTTGAAAGCAAAGAGAATCTGATTTTCGTCAATCATGACAGCATCACCATTTGCCGCTTTCAATCGCTCAACCATGATCTCCAACAAGGGCGGATTAACGCTTACCAAGGCGTCGGCAATCGATGTCACACGCCGAGGCGGCGTATAAGCCAAGTTCTTGAAAAGATGATAAAGGGGCGAAACCTGATTTGTTTGACAAGCGACTATCCTTGGCATCGTCCTGAGCATGTTTGACTCTCTCAAATGATTGAACCCACTTATCAAACCCAGCAACAGAGTACCCGCTGACACCGGTAAATAGATGTTTTCTGGTACATGCCAATCAAGTTGCTCAATTATTTCATATGCAAGGCTTCTCATTCCGTCCCTGAACAAAGGGTGTAGTATGTGCCCCACATAGAATTTGTCTTTCTCAACTTTTTGTGCTTCGTTTGCAACCTTGCTTCGATCTCCGGCTACCTTGACAACTTCAGCACCATAGAATTGAATCTGGTTGAGCTTTGGACCAGAAACAGTTTCAGAAACGTAGATCTTCGCCTTCAATCCAGCTCTCGCAGAGTATGCAGCTATCGAAGCCCCTGCATTGCCGGAGGAATCTTCGGATATGTAGCCGTCAGCTTCTTTTATAAGTCTATGCAACGCTGACATTAGTATACTTGATCCTCTATCCTTGAATGAACCCGTTGGGTTGAGGTTTTCGAGTTTGAAACTCACGCTGTTTGAGAATTTGACTAAAGGTGTCCAGCCTTCTCCCAATGAGATTATGTCTGCCTCATCTATGTACGGAAACAATTGTGAATAACGCCAGAGACTGCGGTTCTTGCCATCAATTTTCTCTGCTTCAAATCTCTCATGCTGTTCAACGTTTAAAGGCGCATCGCATGATTGGCATCTGTAATTAAGAAGGCTCAGCGACGGTCTGCCACACTTTGAACAAGTGATTCGGTATTTCAAGGTGTGCACCTTTGCCCGTTTCTTGTAAGATTCGCGTCGGTATTTAGGTTTAACAGTGTTTTGTTTGAATCGAAACTTTTAATATGCAAGAACCAACGGTTTATCCCTCTGTCATGGAAAAGACGCTTTGGAGTGAACAGCTTGAAAAGGATAATTGTTTGCCTGAAGCAGGCTGTGGATGTTTCACAGTTGAAAGTTGATCCTTCAACCAGACAGCTTTTGACAGCCATTGCACCCAGAAAAATCAGTGATTTTGATAAGAATGCATTGGAAGAAGCTGTAAGGATGAAGGAAAAACTCGGCGGCACCGAAATATGCACAGTAACCGTGAGCGCTGAAGACGCTAAGACCGTTGTGCGCGAAGCTCTTGCGATGGGTGCAGACAGAGCTTACCTCATAAATGATGCAGGCTTCAAGGAAATTGATACTTCAGGAACCGCGTATGTCTTGACAGAAGCGATAAAGAGAATCGGAGGATACGATCTGATTCTTTGTGGTGAAACATCCCTAGATAGCTTCTCTGGGCTCG
The DNA here is from genome assembly GCA_963732715.1 of Candidatus Bathyarchaeota archaeon. Taxonomy (GTDB): domain Archaea; phylum Thermoproteota; class Bathyarchaeia; order Bathyarchaeales; family Bathycorpusculaceae; genus CAZCRE01. The sequence continues at coordinate 1,449,707 of CAVTAO010000003.1, read as the reverse complement.
TCGCCCCTAGGCTTGCAGAGTCTTTGAACATACCCCAGATAACTTCCGTCAGCAAAGTGTCCGTAGAAGGTGATACTGTAATCGCAGAAAGAACTTTGGAAGACGCAGTTGAAACCATGAAGGCAAAGATGCCAGCGTTAGTATCCGTCACGCGTGAGATCAATCAACCGAGAATCCCATCGCTAATGATGATCATGAAGGCTTCAAAGAAGGAAATAGTAACTTGGACAGGTGCAGACCTCGGCATTCAAAAAGAGAAAATCAACGCGAAAATCGATGTGATCGAGGTCTTGGCACCAAAGACGGAACGAAAGAAGATCAAGATAACAGGCGAAAATGTAACTGAAATTGCGGAGAAGCTGGTTAAAGCGCTAATTCAAGAAGGTATTGTCGGACGGTGAGAATCAGATGAGTGAGAATAATGGTGTTTGGGTTTTCTCAGAAAAGTTTGATTTGTTTCTAGAGATACTCGGCAAGGCCAGAGAGCTAGCGGATAGACTACAGGCAGAGCTTGCAGCCGTGCTTATCGGAAGCAATATACAAGAAAAGGCCAGTGAATTGATAAGATACGGAGCAGACAAGGTTTATTTGATAGACAGTCCGGTTTTCGAGCGATTTCAGGCTGAAGCATACCTGAGCGTTTTGCACGATCTGGCATCGAATTATAGACCTGAGATCATGTTGATCGGCTCAACAAAGAATGGAAAACCTCTTGCAGCCAGACTTGCAACACGTCTGAACGTTGGATGCGTACCTGACTGTGCTAGGTTAGATGTTGATGCCAAGAGGAGGTTGATCGGCGAAAGAATAACCTATGGCGGGAATGCTACAGCCATAGTTGCTTTCAGAACGAAACCACAGATCGCAACTATTCCACCAAGAGCTTTTGAAAAACCTGAACCCAAAGATCATAAGGGACAGCTAATAAAGCTCGATGTAAAGACTGAAGAGCCAAAGACTGAAATTGTTGAAACTAGGCCACTTGAAACTTCAAGCGTGAGGATTGAAGAAGCCGAAATCATAATCAGTTGTGGAAGAGGCTTGGAGAAGAAAGAAGATAAAGTCTTACTTGATGAGCTGGCAACAGTTCTTTGCGGTCAAGTTGGCTGTTCAAGACCATTGGCAGAGGACAGAAAATGGTTTTCGGAATGGGTTGGACTATCCGGGCACAAAGTCAGACCTAAGTTGTACATTGCATGCGGGATTTCAGGCGTAATTCAGCACGTCGCTGGGATTCGCGACTCCAAAGTGATAGTGGCTGTCAACAAAGACGAGCAGGCACCCATTTTCGAGATCGCAGACTACGGAATTGTAGGCAACTTATACGAGGTATTACCAGCACTTAAAGAGGCATTGAAGAAGCAACTGCAATAGCACTCTTGGTTTCTTTATCTTTCGGTAGAACGGAGTACGATATATGATTTCAGAGAATGAAGCTTTTCAACTCATTGAAAAGAGTAGCAAATACAATCATGCAATTATGGTTTCCCAGATAATGGAAGAACTTGTACGCATGCTTGGAGAGAATGTAGAGGAGTGGAAAATTGTAGGTTTGCTACATGATCTGGACCATGATGAGACTAGGGATGCCCCACACGAGCATGGAATTGTTGCAGCTGAGAAACTGAAAGGAAAGCTTCCTGAACACTGCATCCACGCGATAAGAGCGCACGATAATAGAACAGGGTTGAAAACTGAAAGCAAGTTGGACAAGGCTTTGATAGCGTCAGATTCGTTGGCGAACCTGATTGAAAGGACAGATAGAACGGTTAATGAGTTAAATTGTATGACTCTTCGTGCTGAGCTGGAAAGTGTCTCTTTGAAGAAGTATTGGTTCAAGAACAACATCTGGCAATGCGAAGAGTTCGGAGTCAAGTTAGATGATCTCCTAAGGTTAGGCTTAATCTTCATGAAAGAAAAGAAGGCATGAAAAGAGTCTTACTTGTACGCTATGTACTCCTTTCCCAGAAGTTCTCTTGCAATGACCGTTCTCTGTATGTTACTTGCTCCTTCGGCTCCGACGCAATAGCTCATTATTCCCCGCAGACCCATCTCTAGTGGACATTCTTTAGTATAGCCAAATGCTCCGAGCCAGATCATCACGTGCTTGTAGATGTCAAACGCTAGGTGTGGCGCAATGAGCTTGCATGCAGCAATCATCTTGCCAACTTCAAGTGGTGAGAACTTGTTTTCTTTGTATTTTTTGTCGTTCATCCAGGCTGTGCGATAGGTCAATGATCGTAAAGCCTCAAGCTGTGCCCAATCGTCTGCTAGCTCGAATTGTATGCCTTCAAACTTGCCGATTGGTCTCCCAAAGACTTTTCTTTCTTTGATATATTCTATTCCAATGTCCAAAGCGCGTTGAGCTGCACCTACGCAAACGGCCGCGATCAGGATCCTTGCGGTATCGAATCCTTCCATCGTCAAGTAGAAGCCTTTGTCTACCTCTCCGATACGATTGGAGTCAGACACTCGCACATCTTTCATCATGAAGCCACCTGTCGAAATGGCCATTCTACCCATGTCTTCAAACCGCTTGTTGATCTCTACACCTCTGGCGTTCATAGGCAGATAGAAACCAGTCATGCCGCGATGGGAAGCATCTGGTTGTATGGGTGAAGTTCGGGCGATGACAAAGTAGCCTCCGCCAAGCCTTTTCGCTTCTTCCGTTCCACTGATGTACATTTTTTCGCCGTTGAGAACCCAATTGCCGCCATCCCTGCGTGCGGTGGACTTGAAAGCAGCGACGTCTGAACCGCCCCCCGATTCCGTGGAAGCTATCCCGATGAAGGCTTCACCTTTGAAGGCTTTTCGAATGACAGCGTCACGCACTTGCTCACTGCAATACCTATCGACCACAAAACCCCAAGAAGATTCCACAAGCCAAAGGACAGGCAGAGCAATGCTCACATCTGCATAGCCTAGCTCTTCGGCCGCGATGCACGCAGTTACCCAGTCAGCGCCAGTGCCTCCGTGCGATTCTGGAGCAGTCATTATAAGTAGCCCCATGTCACCCATACTCTTCAGTATTTCACGCGGAATTTCGCCCTTGCTGTCCATCTCTCTGATCTTCTCTAGGGGCAGGTTCTTTCGGCACCATTCGCGTAGTGCGTTACGGAACAGTTCCTGTTCTTCTGTGAAGCTGAATTCGACCATGTTTTCACCTTGAGCCGTAACTACAGAGGGTGGGCATATAAAAGTTGTTTAGGTATCAAACGGGAACTTTAGCCAAGAACTGGTCGATTGGGCTTTGGTTAAGATGCAGACCTAGGTTGTCTTGCGCAATGCCTAACGCTAAGCCCAGTAACTGTGTGTAGTACAATACTGGAAGGCTTAGTTTCGCTCCAATAACGGATGCGCCATCTTTCTGCTTGGCGTCAAACATGTACCCGCAATCTGGACAGGAAACAACCAGTCCATCAACGTTCAAAGCTTGGATGGCCTTGAGTTTTGAGCTGGCAAGCGAAAGCGCGGAGTCAGCATGGCTATACATCAACGCTGAACCGCAACAGTCCAACCTCTCAGCATAGTCCAGAGTTTCTGCGCCAAGGGTTTTTATCAACTCGTCAAGCTTCCGTGGATTCTCTGCGTCATCAACACGTCCGAGACTACTATAGCGAAGAATCTGGCAACCGTAATGCACCGCCAGCTTCAAACCCTTGAGGGGTCTAGCAACTGTCCTTCTGATACGGCTCAATCCGATACAGTCATGTAGAAGATCAATTGTGTGCCAAATTTTAATGTTCGGATTGTACTCCAAGTTTTCTTCTTTTAGTAGATCTTCAATCTTAGCACGTGCTCTCTCATCTGTTTCCAAAAGATGTTTGGCCTCAGAAATCACGAAATGGCAACGATTACATGGAACAAGCACGTCGCACAAACCCGTCAGGTTAGCCAATGCCAAAACCCTCGTGCCCAAATAGTTGGCCGCAAACTCGTTAACGCTCTTCACGGGATCGCCACAGCATAGTGCTTCGCGCAGATCGACAAGCTCAATACCAAGTTTCGGCAAGACTTCTCGAACAGACATTTCGTACGCGTACTGGCTTGTCAAGATCCGGCAACCCCAAAAAGTGGCCAATTTCATTCTCTATTTTTCCTCCAGAGCTTTAAGGAAAACGGCCTGAAAACTCTCCCTTGGGGTACCGATTTTTGGCAGTTTCAGGCTTTCGCGATCACAAATTTGCATGGTTCTGGTTGTGATCTTTTGGGCAGCTTCTGCCAGTCCACTTTCCAAGACCAACGAGACAGCCTTCATATAGGCCTCGGGCACTTTCGCCTCTCTTTCCACGGTCAGATTTCTCAAAGCCATGATTACGTGATAGGGCGATGCTTTCTGAGGACACCGCTGAACGCACTTCAAACATGTCGCGCATGTCCAGATAATGTCAGAAGAAGCCAGTTCATCAACAAGACTCAAATTCACTAGTTTCTCGATTTCATGAGGTTTTAACTCTAAGAGCTTTAATGCTGTGCATCCGCTTGTGCATTTCATGCATTGGAAGCAGTTGAGCAATTCTCTTCCATGAAGCTTGACCAAAATCCTTTCTCTGGCCTGAGGGTTGGGCTTAGCCATCGACATAGAGTCGACTAAACTCACGTTCAGTTTCCTCCCTTCACACTGATCTCAGTCAGTGCTGCATCGACTTGAGCCAAGACCTGCTTGCTACCATACTGCTGGATCTTGATAGCTCCTGTTGGACAGGCAGCACTGCATAAGCCACAACCTTGGCACACGGCCTCAATGACTTCAGCTCTGAGCTTTTCTGCGTCGTCTTCCTCTTCATTCTTCAGCTCAATTGCCAGAAAGGGACAAAGTGACTCGCAGACGCGACAACCGCTACAAAGATCTTTGTCAATAACTGCCTTTAGAGGCTCAAGTTCGATCTCTCCGCTTGACAGCAAGTCTAGGGCTTTCGCTGCTGCACCGCTTGCCTGTGCAACGGTGTCTGGAATGTCTTTTGGGCCTTGACATGTGCCAGCAAGGAAGATCCCTGCAGTGGAGCATTCCAGTGGTCGCAGTTTTGGATGTGCCTCAAGCAAGAAGCCGTCGGCACTTCGTAAAGCATGAAAGATTTCATTGATCTTTTTGATGTCTTCGCTTGGAACAAGGCCGTTGGCGAGCACAACTAAGTCAGCATGCATTTCCAGAAGCTTGTTCGTTCCTCTATCAAAAACATCAAAATAAAGAGAACCATCTGCTGCCATGCGAATGTCCGAGGGAATACCAGCCACAAAGTTAATGTCCATATCTCTAGCCCGTCGATAGAACTCTTCGTAACCTTTGCCAAAAGACCGAAGATCGTTAAAACACACGTAGATATTCACGTTTTCGCCAAGCTTTTCATGTGCCAGAATTGCCTGTTTCAGACTTACCATACAGCCTACGCGGCAACAGTATTCGTGAAAGCGCTTGTCGCGTGAACCGATGCATTGGATAAACACTATATTTTTAGGTGGTTGACCGGTTCTCGGAGAAAGGATCTTTCCATGAGTTGGTCCTGACGCATCGGACATTCTTTCAAACTCTATGTTTGATATCACCTTAGGAAAGCGTCCGTAGCCTGCTTCAAACATTTTTGAAGCATCGAAAACATCCGAGCCCACTGCAAGGATAATCCCGCCAACCCTAATCTGGATAGTTTCGGGTTTCTGGCCAAAATCTATGGCCTTAGCTTCGCATGCTTCTAGGCATTTGCCGCACACGTCTTTCTCTGTCTTCAACCTAAGGCAGTAGCTTGAGTTTACTGCTGCAATTTTTGGTACAGCGTGTGATGAATAAATCGATATTGCCCGTGTCTGGTCCAGTTTTTCGTTGAATCTGTCAGGAACTTTGACAGGGCAGACCTTTGTGCAAAGCTCACACCCAACGCATCTGCTTTCATCTACGTATCTTGGTTTCTTCAAGATAGAGACTTCAAAATTGCCGACAAACCCTTTCAAACCCACAACTTCAGAGTTAGTTAGTAGCGTGATGTTTGGATGCTTCGCGACGTCAACCATTTTAGGAGTCAATATGCATGCGCTACAATCAAGCGTTGGGAAAGTTTTATCCAACTGGGCCATACGTCCACCAACGCTAGGAGCCTTTTCAACCAAGCAAACCTTGAAGCCCGCATTAGCCAAGTCCAAGGAAGCTTGTATACCTGCAATCCCGCCTCCTACAACCAAAACGTTTTTCTCAACACTTACCTTACGTTTTTTCAATGGTTCTGACAGGCGCACGCGGGCTACACCCATTCTAACAAGCGCTTTTGCTTTCTCTGTAGCTTTCTCTGGCTCATGGGTATGAGGCCATGACACTTGTTCGCGCAAATTGACGATTTCAGTCAGATAGGGGTTTAATCCGGCTTCAGCAACTGCTTTTCGAAAGGTTTCTTCGTGCATTCTCGGCGAGCATGTGGCTATGACCACTCTGTCGAGTTTGTGGGCTTTTATGTCATCTTGGATCATGCGTTGTCCGGGATCTGAGCACATGTAAGTGTAGTCTTTAGCTACTGCAACGTTTGGCAGACTTTTTGCGTATTCTGCGACCCTCTCCACATCGACGATGCCAGCAATGTTCAAACCGCAATGGCAGACATAGACGCCAATCCTAGTCATGCATATAGCCAGCTATGGGTCATTTGAAATAGGTTTTGGGCTGAACCCATCTATTATTCTTTATGTCAAAGAATCTACGTTTTATATGTCAGATAGGTGACGAGAACTCGAAGAGACAGCAAACGTTTGTCTCGAACAGTTAGCATATTGACCACAAAACTAATTATGATGTCAAACGTAGAAGCCATCCATGAATAAAATGATTCCAATTAACGCGCCACAAATTGGGAAAGAAGAAATTGAAGCCGTTGTCAAAGTCATGAAGAGTCGTGGGCTAACTCATGGACTCGGCGCAGGACCCATGGTTACAGAGTTTGAAAACTCCTTCTCCAGATTTGCAGAAGCAAAGCATGGCATAGCCGTGAATTCGGGCACTGCAGCTCTGCATTCAACCCTTATTGCAACAGGAATTGGACAAGGTGACGAGGTAATTCTGCCAAGTTTCACCTTTGTAGCCACTGCTGAAGTAGTGGTGATGGCCGGGGCAAAACCTGTATTTGTTGACATCAACCCAGAGACATACAACATATCCCCAGAAAAGGTGGAAAAGGCTGTGACTGAAAAGACGAAAGCAATAATGCCTGTGGATCTTTACGGCTTATCAGCTGACATGCAACCCATAAGAAAAATCGCTGACGAACACGGATTGAAGGTCATCGAAGACGCGGCTCAAGCTCACGGCGCATCTTACAAGGGAAAACCGCCAGGGACATTTGCCGATGCAGCATGTTGGAGTTTCTATGCAAGCAAGAACATGACCACAGGCGAAGGTGGGATGATAACGACGAATGACGACAAGATCACTGAGAAGCTGCGGCTGATGAGAAGCCACGGTGAAGAAGAGAAGTACAAGTCGGTGATGGTTGGACATAATTATCACATGCCCGAGATGGAGGCAGCAATAGGGTGTGTACAACTGAGGAAACTGCCGGAATTTGTGGCTAAAAGAAGTGAAAACGCAAGCAGCCTCTCTAAGAAACTGAGAAAGGCGAAGGACTTACAGTTGCCAGAAGAGCCAGAAGGATACAAGCACGGCTGGTATCTTTACACCGTGAGAATGAAAAACGCAAGCCGAGAGCGCAGAGACAAAGTCGTTGAGAAACTGAGACATGATGGAATAGGCGCATTGGTCTGCTATGTAAATCCGATTCACCTTATGCCTTTCTACAGCAAATTTGGGAAATACAAGCTTCCAGTAACGGAAAAAGCATCCGAACAAGTGCTTTCTCTGCCAGTTCATCCCGGAGTCAGCAAAGAACAGATAGGTTTCATAGCTGAAACATTCTTACATTTATTATCATAGCCTTTCCACGCTAGGTTTAAATAGAATCTTAGGCAAGTAATGAAAACCCTGAGAAAAGGGGTTTTGATGGAGGATTGTGCGATGAAAAAGATCAAGGTTGTTATAATGGGTGCAGCAGGGAGAGATTTCCATAATTTCAATGTTTACTTCAGAAATAACGACGCCTACGAGGTTGTCGCTTTCACTGCTACACAAATCCCAGGAATCGAAAGTCGAAACTATCCTGCCGAGCTTGCTGGTGCAATGTATCCAAAAGGCATACCGATTTTTCCTGAGGAAGAATTGCCCAGACTCATAAAGGAACATGATGTTGACCAAGTGGTCTTTGCGTATAGTGATGTCTCACATGAATACGTTATGCATAAGGCCTCGGCAGTACTGGCAGACGGTGCAGATTTCCGCTTAATGGGACCCAAGACAACGATGTTAAAGTCTAAGGTTCCAGTTGTTTCCGTGTGTGCTGTCAGAACAGGATCTGGTAAAAGTCAGACCTCTCGACAAGTTGCGAAAATTCTGAAGAGCAAAGGCCTAAGAGTTGCAGCTATCAGACACCCAATGCCGTATGGTGACTTGAGAAAACAGGTTTGGCAACGCTTCGCCTCGTATGATGATTTGGACAAGCAGGAATGCACGATCGAGGAAAGAGAGGAGTATGAGCCGCACATCGATAATGGCATAGTTGTCTACGCAGGAGTCGACTATGAAGAGATACTGAGGGAAGCGGAGAAAGAGTCTGATGTGATAGTCTGGGACGGAGGCAACAATGACCTACCATTCTACAGACCAGATTTGAGCATTGTTGTAGCCGATCCGCACAGAGCAGGACATGAGTTGACTTATCATCCTGGCGAAGCCAACCTGAGGATGGCAAACATTATCATAATAAACAAGGTCGATACTGCGGATCCACTGAAAGTGAAGTTGGTCAAGGAAAACGCCAAGATGGCCAATCCAAGCGCGATCATTTTGGAGGCATCATCACCCGTCACTGCAGATATGCCTGATTTGATCAAGGGAAAGAAGGTGCTAGTAATTGAAGATGGTCCGACACTCACGCATGGTGGTATGCCTTATGGAGCTGGCATGATCTTGGCAAAGAATTGTGGTGCAAGCGAGATCGTTGATCCTAGGCCCTATGCTGTTGGATCGATAAAAGAAGCTTACAGGAGATTCCCTCACTTGGGTCCGCTTCTTCCAGCCTTGGGCTACAGTGGCAAACAAGTGGCTGAGCTGAAGGAAACTATCGATCGCGTTCCCTGCGATGTCGTGGTAATGGGAACACCGATAGATCTAAGAAGGGTAATTGCCATCAACAAGCCCTCTGTAAGAGTTCGGTATGAGCTCAGAGTGCTCGGCACAGTTTCGCTTGAACAGATCTTGGATGATTTTGTAGAAAGACGCGTGAAGTAATGGCCAACGAAGAGAAAGCAGATATTTCAAGAGTAAGGGTAAAGTTCGCTATTGAAGGCTTAGGTGAGGCTGAAGGTGAACTTGTCCGCTTCTTGGCGCCAAGAACGATTGACATGATAGTTAGAAAGCTCCCGATAGAAGGAAGAGCAGCGATATGGAAGGAAGAGATCTACTTCGAAACACCAATTAAGATGGGTGAGGAAAAAGCAAAAGCCACCGTGGAAAATGGCACTATTGCATTCTGGCCTATGGGAAGCGCCATATGCGTCTTCCATGGAGAATCGCAGCCTTACAGTCCGGTAAGCATTTTGGGTAAGATCACGAAGAACCTTGAACTGTTCAAACAAGTGAAGAGTGGTACAAAAATACGAGTTGAGCTTTCAGTACGCCAGTGAACCCTCGCGCCAAAGACTCAGAAGCCTTTCGCATTCAGCTATAATCTCTTTTTCTGTGCTTTTTCGTCTTAGCGTCTCAAGAAAACCTATCCGTTTTCCCACTGCACGTTTTTCAGCTTCGCCACTGTAGTAATGCTTGAGCTCAAGATATTCTTTCATAACATTGGCTTTTTGTATGAAGACACTGGCCGCATCAACAGGATTCTCAACAGTATATTTGTTTGCCCAGATTGCCACGTCAGCGTTACGAAGCTGAGTAAGCCCGTCGATTTCCACTATTTGGCGAATATAGGTTCTCAGGAAATCGTAGTGGTCTGCTGTTTTTACAAGTTGAAGGGCATTTTTGACCTTTTGCTTGAAACTTTGGCTACCTTCGACTGTCAAGTCATGTTTGTAGCCTTTGTCAATCAGTTCCTTTGCTTTTCTGACTTCATCAAAAGTGTAGACCCTCTTAGGAAACTCCAATTGTGGCATCCACTCCCAAAATTCGAAAGGTGGATGTACGTTGGAAAAACTTGTTTGCTAAACTAGTCTGCCTTGAATATTTTTATGCTGTGATTCCCTGAAACAAGATGGATTTTTCCGTCTTCCTCAAGCTGCTCCAAGAAATCCTTTGCAGCGCTTATCCGGACATTGAAGCGCGTGGCCACGGCGTACGGCGTTAGAACGCTCATTTTCTTCAATTCTGACATTACTTTTTCGCTTTTGATGTCAGGAGGCAGTATTCCAAGAGGTCTTTTCTCTTTTGGCGGTCCTGCCTTTTCCTTTTTCTTCTTCTCTTTGTCTTCTTCGTCCTTCTTGTCTTGCATTCGCTCCATTTGTTTCAGGTTAAGCTTCTTTTTCCCACCCATGGTTATCAGCTTCTAGTAAGTGAAAGCTGCCTCGTGGTTTTTTAGGCTTTCTGAACTTGAGAATAGATTATTTCAGCTTTGATAAAAAGAAAGGAAGAGAAGAGTTATCTGCTCATGATCTTCTTGGCTGCAATTTCAATGTCTTCTGATTTTATGGTTTTCCTTCCTGCGTGCATCGCAAAATCGAGGGCTTCCTTGGCTATTTTCACACCGATTTCTTCCAGTGCTTTAGCCAATTCCTTCGCTGCTGCTTCACTTACCCTATCTGCACCGGCTTTTTTGCATAGTCTATGCATTGGAGCTACAGCTAAATCCAAATCAACCATAAAGACTCCTCACAGCGTCTTTTTCTATTTAAAGCCCTATTTAACGCTTTTTGTTCGCGGTATGGCAAAAATTACCGCTAATGACCCAAGTCATTCAGATGGATGGAGAAACTATAAGAATAGAGTAGCTCCAAGTCTAGTGAAAGCTGGTTAGGCATATGAGATTTGTTGATGCTCACGTTCATCTTTCTGACGAAGAATATGGCAAGTGCATCGACGAAATCATAGCTGATGCCAAAAACGCTAATGTTGTTGCTTTGGTTTCAAATTCCATGGACCTGAAAACTAGTCAAGAAAGTCTTAGCCTTGCGGCACAATATCCAAACCTCGTTTATGCCGCATTGGGGATTCACCCTTGGAACGTGCAAACTCTAACTGAAGAAGAACTCCAGCGAACATCAGAGTTCATTAAAGAACAACCACACAACGAGACATTAGTTGCCATCGGAGAGATCGGTCTGGATTTTAAGTACATGCCCATTTGGGATAAACAGCTGAAAGTTTTCGATGAAATGTTACGCTTGGCTGAAGAACTCGATTTGCCAGCCATTATTCATTCGCGAGGCACAACAGAACAGATCGTGAACATGCTTCCATCTTACAACGTTAGGAAAGTACTATTACACTGGTTCAGCAACCCGATAAGCGTATTGACCAAAGCAGTGGAACAGGGATGTTTCATTACAGAAGGACCGCCAACAGTCTATTCAAATGGTATTCGCGATGTGGTTAGAAGAGTACCATTGGCGAATCTTCTGACCGAAACGGATGGACCTGTGCGATATTTCAAATCGCCTTTTGATGGTAAAAGGACTACACCAAGTTATATTCCAACAGTAGTCAAAGCCATAGCGGAAATCAAGAAATTGGACGTAACGTCGGCGGCTGAGCAGATAATGGAGAATTTCGAAACGTTTTTTGGTGTAAAACTGAGTGAAGCGAGATAGCCACAATCAAAGCATTCTTCCAAATGCTTGAAGATCGTTGGTATTTCGCTACCACTCCATATGTCCCCACAATCACACTCATAATAAGTATGAATACTGCCTACCAAACGCGCGCGATTTGACTGGTTCAAGTAGAGTACTTTCTCTGCAACAATTGATGACCCATTCCTTTTACCCCAGCGTATCATAGTGGAACATCCAATTGACCACCCAGAAGCTGCTTCGACTGAGAAAAGTTAAATTAGCCTTGTTGTTTCTATGAGTGACCACAGCGCATAATAAGGCGCTGAAAGATGAAAACAGAACGAAAACAGAGTTTAAAGGAGTCTAGAGTTTGGGAAATGTGCGAACCGACCAAGTCAAGCGAACGGCTAGAGAACTCGTCAGACGTTTTCCTGACAAGTTTACTGCCAACTTCGATGAGAACAAGCGCTTGGTCAGCCTGCTTTTAGAGGGAGCTACTACGAAAATAAGAAATCAAATCGCAGGCTATATCACCCGCTATCTCGCAAGTGAAGAAGTGGAAGAAGAGATAGAAGAACCGCAGGAAGAAGGCGAAAGCAGTTGATGGATGGATACAGAAAAGGCTGGGCGCTTAGGTACTTGCGCGAAGCCAAGGCAGAGCTAGAAGCGGCAAGAAAGATGCCTTACATGGCTCCAAGCCTAGTTCTGGAGTCCATCAGGAAGGCTCGAAGCGCCATCTATTATAGCTTGGGAGAACCAGCATTCGTGGAAACAGTCGTAAGAGAAGCTGCTGAAAAAACGCGAACACAACCGATAACCGACCCAGTTCTGAAATGCTTGGTAGAAATCGAGGAGATTGTGCAGCAGCTCGCTCAGTCAGAAGAGGTAGACGGGGAAAAAGCTATGAAACAAGCTGACAACCTGTTACAACTGGCCACGGATATAGTTGAGGCTTTGACCCAAGAAAAAATAGAAGAATAGGCTTTAGCGTTTCTCGACGGCCTTAGCAATGCGATCTAACGCTTTTTTGATGTTCTCAACAGAGTTTGCAAATGACAAGCGTAGATGGTCTTCACCGTATTTTCCAAAGGATGTTCCAGGCAAGACAGCCACACCCGCATTGTAGAGTAGGTGGTCCCCGAGTTTTCTGCAGTCCATGCCTGTGCCTTTTACGTTTGGAAACACGTAGAAAGCTCCGCGTGGTTTCTTGCAGGTTATTCCTTTGATGTTGTTCAGTCCAGAAACAATGACTTCTCTGCGTTTCTTGAACTCAGAAACCATTTTTTCAGGTTCGACTTGCGGTCCCTTTAAGGCTTCAATACCGGCTATTTGGGTGAAAGTGCAAGTGCAAGAGTTTGAGTTTGTCATTAATTGAGCCATCTTTTGAGCTATGTCTTCTCGGGTCACGCCATAGCCAAGTCTCCAGCCCGTCATAGCGTATGTCTTTGAGAAGCCGTCCAGCAGGATCGTTTTCTCTTTCATTCCGGGCAACGAGACAATGCTTTCATGCTTGCCTTCATAGAGTATCCTGCTGTAGATTTCATCTGCAAGCACAAACACATCATCTCTACTTGTTACACAGTCGGCTATAACCTTCAGATCCTCTTTGGTCAAGATTCCTCCTGTCGGATTCTCTGGATAGTTCAGTATTATCAGCTTAGTCTTCTTGGTTATCTTCGACTTTAAGTATTCTGGGTCAAGTCTAAAGTCGTTTTCTTCCAGTAATGGTATGGGCACGGGTTTGGCTTCAACGAAGTTTATTAATGACTCATAGATCGGAAAGCCGGGGTTAGGGTATAGAACTTCATCGCCTGCATTTACCAAGGCAAATATGCTGTAGAACATTATTGGTTTGGCGCCTGGCGTCACGACGACTTCGTCTGGCTTGACATCTATTCCTCTAGTTTTCGAAACGTACTGTGCGATGACTTCTCTGAATTCAGGGAGCCCAGCGGAAGGACCGTAATGCGTGTAGCCAGCGTTAATGGCTTTCGTAGCAGCTTCTTTGATGTTCTTTGGAGTGTCAAAGTCGGGTTCGCCAATTTCTAAGTGGACGATGTCTTTTCCTTGCTTCTCAAGAGCCTTCGCTTTTGCCAATACTTCGAAGGCGGTTTCGGTTCCTAGCGCTTCCATTCTTTTCGCGAATATGGAGTTCACCCACATCACCTTGATTTGAAATGGAAATGAAAGTAGAAGGGAATTGGTATTTAACTATTGCAGGTCTGTCACACGTAAATCTACGGTCAGAATAACCTTGAGAGAGGCTTGATTTTGATTACGTCTGAGTTTACGAGGTTTGGCGGTTTCTTGCCTTCAAAGAATGCAACGAGATTCTCAGCTACCATCTCAGACATCTTTGCTCTAGTCTCGAGACTTGCGCTTGAGATATGTGGTGCGACAACAACGTTGTCCAGTTTCAGCAAAGGATTGTCCACAGGTGTAGGTTCCTGCTCAAAAACGTCAAGTCCAGCGCCTGCGATCTGCCCCTTCTTTAAAGCTTCATACAAGGCTTTTTCGTCAACTACAGGCCCGCGTGAGTTATTTATCAAGTAAGCTGTCTTCTTCATCAGGCTCAGTCTCTGTGCATTTATCAGATGATGAGTCTCTTTCATCAGAGGAACGTGAACGCTCACGAAGTCAGATTCTCTCAGCAGAGTATCCAAATCAACTTTCTTTGCTCCGAAATCCTTCTCTATCTCAGGCCGTGGAATGACGTCATAAACCAGAACCTTCATGTCAAAGCCTTTGGCTCTTTTTGCAACCGCATAACCGATTCTTCCAGCGCCGATGACGCCGATCGTTGCTCCGTGAATGTCTCTGCCCGACAGCATCGCGGGGTGCCAGCTGACCAGCCATTGTCCAGTGCGAACATACTTGTCTGCTTCGACAACTCTCCTCGCGATGGCCATCAGCAATGCCCAAGCAAAATCAGCAGTCGTGTCAGTCAGCACTTCTGGCGTGTTAGTCACGTAAATGCCTCGTTTTGTCGCTTCTGCAATGTCGATGTTGTCGAACCCAACTGCCAACTGTGAAACGATTTTTAGCTTTGGAGCCGCGTTGAAAACTTCTGGGTCTATTTTGTCTGATAAGAGTGAAACAAGAGCGTCGGCAGCCGCCACTTTGTCGACGATCACTTTCTTTGGAGGAGGAGCGTATTCAGGCCAAACTTCTACATCAAAATGCTCCTTTATTTTCTTAATGCCTCTTTCAGGAAGTTCACGCGTAATGTAGACTTTGGGCTTTTGCATGCTTTTCACCAAACACTAATTCGCGAAATTCTTTATTAACATATACTTATTACACTTACGCATTCGCACAGCAAAATTGCATAAAGGCTTTTCATGATGGTCACAATAAAGAATAAGGAGCAGCTTGTTGAAAATGGAGAGACGAATCTAGACAGAAAAGCCCGACGGTTAGCATTGGCAAGCCTTGAAACAGCAGTCCAATCTGTAGATCCTGAACGAATAATATGTTCCAAGCTTTCGCTCAAGGACTCAGTTCTAAAAGTGGATAAGCACAGCTTTGACTTGAAAAAAACTAGGCATATTTATGTTGTCGGAGGAGGCAAGGCAAGCGGTTCCATGGCCGAAGGCTTGGAGGTGATATTGGGTCAGCAAATATCATGTGGACTTGTTAACGTTCCGCATGGAAGCAAGAACAGAACTAGTATCATAAAATTGCATGTGGCGAGTCATCCGATTCCAGACGAGAAAGGTGTCGAAGGAACACGCGCCATGCTAAACATAGCTGAACAAGCTGGTAAAGATGATCTGATTATATGCTTGATTTCAGGTGGTGGTTCGAGTCTCATGCCCTTACCACGGGACCATGTATCAATTAGCGATAAGAAAGCACTGACCGATGCCTTGCTCAAAAGCGGCGCTAACATAAATGAAATCAACACTGTTAGAAAGCACATTTCAGATTTCAAGGGTGGCTGGCTGGCGAAAAGGGCCTATCCAGCTACAATCTTGAACCTAATCTTGTCAGATGTCGTTGGTGATCCATTGGATTTTATCGCTTCAGGACCGACGGTCCCAGATTCAACGACCTTTTCTGACGCTGTCAAGGTTTTGAACAAGTATGGTTTGTGGAATGAAGCCCCAGTTTCCATCAGACAAGTTTTGACGGATGGGGAGAAAGGTAAGATTCCGGAGACACCGAAAGCCGATGACAAGGCATTCAAGAAAGTCTACAATGTAATAGTTGGAAACAACAGATCCGCAAGCACAGCAGCATGCGAATACCTCAAATCAGCACGTGTAAATGCGCTTCTATTAACTGCGTCATTGGAGGGAGAAGCTAAAACCGTTGGAACCGTACTCGCGTCAATAGCCAACGAGATCGCTGTCTTCGGCAACCCTGTTCCAAAACCTGCTGGAATAGTCTTTGGTGGAGAAACAACTGTAGTCGTAACCGGGACAGGTCAGGGTGGAAGGAATCAAGAAATCCCTTTGGGAGCTGCTCTGAGACTACGACATGTCGATGGAATAGTCGTGGCTTCTCTGAGCACTGATGGTGTAGACGGCCCCACAGACGCTGCAGGCGCAGTAGTGGATGGAAAGACTTTGGCCAAGGCTCAAAAAATCGGACTAGCCCCAGAGAAGTGCCTGGCAAACAATGATTCGTACCACTTCTTTTCAAGACTTAACGATCTAATATTTACGGGGCCTACAGGTACCAACGTCAACGACATATCAGTGATAATAGCCGTATAGCGTGTGTGAGGAAACTTTAGCAGTGCTCATAACCATCAGGTTGCTGGGGTCTCTGCGTGCCGCATCAAAGAAGAACATAATCACGCTAGAGTTTGAAAGGACCGCATCATTGAGAGATGCCATACATGGTGTTGTTAAACACCGGCCTGCGCTTTCAAGAGCATTGATTGGCCCAGAAAATGATGACCCAAGAACAAATGTTCTCATGCTTGTAAATGGAAAAGACACTAGTGTTCTAGATGGTTTGGAAACTGTACTGCAAGACGGAGATGAGTTGGTAATCGTCCCAGTTGTTCATGGAGGATGAAGAAGCATGGAACTGTACGCGGTCAAGACAAAAATGATAGAGACTTGTGAAGATTTGGTGGAAACAGTTATTGATGCGTTGAAGAGGCAGAATCTGCATTTAGAAGATAATGATGTTCTAGCGTTTGCCTCAAAAGTCGTGGCTTACGCTGAAGGGCGAATAGCGAGACTGAGCGACGTAGAGCCTTCTGAGAAAGCGAGAGAGTTGGCTAAGGAGTTTTGTTTGCAGCCTGAATTTGCGGAACTTGTTCTCCGTGAAGCTGACAGGATCTATGGCGGCGTCGAGAAAGCATTGCTAACACTCAAAGACAGTGTTCTGGCGCCTAATGCTGGGATAGATAACAAGAATGCTCCCTCAGGTTTCGTTGTTTTGTGGCCAAGTGACTCACGGAAATGGGCTAAGAAAACCAAAACTGAAATAGAACGCAGAACAGGCAAGAGAGTTGCCGTGCTTATTGTTGACAGCGGCCTAGTTCCCTTAAGGATCGGCACATCTGGCCTAGCTTTGGCAGTCGCCGGATTCAAACCCATAAGAGACACCAGAGGAAACAAAGATCTATATGGAAAACCATTAATTATCACGAGACATGCAGTCGCCGACGACCTTGCTTCGGCAGCACATCTGCTAATGGGTGAAGCTGATGAGAAAACTCCTGTCGTATTGATCAGAGAAGCCCCTGTGGATTTTGACGATGGAGCTTACGGTGGTTCAGATATGATGATACCTTTTAGCGAATGCCTTTTCATGGGGACTTTTTCTCGCGGCTCTCATGATAAAGGTGATGCTTGAGGCTCGAGGATCTTAGGGCTTTGTGCAAAGCTGCTCCTGTCAAGGCTGCCCCAAATGCGATGATTGTTCTTTCAATCGGATAAATGAATGCGGTAGTCACCCACGTTCCCAGAAAGTAGTCCACGCCCTTAACGTAAACAAGCTCAAAAGTCAGAGTTCCAGCCATCTGGCCTGCCAAGGTTGAGACCAGCGCAGTCACGAAGTATGCATAGAAAACGCTTGAGTCGTTGCTGGCATGGAATTTCTGCACTGCTATGTTCTGAAGTGGCAAGAGTAAAACTAGAAGACCGATCACTTGAAACCACACATACGCAGGAAATAACCAAACAGGTCCGATGTTTGGATATAGTGCAAGAAGGAGAAATAGAGCAAGATAAACCAAGACGGCAGGTGCCCGTCTTCCGTCACGGATCAGGCCACTGCATGCTGCGGTAGCAACGCCCGAGGGTAGGCTTGGCGGTGAGAAAGAGCCAAAGAAGAAACCGACAACGCCTCCAAGAAAAGTGGCTAGTGTTCCAAAGTAAGGTCCTAGGATTATTCCGATAAGGGGAGCAACGATTGCCGCTGCTGTTATGGCTTGGCCAGGCAACCCTATTATTGGGGAGATTTTGATGAAACCGAAGACCACGTAGAGGGACGTGAAAACAGCGGTCAGAGCTATGTTTTTCGTTGTAAGTGCGCTTTTGCTGGACACCATAAGCTGTCACCCTGCAGACCATTTTGTGAAAAAGTAGTTATTCTGAATGGCTTATAAAATAGGCACATGCCGCGTCCGATTATCACTTTGACCACGGATTTTGGTTTGAAAGACCCCTACGTAGCAGAAATGAAAGGCGTGATTTTGAGCATCAGTCCGAAAGCAACGATTGTTGATATGACGCACGATGTTAAGAAGTTCGACGTTAGGATGGGGGCGTTTGCGCTGGCTTCAGCTGTGCCTTATTTTCCAAGGGGTACGGTCCATGTTGCGGTCGTAGATCCAGGCGTAGGTGCGGAAAGGCATCCTTTGCTCATTCAGACAAAATGCGGTTTTCTCATTGGACCAGACAATGGCGTCCTAGCGCTGGCTGCAACAAATCAAGGAATAGAACATGTCTTCCGAATAACAAACCGGAAGCTCATGCTCCCGAAACCGTCAAACACGTTTCATGGCAGGGATGTTTTCGCCCCAGCCGCCGCCCACTTGGCAAATGGAATTAGCGCGGAGGAGTTTGGACTTGAGATTCACAGAATCAAGAAGCCGCAATTTGCCAGAATCATCAAGAGAGGTAGCATGTTCATCGGTGAGGCCCTGTACATAGACAGTTTTGGGAACATAATCACGAACTTCACTTTGAAAGAACTTGGATCATTGAACATAGGAACAGAGGCCAAGGCCAAAATCAAGAGAAATAAGCTGAAGCTGAGGATATGTAGAGCCTATGCAGAAGAAAGAAACGCGAAGCCACTTGCCATTATTGGTAGTCATGGTTTTCTAGAAATATCCGTAAACCAAGGCAGCGCGGCGGGATATTTCAAAATGAAAGAAGGCAACAGCATTACGATCTATCACGCCTGAGCTAATAGTGGGTATTTTCTTTTGCGTATTTTGCCACCGCGTGGTTGTATATTATGCCTTCCGAGGTTTAATTGAAGATTCTCCATAACCCATAAAAACAGAAAGAATAGAGATTATGAATTGTTTGCTAAATCGACGAGTTGAACAAACAGATGGTTGACGAAAGAATAGAGAAGCTCGCCAAGCTTTGTGTCCATTATAGCGTTCATGTGAACCCGAAAAATAAGGTCGTCATTAGGGGAAGCACGCAAGCGGCACCGTTGCTGACCGAGATATACAAACAATGCTTACTTAGCGACGCATATCCATGGGTAATTCCAAGCCTCTATTCCGACTACGTATTCTTTAAACACGCAAAGGAACACCAACTGAAATTCGTATCTCCCTTCGACGTTTTCATCTACGAGAACATGGATGTAAGCATAAGCGTACTAAGCGAACCAAACCCAAGAAGACTATCCAACGTAGAACCAGAATGCATAAGGACATTTCAAGCTTCCAGAAGTGGACTGATAGAGACCTTCCACAGACGCGTTGCTGAAGGAAAACTCAGGTGGACCCTTTTACCGTTCCCAATCACGGATCAGGCACAAGAAGCTTCCATGGCGCTTCCAGAATACGAGGATTTCGTGTACGCGAGTTGTCTCGTTAACAAGAAAGACCCAATCGCTGAATGGAAGAAAATCCAGAAAGAGCAAGAAAAGATCTGCAACTTCTTGAACAAAACAAGCAAGATCAGAATAGTAGGAGAAGACACTGATTTGACCTTCAATACCAAAGGACGAAAATGGATGAACTGTAGTGGAGACAAAAACATGCCCGACGGCGAAGTCTTCACAGGACCTGTTGAAGACTCCGTTAACGGTCGGATAAGGTTCACTTATCCAGGGATTTACATGGGAAGAGAAGTGGAAAATATATCGCTTGCATTCAAGAATGGAAGAGTTACCAGAGCTTCAGCTGCAAAAGGCGAAAACCTCCTGAAAGAGCTGATCAAGATCAAAGGCGCAGACCGTCTTGGAGAAGCTGCAATCGGTACAAACTATGGGATCACAAGATTCACTAAAAACATGCTTTTCGACGAGAAAATGGGTGGAACGATCCACATGGCGCTTGGAAACGCTTACCCTGAGACAGGAGCCTTAAACAAGTCAGCGATACACTGGGACATTTTGAAAGACATGAAGAAAAACGCGGAAATCTACGCGGACAATGAACTCTTCTACAAGAGTGGCAAATTCCTAGTATAATCCCTAACCATTCATCAAGCCTTCAGTAGTGCCTATTCTAGTTCTCTTGCTGCTTGAATCGTTTTTTCAGCTATAGAGACGCAGAAAAGCAAATCGTCAATTGTCGCAATGAATGTTGCGAATTTTCTTTGAGCGTCTATTGTTGTGGCTACTCTCCCTCCGTTGCAGACTGTCTTAACAGAGAGACCTTTCGGTGTCTTGGTATTATCGGGTGAGACTGCTTTTGCAATCGCTTGAGCGATAATGCTGTTATCATAGTCGAGCAGTATCTCGGCTTTCAACATTTTCACCTTTCAGCTTTTTCCCGATGAGTTCATTGACGATTCCTATGAAATCATCTATTTTTTCTAATGGGACCTGTGCGCCTGCTGCCACGTTATGTCCTCCACCCTTTCCATCGCATCTTTCAGCTGCCGCCTGCATAATATCCCCCAGATTGATGCCCTTGGCCACGATCATGTCGACCGTACGAGCACTGATCTTTGCCAACCCTTGCTCTTCGACATTCGCAAAAGCGATTAATGGTTTCTCGGGATTTGGCAAAGTGCCCGCAAGGATACTGCTGATTGCGCCGACAATCTTGTCATTGATAAAGCTCTCACCATAAACCACGTAAATGTTTTCGAGTTCTCGCATTCGTTCTGGTTTTTCCATCACCCAATTCAAATACTTGTTTATGCTTCTCCGATAATCATCGAGTACCTTGGTTGCTGCCTCAAATGCGTCAGCTCTATCTCCCATACAAACTGCAACGCCCAAACCCGCCTTATCCATTCTGCCAGTTGCATTTAACAGAACTGCAAACTCCCTTCCATCACGCAGCGGCGTCCAAGGTTCCTCTCGATTTAGAATGTAAACGTGACCGATTAGGTTATTCACTTCCAACCGTAAACCCTTGGAAAGCAGATGATCCGCCAGGGCCGAGCATAATCGCTTCTTCTCATCATCTGAAAGATCCCGTAGTGCTCTCCATTTGTCATCGTGTGTTCGAGGTTTTATGTCCAAGCTTGCCAAGAAAGCTAGACTCTTGTCTTCTTCACCACTTATGCCTGGGATAAATGGGCTGGTTGTTGAAGATAGCATGCGGTGGATCGGCCGTGTCTCTCTGCCGAAAAAGATCAGGTCTTTCTCAACTGTCAAGCTTCCTGATTGGACAGCGTCTTCCACAATCTTCTCATTTAGACCGCCTAGCATCCTTTGGTCATACTTATCTTGCATATCTCCCAATGCGCCGACTATGGCAACGGGTGCTGAGTCCACGTTTGCCTTGTCTATGGCTTTGGCAACGAAATATGCTACACCCGCTCCGCTTATGTCTCGTGCGCCATCGATTCCATGCAAATGGGGATTCACATGCACAAAATCATCCGTACCCTCACCGACAATCTGATGGTGATCTAGAATAACAACCTTGAAGCCGCTGAGTTTCTCTTTCAAAAGATCAATGTATCCGCTTCCCAAATCGCTGAAAACTATCAGTTGCGGTTTGTCTGAGAGAACATCGATGATCTTTTCCTCGATCCATTGTGTTATCCTGATCCGAAACCTAGCGTTCAGTCTTGCTAGAGCTTTACCGATAATTCCAGCGGCTGCCACTCCGTCAGCATCCAAGTGTGAAAAGACGTGAATCAAGCCATCTTCTTCCACAGTTTCACGTATTGTCCTCGCTGCTTTGGTGGCTGAGTCTGAAAATGCCGTGATCTGATTCTCGTTCATCGCCATGACAATCCCTGTTAGGCTAAATCACTAGATTTTAGGATTTAAACGAGACGCTGAAAGCTTGAAGATTCCTGGAAGACATGAGAGGCTATGCCAACGAAGCTATCTTTCCTTCGTACTTCCAGTTCTTCGGCAAAACACCCTCGCGTTTGTAGTATCTTGAGAGTTTGTGTATTTTTGCTTCTATGAGTTGCAGTGCTCTCTTGTTGTGCACGTCAGATCTATTCTTTGCGTAGTGTGCGCTTAGGCTTTCAGCTTTCTTCATTAGATTAGCTAGATCCTCTGGGATCGTTGGTGCAAGTTGTGCTTCAGTGAGGATTTTGGTGATAGTTTTTCCCGTTATGGGTTTAACCAATGGAATTGCATATTGATCTCGCAAAATTGTGCCGATGCGGCTTGTGGAGTTGCCTTCCTTGGCCAGTTTAATCACTAGTGCCTCAACTTCTTCAGGCTGGTATTTGCACCAGCTTGGAGAACGTTTGCTTATTGGCCTTATCTGATGTGACTTACCGCTTTCTTGTTTAGGCATGCTTGAATCACTTAAACTCTGTATGAGCGAAGGCGGACAAATATTTAAGACTACTGATTAGCTTCTAGAATTATGTGCCCACTTCATTTATCTCGTTTCCTGAGCAGTTTCTCGCCTTCCATGCCGCGGTTCATTCAAATTCTATCCCTAGCACCTTGCACGCCTTGTCCAATGCTGGCGCCACTTTGACGTGAAATTCGTCGGTGGTCTCGTTGAATATGCATATTCAATGTTGATGCAAGTGTCTGTGTTTTGGGGGTGAGAATTAGTACGTCGCAAAGCTTAGGAGGATTTTTCTCTCTCTGCTTTGACGATAACGATGGCCCCTGCAAGTGTCGGTTTCGTTCTTGGGTCTATTCCCAGGCCTGTCAGCAGCTTCTGTACGATTGCGGTTTCAAGCACGTTGGCCGCCTGCTCTCCAAAGATCAGGTTCAGTCCCTTGGAAAATTGTTCAGGCTTGCGGGGAATCTCTTTTTTCTTTAGACCGAGGTTTCTTGCAAGATAGGAAACAAGGGTTTGTGCTTCGCTTTTCCCGAGCGCTTCTAGTACCTCGTCGACGCACTGCAGTATTCTGCGTTCGGTCTCAGGGTCAAGGGACATAGAACTTAGTTCTAGAATGGAACACATATAAGCTTTATTTTTGTCGACCAGAAAGCTTTATTGTCGACAAATCTAAAAGGAGGTGGTATGCTTGAACTGGAGAATGTTCGTCACCCGACACTGGAAAACAATCATGATTGCGCTTGCAATTGGCTTGTTTGCCTTATCACTTGTTGCTGCGAACGCACATGCAGAACCAATCGATTCGCCGGTCGGACCAAGATAAATATAACAACGATAAGAACACAGTAAAGGCAGGAAAAGCATGCCCCATCAACTTGACAACCTTGACGTGAGAATTCTAGAAGGCCTTGCAGAGTACGGACCGAGAAACATCGCAAAAGTCGCTAGAGGACTCAAAGTGCCAAGGGGAACTATCATATCAAGGATTGAGCGCATGTCCTCCTCTTTTTACCTGAGGCTACTTACGACTGTTTATCATACGAACCTAGGAATGAAAAAGGCGGTAGTCTTCGCGAAAGCGATTCCTGGGCAAGAGGATACGCTTTTCGACTGTTTGAAAGTCAACAGGTTTTACATATACTTGAGCCGATGCTTCGGCATGTTTGAGGGATGCGTAGGAATCTATGTTATTCCCGTGGAACACACGGGCGAATTCGAAGATTTCCTGAGGGAAGTGGAGAAACTGGGGCTGACACGGGGTATGGAGTTGTTCTGGTCGACTTGCTTTCACACGGTTAATCTCACGAGAAGCTGGTTTGACGATGATAAAGAAGCTTGGATGTTTCCTTGGGAAAAGTGGCTGCATGAGGTTTCTTCGTCAGAGAGCGAACTGCCTTACACTCTGAAAGATCCACAGGGTTTTCCCTTGAAAGCTGATGAGACCGACTTGTTCATAATAAAGGAATTGGAGAAAAATGCGACTGTGAGCTTGGCATGCATCGCCAAGAAATTCGGAACGACGCTGCAGAACATTCGTTATCACTATGAAAGACATATCGTCAAACATGGACTAATCGAGACTTTCCAGACGGCCATATTACCATTCGATAGAGCAACGTCCGACATGCTCTTTTTCATTTTCAGATTCAGTGACGGCGAAAAAATGGGAAAGTTTGCCCGATCTCTCTTGGACAAGCCTTTCGTGTTTATCCTTGGCAAGATACTGAACGAAAACTCGTTGGTTTCTCAGATTTATCTTCCTAGGCTGGAATTCCGTAACTTCATCGATGCTTTGTCGAAACTTGCGAGAATGAAGCTCTTGGAGAATTATGAATACGTGCTTCAGGACCTGCGCCCGGGGAAGTGGTCCAGAGAGACTGTCCCGTTCGAGCTTTTCAAGAATGGGGCTTGGACTTATGATCACCAGCAGCATTTGGAAGCCATTCACAAGCTAACGTCAGGCACAAAACAGGAATGCGAGACGGTCGGCGCAAAACAGATGAAATGGGCAGAATAACACGTTGAGAGCGCGCATGCGTGTTCCTGAATTCGCTTTTTCAGGCGTGAAGGAGTCAGGTTGCGCAACCAACAATCAAAGCGATGCAATTCGGCATAACTGGAAGACGTTGAGGCAAAAGGCTGATTAATCAGTGGATAAAAAAGGGGAGGGGGGTCATCTATTGGTCAAAGTATCAGTCAATAGATTCGTCTCAACCCGCGTCGAGGCTATCAGAAACTATGTTGATGCAGACATTCGGAGACTTCGAAAGAGGACATTAGCAGGCTTGAGGAAGTCTTCAACGTGGCAGCCAGAGTAGCCAGATGCAGAACCGGACACCAAAGAGTCAACGGAAAGATGACCGCGATCAGGCTAGTCCAGAGGAGAAGGTGGTTCCGCGTCGCGGAGCACACCGCGCTAACCATGAAAAGCATAACGTCCAACGTAGACGAAAAGGAAATCCTATCAAGACTCAACGAGTTGAAGAGACTAGTTGACGAGGCAAAGTTCATCGAACAATCGCGGAGCAAGAACAACGGACAGCCTTCAAACTGACCCTCTACATCAGAAGACAGAACGAGCCAAAACTGATTAATAAAGAATGGTCGAAGGCGTAGAACAGAAAAACAGATACTTAATTCATTTCGTAGGTGGAAAAAGGTTCTGTAAAGTCTTCGGTGTGAAAGTTTCTAAAACTCTGTAAGGCAAAAGTCTTTTGAAATGCTAGATTCGACTTTCACCCTTAAAACAAACGTTTTGAATCAGTCTTAGACATCTACAAGAGAAACTTGAAGATTATTGAAGTGTTTGCTCACGAGATAATGACATCAACTGACAAGCCTATAGCCAAAGGAATTGAAGCTGAATTCGAAGCATTCAGAGAGAAATACAACGACTTTGTCAAGGATATTACTGATTTTTGCCACAAGGTGAACCAAGAATCCGAGAGTCACGAGTTTCCAGAGCATTCTTTTGAGTATCTGAAGAAATGGTAGAATGGAAAAAAGAGCAATTCTTTATCGGCTCTTCTCCAGCCAGTTTTTGGTTTTGCGATCGATCTCTCTAATCACGTGTGAAACATGTTAATCTCCTTGGTATTCCAGGATTATTCTCTTGACTGTCTGCTCTTCTTCTTTCAATTCATGCTCAAGTTCTATCCAAAACTCTCGTGCCCTTTTCAGACCCTTCTCGCCAATACGTTTTCCTGTCTCCGTGTAGAAGTCACGTCTAGGGCCGCTTCTGCCACCTGGAATTTCCACCATCTCTTTCACACCCATATTTTCCTCTCTCATGAAGTAGTCAAACACTCTAGCCACTCCAATATAGCCTACAGAACAAGAAAGCACATCCACATCGTAGACCACTTTTGCCTCTAGAGATTTCGGCTCTTCAATTCCTCTAGGACCGTGAGCTGATATGCAATGGGTTATCTCACTAATCTCCTCGCTTCCGAAGCCAGCTTTTCTCAGATATTCTGGAGCCTTCACCGCTCCGACCTTGTGATGGTCGTCTCCTAAGTCTGGAAATAATCTGCCTACGTCATGAAGTGCCACGCTGGCTAGAACAACCTTCATATTAGCCTTCTCAGCCTCGCCTATTATGACTGCTCTTGCAAGGTCTCGAAGTATATGATACCAATTATGGTGAATTAGTCCTTTTGTCCTGAAATCCTGCTTGACCAACTCATACAAGGCTTTCAGCTCGCCATATTGTGACAAATAATCGTCAAGTCTCATTTTTTCACCGTTCTTATTCAATGCCTAGTCTGCACTAAAGAGTTTTGTCAGGTATATTAGAGTCGAAGATTTTTGTCGTTAAGGATTGCTGGTAGCCCGAGAGATTTCTTACACTAGATCAATCGATAAAACTTCACCCCCACCAACCAATTTCAACGGAATGCGGAAAAGTTATAGCTGAATCGGCTTAACTTCAGGAAGTCTTTTAACCGCTAACATAGACACTGTTGAATTGAGAAAGAGGTAGTGCTAGTTGATTAAGAGAGTTAACTGGCTTGAAATAAAGGTGACTGACATTAAGAGGGCCATCAGTTTCTATCGTGATGTTCTCGGCTTGAAGATAAAGAACGAATGGTCAAACTATGTTATTTTTGATTTGGCTGGAACGGCAACTTTGGCAATAATGCTCGGCGGCAAGAAGGGACGAAAAGAAGGAGCACCAAACATCTATCTGGCGGTGGAAAACGTTGACGAGGAATACGAAAAACTAAAGACAAAAGGCGTCAATTTCGTGGAACCGCCAAAGAAACAATACTGGGGTGGCTACGCCGCCTTGTTTGCTGACCCAGACGAGAACCTACTCTATTTGACGCAGACAGAAGACTAATCAAATACCGTTGAATCAACACTCTCATCTATGACAGTCTTCTATCAGTCTTTTTAAGCCAATTTGACCCGTTGACTACTTCTTTTGGAAACATTCCATGCAGATAGCAACTATTTTGACG
Organism: Candidatus Bathyarchaeota archaeon; assembly: GCA_963732715.1. Lineage (GTDB taxonomy): Archaea > Thermoproteota > Bathyarchaeia > Bathyarchaeales > Bathycorpusculaceae > CAZCRE01. The sequence continues at coordinate 1,422,569 of CAVTAO010000003.1, read as the reverse complement.
TTTTGAATAGGTTGCTGAAACGATGTTAGACCTTTAGCTAACACAGTCACGTAGCCTAAAGGTTTTCCGCATTTTTGGCATCTTACTGGTCTAGCGTCACTCATCTTTTCACCATAGAACAATTCTCCATCACTCTTTTTAAGTTGGTTTGACCCGTCTATTCTTAGAAGAAAACGGTCATGTGATGACGGAATTCGGGAGATATCTCCGCTATCTTTTAACTGGAACGTTGATGACGGAAAAGCTTCTACCTTAAGCTTTTGTACCACTTCGCAAACTTGTGCAGAGCTCTTGCACGATGTGAGAACGCGTTTTTTTCGTCAATGGTCATCTCCGCAAACGTCTTGTTACTACTTGTCGGTATGAATATTGGGTCGAATCCAAAACCGGCCTTGTCTTTTCCTTTTCGTTCTTCCCGGGTTATCTCGCCAGCAACTTCACCTGTGAAGCAGAGGGGTGGCTTTGACTTTGTGGAGAGGTAGGCAATTGCTGACTCGAATCTGGCTTTCCTGTTTTCTGCACCGTTCATGAGTCGTAGCAAGCCGTTATTGCCGATTGTTCTGTAGACGTAAGCGGCGTAGGGACCGGGAAACCCTCTGAGCGCTTCAACAAATAGTCCTGCATCTTCTACAATCAACGGTAGCTTGCATTTCCTGAAGGCACAAGTAACGCTTGTCTTAGCGATGTCTTCCAAACTGTCGCTCTGAATCTCTAAACTCTTAACGCGAAGCATACCCACTGCAATTCCATGGTCTGCCAACACTTTGCAGGCCTCTTCAAACTTGTGAACGTTGTTGGTAGCGAAGAAAACGACCCGACCCTCCAGCTTGTAAACCATGTTTACTCACGCCACTCTTCCCGTAACATAACGTCCCCTTCTCTCAACCTCTTCAACCTTGCCCAAAACAGCTTTCGCCAACCCAACACCTAAAACACTCAAGTATCCATCCATGACGCTGCCGAAACACTCATTGGCAAAACGAAAATGCGTGCTCTGCAGAGCCCTCTTCATCAGATGCAAATCGACAGCCCTCGCCTCAAGCTCGCTTGTCTTCTCGCCCAGTCCAAAGTCCACGAAGAAAATCTGCTTTGTCGGCGTCAGAATCATGTTCGACGTCGTTAAGTCTCCATGGATTATTCCAGACCTGTGAAGCTTGCCAATAGATTCACCTACTTTTCGGCAAAGCCTTTCTCTTTCATTTCTGGAAACGCCGTCTAACGATGTTTTCAACTGTTTTCCTTCGATGAACTCCATTATTATCGTCGCGTTCTTAGCGTCAACAAGGTAGATTAGCGGTGTTGACACGCCCGTTCTTTTTGCCTCATGCATGAGCCGTGGTTCATGAATCGTGCGGTATGTTCGGATTCGTTTGTCCAGCTCTGAAGGGCGATACTTCTTGGGTAAACGTTTCTTAATGACCACCTTTCTGTTCTGCCATTCTGCAACGTAAAGGCTGGCCTCAGCGCCTTTCTTAAACAGCATTGGTTTCTTCAGCCTATCCATGGGACTTCAACCTCGTCAAGCCTCCACCTGAGCCTAACAGAGCTTTCCTCAACAGGCACTGCCAGACCATGCTTGTAAGCCAGAACGCCAGTCCAAGCAATCATGGCACCATTATCAACTGCAAACTCGCTCGGCACAACGCAGAACCTCGCGCCATGCTCCTCCGCAATAGATTCTATCATTGATTGAAGCCTCTTGTTGGCCGCCACACCTCCAGTCAAGAGAACCTCCTTCTTCTCTGTGTGCGCCAACGCCCTCTCCGTAACTTCCGTAACCATGGCAAATGCTGTCTCCTGAAGGCTAAAACACAAGTCCTCAAGACCGCTCCCGCCCTTCTTGAGCATGGCGATAGCGGCGGTTAACAAGCCACTCAACGAAAGATCCATCCCCTTCACCGTGTACGGCAACGCAACCAGCTTTTCACCTTTTGCAGCAAGCCTTTCAACAACCGCTCCAAACGGCAAGCCTTGCCTCTGTCGCAACCCAGCCTCTCGCGCAAAAACGTCCAGACAGTTCCCTAATGCAATGTCAAGCGTCTCGCCAAAAACGCGATAGCGCCCTGAATCGAAAGCCGCTACTAGCGTATTACCGCCTGAAACGTACAGGGCTATGGGATCTTTGGCTCCCGTTTTCAGCTTCCCAATCTCGATGTGGGCTATGCAATGGTTCACTCCGACCAACGGAATAGCAAGATACGAAGATAATGCACGTGCTACTGTTGCGCCTGTGCGCAGGCATGGACCAAGACCTGGGCCTTGAGAAAAAGCGATGACGGACAATTCTCTTGACCCTATTCTTGACTTCTTCAAAGCCTCTCCTAGAACCTTGCTCGCCACGTCCGAATGATGTCTAGCTGCTTCACGTGGATGTATCCCACCTTCCGCGGGAATGTAAGCATCAGCCACGTTTGCCAGAGTCTCACCCTTGAAAGTTGATATTCCAACACCAAAGTCATCTGCTGAAGATTCTATTCCCAGACAGTATTTTTCATCATTGCTTTCCCTGATCTTACTGCGTTGCAACATGATTTCCTTCAACATTAAGCACAACATCTTTATTTGAAAACCACGCATATTTATGCTAGATAGTTGGAACTGATAGTGAATGCCAAAGCGTAACGACCTTGAGCATAAGGCCTTACAATTCGTGATGAACACAGGCCCTGAAGGCGTGCTTCAATCAGACTTGTGGAGACAACTGGGCGCGAGCAGTCGAGAAGGCTCAAGGATTTCCATAAAGCTTGAAAACAAGAGCTTGATTCGCAGAGAAAAAGAACTGCGCGACGGAAGATGGACCTATAGATTGTTCCCAAAGAGGATGCCAACATCAATAGATTGCATAGTCAGCTGCCCCTGTCTAATGTGCCCAGATGACCCCAGATGTGACCCTTCAGGCGCAATCTCGCCGCAAGACTGCGAGAGACTAACAGAGTGGCTTCTGACAATAGCTCAGACCGAGCAGGGTGCGCTAGGTGACAGTTAGTCTTGCCTAAGACGTGGATTCAAGACAGAAAAAGAGATTATTACTACAAGAAGGCCAAAGAAGAGAAATATCGTTCCCGATCAACGTACAAACTGTTTCAAGCCATAGAAAAACACCGTTTCATAAAAGAAGGCGACGTCGTTGTAGACTTGGGTGCTGCACCAGGCGGCTGGATTCAGGCAGCAAGAAGAATCGTTGGAAGCAAGGGTTTCGTCTTGGGTGTTGACATAAGACCGATCGAGCCTTTCGCTGAACACAACGTTCGAACCATAATAGGCGATATAAGCGAACAGGAGACATTACAGCAAATCTTGGAGTTCCTACCCAGAAAGACCGACGCCCTGATCTCGGATGCTTCACCCAATATTTCTGGCATATGGGAAGTAGACCATGCCCGCCAGATAGATCTAGCACAGCACGCCTTGAACATTGCCTTCGAAACCCTAAAACCCACCGGAAACTTCTTCGTCAAAGTTTTCCAAGGCGACATGCTTGACGATTTCACTAGAAAAGTAAAAAACAGCTTCCAAACTGTAGACGTGATAAAACCAAAGGCCAGCCGAGGCAAAAGCGCAGAAATGTTCATTCTAGCCATGGAATTGAAAAAGCTGTAAACAAGACAACAAAGATAAATCCTAACGGCTACCCATTAAGAAAAAGGTGAAAAGGTGAAAGTTGTCGCCGCAGACTCCTCCTCCGCCATCTTGAATGAGGAGTTCGAGCCTCTGACAATCGTTGCAACTGCAGCCGTGATGGTTGATTCGCCGTACAGAGAAGCAAGAGTTTGGCTGCCTGAACCCATATTCGCAGATGCAAGCAAGGGATACGAGGTGGTAGTCCATGAAGCTGAACTCTGCTTAAACCTGCTTGAAAGAACAAAGGCGGATGTCGTACACCTCGACATATCTTTGGGAGCAATTTCACTTGAAGAGCTTTCACCCATCCAGTTCACTAATATGAAAATCTCAACCATTGCCAAACAGCATCTTTTGAGGATCTTGCCCCGAATAAGGAAAACTGCAGGCGAGATTACACGAAAACACGGAATTGAGGTCCTAGCCATAGGAAAAGAAAGCGTTCCAGTAAGGATCGCAGAGCTTACATCCGGAGCAAACGCGATACTATACGCATGTGAGAAAACCTTGAAGGAGAACCAACCAGTTCTATTGGGTCTACCATCGAAATGTCAGCCCAGAATCTCCGATGAAAGCATATACTTGCATTCTTTAATGGAAGCGGAACATGACGTTAGAGGTTTCGCAGCGGACCAATCAGAGGTCTTAAAGAAGGTTAATATCAGTGAAATGTTAAACCCAATTGCAAGAGGGTTCCGAGCCTTAAGAATAGAACCAAAAGCGTGACACTCTGAAGAAGGCTTTAAGAATTTGAGCAATTTGAGCAATTCCCCATCAAGATCCAAAAGAATCCTGACCATCCTAGTCTTCTTCCTATTATCGATTGCCATAACAATCGCTGGCGTCCTGACCCCACTTTCTTCGAAAGATTCAAAGGATTTGAACAATGACCTAAAGCAGATGCAAGACGAAACGAAAAATATGACCGTTTGGCAAAGCACCATATTCATTTTTACAAACAATTTCAGGCTATGCCTGTTAATGTTCATACCGATCGCAGGACCTCTCATCGGTTCCTATATCATGTACAGTACTGGACTCGTAATTGGAGCCTGGGGTCACGAGAATAACATGCCAAGTCTTATTGCTTTTGTAGCACTCTTCATTTCTCCCCATACATGGCTGGAATTTATGGCCTACTCCATAGCTTTTGCTGCCAGTGTTTGGTTGACTTGGCGAGCCATAAAACATCAGTTCAAGAAAGAAATCTTGCAAACATGCAAATTTATCGCGATTTGCGCTTTGATCCTGCTTGCGGCTGCGTTCATCGAGGCCTACTTGATTGCCGCTCTCCCCTCAGCTTAGAAAATGGGGTTTTTCTCGTGATTCTAGAGACTTCCAAGCTCATGTTCAAAGCTCTCGCGCTGCTGGTTATTTCACCCAAGCTTACAATATCCACCCCCACTGAAGCGAAATCCAGAAAGTTGTCTGCAGTAATTCCGCCGCTTGCCTCCGTCAAGATTCCTTCATAGAGCTTAACTTCCTTAAGCAACGCGCAAGCTTTCTCCACCTGTTTCGGAGAAAAATTGTCAAGCATAATTATGTCCACCCCAGCCTTTGCCGCAACTAAGGCATCCTCAGCTTTCGTCACTTCAATTTCAATCTTCTTCGTGAATGAAGCCCTTTCCTTAACAATTCTAACAGCTTGCTCAATACCGCCCGCCACTACAATATGGTTGTCTTTTATCAAAATCATATCATCCAAATGGAGTCTATGCGTGTCACCACCGCCAACTGAAACTGCCTTCTTGTCAAAGTACAACAGTCCAGGAGCCGTTTTCCGTGTGCAAGCGATTCTTGTCTGCAACCCGACTCTTCGAAGTTTCTCAACCAGTCTTCTTGTCACAGTGGCGATGCCGCTCATCCGAGAAAGAATGTTCAATGCTGTACGCTCAGTCGAGAGTATTGTCCGCACTTCTCCAAAAACTCTCATCAGAACTTGCTTCCCCTCAACTTCTTCACCATCACTTACAGAGCACTCAACTCTTAGACCCAAACTCTCCCAAAGGGTTTTTGCCTCTTCTACGCCTGCAATTATTCCTTGTTCCTTGGCGATTACTACAGCTTCAGCTTCAGTGCCTGAAGGGGCGATTAACGCCGTAGTGATGTCACCATGTCCCAAGTCCTCCGCAAGCATCTCCATAAGCTTCTTTTCCAAGATCTTTTGTGGCAAGAACATGCTTTCACTTTCTACTAACCTAACTTTAAAACACTTGCTCAGGATTCAGCAACCTGGATTATTGTTTTGACAGCATTTTCAAGCCCGTCGTATTTCAGAACTTCTTTCTGTATGTCCACAACTTCCTCAGACATTCTACTGTCAATGATCTGCTTGACAGTTTTGAGGAGACTCTCTTTGCTCAAATTGTTCTGAGTTAGAACCTTGGCAACACCTAGATCTCTAGCTTGCATTGCATTGTTAATCTGTTCAGTGTGACCGGGTGTAGGAACAAGTATAGCCGGTTTGCCATAACACATAGACTGCGTAATCGTTCCATGCCCTGCACGCGCTATTATCATATCACATGTCTTCAAGTATTCGAATCGATTTGGAATCCACTTAAAGATTGTTAGGTTGCCGTAGCGTAAAGGTTTACTGTCAGCGTCCGGGTAGCCAAGCGACATCACGATTTCATATTCTTCCGGGAATTCAAAGAAAATTTTCCTGAGGATTCCTGTTAGAAAGGCCTTCTCTTTGATTGAGCCGCTGATAGGCGCAAAGATGACAGACTTATTCGTGGGCAGCTTTAGCTTTCTTCGCAGCTCCTCCTTGGTTGGAAGCTTGTTTGGATGGATTTCCAGTATTGGTCCGATTAGTTTTACGTTTTTTCTGTAGGGTTTCGGAATGTTCAGATTTCCTAGAGATATTGTGTATGGTGAAGGGAAATCTGGAATTAGAACGGTGTTTCCACTGGTCCAAAGCTTCCCAATTAGTGTAAGAGTTATGGAGTCTGCGAGTCTTGCTAACTGAAGGTGGTGTTCTTTGCGTGGAATCATGACTTGAAACTGGTTCAGTATGCAGATTCGGGGGACCTGCAACATCCTCGCTGCCAATAGCGAAGACGCCCGAGAATCTGAGACAACGACATCTGGCCCAAAACGTTCGATGAATCGTATTTCTGCGTTAATTTGCTTCAATAGCGTAAGACATGTAAGAAATGGCCCAGGGTTGATTGCTGTTCTTCTAAGATCTATGGTTCCATCTGGTTTGACTTGAAACCCTACAGGCGGAGCTCTTATGACAGGAAGCTTCTCGTTTTCAACATAGCCTATGCCTTCTTCATAGGTGGAGAACACAATTGCAGCATTTTTCTGCAGCAGTTTTCTTGCGATTGGAACCGTTCTTCCAACATGCCCTAAGCCAATTCCGCAAGGTGAAAAATAGACTCGCATGGATCTATGTTCCGCCGAGAGCCTTACGTTTGATTTCTCCATTTGGTGTTTCTTCTTCAAAAATTATGGCTTGAAACTTCTGGATCCTAGTACTAGGCAGCAACCAGTTATCTGGAGGTAGACCTGCTTTAATACAGCATTGACACAAGAACTCCTCCTGATCCCAGTTCCATTCAACAGGCACTTGTGGAAGTAGAAGACCTTTGAACATCCCTCTTTCTATGATTAGGCCGTCTTCGCCGATTTTGATTTTGGATGGATAATCTTTGGGTTTCTTCGTTTCAAGCACTTGTGGTGGGGTAAGAACGCTAACCTCGAAGACCACTTTGCAAAGCTCACCTTTTGAGAGTGGATTGAAGCGTGGGTCTTGGGTTGCTGCGCTGATAGCGGATTGTATGACTGCCTCAACCAACGGATCGGTTGGATATGGGTAGCCGATGCATCCCCGCAGCTCTTTTTCTTTATGTTCTACGCTGTTTATCGTCACAAATACGCCGCACGGTTGAAGAAGCTTTTCAGGAACTCTCTCGGGAGTCTCTATGACCTTCTTCGTCTCCAAGTATTCTTCGACTGCTCGTCGAGCAAGCTTCACTAGAAACTTACCTTCTTCTTTGTTCAGTTCAAAAGACACTCTTTGCTCTCTCCGTTTGACATGCAGCTTCTCCACTAGGCTAATGATTTTAGTGCAGATTAAACTTTTGCAGGAAAACGTTTCTTTCTAGAACTTTATTGATTCTTCCTGTGTTCCATCCTTTGATATTATCAAAAAATCTATACCGTCGCCGCTCATTATGTCACGGCTTATGGCGGACTTTACGGCTCTTACAACAAGGTCTTTGGCTTCATCAAACGCCATGTTATCCTTGTAACCTTCCTCAAGCACTCCTACAGCGATTTCTGTCCCAGAACCCACCACGGCATACTTGTCAGGTATGACTGAACCAAGAACATCCAGCACATAGATCGACGGCCCTTCCTCGTCCATTCCACCAACGATAGTCTGTGTGATCAATGGGGCAAGCCGACGGCTGAAAAGCAGGTTTGACATAAGTTTAGCTGCTGCTTTTACAGAGATAGGTCTCCCGATGTCCAAGTCAAACAGTTTCGAGTAGGCTTCGGCTTCCCGGGCAAGGACTTGCATGTCAGAGATCAAGCCGGCACATGCTACACCTATGCTGCCAGTGATTTTGAAGACCTTCTTGCCCCCTTTGCTAACAACGAGATAACCATAGGAAACTCGTTTTTCAGAGGCTAGGATTACACCATCTGCGTATGCCAAACCGATGGTTGTAGCGCCTGGAATCCACATGTAACCGCTTTGTTGTGCTTGTTTTTCCATGGAAGACACCTTTCTCGTTTTATACACGGGCAACCTATTAAACTTAATGTCGTGTTTTTCTAGTGAATAGGTTGCTTTTCTATCCATATGCCTGACTCACTTGGGCTTTCTGAACAGCATGCTACCAGTTGTAGGATTGTTACATATATGTTGCCAGCCAGTTTCTATGAGTTTGCCAGCTTCCTCGTCAGTGGATACTGATGCGAAATGGTATCTATCGTTCCTTTCATGGTAGAGCTGCCGATTCCAATGAATGTATTTTTCTGTGTTTGCCACGCATCGGTGTCCAAGGTTCTCTTTCACTTCAAACAATGGAATGTTGTTGTGAATGTCTAGGGTTCCTCGAACGTGCCTGAAAGTGTGGAAATGGATTCTCAGGAACTGAGGCTTTCCACTTTTCTCTGCTATTCTTTTTCTTTGTCTGCAGAAGCTTCCGTCATAGGCTCCAGACATCGGACTGAACACGTAGTTCCCATATCTTTTGGGTAACCTTTTGAGTAGGTCTATGCATTCTCTTGAGACTCTGTTTACTCTGGCGTTAGAGCCTTTTTCGGGGTGGCTTATTGCGATTGTGCATTTTTCTTCATTGATGTCTGTCCATTCCATCTTGCATGCTTCGCCGCGTCTGGCGCCTGTCTCAAACAGGACTCTGCAGAAAACGCTTATCGTCCTGGAGAGTCCTGCTATGAAGATATTGCATTCTTCTTCTGTGGGGATGTAGGGCATCTTTGGTTGGTATCTTATTCTTATTGGTTCCCATTGGATGTTGAATGTTTTGCAGTATGAGCGGTATGCATTCACCAGAAGCCATTTTGTTGGAGTTCTATAGTCTTTAGTTGCTAGGACAGTCTCTACAGTATCAGGGCTGTTCAAGTTTGCCCCATCTTTCACCAGTCTGCTCAAGTGATATTTCCTTAGGTCAATCGTATTCTGCTGCAGACCACGTTTCCTGCATTTCCATTCGTATTGTGTAACTCTAGCGTCAATGTCTGAGGTCGTTTCCTGTAACGTTTTTACTTCTCCCACAACAGCTTTGGTTTCTATTGCGGCCAAATTTTCCACTCTTCTGTCAAGAGCGCATATTTGACGACTAGAAGTAGAGTGGCCTGCCGTATTTATCTGCCAGTGCGAATTTTTTTGTAATGGTTTCTCGTTGCTGAGGCTGAAGCGGAGGCCGCAGTCTCGGCAAAGCCAGCGTTGAACGCTACGGGAGTCGTTAAGGTAACGCATTCCGTCCTTGTAGATTCGCATGGACCCGCATTGAGGGCAACACAACTCTCCCTTCACCGAATGCTTAACCAAGTTCGGCGGGTCAGAGTCGTCGTGGGGGCATTTGTCAGTCAAAGTCGCGTCATCTTCAAGCGGGGCTAGTCTCTGTGGTACTTTCTTTTCAAATCGAGTAGCTTCTGCTTCAAGACGTCGAGATCCCTGATTTTCCGCACTCTATTTTCTTCTTCAACAGCTGAGGCTATGTCGCCTGCTTCAACCGCCTGCCTCCGACCTTTCTCCGCCAACAGCGCAGCTGAAAGCAAAACGCGGAAGCCAAACCTGATGTCTCCAATGTCGCAGACCGTCTTCGCAACTGTGGCCAGCAGCTTGTCCGCAACTACGTTGGGCCTGAAAGCATGCTCCACACGATCCCTGAGTATCTGTGTGACTTCGTCCCGAGTGTAAGGTCCCGAATATATGAGAACCGGCTGAAGCGTACTCAATGCTCTTTCAGGCAGCTTCACGATGTCGTCCACGTCGTTGCTGATCAGAATCATAGTTGTTTTTGGCTGGCGGCTCAGGTAGTAGACAAGAGGCTCCTTCTCCTTGAAGAGGATACTGTCAACCTCATCAATCGCTAGAAGAACGGATTTCTCAATTAGCAGATTTTCAAGGACTCGTTTCAGACGGAACATCTGCCAGCCGGCGCTCGGCACAGTCACACCAAGCTGTTTCACGATCTCCGCCAGAGTGTAGTAGGGGGTTCTGGTCTTGCCAGCGTTCACGTAGGCGGTTAGAACGGGCGCGTTTGTTTCAGAGGCGTGTCTGGCGACCTCGCTAAGAACGTATTTGACGCAAGCGGTTTTTCCCGTGCCGGGTTTTCCGTAGATGAACAGGTTTCTCGCTTGGCTCGCTCTGAACAGGTCAGTAAGGTGGCTGGCCATCAGCTTCAAGTCAGCCTCGCGGCAAATCGGTCTGCCACCTGGTGGATCCGAGAGGGGCTGAAGCCACTGAGGCTCTTGGAGGACGCTGCTTGTTTCAGAAGTGAATAAGCTCATGGTCTTGGCACCTCACCTGATTGGGGCAGAGACAGAGACACGGTCGGGGGGTCCCTAGTATCTTTTTTTCAAGCACCTCAGCCCTCACGTAAACCGCCTTCCAGTGGTAACCGTCGACATCCAGCTCAAAACGCACAAGCACATAGTCGGCGTCTTCATACTGCCGACAAGCCCATTCAAAAGCGTCCCTGTGCAAACCTCCCATAACGAGCGTGCCCGTGTCCAGCCTCTTTCTTCCTCTCATTCTGTCTCCTCCAGGTGTTTCTCCCACGGGATCGTGCAGTCTCTTTTGCAGCCTCTTTTCGCACTTTCTACAAATCCAGCGTGAGTTTGTTGCCTTGCAGCTGATTCTGGGATGATGTTGTGGCACGTGGGATCGAGATGAAAGCGTTTCGCAGCATTAACTTGAGTCATTACCCTGCTGCTCCTTTTTTGAGAAACCCTTACAGATGGTTGGATAGACTGCCGTTGGAAAAATCATCTGCGGGTTAGGATGCACGCAGCTTGCGCGCTGGAAGTTCAAGCACCCGCTGCAAGTGGCCTGCGGCGCAAAGTCTTTAGTCTCAGGCAAAGTCGTAACCGAGTCACCGAGTTTACCGAGTTCCAGAGGTGTATCATTAGGTTTAGGCATGGAAATTTCATGGTCTTTTTCCATAGTTTCAGAGGCGGGGACACCTTCGGAAGTGGGAAAACTCGGTGACTTAGTTACGAGTTTAAAACCGTAGCTTTTGACAACACGTCTAAGTTTGTTCCCATCGAATTCGTAGGCTTTGAATCTGGGGGACTCCTCATCTTTCTTTCCTTCCTGTTTCAAACGGATTGTTTTTGACTGACCCCCCAAGATTTCTCTAAGTCGATAGCCGATCCTTGACTTTGTTATTGTGAGAAACTCCGCTGTTTCCATTTGATGCGGTTTCTTGTCGTCGGATGTTGCTTCCAGGTCTTCTTTAAGAGTGTTCCAAACATCATGGAAAGGTATTGGCTTATTGGCGTATAGCCCGGCGACGACTTGGACCAAGTGACCTTCTAACGTATTCTGTTTTCCAGTCAATCTTTCTTCGGCTTGTTTGGTAGCAAAATTTAACAATGTTTCATAAACTGAAAGCCCATAGGTTACTTGAAGAGTGGGTCTCCAGAGTTCTCGCATTCGCCCTTTGAACGGCAGTTCAGGCTCAGGCAGTGACCATTCTAAACGACTTGCCAAACGCCATTTCAAAAGTGTATTCCTTAACTCGTAGATCCGGTTCGTATCCTTAAGGTCGCGTTCCGTCCAGGGTTTCTTCGGTTCGCCATTAAACATCGAGATAGGAACACATCTTTCGTTGAAGCCTTTCACCGCCGGTATCTTTTCGGCTGCAAAGCCTTTGAGACAGAAACAGCGGTAGAACTCGATTTTTCGTCCGTGCTGGAGCATCAATGTACGTGGGACGACGGCACCTTGGGCATAGCCTGCCTTGTAAATTTTGACTTTCTCAAAGTCCTTGTCGAGCCCTTGAGCTTCATCTTCCAAGATCACGCCTGGAGAGTCGCTGACGCCTAAGTAACCGTATATATCTGCGGTTGGAAGTGTCACCGCAAGAAGAGGCCGATACGAAAGTGCCCCCAGTACGCCTAGGAAGCTGCTCTTTCCTGTTTCGTTGTCTCCTAGCAGAAATGGATATGGTACGGTCAACAATTTCTCTTGTTGATATGAGAGAAGCACGCAAGCTGCGCCGTAATCCTTCCATATCTGGTCAATGTCTACAAACATGTCAAACTCGTTTTGAACACGCCAGAACAAGTCCTCGCGGTTGGGTATGGCATGCTCGTAGTAACCATATGGGGAATAGGGAAACTCACCGATCTCTTTCGGAACGACATTATGTCCCTGGTTAGTTACGCTTTCAACAATGTTGAAGCCATCCTTTATTCTAACCAAAAACATCGGCTTGTCGTTGTGATAGATGGCTTCAAAAGGGCCCTCTTCAGCAACACCGCAGAACTTGTGCTCCGGCTGCTTCTCCCTCTTGCCCTTTGTCTTTCTTGCATGATGGAAATCACTGCAGGCTGCACAGTTTGCATCCATGAGAGGACGGCCATCAACATATTCGCTGAAAGATTCATAGCTCGGACATCCAGCGTCTGGAACTTTGAATCTTGCGCAATCGCCACAAGTCTTCTCAGGGGTAGTCACGTTTGGGAAACTCCTGGGTTCTGGCTTCAGCTTCTGACGCTGGATTCTGTCCTTTTTGTGAAGATAGTAGCTGTAATGCTAGTCTTCTCGTTAGGACTCTAACTTAAGGTCACTACCTCTTTGCGTGCGCTGCTGCATTCTCAAGCGATGCTGAATGTCTTGGCGGATGATGTCAAGGCTGGCTAGAACGTCTTCATAAGCGGTTTCGGCGGGAAAGAACAAGGCGGCTGTGGCGTTTGGTATGATCTTCATTGATCTGCCAAAGCACCGTCTTATCTCCTTGGGTATGTACAGAACACCGGACGAGGTTATTCTTGTTTCAAGTTCAACCATCTTTGCGCCTTCTTAGAATTTATAAGAAAAACTGCTGCTATACACGGATTGTGAGTGGAAATTGTCCGATGGTAAAAGAATGGATATTTGGACTGCCGTTCGGACTGTTTTGGAGAAAAATCCAGGGATGCGGTCCAAGCATCTTATTGAGGAGCTTGAGAAGAAGACAGGTTTGAGTCGGAGCACCATATTCGAGCATCTGAGCAGTTTTGAATTGAAATGTGAGATTTATCGGGAAATGGGTCGATACTACCTGCCTGATCAGTGGAAAGCGTTCTCCAACAGCCAGAGTCGAAAGCAGTACAGTTTTCCGAATGTGTTTTTTGAGGTGACTCAAAGGATATATGATGCCGAGAGCGAACGCTACCTTCCTCCAAACTTTCAACGTCGGTTTCCCAGTGTAGGCTTCAACATGTGGAACTTTAATGATTATCCTGTTAGAGTTAGAGTGAGAGTCAGAATGATTCTCGGAGGAAGAGACAAGGGACTGATCCCAGATCCAAAGGGATACTACAACGATGAGACTGAAATGACGTTTGGACCGAAACCTGACGGATTGGTGAATGGCAATTTCTCGGTCACTGAGCAATGTAAGAAGAGCGGTGAGGAGCTTACCTTACAGGTCAGCGTTATTGCGATTGATCCAGATAATATAGGACATCGGTTGTCGCCGAAAAGCTGGACGTACATGAGAAAGGAGAATAGTTGGTTCTACGAGCCTAGAGTCTTCGTTGAGGAGCAATGGCCAAATTTGCGTTTGGGATGAATGGATAGAGCATCAGGCTTTCATGTAGCCCTTGCCTTTCTGTTGTTTCAGGGTGAAGCTGTGTTTTCCTTTTTGAGAGTAGTCTCTGAATCTCGTTCCGCAACTGTATAAGTAGGCTTTGATTGTGAATTGGCTAGAGCTTTGATTCAGTTCCCACTAGACGGTTTCAAGATATTCCATTTGAAGTGCGTGCTGCAGTTTGGTTTGAGTGTTTGTTGATTATGTCTTTGATGTCGGAGGTTCTGAATGAGACTGCCCAGCTCCATTTTCCGAATCGTCCGTCAGAGTTTACTGCATTGACCCATTCGTTTAGGTATTCTCTTTTTGTTTTGTTTTGCTGGTCGTCTTTTCCTTTCACTTCTAAGATTAACGTGTTTCCGTTTGAGAGTTTTATGAGGAAGTCCGGATAGTATTTGTGGATGACTCCTCTGAATACGTAAGTTATGACGAAGCCTAGGTGGTCGTTTTTGGCCCATGAGATGACTTTTTCGTTTTTGTCTAGCTCGAAGGCTTCGGACATTTCCCATGTGCTGTCCACGACGATTTGGCTGATGTGACTTTTCTTTGCGTGTTCGCATGGTCTGCTTGTGAACCACGTCATCATATTTTGCGTGGATTTCAGTGGGATTTCTTTATTGAATATGGGTACGACTTGTTGGGTGTTTTCGAATTTAATAGCGTTGAAGATGTGCTGGACGATTTTGTTCATGTTCAGTAGAATTAGCAGTCTTCTTCTGAGGTCGTCTTCGCGGTAGGCTAAGCTATAGATGAATATTTTGTTTGAAGCGATGAAGTCTTCGACGATTTTGACTAGTTGTATGAGCAAGTATTCTTTGTTGCCTTGCCAACTGGGTTTCATCTGATCGTAGATTTCACGCGATATTTCGAAGATTAGCCTCTGTCTTCTTACAGCTTTGAGATAGTTTTCGACTGTTTTGTCTGCAAGGTTAATTTCAAATAGGAATTTGGCGTTTGGTTTGCCGTCGATCATCGGAGCCAGGTCTGAACTCAGTGGGGTATCCTCGGGTCTAAGTTCTATTCGTTTGATCTTTGACACATCGAGTGTGAGTTTGGGCGTATAAGTGTGGTTTATTCTCACGATGTTTGGCCACGTGATTTCGTATTGTCTCTTTTCGTCGTCGGGGTAGATTCTCGTTCTCGGCTTTGGTGGTGGAGGCGGTGTGTCTCCGCTGCTTTCGTGTGGGAGGAAAGTGAAGGGTATGCCGAAAATGTTGACATATTCTGGTGCGTACAATCCTGTTTCAGGGTCAACATCGTATGATGTTCTTCTAAGTCCTCTACCTACCACTTGCTCGCAGAGGAGTTGGCTTGTGAAGGCTCTTAAGCCCATGATGTGAGTGACTGTTTTGGCGTCCCATCCTTCTGTGAGCATGCCAACTGAGATGACGTTTTGGATTTGTTCTCCTGGTTGCCCTACTTTGCCGACTGTGTCTACCTGCAATCTGAGGTACTCGCCTTTGTCGGTTTTGGTGAGTTTCTTTTCGTCTTCTTCGGCTTGCTTTTCGGTTGTTTCTTCTTTGCTTTCGGCTTCCGCTAGGATTTTGGAGTCTATTCTGAGAGTTTTCTTGGTGTCATTTAGTTCGTCGATTCTGATTTTTCCGTGGTTAAAAGCGTATTCGATGCGTGCTGCTGTTTCTGTTCTGTTGCATACTGTAATCATCACCGGAGGGGTTTCGACTTTTCCTTTCCAGGTTTCCAGGGTTTCTCGCCAGTCTTTGCCTAGGTGCAAGTAAGCTGTTAGTATGAGGTCTGGTAGGAGTTCGTGGGGTTCTGTTGGTCTATTTATGTCGCTCTTTACTTCTGGGTCGTTGTATATGTGGTAGAATCTTGATTTCATTTCTTTGGTGAGTCTTCCGTCATCTCTGATGACGACTCTGGGTGTTTTTACAAGTCCAGATTCGATGGCGTCATTTAAACCGAAGTCACTTACTATCCACCCAAACAGGTTTTCCTCGCTTGCTTTTTCGCCTGAAGGCAAGAAAGGTGTGGCGGAGAAGTCGTGGCATCTGAGAATTCTGCGAGTTTTGTGGATACGGTCTAAGCCGCCTATCCATACTGTGGCTTCTTCTGCGCTGTCTTTCAGGTCTCTTTCTCTTGTGTATTTTCCTTTTGCTTCGGGGTTTATTCGCCATGCGTGGTGGGCTTCGTCGTTGATTACGATAATATTTTTGGCGTTTGCCATATCATCAAGGACTTCTCGGGTGTAAGCCTCATCACTCTTTGCGCCTCGTTTATCAACGGTGTGTTTTCTCTGGATTTGGTCTTCCGATTCCCATGCAAGCATGTGCCAGTTTACTATTTTGATGCAGCCTTGGCGGAGTTTGTCGAACATGTCTGATGGGACTATGTCGAAGGCTTGGTAGTAGTTCTGTGGGTCAGATGGGTAAAGCACTTTTAACCTGCTTTTTACGGTGAGTCCTGGGGCTACTACGAGGATGTTTTTTGAGAATCTCGTGTCTTTGGGGTATGTGGCTTTGTTTATGGTTTGCCAAGCAATCAGCATTGCCATGACTATGGTTTTGCCGCTGCCTGTTGCCATTTTTGAGCATAGTCTTTGGAAAGGACTACCGTCGCTATGGATGTCTAAGCCTTGTCTTTCACTTTCGGGTGCTTCCACCAGCCAGATTAAAGTTTCTATTGCTTCTATTTGGCAGAAGAATAGTCTGGGTTCTCTGTCTGGGTTTTTCCAGTGCTCCAACAGTTCTTTTGTTACCGTTGTGATTCCAGGGTAGCCTGCGTCTCGCCACTTATCCACTCTTTCTCGAATCTTGTTGACCTCTTCCAGTGCAATGAAATGTCCTGGGTCATCATAAGCTTTAGAATCCTCAGTAGCAACAATATAGCCCGCTCGCCTTCGCCCATCAACTAACTCGAACTTTCTGATTTCTCTATTGTAACTCAGATGTTGCTTTGGCTTTTCATAAGGACCGCAGATTATTAGGTGGTCTGTTGTGTTTGTCATTCTCTGACCTTTATGATTTTTAGTGATTCGATTCCTCGGTCGTCGATTATCTTAACCGCGATTTGCTTGTTGTCTCCGAGTTTGAAGGGAAGTGAGGTGGTTCCTCGATAGTTTTCGATTAGTTCCTCGTCGATATGGGCTTTCAAGTTCTTGGCTAGTTTGCTCCAGCCTTCGTCGGCACCTGCCATGGGGAAGAAAACCTGTCTTGGGTAGAGGCTTCTTCCGTCGTAGTCTGTGTCTAGTTCCCACATGGCTATTTTTGATGCGTCGCCTGATTCGATTTCGCCAGTTTTTGTATTGTAATAGTCGAATCCGTTGACAACGACAACGTATTTGTTTCCTTGCTTCTTGACTTCCACATCTGGTTGACCAATGAGCCAGAAGGATTCGTTGCTGGCCCGCTTCTTCTTCAAATCAGATGTAAGCAAGTCGGTGTTCATTTGAACCTTAAGCACTTCAACTCCAGGCCACTTCAACTCATCAATGTTCTTCGCCGCGTCAGGATCAAATTGAAAAGATGCAAAAACGACTAATTTTGGTTTAGGAACTAATTCCAATGCTTCCTCAATAGCTAACTCGACCTGTCTTTTTTCCAGAGGAGCATATTCTGGTCCAAATGAAATTACTGCTTTCTTTCCGTCTTTGGTTTCTGCTTCGGCATGAATCCAGTTTGTGCCGCCGAGGACTTCAATTCTAGCGAATTCTAGAGTTTGGCCGCCTTTTCCTCTGATTCCTGTTGAAAGAAGTTCAGCAATCCAATCATTTTGCCTCATGGTCTCTCCAGAACGTGCGATACTCACATCAGCTTCTTGGGTAGCGTTTTCGATTTCCTCAAAACTTCTAACTCTTTGAGATGGAACCGCTTCGACCGTGAATGGCCCTGTTATTCTCTTTCTAGAAGTGTCTACGCGTGGCTTATCGTAAAGTGTTTCTTCTTCAGGAGATTCGTCATTTGCAATTGAACGTAAAGTAATGTGCGGAACTTTTTGGTAATTAAACCCGCTTGACACACCCTCTTTTGGATAAACAAGTTCATAGTAGTGAAAGATAGCTGTCATTAGCCTTTGCTTAGCTAGGGTAATCGCTACTCTGGAAGTGTCACAAGTAACCCAGCGACGACCCCATTGTTCTGCCACATAAGCGGTTGTTCCCGATCCGCAAGTCGGATCAAGAACCAAATCTCCCGGATCTGTTGTCATTAATAGACATCGCTGTATTGTTTTCGGGGTTGTTTGAACTACGAAGATTCGTTGTCCATAACTGCTACTTGTGTCCGTCCAAATATTTGATAAAGGATAGTGTGGAAAATCGCTCCAATATCGTTTGTAAAACAAAACGTTTCCTACTACGATAAATCTGTTCTTAGACGCTATTCTCTGCATTCCTTGTGGAGAGGTAGTCCAATATCGTCCTCTTGGACCAAATGACTTGCCTTTGAATTCGAAAGGTAATTTTCCTAAGCTATACTCATGACTAGAAGTAGCATCGCTAGCTGCAAATACTTTGGATCCTTCAGGAAGGATTGAGTGGTCTAATAACTCATAATTAGTTAATTTTCTTTCTGTTCCTTCCGGTAATTCAACCCAAACGTATCCTTGGGTCTCTCCTGGTATTTTTTCAAGGTATAGAGGATGATATTTGGTCTTGTTCCTATCCTTTCCATACCATATAATGAAGTCAGAAACAGTTGGAATAAATTTATCAGTCGGCGCACTTGTTTTTTTCAGTATGATAACGCAGATAAAATTGTCTTTTCCAAATATTTCATCCAATAATTCTCTAACGTGATGAACATTTTCGTCTCCAATTTGGACGAAAACGCTTCCAGATTCATTCAAAAGCTCCCTACAAAGAAGAAGTCTATCTCGAAGATAGGACAAATATGAGTGTATTCCGAGTTCCCATGTATCTCTGAAAGCTTTTATCATTTCTGGCTCCTGAGTTAAGTCTTCATCCTTCCCGTCTTTTACCTCTCTTTTGTTTACAAAAGGCTGGAAGTTTGATCCGTATTTGATACCATAAGGAGGGTCTATGTATATCATCTGGACTTTGCTAGCCATGCCCTCTTTTTCTAGAAGTGAGTTCATTACTAGCAAGGAGTCGCCCGCGATTAGTCTGTTTGACCAGCCTTGAGAGTGTTTGTAGAATTCTATTGCTTCTCTAATTGGTGGGTTATTTTCTTTTGTTTCAAACCAATGAAATAGGCTCTGTTGTTCGTGTAGCTCTCTTTTTCTTACTGCTTCGATGATTGTTAATGGGTCTATTCTTTCATGAACGTGCAATGCGACTGTGTCTACTTTGAAGGTTGTGCCTTCTTTTTTTCCAGCCCACTGAAGCTGAGGATCCAAATGCGGATCAAACTCGTAAGTTATCTTGCCATTTAGTCTGTCTGTTTCTGCAGTAACTAGACCAACCGGAGGATTATTGAGGCGCTTCTGCTCATCATGAACGTACTGTTTGACGCCATCTCGCTCAGATTTACTTGGCATTCAACAAACTCCCACAAGCAAGTTGCTGACAACAAATTCAGATGTTCCTTTCTTAAAGCGATTTCTATCCAGTTCTTCACCACAAAGGCATTTCAAATTGTGCGCTACAACTAGTGTTTCTTTCTCGTCTGTTTCTATTCCTCATACTTCTCTAAGGCTTCTCGTACTTGCCCAACAGCTCAAGCGTCACAGTCTTGATCTTGAGGAAGGGTTGGTGAGCAAGTTTGGAAAGACAATAGTGGAGAACGTCTCCGTCTTCATTCAGCTACCGCTTGCGCTTAGGAGAACGTGGAAAAAGTTGGGGATGCATGAAGCTTGTCCTACCTGTATTCATTCTTGGACAGTGAGATAAAGAACAGGCCCACGCTTGACAGTAGAATAATGGGAATACCGAACATCATCCCAACAACCCATGAACTGTCCCATTGCTGAGCGAAAGCAAGGATAAGCAGAAAGCCTTCAGCCACCGTAGCAGCTCCTCCGGTCACGCAATGTGCGAACATTTTTCTCTTCAGTGAAAAGATCCCTGCAGCCAGACCGTAAATAAAAGCCAGAATCCCCCCTCCACCAGCAACCAAGTCCTCATACCTCGGGGAACAAGTATCGCCATAGTAATGGTAGTTGCAAGTTGCGGCAAAGATCATGGTAGCCATTACCCCAGCAAAAACACACACTGAAACAGCGATGATCAATAGGACACCTCCGGCAGTCGGAAAGTCAGTTCTTCTAGATGCTCCCTGCCTCACAGGGCTGGCGCAATACGGACAGAAAGCCCAGTCCTCCTCACGAATAGGGCGACCGCATTTTGGACAACTCTCAACCACGCCACATCACCTCAAAACAAAACTGCAACAACCAAAAGAAAAGACCACGCATTAGAACACGACCGTTCAAAATCCAGAACAACCCAAACCTTAAGAGCGCCTACAGCAGTCCGGAGTCTTTCGATTTGAACCGTTAACCCAGTAGAGGTAAACCCCCTCAGAAGAAAAGACCCTCCCCAACAACTCAGGCGCCACCGTCTTGACTTTGACAAACGGCTGCTCAACAAACTCTGAGATACTCAGTCAAAACCTTCCTAGCCGCATCATCGAGTTCACTGAAAAAGCTGCGACAATAGGCTTTTGACTTGGCTAACTTGAAATCAAACCTGCGTTCCTCCAAGAACCCCCTGATATTCTTGTCAATAGCCGTTTCGTCTCTTCCATAGTCAACCCTGAGCATACCTGCTTTCTCGAAGAAGGGATCATACTTCGCCATGACCGCCAGAGCCTCAACCACCATAGCGCCAACCTTGGGCAGAGTCTCCCTCACAAGGTAGGCTCCAAGTAGCCCTCTGAACCGCATCAAGCTTCTGCCCAACCTCCTCAGCGAAACCCGCAAACTTCCCCAAACCCAGAACAAACGGAACCCACCTAGCCCGCCTCCCCCAATCACTCCACAAAGCTCGTTCAGAGATCCCATACTTGGAAGCAAACTGCGCAACCGCCACAGAGGATGAAGGTCCGTGCTGACAGCGTCAAGCATCTTGACCCTGCGCCTAAGCATAATAAAATCCAAAGTGTGCCCCATTCCTACTCAAATTTGAATAACGCCACAACCCCTTACGCTAAGGGAGACATCTAGAATCGAAAAGACCTGCATGAAGATCATGGGCGATGCTGTAAGGCACCTCCACAGGGGATACCTCAATTATCTGAAAATGGCAGAAAAGCATAGAAAAGGAACAAAGGCCCGGCTTACAGACATACTTCGATACATATATTACTGTTCTCAGGATGTTTACCCTTGCTTTATTGAAGCAGAAATGGAAGAAACAACAGAAAAGCTGATGAAAGGTAAAGTTTTTTAAGACTTGCGGTGGATGACTTAAAGTCATGAGTGAAGACGAGACGAAGGCAAAGATCTTCATCAGTTGTGGGCAACAGAAAGGAAGCAATGAAGTAGAAATAGTTCAGAGCATCAAAGAACGCCTAGACCGATTAGGCTATGACCCTTACATAGCTGTAGAAGAGCAGACACTGAAAGGTGTCAAAGAGAATATTCTCAGCCAACTCGAGACTTCCGAATACTTCCTTTTCATAGACTTCAAAAGGGAACAAATAGCTGCTGGAAATGCCGAATTAGTATACCGAGGTAGCCTGTTTTCTCATCAAGAACTTGCCATTTCTTCATTTCTAGACCTACCAGTTGTGGCATTTCAGGAGAAAGGTGTCAAAAGTGATGATGGAATCCTCAAGTTCATTCAAGCTAATTGTGTGCCATTCACGAACAGACGCACCCTGCCTGAAGCTGTTGCGGACTATGTTAAAGGAAAATGGGATCCGCATTGGAAGAACGAAATAGCCTTGGAAAGAGAAATAAAGGATTTCCAAGACGTCATGAGAATCCCCACAAATCGACCAGCCCGTTTCTTCCACATAAAAGCTAGAAATCGCAACAAATGGAAATCTGCAGTTAGCTGCCTTGCATACTTGAGGAGTATTAGGAACATCAAGACTGGAGAAGAAACAATTTTCGAAACAGTTGAATTGAAGTGGAAAGGTGTCAATTTCCCAAACGTAATCATATTGCCAAACTCATACCGCTATCTTGATGGGTTCTTCGTTGACCATGGTTTGCCAAACGTAGCATATCCAAGCCTTTCTCCTTTTGTCGACTATGGTGGATATTTCTATGAAATAAAAGGACCTGGTGATTTTGAACTGGTGTATTCCGTTCTACCCCAGAACTTCAAACCTGCCACTGCGAAATTCACGCTTCACCTAGGGACGAGTTTGGAAGACATCGCATTTGAGAGAAGCAAATGAAAAAGACCTCGATTCATTAGCAAATGTTGAATACAACGCTGAACACTAGCATATGTTTGAACGATAGTGCGGGATTGATGTGGACAACGAGTTGTTCTAAAGTTTCAGAGAAGCTGAATCCACTCTGACTACGAAATACTTCAGACCGTTAGCTACCTCTTTCCATTGGATTGCATACGTTCCACTAAAATGTAGGGTCTCATCCTTTTCTCCAGTTGGCTTTTGGATTGATCCTTTTATCAATTTTTCTTTGCGAAAACTCAAGTAAATGCCTGAATCTCCCTTGTTCGTGTAGAATAGAGGGTCGTCTGCAAACATAACAAAAAAGGATTCACCGAAGCCTGCTGATACTAATTGCTCCAAGAATTTTATGTCTTTGCAGGCACTAAACATCTGCTCTGGGTATTGTCCGTTTGTTGGAAATTTCAGTTCAACGCAATGCTTTTCTCCATTACTCGAACAAGAAACCACTATGTCCATCTCTCTTTTCAGAAACTCGCCCTTGTCCAAACCGAAGTAGTCGATGTTTCTCTCAAGCTGGACCTTGTAATTCCTGGGCAATTCTCGCCTGAGAAAAATAGCCAATTCATATTGAATACTCGCTTCATTATAGACTTCAATGTGGTCTAATGATACCTGTTCAGCAAATTCTTGGACCAATGATGACAGATCCGTTGCTTTACACCTCCAATCATCGTCGTGGCTTTGTTTTCCCAGTATGAATGCCACGGGAAAACCAATGAAAGAGGGAAAGTATTCATTTTCATGCGGAGGCTCGTTCTTGACTATCCGATTTGGCATTCTCGATTTTCACTCTTGCTAATGCACCTATTGCAACGTAGATAAGAGCACATCCGAGTATGAAGAGAAGTGTGAAGCCTAAAACAAAACTCTGGTCAATTGGTGTCTGATGATAGATCCCCAAGTATGTGACATATGCGATTAGTAGGCCGACAAACCAACCAACGTAGATTTCAACAAGTCTAAAGCTCACCTTTCTTTTTTCGTCAGCCTCTGAAGCCTCCATATCAGACCTAGCTTTGCATATATTCTCTGCTTCGCCCTTAAGAAGGGAAATAGCGTCGTTGGGTTTTCTCTCAATCTGAAAAAGGACACGTGCCTTTCTTCTTTGTCGTTCGGCTTCATTTATGGTCATTCTCAATCGATGCACACTGACAAGCGATTTCTTTAACTCATTTTCATATTCTGTTGCATTCTCTATAAGTTCACTGAGAACTTGCTCATAGGCTTCAAATTCGGGCACGCAGAGCTTGTCTTCATAGCTGTCCAACAGCTTGCCTTCGTTGACATCATTCACAAAGTCGGCCAAGACTTCAGCAAGATTAGATTTCGCCTTAGTCAAGCTGACACTATAGAGTTGCTCTGCTGAATTGATGCTATTTCGAACTTTACGGATTTTGTCAGCGATTCTATCAATGCTGGAAGAGACCGACTTGCTATTCGTTTTGCATCCCCCTTCCCTATCGCCTAGACAGCAACTTCGTGAACATGTAGGCGATAAACGCCACCACTATGAACACCGCCAGAAACCACAAGTTTTGACCGACTTCTTTCAGCCCAGCTTGAGTTGCTGCGACATATAAGACAAGAGCAAGAGCGGCGATTGCAAGTATGCCGTATGCCCAGAAACTGAACTTCATCTAATTCTCTCCATGGTTAACCGATTACAAAATCAATGCCACGTCTATAAAACGCTTGTGCGATTGGGTTCTGGCGCCTCGGGCGAGCTGAAAATCAAAGCCCAGAATCAGAAAAAGGCGGCAGACTCTGAGAGAGGACCCTAGTGGAGATGTCTCCACTGGCGACGAGGATACCTCACCCAGGCTACCTGTAACAGGCTCCTTCCCTATTGACGTTCTGTTTCTTCTCGTAGGGATTTGACACTTTCGAGATTTTGCAGAACTTAGCATTAGCTCTAGCAAATTTGCCTTAGCCAGGAAACGTTATAATTCCCTCAGCGGTAAATATCCCACTGGATGCTAAAAACGAAGAGTAAACCAATGCGTTCAATAGCGGCCGCAGCCTTAAGTCTTGTTTTTTTCCTGCTCTCTTACGAGATTGCACGCTATGGACTACCAATTTCCATCGCGATAAGTTCGTTGTTGTATCCTCTCTTTCTTGCTATGCTTTCGCAAAAAGGCGAGGTTTTCGATTTCTACGGAAAGCACCTTCAGATTATAACCGCAGCACTTTTTTTGGTGTTACCTACTGTGTTGACAGTTCTCTTAGGGGGATATCTCGGGGTGATGTTACTCTACGAGATTCCTCTTCTATTCATACTAGTTCCGGCACTCTTAGCGTTGATATTGACAGAAGCAGGCGTTATACTCGTCCATAGGGTGATAGTCTACAGAGTCGTGAAAGAGGAAAGAAGCCCGGAATGTATCCTCCGAACGCGAAAAATGTTCAGTAGAATCTTGATCACTATTTTTGCTGCCTTCCTCGCGCTACCCATTCTCATCGACTTCTTAGGCTCTTCTGGCATGAAACAAGCAGTAGTCCCTGTCTTTTGGCTCTATGCTTTCGTCTTCTGGTCCTATTTCTATCTCTTGCCAATCTCGCTGGGCATTTTTAGCAATTACAAGCAAGTCAGATTGGGTCTGAAGGTTGCAATTAGCGGCTTTCAGAAGCTCACACAGTATTCTTCAGCCAGTGAAAAAAATAGAATCCTGACCGATATGGTGTGGTTAAAGGACAGTCTGCGTGCCTATAACAAACTCATGTCTTCTCAACCTAATCGTCCGGTGTTAGCGAACGTAAAAGAGTATTGCGACGCGACCGTTGCAGCTGTTTTGGGCGGCACCAGAAAGGACCAAAGAAGGTTGCTGGAAGCCCTAGAGAGCATGCTTGAAGCCTTGGGAAAGGAAAAAAGCCAAATTAACTTTCAGGAATTTCTGTTCTCACTTATTCGGATGACAAAAGCCAAACGCATTACATCAGATGACGTTAAGATAGCGATTAAGACTGAATCAAGAACAGAATGGATAGAAGAACGTTGCAGGAATATGGTGATATATGTGGTGCCAGTTGTGGCATTGGTCGTGGCAATTGTGGTCCCCTTATGGCTCAAAAGTTAAGTGCAATCTACGCTCACGAAACGACTTGCTATTTTTCATCCAGCTTGAACATAAGATGCCGCAAACACAGAGCTCCATTAACATCCCATTAAGCCCATAAGAGTCTGGACCCTAACTACAAAAAATGGGGGTTTTTGCGGGAGAAGTCGCCATCGTTTGCGGAAATAGGGCAGCCTCACAAGCATATGCGGTTTCCTGATGCAGACGAAAGCCTACCTGTTCTGGGGTTCGGTTGACAAATGAAAAAAAGGTGTAGGTATTTTCTTTCTTGTCGAGTTTAGCGCGTTTGCGGGCAATGTGGCGGGTTTGGGCAACGTGACGGGTTTGGTATGTCAAGCAGCTGGTAGCGTTTGCCTGTTTGCTTGTCCCATGCGACTGCTAAGCAAAAGTCTATACGACCATCTAGGGTTGCGGCTACTAAACTCATTTTCTTGTCCTCGTAGCAGATGATTATGACATTCTTGAGCACTATCATCCTGGGATCCTGTTTGATCCCGAAATCCTTGCCAGGTGCGGTGAACTGGAAACACTTGTAGACTGTGTTAACCTTGAGCACTGTTCCCCTGCCGTCTGAGTCCTCGAACACGTAAGTCCAAGAGAACAGAGTGACGTTGACTCGATGGGTAGTTTCCACGTTTCCAACGTTGTCTGTGCTGTTGAAAGCGATGGTGTAGTTTCCATCTGCAAGTGACGACAGGTTGAACGGCCCGGTGTAGTTAAGCCATCCGCTTGCATAAGTCGCATTGTAAGTTCTGTAGGTTGTCAATGATACGCCAGACCCTCCCGAGTTATCGGCAGCAATGAGCGAAACAGGTGTAGGCCCAGTGACAAAAACCCTTTCGCTAACTCTGATGCTCGGCTGGCCAAATTCAATCTTCGTAGTGGGCGGCGTATTATCGACTATCGGTATACCAAGGGATCCTACAAATACGCGATAATCAATCGTCTGCCCATTCAATATTGTCCCGTTAATCCATTGATCACTTGTTTCAACCGTGGCATTAACACTCTTGATATTGAGATGATATTCGCCGTTGCCTGTTCCGATGAGTCTTACTGTGTATCTGCCACAAGGATCAAGTATTAGAATCTGCTGAGTTTCATTCACATAATAGAGGGAATGGGAAATCTCGCATTCCGCTTCACCGGATGTATAATTAATTCCGATATGGTTTCCATTTGAGTCAAAGATGTGCAAATCGCAGGAGGAGTGAAGCTGGAATTCATCGTAGTTTACAGGATATTCTTGCGCAGTCCAAATCATAGTCTGTCTTCTGGCAGTGTATTCAGCTTCATGGTTCGTTCCATAGTCTGCGTAGACCGTAAGCTCGATCCTTAACTCTGTTGGGGAGGTTATCTTCGTCCTCACATCATCAATCCACGACACGACACTGGAAGGATAGTACATGTTGAAACTTTCTTCCGTTCCTGAACCCAACGAAAATGTTGGTTCTTCAAACGTATAAAAGAAGGAAGATGTTGCTACCTTGCCGACCAATTCTGGAAAGTCAAGTTGGGCAAAACAAAGCGTGTCTACCGAAACATCGCCACCAGAAGGATTCTTTATGCTGAAAGAAGGATTTCCACCTGATACGACTTGAATCCCTGGAATTCCAATCGAAGGGTCCAAGTTCTTGTTGCCTGCCTTAGTGAAGGCATCACTCAAGCAGTTCTCAAGATGTGCACTAATCGCGGCTGCCTCTTCAACAAAACGAACATAGTCTGGAACAAGGAATTCCGAATAACCAGCAGCGAAACTTCCCGCCACTATAGTCATCGAGGCTGTAGCTGTAACAGCTCCCACCGCTGCCACTGTCCCTCCCACCCATGAAGTCAGGCCAACGGAGGCGACTCCAACAGATGCCAAGATTCCGCCAATGTCAAAGAAATCCCATGCTACGCCCTCAACTCCTTCAAGTTCGTTGATTATGCCGTCAATTACCTCGGAGCTTAGTAGGTACGTGGTGGCAATTCTTTCAAAATGGTCAGACATATCTTGGATGTAGGCCTTCATTTTTGGGTCAATCGGTCTGGGATACTTAAAAAGTGCGGCCGAGTCAAGAGGTCTGAATGATTGCGCAATCTGCTGCCTTGCAGTATTAAACCAATCCTCATAGCGCACCACGTGAAGCCCATATATATCGCTCAGGTGATATTGGTTAATGATGTCAGCGAGTGGCGTTGTCATCGACGAGGCTAGATGTTTCGACACATATTCGTTGACAATTGCGCCAATTACTGCGCTAGTAGCTTTTGCAAGTGGCAAATGCTCAGACCATTTCGCGCCATCCAATACGAGGCTGAGGCCTTCTTCAAGAAGCTTCTGCCCTACCTGCAACTGATATTGTGCTGCAAAGTTGTCTATGTGTTGAGCCACTGTTTGAAGCGAAGAGTCAATATTGTTCAGGGCTATGGTGACGTTTCCTGTCAAGTCGTCCATGATCTGGGCTTTCATGCAGAAATGAACATTTGGATTCGGGTTCATATCGTTTATTTCCGCATATTCGTTTCGCTCTGGATAGCCTGGCATAGTGCTGCTCATCATGTGACGACCATAAGGAATATTCTGCAAAGTGTATCTTCCTTGATTGTCAGTGGTCGTTGCGGTTGAAGTGTAGGTCAGCGATACCGTGGCTCCTTGAACTGGAACAACGTTGCCTTCCGAATCAAGATAGAACACGACTCCAGAAATGCTTCCTATCTGCGGAGGTGCGCCCGCAACCACAGTATTATAGACAGCTTGTCCACTTGGCGTGAACACATTCACCCTTAAGGGGTCTCCTGGCTCTATGTACCACTGGCCTTGACCGTTGGTTCCCAAGTAAGTGCCAAAGCCGCCTAGGACTATCTCGTTATCCGACCAACTCACTAGATAAATACCTACCATGCAAAAGACGCCGGGTCCCGTAGCGCCGGCAGCCCAGTTCTCACCACCGTCGGAAGTGTCACCGGTTTTTTGTGCTTTTCCACTATCACCGATGACCATGTACGGAGTCACGCTACTTATAACAGTGTCTACTGAACCATCGCCAACGCCTACGGTTTGCGGCCAGGTGTTGCCAAAGCCACTACCATCAATGTATATAGTCTGCAAATTAGTTGCAGTAATCGGACTCACCGAGGAAATCTGAGGAGCGGGTGAAGGAGGTGGCGGATTACCTTCAAACACCTTGACATCGTCAAAATAGACTGGTTGGCCTGACCAGCCTGTAGAGAGCTGAAGCGAAAGAATCTCATGTGGGTCATTCTGTTCTACTAGGTTTTGGGCCGCGAGCGCATCGTTAATCCATATACTGAAAAGCCTTGTGTTCTTGTCGAGAACGACTCTGACCTTATACCAAGTATAAGCTGAAATGGGCTGAAACACGTTCGATCCGCACACGACGTTACCGTTTGCGAAGCCAACTCCCGCATAGAACCGGCCCCATGTGGCGATTGGTTGGTTGAAGAAGCCAATACTTCCGTCGGCGGCTGTGTTGGTTGTCATTATGCAGCCTTCGTATCCAATTACATCACTGCTTGAGGAAAAATCCCTCTTAGTTACAGAACTCCACATATACTGTCCTTCCAGTTGAAGCGATTTGGTTGGAGAATAATAATAAGAGTCGGTTATCACTTGATACTGGTCGC
Organism: Candidatus Bathyarchaeota archaeon; assembly: GCA_963732715.1. GTDB lineage: Archaea > Thermoproteota > Bathyarchaeia > Bathyarchaeales > Bathycorpusculaceae > CAZCRE01. Next base: position 1,393,667 of record CAVTAO010000003.1, on the reverse strand, counting down.
CTGCGCCGTTCCACACTATCTGCCATCCGCCTGAAGATGGAAAAGTGCCGACAGCATAGCTTTCAAAATCATCTTGAAAAATAACATTCTCAAGAGCCTTCACATGTGGCGTTAATATCGAGAATGTTGAAACACACAAGAAGCAAATTATCAGAATCGTCAATACCCTTTTCATTTCTCCCCTCTCCGCTCAGCCTGCTTGAAATCTGAAAACGTTGTTCGTGTCTACCTTTAAATACTTTGTGAAAGAGTCTTCTATAAGATTCGAAACAGCGTCTTGTAGCCATTTCATGTATCAAATGCAATGTTGATGAGCCCAGTATTCGCATAACGTGCCAGGTCTAAAGGCAATGAGCAAACGCGCCAACCAATTCGTGTATCACATGAAACTACGGACACCAAGAAGCCAGAGCACACGGTTGCATCATCCAAAGAAACAGAAAAAGAGGGGTCTTGCGAGAGACGTCGCCATCTTTGTGGAACGCGACCGGAACCCTCAACGTCGCTTCATATCTCTCTTTGTTCAGCGCGTTTTCCATCGTATCACCTATGTGAATTAACAGATCTGTTAATTCGGGCGACTATTCGGCCTCCTCGCACGTTTTTCATCAATCCGACGCGACTCATTCAGAGAACATGGGGTAGATGGCGCTTAAAGGAAAGCCCCTTTAGGAGATGGCAGTTCAAACCTGTTTGGCCTACCCTTCCGATGCTGAAAAATCTTGATTGAAATTCTGTTCTTGAGCGAGCCTCCCCGGTTTTCCTGCTTCGAGACGATACCTTCAGAATCGGGCGCGTTTCGAACACTCGTCTTGAAGAAGAAAAGAGGGGTTGCGCGGGAGAAGTCTCCAATCAGCAAAGATTAAACTTAATGTCCCAATAATATGCTGACGAGTGGGAAGCTGTTTGATAGAAGTTTGCGTGAAGGAAATTGAAGGCGTTTGGTTCGGAGCAGCTTGTGATGACGAAAAGGTATTTGCAACCAATTTTGGTCCAAATGAAAAGAGGGTTCTGCAAGGTTTGTTTGAAAACCTTCCAGTCAATGCTCGATTTCAACAGCAAGAAAAAGTCTCCGTCTTAGCTAACCGCGCAATCGCGTTGTTAAAGGAGGTCTATGATGGAAAAGGCGCTTCCAGTGATGTCCCTTTTGCTATGGAACATTTGTCTAGTTACACCCAGAAGGTACTGAAGACGGTTTCACGAGTTCCACTAGGTTACGTGACTTCCTATGGGGATATTGCCCAAGTTACTGGCGGAAGCGCTAGAGCCGTGGGGCGTGTCATGGCTCTAAACCCGTTTGCACCGATTGTCCCTTGTCATAGAGTTGTCGGTTCAGACTTCGCTCTGCGTGGGTATGGTGGAGGTTTGGACGTGAAGGAGAAGTTTCTGGAGCGGGAGAAACAAGGTTACAAGTCAAAGAGAGAAATCATGATTGATGACAAAAGACTAATCGTGCTTCCAGCCGAGTTCGCACTAGAGAAAGCCAGAAAAAAGGATAAACGTTAATTCTCTTTAAAGAGTAACGTTCTGTGCACGGTGACTCTGAATGGTCAAACGCGGCCTTTACGTTGGAAGGTTCCAACCGTTCCACTTGGGACACCTTAACGCGATCAAGAGCGTTTTGAAAGAAGTTGAAGAGCTTGTAATCGTCATCGGCAGTGCCCAATACAGCCACACCATTAGAGACCCATTCACAGCTGGCGAACGTTTAGTCATGGTTCGCAAGGCTTTGGAAGAAGCAGGTATTGATGACGCACAGGTTTGGATTGTACCCGTATCCGACGTGCACTTACATATGATGTGGGTCTCAGCCATAGAGGGATATACACCGCATTTCGACGTGGTTTTCTCCAATGAACCTTTCACGAAAAGACTCTTTGCAGAAGCCAGCTACAAAGTCAAGCCCATCCAATTCTTTGCCAGAAAACTCTATTCCTCAACTCACATCAGAGAAAAAATGGTCAAAGGCGAAAGTTGGGAAGAACTTGTGCCAAAAAATGTGGCCGCTTTCATCAAAGAGATCGATGGCGTAAACAGATTGAGAGACTTGACCAAAAACGACAAAGCATGATACCTTTCCAAACCCAAGATCTTGCTTAATGCTCACATGATTTTTCAATAGAGAACGCATCACAGGCCGGAGCAAACATTGCTGTTAGTTATCATACGTTGTGACAAAACACTGTGACTGCTAGTTGCATACTCCAAAATCTCATACTGAGAACAACAAAAGCACGTCCAACCGTGCTAGTAACCTCATCGTAAGGTTAAATAATTCATTTAAAGTAGAGTTAGAAAACCAAATCGAACTATTGCCGTAAAAACGTGAGAGAATGCTTGACATTAAACTCATTCGCGAAAACCCAGACCTCCTGAAAGACAACTTGCAGAAGAGGGGAGATCCGAAAAACCAGGAGATACTTGACGAACTTATCGATTATGATCGCAAGTGGCGTGAAAACCTGACCAAACTCAATGAGCAACGGCATAAGAGAAGACAGATAATCGCCGAGATTGCAGAATTGAAAAAGAAGGGAAAAGATGCAACCACTCAGATTAACGAGGGAAAAGCCATAGATTCTGAAACAACAATGCTCGAAAAAACGGTTGTCGAATACGAGCAGAAAGTGCACTATGATCTTATGAGATTGCCAAACCTTCTACATGAGTCTGTACCAACAGGTAAGGATGAAAATGACAACCTTCAAATCAGAACATGGGGAAAACCCCCTAAATTCGCTTTTGCGGCGAAAGGACATGTAGACTTGGGTCTAGACTTAGACTTAATGGATGTTGAAAGAGCAGGAAAAATCGCTGGAGCGAGGTTCTTCTATCTCAAGCGTGAAGGCGTCTTGTTGGACCTAGCCTTGAGAATCTTCGCGTTGGAAGCGATGTTCAAGAAAGGCTACGTTCCCATAGAGCCGCCTTTCATGATGAGACGCGAACCCTATGAGGGAGTTGTTGCTCTCAGCGATTTTGAAGAAGTTCTGTATAAGATAGAAAATGAAGACTTGTACATGATCGCAACATCGGAGCACCCGATGGCTGCCATGTTTATGAACGAAACACTGAAGGCAGAGGATTTGCCTCTCAAGATGGCTGGACTGAGTACAAATTTCAGAAAGGAAGCAGGAGCCCATGGCAAAGACACCAGAGGAATATTTCGCACACATCAATTCAACAAGATAGAGCAGTTCGTTTTCTGCAAGCCCGAAGACTCATGGAAGTTGCACGAGGAGCTTCTGCAAAATGCTGAAGAACTAGTTCAGAAGCTCGTCCTTCCCTACAGGGTTGTCAACGTGTGCACGGGCGACATCGGCACTGTAGCCGCAAAGAAATATGACATAGAGGCATGGATGCCCGCGCAAAATGGATATAGAGAGATAGTTAGTTGCAGTAACTGCACTGATTATCAAGCGCGAAGACTCAACATCAAGTACCGAGAAAAAGAAGGCGAACCGCCGAAAGGCTTCGTTCACACATTGAACTCCACAGCCATAGCCACTGGCAGAACGATTGTGGCTATACTTGAGAACTACCAGCAACCAGATGGCACCATAGTCATACCAGAGGTCTTGAGAAAATACATGCAAGGCATCAATAGAATAGGACCCAGACGGTAAAACTTTTAATACTATGCCGCGAATTCTCTCAAGCTACGCTTCGGAGGATAAACGTGTCGTCAAAGACGAAAAAGGTAAGGGATAAATGGCGAAGCAAAACATGGTACATGGTTACTGCACCGCCATACTTTGGAAACACTGAACTGGGAGCTATACCAGCCGACGAGCCTGAAAAACTCATCGGTAGAACGGTAGAAGCTACACTCTACGATGTGACAGGCGACTTCTCACATCAATACCTGAAAATATATTTTCAAGTGAACGAAATAGATGGCAAAACTGCTCACACGATCTTCAAGGGTCATGAATACTCCCGAGACTACCTGCGCAGTCTCGTTAGAAGAAGGACAACGAAGGTAGATGGCTTATTTACGATAACAACAAAAGATGGGTATGGCCTGCAAGTGGCTGTTTCAGGGTTCACACTTTCAAGGGTTAAGACTTCACAAGAGAAAGATATACGCGCTATAATGAATAGAATCATCGGGCAAAAGGCTAAGGCACTCACATTTGACCAGTTCGCGCAGGAGATGGTTCTTGGAAAAATAGCCTCAGACATATATAACGAAGCAAAAAAGATTGCGCCACTTCGGCACGTCGGCATCAGAGGATCAAAACTTGTAAAGCAACCGATTCAACTAGAACAGCCAACAGTTGAACAAGCAGTTCCAAAGGCTTAGGCTTTTAAAAGACTCTTCCCATACTCGTATCCTTTCTGGAAAGCAGCCAAATTCAGTTCTTCAGTGCCCTTAGGAATATTTTCTTTAACTGCTTCCTTGACCGCCTTCTCATCGAGCACTCCTGTGATGGCAACAAACGCACCCAACATAACGATGTTAGCCACTATTTTGCGTCCAAGTTCCTCAGCGATCTTCGTTGCTGGAACGTGAAAAACCTTGACGTTCTTCGAATCTTTCTCACGTGGAATCATGTCTGGATCAAGAATCACGGTTCCACCAGCTTTAACGTCATCAACATAGTCAATATAGGCATGCTGAGACATCAGAACCAAGATGTCAGGTTCAACCACTTTTGGAAAATCTATTTCCTCCTCCGAAATCACAACTTCAGACTTGCATGCTCCTCCCCTAGATTCAGGCCCATAAGACTGCGTTTGAACAGCGTTTTTTCCTGCATGGATAGATGCGGCATAAGCCGTGATGATCCCAGATTTTATTATGCCTTGGCCGCCGAAGCCCGCAAATCTAATCTCGATTCTCATCTGTCAATCCACCTGCTCCATAGCTCGTTCATTGATCTTGGAAATTTTCTCATGCAAAAGTTTCTCATAGCTTAATTTCTCAACGTCTATGAACTCGCCCACGACAATTCTGTCAGGCGTAATCTCTGCTTTAGCCGGGTCCGAGAAACTATCTACCTCTGAAGCCCTCTTAAACCACTCCATCATCTCCAGCCCAGACCGCATCTTATTATGGCGCCCAAAAATCTCAGGACATGGAGAGATCACTTCAATGAAGCAGAAACCTTCTTTTTGCAAGGCTTTCTTGATGGATTGAGTGAGTCTACGCACGTGCAACGTAGTCCACCGCGCAACGTACACTGCGCCAGACGCCGCGGCCAAATGCACCAGATTAAAGGGATGCTCAATGTTTCCATAGGGGCTTGTCGCTGTGAAAGCCTCAAGTGGTGTTGTTGGGCCTTGCTGCCCACCAGTCATCCCGTAATTGAAATTGTTTGCACAGATCACTTTTATTCCCATGTTACGACGTGCAGCATGAATGAAATGGTTCCCGCCGATCGCAAAAAGATCACCATCCCCGCTCACTACGACAACTTCTAATTCAGGGTTAGCCAGTTTTACCCCAGAGGCGAAGGCCAAGGCTCGTCCGTGTGTGGTATGAAAAGAATCGGTGTTTGTGTATCCTGCTGTTCGTCCGATGCAGCCAATACCTGATACGACAACAAGTTTATCCAAATCCGTCTGCAGCTCATCCAACGCGTGAACGAAACAGTTCAACACTATACCATTGCCGCAGCCTGGACACCAAATGTGAGGAATCATGGCCGAACGCAAGTACTTTAGAAAAGGATGCTCCAGAACTTGTTCAACCATCAGCAACTCCTCCTCATAGCTTCAAATATTTCCATGGGAGTATGAGGGTCTTCACCTAGCTTTGATAGAAAGGACACAGGCGTACACTTCGCTACTCTCTCAACCTCACGCACCAGTTGTCCACAATTCATCTCTGGCATAACGATCATCTTGGCGCTCTTTGCAACTCTTGCGACCTGTTCTTCTGGGAAAGGCCACAGAGTGATCAATCGTAAAAGTCCTGCTTTGAGCCCTGCAGACCTTGCTTTTCGAACTGCACTCAACGCTGCTCGTGCAACGATTCCATATGCAACAACAACGACGTCAGCATCGCCTAACATGACTTCTTCAACCTTTATGATCTTGTCCGCGTTCTTGCTTATCTTCTCACACAATCGCCTAACAAGTCTTGTCTGAACTTCCGAGTTTGATGTTTTCGGATACCCATGCTCATCATGTGTTAATCCCGTAGCATGGAAACGGTATCCTTCCCCAAAACAAGCCATAGGCGGAACTAGATCATCATCAGGCATGAATGGAGCATACTCTTCTCTCTGAACATTGGGCTTCTTACGGTTCACCGTTCTTATTCTCTCAGCAGATGGAATAACCACTTTTTCCCACATGTGCCCAACGATCTCGTCCCCCATCAACAAAGTTGGTACGCGGTAAGTCTCAGACAAATTAAAGGCTTCAACCGTCAGGTCAAACATCTCCTGAACTGAGCTGGGAGACATGGCAATTATTCCATAGTCACCGTGACTACCCCATTTTGCCTGCATCACATCTTGCTGGCCAGGCAAAGTGGGTTGTCCAGTGCTTGGTCCACCTCGCATAATGTCCACAACGACGCAGGGAGTCTCAGTCATAACGGCCAAGCCGATGTTCTCCTGCATCAAACTGAAACCTGGACCAGAGGTGGCAGTCATAGCTTTTAGGCCGGTATAGGACGCCCCAATCACGGCAGCCATAGAAGCAATCTCATCTTCCATCTGAATGTAGATGCCTCCGATCTCAGGCATTCTTTGAGACAAGTGCTCAGCAATTTCGGTTGCGGGAGTAATGGGATAACCTGCAAAAAATCTGCAACCAGCAGCAATAGCGCCTTCAGCGCATGCAACGTCGCCGTTCATAAAGTGGGAACCCGTGAGCAAGGCCCTTTTTCCCGTCATGTTCAACATCTCTCCTCACATTTCTTCTCCGTAACAAAGATCGCGAAGTCCGGACACACAGCTGTGCAGAAGCTGCAAAGAAGACACTTGCTCTCATCCACGATCTTTGGAGGGTGCACTCCTCGTGCGTTTATCTCTTCGGATTCTTCAAAGACCTTCTTCGGGCAAAACTCTATGCAGTAACCGCATCCTTTACACTGATCTTTGATTAAGTGTATCGTTGCCTTGGATGGCTTTAGATTCTTGCTGTCAAGTGGTCCGTGCTTGATTCTTTCTGGCATACTCAATCATCCTCTAAAGCCTTTTCAAAAACCTTTCTAGCCTTCTCTATCTCTTCCGGTGTGACACGCTCAACTATTGGCTTAATTTCCCGCACTGTTGAAGCGAATTTTTCTCCTTCTGCGGCTGATGCCCAAAGCAGATGCAACCTATTCTTGTCCAACCCATTCTGCTCCATTTTCTTCCACAAGCGCTCCACGCGCTTTTGGGTCTGATAGTTTGCATTGATGTAATGACAGTCTCCCAAGTGGCAGCCAGTTACCATTACAGCGGCTGCACCTCTTGCAAAAGCTCTTTCGACAAACTTTGGAGACACGCGCCCAGAACACATGGTTCTTATGATACGCACGTTTGGCGGATACTGCATTCTGCTTACTCCCGCGAAGTCCGCGCCTGCATAGGAGCACCAGTTGCAGCAGAACGCAACAATCTTCTTGTTCGCATCATGCTCGGTGACGGCGTCGATTTGTGCAATGATCTGTCCATCAGTGAAGTGGCTTTGGGTCAAAGCACCAAAGGGACACTCGGCCGCACAAGTGCCACATCCACCGCACGCTGCCTCTGCAACCGTAACCTTCTTCAAGTCTTTGTTCAACGTCAAGGCATTGTAGGGACAAACTTTCACGCAGAGCCCACAAGCCGTGCACTTCTCTTGATAATGAATAGGTGTAATGGCCTCAACTGTCACTTTTCCCTTAGCCATCAATATCCCTGCACGGGCTGCAGCCGCGCTGGCTTGAGTTACGCTGTCCTTGATATCTTTAGGTGACTCGGCGCAGCCGGCGAAGAAAACTCCTCCTGTAGCAGCATCCACGGGTCTCAGCTTGGGATGTGCCTCCAAGAAAAATCCATCCTGATTCCTTGAAAGCGTCAGCAGCCGCTGAATTGTCTCGCTGTCTTTTCTGGCTTCTAATCCAACTGAAAGGATCGCCATATCGACGTTAATCTTGTATAGCTCGTTTTGCAGAGTGTTTTCGCCCATAAGCCACAGGTTATGCGTCCTTCTGTCTTCTTTGATTTCAGAAGGAAGCCCACGAATGAACTTGACGCCTGCCTTTCTAGCCCGTTTGTACAAGTCTTCAAACCCTTTTCCATACGCTCGTATGTCGACGTAGAAGACAAAAATCTCCGTGTCAGGCCAATGCTCTTTGATCAGCAGACTGTCCTTGATCGTATTCATGCAACAAACATTGCTGCAATAGAGTCGCCCCACCTTGTCGGAACGGGAGCCAACGCATTGAATAAATGCCACGCGCCTCGGAATCTGCATGTCGCTTGGTCGGATCAAGTGCCCACCAGAAGGCCCTCCAGCATTGATTAACCTTTCAAACTCAAGTGAGGTAATGACGTTTGCAAGTTTACCATATCCATAGTTCGGCAAGATCGATGGGTCAAAAACGTCCGCTCCAGTCGCCACTATTATAGTGCCAACCCCAAGTTCTACAGTTTCAGGTTTCATTTCGTATTCTATGGCTTTTCTTTCACAGGCTTTCATACACTTGTCGCAGACGACTACGCCTTCCTTGTTAAGACAAAGATTCATGTCAATTAAGTAAGTTGCTGGGACTGCCTGTGCGAATGGTGTGTAAATAGCGTGTCTGGTGGCCAAGCCGACGTCAAACTCGTTTGGCGCCACGATGGGGCAAACCTTGGCACATTCACCGCATGCCGAACAGTCTTTCGTAACGTATCGAGGTCTTCTTGAGACTTTTGCTGTAAAGTTGCCGATGTACCCTTTCACTTCGGTAACCTCACTATTGGCCAACAGTTCAATGTTCGAGTGGTGTCCGACATCAGACATTTTAGGTGCAAGAATGCAAATTGAACAGTCCATTGTCGGGAAGGTTTTGTCAATCCGCGCCATCATTCCCCCGATGCTTGGCTCTTTCTCTACCAAGTAGACTTTGTAGCCCGTATCGGCAAGATCAAGAGCTGCCTGAATACCTGCCACTCCGCCCCCAATAACCAAGGCCTTACGGTTTATCGGGACCTCGATCTCTTCAGCCGGCTGAAGCAGTTCTGCTTTAGCTATAGCCATCTTCACAAGATCTTTAGCCTTCTCCGTGGCAGACTCGCGATCGTACAGGTGAACCCAGCTGCAATGTTCACGAATGTTAGCCATTTCAAAGAGATACTTGTTTAACCCAGCGTCCTCGCATGCTTTCCTGAACGTGGTTTCATGCAGACGTGGTGAACATGATGCAACAACCACACGGTTGAGCTTGTGTTCCTTGATGTCTTTCTTGATTCCTTCCTGTCCTTGGTCTGAACAGGTGTACCGGTTGTCCTGTGCCAAAACAACATGTGGAAGTGTGGCAGCATACTTTGCGACTTCCTCACAGTTCACAGAGCCAGCGATGTTTAGACCACAGTGGCACACGTAGACCCCAATGCGGGGTTCTTCAGCCTTGTCCTCAGGCTTAGGCTCCTCTTTCTCGATCATTGAATTCACCTTTTTGCTGATCTTAGATAGTTTTCGATTGATTCTGCAGCATGTTTTCCGCCGACTATAGCTTCAATCACTGTTGCAGGTCCAGTTACAGCGTCGCCCCCGGCAAAGACACCCTTGACACTAGTCTCCACAGTCATCGGATCGACCCAAACTGTACCATTTTCGTTCAACACAATCTCCTTGGGCAAGAATTCTATGTCAGGAATTTCACCAATCGCAAGAATAACCATATCGGCCTCATGCTTAAACTCTGAACCAGCTATTGGAACCGCCTTTTTCCTACCACTCTCATCAGGCTCGTCCAATTGCATTCGCACACATTCAATGCCCGATACCTTTCCGTCTTTTCCAAAAAACTTCTTGGGCGAAACCAAGAATTCGATCTTGACCCCCTCTTTTTCTGCTTCGCCTACCTCCCACGGGATTGCGGGCATCTCCTCCTTTGATCGACGATATAGAATAGTAACCTTTTTGGCTCCACTTTTCAAAGCCGCGCCAGCAATCAAGACGGACCTAGCAGCATCAACTGCGACGTTTCCCCCGCCAATTACCACCACGTTATCGCCAATCTTCACGTTTTCACCTGAATTTACTGCCCACAAGAAATCAAGAGCATACATCACTCCCTCCAATTCCCCGCCTTCGATACTCATTTTCTGAGCTTTATGAGCACCGACTCCGACGAAAATTGCTTTGTATCCTTCTCTCCACAAATTACTGAAACCGAAATCTTGGCCGATCTTCACTCCTGTTTTTATATCAACCCCCAAGTCTTTTATGAATTGAATCTCCCTTTCTACAAACTGCTTTGGAACACGAAAACTCGGAATACATTTTCTCAGCATTCCACCTGCTTCTGGAAGGGATTCAAAGACAGTGACTCCGTATCCTTTCCGGCTCAGTTCATAAGCAACTGTAAGTCCAGCTGGACCTGAGCCTATGACAGCAACCTTTTCCTCAGCCACTTCTTGCGCTCTTTTCACTTTTTCCTTCTTCAAGAAGTCATCATACAGTTGTTCTATTTTCGCCAGGACCTCTCCCCTGTCTAATCCTGCTCGTTCTGGATGAAAACAGGCAAGCGTCGTCACAATTGGTAGAGGAACATTCTCTATGATCTTCTGTAACGCTCTTTCATGCGGTTGCACATAACCGCGGTCTGCTGCGATTTTACGGATCTCAAGAAATATCTCAGGCAGCTTCAGACCCTGATTGCATCGCCTGTAGCAAGCATAGCACCATGCACAGAGCCAAAGTTCGCTTGAATCTAGAACTCTTTCAGGGTCAAAAAGCAATTTTTCAAGAAGAATCCGCGGGTTGTAGTCTTTCCCCAACAGATCTGCCATTGGACAACTGCTTGTGCAGATACCGCATTCGTAACAGTATTTCAGCTTTTCAACATCTAGAAGTCGTTCGAGAACAGCCTTTGAAACAATGGTTTCTGCAGGCGCCAAGATTAAGGTCCTCTCTAGTACTGGGTTTTCTCACAAATATATACGTTTACAAACGTAAAGGTTCCGACGGGATTCTACTGTGGCACAGGAGCAAGTGCGCATTTCTTTTAATACATTGAGACAGGATACTAGGATGAATATTGGAGAAGAACGAACATGAAAGAAGTGAAAGTGGTGCTTTATGGAGTTGGCGCAGTCGGCAGCTTGATTGCGAAGTTCCTGTTGGAAAAAGAAGGCGTGAAGATCGTGGGTGCAATTGATGTGGCCAAAGACAAGGTGGGCAAAGACTTGGGTCAAGTTCTGAGACTACCCAAAACACTCGGGATAGAAGTTTCACGTGACATGTCTTCATTACATAGACAGGCAAAACCAGACATAGCCATTCATGCAACCTCATCCTATCTCAGAGACACATATCCGCAAATAGCTTCACTAATCCAAAGCGGAGTGAACGTTGTCTCAACGTGCGAGGAACTCTCATACCCCTACATCACTGAGCCAAAGCTTGCTGCAGAACTTGACAGACTCGCCAAGAAGCACGATGTGACAGTTTTGGGCACGGGCATAAACCCCGGATTCCTCATGGACACCCTCGTGATAGTGCTTACTGCACCTTGCCAGAAGATAGACAAAATCGAAGCAGCCAGAGTAATGAACGCTGCCACGAGACGCTTGCCCTTCCAGAAGAAAATAGGAGCAGGCTTGACGGTTGAAGAGTTTAGGCGAAAATTGAAGAGCAAGCAGATTACAGGGCATGTTGGACTTGAACAATCTATAGCAATGATCGCTGACGCACTGGCATGGAAACTTGACAGGATTGAAGTCGAGCCTGTTCAACCAGTAAAAGCTGTGAAGGCTGTCGAAAGCAAAGACATTACAGTCAAGCCTGGAAATGTTGCGGGTTTGAGGCAAAAAGCCAAAGGCATATTCAACGGCAGAGACGCTATCGTGCTGGATTTTAGAGCCTACATAGGTGCAGAGGAAGAATGTGATGTCATTACGATCAGTGGTGTTCCAAGCATCGCACAGAAGATTAAGCCCTGCATACACGGTGATATGGGCACGGTTGCAATGGTCGCCAATGCAATTCCAAGGGTGATTGCTGCGCCGGCCGGTTTGGTTACGATGAGAGGTTTGCCGATTCCATCAGCAACACCTGAGAATCTGACAAAATATATCACGACTTAGTGCTATGTGCCTTGGAGGGTCTTATTGAAACTGAAGGTCGACATAAACTGTGATTTAGGCGAAAGCTATGGAGCATACACGATAGGAAACGATAAAGAACTGATGCCGCACATATCGTCGGCAAATATAGCATGCGGATTCCATGCAGGAGACCCAATGACAATAGCAAAAACAATACGCCTAGCAGCGGAGGCCGGTGTGGCGGTCGGTGCACATCCAAGCTTCCCAGACCTTATGGGTTTCGGAAGAAGAGACATGCAGCTTACAACTGAGGAGACTACGAACTACATGATCTACCAAGTTGGAGCACTACAAGCGTTCGCCAAAACTGTGAGGCTTAGCCTTCAACATGTTAAACCTCATGGAGCCCTCTACAACATAGCAGTTAGGGAAGAAGAAACATCCAAAGCGATAGCTACAGCTACCAAAGCACTAGATGATAACTTGATAATCTTCGCGCCATCAAAATCTATGCTGGCTAAGGCTGCAAAAAAAGCTGGACTGCGAGTGGCATGCGAGTTTTTTGCAGATAGAGCATACAGTCAGGATGGAGGCTTAGTTTCAAGAAAACAGATAAACGCCATTATTAATGAACCACGAAAAGTCGTTGAAAGAACTGTAAAAGCAGTCGTAGAAGGAACGGTCGCAACTGACAATGGAGAATTGAAGATAGACCATGTGCACACTATTTGCGTGCATGGTGATACACCCAACGCCACGATGCTTGTAAAAGCGCTAAGGAAGGGATTAGACAAGGCACGCATCAAAGTTGAGTCAGTAGGCAAATTTCTTTAGGACTAGCTTCAGGTTTGATCATGCAAAGTGAGAAATCTGCACCTGTACGATATTTGCCTTTTGGCGACAGCGGCCTGCTCATCGAGTTTGGTGACGCGATAGATTTGAAGACGAACTGCAGAGTAATCACTTTCAACGATGCGATCCTCAAAGCCAATTTTCGAGGGATCGAGGAGCTTGTTCCAACATACAGATCATTGCTGATTCGTTATGACCCACAAAAAATCAATTACCGGAAGCTTGTAGATCGCATTAAAGATGTTGAAAAGGCACCGATGCTAACTACAAGAAGAGAGGGGAAGAGAATCGTTATTCCAGTCATCTACGGAGGAGAATATGGACCAGACCTTGACTACGTTGCCCAGACTCATGGACTGACTGAAGAACAAGTCATAAGGCTACACTCCGAAAGGCAGTACAGAGTGTATATGATCGGGTTCATCGCTGGTTTCCCATATCTTGGAGAAGTTGCCGACGAAATTGCAACGCCACGTTTGGAAACACCTAGATTGAAAGTGCCTGCCGGTTCTATCGGCATAGCAGAGAAGCAAACAGGAATATACCCATGCGAAGCTCCCGGTGGATGGCAGATAATAGGGAGAACAATAATCAAACTCTTCAACCCAGCAAAAAATCCCCCAACTCTCCTGAAGGCCGGTGACAGTGTTAGGTTTAAACCGATTTCCGAAAACGAGCACAGCGCTTTGATCGAGGAATGACGGCATAATGCGATGCTTGAAAATCGTCAAACCGGGACTGTTCACAACTGTTCAAGACCGAGGAAGAAGCGGCTATCTCAAGTACGGAGTACCCTTGTCAGGAGCCATGGACCAGTTTTCGCTGATGGCAGCTAACTGTCTAGTCGGCAATGATTCAAATGCCGCTTGCCTTGAAACCACTCTCATCGGTCCTGAACTTGAGGTGTTAAGAGAAATGCAGATTGCCGTAACAGGAGGAAATTGTGAACCAAAGATTAATGAGACAAGCGTCTCCATGTGGCGTACCTTTACGGTTCAAGAAAATGATTTAGTCTCCTTTGGGAGAATGCAGAGCGGATGCCGCGCGTACTTAGCGATAAGAGGTGGGATAGATGCACCAATGTTGCTTGGCAGCAGATCAACCTGTGTACATGGCAGACTCGGAGGAGTAAACGGTAGACAGCTGAAGACTGGAGACCTCTTAGAAGGATTTGATGCATCTCCTTCAACTAACGAGTACTCGATGCCCGAAGAACTGATACCGCGGTTCAAGAACCACATCAGTGCACATGTGATTCTCGGACCCCAAGCAGACATGTTCACAGAGGAAGGAATAACTACATTCCTTTCCAATCAATACATCGTGACCCATGAGTCAGACCGAATGGGATACCGACTCGAAGGCCCATTGATAACGCACAAAGAAAAAGCAGACATAGTTTCAGACGCACTTTTGCCTGGAGCAATTCAGGTTCCGAAAAGCGGAAAACCAATAATAGTAATGCGAGACGCTCAAACAACAGGTGGCTACCCGAAAATCGCTGTAGCTATCACTCCGGATGTTTCCATGTTGGGACAAGCAAAGCCAAACGACACGCTTGAGTTTTGTGAAATAACCCTAGAAAAGGCACATGAGAAAATAGAGGAATACAACAGGGTAATGAATAATCTGAGTCATACATTGATCAGAAGCTAATGGCAAAATAGTAGTTCAACATTAATGGAGTTGATAGCCAGATGAGATCCTTCACTGGTGTACACGAAAAAGGAACATTTCGCCTTCAGGATGCAGTCGATAAGATGAAGAGCCGACGGCATTTTCCGAAAGCAGGGGCTATCGCCACCTTTATTGGTACGGTGCGTGGCGAAAACGACAAAGGCGAAAAAGTCGAAAAGTTAACTATAGAAGCATACGAAGAAAAGGCAAACCAAGTGCTGAGAAAGATATGCAGTGATCTGAGAAAAGAACCAGATATTGTTGACGTTCAAATTCACCACTTGTTGGGCGAGTTCGATGTTGGCGAAGACCTCATTTATGTTTTGGTAGCGGGGGCGCATCGAAAGAGCATGTTTCAAGTTCTTGAAAAAGCTGTCGAGAGATACAAGAAAGAGGTGCCTATCTTCAAAAAGGAGCATGTTGTGACCAAAAAAGGCGAAAAAAAGGCATACTGGATAGAAGAAGGAACAATCAAGGCGTGAAACTGAAGCAAGCGCTACCTTCAAGCACAAGTCTATGCCTTGTTACTTCGATCAACTCCAGAAATCCTTTTTTGTCAAGACCACTGATGCAGTGTGACTACAATGATCGGTAGTAGCATCAATCGCAGGCTTCATGGATGGTCGAGACGTGAGTGAACAAGTCAGAGAACTATCAGAAATGCTGGTTACGATGACTGTGAGCGTTGAAGATAAGGCGTTCGAATTAATAGTGAAGTACCAGCCCGTCGCGTCAGACTTAAGAGTCATAAATTCGTACATGAAAATCGCTTATGATTTTGAAAGATACGGGCGATATGGCTGGGACATCTCTTCGACACAACATAGATTCGCCTCTTCAGGAAAATGCGTGTACAATGAAGAACTCATGGAAAAAATCGTTGAGAGAGCTCTACACATGGTTCGCAAGAGCATGGAAGCCCTTAGAGACAACGATGGAGAAATGGCGAAGTCACTCGCTGAAACCGAGAATGAAGTTGACAACATGTATTCTTCCTATCTAGATAAGCTAGCAAAAGCCCCTTCTAATGCAAAAAACATAATATGCAATCTTCTCGTGGTTAGGTACTTAGAGAGAATAGCGGACCATGCAACATACGTGGGCGAAGCAATATATTACATTGCAACAGGCGAGAAGATAATTCTCAGGTGAAGTCATGAGGTTTTTGACTCTAAGAAAGGTTATAAGTGTACAGTAAAAAGGTATTGTTGAAGGAGATGTAGAATTTGGAAAAGAGAAGCTATGCATGGTTTGAGAAACGTCGAAGAACAAAAGCGTTGGATTTGGCTCAGGAGCAAATAACAAGAGCCTTGGACACCGCAACGCTACTTCATCAAGCGGTAAAGAACACGGTCGAAGGAAGAAGAAAGGAGGCGCTGCAACATATTCAGAATCTTTTCAAGGCGGAAGAGGAAGTGGATAGGCTACGAACGGAAGTCTTCAAGGAATTATCCAAAGGTGCTGCCTTGTTCGCAGACTATCGTGAAGACTTGTTACACCTCGTAAAGAGACTTGATACGCTCGCTGATCACGTGAAAGACGCAGCAAGATGTATGGAAATGCTTGTGGACGCCAAGCTGCCAAGTGAATTTGGTGAGAATACCGTATGCATGACGTCTCTTTTGGTGGATTGTGCTCAAGCCTTAAGGGGCAGCATTGAGAAGATCACAGTTAATCCTGCGGAAGCCATAGCAGGAGCAAACAAGGTGGAGGAAATTGAACACAAAATTGATGAGTATTATCTCAAAACCAAGTCTTCTTTTGTCAAGTATGGTGAACAGATCAATTGTGGCGCAATGGTAATATTTGATGATTTAATCGAGTTCGTTGAGCAGGCTGCTGACATGTGCGCTGACACTGCTGACTACATTGTGATCCTTTCAAGCCGAGAATAAGATCAGCAGTGAGTGGATGCTACTAGCTCAAATCTCTGATATACACTGCGGGCCAATGTTCCGCAAGGAAAGTCTAAGAACTGCAATCAGAGAAATCAACGAGATGCGCCCCGACGCTGTATTGATCACAGGCGACTTAACCGAAAACGGTTTGATGTCAGAATTCAACATTGCTTCAAAAGAACTGAAGAGGCTCCAAGCAAAGAAGATCATTTACATAAGCGGAAACCATGACTACCGCTCTACAGGTTATCTGCTTTTCAAAGAGTATTTTCCGTTCTCGCAGGTCACAGAAACAGGAGATGCAGTAATAGTAGTCTTGAGTTCTGCAAGGCCAGACAGAGATGACGGCGAAGTTGGAAATAGACAAAACCTTTGGCTTGAGAACACACTCGAAAAATACAAAGACAAAACAAAGATTGTAGCGATACATCATCACGTAGTTCCTGTGCCTGACACGGGAGCAGATCAAATAACAGTAGTTGGATGCAGGAGATGTTCTTAGAAGCCTCATAAAATCCAAGGCGGACTTGGTTCTTTGTGGACACAGGCATAGGCCATGGCGGTGGAAGATTGAAGACATGTTTGTTGTTCATGCTGGCAGCGTTTCATGCGAGAAACTGAGAGGCTTCTTCTGTAATTCCTACAATGTGGTAACAGTGAAAGGAAAGAAAGTTGAAGCTAAGTTGAAAATAGTCGGTGGAGACTTGATAGATTTTGACGAAATCGTGAAGAGAAGAGAAATCCTGCAAGCTTCAGATATCTCACAATACAGCGACTCATTAGCGCGGTAGCCAAGAACAAAACCGCCTGTATGCGCGCTGAGCATGATTTGAATCTCGTTCAAGTTTGATCAGGATTTTCTTCTTAAGGCCCACGTGTATTTGCTCCTCAGTGTTTTTGGGTAGAATTTTTCAAGATCAAACCCCACATGATTAGCCCATTCTACGTAAGTCATTGGATCAATGTAAGATTTCAAAGAAGTCCCCAGATTGTATTCTCTTGTTTCCTTCGTCAATTCGATGTCAAGCTTACTCTTCTCAGCCCTTTTGAGTAAGGCATCCGTTTTCTTGCCTTGTTCGGTCTTCACTTTCAAGTCAACATCGAGTTCCTTGAGTTTAGCTTCCTTCTCGACCAGTCTCTCGTCAAAATTGACTGGAACCTTTCGCTTATGGTTAGCCACTTTTGCCGCTTCCAAATTTGCCATTTTTGCACAGAACCTCTTTAAATGCTCTGGATCTTCTTTCCTCATCTTGCACCGCTGCAGGTATTCGTCAACAGTTTTAGTGCATCGCCAAGTTCTAAACACCTTTGCTGTCAGTCCCTCCATTTTCTCCGAGAAGAACCTAGCGATTTTTCCAGAATCGATCCCTTCAAAAAGATACTCTTTGCATGAGTTTGAGTAACGTCTAATGTTCTCAATAATGATAGGTGGAGCCTTAACATTTCTAGTCCATCTTACGGCATCCTTCCCCAAGAAGTCAAAATGCAGAACTTGCCCATCTATTGTGATGTGTTCCGGTCTAAGGGTTATAGCTCCAACCGTGTCAGCTTCACCTGGATCCTTTTCATCTCCAACACGCATGTTCAAATTGATAATGAGCCAACATACCGTGGCAACCTTCCTCTTACTCTCTTCTGTAGAGCGTATATTTTTCATTACGTGCTCTTCGATTTCCCCTATCTTGTTCCCTAGTCTTTCCGCTTTCTTGAACTTCTCCTTCTCCCTCATCTGTTTTAAGAGTGCAGAATCTGAAAACCAGACATACTTGATCTTCTTGGAAAGCTTGTCTTCCCACTTGGCGACGTATATTTTGTCTGGTTCCCAAACAATCTCTTTCCATTCACCAGCAGGTCTTGGGCTGTCTGGAGACAGGTTCAGAATGATGTCTGATTGGCATGGTCCTTGCTTCCACTTGCCTCGTTTCGGATGATCGCCGCGGCCAGCGAAGAGACAAGATGGTTCTGCCGTCCAGTTGGCTATTTCCATTTCTTTTCCGTCAACTAAGGCATGGCCATATACTTTTCTTAACTCATCTCTCTTGGCTTTCCTTTCTTGCGCAAGTTTCTTCTTCTCTTCTTTTTTCATGTTCTGCTTTTTTGTCTGCTCCTGAAGCAGATACTCTTTAACTTGAGAAGAATCAATTTCGACAATTTCATCGAATCTTCCAACTTCTGTGACGTTGCCAGCGTTATCGATCGTGTTCGCTACTTGCTCGGCAAGATCGCCTGCAAAACCCGCGTTAGGGTTTTCAGATTTTAGCTGTTCTAGGAATTCCTTGATGAAATTCCTAAGGAATACCTTGTCAGGAGGCGATGCTATAGATTGTTCCTTCCTCACCCAAGCTAGAGCCATCTGCTCAGTGTTCGGACTCAGCTTCACGGTAATTCCTTGGATCTTTATTGAAAAACCCTTGTAGTCATATAGAGGAACGTAGATTCCATTATGTCGAAGACCCTTCATTATGTATTTCAATCGCTTCGCCTCAAGACTTTTTATTAGACGTAGATGGACGAATACACCATTCGTTCTAAATAGTAGAAAGTAAAGTTTTCTATTTCACGATGGAATGAGTGTTGACAAATTCAAAAAAAGGCATTCTGTCCCGCTGTTTGGGTTCGATTTTTTCTGTGTTCTTGCAACTTTCTGTAAAGATCATCAACGATTCTTTCATCAATGTAGCCTTTGTGAGGACGAAATCCCCCTGCGAACCCTCTTGGAACGTGAAGAAGTTCATGAATTATAGTTTTCTCTTTTCCTGTTTGGCTGAGTTTGTCATATCTCTCTGAGATTACCTCTATCGTGTAAGAAGGCGGAAGGTTGAGAGCTTCCTGCCAGATTTTTCCTAACCCATGGATACGGGCGATAGTGCGTTTCGATGTTGAACCAGTGCTTCTGAAGCAGAACACGAACTGTGGAACAACATGGAAAAGTCCTAGTCTGTCTATGATTTCATCAGCAAGCTTCTTGACATCGTTAGCCTCAGTGTATCTTATTAGCATCTCTAATACACCTCACCCGAAGGAAGCGAGTAGCCTGCTGTTTATAGATGACTGAAGCAACTGCCAGATCATTTCTTGAACTGTTTTTTCTTCGGTTCAAATTCAGGCTCAGGTTGATCTGAACTGAGAAGTATTCTGAGCGATTTGACCTCCTCTCGTAAATTGCTAACTTCGTTTTCCAACGCTTTAGCTTTGGAGTCAGCCATTTTCTTGAGCTCTTCAATTTCAAGTAGAAGGTTCTTGCGCTCAGAATCCAGCGCTTTGATCCTTTCTATTACGTTCTTAAAAGAATTCATATCCTTGGCACGCCAGCGACCAATAGCAAAGTGATTATTGAAATCATTTAAGACTTTTGCCAAGCCCCCACAAAACTCGATGAAAATTAATCTATAGTCGGCAGATCTTGCTTAGACCTTGACGAACAGTATCAGCGATTCATAAGACTTTTCATTTACAGCGCCCAAGAAGCGAATATGGGTGCAAGCAGAGTTATCCGACCTTCTTCCTCCATTCTCCCTTCCGAGATCAAAAGACTTGCACCCAATATTATCATTGGAAAAGTGACTTGATAGAAGCAAGCCCAGAACTGCAGACTACGAAACTGTCCAACTTTGTTTGATTTCGTTTAATAAGAAAGAAAGACGGGTGCTCATCAATGGAGCTTTGTTTTGAGGGTGTGTTGCACTATTCTTTTGTCATTGTTATTTCCATTGTTGAAACCATTCTTGATCTGTCTTCGCCTTCTCTTGGTGGTATCTCTTCTGTGCCTATCGCGATTTTGCTTACTTTTAGGTCCTTCAGAAAGCGACTTCTCGTTATTTCAGCTGCGTCGACCGCTGTGGTTATTGCTTGTCCGCGTGCTTTCAGTGTTATTTCTTTTGCGTTAGATGACGAGAGGCTTGTTATGATTGCTAGGACGTAGCTCATTGCTGGTTTCCTTCCAATGAAAACGATTCCTTGGTTTTCAGTCATTTTTCTCACTCCTTTTTTGTTGTTGTTTGTTTCGTGTAGCGTTGCTGTGGCTGTTCTATGTTCAGCGACAGAACGTTACTGCTAAATAATTCACGTCGTCCCTTATAAATGCAATCAGGATAGCTCCATTTCTCATGATTTAAAGGGATAGTCTAGGCAATCCCTTCTAAAGTGACAAGGATCTTGCTCTTTGTGCAACGAAAAATGGAATTGAACTCGTCATACCGTGATGGTTCGTCTTAATGGTATTGATGATCATTCTGTCTCGCTACTGCTAAGAAAATTGCTCTCACAATTAGTGACACGCCGATCATCATTATTATCACTGTCCAGAACTCGAACCATTTAGTCTCTTCAACCAAAAGTCTCTGAATCACATAGTATGACGCTAACCAGTAGAAAGCGTGCCCCGTTGTTTCAGCTTTCTTCCTTGCTGTTGAATGAAGAACGAATCTGAGAGCCAAGATTCCTATTTGCACGACTCCCCAGATAAGGCTGAACAACATTACTGCTGAGTATACTATGGTGTGATTTTCCGGGGATGCCGGTGCCGGCAGGTAAATTGATAAGCTATTGACTTTAACTGTGGTGAAATCGCTGAAAAAGGCAACTATCTTGTCAAATAGGGCAGGTGTGTTTATGAAAATTGCGCCAGCGACTATGAGAAATAACCCTGTTGAAACTGTTCCAATAATCCATTCTCTGCCTGAGTGCCAGTAATGCCTTTGGCTTTGACCCATTTTGTGCGCCTCGAATGCTTGTTTATTTCCATGTTGGGAGCATATAACATTTCCCGAAGAATCTTCTTCATAGAAATTGTTTAAATATTGAGTCACGAAATACAATGAACAAGAGCAGTGAAGGTGAAGTGCATGTCCTATTGCCCAAAGTGTGGTAGTAAGATTGATGAGAATATGATGTTTTGCCCTCGTTGCGGGGCTTCCTTGAAAGCTGAGCAGATCCCTACTGCACCTGCTCCTCGCACCGTGGTCTACCGAAACGAAAAAGGAGAAAAAGATGAGAAGCACGAAAAGCAAGAGAAAACCGAGAAGCATGAGAAGCGAGTGTACGGGTTCATAGGGCCTTTGATTGGTGGCCTGATCCTGATCTTCATTGGATTGACGGCCTACCTTGAGCTAACAAACATGGTTGAACCAGGGATGCTTAATGCCCTGTTCTTCATCATAGTCGGTGTAGCAATCATTATTGGAGCAATTTACGGAGCAACATTGGCGAGAAGAAGACACCCTTAAAGCTAATACAACCATCTGAAGAACAATCGGTACAGCTGATGCTCCAAGACCGTCAAAGTGTTGTGTCTTCCCACGATACGGAAATAGTTGTTCCCAGCCGCCTCTATTATGTCGCCGATGCTGTATCTAGGAAAGATACAGGATGATATTATGAGGTCGCCCCATTCACCACGCTTGAGCTCATGTAGCATTTTGGTTCCTTGTCCAGTTTTGACCTCGAAAAAATACTTGTCGTAGTTTGGTGTAACATAGGGAAAATCATCAAGTTGTTGCGCGAAAACTCCTTCTGTTGCGCTGTAGACCTCGACAACAGGGACCTGACCAAAATACTTCTTGAGTGTGGGCGCATATTTGAACTGTATCTTTCGGACGCTTGTGCAGAACAGCGCCTTCAGGTTCCAGAGATCTTTAGGTTTTTTCCTGTGTTTTTTGCCCATGTATCTTGCAAAGGCAAGAATGACTGGTGTGACGCCCATTGCAGCCGCAACATTCTCATTGGTTGCTTTGCGATATGCTAGTTCAAATCGTTTCTCCCAATCACGTTTGGTGATTCCTGAACCTAATTCGTCTATTTCTTCTTGTCTTGGTAAGAGACTGACCTTGCCAAGCATTGGGTTGAGCCTCGCATAGGTTCCAGAGCTGTAGCCGTAAGTAATCGTCTGTCCTCTTGATGCAATTGTATGAACCGTGGATGGAAAATTGAGGTTCAGGATTTTCCCTGTAAGAAGGTCGAGGCTCTTCTTTCTCAGAACGTGGTTTATCAGTGCTCTGGCTCCGCAGGTTAGGATTTGCTCGATGTGGGTTTGTGTCACGGGTAGCACTTTTGAGACGCCTGTTGAGCCTCTTGTCATGACCCAGCACAGCAGAGGTTCAGGAAGAAAGGCAGTGTAGTTGCCGTCAGCAACTTCAGCCATGTATGGGCTGAGGTCTCGGTAGTTCACAACTGGGAAGTTAGCTCTGAAGCCTGTTACATCAGTTACATCGAGTGCGCGGTGGCGTTCTCCATACCTTGTTTTCGCGTATTCCTTCGTCAATTCCAAGAGGAGTTTTCTCTGGTATTCTGAAGGTTTTTTTATCGAGTCATACCATGAGCCTATCATGGGTTGAAAGATACCCAGATCGTTTTTTTCTGTAAACATTTGAAATGAAGGAGATAGACTAGAACTTATTTACGTTGCTGATACTGTTAATGATTGGCACTCTAAATGCATGATTAAGGTTTAACCCCGGATGCTACGTATGGAGATGACAAAATGCATGCTTGTTCCCGTAAATGTTACGTAACTGTTAGTTTACCAAGGGTCTGTCAACAGTGTTAATATGACAAAAAATGAAAACATGCTAAGAGCGTCAGATCTAATGGCTATTTTGTATAGTTGGTTCAGTCCATGCAAGTTAGCACTGTTTCATATTCGCTCTTCAAAGATGGTTCGAATTCAATTCGAACGTGATCTAATTGCTGATATTTCGTTCTAAACACGCCATGAGATAATCTTAGATGAAGGCGCGGACAATTCTTAGCCCAAAAGATACAAATAGATCAGACTTCAAATGTCTTTTGAACTAATGGGCCGCCGTACATGTAGGAGGATGTAAGTTGGCGGGAAAAAATGGCGAGGGCTACAAAATTGTTCTAACAGCTGACCGAACTCTTATGAGTGAGTATAGCGGAGGCATCTTCCTAGGTTTCAGTGCGTGCGCTCCTCGAGGATTGATTCCTGACAGACTTTATTTCTCGCTTCTCTGCCCGTCAGTTGAGACAAATGAGGATGGTTCGGTCAAATACGCTCCTTGTGGAACCAGAAAAATCGAAGCCGCGCTGCTAGATCATGGTTTTAGAAGAGAAGACTTGGTCGTTGCGCACCCTGAACAACTTGACAAAGTCGTTGGTCCAAAAACGAAAGTTGTTGGCATCACAGAGAATGACCCACTGGGAATAGCCCCAGCCACATCAACTTTTACACAGCTATTCAGCGGAGAAGCCTACATGGCGATTAAGTTCCAAGAATTGCTGAATCATCCTAGCATTCAAAACTACAAACCAAGAATCGTTGTTGGAGGACCGGGTGCATGGCAACTTGAAGGCGATGAAATCAGAAGAAAACTCGGGATAGACTGTGTCGTAATCAACGATGGTGAGAGAGTTGTTGGTTCAATTTTCGAGAAAGCTGTGAATGGTGAACCGTTGCCCAAAGTCATCTATGGAGACGTTGTTGATGAAACTGAAATCCCCCTTGTTAAAGAGCCGACGATAGATGGAATAGTTGAGATCGCACGAGGATGCGGACGTGGCTGCGCTTTCTGCATTCCAACTCTTCAAAGGTATCGTTGTCTTCCAATTGACCACATTCTGAAAGAAGTTGAAGTGAACCTGAGAGCCGGCAGAAGACCACTACTGCACGCAGAAGACGTACTCAGATACAAGGCAAACGGATTGGAAGTGAACAAGGAAGCAGTCGCCGAACTCTTTAGGACTGTCAAGAACTATCCAGGCGTTGAATCAGTGGCGATAAGCCATTTCGCTCTTTCTTCAGTAGCCAGTGCTCCAGATCTTGTTGAAGAAATATCAAGCATTCTCAACTTGGGTAAAAATGGAGAATGGCTAGGTGGTCAAACAGGCATAGAGACGGGTAGTCCTCGTTTGATCAAAGATCACATGGTGGGCAAATGCAAACCCTTCACACCAGAGGATTGGCCCCAAGTGGTTGTGGACAGTTTTGAAATCCTAGCCAAAAACTCTTGGGTTCCTCTGGCGACGTTGATTATCGGGCTTCCAGGCGAAACCGAAGCAGATGTTGATTTGACTATTGACCTCATCGAAAAGCTCAGACACTTCAAAAGCTTGCTGGTTCCTCTCTTTTTTGTCTCTGAAGGTGGATTGAAGAAGACAGAATCATTCTCTATAGACAAGATGACGCCCAAACGTTCTGAGCTCTTCCTGAAATGCTGGGAGCATAACCTGACTTGGGCGAGCATGTTTCTCAAAGAATATTTCGTGACAAAAAGTGGTGCAAAAGCTTATGCTACGAGGTTCATTTTCTCATACGGTGTCAAGCAAGCAAAGAAGCTAATCCACAAATGCGAAAAAGAATATGACTATGACTTGAGAGCCATGATCGAGGATGTCAGAAGCGGCAAAACTACTGTAGCTTCCAAACCAATTCAGTTTGTCTACAAGCTACTGCAGTCAAGAAAGCCCTAGCGCGAAGATTGATCCAGCGCTGGTATCGTCTAAATGGTATTGGAAACAGGGAAGCAAAAGTCAGTCTTTGGGTTACTAGTGCGGGGGGTGGGATTTGAACCCACGAACCTCTGCAGGATAGGCGCCTCAGGCCTACGCCTTTGGCCAAGCTTGGCAACCCCCGCTCTTGAATGTTGATTGCTCTATCTTCTAATTTGCAGCCTAAATTAAATCTTGCCTATTGCTCATTTGGGCAAAGAACGAAAATGAGGAAGTGTGGGTTGCTTTCTAGATTATGCGAAAATCCTCTTTTATGGTAGTGAGCACGACGTGCGTGTTTGTGCGTTCAACGTAAGGCAAAGACAGAAGCTTCTTCGTGAACTTACTCAGTTCTTCGCGATTCTTGAATTTCGCTATTATAGCCGCGTCTGCCATACCCGTTAGGTCATACACGCAACAAACACTTGGAATCCGTGCGATTTCATTCTCCATTTCTAGTAGTCTTCCTTTGGAGACCGTTATTTCAGTGACAACTGTGAGTTCATAACCCAATTTTTCCTGGTCCAGCAACGCCGTATACCCTTTTATCACGCCTTCGCCTTCCATTTTCTTCATCCTAGACAAAGCGGTGCCTATTGAAATATCGCATTGTTTCGCGATTTGCCTTGAAGAAAGTCTAGCGTCCGCAGTTAATGCTTTCAAGATTTCGACATCTGTCTCGTCCAGCTTCATCCTTGACCGCCAACACTGTACATTCATCCAATATTCGCACCTGATATTTAACATTTGCTTCTTAATTTGATAATAAGCCTTTTATATGTACAGTCTAATCTCACTATATTATTAACTTGCACAAGAGGCAACATTATGGCACACCCCAGACTGCAAACAATCGAAAACTACGACATTTATGTTAGAATGATGAAAAACGCCGATTACATCCTTCTGCATTTTACAGACATACTTGGTTACCTGAAAGGCAGAACGATACCCTCTGAACAAGGTAAAAACGCGTTGACAGAGGGCGTAACCTTCGACGGATCCTCAATGATAGGCGGAGCAACCATAGAAGACAGTGACATGATAATGAAACCTGACGTATCCACCTTCACAGCCTGCCCATATTATTTCTACGACAAAAGTGTGGCCAGTTTCATCTGTGACATACAAGAACCAGATGGAAAACAATTCGAAAACGACCCGAGGCATGTCCTGCGAAAAGCGATGGAGAAAATGTCCACAGAAGGCTTTCAAGCAACTGCAGCAGCTGAGTTAGAGTTTTACCTTGTGAAAAGAAACGAGCAGGGCGAAATAGAACCAGTTGAAAACCACCTCATTGACAAACAACGCTACTTTGACAACGCGCCAGGTCGAGACCTCACCGAATCCTACCGAATGGAACTTTCGAATGCATTGTCAACCATGGGAATAACAGTTGAAAGACAACATCATGAAGTAGGCTCAGCCCAAAACGAGATAACCATCAAATATTCCAACCCGCTCACCACCTCCGACAACATAATGCGCTACAAGTTCGCAGCCAAAGCCACCGCCGACAAAAAATACGGTTGGATAGCAACGTTCATGCCCAAACCTTGGCACGGCAAAGCCGGCAGCGGAATGCATATACACCTCGGACTTTTCAACTCCAAAACAGGCGAAAACTCGTTCTACGATCCGAAAGGATACGCCTACATCTCACAAAAATGCCGATACTTCATAGGTGGAATACTGGAACACGCCAAAGCCCTCTGCGCAATAGTCGCACCAACAGTCAACAGCTACAAGCGACTTGTACCCGGCTACGAAGCCCCTGTGTACGTTGCATGGAGCAAAAGAAACCGGTCCGCACTGGTCAGAGTACCCGCGTTCCTCCCCACAAACGGAAACGAAGCCAGAATAGAGTTCAGGTGCCCAGATCCACTGTGCAACCCCTACCTTACCTACACCGCAGTTTACGAGGCTGGAATGGACGGCATCAGAAGAAAACTCGACCCAAGCGACCCCTTGGATGTAAACATCTACCACCTGACAGAGACAGAAAGGAAGAAACTCGGCGTCGAAGTCCTGCCAACATCGTTGAAAGAAGCTCTGCAACAATGGAAAAATGACGAGATCTGCACCAAAGCGTTAGGCAGAGAAATCGCTGAAAAATATGCTGACCTCAAAATGCAAGAATGGCAAGAGTACACGCAACACCTCCCAGCTGACAAAAATGAAGTAACACCGTGGGAAAGACAGAAATATCTATACGCCTAGCCACTTCAAGTCTCCAGTTCTGATCGAGCGGAAATCGAAAGCTACGGTTAGACCTTTGGTTTTTGAAGCAGCTCTTCCATCTTCGCCTTCTTGAGCAGTTCAACGTGTTTAACCAATTCTGCCACGACTGCCTCGAACACTTTTTGTCCCTTTTCAACAGAAGCAGTCGACTCCTTACCGTAAACGCCTGAACTTGTTTCATCCACCGTGCTTAGCGGAAGCGTCATCCCCTCTACCTGCAGCGCGTGTCTGCGAGGCTGCTCATCTACAAGCATACCCTTGTTCACAAGATGCCCGTGCAAGGCCAAGTTCAACGATGTCTCCTCGGCACCAGCATGCCTCCTCTCTTCCGATGTGAAGAGTTCGGGCAGAAGTCTTCCAGTAGCATGCCACCATTGAAAAATCGACATAAAAATGCCTTCGTCTCGCAACTCTCTAGCCAAGTCAGTAAGCATGGATAGGTTACCGCCGTGCCCGTTGACTACGACGATCCTTCGCACCCCATAGTAATTGAGCGAAAGACATGTTTCTTTCACGTACTCCTTGAAAGCCTTGGGCGAAATGAAGATGGTTCCCCAAAACTGTTTGTGATGAGGGCTTACACCGAACGGAATAACCTGCAAACAGAGCGATCCCGTGCGCTTGGCGGTTTCTTCAGCGATTCCCTCAGCTATCATATGGTCTGTGCCCAACGGGTTCGCTGGGCCATGCTGTTCGTTTGAACCTACTGGGAGAATCGCAACATTACTCTTTGCAAAGTATTCCTTGGCTTCAGGCCAACTCATCTCACTAAGCAGAAACCCCAAAGATTACACCTTTTGCAATCGTTTTATAAAACCCGACCGAATATAAGCTTGCAGTCTAGCAGATGGTGAAAAACGTTTGAAAGCACTGATTCTAGCCGGAGGCTTAGCCACTAGATTAAGACCTCTAAGTTGTACGAGACCAAAGATCCTTTTCCCAATACTTAACAAGCCTCTGCTCCAATGGACATTTGAAAAACTTGCGAAAAACAAGATTGACGAAGTCATATTAGCTGTCAACCGCCAAACTGAAGTTGTAATAAGACAACACAGAATCCCAAGAAACGGATTAAGAATAAAATACTCACGAGACCCCTTCAAAAAACCACTCGGAAGCGGTGGCCCAATAAAAAAAGCTGAGAAACTGCTCGGTCACGACTCTCCTTTCCTCGCTTTGAATGGCGACATATTCACCGACGTAAACTACTTGGAACTCTCAAAGAGGCATGAGGAAGAAAAAGCTGTTGCAACCATCACCCTCACGCGTGTCGAAGACCCCAGCAGATACGGAGTAGCAGAACTAGCCAAAGACAACCACATAACAAGATTCGTCGAGAAACCATTAAAAAAAGATGCTCCAAGCAACCTCATAAACGCAGGCGTTTACATGCTAAGCCCAGAAATCTTTGACTACATCCCAAAAGGCAAAACAGTGTCAATCGAACGCGATGTTTTTACAAGACTCGCAAAAGAAGGGAGACTCTACGGATACGTTTTCGACGGCTTATGGTTTGACATAGGTAAGCCAGAAGACTACCTACAAATAAACAGGACCTTGCTCAACTCTCTAAAACATCAACGTGAGCCTAAAGCTGGAAAGAGAAGAGAAATCAAGAGTCCCGTCGCCATCGACAAGGGAGTTTCAATAGGAAGAGACTCCATTATTGGACCGAAAACTGTTCTAGGACGGAACGTCAGTGTAGGCCGCAATGTCCACATACGGAATTCAATAGTCCTTCCTGAGACAGTCATATCTGATTCATCCTCGATAGATGGAGCCATAATCGGTGAAAACGTGACAATCGGAAAAGGGGTAAGAATAAGCAAAGGGTGTATATTAGGAGACTACGTGAGAATAAAAGACAACGTCACACTTACGGAAAGAGTCATGATCTGTCCAGGGAAAGAGGTCTCTGAGAATGTATTGGCGTCCATAGGCGAATGCCAATAGATGGGGTAAACAGAATGTTAAGCCAAAGACACTTGTTTGGGACCAACGGTATTCGTGGAGTCGTCAACAGAGAATTGACCCCAGAAATAACCATCAAAATCGGAAGTGCGGTAGGAACGTTCTTCAAACAGGGAACTCTCATAGTGGGACATGATGCCAGAACCAGTGGACCTATGCTGGCAAAAGCCGTAACCGCGGGCTTGACAGCAACAGGGTGCAACGTGCTCTTTGCAGGAATGGCACCTACCCCAGCACTACAATACGCCGTGAAAAAACACAAAACGGCAGGCGCAGTAATAATAACTGCATCCCATAACCCACCCGAATATAACGGAATAAAAGTCATCTGGAACGATGGAATAGAAGTTTCTCACGGACAGGAAATAGAAATCGAAAAGATCTACTTTGAAGAAAAACTTCAATACGCGCCATGGAACAATCTTGGAACCATCCAAGACCTACAGGGAATAATCGGCGAATATGTTGAAGCAATAAAATCACATGTTAACACATCAAAAATAAAAAAGAAAAATTACCATGTCGTCGTTGACGCCGCAAACAGCGTTGGAGGTTTAGCAACTCCAATCCTGCTTAGAGAACTCGGTTGCAAAGTTACAACCATAAACGCGAACATTGATGGGACATTCCCGGGTAGGTTACCCGAACCGCGTCCAGAAAATCTCGGTGAGTTGGCTTCAACGGTTAAGATTATCGGGGCGGATTTGGGTGTGGCATTTGATGGAGATGCTGATCGCTCAGTCTTCGTAGACGAAAAGGGAGAAATCCACTGGGGAGACAAAACCTTTGCATTAGTAGAGAAAAACTTCTTGGAGAAAAACAAACATGAAAAGATCGTCACTCCAGTAAGTTCATCAACTCTGGTCAAGGACATAGCAGACGCGTACGGCGGTGAGATCGTGTGGACCAAGGTAGGAAGCGTCACGGTTTCTCAAACTATGAAAAAAGTGCATTCGAAACTTGGAGGTGAAGAGAACGGGGGAATTTTCTATGCTCCACACAACGCCGTCAGAGATGGGGCAATGGCTACAGCTATAATCCTGGAAATAATGGCTGAGACAGAAAAAAAACTTTCAAAACTGCTTGCAGAATTGCCGAGATACTTCATAGAAAAAGATAAAGTAGAATGCTCAGACGCACTAAAAGAGAAGGTCCTGAAAAACCTGATTCAGCAAACCAAGAGCCAAAACGTGAGCACAATAGACGGCGTAAAAATATGGTTTGACGACAAAAGCTCCATACTGATAAGACCAAGCGGTACAGAACCAATTTATCGACTTTACTCAGAAGCCAAAACAAAAGAAAAAGCATCAAAACTAGTAAAGGAATACCGTTCAAAACTCCAGAAAATTATTGACGCATTAAGAAGTTGACCAGAACCCAAAACATCACAAGGAAGCAGAATCTCTATGTCATCGTCACCTATGTTTCACATAAAACCTGAGGAAATCGACAGTAGTGACAAGCGGGGAAAATGCACAGTCTGTGTAGCCGGATGCAAACCTATTGGCATAATACATGCCTGCCTCTTCGCTACGGCTGGGTTCAAGGTCATATGCGTCGATCCCGACCAAAACACAGTGAACCTCTTACAGAAAGGAAAAGCTCCCAATTGCAGACATGAGATAGAAGACAAAATGAAAGCTTATGTAAAAACACGATGCCTAACCATCACAAGCGACATCAAAACAGCGGTTTCCCAAAGCGACGTGATCGCCATAACGACCCCCGTGGAAATAGGGAAAAAGAAGAAAACTGACCCTTCAGATTTGGAAAAAACCTGTAAATCTGTGGGTGCTCATCTTCGTGAAGGAACTTTGATCCTTATAATAAGCACAGTGGGACTTGGTATGGTGGAGAATACGCTTAAAGAGATTCTGGAAAACGCCTCCGGACTCAAAGCAGGAATTGACTTTGGTCTAGCCTACAGTCCTAGTCAAATTCTACAAGAGCAAACGCTGGAAGACTTGACAGATAAGGAAAGAATCGTCGCGGCACCAGACGTTGGTAGCTTGAACTCCGCCTCCACTGTTTTGGAAATCATCTCAAAGAAGGGCTTGAAAAAAACAGACAACGTGAAAGCTGCCGAAGCAGTAACCCTTTTCCAAGCAACTCGATATGATGTCGATATCGCGCTTGCTAACGAACTAGCTCATTTCTGTGAAAAAGCAGGCATAGATTACTTTGAAGTGCAAAAACTTGGCACAAACTCCTCTAGCAAGCTTTCGACACCAACGTTTGCAGATGGAACTGCGTATGGAGAACCGTACCTATTATTGGAAGATGCTGAGAACCTGACTGTAAAACTCGGGATAGTTCAAGCAGCTAAGGAAACCAACAAGCTGATAGTCAAACAAACCGTCAATCTAACTGCTGAAGCACTAAAGAGCTGTGGAAAGACAATGAGACGTGCAAAAATATCCATACTGGGTATTTCACAGATTCCAAACGCAAGAAGTACTCAGAAAGAAGCACTAATGGATCTTGTCAACACGTTGGAAAGCAGAGGAGCCAAAATAAGTATATATGACCCCTATTTCACAAATGCTGAAACCCCCGAGATACAAAACCAATACAAAAAAAACCTCACCGAAACCATAGAAGGCGCGGATTGTTTGTTGGTTCTAACAGGACACGACCAATTCAAACGGCTGAACCTGCAGAAAACGAAGGCGATGCTGAAAATGCCTGCCGCAATAGTTGATCTTGAAAGGATCTTTGACTCTGGCAAAGTTGAAAAGGAAAGCATCATATATCGTGCGTTAGGAAGAGGAATCTGGACAAAATGAAAAAATTGGGCGTAGCAGTCATTGGAACTGGCTTCTGGGGAAGAAACCATGCCAGAGTATTCAAGGAACTGGCAGAAACAGAGCTTCTGGCGATATGTGACATAGATGCGGAAAGAGCAAGAAGCGTGGCCAAGCAATTCGGCGTGACGCCTTACACTAGCACGGGAAGGATGCTAAAAAACGAGAACATCGAAGCGGTAAGCATTTGCACTTGGTCAACGAGTCTCGCAAGAGAGGCGCTGAAAGCATTGAATGCTGGGAAAAATGTCTTGGTCGAAAAACCCATGGCTGCAAGCGTAAAGCAGGCGGAAAACCTGCTCAAGACTGCCGAAAAAGAGGGATTACATCTTACAGTTGGGTTTCTGATGCGGTTCATTCCAGGATTGCAGCGTATCAGAAAGGCCATTGAAGACAGGACCTTAGGCGAGCTAGTCTGCGCCAACGCAAAAAGGGTTGGACAATGGCCAGAAAGAATAGGCGATGTAGGAGTAGTCAAAGACACTGCAATACATGATTTGGATGTAATGAGATACGTTTTCGACGAGGACCCAGTAGCGATTTATGCAAAGACAGGCAGCATAGCACACAGAAAATTCGAAGATTATGCTCAGATAATGCTCGTTTTTAAGGGTGGAAAAAGCGCGTTCATCGAGTCTAACTGGTTAACACCGTACAAAACACGAGTATTCATGGTCACTGGAAGCGAAGCCATAATGAAGCTGGATTATATCACGCAAGAATTGACGATCGAGAACGCAAAAGAAACCCTTCAGCCGCGATACACCATGCAGGAACCCCTTAAATTGGAGCTTCAACATTTCGCGAAATGCATTACTGAAAGAGAAAAACCGCTTGTCACCGGAGAAGATGGACTGAAAGCCCTCAAAATAGCTGAAGCAGCATTGAAGTCTTCAGCCACAGGTAAAGTAAGGTCATTAAGGAATTGATTCTACGGCTTCTTCTTCATCCTGTCTCCACTAGTTTTCAACACAAAAGGCTTGCCTTCTGTCAAAATCCTCTTAGGAACTTGTTTCTTCCACTTCTCCAAGAACGGTACATCTTCATTTTCTTTTCGGAGTTCGTCCGGTAGCATTTCAGGTATCTCATCTCGAATTGGGTACCACCTAAGACATTTCGGACACACAATCATACCTTCAACAATCTCTTCTTTCTCTTCAAAAATGTGCAATTCAAGAGGGTGATGCTTGTCAATCGGACAAGCCAATATATCCATCAACTGTTTCTTCATTTCAAAGTACTCCAAGACAGAAGTACTCAAGGAGCATTTATTAAATTTGCCAAACTAGTGCTTGATGGATATGTCTAGGACGACTTGATACCAGTTTGGCTCAGTTGACCTAGCGATACGGTCAAAAGAGAAGTCAAAGACTGCATTCAAGCTTTCGAGCTTTCTGGACACTTTTCCTCTGACGTTCTCAAAAGGACCCTCATCTTTCTTGGCATGCTCAAAGGCATAGTAATGTATCCATCCTCCTGTTTCCTTGAGAGCTAGCCCCCATTCAAGCGTCAAAGGACTGTCATCTACGGATCAAACGCAAGAACGCTGGAAACATTTAAAAGCAAAATGCTTTTCCTCTGTAGGAAGAGGAAGCTGGATTGGAGAAATCATCTACCGGTATCATTTATGAGTGCATAAGATGTGGGGCAAAAGTGCCCGTTGAAGAATTGGAAATGCGCGGCGGAGAGATAAAGTGCATAATCTGCGGTTACAGGGTTTTGAAGAAAGTAAAACCGCCAGTAGTTAAACGTATTCCAGCCAAATAGATAAAGAAAGAGGAAGTGGACTCGTTACATCGCTAGAGTCGCTTCTCTAGAGTTTCTGTCGTCAGAAAATCTCTTTCTCCCCGACTTTGCGGAATGTTCTTCCACGAAGCTTGACCGTTGGACCGGTGACCTCTTCAGGTTGTTTTTCGACGGTTTTCCTCTTTATGGTTTCACCACAGACACCTTTGGGAAGCAGGCGACGTTTTACGCAGATGGCATAGCTACAGTCTGCAATGTTGCACACCTCTTCAGTCCATCTACACCATACATCGTCTCGGCGGTGGAGGTTGGAGTCCTTTGCACATTTAAAGGATTGACAGGTGGGAGAACACGATTTGACTTCATCCAATTTACGCACGACCTCTGAATATTTCATGCTAACAAAACTTTACTGCCACATACACTGCTATGATTATTCTTACCGAAAGTTGATATAAACTTTTTTCCTTCAGACTCCTAATTGTAGCTCTAGGCTTCATTCTCCTTAGGTCTGCGCCGTCTTCTTCTGAAGACTTCCGCAGAAAGAACCAAAACGAAGGCGACTACGAATATGATTATCGCAAGGAATTGGCTCGTTTCGACCATCATGCCTGCTAACATAACATATCTTTCAATCTTGATCTCAATTGGCGTTGAATTGTCGATGGAAACCGTTCTGACAACACACGGTTCAGATTGACCTGCCAAACGAACAGTCAAGTTCAAGTCCCCGCCAAAAGTGTTGCCGAATGCGGCTAGGCCGTCGCCTCCAGCTATGCGGGAATCACGCCATCCAGACCGTTGCAACGTTATATTCACGTTTGGTATCGGTTGGCCAAAGTAGTCCACTGCTCGTACTGAAACATCGAAGCCATAGAGGCTACAGACGATGGGCAAGTTCACGGATGTTTCGTTCAGGCTTACGGTCGTCTCATTCACGTCTACATTGTTCACATAGACCGTTACATTGTATTTGCCGAACGGGCAGTTAAGGTCGACTAGCCCGTTTACGGTTGCTCCTGAATAGTGTGGGCCGCCTAGCTGTTCTTGGGCTTCTACGTCGGCACTGTTGAGTGGCCTTCCGTATGCGTCGGTCACGCTGATTTTCAAGGTCATTGTTGGGCAGACAATGGTTAGATTGTACCAAGCCGTTGATGGTAACGACTCTATCGTTGTGGTGTTAAAAAGCATGCCATACCGTGAAATGTTCAGGGTATAAGTGACATTGGGCAGCATTATTCCTAGCTGTGCTGTTCCATTGATGTCTGTTGTTAGGGTCTGGTTTTCTGGTGATACGTAGACGCTTACTTGGGGCAGTTTGGTTCCGTATTCATCCATTGCGGTAACGTTGATGCTTGTGAGGCTGCAGCTGAAATTGAGTAGCAAGTCTCCTGTGATTGTCAGTGTCTGTTGCCCTACCAATATGTCATTATACGTGGCATTGCAGTCGTAGGTTCCGCTTTCAAGTTTTAAGGGCACTAATCCTTGTGCGTCGCTCATCTGCTCTGTGACTGATTCGCCTTTCTCGGTGACCTGAAAGATTGCGGAGGGCACAGGGTTCCCTGCAAGGTTCACGGTTGTGATGTTCACGCTGTAACCTGGAACTGTGAAGGTCTGGGTGTCTAGTGCCACCGACTTCTTCGTCGGGTTCGATATTGAGATGACGGTAACTGTGTAGGTCCCTATTTGCGCCTCTGAGAGGACTGTTGTGTTCACGTAGTGGACTAGACCGTTGCTGTCTGCTTCGCCTGTTGTGGAGTAATAGATGATGGTGCCACCTATTGTGATAGTCACGTTTTCGTTTGGAGCGTATGCTGCTTTGACGTCAACGGCTTGGGTGCGGTGATACTGCGACGAGTTCGTTAATCCTATGAAGAACGTTTCGGTTGCAAGAGTGCCGTTGAAGTAGACGTAGTATGTCCCTGTGAAGTTGGTGTTTGCGTTCGTTGAAAAATCTTGGGGATAGGTTAGCATAGTGTTGCCAGTGCCAACGCTTGAGGTGAGCATGGTTGTTAGGTTCGAGTAGGATGCGCTGTTAGGGGCAACTACGGTAACGTTGACGGCGTATGTCGTGGTCGCAGCGCTACCTGTCATGTTCGCGTTGATCGAAAGGCTGTCCCCTTCTTGAAGCTGCTTTGGAGCAGCTGGCACTTCAGCCTTTAGACCATACAAAGATGTTACTGTGAAGTTGGCAGTGGCGTTTTGTCCTGCATCCACATCCAAAATCATTACGGTGTAGTCACCCGCTGTTGCTTCAGGCACGGTGAAAGACGTGTCAACGTAGATTCCGACTGACGTGCCGCTGGCGCGGACTGCGTCTCCGAAATGCACTTCGAAGGGCCCGTCCGTCGTGGTGATGTTTGCCTGCAGGAGGACGGTTGACCCGACTTCTCCAGAGGTTGGAGTCATGCTTATTATGCTGGTGCTGGCCTTCGCATTTGGCGAGAAGGAAACAGTCATTAGGATCGATGTTAAAACTAGGAACAAGACCATTGCAGATTTGACATTTCTTAATGGCAACATGAAACGTTCTCCTTCATGATCTATGATTGAAGATGTGAACAGTCTTATCACTGAGAGCATTTTAAACTTTACCTTTTACGGTTCTGTCAAGTCTTTATCGGATTTGTCTCCTTGTAAAAAATCGTCGGATGGCACAATGCTTTTTTAGAGATCTCCTTTACCTCATTTTTGACTCTCTTTCCACATGGTCCAAACCGACAAAAAGATAAATACCGCTGTCAAAACTGTGGCTATCATCCAGAACCATGCTGGATAACCTGCAAAATCATACAACTTCATTAGAGAGGAAACGAAAAGATTCGCCAAGATACCAGTAAGCAAACCTAGTATGATCCCCTTCCAGAAGAATGAACGTTCGGCTTTCTCTCTTTCTGACATTCTCAGTCTCACCAATTAATCTCGGTGTTTTGGAACAATTAAGCTTTTCAACGTGCACCCACTTTTAGATATAGCACATGTGATTTTTCCATTGTGAGCCCATAAATGGGTTATCGGAACAAATCTTCTCGCAAGTGGGTCGTTGCTAGAAAACAGGGACGGAGCCCTGTCAAAGTAGTTGCGGGAATGCATTTCCGCCTAAAGAAGCGAGCCCAGAAAGAAGCTAGCAAATTGAACAGGGCATACAGACCTAGAAAGGACATTAAATTCATTGTGCGGAAGGAAGACTGGAACAGAAAACGCTGGCACTCATAGTCAAGGTTGAAGGAAATGTTAAATTCTGAAGGACGTGACATAGGAATCAAGGAAGACGAAATGTCGAAGAAAACCAGAAAACGAATCTACAATCCTTGGACTAAGAGTTCTTATTCTATCCGACAACGATCAAGTGAAAAGGGCAAAAAAGGCACGATCAAGGGCAAGTGGAAACAGCCGAAAAAACGAAGGAGATAGTTTCTTTCTTGGCAATCACAGTCTATTTAGACACTAATCTAATCATTGAGCATTGTTGGTGGAAATACTTCGGAAAAGGCAAAGGGAAGAAAACTAGGGATGTTGAGTTGGTCGAAAGAGGCTTTCAGAGAGATTATGATCCCTACATTTCATATATGACTACTATGGAGTTATCCGTTCACTTGACTGATTGGTTTCTTCTGCAGAAAGTAATCCAGAACGGATTTGGCTATCCCTACTTCAGAAGGGAAAGAATGAAACATTCTATAACTTCTCGACAAAAAGAATACATTAGCACTATCGTGCGAGAATATCAGGAGTCTCCAGATGCTTTCTATATAGAGATTGATGAAATAACCAAAGATTTCTTTGAGCGAGTAAAGCTAATGATCGACAATTACATAGAAATCGAAGATGCCATTCACTTCGTGTTTGCTCAAGCTGCAAAGTGCAAGTACTTCGCCACAAAAGATGATGAATTAAGAGTGAGGATTCAACGAATCATATCCAACAAAATAATCGCGATTCCTTCTCCACCTACTCTCATCAAGCCACAGAGCCTCTACAAACTTCTGAAATAGATTCTAGGAACAAAGGTAGAGCG
Source organism: Candidatus Bathyarchaeota archaeon (assembly GCA_963732715.1). Lineage (GTDB taxonomy): Archaea > Thermoproteota > Bathyarchaeia > Bathyarchaeales > Bathycorpusculaceae > CAZCRE01. Next base: position 1,355,833 of record CAVTAO010000003.1, on the reverse strand, counting down.
CTGCTCTTACGAGTTCTTTCTGCTAGCGTTTTGAATAAGAGTTATCCATTTGTTTTTTCCTTCTATCTTTATTCCGCAAGCTTCTGCTGGAGTCTTTCCATCCAGTGCCACATGAGGTCTCATGAAGTTGTAGTAGATTCTCAGACCATCCATCATTGTGTGTGCTGATTCCTCAGCGTCTAATCCGCGCATGACCTTGTTTCTCTGTCTAATCGTGCCATGAAGCCTTTCAACCATTTTGTTGTTTGAACGGTCTCTAATATTCGGGATTCTAATGTGCTCTGTTTTTGGCGCTTTCTGTATGTAGAACCCTTTTTGTTATTGCATCTTGGTATGCTCTCAGTCCACTGGTCACTACGGCCATGGATCTCGTTTGCGAGATCTTGAGGCTTGAGCCAAAACTTTCCTAGCATCGGCAATCTCTTGTTTCCCGATTATCGAAGTGGCTAGCCAGTATCTGCTCTTGTTGCTATCATATTTCAAGCCTACCTTTGAAAAGATTCTTCAACCGTTGAGGACTTGTTTCACTACAAGAATCAACAGAAATTTAGTCTCTTCTAACGTCAAGCCACTTGAACTTGCCCAGCTATTGACATACGCACGATCTGAACGAAGATTACTGAGCAACTGGCAGAGGAACAATAGAAATGGAGAAATAGAAACAAGACAAATAATGCAGTATCGAATGAAGGGATGTCAACATGATCAACGAAATCCTAGAGTTAGTTCAGAGACACGAAGAATGGCGTGGCCAAGAATGTCTGAACCTCATTCCGTCTGAGAACGTCATGAGCCCAACTGCCCGAAAGCTCCTATCATCAGAGCTTGTTCACCGTTACACTGCCAGAGACAAATTCTACATGGGAACCCGATTCACAGATGAAATAGAACAACATGGTGAAAAAACCGCCAAGCAAGTGTTCAAAGCCGAAACCGCTGACCTGCGACCTCTGTCTGGGCACATCGCCGACTTAATCGTACTCGCAAACTTCACCAAACCAGGCGACACGCTCATGTGCATTTCGCCGCAGAATGGCGGATACCCAGGCATGTGGCAAGAAGGCCTAGCTGGACTGCTCAGACTCAAAACGAAGCCCTTCCCATTCTCAAAACACGACTGGAACATACAGACTGAGAAAGCCAAAGAACACATACTAAAGACTAAGCCGAAGGCAGTGATCTTCGGAGGAAGCCTCATCACGTTCCCACACCCAGTCAAAGAAATCGCGAAAATCGCCAAAGAAGGCGGCGCCTTCGTAGGGTTCGACGGCTCACACGTCATGGGACTCATCGCAGGCGAACAGTTCCAAGACCCCCTAAGAGAAGGCGCACATGCCCTGTTCGGCTCCACTCACAAGTCCTTCTTCGGCCCACAAGGAGGGATCATCCTAGCCGACAAAGAACACGGCGAGCTACTGAAAGAAAAGATCTATCCTGCCTTTGTAGACAACGCCCACTGGAACCGCATCGCAGCATTAGCCGTAGCACTGGAAGAAATGAAGGAGTTTGGGAAAGCCTACGCGAAACAGATCGTGCGAAATTCGCAAACCCTAGCGAAAGCTCTGAACGACTACGGCTTTCCAGTAATCTGCAAGCACTTGGGGTTCACATGTTCCCATCAGGTCATCTTGGACTTTGGCAACAGCGAGAAAGCCAGAACCGTTGCCTTGAAGCTCCAGCGAGCAAACATAATCGTTGACAGCGTCATCAGGATAGGCACGTGTGAAGTCACAAGAAGAGGGATGAAAGAAAACGAAATGCTCAGAATAGCCGAACTGGTCAAGAGAGCAGCAGCTGACAAAGAACAAATAGCCAGCATCAAGAAAGACGTTGCAAAGCTAAGCCAAGAATTCCAAACCATCGAATACTGCTTCAAAAACTAGCCTCTTCCACGCCTTTCATGACCTTCCTTCGTAGGCAGAACACGTAGACTAGGAGACTGACAAATCTTGGAAACCGTGCCACCCTCTCTGATCCTGACACTGAAGAGACAAAAATACCACCTCGTAGGTAACCATTCAGCCGTCAAAAAATGCAGATGGCTACATGAAACCCTAGTCCACGGCAGACCCTGCTACAAACAGAGATTCTACGGAATCAAAACACACCAATGCATACAAATGACGCCTAGCCTGTTCAACTGCACACAGCGCTGCCTGTTCTGCTGGAGAGCACAAAGCGGCGACCTCGACCTGAAATGGGACGAGATGAAACTTCCAGAATGGGATTCACCAGAAGAAATCGTTAGCGGCAGCATCAAAGCGCAACGCCAAATCCTAACAGGATACAAGGCCAACCCCAAAACAGACATGAAAAAACTCAAAGAAGCTATGAACCCAAGACAGGCAGCCATAAGCCTCACAGGCGAACCTATCCTCTACGAACACCTGGGAGAGTTAATCCGAACCTTCCACAAAAGGAATTTCACGACGTTCCTCGTGTCCAACGGAACCGTGCCCTCGGGACTCGCGAAACTAAGCGAAGAACCCTCACAACTCTATATTTCTGCTTGTGCACCTGACGAAAAAACCTTCAAACAAGTTTGCCGCCCACAGACAACAAAGGCATGGGAAAAACTGAACGAGACCTTGTCACTCCTTCCAAGCTTCAGATGCCCAACAGTGATTCGAATAACACTGACACGCGACCTTAACATGAAGAACCCCGAAGGCTACGCCAAGCTCATAAAGAAATCAAACCCCACGTATATTGAACCGAAAGCCTACATGCACGTTGGCTTTTCCAGATTGCGCGTGAGTTTTGAAAATATGCCAAGTCATCTTGAGATACGTCAGTTTGGGTTGCAACTGGCGAGGAAAAGTGGCTATGATCTCATCGGTGAATCTGAGGAAAGTCGGGTTGTTCTCTTGAGCAAACTCAAGAAACCAATTTCATTTGAAAACACATAAATTCCTTGCAAACGATTCACTTCTCTTTCGGTACGACCCTAAACAATAGTTTGCCAGTGAATCGAATGAGAGTAAGCGTTATATAGTTTCTCCACCATTGTCCTCTTTCTTGAACCAAAAATTGTATTGAGGTGTAACGCATGGTTAATGACGGAAGAGGAAGACTGTTCAGAAGAAAAGACGGCAAATACCTAATCTACCTACCGAAAGACTTGGCTGAAGACAGCATGTTTCCATTCAAAGGCTCAGACTCGATATTTGTGAAAGTAACCTTCAAAATCGGGGAAACCAACAAACTCCTCATAGAAAGATGGAAAGAGCCAATACCAGAGCCAACAGAATAAGACAGACACAAGAGAAGAAAAACTCCACTCACCCCCTTTCATTTTTCGCCACTATGATAAATACCTAATCGTTCCTATAGTTGAAGTCGGTGTCCTCATGCCTTCATTGAAGAAAGCTCTAAGAGAAATAAAGAAAGAGCTTACGGAAAAACAGAACATGCGAGAAAGCGCACAAAACGACATGCGTAAGGCGACAAGTCTTTCCAAACGCGCCATACTACTGATCCACCAAAAGAAAATGAAAGACGCAAAGAAACTCGTAGAAAACGCAAAAGAAATCATCTCAAAACTTGATGAAACCTCTGAAATCCACCCAGAAATCATCCACGGCGGATTATTCAACGCGGCACTCCAAGAATACTCTGAAGCAACCATACTCCTCAAACTTGTCGAAAAATCAGAATTCGTAACACCAAAAGAAATCGGAGTACCCTCAGTCGACTATCTACTGGGGCTGGCGGATGTCATAGGGGAATACAGACGACTAGCACTGGACGCACTCCGCGAAGGCCACTCAAAAGAGAGCGAACGATGCTTGCAGATTATGGACGAAATCTACGTTGAACTAACGGCCATCGAAGAAGCACAAATGATTGTCCCTGAACTTCGGAGGAAATGCGATGTCGCCAGAAAAATCATTGACATCACGCGCGGAGATGTAACACAGGAAGTGCGACGAAATTCATTAGAAAACCACCTTAGACTCTTTGAGAGGCTAGCAAAAAAAATGACTTCAGAACCTAAGTAGAAAATCGATAAATGCGAACAGGCAAAACTCTTGTTTTCCGTCCGAAAAGCACATGAAACGCAATTGCAAATGTCCAAACGCATAGTCTCTGAAGACATGTTGCCGAACAAAATCCATCTTGTGGCTGGCGTGGACGTCGCCTACGCCAGAGATCTGTCAGTTGGAGCCGTAGCTGTTTTGAAATACGAGACTCTCGATCTCCTTGAATTCAAAACGGCTCTTTGCAAAACACAAATTCCCTACATTCCAACGTTGCTTTCATTTCGAGAGATCCGGCCCATTACCTCAAGCATCAACAAACTAGAGCATCAACCCGACCTTTTCCTCGTCGACGGGCAAGGATTCGCCCACCCTTACCATTGTGGACTCGCAAGCCACCTAGGTCTTATCATAGGCAAACCAACCATAGGCATTGCAAAGAGCAGGTTATTCGGCAAAGTTGAGGACGACAAACACGACAAGGATGTCACATTCCTAAAGAATAATGGTGAAATTGTTGGCGCCGTTGTCAAGACTAGAGCAGGGAGCAAACCCATCTACGTTAGCGTGGGGCACATGATTTCACTAAGAACAGCAATAAGAATAGTCAAAGAATGTATGCATCATCATCGTCTTCCGGAGCCTCTATTGAAAGCTCACAAGGTAGCGACGGATGAGAAACGAAAAATCCATATTGCATCAGAGAATAACACGTAAAGAGTGAGACGTGAATTGCTTCATCCCAAACTCAAAACTTTAGCAGACCAAATTAGTGATACGCACCTCAGAAGAAAAGTAGTTGAACTGTTGAAAAACCCGACATTCAAAATCGCTGGAAGAAAGCACTCTGGACTGCCGCTGGAAATCTCGCCTGCTGGTTTGTCACATCATCATAGTTATCCAGGTGGCTACGTTGAACACACCATCTCAACCGCGAACATTGCGTTGGCGCTGTGTGACTCCGTAGAGAAAACCTACAGTGGAAGCGTAAACCGCGATCTGGTCATAGCTGGCGTCTTGCTACATGATATCTTCAAACCCCTGACATATGCGGCGAACGAAAATGGGAGTTACGACTCGACATATCTCGCTGATTACCTTGATCACCTTTCGCTAGTTACGTCAGAGCTGGTCCGAAGAAACTTCCCCTTGGAGTTGATTCACATAGTAACGGCCCACCATGGAAACTACGGCCCTATCAGGCCCCACACGATTGAAGCGTTGGTCTGCCATTTGGCAGATCAAGCGGACTCACGACTAAACGGTGAAGTCTTGAGTGCAGCATCATATCTTACGAGGAAAGCGGTTGGCCAAGAACTGCCTGGCTTGAACTCAAAGGAGGCTTTCGAAATAGTCAATTCAAAGGCTGCTGAAGGCTGGAAAGGCGTGGGAAGGACCTACAAAAAGATAAGACAGAATAGAGAAGCACGGGAAACTTAATAGTGATTCCGTATGAAAATGCAAAAAGGTGTGTGAAAAGTGGAAATATCATTCGAAGACTTTCAAAAGCTTGACCTGCGAGTTGGAAAAATCCTAGAGGCAAATCAGATTTCAGGTTCACGGAACCTCATTAGAATGATAGTGGATTTTGGAAGCGAGAAGAGGCAGGCAGTTGCAGGATTATTACAATATTATAAGCCTGAGACTCTTGTCGGTATGAAATGTGCTTTTGTCTTAAATCTTCAAAGAAGGAAAATGATGGGTGTTGAATCTCAATGCATGATTTTGGCGGCTGAAGATGACAAGGGAAATGTAGTAATGCTGCAGCCAGAGAGGAACATATTAGAAGGAAGCAAAATCCACTAGGCCAACAGCTTGATGATAGCCTCGGACTTACCTTCGTCACCCACAAGATAACCAATCATTTCAATGTCCAGGTCAAGCCATTTCACAAGTCCAGCAGCCACCTCCGGATTGTTCTTGAAGATTATTCGTAGATATGGAAGGAACTCTCTTGTTGCTCTTCTGGCCGAAATATGGCATTTACGTTTGACCTTCTGCCCTATGCTTAACTGTGTTGCACGCTCAAATCTGGATCTTGATAGCATTTGAATGCGACTGGGAAACCTAAAAGGCATCCATCCAGAGGCTTTTGACTTACACCTAGCCATGGCCACTCCAGCAGTCATGTAGTCAATAACGTAGCGCATGAAGCTCCAGTCTCGAGTAGCGCGGATTCTAGCCCTATACACGTCTGCGATTGACAAAGCGTCCATGCCGTTGGCCAAGTCATACGGATCATTCAGATGGTCAGGAACATTCTCATATATCCATTCAAAAAGCATGTCAATGTCCACGTCCGCCATATCTACTGCCTTTTTTGCACCCACGCAGGTCTTCGCATAGATTATCATTTTCAACACGTTAAAGATCGATTCCTGTCGATCTCTGTAACCAAGCCAAGAAACGTCTTCATAGCTCAGCCTCTTCTTCCCTTGAGCCAAAGCCTGAAGGTCATTCACAGCTGAACGAATGTCACCTTCGGAGCGCTGAGCAATGAACTTCAGAGCGGTCTCATCGGCCTGTATACCTTCATCTTCGGATATGCCTCTCAAGTACTTCGTGACTTCTCCAATCCCGGGTTTCTTGAACTCGAGCAAAAGGCAGTAGTTACGTAAGTTTGAGAATCTAGGGTCGTACGCACTGTTAGCTGTTAGAGCTATTGGGCACCGAGCGTCTTTCACGACGTCGGTGATAGCCTTGACCCCCCCCCCTTGTCCGCTGTTCCCGTCAGTCCATCCAGTTCATCAAGCAAGACTATTCTCTTTCCACCAGATAATGAGCTGAATTGCGAAGCCAATCCCACAAAACGATTTATGGCCTCTTCTGTTCGATAGTCACTTGCGTTTTTCTCCACAAACTCCATTTTGAAATCTTGCGCTAAAGCCTCAACTGTAATTGTTTTTCCGATGCCTGTGGACCCATAGAGAAAAGCAGCTCTCTTCTTTGGCGGGCCGGCATCCCACGATTTAATCCACTCAATGAATTTCTGAATCGTTTCTTTGTTGCCGACGACCTCGCCTAATGAACTTGGTTTATGTTTGACAGCCCAAGCTGTGTTCGACACATCGACACCTAGGCAACCTTCTTTAAATCACAGCCAGCCTCAACAAGCTTGGCTAACAATGCGCTTAACTGGACTTCTTCATCAGCGCCCTCAACTAATCGGTAGTCTGCTTCTCCGACGACGTCTGCCAGTTTTATCTTCCATGGTTCAGGTATTTCTGACTTGAAAATCTCAGCATGGATCTGTCTGATTATGTCGCTGCCAGCAACGCCGTATTTTTGAATCATGTCACGTAACTGTTTCCTCGAATCCATGAAGTTACCTTCCATGGCTGTTTTTATCATCTTTTGCACATCCGATGGACTTGCCCTTCCAGTTATGGAATAAACAACCTTGGCATCAATCGGCTTGTTTAAGGAGGCTGCGGCTTGCAGAGTGTTTATTGCCCTTCTCAAATCGCCACTGCACACTTCAAAAATCGCGTCCAGACCTTCATTCACCAGCTTGATATTCTCCTTCTGAGCAATTTGACTTAAACAGTGATCATGCTCTTCCCGTGGCAAATGCATAAAGCGGAACGGAGCGCACCTCGATTGAATAGGCTCTATTATCTTCCCGCTGTAGTTAGCACACATGACGAATCGGCACGTTCCTGTGAACCGCTCCATAGTTCGTCTCAACGCTTGCTGCGCATCGGAGGTCATGTTGTCCGCTTCGTCCAGAATCATGATTTTGAATGGAATCTCACCAATCGACTTAATCCGTGCAAAAGTTTTCACAGTCTCCCGAACAACGTCTATACCTCGCTCATCACTAGCGTTCAATTCCATAGTGTGCTCTCGGTACTCGCTACCATAGAGATCCCTTGACAGGCAAAGCGCAGCTGTGGTCTTCCCAGTTCCAGGTGGCCCAGCAAAAATACAATGCGGAACATTTCTGGATCTAACAAAACTCTTCAAACGTTCCACTATTTCCTTTTGGTCAACAATGTCAACTAGCGTTCTTGGGCGATATTTCTCTACCCACATTTCAAAACTCAATCGGGGTGCCTTCCTAATAATTCCATTAGCAGAACAGTTAATAAATACTCACAACCGAGCTCGCTCGGTCAGAATCCAAGCAACCAGATGAACGATGGAAAGAAGCCCCACGACAGAAAAATGTGGAAAGCTGGGAAGCAAACCATCCGTTGCTATGGCCACAGACCCAGTGTCTTTATTGCATCAGCCACTCTGCTGACACCCAGCATTAGTGCCGCACCACGCATGTTGCACTTTTCTTTTCTTGATGAAGCATACACATCGTTGAAAGCCTTTACCATTTTGGTCTCGAGTTTACCGTTTACCTCTTCCAAAGGCCAGTGCTCTCGCTCCAGATTTTGAACCCATTCATAGTAGCTTACTGTTACTCCGCCCGCGTTGGCCAAAATGTCCGGAACATGAAGTATCTTCTTTTCACAAAGTATTCTGTCAGCCTCGGGAGTGGTTGGCCCGTTTGCGCCTTCCGATATTACTTTCGCTTTTACTTTGTCTGCATTGCCTTTCGTGATCGAGTTCTCCAAGGCTGCCGGTATAAGTATGTCACACTTTGTTCCCAGCACTTCTTCATTCGTTATCTGCTCAGACCCCTTGAAATTGACCACTGAACCTGTCTTCTGCTTGTGTTCGTATACTTTGTAAGGATTCAGTCCCTCTTTGCAATAGATCCCTCCTGCCGAATCGCTTACTGCCACTACTTTGGCGCCCCAGTCATATGCTATTTTGGCAGCGTTCCAGCCTACGTTGCCGTAGCCTTGAACGGCCACAGTTGCTCCCTTGATCTTCATGCCAAGTTGTTTACATGCTTCTCTTGCGCATATGTCAACGCCCATTGATGTTGCTTCGTTTCTTCCTTCCGAGCCCCCAATGCTGATGGGCTTTCCAGTAACACACTCGGGTACACTGTAACCTTTGAACTGCCCGTACGTATCCATTATCCAAGCCATCGTTTGGGCATCAGTATAGACGTCAGGCGCTGGCACATCACGATATGGCCCAATGATGTCAGTAATCATGCTTGTATACCGCCTCGTTAGTCTCTCTACTTCGCCCCTTGACATTTCTTTCGGGTTGCAGCAGATACCCCCTTTCGCTCCACCGTATGGGATATCTACGACTGCACATTTCCAAGTCATCCACATTGATAGTGCGGTGACTTCATCTAGGGTAACATTTGGGTGATATCGTATACCGCCCTTAAATGGACCTCTTGCGTCCATGTGCTGCACCCGGCAGCCTTTGAAAACTCCGATTTTGCCGTTGTCCATGCTTATCGCGACTGCAACAATCAGAGACCTTTTCGGGATTTTCAGCATTTCGTGTATTCCTGGATCTAGGCCCAGCTTTTCAGCGGCAAGCTCTAGCTGTTCCAATGCAACACTATAAGGTGATTGTTCTTTTTCCATATTGATTCCTCCCATTGTGAGTTTTCCTCATGTTAGAATCCACGATTTAAGGTTTACTCTGAGATTCAATAAAAAGAAAAGAAGGAAGTATTAGCCTAGGATTTTTTCAATTGCGTCCTTTTCGAATTCGTCTGGCATTGGTATTCCAGTCACTTTCGTGGCTCTTTCTGAAAGGCTCATCAAGTCGTTTCTGCTAACGAGTTCCAGCTTCCACTTTCTGTTACCGGCTAAGAGTTGCCTTAGTCCAACTCCCACTCGATCGGTCAGGTAAGTGTAGACTGCGACAGACTCCCATGGGATTTCTTTGAAGCGCTCACCGTACTTCTTTTTCAGTTCTGGTGCGGCAATGAAGAATTTGTCTGGTGTGGCTCCAAACTTGTCAGCGAACGCTTTCGGTAACTTACCTTCATCAGCTAGCTGTTTGAAGTAGCTTCCTTTGAAAGCCGCAGTAATCGGGGAACGCCCCATCAAGACAGCTTTTACAAATGGGCCATCTCCGAAGTTGCTCATCGCTATCGCTTTGAAAATAGACGTCTCCTCGATGAAGCCACCTGCCATAATCAGATCAGGGACGTACCGCCCTTTCTTCTTCAGCATTTTTGCACATTTGAGAACTATTGCTTCTAGATACACTGTTGGAATACTCATCTCGTCCATCATTGGTACAGGACTCATCCCTGTTCCGCCTGCGGCGCCGTCGAACGACACATAATCGATCTTGGCCTCCGACGCCATTTTCATTGTCCATGCGACAGCTGACGGCCTATACGCTCCTGTCTTTAGTGTCACGTATTTTGCGCCTTGTTTTCTCAGCCACTCGATGTCTTCGATGAAGCTCTTTTCTTTTGGTATGCCTACTCGGCTATGTCTTTCAAATGACTTGAATACACCTTCTTTGAATGCTTGCTGAACTGTAGGATCTTCTGGATCAGGAATCACCACGTAGCCTCTTTTCTTTAGTAGCTTAGCTTTTTCCAAGTCTCGTACACGCACTTCGCCTCCGATGGCCTTTGCCCCCTGTCCCCATTTTCTTTCGATGACGTTCACTTCCAGTTTTGAGATAGCATAGACGTCGACACCTAGTCTTTGGTCCTCCACGTTTGTTTGCACAACTATTTCGCCATATTTTCCATCCCAGAACTTTCGGAATATGTCGACTCTGCGCTTGAGTTCCTTTGAGTATGTGACCTTGCCATTTGTGATCGTTGCTTCCGTGTCCATACCGCAGACGTTTTCGCCGACAATTACGGATGTACCCGAGATTGCCGCGCCCACTGCTAGGCCTTCCCAGTTGAGTCTCGCAACGTCTGTTGAGCCAAATGCACCGTTCAATATTGGAACTCTGAGGGGTATACCTCCAGGTTTTGTCTCTATGTTTACATTTGGAAAAATAGTTAGATCCGAGTTTGGTTCAATTCCTTCTGCCTCGAATAGGCCGGCTTGTATGTTAAAGTTTGACCAGTCCAGTCCAAAGTCTTTGAGTGCCCCTGCAGTACTGTAGCCGAATTGCACTGGTTCTGGGTAAAGTGCCTCTCTTCCTCTGAAGGCTGATAGACTGATTTCACATAGGAAGGGACAGTCACGTATGCATATTGGGCACATTCCGCTTGTTGGGCTTGTGTCTTTGACTCGTGTTTGAGTTCCGGTTGTTGACTTGCCATTTAGGTAGGAACTGTTTCTATGTACACGTTCAGTCATGTCTCTTTCTCCTCTAACATTATTTTTTTAAGAGTTAAGGAATAATCTGAATCTGGATTTAAGCATTGCCTCAAAATAGCTCTTTTGTGAACATTCATGAACATGGAAAAAGTCGGAAGAAATTTCTGTCAGAATTCGCTCTTCAGCCCCTCAACCGAGTACTCGTGCCGCTGGGAAGTTTGCAGATCATACCCACCATCAGCCTTTCCAACTTTTATGAGTCTCCTTTAGCGAGCGCTGCGAGGAAAACAATGAATGGTCTTTGGAATTCGGTCACAACAGGCTGGAGTGGGCCCTTTTTGTCGAGTCTGACGGTGTGACTCTGGAAAAACGCGAACCTGCTCCCGTGCGCGTACGTAGATCTTCGAATCTGTTGACTGAATGAGAAACCGGATATCCTGCCCGTAAAAGCTCAGGACATGGTTGATTTCAGCCTTCCTCCAAGAATCCTGTTAGGAAGATTGCGTATTCGCAGGGGTGTTCATTCTGCAGTAGAGTTTTGATTATTTTTATTTTGGCTTTCTTTCCGTGTGAGACTCTGGAAATGATGTAGTCTAAGGTTTTCTTTCGGAGACTGCAAAGCCATGTTTTCTGCCCTGACTTGACAAGTGTGTAGTAGGGGCACGTTTTGTACTTCAGTGTGAAGCCTCCTTCAAAATACTCCACTTCGACCTCAACGTCGAGTTCTCTGTACATCTCGATGATTCTGTCGCTGACTTCTCTGATCGTCCATGGATAGTCTTCTGGAAAAGTCTCATCAATAGCTTCCTTTATCATCTCGAAAGCTTCATCTGCGGAGCTTGCTGACATCTCATCTATCAAGGCCTTCATCATTTTCTTACGAGGAATGGATTCAAGAACGGGTCTTTCCAGCTGCTTGAGCCTGAAGCTCAGCAAGTTCTGGAAAACTGTTGTGGAAATGTCGTAGCCTAACTCCTTGAACATGGACTCGATGAGTGAACGTTGGCTGTTCATCGCTAATGGGTCAATCTTTTTGAAGATGATCGTGAAGTGCTCGCTGTCAACAAATCGAATTTCTGCCTCAGGTTGGACAAACGTTGCGTTCTTTGAAATGTAGGTCTGGGCCAGTCTTCTCATCCTTTCCGTGTCGTCCCTTGCCATCATCCGTATTGCTTTCGCTACGCGAACACCCATGGTTTGATAAATCTCGTTGAATTTCTCCCTGTTACTGTCGTAGACTCTGGACGCGAAAGAGTAGAAGAGTTCGCGCGGCATTGGAATAGTGTCTAGGAACTGCTTGCCGATTGTCTGATACAGGCTGACCTCAACTATCTGGTCCATTAGGCTGGAGTCTCCCGAGCCTACGTACTGAATTGACATATTGGCCGTGGTTTGTTCTGCTGAAAATCTTACCAGTTTCCACCCCCGAGTCGCGAGCAGAACGGAAAGCATCACGACGGAGAGTCTCGTCACAGATGGAGTGCTTGATTGAAATGAGACCTCCAGAGTGTTTTCAGTTTCTTGCATTATCTTTGTCTGTCTGAACCAATTCATGTTGATGAAGGCGGAAAGCAGCCTTTTCACGAATTCCTTGGGCTCTTTCGGGAGTTCTCCCGAGCCCGTAGCGATTCTGACATCTTCAAGGAATGAGCCGAAATCGGATATGGGCTCCTCTAGGTGTTTTTCAGCCCAGTTCATGAATGCAGGTCCGACCAGCATTAACGTGTTTCTGAAAAGTCCGGGTGTGGAGTTGAGCAGTCGCTTTTCGATTTGCTCGCTAAGTGATTCTCTGAAGTCCTTATTCTTCATTAGATAAATATCTTGTCTTATCATTTTGACTACTATGTCATCTCCCATGACCCGCATGTCGAACGGAATCTGCAAGCCCTCCAGGACGGTTGCTATTTGAAAGGCTGCGATCTCTGGGAGCGGTTTGAACACTCTTGTTCTCAAGATTATGGTGCTATCTATCTCATTGTACGACGCAATGTCGATGAGTCTGGTGAGATTCTTTATTTCTTCCAAAATCATCATGAATTCTTTGAAGTTTGAGGGTTTTCGCCAAGCAACAGAACCTTTCAGGATTTCAACCGTGTTCTTTGCTTCTGCCTTCTGCTCGGTTACAAAGTCTTGCATGGTTTTGTTTCCGATCGCCACTTCTAAAAGACTGTCGATTGTGTGCTTGCCAATCGACATTAGGTCTAGCGCCTCTCTAAGATTTGTCTGTTCCTTCGCCTTTGCTCTTACCGCGCAGTCGTCACAGGATCCTACTTTTTCAACCCTTAGCAACGTTTCTACTGCTTGTTCAATAACGTGGCTTTTGGTACCATAGATCTTTGTCAGTTCTTCAAGGGTTTCGTGTGTTTTTCTGGTTATTGTAGTGTGAAGGTGAACTGACATTCTCTCACAGTTCTATGCTCTATAACTGTCTCTTTTAAAGATGTTCAAGAGAAAGCAAGATGTGTACATGGAAGCAAGAATAGAAAAAGAGAGGTTGAGCCTATTTGGCCACAACATTACGTCGCTCGACGACTGGAACAAAGGTTTTGCGATTGCGGAACGACATTGCATCGGCAATTCTCTTCACAGCGTTCATGTAGGCTGCGATTCGCATGTTCACCTTGTATCGTTGAGCTACTTCCAAGACATCGTTGAACGCGTTGACTATCGTGTTCTCCAGCTTGCTACGCACTTCCTGCTCAGTCCAGTAGTAGTTCATTTGGTTTTGCACTTGTTCAAAGTAGCTAACTATCACGCCGCCTGAGTTTGCCAAGATGTCGGGTATGACGAACACTCCGTTCTTGAACAGCGTCTCATCAGCGTCTGGCGTGGTCGGTCCGTTCGCACCTTCAGCCACTATTTTCGCCTTAATCTTGCTTGCATTTGCCTTGGTTATCTGGCTCTCTAGAGCTGACGGCACGAGAATGTCACATTTCAACTCTAGTAATTCCTCGTTCGACAGAGCTTTGCAGCATTTGTAGCCTGTGACCGAGCCTGTTTTGTTCTTGTGCTCTAGAACTTCCGTCGGGTTTAACCCTTCAGCATTGAATATTGCACCTTTAGAGTCTGAAACTGCCACTATCTTGCAGCCGAGTTCGTTGAGCAGTTTGGCTGCGTGAAAGCCTACGTTTCCGAATCCTTGAATTGCGACTGTCGCCCCCTGAAGCTCTGTGCCTAGGTGTTTTGCGGCTTCGATGATTGTGTACATTACGCCTCGAGATGTTGCCTCATTTCTTCCGAGTGAACCGCCTATGCCCACTGGTTTTCCTGTCACGACGCCGAAGGCGTTGTATCCCACCATTTGACTGTACTCATCCATTATCCATGCCATTGTCTGAGCGTCCGTGTAAACATCAGGTGCAGGCACGTCTGAGCGCGGTCCAATGAACCTTGCCAAAGCCCGCGTATAGCCTCGAGTTAATCTTTCCAGTTCTCCAGTTGACATCTCTTTCGGGTTGCAGCGTATTCCGCCCTTGCCGCCCCCAAGAGGAAGACCTGTAACAGCGGTTTTCAGCGTCATCCATGCAGATAAGGCGATAACCTCGTCCAACGTAAGGTCAGGGTGATATCTTATGCCGCCTTTTGTTGGACCCAGCACATCGTTGTATTGTACACGATAGCCCGTGAAGACACTTATGCTTCCGTCGTCCATCGTGACTGGAACATTGACAATTATGGTTCGCATTGGGCGTTTCAGCATTTCATGCATTCCGGGGTCTAGCTTCAACTTATCTCCCGCAATTTGCAGGAGCTTGAGGACGGCTTCGTAAGGGTTTGGCGTTGCTACAACCGGGACCAAGGTTTCCAGTTTGATCGACAGTGCCGTTTGTATTTTCTCCGTGAGGTTTCGGTAACTCTCCCTAGCATAGTCGCCGTTGCCTTCCGTGGTTCCAAAGAACCATTTGTAAGCTTCTATGATTGATTCCGCTCTGGTTGCAGCGAAGGCGCTTTCTGGGCTCATCTTGGGTTTTTCTGAGAAGTAGTCGGTTAACACACGTAGCATATTAATTTCTTCTTTGGACAGAGAGTACCATTTCTTCAGTGGGTACGGCGCTTCTACATGCAAGTATTCTGCCTCGTTCATCTTCCTTTCAAGTTCCTCGAAGACCTTCCACGCGTCTTCTGCCGGAATGCCAAAATTCTCTGAATACGTTGTCATGAGTGCGTAGTGAGCCGTTGTGTAGCTCTCGATTTTTGCTGTCAGCTCTGGTTTTTCGGCAAAAAAGTCAGCCATCAGCTTTATCATTCCGAGTTCTCGTCCTGAAAAATCTACTGAAGTCAGCATTTTTTATACCTCCACTTTTTGCAGGATATACCAATGTAGTGTTCAAATATACAAGGGTTATGTACATAGTGTACACACCTGAACACCGAGGAACATACCTAAACATTATTATCAGCGAATACTAATGGAGAAGGCGGGAAATGATGGTTGAAAATGGACGAGGCTAACATGTCCTCAACGGGTATTGAGACTCTGGACAAGCTGTTGGAGGGAGGTCTCTTAATGGGAGAAAACGTTGTGCTCGAGGTGGAATCGGGAACGTTTGCAAGAGAATTCCTATTCAGCTTCATGAAGCAAGGAGTCGTGGACAAGAACCAAGTCATATATCTTGACTTCATGTATCCTCCTCAAGCCCTCATGCTACTGCTGACTCCTCTCATCAAAACGTTCCCAACAGGCTGGGAGAACAGGTTCCTAGTATTGGACTGCTTTTCCGAATCTTCGGGTCAAGGTGAGTTGATATTCAACGATTTCTACGACAAAGCACCCTCTTGGATGCGAAAAGTCCCAACCTCAAGTGATCCAGAACAATTCCACAAATTCTTCGGCAGAATTGAAAGAGAATTTGTGATGCCTGGAGCAAGGCTTGTTTTCAACAGTCTATCATTGATGCAGCATGTTTGGAGCCGTGACGCAGTTAAGAGCTTCTTTGGACACGTCTGCCCAGCACTGTATGCCTACAAAACACTAGCCTACTGGACAGTAGTTAGAGATGCACACCCCAAAGAGTTCTGTGCCATAATCGAGCACATAACCCAAGTTGTCGTCGACCTGTCTAGAGAAGGAGGAAAAAGATTCATAGAAATCAAGAAAGCCGGCGGGCGATACGATCCACAAACCTATCAATGCCACGAGTATTCGGTTCACGGGTTAGATATCAGGATATTCCCAAAAACACTTTCTGATAAGGGTTGAAACGGTTGCCCTAATTCGACCAAGCGCACGCTGTGGGTCCTTCACCACCAGATGAAAAAACGCTACAAAATATGAAAAGCAAACTCTAATCGAATCGATATCTAACAAAATACCTATCGAATTTTACTAGAGAGTACCATCGCATTGACTAGAACTTTTATATCTCCTGCGCACTAGCTTACAGGACGCAATGGGGGGAGGGTAATGCAAACTAAGACTCTGTCTGCAATTAAGAAGTTGGATTTCCACTTTGAAAACTCGCCAAGGAGAATCGTCGCGAATAGGAACTGCCCAGAGATCAATCTCGTGGGATTGAGTATTGGTCCTCTTGAAGAGGGAAATGATTATGAAATTCATTATTGGGTAGCTACGGAACTGGAGAAGTCAGGCATAGCCCACTTTCGCGAAGATGAGAAGCTGAGCATGAATAGGCTTAACAAGATCCAATGGACCGAAAGGGTCCAAACGGTTGGACAGATGTCCAAGCTTCCTGACGAGTTTTACCCTAAACTGCGAAGGCTCATCTCAGAACTAGAAAATGAGCCGAACAAAGGCTCAGAAAAGATTGTGGAACTGGAGAAGACCAGACACTTGGCCCGAGACATTGTCAATTCAAGGTTGAGAAAGATCATTTCAATTGCGTCAGCGCCTGCTCAAACAGAGCAAATACTTAAGAACCTCACGGGGGAAGAGCGATTTCTTTATGGACGACTTTACAGATTCATAAATGAGTGGCGAATGCAAATACTTGAAGAGGGGAGTGTGGAAGAATGACGGAAGAGCTGGAAGCTGTTGATCCCCAAGAACGATTTCAAAGCTTGCTAAAGACGGAGAAATACCGCCAGAGAATATCTCAAATGGCAGTAGCGGGCAGAACATCAATAACAGTGGATTTCGAAGACCTGTACGCCTTTGACCAGCGACTTGCTGAGGAACTCTTAGAAAAGCCAGACGAGTACTTGAGACATGCCAACAACGCTGCGTACGATCAACTTCGCATAGAAGACCCCGAATACGCGGAAAAACTCAAAGTAGAAGCAGCAACCATCAGAATCGCAAAGTTACTAGAAATAACACAATTGCGGAAACTCGGATCAGATCATATTGGAAAACTTGTCATGGTTGAAGGTATTGTCGTTCGCTCAACACCGGTCCGCCCAATGGTGATGCACGCCGCGTTCAAATGCAAGAGATGCGGCGAAATGGCGACCGTAAACCAAACTGGCCAATTCATGAAAGCTCCGTTCGCATGTGGCAATCCCTCCTGTGATGCAAAAGGACCATTCGATTTTGTTCAAGAAGAATCCACGTTCATAGACTCGCAAGACATCCGCATACAAGAGAGACCAGAAGATCTCCCTCCCGGGCAACTTCCTCGGACAGTCAACGCCAAGCTTGTAAGCAACGAGATAGTCGATGTTGCACGACCAGGAGACCACAACTCCATAGTTGGCGTGGTCCGCGCATTTGCGCTTGCCCGTCCCGGAGTTGGAAGACTTCGCACTTTCTCCTTGTACTTGGATGTCAACTCGATCGAGGTCTTGGGAAAAGAGCCAGAAACATCGTTACCATCACCCGAAGAAGAAGAGAAAATTCTCGAACTTGCCAAAGATCCATGGATTCATAGAAAAATCATAAACTCGATTGCACCCTCGATCTATGGATATGAACACGTGAAAGAGGCAATAATGTATCTTCTCTTTGGCGGCGTGGGAAAGACCCTACCAGATATTACCATAAGAGGAGAAATAAACTCGCTGTTGGTAGGCGATCCTGGAACAGCAAAATCTCAGCTTCTCCAATATGTAGCCAGAATTGCGCCTCGTGGATTGTATACTTCTGGGCGAGGAACCACTGCGGCTGGTCTGACTGCTGCTGTAATAAGAGAAAAGGGCGGAGGAATGACTCTTGAAGCAGGCGCATTGGTGTTAGCAGACAAAGGAGTGGCTTGCATTGATGAAATGGACAAGATGCGTCCTGAAGACAGAGTTGCAATCCACGAAGCCATGGAGCAACACACAGTTTCAGTAGCGAAAGGAGGCATCGTTGCCACTCTCAACGCTAGAACAGCTATATTGGCAGCCTCAAACCCCTCTTTGGGAAGGTATGAGCCTCACCGCACCGTAGCTGAAAACATCTCCTTGCCGGTAACTATACTCTCAAGATTCGATTTGATCTTCGTATTGAGAGATGTACCCAACAAGGATTCAGACAGCAAAATGTCGGCACATATCCTAGAAATACACAGAAGGGGGTTGAGTCCTGTCGAATCGCCCATATCGATGGATCTCTTGCGGAAGTATATAACCTACGCCAAAAGCATCAAACCAATACTAACCCAAAACGCAACACAACGCATAAATGACTTTTATCTGGCAATGCGTTCAGCCAGCGAATCTGAGGGCTCACCTGTGGCAATAACCGCACGTCAACTCGAATCCCTCGTACGAATCACAGAAGCAAGAGCCCGCGCAGCCCTTCGAAAGGAAGTCACAGCGGAAGATGCGGAAGCAGCCATTGCCATAATGAAGAGGTCTCTCGAAGAAGTGGGAATAGATATGTCATCATCTAAGTGGGACATAGACATCATAATGACAGGAAGACCAAAGAGCATGAGAGACAAGTTACAGGTAGTTCTTTCAGCACTGATAGAGCTGGAAAAGGAGACTGGGATGGTTGAGAGAACAACACTTCTGAACGAGCTGGAAGAAAAGCATAAGGTGCCGAGAAGCGAAGCAGAACACCTCATCGGGCAATTATTACGTGAAGGAACCATCTATGAACCTAGGGAAGGCTATTTGAAGAAAACATAGTGTGGAAATGAGCTTTACGAGATGTACGTGATCTTCTTATCCTCTTCTTTCCGTGTTTCTTCTGCCTGCAAAGCCCTTTTTTCCTCGATCTTCTGCAGGCGCGTCACCATTTTCTCGGCTTTGGCGATTTCTTCATCTAGTCCATTCAGGTCAATGTTGATCTTAAACATTCCTCGCAGGACCTCCAAAACGCTCTTGGCAGAATTCGGGTCAGGTAGGTATCCACGTGTTTCACCGAGGAGACAAACAGCTTCTAACCCCTTGAAATGTGCCATGCCCAGAATCAGGCCTGCAGTGCCTACGATTGGGCTTCTTGTGGGGCTAATTATAGCTCCCGTATTCAGGGCCATGTTCAACAGTTCTTGATTGGTTGCGGCAGCAACAACTTTGGGTTTGTCTTTCGCCTCCATTCGGTAGCCACCAACTGTTGCAATGAATTTTACGTTGTGTTGCTTCGCAAAATCCAGCAATCGATCAGAGATCTCGTATTGTCCCTCTATTGTTTGTGCTTGACTGTCACCTGTGAAAAGTATCAGATCATTCTTTCCTCCTTCGTTTCTCCAATAGTAGAATGTTCCACTGACTAGCCTGACGCTTCCTTTTTTGCTGACAAGAACGAAGTACGGGAAATGCGGCGAATATAGGCTGGCGAATCTTTCAGCCTTCAATTGCCTGATGAGATAGCGTATAACGATTCTGCCTACAAGGCCTAAGCCTGGGAGGCCCTCGATTAGTATCGGATCGTCTAATTTGACCTTAGAGACTTCCTTAATGAAGGTCTCTTTCACTCTGTTGACTCTCCAGTTTCAAAGCCATTCTGTATTTGAGATACTTGTCGTCAGGTGAAAATTTCGGGGGATGAGGCAATCGGACTTGTCCACCGCAATGAGGGCATAGGTCTCTTTTCATCGTGTAGCTTCCGCATTTTTCACACCTTCGCATAAGCCAAACCATTACTTCTCCCTTCTGAAGACACCCTGTCCACCAGACTTCTCAATGTTCGAAACGACGCTTTGGGCTACTTTTTGCAGAGCGTCTTCCGCATTTTTGTAGTTGTCTGCCAAGACTTCGATGCAGTATTTGGGTGCGGCAATAACATAGAAGCGAAGTTTTGCGTCACGAGACTTTTCTGATTTCTTTGCGTTTAGAAAAGCTTCTTGTATGATCTTGACGCCATTAGGTTTTGCACAGCTGACTTCGACGGTGCCTTTTACCTTCACCATTGGGACATGTATCCGCTCTTGCGCCACCTCAGCGAATACACTTGCAAGTTTCTCCGGTACACCAAGGCTTGTTAGAAACTCTGGACCTTCTTTCACGGCTCTCTCAAACCCTTCATACAAACCATATTCTTTTTCAATGAGAGCAACGGCCTTTTCATAAACCTCTTCCAGTGCCATACCCGTTTTCTCAGCAACACTTCGGAGCAGAGCGTCAGCCTTTCTTTCCTTCTTCCATGATTCCATTTTCTCGATTCTTTCTCTTTTTGTAACTCTTCTCAAGGAAAGGTCTATGTGACGCTTTTCTGTGTCTACGCGCAAGACCTTCAGAACGACCTTCTGACCTTCTCGCACAAAATCGCGAACGTTTCGAATCCAAGCTGACGATATCTCTGAAACGTGTAGCAATCCTTGTTTATCGTACTCATCTAACTTTGCATAGGCGCCATAGTCTGTAACGTTCTGTATAGTAGCGATTATTAGATCCCCAGCTTCAGGCCACTCAGGTCTTTTAGAAGACGTCGGAGAGCACATCCCTATTCGAAAACAGTAACTATTTCACCTTTGACCTTCGCTTTTCCACCGGATGGCTCCGCAAGTTCGATTCCACAAACATTACAGTTTACTTTGCACGAACTATAGCCAAAAATGATCTGCTCGTTACCACATTTTAAGCATTTCACACGGATGAAGTTGCTTCTCGGTTTCGGAATTAGTTTTTCCCATTCAGTCATAACCCTAACCTCACATTACACGATGTTCAGCTTTCTTAGACGAATGCCATCTTTATGTCTCATGTAGCCACAGACTTTGCACTTCAGCTTCAGTGTCTGCTTCTTTGTCGTTTTTGCAAACTCTCTTTGAAGTGCGTATTTTTGCCCGCCATAACCACGCTTTTCTCGTGCGTGATGTCTTTCGCCCTTTGCCAAGGCTCTCCGTTTTCCA
Organism: Candidatus Bathyarchaeota archaeon; assembly: GCA_963732715.1. Taxonomy (GTDB): domain Archaea; phylum Thermoproteota; class Bathyarchaeia; order Bathyarchaeales; family Bathycorpusculaceae; genus CAZCRE01. The sequence continues at coordinate 1,334,566 of CAVTAO010000003.1, read as the reverse complement.
GCTTTGTAAAGCGAAACCGAATGAGCCTGGTGTTTCTTACACTTTGGGCAATAGGTTGTGGCTTCTTTTGGCACATTCACTACTGGCACTACCAGCTTTGCATAAAGAAAACGAACATGTTCTTATACCTTTTTGCCCCCTTCCCTGTACCAAGCATTTGACCAAAGAAGCTGTTCAAATCAACTGTTAAGAACCAAGTATGAAGCTGTGTACAAACAATGTTTAATAATTGCACATGTATAACGAAATCCATGGAACGATGAGAAAGTTGAAGTGGAAGACCGCACCAATGAGGAAAAACGTTGGTTTGATCAAAAGACTATTACCATTTCTTGCGCTTATCGCACCCATTGCTTTGTTATACGCCCTGTATCCGAAATCCTTTGAGGGAGATCCAACATGGGAAGGCTATTGGCAAGGCAGGTTCTTCTACATCTTCTTTCTATGGCTACTCCTCTTAGAAACAATATTGAGTTGGGATACACTTGAAAAGAACAAGATAACCAGAATCGGCTCAAAAAGAACAGTAGCGTTGATTATGGTTTCTGCACTTCCGATGATCTACATAATTGCAGCCAACTTCTTGGGAGCCAATGCGATAATCGTGGATCTAGCCAAGCAACAAAGCATTCCTTTTAGCAACCTAATACCATTAAGTGTTGAGTACTTCATTTTCGCTGTTCTTTTCAACGTGATTATTTTGCTGATGTATGGAAAACAGGGAATCAAGAATTTTTCGATTTCCGCTTTCTTTCTGATCATCATCGGGATGCTGTACACAATAAACGACGTGTACCCGTTTGGAAGATTCACTCCCTTTCAGTTGATTGTCCAACCGACCGCATACCTCGCAACCGGGGCACTGAATCTAATGGGCTATCACACGCTTTGGCTAGGCAACCAAGCGGATATGCCGACCTATATAGCTTGGGATGCCCACGGCAACTACTCGCTTCCTTTCTCAATAGCATGGCCATGCGCCGGTGTTGAGAGTCTTGTGATTTACACAGCCATAATTCTTCTGTTTTTGCGGAGAAGCAACATTTCTAGGTGGTCCAAAGCAGCTTATTTTGTGATTGGGGCAGTCGTCACGTACTTAATCAACATTCTAAGGATCGTTTCTATTTATCTTGTCTCTATAAATCACGGTGACGTGGACCGGTTTCATAACATCTTTGGGCCATTATATTCCATCAGCTGGATAATATCATACCCTCTAATAATAGTTGGAAGTCAACTTTTGTGGAGTAGAATTAAGACCCGAAGAGAAAGAACAAAAAATCGAGTAGAGCCGCTGTTATCACAGCGTGGTCTCGATTCTTTGGGCTAGGCCCTGCTTGATCAATATGCTTGCGTTTTCAGAAGGCAGTGATGCAACATCCTCAGGCATAAAAGGACCATAAGGTTTCATATCTGCGCCTACTATCGGCTGAACTTCCTTTAAGAAACGCAACAGAGCAGTTTTGCGATCTTGTTCAACGTTCATCTGAATCAGACGCCCTTGAAGCAGATTTCTCGTAAAGCTCTGAAACGCTTCAGCCAAGGGCAGGACACCGTCTAAAAGCTTCTCTTCCTCGGATGCTAGAACGCCACTTGAGAACTTCTCGCCTTCGCTTGCCTTCTTGAGTATTTTCTTGTACCGCGCATACATCAGATCTCGTAGCATTCGTTTAACGTTTCGCAATTCATGTTTGAGGAGCCTAGCCTTAGCGGCTTTCTTGTCCAGCATCCGAGTTTCTTCTTTGAATTTCGCTATGAAATCAGCGACCTCTGAATAGAAATTTCCTGAAAGCCCCTCTAGTTCGATGCTTTGAAGTTCACGTTTCCAAACCTCATACAATCTATCATACATCTTGCTCTACCACCTCTGCTCTTTTCTTACATATAAGTAAAAGCGCTGCTGCTGTGGGCAACTCGATCTTCTGGCTGTGATAAGGTCCGAAGGTCTTTTCGCCTACCCTGAATTCGGGCGCATCGGACACGAAGACCGTTACAGCACCATTCCTAAAAGCCACCGCGCTTTTGAATGGATCAAAATCCTCAAGGCGTGAAGTTGGGAATTCAACCTTCTTGAAACCCGTCTTGCTGTGCAATGTGGCAGGTAATCTGATGAGCCGATGAATGTCAGTTGTAACAACTGTATCGATTTTAGCTGACAAAGACTCGGCGCAATACTTGATCAGTTTTCTCCACGTTTCAGGACCTAATCCTTTGACCGCATGAGATTGCCCAGCAAGACCCAAGCTTCTTAGAACCAGATTCTTGTTCTGGACTATCGTCTCAACGACATTCCTTCTCAGTCCAATGTCTCTATAGTCTTCTGGTTCAGCGTGGACTATGAAATCATGAACGCCTTTGGCTACTCGCCCTCGCCATCCTAAGTCGCCTAGGCAAGGAAGAGTAGCGGGCTTTGCCTTGTGAGCTTCCTTCGGTGTGGAACCGCGAAAGCCCAAGTTTAGGCCTAGACCAGAAACATAATCTACGATCTCCTTGCGGGCGATTGAGTCGAGCGTTTTGACCACTCTGGCTTCCACATGCACATGATAGCCGCGATGCCCAGAGAAGAATACGTGTACTTCCTTCTCTGAAAAACCGAAGTCATTCTGCAACATATCCAAGAGCTTTACTAACTCATTCTTGGCTGATTCCATGCAATCTTCGCATAGCCAAGTTTTGGCTTGAAACTTTTGCCCCCCACATGCTGGGCATATTTCCGGAATAAGCCCCTTTCCGCCAAAGCCGCACTTGTCACAGATCCACTCGTCATGTATTTTCTCGCACTTGGTATGAATGTGATCAGCGTCGATGTCAAAGATTAAATCGGCGCCGAGCCAGCCTTTGGCACTCATGTCTAGGGCTGACGGTCGTTCATAGTAGGCGCTCGAGTAATATACGTCCGAGGGAATCGCAGAACACAGGAAGTCTTGGATTTCGCTCGTAGATGTGAATGCTCTGTGCCTAATCATGAGTCGCTCTTTGAAAAGCAGCACGCCAAATTCCCGTTTCTCAAGTTCTCTTGGTGCACAGGTCTCAAAAAGGCACTCTTCGTAGTATTCGAGAAACATTCTCTGTACGAACGCATTAGAGAGAGTGAACATCCATCTCACGTGATTAGCTCTGCACCAAGTATTTTAGTCTCGCTATGTGGCAGGGCGCTGTTTACACATTTTGTGAGAGGCCGAGCAACTACTAAACCAGATCAACCAATGAATAGAAATGCACGGAGATCAAGGGACTTGGCGCGCTAAGTAGCGCGAGGCATTGCGGCCACGCTTCGGATCTTTGGCAGAAAGCATGTTACCCTAGTTTTCTGTCTAGACAAGACCCATGTTTGCATGTTCTCCAGCAATTGCCCTTCCCAGAACTGAGCGTATCTTCTCTGTGAATACTCGTGCGCTAAAGTTTTCTTCAACTCTTCTTCTCGCAGCAACGCCCATTTGGCGGCAGAGGCTATCGTTGCTTAGAAGAAGGCTTGTTTTTTCAAGGAAGTCATTTTCGGAATTAGCCAGAAACCCTGTCTGATTGTCGGCTATGATTTCGTTTACTCCTCCGCCGCGCAATGCTACTACGGGAGTGCTGCAGCTCATGGCTTCAGCAACTGGAAGTCCGAACTCTTCTTTTGTATATGTGTACCAGAAGATCGTGGCCTTCTTGTACAGGTTCTTTATCTCACTATCGGTTGGGTTGAATAGTATTGAGACTCGAGGGTCTTGGGTTGCGGTGACCATTAATTGCTTTCCGTATTCTGGGAACTCATTTGGTAGGGCGCCGGCCAGTGCGAATCTGTAGTCGCCTTTCAGCTTTCTGAAGAGGTTAATCATCTGCTCGCTCTTCTTCTTAGGATGTAGTCTGCATATGGACACTATCGTGCCGTGTTGTTTATGATTGCTGCTGGTGAAGAAGCCTGTCTCTACGGGTGGGTAGAGAACTTCACTGTTCAATTTCAGATGCTCTCTTAATGTGTTTCTGGTGAGTCTTGAGTTGCTCAGGACATAGTCAGCCGAACGATAAAGCTTGGCTTCGAGCTTCTTGGATATGCTGCGCAGAACAGGGTTCAGCGTCCAGTCAATGCATATTGGGGCATGAACATAGAGGACCAATTTAGTGTTTGATAGTCTTCGAAGGGGGGCGCATGCAAAATACATTCCTGTCAAGAAAAGGCAATCAAGTTCTCTTACTTTACCGCTCAGAAAAAGGGTAGCGTTGATTGCTTGAAACACTTTCGCTTGGGATCTTCCGCTGACGATGCTTTTTCTCGTACACTGGAGTTCTTCGTTAAGTAATGTCGGGTAAAGCCTTGCATCATATTCGTTTGTGAGTACAACTGGTTTGTGTCCGAGGCTTGTTAAGGAGTCAACTATGCTCAATGCCACTCGCGGAGCGCCGCCCAGTTCTCTAAATGAGCGCCAGTAGACTCCTACTCGCAATGTTCCGACTCCTCTTTCTCATTTTTATGAGACGTCTGACAGGAAGAAGCGCAAGAGTAAGTAGACATGTGGCCACTGTAACAGAGTAGCCTGTAGTGACATATTGCTGTGGAACAAAATCAAGCAGCAGCTGGAATGTGCCCGTTCTATTGAGTGGGAAACTCAGCAGAACATCGTTCATTCTTGTAGGACAAATCTCAACTCCGTCGATGAACGCTCTCCATCGCCCGTCGTAGGAAATTGAAGTTACCAAGTATGAACCTGCCTTGGTGTTTTCAACGTTCAAGACGTACTTTGCCGAGTTCACTTTCTGGACAGATATTACTCTGTCATAGCTTTCAGCGTTGGCTAAGGCTTCCTCAATCGATGTGCCATTTTTCGACGGAGAGGATATCATTATGTAGTCAACATTCGTCTCGCCCATGAAGTACAGGCGAATGTAGTGGAAGCCCTCTGAGAGGGGAGGTAGATAGAAAGTGTAGAGATTGTATCCTTTCTTGCTACTGGTTGTTACTGTCATATTGTCGACCTGCAGCATGATATTCCCACCAGTTTTCGCCCTTAAAACGATGACGGAGTTTGTAGTGCTTGGAGGCACTGTGAGCGGGGAGTTTGGCTCGCTGTAGCCGACTGTTAGAGGAGAAGACAATTCTGTAAAGCCCGAGCCGTGGAGAACTTCCCCGCTAAACGGGTCTTCAATAACAGTCCAGCCCGGTTCCATGGACGCATTGAATACGTTTGAAGCTTTGTTGCAAAGGGCTATCTGCCCCGAGTAGCTTCGCAGTTCTTCTGACACGTTGGCCAATTGATTGTCAAAATCCTTCTGTTTGACCAAGACTATTTCATCAATGTCATTTCTTCCTCCTTCATTACTCAGTGCAAGCGAGCCTTGACCGTTAACAACTTCTGTCTGCCCGAAATCGTACCACTTGAAGCTGTGAGAACTCCATAGAGGCAGCAATGTCACGTTTGAGATAGTCAAACGCCCCCTGTCTCCTGCAGGACCCGACAACACTCGTGCAAAAACTCGATATTCTCCGTCTTCATTTGCCGCGAAAGGTATGACGAGTGAGTGGTCGCCACTGACTGACAGAGTGAGACCGTTGAACACGAACAAGCCATCGATCTTCCACTGATCTTCTTTGATCCAGTCGTTCTTAGGGTCTCTTGTGTAATCTACGCCAAACTGATAAGCGTGAATTCTAACGCCTTTATCTATCGTTAGCATAAGATAGTCCATGAAATCTTCATAGATCAATGATGAGTGGTTTGACTGATCCACCTTTTCCTGTGAGGTCAAGAATTGTAATGATGAGCTACTGAGGTTGAGTGAAAGGCGAAGGAGCGAGTCAAGATCATCATATCCGCCGACTAACAGGTTCACGTCAGGTACGATCTTGAACATGGGAGCCCAGTATGGATTCTCATATACTTCAGTGCCTTTGTACGTGTAGATAGCCTCATTCGTGTCAAAACCTTCTTGGTTGGCAAGAAACGCCTTCTGTTTGCCGATGTTTGGCCCGCAAGTAGTAACATATTCGACGTTTATGGAACCCAAGAGCTTGAGCCATTGATCCGTTGTGTTGTCTAGCACTGAACGCTGCAGATACTCTAGCAGGGGATACGAGGCGGCGGTTTTCGACGGCGTGCCCACTACAGGCTTGCCTGAGAAGAGTGTGCTAAGGGCACCATAGTCTTGAGTATTTCCATAAGGCGTATTTATCCAACCGCTTGTTACGGGCAGAGTATACACGATTCCAAGATTGCTCGGTTGGGTTCTCAGCCATTGGTAGTTCGAGATCCATTCAGGATCAGGCGTGTAGTTTCCAAACAATGGCTCCTTAAGTGGATTGGAGGAGCCTATGATGAATGTCGCTACGAGTAAGGTCACGATGATTGCTCCACATGTTTTGTCCTTTGGTACCTTCTTGTTCCAGAACGGCATCTTCACCGTAGTCTTCAAGTTGTGCGTTCTGCTTGCAAGCATCCCAATCATGCAGGCGGTGCAGAGTGTCGTGGTCATTAGAAATCTTGACGGCACTCTGAAAATCGAGAAGAATGGCAGGTTGCGAAACATCCACAAGTAGGCGCCATCTAGTATGGGGAGGGTCGGACTTGATGCAAGAAAAGCCGTGAAGATGGCCGCAAAGGCGAAGAACTGCGAATGTTTAAGACCCCTTGCATACTTCAGTACCAAGATCGAGATAAACAGAACTGACCCAAGGATCAAAACCACAAGCCAAAGAGGCATTATGAACCCTGTTATGTCTTCTATGGTCCATGGCGTCAATCCTGAGAATCCTCCAAACCCGTTCACGAGTGCAAAGGGTTCCACGTAGAACATGGACAAGCCAATAGTAAACAATGAGACTGATAGAAAATAAGAAACATCCCGCCTGTTTACTCGCAAAGTCGCAATCAGATATGCGATGAATAGGAATCCGAAAGCGTATACGTCCTGAGGATGAGCTGCTGTCACAAAGACAGATGCTACGATTGCTGTCAGAACTAGTTTCCTTTTCTCCACCACCAGAAGCAGCCAGGGAAATAGTCCTACGCCAGCCAGAATGTCAATGTGTCCGTCCGTTATTTCATGGAAAAACCACGGGTTTGAGACATAGAAGAACGCTCCGACAAGGCTTGCATTTGAGCTACCTGTCAGATGCTTGATATACTGATAAGATCCGAGATTCGCAATAAGAACTATCATCAGAACAGCTACTCGATACGCCCATGAGGGATCTAACGCGTTCGTAATTAGTCCCAATGCTATTTCTAGTAACGTTGGGGTTCTTGCGAAGCCAAGCGAGGTTCTTTCGTACCATGAGAACATCCAGTTGAAACCTTTGTAGTAGTCAGCGTTTGTGACCCACATCAAGGAGTCGACTCCTTGGACGAGGCTTCCGACTTTTACGAAATAGCCCACTATGAGTAGGAGGCTTATCAGGAAGAGAATGGAAAGACGAACAGATTCTTCTCGTGTTATCTCAGAGACTCTTCTGTATTTGCTTAGGTTGGACTCTTTGGGCGCAAACTTCGTCATACACTTTCAGAACTCTTTTAGCAATGTTTTCCCAAGTAAAGTTTGCGTTGACCGTGTGGCGTGCGTTTTGGCTCATCTTTCTACGCAGCTCTGGGTTATGAGTTAATTCCTGTATCGCTTTCGACAGGATCCTAGCGTCTCTAGGGGGAACGATCAAGCCATTATAGCCATCTGAGACTATTTCAGGTGTTCCAGCTACATTCGATGCAATTACTGGGCACCCTGACGCTAGGGCCTCCAACACGACAAGAGGAAGTCCCTCAGCAAGCGAAGGCAGGACAAAGAAGTCTGCGGCAGCGTAGAAATGCTTCAAATCATGCTGAGGCACGAATCCTGCAAAGATAACTCTATCATGCAAGTCGAAGGCCTTGGCCAATGCAAAAAGATGCTCACGTTCTGGCCCATCTCCCACTATAACACATTTTAAGTCAGTAGTTTTAAGAGCGTACAGCAGGTAGTCTAAGCCTTTCCTCCAGTCGAGTCTACCAACATAAAGGCAGAAACGATTGGCTATTCCGTATTTTTCCTGCAAAACACGCCTAGAGCTTGCGGCGTCATTCTCCTGAAGAAACTCGACGCTCACACCATTATAGATCGCATTGATCTTTCCTGAGGGTATTCCTTTCTTCATTATCTCCATTTTCAGATTCTTGCTCACAGCGATCAGATGGTCCGTCCTGCGCCAAGTAACGAGATCAATCAAGCTGAATGATACATGGTGTATTACTGTCTCCTTCATTGAGCCGTAACTGCAACTGTATGGAGGTGTATCGTGAACAGTATAGATCACCGGAGTTCTCCCTTTGACGTATGAGAGAAGCAAGCTTGACAGGTTCCCGTGGCTGTGTATTACATCAAAGTTGTGAGCTTCATTCTTGATCGTTTTTAGGGCTTCTCTGAACGATTTGACGTTTCCCGAAGCATGGCAGAAGGTCCAGGCATAAAAGCTTCTGCTGGCAAGAATTCTTGATGTTTTTGTTTCGTGCAAAATGATGTTCCTATGGAATTTTGTCTCTCCTGAGGTGTTTGTTACATAGTGTACCTCGTGACCTAGCTCTGCAATAGCATTAGCAAGACTATACATATGCGCCTCCGCACCAGCGCCAGTTCTGACAGGGACAGGAAATACTCCTCTGCTCACGAGAAGGATCTTCACTACGATCTATCCATTATGTTATATTCTCATACTCTCACTAGGTCATTATAAATATACTCTCATTACGCAAAAGCTGCTGCGCGAGTTTGATGAAAAGTTCGCAACCGTGGAGAGAAACTTCATTGAACAGGATGGCCATAGTGATTGTGTAAATATGTCGAGATCCCGTGCACCAATCTTGAATGAGTAGTGCTTGAGAATTGTGAGACTGAGATTACAGTGTAAAGTATGACTAAGAGGTAAAGAAACTCGCTGCATTCCATCTTTACGAATCTCACGCCTAGCTATTCTTCTATTTTTTCCAAGGGCTAGAGTGTGAAATGCATTAGTTTAAGCTCTCACGGCATAGTCTGGAACGCATCTGACTGGAGCTTTGCATTCCTGCTGAACCTATTCAAAGAAAACACTCGAACTGTGCAATGCACGGTAAATCTAAGCATCAGTGCTTCCGGTTGAGCGAAAAGATGTAAGAAATGAAATCTCTTATTTCGTTCATGCTCAGTTTTGACTTTCCTTTTTTTCTGTTCACAAAGGTTATAGGTACTTCTCTTATCCTGAACTTTCGTAGATTAGCCTGTCTGATCGTTTCGATCTGTATTTCATATGTTTGGCTGTGTAGGTCGTTTATCATGCTTCTGACAAGTCTTGTTGAGTAACAACGCATTCCGCTCGTGTAATCGGATATTCCTGCGTCAACTCTTAGCTTTGTGATCAGGTTTGCTATCTTGCTGATTGCTAGGCGAATCACGCTCCAGTCTTTAGTGCCTCCTCCGCGATAGTATCTACTGCCCACTACAAGATCACAATTGTCCTGCATTGTGGCTATCAGCCTTGGTATTTCCTTAGGGTTGTGAGAATAATCGGCATCCATTGTCACAATGCAATTGGGCGGGTAATGAAGTGACAGGAACACCTTAAACCCGTCAGTTATTGCAGTTCCAAGTCCTAACTTTCTAGGTCTTACAAGAAGCAGTACGCTTCCGTATCTCTTCTGAAGAGCTCTTACTGTGTCAACCGTCCGGTCTGGGCTTGAATCGTCTATGACGAGTATGGTGATGCTTAAGTTCAGATTTTCGATTTCTTGGACTATTCTTTCAATATTCGCCACTTCACAGTATGTAGGGAGGATTACTCCGACATCTGAATCTATTCCAAGGTTCCCCTCTACCAGCGAATGTTTCATTGCCACTTTTTCCCCTTCCGACGACAGCGTCCACTTGTTAGTGCTTGCTATATAAAAGCTACTCTAAAAGCTACTCTCCAACAAGTGTTTTCAAATTTGCCTTGTTAACCTCAGTTTTCGCCTGTAGTAGGCCAGCGGATGCCTAATTCCCTCGCACAAACCATCAGGGTTCACGCAGATGCCGTGTGTCTTCAACGTATCACATTTTGGTGGAAGGTAACTTGTTCTTGATCCTTTCTCTCCCGCGATGTGTTCCACTTGGTAACGGGTCATTTTTTCGCTGAAATCCGAGAAGTTTCTGAATAATTCGATCACTTTCGCAGGTGGCATTTCTACGTTAACGAGGAAGGAAGTAAGTGTGAATCTGCCCACATGTGAGAGGTGCCTGCCAGAAGTAAATGCTTGATAAAGAGCGTCTATACATGGTGGAAATGCTGTTTGAACCATTTCTTTTGGAAAGCCTTCCATTTCCGCTTTCCCTATCTTCTCCAGAGATAGTTTCTTGATCTTCTCGGCGATCTCTGCGATCCTTGCTGGAAAGATGGGCTGCTCTCTTACCTGCAGTCGTTCTTCAATGTGTTTGCGGATTTCTTCGCAAAGCAGCCTTGCAGTCTCGCTCTTTGTCAGGTAAACATTTCCCTTCGCTAGTAAACGGTTGACGAGTTTCCACTTTCCTTCGCGCATACTCGCGGTGTTTCTGATGTAGTCCACGAAGCTTAACGAGAATTCGCAGGGCATATCAGCACGATCATTAACCGCTAGTTTCCACCCAAAGTTCTCCGCAATCGTCAATATCTTCTCTTTGGGTTCAAGTGATAGATCAGTGTATACTTGCTTTGCTTCAGCTAATGCGTATCTTTTCTTGATGAATGAATTTTCGGTAGCAATTACAAGCATTGTTGCAACTGGAAATGAGAGAATCTCGACTTCCTCGTTTCGTTGCCTTCTGCTCACCAGCGTGTATAGAATTGCCTCTTCAACCCTTTCCTCAGCGCGTTCAACAACATTCGCGAGGTCGGGATTTACCAAATCCTCGATCTTCACGTCTAGTTTCTTGACATGCTCTGTGGCTTCTTTGAGGAAAGGGTATTTCGCCAAGTCATTCAACGTGAATTTGCCAGTTGCGCGTTGCATCTTGCTCTACACATTACTCGTTTTCGATTCTTGGAGCCAAGAAGAATGAGAGTCTTCCTTCTTTTGCTTGTTGGAAGTCAAGTTTTATCGGCATGTCCGATGAGAACTCGAGTGTGGCGATGTCTGATGTCGCGGACGCGGCTTTGACTATTTCGGCAAGGTAGCTTAAGCTGAATGTAGCTTTTGATGGCTCTTTGGCTTCCAAGTCTAGAAGTGTGTCGCTTCCTTTTTGGATTGTTATGTTTGCGCCCATGAGGTCTCCTGCAGCGTTGAAGACTAGTTTTTCTGGGTCAGCTTCGAGTCTCACGTGGTCGCTCACGAGTTGGGCATCTTCAATGGCTTGGCTTAAGCCGTCTGTTGTAGCCCTTGCTTTTACGTTAAATGTGATCTTGGGTGTTGGGACTTCTTCCTCTGAGGCTGCAAGTGTAGGCATGGTGAAGTTTCGCGCGTGTTTTCCAGCTATTTTTACTTGTAGTTTTGCGGTTTGCTCATCTAGTAATAGCTCCACCGTTTCGTCTTTGCCTGCTCTTTTAAGAAGCTTCAGGAGTTCAGTTACGTTGATGCACATCTTCGCAGGGGTGTCACATTGGTATTCTTCGAAGATCGTTTTTGGCCATTCGAAGTCTACCATAGCGACGCGAGATGGGTCCATGGCTCTTAGCTTCAGACCTTCGGGATCGAGTTTGAATGTAGCTTCATCGACGAGGATTGAGATGGATGTGATCATGTCTCTCAAGAGTTTAGCGTCTGCCACTTTGAGTTTGAACATTGTTTTTTACCTTCTTTATGATATTGCTTGACTTGTAAATAAAAGATTTCATTCGGCCAGCTTCAAATCCAATGAAGGGTTCAACTTTCTGGTTTGCGGTAGTGTTCGATATTTCATGTCTTTCCTTGATTTTGGCATGATCTTCCAATAGTGCACAATGCCAGCTTTTGTTTATATTCGCACTGTCTTGTGAGAGTCGTTTCGGTGCTAAAACTTATATATTACCATATGGTAATTACTATAAGGTAATAAGTGAGGCAAGCCCTCATGAAGTTGAAACTACGGCTCACGCAAGATGGAAAAACAGTGTTTGAGATGCCCCTCTCTCCAGTGGATTGGCCGAAAGAAGAACTGGAAAACGAGTTCAAGGCTGCTGAAGAAGACTTCGACAAGTTCTCAAAGATCTTTGACGCCCTTTCACATGAAACACGCTTGAGAATGATGAAACAATTAGTCGAAGGACAGAGCAAAACAACCAGTTTTACAGACTTCATGCGAGAACAAAATTTGAACCCGAAGATTGTCTGGGAGAACTCGCGGAAACTCGAAGAAGGCGGACTTTTGGAGAAGACGAGCAGAGGAAAGTATAGCTGTTCAGATTTTGGGCGAACGGCATTCATGATGATGAGCCTCGCATTGCACCGTTTAATGGAGTCTGTTCAAGAGATCGAGGACGATAGGAGGTGAAGCGCATTGGCATTTAATGATGATTTTGGCGACATATTTGAGAACTTGGACGCTTTGAATAGAAGACTCATGAAAAGATTCCAGAAAGAAATAGACGAAATCTTCAGAGGAATAGGAAGTGAGAAAATCAAGGGCACATGGGAAACTAAGGAAATCAATGAGCCTCAAGCAAAAGGCTTCATCATACAAGGCCGATTTAGCTTTGATGAATCATTAGAACCGCTTGAACCTTTGAACCCGCCAAAACGAAGACCACTACCCGAGATACCCTTTACTCTTTCAAAAAATGCTGTGGAAGATTCACGGGAACCGCTAACAGACATATTCGACAAAGAAGATGCAATAACGATCTATGTTGAATTGCCAGGAGAGGAAAAGGAAGACATACAATTGCACCTCAGAGAAGCCGGTCTAGAAGTGAAAGCGAAGAACTTCTTCAAGATCATAAAACTGCCGAAGAGCAACCTAGAAACGGATCCTCTAACATCTGAATACAAAAACGGAGTGCTTAAGATAACAATCTCAAAGAAAAAACAGTCTCACAAAGGGCATACAGGACAAGAAAGAATGGTCTAACTGACACTCTAGTGGCTTGCTGGCTAGATGCTAGCAACAATATTCCAGAGCCCCAACCCATGTTTTGAAAAGTAATTTGACCATCTGAGTTTATTGAACATGAAGGGCGGAGATGAAAAGCAAGAGTCCCCAGACTTGGATTGTCAGCGATTCTTTTTTCCACTTTCCTGCACATGTCTTGGTTTGCGGCTATACGAGCAACTCGTGGGCTATTTGCGGAAAGGCTAGCTGTTGCTTCTTCAACGGTTTTCTTGAATATCTCTATGTAAGGAGCAACAATCACTGTTTTCTGCCCTAGCTCGCAAGCCTTCTTCAGCAAGCTGTAGGTTACCCCTGCGCGAGTCGCTTTGGCAATTGCTAGAACTTTGCCCCTATGCTTTGTTAATATTTCCTCAGCCATTCTGTTTTGCTCTTCGAACAACCCCATTGTGAGACCCTCCAATTGCTCTTTGAATTGACAATGCAGAGGCCTTCGTGTTTAGGCTTATTGGTAATAGCGTTGAAAAACTGTAATTATATAAATTCCATGAGAAAGGGGTGAAGCCACATTATTTTCTCGAAGCAAGCTTGCAGCGAGCGCCAAATCTTGTATAAATCCCCTTGGGAGCGTCAGAAAATATATAAAAGCGCAGCTTAGCCGCAGCCGGCAATCACGGGTTTTTCTGAGCGAGAAATACTTCAGAAACCAGCATTTTTCTGGTCCAGGTATTTTTTCGGACACGACTTTTCCGATCTTTGAAAGTGATATCCCAACATGCCCAAAAATCTGGCGCGGGCCGAAGGGAGAAGAGAGCATCTCAACGGAACAAAGAACATATCGAGATGCAGAAAACAAAACTGGGAGAACGGCAAACAAAACAAGAGCTTAGGCTGCCACGAGAAAGCAAAAAAACAGGCAACGAAAAGACGACAAAACATGTTGAAAAGACCATTAGATTTAAAGATTTAACACCAAAATCGCGCGCGCTCAGTATTTGAGAAATGAAAAGCAAGATGGGCAGCCAAGAATCCCACAAATCTGGATTGTTCTAGCGCACGCTGACTAGAGCTTCTAATAAGGCATGGCTTAAACCAGAAAAGATAGTAGGTACCCCTCATTATAGGCGTTTAGGCGCGCTCGAGGCTGGGAAGTCTTGAAAAAAGTGAATTACAGATATAGAATTGAAACTGAAACCGTCTTAATGGAAGACCCCCAGACACGAAAGAATTGGGCGTTTGTTCGCTCGAATTTAAAGGAATTGGTTTTAGACGCGGGATGCGGAGATGGTTTAGTCACGCATGTTCATCCTGCTACTATTGGAATGGACCTTTTACATTATGCTGATTGCATTATTCCGCGCGCGCGCTTTGTACGCGGAGATTTTCATTCCATACCTTTCAAATCGCATACTTTTGATGTTGTCGTTCTGCATCATTCCTTGGAGCACAGTCCCCACCCTTCTTTGGTCCTTCGAGAAAGCTATAGGGTGCTCAAACAGAATGGAAAAGTGTTAGTAATATCACCGAATGCTGGGAATTTCTTATGGCCACTTTATCTATTGTTGCACAAATATTTATATTACAAAGACCACGCGTCATTTTTCACCTACGATTCATTAAGAAGACTTATGGAAGGTATGAATTTCGAAAAAATCAAAACATTTTCATCATTACTCTTACCGCGTATACCCACAATCTGGGTTCAAAGAATATTTCAAGAAAAGTTAATTGCAAAAATTGCTAATCTTCTTACAGAAAAATATCCCGAAAGGTTCTCTTGCGATGTGATGATTATAGGATATAAACATAACTAACTATCCTTATGGAAATGGTCACTCATCGTCAGTTTCTTCTTATTGCAAGTCTTTTGGGCTGGCAGAAATTGGAAAGACACGCCTCGTTAAAGGTCTGCCTTGGCTGATGAGTCTTGAAAGAGGAACATTCCTTCAGAAATTAAGAGGGCTTAACATCTGAGTATGTATTTATTTAGTGTGGGGGTACGTGTGCGTTCATTCATTTATTCATTCGCGGGTGTAAGTGTGTTTGGGTTTGGGTTTTGGGTTTTGGGGGTAAAGTTTTATCCCAAGAAACCTCTCCTGAGCATCAGCATTCTATGAGCATTCTTCGAAACTGAATGAAAATCCCATATACTATTCTATATGGGAAAATCCCTGTTTTGATTATCAACAGCTTAAGCTCAGACGCAATAGAAAAAAGAGAAGCTGAGTTTCACTTGCGCTTCCTGAAGAGCTTCACAGCGTCAACGTCGCAGACGAAGTCGAAACCTTGCTCTACGAGCTTCGCAGCTTCTTCAACTGTTTTCGCTGTCGCACTGTAGAACTCTTCATTCTCATTGAAGCTTACGAGATGCGTGTAAATCAGAGTGTTGTTGATGTTTCTGTGTCCCAGCTTTTCTTTCACTAAAAGTATGTCTTTAGTCCTGTAGTAGAGCATCGTTGCATAGTAGTGTCGCAAGTCATAGAGTCTGATCTTCTTCAGTTCACTATCACACAGCTTCCTAGACAGCGCAGCTTTCAGTCTTTCATACGTGTTGCTGATAACAGCCCCCGACGGAAACAACCTATCATTCAAGCCGAATCTGTGCTCACCGACGTACTTCTTCAACATAGCGTCAGTCCCATCTTTCATCTTCAGAACCCTCGGATTGCCATGCTTCGCAGAGCAGACTGAGATAATTCCTTTGTCCAAGTCTATGTCGTTCAGAGCCAAATCGCCAATCTCAACCGGTCTTAACCCGCATTCCATAGCGATTTTGTAGATTATTGCATATTTCTTCGAAGCGTGCCCGATTATCAGATTGATTTTCTCTTCACTCGGCACCCTCGGAATCTTATGGTCTTTCCTGTACCTCGGCTTAGAAAAAGCGATGTTGTAGAACTTGCAGTAGTGACTGTAGAAATCACACAAGTTAGCTTTGTAGCTGTCTCGCCATTTCGCTCTTGCCACAAGCTCTGAGACTGCCGAAACGTCTTCAATGTCAACTCTCGAAGCAACATGATTCAAAGCAGTAATCAAAGTCTTCAAGTAAGACTCAGAGCAGCCCCTGTTTCTAAGCTCAAAAGCTAGCTTGAGGATATTTCCTTTAGCAAAATCTGAAAGTCTATGAGTATTCTCTGAACGTGTAGCTGCACTTAGTGCAACGCAAGTTCTGCGGTTCTTTTTGATCTTCAGTAATTCTTATTCCTCTTCTGGCAGAAATATGCTCGCTACCCACCTGAGACACTTGAGTACTCATTCTCCGCAATTGAGTGCGCCTTCAGTTGCACGCGTGGGTGATTGTAACAGCGTAAGTGCAAAGCCCTTGTGCCATCATCCGTCCTTCCTGAGTATCTGATGAACATAATCTATCGTCAGGAGGGAGCG
Organism: Candidatus Bathyarchaeota archaeon; assembly: GCA_963732715.1. Classification (GTDB taxonomy): domain Archaea; phylum Thermoproteota; class Bathyarchaeia; order Bathyarchaeales; family Bathycorpusculaceae; genus CAZCRE01. The sequence goes on along the minus strand of CAVTAO010000003.1, from coordinate 1,318,228 downwards.
TTGGCAAGATTCCTAACAACCCACATAAAGATTCATATTCATCGTAATACAGCCTCAAATCAGGATCATCTTGGCCAATATTTACATCGAAAGTCAAGACTGCCAGACCATCTGGTTTGAGGATTCTGAGCAATTCGTTTAGAAACCCTTTCAGGACGACGGTTGTATCTTTTCCAGCAAGCTTTGTTATATGTTCTAGGACTGAGATGGTCAATACCCTATCAAAATAGGCCTCGGGGAAAGGTAGGTCGAGGACATTTCCATACGTCGGGTACAGAGTCTTCAACTTGTTCTTGGACTTAAGCTGAGCCACCTTTCCAAGAGAGACCAAGTCAAGGTCAAACGAGTGAACATTGAAGCCTCTCATGCTTAAAAAGAATTGGACTGGGTTGACTTGCGCACCACAGTCAAGCACTCTGAATTCCTTTGCAGGTTCGGCTGGTATGCTTTTTATGATTGCATATGGGTATTCATATCGCCTACTCCAGTGAAGAGAGGGAGGGACACCGAACCATTTGGCACCAGTCATCATGTCTATTTTAACCAATTCACTGGTCAGATTCTTGTAAGACCTTTCATTAAGGCAACCACGCGTAGCCCAACTTGAATCCAATACCTTGACAGGGAAGTCCCTATTTGCGACTTTCATAGCAAGACGGCGTGTTTCAAGGGTCTGTTTCACACAATAGTGCCTCTCTATCGTGCGCGATGTTTTTCTGATCATTTCAGCAAGAGGATATCCCACGTCGCGGTTTGGCACATTAGCAATAGATCGATAATAGCCAAGCATGTAAAACGTATGCACCACATGTTCCAACCCAGCTCGCGCGCGCCACGGCATCAAGTTGATCCCGTACTATTGGAAACAGTCTGATGACATTAGCTTTTCCGTGGGAGCTAAAAAGTTTGGGTTTGGGGGGTGAAGTCTTATTCACACAAGAAGTCTCACGCAGGTGATGCTTGGCTGCATTTTCGTCAAAACATGTAAAACCCCATAAAACATAGTATCGGGGAAAATCCCTGTTTTGACTTCTGAACAATTATGACCGCAACTCATAATCTGTATTTCGAATTCCGAAGACTTAAGAAAAAGAAAGGACAGACTCGCTTGATGATCCATATGGCGAAGAAAGAAAAGAATAGACATTACAAGTGCTCTGTTCCAGAGATTCAGAGATTCCCATGCAGACGAAAGAAAGCGAATAAAGCATGCTTGGCTTACAGATGGCCAAGAGGTCCATGTCCTGCTCTAGTAGTAACGTACAAGTGAAAAAAGAAAAGTTGAGCTTCACTTACGCTTTCTAAATAGCTTCACTCCGTCGAGGTCGCAGACGAAGTCAAAGCCCTGCTCTACGAGCTTCGCAGCTTCTTCAACAGTTTTTGCGGTGGCAGAGTAGTATTCTTCTTTCTCGTCAAAGCTAATCAAGTGAGTATAGATCAACGTGTTGTTGATGTTCCTGTGTCCTAGTCTCTCTTTGACCAGTAGAATGTCTTTGGTTCTGTGATAAAGCATGGTTGCGTAGAAATGTCTCAGATCATAGAGTCTGATCTTTCTGATTTCTGGAGCTTTCAGTTTGTTGGCTAGTGAAGCCTTGAGTCTCTCATAAGTGTCGGAGATAACAGTGGATAACGGGAATATTCTGTCACTGAGATTGAAGTTTCTGCTTCTGAGGTATTCCGTCATCATTGCAAGGGTATTATCTTTGAGCTTGAGTATCCTAGGCTCTCCATTCTTTGCTGAATAAACCGAGATGACCCCTTTTTCTAGATCTATGTCGTTAAGGGTTAGGTTCCCAACTTCTACTGGTCTGAGTCCACATTCTTTTACTATGCTGTAGATTATGGCGTATTTCTTGGAAGCATGTGCTATTATTAGATCAATCTTTTCCTCTAATGGAACCCTTGGAATCTTGTGATCTCTTCTGTATCTTCCCTTGACATACTGTAGCCCATAGTGTTTGCAGTAATGACTGTAGAAATCACAAAGATTAGCCTTGTAGCTGTCTCTCCACTTGCCCTGAGCAATCAGAGCTGACACTTCATCTGGATCCTCAATGCTTACGTTGGAAGCTAGAGAACTTAGAGCCCTAACCATTGTCGTAAGGTAGGCTTCTGAGATCCCAATCTTCTTGAGTTCAAAAGCCAGTTTGAGGATCTTGCCCTTTGTTTGAAAATCGTAGTGTTTATGAGTATTCTCTGAACGTGTAGCTGCACTTCGTACATCGCAAGAACTGTGTCGAAGACTCATCCGCGCCTCTCGTCTGCACTTGCCAAACATAAGCCACGTTGTTGCCGCATTTGGGGCACTCAATCCTAACGGTGGGCAGAGTTCTCAGCTTCTGCTCCTCTTTGCTGATAACTGCAACAAGTTGCCGCGGGTTAGGCTGAACCGCTTTGATTGGTTTCGGCTCAATATTCTCGTCCGCTGCTTTCTTCTTGTAGCCACATTTCGAGCAAGTCATAACCAGTGTCGCTTCCTTGCCGCTTTTCGCTTTCTTGGGCACAAGACGAGAACCACATTTTGGACAAAATTCCATACGTTCTTGCTCCGTTGTCGTTTGTTTTCCCTTGGCATAGTGTCTTTTAAACTTTTTCTTGTTTCGATAAGTACTACCGCTGAATGGCATCAGTGCTTGTTCCAGATGCAATCAAGTGTGCCACACGTAACGGTTCAGGGATGTCGCTTCGAGTGGAAGTCAATTTCACGATTTTCCGCGCATCCTCCTCGAGGATGCCGCAGGCTTGCACGTAGACTTTAGCACGCTTGCTTCGCGTATTTACCATAAACGGTTTTCCAGTACCTTTAATGGTCTCCCATCGTTCCTTGCTGTCCGGCAGATTTTTCAGCGCCTTGTAGATTTCTGAAAAGTCAGGTTTCCCACGTGTAACGGCTATGACAGGAAGCTTTGTTTTCAGATTGAGATCTCTGATGTCAACGACGTTGAAGCCCGCAAAAGTCGCGCCGTTGAGCATTATGACTCTCAGCTGCTTGCTGTGAGGCGAGTTAATGATCATAGAAGCTATCTTATCCGTGGCATCCAATCCGTCTACTTCTACTCTTGTGTGCATCACACCGTCAAGCCAGTATCCACCACGGAAAACAACGCCGATGATGGGCGCAAAACCTCTTGAATGAGGAACGAAGAATCCATCATCAATCCCTAGAACACGAATCTCGGGCTTTATTACGCGAAACTTCTTGCAAGACAACAAGGACCCCTCAAGGCATTCACGAAATATGGGTTTCTATAGACTTATAAATGGATGCGCGAATCAGTTGACATCATGCCTCTTGAAGTCTTGATCGCCAGTTTTCTCACAGTTTGCTTGGGGTGCTTCTTCTCAGTAAACTTGCACAACATACTGAGAGTGCATAACCACAGTGGCCAAGAGGAGCCATACGCAGAGATTGAAAGTCCTTCAAGCCTCATCGTAAGCATAGCTGCTCTTGGAACAATGCTATACTTCATTGAAGTCTGCTTCTACATCTCTGTCACCTTCAGCAGCATTGTTTCTTCTCCAAACGTGTTACCACTAAGCGCTCAGCTTCCCTTCTTGGTCTACGCACAGGTTCTGGGCCTAGCAATGACTGGTACGGGTTATTCTCTGTTCATCTGGAGCGTTATTGCTCGCGGGAAATACGCAACTTCGTGGGAAATGCGAGTCAGTCATAAGCTTGTCACGTGGGGGCCATACCGCTACGTGCGTCACCCGTCCTATCTCGGCTACTCCCTAATGTTCCTTGGATTCATAGCCCTGTGGCCAAACCTAATCACATTCATACCATTAGCCGCCATTCTAGGCTACACCAAAGTAACTGTTCAAGAAGAGAAGCTATTGAAGCAACGTTTCGGCAACGAATACATAGAATATCAAAGAAGAACTGGACGTTTTATTCCCAAGTTTTAACAGCTAGTACGTGAACAAAACAGTAAGGCAGAGGTGTTTACCACTGAAGAAAATCGTAAACGCTAACTCTTTCCTAGTACCTCATAAAAACCTGACCGAAGTGTTAGAAGACCACAAACTTGCATCTCTTGGAGATACATACATAAACTTCGTTTATTCGTTGGCGTTATCACAAAAAAATAGAAAACCTATAGGAGTCAAAGTCAAAGGCAGCATACTTGCAGAAGCGCTCAGAAGAGCAGGATTGAGAAAGCATGTTTCGTCCGGCATGAGCTGCCATGATCTAGCTGACGCAGTCGAAGCACTGCTGATCTATTCATGGCTGAATGACATTGTTACGCTGGAAGAAAGTGTGAAAATTCTTGTGAGAAACGACGATCCAGTTGAAGGCTTAAGGCAGTTGCTTGAGCGAATAAAGAGTAGAATCACGCTTTCTTGAGGGCTTTTTCGAGTTCTTTTCCAAATTCCTTGTTCAACTCGCGGGCTCTTGCTACAGCATGCTTCAGGATTTCCTCTGGTTTCGCGTTTCCTTTTGCGCGAACATAAATTATGGCCTTTGAAGTCATTGGGTGTGGAACGTCGTAGCCGGCCATGTCCACGTTTTCCTCTTCCAAAAACTTCTGTAACAGATTACCCAGAGTGTGTCCTACGCCCTCGATTTCCAGTTTAAGCTCATTCGGCGTTCTCTTCAACACTCGCGCATTCACCCAAGTCGTCTCCATTTATGTTAGACCATTTCTTTCCCATAATCAAAAACGATCTTCCTTTCCTCAATATTCCCGCACCTAGGACAGGACATACCCTGCCTTTTTGAAACCAAACTGCTCCCACAATGCGAACAGAAAGCATAGATCACCCCTAGATCCTTATCCTTGGTAGACAAGTGGTAAACTTGGTTCTTTGCGCTAATGACCATGGCTCGTATTATGTCACCTGCCTTGCAAACACTGAACATCGAGTCAACGTAACGCAGATGCACATCGGAAATGTGAAGTACACCAGTAAACACTCCTGAAAGCAACTTGCCACCGATCTGAAATATGCGTACGGCTGCATTTTCTGATTGAACGTTTGAAACTTGTCCAACCACTGTGCTTCCGACTTTTGGAACTCTGATTTCGTGAGTGACAGGATAAACTGAGACGCGGCGGCTTGCAAGGTCTCGAAGCGCGCGACCAACAACCATGGCGTAAATTACTCCATCTTTAACGAAAGTACCCGTGTCAGGCGTGAATTCTTCAATCACGCCCAATCGTTCACCCGGCAACACTAGTTGACCAGTTTTTTGTTCGGTTGATTTTGAGTTCATACACGTTCCCTTATCGCGTTTCTGCAAATAGGTGTGTGCTTTGATTCTCACACAACATGAGTCTAAGCATTCGCCAAATCGACGTAGATGTAGTCCTTCACGCTTCTGAATAAACCTTTTGATTCGCTCAGCAATCACGTCCTAAAGGACTTTGCCCTGACTTGCGTCAATAACATACAAATCAACGATGAAGTCATGCTTCTTTTTCGTGTGAAAGCTGAACATATGCGGAACAGTCATAATCATAGCGTAAACCGCTCTTACTCTTCCACCACGTTCCTCAACAAACTTCTCTACGAAAGAAGAAGGAACAGCTGAAACGATTCCAGAGGCGCTTGTTCCCAACTTTCCACGAATCGTCTTACCTGCACACACGCTCTTGTGAAGTGAATAAGCAACCCTGCTCGTTGTCATTGCTTTCTCCAGAAACTTTCTATCAGCTCCTCGCACTTGCACACCATAAGGCGGGTTTTGCAGAACCGTGTCAAACTGCCCACGTACAACATCTATATCTGCTGCTACCCACTGCACTTTTCCTCTTAACCCCGTTCTGATTGAATTGTCAACAGCAACTCTAACTGCTGCTTTGTCCAAGTCTACGCCCACAACCTGTTTTGCACCCAAGAAAGCTGCGCCCAAAGCCAGTCTTCCTGTGCCACATCCCAAATCCAAAATAGACTTGCCAACGATATCTCCGTAAGTGTAAGCAGCGATGTAGAGAATTGCTGCCGCAACGTCTGAGGGGATTGTGTATTGCTCAAGGCTAGGGCTGGGCGTCGGATGCGGCTTGGCTTGTGAAAGCAACCTTTCCAAGTCTAGTTTTCTAACAAGCCTTTTCTGCACAGCTCTTCCCAAGATAGTTCGCCAACAACCACTGACATTTCACGGATGGTCAAAATTGGCTTTTTGAAGCATGAAGCATCATCAACTGCAACTCTCGGACACGCCGTGTTCACATACGCGTCTATAGAAGGAAACTGCAAGACTCGGTCAGCAACCACTTCTCGAACAGCAAGTAGAAGTGCCTTCTTCCCATTTCTCTCCAATTTCTCTTTGACGTGTAAAGCCTGTTCCAGCCTCATCTGCCCGGGCTTCAACCCGACCAGAATCGCGAAGGTCTTTGCTCTTCTAGCCTCCTCAATAACTGCCCATCGTTGCTTGACGATTTTCTCAGCTTCCTCATCAACTGAGAAAGCGGTATTATCATAGGGATCAGCAACTATCGTAGGTTTCGAGGTTGAAAGAGCTACGCCAACAGCATGAAACCTTCCACCACCGACAAAAAGAAACGCTTCAACGTCTTTTGCCACTGATCTTGCGTTACTGTAGTCACAGCCTATGACTTGCCCAGGATATTCCAAACGGCCAGCATCGCCTATCACAACCATTTTGCCTGCTTGTAGCAGAAACTCTCTGGCGTTATCGAGGGTCTGCACATGTTGGACTGTCGTCGTTAAACCGATTTTGCGCCATTTTTCAAGCAAGGGTAGGGCTTTTGCGACTGCATCCTCCACTGGCAGCGTTGCTCTCGCCTCCACGTATACCGTTGGAACTCGCTCATGCTTTGACAGTTTCGAATGTCCGTAATGGATTATCAGATCTACATCTAGGCTTTCAGCTTCTGAAGTTATAAGGTCACATGCACCATAACAAGGGTCAGCAGAGAATACAGGAAGCGCACCAGCTTTCTCGATCATGTTTGCCAAGCGTTGAGCTTCAGGCTTCAATCCCTCTGGAAGTTGAACCAAGACGCGTTTAGCACCAAGTCTCAGGATCTCACGCTTAATTCTTTCTTCTTCGAAATCGAATATTCTCACTTTCGCACGACCAACGAATATCTACGATTTCAAGAACTACATCTGTATACACAAAAGCAGGCGCGTTATTCCTCTGTGCCGCTCCACCTAGGCGTCCATTCCCAGTCTTCTCTTGGCTTTCTGTTGGTTCGCCCTAGTGCTCTTTCCCTTTGTTCGGCAAGTTCTTCCAGCATTATTTTCCGCTCGATACTTGCAACGAGCTTCTTGGTTGAGACAACCACGTCATTGTTAACTGAGATGCTATCTATTCCAGCTTTTACGAGAAACTCGGCGAAGTCTGGGAGGTTTGAAGGCCCTTCTCCACAAATCGAGACGGTGCATCCATGTTCATGAGCTACTTTGATCATGTGAGCGAGTATTCTCTTCACAGCAGGATCTCTTTCGTCGAAATAGCCCATCTGCCCCAGCCGCTCTGAGTCTCTGTCAATCATGAGTATTCCTTGGGTCATGTCGTTCGAACCGATTGAAAAACCGTCACAAAGCTTGGAGAATTCGTCTGCAAGTATGGCGATTGAAGGTGTTTCTGCCATGAACCATATTTTGAAGTCCCGCGATCTTTTCAGGCCTTCTTCCCGCATAATTTCTAAGACTTTCTCTGCTTCCCACAGCGTACGTACAACAGGGAGCATGACCCACACGTTTTTGAGACCCCATTCCCTGCGACACTTTTGGATAGCTTGACACTCAAGCCTAAATGCTTTCTCATACCACTGGCTTATGTAGCGGCTGCATCCTCGCCAGCCGAGCATTGGATTGGCTTCGACGATCTCGTATTTTTCCCCGCCTTTCAACTCTCTGTACTCGTTTGTCTTGAAATCGCTGAAACGTACTACAACCGGACGAGGCTGCACTGCTCTAGCAACAGTCGCAATTCCATCTGCAAGCTTGTCCACGAACCTCTGCCCTTGATTCGTCTCCACAAACAGCATCGGGTGCTCGCCTATATAGCTGGCCAGAATGAATTCAGTACGCATCAATCCTATTCCTTCAAATGGCAGATTCTTGTATTCTTCGACCTTTTCAGGCACACCCAAGTTCATGTAGATCTTGGTCGCAGTTACAGGGACGGACTGGAAAGCGCCGCCATTAGCTGTGGACCCGGCGACGGCTCCGGCGGCAGAAGTAAGTTGCTCCGTCAAAGTTGACAGCACGCCCTCATAGACAATGCCACTTCTAGAATCAACCGTGTATTTCTGTCCAGTGATCATGAGCTTCGTTGCATTCTCAGTGGCGACAACGCATGGAATGCCCAATTCACGACTGACAATAGCTGCATGGCATGTTACGCCACCCTTGTTGGTTACTATGGCTCCTGCCAGCTTCATGAAGGGCACGTAGTCCGGGTTAGTCATGTCTGTAACCAGTATGTCGCCCTTCTGCATCACCTTTGCAGCCTCTTCAGGATCTGTCACGATCTTGGCTGTGCCCACGCCAAAACCTCTTTTTCCAGCTGCAATTCCTCTAACAATGACTTTCAACTTTTCAGCTGATTTTAGCTTCTCACTCTCAATCTTCGGTAGTGCTTCCGAAGTCTTCTGTGCCCAAACAGTTTCAGGCCGTGACTGAACTATGAAAATGCTGTTGGGAAGAGGTACATCTCTGTCAATGGCCCACTCAATATCCTGGGTTCTCCCATAGTGCTGTTCAATCTGCTTGGCGAGCTCTGCAAGACGAAGTATTTCCTCATCACTTATGCAGGGTTGATCCTGCTTGTCTGCGGGAACACCCGCATGTACTGTCTTGCCCGTGTTTGGGTCACGAATGTACTGTACAGTCTTCTTGGCCAAACGCCTCTCGATAATGTTCATTGTTTTCTTACTAACAACAAAATCGTCAGGTGTAACCGCGCCGGAAACGACAGCTTCTCCTAACCCATAGTTGCCTTCGATAACAATCTGACTATTGTCACCAGAAACAGGATTTATGGTGAAAATGACGCCTGCAGCTCTAGAGTTCACCATTTTTTGAACTCCAACACTTATGAAGACCTTCTCGTGAGCGAATCCTTTGTCGTTGCGGTAAAAAATGGCCCGTGGCGTAAAGAGACTCGACCAACACTTCACAGTTGCTTCCAAAACCTCAGTTATGCCTCTCATATTAAGAAAGGTCTCCTGTTGCCCGGCGAAGGATGCATCGGCCAAGTCTTCAGCAGTCGCACTTGACCTCACAGCAACAAAGATATCTTGTGTGCCAAGTCTTCTGCAAAGTTCTTCATACGCAGATCTGATGGCATTTTCAATGTCTTTTGGCATTGGTGTTGCTTCAATCAGCTCTCGAATCTTCTTAGAAGCAGTTTCGTAAAGTTTCGGCTCATTCGGATTTGTGATTGTGTCCTTTATGATTTCATAGATCTTTGAAGATATTCCAGTCTCTTGTATGAATCTCTTGTAAGAAAAAGCAGTTATGGCAAAGCCCGGTGGAACATGTATACCAGCGCTCGTCAACTCACCTAAATTGGCATTCTTGCCACCGACGGATGGAATATCAGTCTTCCTCAAATCCTCAAACCATAGAACCAGATCTTCTCGCATTTCAGCCAACTGCGCTCGCCTCTTCCTTTTGCAGTTTGTCGATGGTGATTCTGCAGGGAATCGGAAGTTTAGCCGATCCTCGTTTCAGAGCTTCTTTTGCCGTCTCGACACCTTCCTTATTCACGTGAATTACTATTATCGTCTGATTTGGCTTCACACGAGCTGCTGTTCCAATAGGTTTCCCAAATGAACCACGCATGCCTTGTTGAAGACGGTCCGCGTGAGCACCGAATATCATCTTGTTCTCTCTGAGAATTACATGTGGGAAAGGCAGAACATCCAAACGGTAATTGTTCACGAGTTTATCCAATACAATACGATTTGCCGCTATACGAGCGGCTTCTAATGCGACATGGCGAATCTGAGCTTGCTCCAACGCAATAAGTTTAGCTTCATATTCAAAGTTTAACTTGGTGTCTCCCATTGTAAATTTCGTTATTTTAGAAGCTGGAAAGCCCTTTGCAAACTCTTTTCTCGTGTATGACTGACCTTTGACAGCTCTGTAATTTTTCGCGTGCATGCTACATTCCCCTTCAGCATACCAATACCGTTCTATTTAAACATTTTAGGAACAAACTTCACCATAATTTCCGAATGACTGATTTGCTTTCTGATTCGATAATACATATCCAGAATCAACAAATCACCTAATGCAACGATCCAAGCGAACCAACTGTCCTGATCTACTAAAATACTAAAATATCGGCACAGGAATACTAGCAATTGCTACCCATATGACAGCCAAAACGTAGTTCTGCATGATCGAAATGTCAAAGCAAAAGACAACGAGTTATGTGTTCATTCCCGGAAAGAATTGGAAGCTTTCTCTAGCGGAGCTCTCATCATTCTTTGAAGCGAGAAAATACAATTTCAGAATAACAGACCTCTCAAAGTCTCATTTTGTCATCGCTGGAGAGGAATCCTTGGAAGGCTCTTGTATTAATGAGCTTGGAGGATTTACGAAGATCGGCCTAGTTATAACATTTATTCCTTCACAGATTGTTGATGAAGCCTTCCTTCATATGAAGAAAGAAGCTCAAATAGAGTTTGAATCAAGACTCTCCTCTGATCTAGTCTTCAAGGAGATTTTCAAGACAACGGAGAAATGTGTATTCGGCGTCAGCCTGTACTTTGAGAACCCAGTTTTCAACCGAATTTCCAAGAGAACCCAAAGATTCTTAGGAAGTCATTTCAAGAAGGATTTTGCAGCTCACGGCATAAGAGCTAGGTTCATGGGGTTCCCTAAAAATAGGAAACTACCGCAACTGAGTCACGTAGAGGTATTAAAGAAAGGCTTGGTTGAAAAGAGTGCAGAGATATTGTGCTGCATAGGCGAGGAACAAACCGTAGTCGCAAACACCATCGCTGTTCACAATCCCTTCGAATTTCAAAAGAGAGACACTGGTAGGCCTATTCAACGTAAGATCTTCGCAATACCTCCGAGACTGGCTAAAATGATGGTAAACCTCTCTCTATGTTCCCCTGACAAAGTATTGCTGGATCCTTTTTGTGGAGTGGGAACGATTTTACAAGAAGCTGTTCTGGCGAAGGCACAGACAATAGGGATCGACATAGATCCTTGGTGTGTCGAGGCTTCACGCAAGAACCTTGAATGGCTCAAGAGTGAGTATTGCTTGGCAAACGCAAAATACACGGTTATGCTTGGGGATTCGCGCAATTTGACGAAACAAATAGGCAAGGAAACAGTTGATTGTGTAGCAACTGAACCGGATTTGGGACCGGTCTTACGTCATGTTCCGACTGTTAGCCACGCGAGTAGAATAGTTGATGCATTGAAACCATTATACTTTGATTTTCTAGAAGAGGCATATAAGGTATTGAAGCGTGGAGGTAGACTGGTTTTTGTGGCGCCCTACATTAGGACACGCATTGGAGAATTCGTCACTTTGAACATCGAGGAAAAAGCTAGAGGTCTAGGTTTTAAGACAATTTCTCCCTTTAAGAAGGAACTTCTTGCCGAAGGGAATCGGCTAACTGGAAGCTTAATTGGGGCGTCGTATTTTGTTGATATCGAGAAAAGACACAAGATCGGCCGGAGGATTCACATTCTTCAAAAATGATCTATTCACGGTTGCAGTCTTTTATTTCTAAACCATGTCTTTGCAAGTTCATCATAGTTCGAGAAGACCTTCTTCATGATGGGAATGTACATTTGCATTTCTTCATCCGTCAAGTATTGGAACTGGTACTCCCCACTATAGGGAGATGGTTCACCTTCTCTTGTCACAAACTCGATATGCATGAATGGGTCTCCACGCTTGATTGTGATCGGGCAACGGTCATTGCTCAGGTTTACAAGTTCAAGGGCAAGTCTGCCGACAAATCCGCTATGGATTTTGGCCGCGTTCAGGAAAGATAGCCCCATCCGCCCGTACTTACTTTTGGCCGTCAAATGTGCGACCATGTCGGGTGGGATGAAAACAATCTCGTGAGTTATTAGGTTCTTATGCTCAAGATAATGCAGTGTTGTCTCCTCTTTGACGGTTAGAATGTAGCCGTCTCCGTCCAACAAGTTGTAGTCGTACGGATATATGCACTTGTAGTTTTCAATTAACTGTTTGAGTTTGTCCTTGCCCAAGACACACATAGCTGAGACCTCTAACGCTTTTCTAGCAATACTGAATCTTTCACGTTATATACTTTTTCAGATAGAACAGTGGAAAGAAGGGGAGTGTCATGCGCTGTAAGTATTGCAAGAAGCAAGGAATCTACAAATGCAGTGTTTGCGGAGGAATAGTATGTAGTGAACATACGCGATTGCAGGCTAATTGCCTATCATGCACACCGAAAACGAAGATCGATTTCACTATCTGTAGGGTGAAATCGGAAACGGAAAAAACGACTATTAAGAGATTGGTCAAGCAGTTTTGGGGAGAGACTGAGCAATTGACGTTTGACAGAACTTTCGATGTTGCTGAACTACCGGCATATATCGCAAAAGTAGATGGCGTAATTGTTGGATTCATGTCCTTTGCAGAAGACAACAATGCTCTAGTTATTGTAGCATTAGGCGTGAAACCCAGATATCAAGGTTCTGGAGTTGGAAAAAGTCTAATCCGAAAAGTTGAAGCAGAAGCTAGAAACACGGGAAAGAGGACACTGCGAGTTTCAACCTCAAATGATGACTTACCAGCGCTAGCGTTTTATCAATCTACTGGGTTCCAGATCTATGAAGTGAAACCAAACATCATAGCGGAAAAGCATGGTAAGATCTTGAGTGGCATAAGTGGATTACCTATAAGAGATGAGATAAGACTACGAAAAGCCCTTTGACAACCTAGAACCCAAGATCAGCAAAACTTTGCTTCCAACAGCGCTAGAGTTTCAAAAAGGGGCAATTCAAGTTTGGCAGCAACTTTTGCGTCAAACCCACTTTCTCTGAGCTTCAGCAATGTCGTATTGATGCCAGTGATAGTTGATAGCATTAAGAGAACCCGCCCAGCTTCTTTCAAGTGCTCAGATGCATTACGAATGAAGCGATCGATAACTTGCCTTCCAATCTTTCCGCCGTTCCAAGCGCGTTCAAGCCAAGAGCCACTCTCAAACGGTTCTTCAGGTAAGTAAGGAGCATTGAAAATAATCAAGTCGAATTGCTCCTGTGATCTTAATGGTGTGAAAAGATCTCCCTGCACAAAAGACAGCTTATCTCTAACACAGTTGACTTCTGCATTCTCTTTGGCGTAACGAATAGCGTACGGGTTTATGTCAATAGCAACGACTCTCGAGGCTTTCTCTGCAGCGACGATGCCCAGAATACCACATCCTGTACCCATGTCAAGAACATATTCATCGCGTTTGATCCTCATGTTTTCAGCAAAGAAGAACGAGTCCTCGGCGGGTTCATAGACATCCGCCCCAACATCAAACACGTAATCGGCGAAGAAGACCTTCTTACTATACAAGGGCATTTGCCAAGGCTCCGAAGTCTTCAGGCTGCAACTCTCTCACTCTCTTGTCGCTGAAAGGGATTTTCGCAACACACTCCATGGCATCCTCAGAGTTCTTAACAAGTATTCCTCTAAGGAACGGCAAGATAGCGTTTCTGATCTTCTTATTGCGTTGAGTGAAGACTGATCGAGTAAGCTTGGTGAACAGTAACGTGTCTTTCAATGAGAACGGTAGTGGCTGTTTTGGGCTTAGACGAATTATGATAGAATCTACTTTTGGCTGGGGATAAAACATCGATTTTGGAATGTTTTCTAGGAGTTCACACTTTGAATAATAGTAGGCAAGAACCGTCAACCATCCATAGTTCTCGCTTCCGACAGGAGCTGCAAGTCGATCTGCAAACTCTTTTTGAAAAACTAGCACAGCGCTATCGAAGTTCCTGCTGAAAAGCCACAAGAGCAATCGTGAAGAGACCTGATAAGGTGGGATGGAAACGACCTTGTTGAATTCCGGAACTCGTATTTTAAGCACATTGCCATGAATTATTTTGACGTTAGGCAGGTCTCCGAGCTCTTCACGCAAGATCTTTACTAGTCTATCATCTATCTCTACAGACACGACGCTTCTACATTTGCTTGCAAGGGAATGCGTCAAAAAACCGAAGCCAGCACCGATGTCGACAACGACATCATTTTTGTCTAACGCAGCATAGTCACTCATTGCTTGGATAACGGAGGATTCGATCATAAAGTTCTGTCCTAGAAGCCTATTCGGAAGAATTCGATTTGCTCGAAGTAGAAACTTCGTTTTCATCAGAAGGCTCAGGTTGCCTCGTGAAATGTCGGGCACGTTATTGAACTCTCGTAAACAACCGATACTTGCTGTCGCCAGCCAGTTCCTCCAAGACTCTCTTGGTTATCAGTTTGACTGGGCTGGGCATCTCGGTGCGTTTTTGTAGATCGTCATAGTTCTCGAAGGGTTTTCTTTCACGTTCATTTATGACTTGCCACATGTACTTCTTTCCGATGCCAGGAATCAGCTCCAGTGCATGCATTCGCGGCGTCACGGCTCTTGCATTGTTGAAAAAGTCCACGAACCATCTTTCACGACTTAGCACAATTGTATTGATCACTGTTGGAAGCTCCATCTTGGCTGCGGCGGTTAACTCCTCATATCCTATTCGCCCGATTATGTAGGTGATTTCTTCACGTGATTCTTTTCCCACGTAGACGCGGTCGTGAGGTTTGAGCGTTACGCCATCTTTGACCAGTGCTTCCAGAAGTGTGAAGAATTCTTCTCCTATCAACTGAACCAGAGCCCCAGCTCTGTACCCCGCCTTTCCCTGAGGACGAAGGCCCGGTCGACCATGCGATAGGAAGTCTAGAACGTAAGCGTGCTCTTCGTAACGCTTCTCCATCATAGTCATGTTCACCCTTATCTTACGTTCTTATTGCTTAAAAAACAGTTGCCAAGTCAGGAAGTGTCTATTTCAGTTTTCTATGCTCATCCAGAAGGCCGATGATTGCTCTTAATGTTGACACGTCAATAATCTTGCGGCCGCCAGCAAGGAAAACGCGCAACTCATCAACAGTCCTAGGCATACAGTTGACGACTTGGACAGCTTCATTTTCGTCCAGTCCAAATTCTTTTGCAAGTTTCTCTACGAGTTTGTCAGCTGCATCAGCGTCGACTTTGGCAAATTTGGATACATAGTCTAATGTGCGGCGCTGCAACTGATCAAGGTTCTCTTCGCCTATAGAATCAAGTGTCTTCTTTACGTTTGGAAGCGTAAGTTTCTTTTCTGTTGCAGTTTCTTTTGACATCCTAATCACTCTTGACTGGTTCCAAGTGTTCAGGTCTAACAATGATTTTCTTGACTGCGTCTCCTTGAGGCACACTTACGACATAGCTTCGCCCACGTTTTTGGACTATTGTGCCGATGTTGCCGTGAAAGCGTCTATGTGGCATTCCTTTTTGGATGCTTGGGTCTATCCTTACAATTACGTGGTTTCCGGGCTGGTATTCCTGCAGCAGTTTGCTCAAACTGAGTTTTCCATGCGTTCTTGGTCCCTTTTTTAGTAAGTGCCGTGTGCCTGATCGATAACCTTTTGATCCTTTCATTTTTCCACTTCTTCAGTCTTCCATAATAACTTTCAAAACATCAAGCTTCATAGGCTTCGCTTTGTTATTGAGAATCTCTGAGATGCTGGGTGTTGTTCTTCCGCCATCTCCCGTCACCAGCTCCTTAACATAAAGTCCTCCTTGGCAACGTATTTTCATCTCAGCTTTTCTAAGTGACAATTTCTTTATATTCACGCCGTATATGTACTTTTCCCGCGTCAAGTCTGCACGTCTGTGAAGCACACGAACGGGCGTTTTCTGAGCGATCAATGCATTCATTAGCTTCTTCTCAAGTAGCCGCATGTCTTTATCTTTAATCGTGTTTTCAAACTCTATCAGCACACGATATTCTTTCTGGGTAGCTTCTCCTTTTTTCAGTCGTCTTACGACGTCTTTGTCTGCAAAACGCAAGCTTGAAATTTGAACCTTTCCTTTACCAAATTCGTTAGTAGTCTTTTCAAGTTTTTCAAGATCTACAAACCTTTTTTGGGGTTTAGTGATTTCAAGTACGAACGGTCTGCCCGTGCCGAGCATTCGAGCATCAATGTCTTCTCTTCCAGAGGCGTGAAACGATGATTTCAGACCGCAAGTGAAATCTAGAAAGGGCTTTGCGATGATCTCCTCCACCGATTCCGGATACATTTTTCCAGTCCAATTACATTTTTCACAGCCTCTTCCGCGACAACTGGAACAAAACCACTTTGACTGAGGTATACCCCTGACCAGCTTCCTGTATCTTCCAGCAATGAATAATGGATTGATTTGAAGGTTTACTGTGTTAGCGTATGGATTTACGAGCACGACTATGTCAGGTTTCAAAAAGTCAACAGGCTTTCCAATTACTTCAGCAACCTTTTTTCCTATCAAGCGTCCAAATTCATTACGCATGTTTTCGCCGTAGGCTACTCCGAACTCCGATTTGAACTCGTCTTCACGCTCCTCAACTGTTTTGGGTAGTTCTATGCCAACCAAGAAATTGTGATACTCATATGGAGCGAGAGCGTTGATGGCCTTCTGGGTGAAGCTTTCAGTGTCGTTAAGTTTACCTCCACACAGGAAGCACGTTTTCTGAGTGAAACCTACTCGAACACGTTTCTTGGCTTTTCTCAGTAGCTCTTGTGCTATTTCTGAGAACCCGTTGGTTGCCAAGGTCTTGAGAGTTCTAACTGCTTCGGCATCCTTTGGAAATGCGGCGTGAACTTTTAGCGTCAGAACCATTTTTATGGCATTTCCTCTAGTGTCATTCTCAATTCCGTGACCAAGCAGGGCAAATTGCCTTCCTAGACAATGGTCACACAGTGGATGCCGTTCAAGCATAGTCAACGCTTCTTGCAGAATGTCCAAGCATGTTTCCCCCTGATTTAAACTCGACTCAGCCCAGGTCAACAGGCATGCCTTTTCCGAAGAAAGGCAGTTTCTTCTTCCTTCGAAAGGTTTTGAGCATCCTACGCATCATCACATACTGTTTAAGAAGCTCTTTTACTTCTTTTTCACTGGTTCCTGAACCTCTTGCTACTCTCTTCATCCTTGAAGAATTGAATATTTTGGGATTATCCTTCTCTTGCTGAGTCATTGACTGGATCATTACACGCCAATTTTCAAGCCGATCTTCAGCCGTGTTAAGCATCTCTTCAGGTATGTTGTAGGACATGCCTGGAAGCATCTTCAGGAGTTTGCGGAACGTGCCCATTCCCTTTACGGCTTCGAACTGTTCGTACATATCGGTTAAGGTGAACTTCCCGCTTAGTATTGCCTTGGCTTTCTTCCCTGGAACTTTGACCTCAGCTTCACGCACCTTGTCAAGAAGAGTCTCCAGATCACCCATACCCAGGAGTCTACCCACGAACCTTGACGGGACAAATGGCTCTACATCTTCCACTTTTTCGCCTGTACCGATGAACTTTATGGGAGCACCTGTAGCCGCAACCGCCGATAGTGCTCCGCCGCCACGTGCTGAACCATCCAGTTTCGTCACAAGGATCGAACCTATTGGAGTGGCTTCGTTGAAGGCTTTTGCTTGAACTAAGGCTTGTTGCCCGATTGTGCCATCTATCACAAGCATGACCTCGTCGGGTTTTATGCTCTTTTCAAGTGCCTTCATTTCTTTGATCAGTTCTTGCTCTTCTTTGTGACGACCTGAAGTGTCAATGAAAACGATGTCTTTATCGGTAAACTGTTTCAATCCCTCGTTAACTACTTTGAGGGAGTCTTTGGCTTTCGGATCGCCATAAAGTGGCACGTTTATTCTGTTAGCTAGCTGCTGAAGCTGTGCGTAGGCTCCAGGTCGGAATGTGTCAGCGCAGATTAATGCTGGTTTCATTCCCCTTTTTTGAAAGTATCGGGCGAGTTTTGCACCGTTTGTTGTTTTTCCCGAGCCTTGGATGCCTACCAGCATGATTGTCTTTCTTTTGCCCGGTTCTATCTTGATAGGGACCGGTTTTTCGCCGAGAAAGCGCGTCAGCTCCTCGTAAACTACTTTTATTATGTGTTCACGTCTGGAAACTCCTGGTGGAACCTTTTCGTTCAGTGCTCTTTCTTCTATTCTTTTTGAGATTTCTAGTACAAGCTTAACGTTCACGTCTGCTTGGAGCAGGGCCCTCTGTATGTCTAGAGCAAGTTCTTTGACTGTGGCCTCATCCACTACTGAGGCTTTGAAGACCTTTCTTATTGCTTCGTAAAGAGACGAACCCAAGCGTTCTAAGGCCATGATTTTCTCTTGTTGTAAAGTTCATACGGCCTTAAATAGATATTCGCTTTTTTCTGCTGCCATGCATAAAGCTTTTACACGATACTAATTCGTAAGTATTTGAGGGTTAGCCATGAGTGAGACTAGGATCATAGAGAAGAAACAAATCCCATCTGGCGCGCTGATGCTTTTCGGTTTTCCAGACGCTGGTTTGGTAGGCGTCATCGCTGCATCTCATTTGATTGACGAGTTAGGCTTGGAGGAAGTGGCTTACTTGGATTCACGATTGCTACCACCAATTGTCGTTTTGCATGAAGGAGTACCGCATTCTCCAATAAGGATTTTCGGTAACGATAAGATCCTCCTGGCTGCCTCAGAAACCCCGATTTCTGCTGACATAATCTACCAAGTTATGGACGGCTTGATTGAATGGGGGCAGAATAAGAAAGTCAAGATGATGATTTCGTTGAGCGGTATTCCCATCGAGGACAGGCAGGACGCAAAAGAGTTGAAAGTGTTCGCAGCCGGGTCAAGTCCAGAGATGCTTAAGATGCTCCAAGACAAAGGTGTCGAGGGTCTTATGGAGGGCTACATGGTTGGCCCCCAAGCGATCATGCTGATGCGCTGTTCGCAAATAGGTTTACCAGCGGCAACTTTGCTTGCGCAATGTTTTCTCAATTATCCGGATCCAGAAGCCGCGGCAGAGATATTGAAAGGTTTAGCAAAGGTTACTGGGATAAAGGTTGATGTTGCGAAACTTTTGGAGAAAGGCGAAGAAATCAGACTGAAAGCTAGGGACGTGATGAAACGTACGCAGGAAGAAATGGTCAAGATGAAAAAGGGACAGGAATATGATATCCCTGTTTACGTTTCCTAAGGAGGAGAATCGCTTTGTCAATTGAAAGAAAGCACACAATCTCAGAGATTGTGGACAGATATTTTGAGGAAATGGAGCATGAGTTTGAACATTGGGGAAGGACACTAACGGATAAACCTAGCTGGAACCAGAAGAATTGCACGATTGAGCCGCTTCACGACATGAAAATAACACCCACCGAAGTCATAGTGACAGTTGATTTGCCTTTGACTTTTGAAAATAAAGTTCAGGTTAAACCTTTGGATGAGAGCACGCTCGAAATATCGGCCAAGATGAAGAGGAAGGTTAGGTTTTCAGAACTGGGTATAACTCACTGTGAAGGAGAATTTCAGAAACTACGTTGCTATTCACGAGTGCCCGTGCCTGTGCAAATGAACAAAATGAAAATGAAATTCAAGAAAGGAATATTGGAAGTTCACCTACCCCGCAAGCGAAAATCAAGCATAAAACAGAGATAAGCGATACAGGACAAATCTCCGGTCTATGTTATCTTAGCATTGAACGAGCGCTATCTTGATAGTTACTATGCTGAAGCCTCAGCCCCATAGTATATTCTTCACAAGTCAGACGGCTCTTCTTGCATCATTGGCTTCAAAAAAGAAGTTAGGATAGACACTGAAATAAACCTTTGATAACGACCAGCATCAACCGGCATTAGCCCCTCAGAACCAAAAGGTGAGTTAATCATCAAGTATCAAGCCCATCGCAAGTCCTTGATGATACTGCTTGTCTTCACCAAACAATGAATCTCTCAAAGAGCCTTCAATCTTGAATCCAAGCTTCTCATAGAGATGAAACCGCACGCTCGTTATCGGCGACAACATGCAAGGCTATTCTATGCGTTTTTTCCTTTCTCGCAAGTTCCAATAGCTTGACAAGTATAACAGTGCCCAACCCTACATCTTGGAAGTCTTGATGGACGTAGATGAGTAAGTTGCCTATTCCCTCTGCGAGAATGAGGAGCTTTGAAAATCTGATAATGCCCAACTATTCTGTTCTCAAATATGGTCACTATGGAGATCAGGTTTTGCAGGTTGCTGAGCCAGCCCTTCTCGATTCTTTCTCTGGTATAGGGCGGCATTCCCCAACGCGTAGCCTCATCAGACAACGATTCATACATTTGAAAAAGCTGCTCTTTGTCTGCAAGCGTAAATTACTTTAACAGAACAGTTGTGCCGTTTCTTAATGTAACCGTGTCCAACTGCATGGCCTCTAATAGTAACGAGAAAGGCTTAATGAAAACAGTTTAACTGCCTCTCAGTCTACTTGGCTCTAACGATCTTCATCTTGCCCATTATATTCCAATACTCGATCTCAACGCCGGCCACGAGTTTCGCTTTAAGCTCTGCATCTTCGGGATAAGGAGCATCCGAGTACTCGTAGGTTTCCAAGTCCATTATCTGAATCCCATTGGGAGTAACTGCGAAAACTTGGCCGGTCCTTTTGTCAATTATGGGCACTTCGGCGTTAGATGCCACAGGCTTCACAAACTGTCGCTTCACACCGTCAAAAACGCCTACACCCACGATCCTTGCTTTAGCCGACCCATGTTTGCCTGGTTTCGACTTTGTAATGTCAACTATATGGCATGGTTCACCTTCAATCATCATGTATCCGCCAACACGTAGTTCCCCAACATCAACAGGTTTGCTCATTTACTCACTAGCTTGTTACAAGCGTCTATCTATAGCCCAATTCGAACAACATCCATATATAGATTTAGGGTTTAGGAAATGACACCTAAACGGCAAACTGTTTCTGCCCATGGCGTGGAGCAACGCACGTCGTTCGATTCTCTCAGCGCGCTATTTGATTTCTCTGATAGTGTCAACAGACAGTTTTAATTAAGCGCCCCTTGTTCTTTCCATTAGAGCGCGCATGAGTGGGGCTACAGTTGGGTTTTTTCAACATTTGCGAGTCATGGAAAAAGTCTGATTGAGAAATACGGTTTCAAACAAGCATTATTCTTGTGGAATCGCTTGCTTTGTAGTCCATTTGTCGTTACACGTCAAGTGCGGTTGACCAAGTTCTTGCCTGCGTACAAACACATGAGTGAGAAGAGTCTGCCTCGGGGTGCACTGTTCCGCACTTCTTGTTCATAATGTAATGTACACTACGTGCGCTGCTTGACGAACCGGCTAAGGAAAAATAGGATGAAGGTAGCTAAATTAGGCTGCTACTCTTTGGCTTCTGCTGTCTTTGCGATGGGAGCGTTCTTCTTCACTGACTCGATCCCACTCATGCATGCGTCCTTTGAATTGTATGCTTCGCTTGCTGCGATAGTTTCTCCATTTGCTGCAACTAGACGGAACCTGAATTTGCCAGCTTTATCCTTGTACCATTCAAACTTTGGTTCTGGCAAACGTATTACTTGATCGATTCTATTAACAGAACCTGCTAAAAGGCGCTTCGTTTGAGCGCGTGCGATATCCGGTTTTGAAGGAAGAGGTGCAGACAGCACTCTAATTTGTTCAGCATTCTCTATTCTGAAATTGAATTTCGTTTCAGCTCGGAGTTCCATTTGGTCTATCTTCTCCCTGCTTTCTATGAGGCTTACTTCTAGTCTATTTCTCACACTAGGTTTTGCCACCCATTCAGCAAAAGGTGTGGTGACCATAACTATTTTGTCGAAATCCATGAATTTGTTTGACCAGAATAATCTGAACTTAAATGGATGTACGTACAGATAGTCTTTCTCGATTTTAACTCCGCCCTTGAGACTCCATTCGATGAAAACAGACGTATAGTACGCGATTGGCAGGAATATAGTCAACATCTTGGACTGATTCCGTGGTGAAGCTAGCTCTGCAGCAGCCTTTAGAAGGTTGTCAATCGTGAATTGGTCGATATGCTCTATTGCTGTCTTCCTGCAGTCGATCGTTTGGTTTATTATGTACTTTTCCTCGCCCCGTGCGATGCCTCTTCCGATTTCGCTGAATGCAAAGTCGGGATAATTTGTGGGGTCGGTGAACCACTCCTTTGGCAAATATTGCCATGTGCCGAATTTCAGAAAGTCGAGACCGTGATGTAGCTCTTGCGAAAAATCCTTCATTCTTAAAGTCGACTCAACTATGCTAGCGTCAAAGTAGCCTTGCGCCAATTTCTGTTTGCATCTTTCGACCTTTGCATAATCTATTGACATCATCTCTGCCTCCCGACATGTCTAATAATCGCAGGGGGAATACCTGTCTTAGGGTTAGTTCCCAAGTCTCTTACAAAATAGTCGTTAACCCTCACCAATAATGCATTCTGAATCGCCGTGTACAAATCTGGAAATGATGCGTTTACATTTTGCGGGTTGTATCTTATCGGAGCCCAAACATCTTTGAGTCTCTCCGGAAGTTTCCTTCCATCCATCATAAAAGGTATGATCAACATTCCTTGATCTATTGCGGTAATTATCTCTTGCCTAGCATATTTCGAGAACATCAATTTCAAATCGCAGATAGGTACCATGACGTGGGTCTCTCTGAGTCTTTCATCAATTACTGAATTGAAGTCCTGTCCTGCCGCTATATCTGGTGACCCTTTTCCTGCCAAGAAAGGGTTCATTCCATTGCAGCTCTCAACCAAGTAGTGCCGCAATTCTAACCCTATTTCGCGACCATTCGAGCCACCATAACAAATGAAGACTGTTACCACGGAACCATTCCAGCGATGAATGGGATTCTTTTACTTTGAAGAGGATAAAAGACTTGCGAAATTGACTTCGTTAGACTTGTGTTCTTTGGTAACGGTCTGCTCGGACTGGTGGGAGTTTGGCGAGAGCCAAGCGTCTCGGGCGCGAATGAAAAAGTTATAATAGACGACAAGAATGGGATAAGACAGACGATATATGCCTGAAAGAGAAGAAGAGTGGCGAAGAGAAGAACTGAGAGGTCTTTTCACTCTTGGACTAATGGCAATATTGATCACCCTACGGATTGGCCAGCATGAAATAGTGTTCCCTATTATGGGACAAAATTACATTTTCACAGGGGTTATTGATTTCACTCTTGCATGCTGGGGCGTCTATGCTTTCCTAATGATAGTATCATTCTCGACAGACTTCTTCCCTGAGAGAGTATGCAGAGCATCATATGCAATAGGTCTTTCATTTCTTGTTGTAACCCTCATCATATTTTATATCGTAGTCATGGTTATTGCATTCACCCTGCCTTATCAATGGAGTCTACTCGGCTATCTTATGTTTATTCCCATCCTTTTTGTTGCAGCCCAAGGAGTCATACAAGGAATTAGATTTCTCATCAAGATGACTGCAAAAAAGTAAGAAGCTTGAGGGACTGGAATGGCAGAAGAAGCAACAGATGAAATTCATCAAATTGAAAAAGATATGAAACTATCAGGTTTTCCACTTGAAATTGAGACCACCGCAGTTCTGAAAAAGAGCGGATGGAATGTCCAAAACCAAGCATACTATAAAGACAAAGATGAGGGAAAATCACGCTCTGTAGACATCGTTGCCACTAAAGTTTGGTTTGAAGATTTCGGAGCTTATGACCGACTCAACATGGCCCTAGTAATAGAGTGTAAGAAGAGCGTAAAACCGTGGGTTTTCTTCATGACATCAAAGGATGGACGTCTGTTCGAGTTCCCGTTTTTCTTTGTCAAGAATTTCAGCGAACCTTTGCTTCACACATCTGCCAGTTTTATTAAGTGGACAGAAAAAATGCACTATACATCTTCTCTTTCGAAAGAGTGCGCCGTTATATCATATGAACCTTTCAAACAAGGGAAGGGGCAAGAAATACTTGAGGCTACTCATCAGGTGACCAAAGCTCTAAATGATCGTTTAGAGTTTGTTCACAAAGCGCCTACGATGGCTCCTATGAAACCTGCGTTTCTTCTATATCCCGTGATTGTGTTTGATGGACATATTTTTGAGTGTAAGCCGCAAAATGGAGACTTGAAGCTTTCAAAGAGCAATTATGTGCAGTATCTTATGGATTCGGACTTCCTGATTGACATCATAGGAAAGAACTTTCTTCCAGATTATCTGAAAATAGTCGATGAGGAGATCACAACTCTCAAGGAAGGGTTGAAACTAGCACGTTGAATAAGTACGCTTTGTAATTTTATTTCCCCTCGCAGATTCTCCTGTGGCGCTCCTCTTTCGCCAACCTCTCAGCCTCTTGAAGCGCAGCAACCCTACCCAGCTGCTCAAAGAAAGTAGGTATAAATGGTAGATATGGTAGATGTTACTTTGTACTCGTGTCATAGTACAATATATAGCATTAAGGTGCCGCTAATACCGTGAACGGTGAAGAATTTGTTCAAAACCGTGGGCATAGTCGCTCGCTATGATAGGAAAAGAGCCATAAAACTTGCAGAGGAACTTGCACAACACCTGCAAAGCAAAGGCTTGAAGGTGAACGTGGAGAATACGTTAGCCAAAATGGTGCAAACGGGTGAAATGATCCCTCTGGAACGAATGAAAACTGACTTCATAATAACAATTGGTGGAGACGGAACAATCCTAAGAACATGCATTTCAATCCCAAAGCCGGAACCACCGATACTTGCCATAAACATGGGGATAAGAGGTTTCCTCACCGAGGTCGAACCAAAACTGGCCTTCACCGCAGTAGACAAATGTCTCAACGGCGATTACAGAATTGAGAAATGCATGAAGCTAACCACAAGGGCAGATGGATCAAAGTTTCCTGACGCCTTGAACGAAGTTCTGATCACACATGATGAACCAGCTAAGTTACTCTACACACGGATCCTGAAAGACAACAAACTAATTCTAACTTGCCAAGCAGACTCGTTACTCATATCCACACAAACAGGCTCCACGGGCTACTCCCTGTCAGCAGGAGGACCAGTTTTAGACCCTGACGTAAATGCTTTCGTCCTAACTCCAATATGCCCATTAACTGATTTTCGGTCAGTGGTTTTCCCAGCAGACTCAAGCCTCACAATCGAAATCCTCAGACCAAACAAGATGCTCGTCTTGATTGATGGACAATTCAGTAGGTCCATAAGCTCTAAACGCCCAACCGTAACTGTCACACGTTCAAAGAACGAGACCTCATTCGTAAGGTTCACAGACAACTTCTATGATCGCTTGAGGAGCAGGCTTCTTTTCAAGGGTATGAGGTGAGAAGACACCACGGGTAACACTTTGAAAAAAGCAGTAGTCTTGGACACATCTGCTTTCATAGCTGGTTTTGATCCCCTCTCAATAGAAGGGAAACACTACACTGTCCCAAAGGTCAAAGACGAAATAACAGAGAATTCCATGTCAGATGTCAGATTCAAAATAGCAGTTGAAAATGGAAAACTTGAAGTTAAAGTGCCAAACGAAGCATCACTAAGCAAGATTAGAGCTTCAGCAACAGTTGTCGGAGACACATTTTTCCTATCAGAAACAGACCTTCAAGTTTTGGCATTGGCTCTAGAACTCAAGGCGGAAGGATACTCTCCATTGATAGTGACCGACGATTATTCAATACAGAACGTCGCAAACCAAGTAGGCATAGAATTCGCTTCGCTAGCTACATACGGAATCCGTCGCCGCTTACACTGGGTAAGATATTGCCCAGCATGTCACCGAAAATACCCTGCGGACAGCAAACAAAAAACATGCGAAGTATGTGGCACACCACTGAAGAGAAAACCAGTAAGAGGAAAAAGCATAAACATCATTCAAAAAGAACCGTATCAAGAAACGGTCAGCAATCAGAAATGAGGAGAAACAAATGAGCTTCAAAGAAAAGAAAATCACATACTTTGAGGAACCAGGAAAAGAGAATACCGATAATCTACTAACGTTGATTAAGAACTACGCAGAAAAGGAAAACATAGAAAGCATAGTAGTTGCTTCAACAACCGGCGAAACAGGAGCCAAAGCATCTAAACTGCTCAAAGTCCATAACGTGGTTGTCGTAACCCACTCATACGGTTTCAAAGACCCTGGAAAGACAGAACTGCAAGAGGATCATAAGCAGGAGATCACGGCAAACGGGGCAAAGATTTTCACAGGCACTCACGTCCTCAGCAGCGCTGAACGCGCAATACGCAAAGACTTCGGCACGATACAACCCCTAGAATTGATTGCAAACGTTCTCAGATTAATGGGGGAGGGAACAAAAGTTTGCGTAGAGATAACGCTGATGGCGGCAGATGCAGGATTGATACCAACTGACAAAGATGTCATTGCCATAGGCGGAACAGGCAGAGGCGCTGACACTGCCCTCAGAATACAACCGACTCATGCTGCAACGTTTTTCAACCTGAAGATAAAGGAGATCATAGCAAAACCGAGCAAATTCTAAAGGCTACTTTACACTGCTCGACTTCTTATAGAAGGCTGTACAAGACACACTAGACTTCTTCGTTTTCCCGCTTGCTGAAATAAATTATGTCCCGATGCTCAACGTAATCACATGTTCTAAAGAGATCCTTAGATGCTGTGTTGTCATCGTCTACCAATGCACAGAACAACTTGACGCCATGTTTTCGAAGTATTTCTTCGGATTCTTTGATCAAAGCTTTGGCAATGCCATGTCTTCTGTGGTTCGGATCAACAGCTAAGCGGTTTATCCAACCTTTTCGCACGTCTGAACTCAGGATCGCTATGCCGACGAGGCAATCGTCTTCGAATTCACCAAGAAAAAAGTCAGGGTGCACAGCCATCTGGGTGGCTATAGCTTCCCGGCTGTCACGCGCTTTTGGTTTAAATGCCAGATTCGCTCTGGTCCAAAGGCGTGTCATTTTATCGTAATCGTTTATTGCGAGTCGTCGTATTTTCATGCAAATACGCAAGCTAGGCCTTTTCAACCTCTCTTATCGAGTCTTCAATTATGTCCAAAGCAGCGTCCACAAGCTCTCTGGTAATGACGAGTGGCGGTGCAATTCTGATGGTTGAAGCCCCACAAGTGATCACGTTAACCCCTCGTTTCCATGATCGCGTCATGATCTCGCAGGCCTTTTGCGCTGCTGGTTTCTTGCTTTCCTTGTCTTCAACGATCTCGACGCCGATCATTAGTCCTTTGCCTCTTACGTCGCCCACAATTTCGCTTTTGCCCTTCAGCTCTTCCAGCCTTTTCATTATGTAAGCGCCTTGCTTGGTCGCATTATCTAGGAGCTTCTCTTCCTGTATGATGTCTATAACTGCGCTTGCAGCGACGCATGACAATGGGTTGCCACCAAAAGTGCTTGCATGTGAGCCTGGAACCCAGTCCATCACCTTTGATTTCGCGATTGTCGCACCGAGAGGTAATCCGGATGCCAATCCCTTCGCGCTACACACAATGTCTGGTTCAACGTTCCAATGTTCGATTGCCCACCATTTTCCGGTTCGGCCGATGCCTGATTGTACCTCATCAACTATAAACAGCAAACCATACTTGTCTGCAAGTTTCTTCAAGCGCTGACCATATTCTGGCGGCGGAACCACATAACCACCTTCACCTTGGATTGGCTCAAACAATATTGCAGCCGTGTCTTCCGGAGGCACGTATTTCTGCAAAACATATTCATCGATGAAGTCCACGCACCAGTAATGGCACTCAGGATAGGTCAGCTTGAATGGGCAACGGTAGCAATATGGATAAGGCACGTGGGTAACGCCTGGCATTAATGGGAAGAAGTACCGTTTCTGTGTTGGTTTGCTGGCAGTAAACGATAAGGCGCCGACCGTGCGACCATGAAAAGCACTGATAAAACCGATGAAAAGCTGCTTGCGACTGTGCCATTTTGCAAGCTTGATCGCGGCTTCAATAGCCTCAGCTCCACTGTTGCCAAAATAGACTTTCTTGTCAGGTGTTCCAGGCGTGATTTTCGCGAGCTTTTCTGCCAACTCAATGACTTCCTTGTAGTAGAAGTCTGTGTTGGAGTAGTGCAAAAAGCGATCACATTGATTCTTTATTGCCGACACAACTTTAGGATGACTATGCCCAACGTTCATGCACACTAAGCCGGAGTTAAAATCGATGAACTCATTTCCATCAACATCTTTGACAATACAACCTTTTGCAGATTCCACTACAAGTGGGTAGAAACGTCCATATGAAGGAGAAATCAGGTTCTCGTCTTTCTTGACGAACTCTCTTGCTTTTGGTCCTGGTGGAGTAACGACGATTTTCGGATAAACGCTCATCAATATCACCAACAAGATTGTAAGGGTTAGAAAAAACGGTTTTATATAATTACCGATGGCTGTCTGCTGAAAGAGAAGGTGAAATACCAAGTTTGGTTATGCAGAACAGTGCTGCAGGTTTCTATGCAAATGTGCAAAGAAGGTATTTATGGTCTAGTCACTGTGATCTCGATAGTAGAAACGTTTGCTTTCCGATTTCCTTCTCTGGTTACCTGCTCCGTGCTAATAGCTATACTTTGGAGTTTCGAGTCTTTCAGAAATGCTCGCCTGAGCAGCTCAACAGTATCAACAGCTTTACATATTGCTCTCCCCCTAGCTTTGAGGACTACCGAGTTTGAACCTGCGCTGAATGATGTTAGACAAGCGATCACATAGTTCTTCACTGGTTTTTGACCGACATACACGATTTTTTCTGTAGCTTCTACTCTTGGCTCCACTCTTGGTGCGGCTTTTGGCACGTCCTTTGGCACGTCCTTTGGCACGTCCTTTGGCACGTCCTTCTGTGCCTTCGGCTTTGAGGGTTTTTCCTTTCTTTTCGTCTCCTTCTTCTGTTTCGATTCTGTCATATTGTACCTCCATTCTTTTGCTTGGCTGCGTTAGCCAACGTGAAGTGGTTAATATCATGGATTTTGGGTTCTTATATCTTTCCGTAGATGATGAGGGCCGAGTGGTTCGGGAGGCTCCTAAAAACATGGTGAATAAAAACGATGGTTAGGCGGCCTGTTTGACTAGTTATTTAATGGCAAACTTCATGCCTTCTTCAAGTGCACGTACATTCACGTCAAAAAGATCAAGCTTCTTGCCGAAGAGTTCCTTCAGACCCGAAATAATGCTTCCTTTACTGACGATTCTCGTAAGAGCAATGTATGCCCCTAACATGACCATATTAGCTGCTTTCTCGGTGCCTACGGACGTAGCAATCTCGGTGGCTGGGATAATCACCATCTTGATGTCACGTCTTGTTATTGGGCGATTGACCATTGAACTACTGGAAAGCAGCAATCCACCGGTTTGTAGGCATGGCTCGAAGGCCTCCAATGAAGGATTGTTCATAATAATTGCTGCGTGAGGATGAGTTGTAACAGGTGAGCCTATTTCCTCGTTTGAGATAATAACCGTGCAGTTGGCGGTGCCACCTCGCATTTCAGGCCCATAGGATGGAATCCATGTTACATGTCTGCCTTCTTTCATGGCACTGTACGCTAGCAGTTTTCCAATGAACATCAAACCTTGACCGCCGAAACCTGCCATGACAACGTCTTCGTACAGTCTTCCATTCTTCGTTTCGACCATGCCTATTCCTCCTTAGGACTTTTGAACTCGCCCAAGGGAAAGTAAGAGGCCATTTTCTCATCAACCCATTTTGTTGATTCAACAGGTGCCATGTGCCAATTTGTGGGGCATTGGGATAAAACTTCTACTAAAGAGAAGCCCAAATTCTTGATTTGTGTTTCAAAGGCCTTCTTGATTGCTCTCTTGGCCTGAATTACGTTCTTAGAGTTGCTTACACTCACTCGGGAGATATAGGCTGCACCTTCAAGGGTAGCAAGCATTTCGCAAACTCTTATGGGGAAGCCTGCCTTATCTGGCATTCTGCCATTTGGCGTGGTTGTAGTCTTTTGCCCAATGAGTGTAGTAGGCGCCATTTGCCCTCCAGTCATTCCGTAGATCGCGTTGTTTACAAAGATCGTAGTGATTCTTTCTCCACGGGCTGCAGCGTGTACTATTTCTGCCGTGCCTATCGCTGCAAGATCCCCATCACCCTGGTAGGTGAAAACCACAAGTTCAGGATGAACGCGTTTGCACCCTGTTGCGATGGCCGGTGCGCGTCCATGTGCGGCTTCGTACGCGTCAAGATCAAAGTAATTGTAAAGCAAAACGGCACAGCCTACTGGAGCAACAGCAACAGTCCTCTCTCTGATGCCAAGCTCATCGATCACTTCAGCCACTAATCTATGGATTATTCCGTGACCGCAACCGGGGCAATAATGTGTGTTCGCCGAAGTCAGAGTTCTAGGTCTTTTGAAAACAGTTTCCATCTCTACACTGCCTCCTCGGCAGTTTTTTCAACTTCCGCGATAATCTCATCATAGCTAGGGACCATCCCACCCACTCGATTGTAGAAATGCACTCTGCTCTTGTTGCAAATACCTAGTTTCACGTCCTCAATCATTTGGCCCATGCTCATTTCTACCACTAAGAAATCTCTCACTTTTTCAGCCATTTGAGCAAAAGCTTGATATGGGAATGGATAAAGCGATATGGGTCTTAACAAACCCACCTTTAAGCCCTTCGCCCGAAGAACCTTTATGGCTGTCTTCGCGATTCTTGCCACTGTTCCATAGGCAGCGATTACTATACGGGCATCATCGGTCATGTAAGACTCAAATCGCACCTCATTCTTGACGGCTTCACGCAGTTTGCGATCAATCTCCAAGTTGCGCTTCTCCAAGATCACTGGGTCGAGATAGAGTGTCTTTATCAATTTGCGCTTGTCACTAATAGCTCCTGTGATAGCCCAATCTTTCTTCGGAGCTACAGGTGGTTTCTCAGATTGCTTAAACTCGATAGGCTCCATCATTTGGCCTATGTTACCGTCACCCAAAATCATGACTGGATTCCGATACTTATCAGCAAGATCAAAGGCCAGCATCGTAAGGTTAGCCGCTTCTTGACCAGTAGATGGAGCTAATACTAGCAAGTGGTAGTCGCCGTGGCCCCCTCCCTTGGTTGCTTGAAAGTAGTCTGACTGTGAAGGATGAATCCCGCCAAGCCCTGGCCCACCTCGCATCATGTTAACCAAAACGCATGGAAGCTCAGCTGCAGCGATGTAGGAAATTCCTTCCTGCATGAGACTGATTCCTGGGCTTGATGATGATGTCATTACTCTTGCACCTGCACCAGCAGCTCCAAATACCATGTATATCGCTGCTACTTCGCTTTCCGCTTGGAGAAATGTTCCGCCTACTTCTTGGAGACGCCAGGACATGTATTCGCCTATTTCATTCTGAGGCGTTATTGGATAACCAAAATAGTATCTGCAACCTGCCTGGACGGCAGCTTCCGCTATTGCTTCATTTCCAGCCATGAATTTTCTTTCAATCATCTTTCCTCAGACCTTTTTCTTTTCACGGTAAACTGTAATGGCTACGTCTGGGCAGACCAAAGCACACAGCGTGCATCCTGAGCATTTGCTTTGAGGGCCAGCGAATTCTGCTGGGTGATAGCCTTTCTTACTAACACGATTAGAAACGCGAATGAGTTTTTGTGGACAGGCATTGACGCAAAGAACGCACCCCTTACAGAAGTCTTCATTTATTTCGATTTTTCCCATATTCCTCTCTCTCAGCCTATTCTTCTCCTATGTGCTGGATCTTTCTTTGCGCATCCAAGCGCAATCTTTGGGTGGCCGTTTCTCAAATGAGACTTCTGAAAATCCAGCCATATTAATATTGGGTTAGACAAGAAGCAAAAACAACATCAAGGCAAGTCCAACAAGGCCAAAAAGGGGAATGGCTGCCTTTCTTGCTCTTTGGAGAGATTGTTCTATGAGAAGGGATAGCGTTTCCAAACGCTTCTCACCTATTACTTTAACTTTCGGTATGACAATGTTCCTGCACGCTGCTTTAGCCGGTTCTAACGAAGATAGAGCTCGGCCAGTAGCTTCTTCGATGTAGGTTATCAACTTCTCATTATCCATGACTTCACCTATTGGATGATAGCCACGCTTACCCAGAATCATAGCACTCACAGAATGCGTATCCGTCGTGAATATCTCGCCTTCATCAATGTTTGAAGATTTAAGAGCTAACAGTATTTTCTCACGCAATCCTGAGACCATGTTATTGCCATCAATCACTACATATGCCGTCTTCTGCTCACCCACCTTGACTACAGTTACCGTGATTCCACCATCCCCCATACCATCCTCATGACTGAATTCCCTAGGCATGATTGTAGACGCCCCTACTTGAAAAGAGAGTTTCTCCAACGATGTTGCCCTATTCAAACAGATAGTTGCAGCCTCTTTGAGCACATCTAACGCGACAGGCATTTGTATAGTACTGTCGATGCTATTATGTGCATTCACCACAACACAGCAGGCTAGGCCATGTTTCTCCGATTCTTGCCGTACAAACAAACCCAATTCTTGTGGAAGATCCTCAGTCGTTTTTGGAGCAAGTGTGAAGGATAGAAAAGCAGTTTTGCCGAAGATTTGGCAGCACACAGTAGCCAAATCAAAACTAGCTTTTGCAAACGGGGTAGCAGTCGATTCCCCAGTTTTGAAATCCATAGATTCGAGAACTTCATTGATCACTTTTTGGTTTTGAAACTGAGAGGCTAGGTCAAGTTCATGGCCTTGCATACCCAACATTACGCACGCAGTGTAACCAAGTTTTTCTTCCAATGCGGTCTTGAGTAGTGAAGGCAAAAGGCTGCTTCCGACGTTTTTGAACGGACCAGGATGAATTGAAGGAACGACTATTACTGCCTTGGGTTTGCTGGCGTCAAATTTTAGCAGAGACACCTTAACGTCTTGTTCTTCGCCTAACCTTTCAAGAAGTTCTTCGAAAGGAGCATTCAGTCCGATCACCCAGTTCAAAAGAAAGGCCTTGAATAGAGACAAAGCTGGGATCTTGAGTGCTTGTTCGCCTACACGATTCAGTAGAAAAAGGAAAACGTGAGCCGAGAAGAGGCTTATTATTGGTGCAAGGATAAGGAAAAAACACATGGTAAATGAAATACTGTAGCCTCTTTGCACCCAAAGCAGCAAGAAAGGCAGTAAACAGGAAAGAGGCTGCAAAAGTGAAACGGTCACAATACGGGCAAAACTGGCAGATGAGGATGATTGAAACACTATCAAGCGTAGGATTAGCACGGCTGAAAACCCTAAAAGAACAAGTCTAGTCCACCATGACAAACTGAACAAGTTGCCCGCCG
This sequence comes from Candidatus Bathyarchaeota archaeon, assembly GCA_963732715.1. GTDB lineage: Archaea > Thermoproteota > Bathyarchaeia > Bathyarchaeales > Bathycorpusculaceae > CAZCRE01. The sequence goes on along the minus strand of CAVTAO010000003.1, from coordinate 1,285,022 downwards.
CAGAACCAACAAGGATGAACGGAGACCACAAACCCAAAGAGAAGAGAGACACAGTAGAAGTTCTCCTCAGATCATAGATAGGGTCATTGCGCAAGACTAACGTGCTTGATAAATAATCGAAAGAGAACCCAACGACGAATAGAAGAACACCGAGTGAGAAACCGTAAAGCACTCCCTCGATAGTTCGAAACGCCAGCGCGCGCGCTAGAACCAGAGTGGAACACATCCAACAACCCAGGCAGATTAATGCTTGAAACAAGATGACCTTCTCATATGAAGGAAGCCTGAACAGAGATGCATAATGCTTGACCGCACTATTCACAGACTGGCTTAGTGAGTCCGCAGTTGCCACGTTCATCCTCTCGAATGAAGCTCTAAGAGACAAAACTGAGCATATTAAAGTGTTGCAAAGCCAATACAGAATTCGCAAACGCCGATTTCATAATGGGTAGCCCATCTAATCATCGTCAATTGCAGAAGTGCAATGGACGAATTCACGTGAGAGGTCGGGTTCTTGTGATTAAACAAAAACAAACACTTTAAAAAGGACAAGTGTTCTATCTGTAAAACGTAAACAATCAGGATTTTGCGAGTCTAATGCCAGAGACAAATATTCCTCTAACGATATTTCACATGCTGGAGAAGAATGTGGGAAAGGAAATACGAGTTATTCTGGATCCGGCCTATGGCTTTGAAGGTACTTTGGTAGCCATCACGCGTGAACCAGCAGGTATATGGTTGTCAGATGCTGATGCAGTTATTCTGCGTGCAACCATCGCTCAGCCCATACCACAGGTTGCTAGCAGAGAGGAAAGAAGTGAAATATTCATTCACCTTAACTCTGTCCAACGAATAGAAGTTCTACATCAGCCTTCACGGCGTTGACTGTAGAGGCTCTAGAAGAACACTTGAGCCAAGACGCAGATGATTATTAACGCTATTGATGCAACTACGAGGATTTCCGGTCGAATTTTAATGCCCTCGGTTTCTTCTTCAAAGAATCTCAGTAGCCCTGCACTTGCGGCTGGCATCGGACCAGATCGCTCTTTCTTTTTCTTGCTCATCTGCTATTCCTCTTGTCCCGGATAAGTCTCCTACAATTCTCTTCATTATTAATGTTACGTTACTCCGAAAGAGTTTTAATTTTTGAGTATATGATAGCTTGATGCAAAGGTGTTGAGATGCCCACCAATCGAGAAGAGTATAATCAAGTTTTCGAACTCCTTCAACAACATCACAAGTGGTTTCAGGAAAGCATTCCACTCATAGCAAGTGAGAACATTCCGAGCCCAGCCGTGCGTGAAACCCTCATATCAGACTTCGGAAACCGCTATGCTGAAGGATGGCCGGGAGAACGCGTTTACGCTGGTTGCCGTTTCATAGACAAAATAGAGTTCAAATGCATCGAGCTTATGAAGAAACTCTACGATGCTGAATTTGTCGACGTCAGACCGATATCAGGCGTTGTCGCAAATCTCGCAGTTTACACAGCTTTCACAGAGCCAGGCGACATATTGCTAGCACTGTCGATTCCAAGTGGTGGCCACATCACGTCGGGCAAGAAGGAGTTAGGGGGCACTGCCGGCGCGGTTAAGGGCTTGATTGTTGAATATCTTCCTTTGGATTACAAAGAGCTTAACATCGATGTGGACAAAGCAAAGACCAAAATTCAAGAATTGGCTTCAAAGGGCAAGCCACCAAAATTCGCTATGTTTGGCGCAAGCGTCTTCCCATTCCCGCACCCAGTCAAGGAGCTCGCTGAAGCTGTACATTCAATAGGCGCAACAGTAGGCTATGACGCTGCACACGTAGCCGGTCTAATTGCTGGAGGACAATTCCAAGACCCGCTACGGGAAGGAGCAGACGTTGTCAGCCTGAGCACGCACAAGACATTCTTTGGGCCACAACATGGAGGCATATTATCCTGGGAAAAGAACGCTGAAAGGATCAAGAAGGCAACTTTTCCAGGAATGGTGAGCAATCATCATTTGCATGCCGTTGCAGGTTTAACGATTGCATGCGCGGAAATGCTCGAGTTCGGCAAGGAATACGCAAGCCAAGTAGTCAGGAATGCCAAGGCATTGGCTCAAGCACTCTATGAAAGAGGGTTTAATGTTCTAGCAGAACACAAAGGGTTCACCGAGTCACACGTAATCTTGATTGACATAACAAAGTATGGTGATGGCGGAACGATTGAAGAAACCCTTGAGAACGCGAACGTAATAATAAACAGAAACCTGTTGCCATGGGACATCAAGGAGGGAAGACACTTCATGCACCCAGGTGGTATAAGGTTGGGTGCCTCAGAAATCACTAGACTGGGAATGAAAGAACCGAATATGAGTGAAATCGCAGAGTTTGTCAAACGTGTAGTCATAGACAAGGAGCCCCCAGAAGAAGTGAGGCTTGATGTTGCCGAGTTCAGGAGAGATTACCAGAAAGTACAGTATTGTTTCGAGAATGCCACAGAAGCCTACAAGTATGTGAGAATCCGTTGACAGTACGAAAGTGCGAGAACTTCTGATAGAGCATTCCTGTTAGAGTCTAACTATGCATATCCAAAAAGTATCTATCATTCCGCAAACGCAATGAGGTTTAGGAGGACCCAAATTTGCATGTTCGCGATTTTCAGGAAATGATGCACCGCTTGTATTACCACAAAGATTCTAGACGAAGCGTGAAAGATACATATGATTGGCTCCTTGACGAGGTTGAAGAACTGGGGGATGCTCTTCAGCACAGGAGCAAGGAAGAACTTGAGAAAGAGTTTGCAGATGTCTTTGCATGGTTAGCATCACTTGCAAACGTTGTTTCGGTGGATCTTGAAATAGCCGCTTTAAGTAAGTATAATAACAAGTGCCCAAAATGTGGTTGTTTGCCCTGTGAATGCCCTCCCTAATGCGAATTCACCAGACGTCTCTGTCCGACACCTGTTAACCCCCAAACACGCGGCTTATTACCCATTCTTGGTTCAACAATGCCTACTGTTTTCAGAAGCTTCAAATGATGCAAAACAACTCCATAGTGTAGTTGTGCTTTGTCTCCAATAGTCTTGGCATCACCAGAACCATTTTCCAAAACGCTTAATATTAACGTCCTAGTGCAAAGCCCACGCTTGACATTTTTGATATTTGGCAAATACGCGTTTGGGTGATAGTTTTCCTTGGTCATACAAATCAAGTACAACTATGCAGTTCACGATAGAAAAAGATTCTTCATGCAAAATCTGTCAGACTTACTTGCTTTGTCTTTTTGCTGGTGAACATTGAATCTATCTCTTCTCCCAGCAGCAGCAATCTCTGCGAATAATATTGTGGCAGCTTGTACTTCTCAACCAAACGTTGCGATATTTCCAAATATTTCTCTATGCTACCTCTGTAGACAGTCAAGGTTAGTTGTCCGCCGCATACTGAACATTTGCCACGAAGAGGCAACCTTCGGTAGCGCTTGTTGCACGATTTACACCTAAATGCTTGGGTTGAGAAAGCCCTGAGGTTTCCAGCGATGTCTCGAATGAAGTGCCTCGTTAATACTTTCAAAGCAACTTTCCTAGCGTCAACAGCTTCAATTTTCTCAGCTAATTCAAGTTGACCATCGAGCTTTTCAGCCATGGTCTTGAGTCGTTTATACGCACTTTCCGGATTTCCCATATTGACGTTGGACACGGGTGTTGTGAAGCCGAATCCTTCGAACTGTGCCTCAGTGCCAAGTCTTGATTTTACGAGGTCAATGAGTGCACTAGCTTGTTTTGCGTCGGTTTTCTCCCATGTTTTCCAGTAGAACTCTATTGGGTAAGCTTTAGCAACGTCAAAATCGTGGGCTTGCCTCTGCACATCTTTCGTGTTGATCATGGGGATCAGAAGAAGCGGTGCATCCATGATTCCACCTATCTGTGCTGGCAGATATTCACGGGAAAAATTGATCAAGGTGTCAAGTGCAAGCATTAATGTATCTTCATCGCCGTCACAGTCTCTGCGTTTGGCTGAGTGCCAGATGGGATGTGCGTAGCAGAGGTTGAGACTTGTGAAGCCAGCTATTCGACCTAGAACCCCTGCACAGGTGTGGGGGGCTAGACCAACGACTAGATGACCAACAAGATCTTCGACTTTTTTGACATTATAAAATGGAGGGAGGCCATAGATTTTCGTTAGTAGCTCATCTATGAAACTTGCAATGCGCAAGAAATACAGTGCGCTTTTTGTTGGAACTATGACATCCTGCAGTTTGAGTTCACATGTTTGGTTTGGGTCTGTTAGATCTGATCCATCCATAGCCCAAATATAGCCTAGTTTTCTGAGTCTTTCAACGGGAACTCCTATTTCAACGGGTTTGAAATGAGTCAGAGGCGCATTTGTGGCGTCAAAACGAATTGTGCCATCCTTGTAAACTGAGAGGTCATACTTTGCGCGCAATATTCCTTTCTCAATAGCTTCTGGAGTCTTTGCATTATTTGTCAAGCCTTTTACGCCCTTTAGAACCTTTGGGCAGGAAGTGCCTAGTCTGCTACTTGCAGCCTCAATCAATTCTTTGAAGTTTACAGTTTGTTTCTGATACTTCTTTGCAGGCACCTTGCATGCTGGGCAGGAATCTTCCTTCAAAGTCTTTCCACAACGTGGGCAAGTCTTCTCAACTATAGTTTCAGTTCCACAGTTGAAGCATCTTGTCTTAAAGGTGACAGTCTTGCAGTTCGGGCATTTACGCTTGACAATTTCCACAAGCGCTGGCCCGTGTGAGGCAGCTTCAACAAGGTCTCTGTGAGAACCGCCCGATAGACCCACTGGGAAGAGTAAGTGAACAAGAGGTTTCATCTCACGCCTTTTTGCCTTCTCAGGTCTTCCCATTCGGGCACCCACGAATGTGGGTGTTTTCTCCTTGACCTGCAGACCTGAAAGTGTATGCAAGATATCTAGAATGGAACCAGCCGTAGGCTCATTGACGCTGTTGGGGTTATCAAAGCCGAGACAGAGCGCAAACGCTTGCGCATCCTCGCCTTCAACTACGATTGATTGCTTATTCAGGATTGCATGGGGTAAGCATATTGTGTCCATGGCGCGTTTCACGTTTGGGTCGTTCTCTCCCACAATCTCAATAATGCCATCGTCTTTTCGCCGAACCTCGGATGAATAAAGCCATTTTTTAAGCTGACAGAGATCTTCAACCGATGAAAGGTTTGACCAGAAAAATGTGTAAGCAGGGTGCAAGGGTACATCAAAAGCCGTTGCTAGAGTCACCGACTCTCTAAAGCTAGGTTTGGCATCGAATGGTTCTCGCAGAAGCTGTTCAAGTCTTTCAGAGGGCATTTTCACTGATCCAGCTGCATGTTCAACGATACCACCAGATGTCTCTGCCACTGCCTTTCGCAAGTCTTCAACCCACCATTCTTCAACGTATCCCGAAGGGGCAAGCCATTTGCTGTTGTACAAGAAATCACCAAAACTGATCAGAATGTCTCCTAGAAACAGAATTCTTTCAATTTCATTCTTCAATTTGTCAAAATTCGAAACAGACACTCTAACGACAGATCCGTCTCTCAACCGAACGAAAGGTGGCTCTATTGCGTCAACTGGAACTGCAATACCACCTTTTCCCGGAAGCTCCAACCGCAGTTGCGTTCCACCAGCTAGAAACCCTTGAAGTACCAGCATTGTTGCTGGGTGGATACCAACGGCTGATAAGCCAGTGTTTCGCGCTCTGCCATACCTCAGTCGGAACCCACCACGCCTAGATGGGAAAGAGAATATCGGACGCCCCGCGATCACGTCGTTCATAAATCCAGTGGATTTCTTTTCAAACTCTCCGCGGATCTCTTTAAGCCAATCCCACCCTTGAAACCCAAGTTTTTCAATGATTGAAGAGACCTTTGGAGCGCGTCCGACTATGCCGTCGTTTACAACTCTAAGGGCCCCACCTCTCACGCGATTAGTCTCTATTCTTGCAAGATTACGAAACGCTGAGACTTCAAACGGGTCAGACTCCGTGCCAGTCACCTCAACTGGAATCCACTGAAGTGCCTTTCGTAGCTCATCATCTGAAACATGATATTGAAAGTGGGAAACGGAATGTTCATACAACCTAACCTCTTCGATAAAGCGCGAAATTTCTTCTTCTGTAGGCTTGAAGCGTTCAAGACCCAGCAATCGCCTTACGAAGTCGCCAACCACCAAAGTCAGAGCCTGATCCGTACCGCCTGCTGAGCGCATTGGCCCCGCAAAATAGATCGCGAGGTAATGAGTCCTGTCGTAATTTGCTTTTATTGCCACTTTTGCCACCCCTTGTAATGGTGCTGCAGTAAGCCCTTCGGTGAATATTGCAAGTGCGGTGCGTATTGCTTGATCAGCTGCAACTTCAGGCTCCATATGACCGAATTTGCCATAGATGATTTCTTCAGTGATTTTGAAAGCCAACTCCTCCCTTGGGAGCTTTGCACTTAGTTCCCTAATGCTTGCAGCGACTCCTTGGGGACCCACAAGGCCTTCTACGAGATCTGCTAGATCTTTCGCTGTCTTGCATTCCGTCATTGGCAACGGGTCAATCCCTATTCTCTTTGCGTTGTCGCTAATGGCATACAATTGCTTGAGTTCGTTTTCCAAGTTGTCAACGTAGTTTTGGTAGACCTGACTCATCTCGCCATTCAATCTAAGTCACCCATAAGCATGACTACTTATCACTGCTTATCACTGTTTTCTGACATGAATCGATCAAAAAAGCTGTTCAAGCAGAAATGTTGATTCATATGGGGTCAACATAAAAGTAGCGTTACCATTTGTGCTACGTAGTCTTCTTGTAGTGCAGGCAGAAAATGTTCAGCGGCAAACCATGTACATTTCAATTATCTTCGCCAAGTGGTATTTCAAGAATACGCAATTTTCAAAGCGTAATTGAGCTTGCTCTGGTCGCGTCTTTTGACTGATGTCCTCATGTTCTACGATGTCTTAACCCTTCGATTATTTCAGAGACTCTACGCCTTACTCCAGTGTTCTCTACAACATTACCAGTCACTATTATGTCCGCGCCAGCGGATGCTGCCACAAGCGCTTGGCCTCTGGAGCGTATTCCGCCTCCAACAATCAAAGGAATATCAATGTAGTGCTTGACACTTTTGATCATGTCAGGAGGAACAGGTTCCTTTGCACCTGACCCGGCTTCTAAGTATATGAAACGCATGCCCAAATACTGTCCAGCCAGCGCATGGGCCGCGGCAAGTTCAGGTTTGTTGTATGGAACCGGAATAGCTTTGCCGATAACACCGGCTGTGCCACCCTCTCCAACGATGATGTAGCCAAGAGGGAGTGGCTCCAAGTGATATTTCTTGACTAGCGGTGCCCCTAGAACTTGAGCACCCATCAGAAAGTAAGGGTCAACCGAGTTTAGTAGAGACATGAACCAGATAGCATCAGCATGGCGGCTTATGCCGGTCACATTGTTCGGAAACAGTATAATCGGAATTCTAACGGTACGTCTGATGATTTTGACAATATCATCAAGGTGTGCTGCTGAAATGAATGTGGAGCCACCAATCATTATAGCTGTTGTGCCGCTCGCCTTCGCTTTTCTCGCAATTCCTGATGCTTGAGGAGGAGTTACTTTCTCAGGGTCAATAAGAGTTATGTGAATAGAGCCCTCTGACTCGATTTTTTCGAGGAGAAGCTTTTCGACGGACCCGATTACAGAAGGCATCCTAGCTATGCACCCTTAATGTTGGATGTGGAAGGGATCTTTGGTTTACTATAGAATTTATCGGTAAACATACAATATACGTCGATCTCGCTTTGAGCAGGCTTGACTGAAAATTCATCTTTAACGCCACAACTACCACATCCTACCACAGCACGGTTTTCATCACGAGAGATCTCAACACGAATCGTTTCCTTGCCACATTTAGGGCAAGGGAAAAGCTTGGGCAAGTGTTTCTTGGGAACCCGAACGACTTTCCTTCTACGTCGTCCCATTTTTCAAATCCTTCTATGTCACAATGGCAATGGCAACCCAGTATTTTATGTTTGTCCTTAAATACCCGACTCAAAATCATAAAGCATGAAGAGGCACTAGCTTGGAATTAACGTCTTCAGTTCTAGACATGGATCTACGGGAAGTTGAAGCACAAATAACACGTTTCATTAGGGGGTACTTTGAGAAAACGGGTTTCGAGGGTATAGTTCTCGGGTTGTCTGGAGGAATTGACAGCTGTACCATTGCTACGCTTTCAGCCAAAGCTATAGGTGGTAGAAGAGTTCTAGGCCTCATGTTGCCAGAAAGGGAAACATACCGTGAAGATGACGTCAAACATGCTCAAACAATAGTAAGAAAATTCAAACTGAAATCACGGTTGTGTGATATCACGCCCGTTTTGGAGGCATTCTATGGCTCGATACCAATATTCGAGCCCTCAGAAAAGGTCTCTAAAGGTAACATAAAAGCACGAACACGTATGATCTACATCTACTATTATGCAAACAAGACAAACCTGCTTGTTTGTGGAAGCTCAGACAAGTCCGAGACGATGATGGGGTATTTCACAAAATGGGGCGATGTTGCAGCCGACATTTATCCGATCATGGATCTGTACAAAACACAAGTTCAAAGACTTGCCCAACACATGGGTGTCCCAGAAGAGATCATAATGAAGCCTCCATCACCAGCTTTGTGGCCAGGCCAAACGGCAGAAAGAGAACTCGGTATTAAATATGAGACTCTTGATTTAATCCTATACGGCTTGGAACATTTCATGACTGGGGAGGAAATTGCTGAGCAGTTAGTAGTGGAAGAAGAACTTGTGAATGAGATAAAGCTCAAGTGGCTATCTGCCGAACATAAAAGAAGGATGCTGTTAACAACCAAGCTAGCATACCGAACGGTAGGTGCAGATTTCAGACTCAAAAGGGGATGAAACATGAAGCAGAAATTTAGAATAACTCTTGCCCAGATCAGTTGTGTACAAGGAGCAAAAGCCGTGAACCTGAAAAGGATCGAAGAAGTCGTAGTGAAAGCAAAGAAGCTATCATCAGATATCGTCATCTTTCCGGAGCTTTCTCTAACAGGCTATGTTGTCAGAGATCAGATCTATGAACTTGCTGAAACGATACCCGGCCCCTCTACCAATATTATCGAGAACTTGGCGCGAAAGACAAAAACGCATATTGTTTTTGGCATGCCAGAGTTAAGTGAGAAAACTCAAGCCACTATATATAATTCAGCAATTCTAACAGGCCCAAATGGCTTTATCGGGAGATATCGCAAAATGCACTTACCAAATCACAGTGTCTTCGAGGAGAAGAGATATTTTCGTCCAGGATATCAAGTAGCGGCTTTTAGCACAGAACTTGGGAAAATAGGATTAATCATATGTTACGATATTTTCTTCCCGGAGATCAGTCGACTCACGAGATTAGAAGGATCACAGTTAATCATCTGTATCTCTGCCTCGCCAGGAATTAGGCGAGCATTCTTCGAAACATTAATATCTGCAAGAGCCATCGAGAACACTGCCTTTCTGGCGTACGTGAACCTTGTCGGCATAGAAGATGGACTGCAGTTCTGGGGAGGCAGCAGACTTGTCGGACCTCAGGGCAAGGTTATCGCTAAAGCAAAGTACGATGAAGAAGACCTCGTAACTTGTGAAATCGATTATGCCGACATTAGATCAGTTGAGGCTTTCGTTCCAACCTTGAAGGACTTGCGGCCTGAATTGTTTGAGAAATTGAGGAAAAGCGCAGAGAGGCTATAATAGTACCTATCAAAGAGCTTTGACAGCCTTTTCTATCCTGTCTAGGGCCACTTCTAACTGTTCATAAGCGGCAGCATAAGAGATTCTAATGTGTCCCTCACCATAACTGCCAAAAGAGGACCCAGGCACAGTTATCACACGTGCCTTCCTCGCCAGAAGCTCGGCAAATTCCTCTGAAGTCAAATCAAAATCTTTGATTTTTGGGAAAACATAGAAAGCGCCTTTTGGAAGTGCACAATGAAATCCGTTGATTCCATTGAGCCTTTTGTGAACCAAGTGTCGCCGCCTATCAAACTCCTTCACCATGTCATTGACAAACCCCTGCGGCGCCTTCAACGCATCAAGAGCGACGTACTGTGACAAACTGTTCACACATGCAACAGTATACTGATGAACGAGCCAAAGGTTAGATACAAGTTCTTTAGGGCCATAAACATATCCAATTCTTAGTCCAGTCATGGCATAGGTCTTGGAGAAGGACCCGATGACCAGTGTACGTTCACGCATACCCGGGAAGGCAGCAATGCAATAGTGCTTAGAATTGTCATAGACTATCCTTTCGTAAACCTCATCAGAAATCACAATCAAATCACGTTCAACAGCGATTTTTGCCAGAGCAGCAGTCTCGTCATAAGAAAGGACTGCACCCGTAGGATTGTTTGGGTAGTTCAAAACGATTACGCGTGATTTGCTTGTGACGAGTGACATCACGTTTTCAACAGATATCTTAAAGTCGTTCTTCTCAAGCAGCGGAATAGAAATCGGAATGCCATCAGCCAGTCTGACACTAGGTTCATAAAGTACAAACCCTGGATTTGGGACAAGTACTTCATCTGCATGATCCACCAACCCAAATAACGCCAAGAAAAGGGCTTCAGTAGCTCCAGATGTGACTAGGATTTCGGATTCAGGATCATAATCAAGGTTATAGTCACCCAAAGCCTTTCTAGCAAGTGCTTCTCGAAGTTCAGGGATACCGTTGGTCGGCGCATAATGGGTCTTTCCTTCCTCCGCCGCCTTCCAGCCAGCCTCTAGGTTTCGTCTGGGCGGGCAAAAATCAGGCTCTCCGACGCTCAAATTAATAGCGCCGGGCAGTTTATTGGCTAAAGTGAAAAACCGGCGTATTCCTGACGGTTTTATGTGTTTCAGGCGTTCCACAGTCTTAAACCGCGGATTCAAGAGGGCTTCCTCATTAAGCATATCTTCGGTCCACATAAATGGCTTTTGTTGATCAAAAGCCTATCTAAGGCTGAGATAGACAGACTTATAAGCCTACCCAGTATACAAAAATGTATCCATCCACATTACCCAGTTGTGTGAGAGCATGAGGCTCAAAGAGAACGTCCAAACATGGTTAAACGGCTCGCTAAATGACCCAATTGTGAATATTCTCGCGAAAAATAGTCACTTGACAAAAACCCAACTTGAAACAATGCTAATCGATGTTTTATCCGAAAATATATCTGGGAAACAGCTAAAATACGACGAAAAAGCCAGATTAAGGCTAACAAAGGCACAAATAAGCCGCGGAGCGTTTAACAGGACGTTAAGGCAGGCAAAAGAAAACGTTGTTAAATCCATCTACACAGTACTACTCTTGGGTTATTTAGGCATCTTTGAAGACACAACTCTTGATCCTTACTTGGAAGTATCAAACAGACTGCACGAGTGCATAGCAGCTTACAAGGACCTCCCCAACAAAGGTGCCGAACTAGGAGACCATCTTAAAGTCATAGAAACCATCAGGGAAGAGCTTGAAACGAGCCTGAAACACCTCGCTAATCCATCAGAAGGAATGACGTGATATCACAAGTCACTCCAAGTCGAGCTACATTTTGAAACTTTGAAGACACAGCTCACAAATTTGGTCGGAAATCAAGGGAAAAGCCACAGTTCATGGAAATCAGAGCAATCAGGGGCTCCAGAGAGACGCATATTCTCTAGATGTGACCTGTGATGTCATGGAAACCTATATTTACAAGACCATAAATGTTAAATTATCCACGGTAACAGGTGATATGTGACGCAACATGCTCAACTCTCATGTAATCACATGCGTGTCACAGGAGGCATAAAGTAAACGGAAGTTGCGATAGGTCTCTCAGTAATTCTGCTCACTACGACAGGAATCATGGCAATCGGTTGCTACGTCATGCTTCGGCGAGCACGGAAAGAATACGGGCAGGCACGGGAATCAGTAGAGGACATCATATTGAGTTTCAATAGACAACTAAGAATTGAAAACGAAAAGCTGGAACGCGTGACCTTCAAACTGGAAGCCCTTGGGGCTAAGAGTGAAGTGGCTATAAGGAAATCAGACGAGACACATGAAACCATGCAGTCAGCGGAAATCACAATAGCTTCCGTTGTGGAAGACAGAAACAAGGCCTCTGCAAGGATTGATGAACTCAACAAGCAGATCAGTGATGTAGCCACATCACAAGTGACTTTGGCCACAAGGGTAACAGACATCGAAGATCGTACCCGACAAACCCTAGTTATTCCTGAGGCAAGCATTGACGCCGTGATCCCAATCAAGAGGGATAGAGCGCTGGCACCATTAACTGAAACGGAGTTGACAGTTCTCGAAATGCTCGCCACTGAAGGCCCAAAGACAGCCCCAGAGATCAGGGATAGAGTGAAGCTCAGCCGAGAACACACTGCTAGGTTAATGAAGAAGCTGTATGAAGGCGGTTATCTAGAAAGAGATATGCTTAAAATCCCATTCAAATACAGCGTCAAGAAAGAAATGGAGAAGCTTCTAAAGAAAAGCGAGGGTGAAACAGCTTAGCTCCATTCCTACTCACTTTTGCGCCAATGCCTTCGCAAGGCTTTTTGCATGCATGAAGGTTCTGCAGCTTCAAGACACCGTATTAAGTTACCAGATCGAACCTTCATTGATCGAAAAACAGGCAGTACAATATCGCAATAGATGACACTACTGGATACACAAGATCACTTGGCTAAACAGAAAATCAGACCAGCAAGTTTACATCCAGACGCTAGTGCATTCTTGCTTCTTCCACTTGTGCCTCCACTTGAACCCTTGCCATTTTGTATTTCAAACTGTTCGCGTTGCCCGACTTAGTAAGCACTCCTTTGTTGGACAGCCTAGAAAGGTAAGTAGCTACGGTGCTGAGACCTATTGGCTCCTTGAATTCCTGTTCAAAGGCCGCTTGGATCTCTTTGGACGAAAACCAAACGAGTGGGAAGCTCCTTTGGATAATCATTTTGACCTTCTCATATTTGGAAACGTTCAGGTTTGAGTTACCGTTACTTGGACCAAAGTTTGCTCCCTGATTCGTCACGCCGCCCAGAAGCTCCACCATGTCTAAAAGGCGCACTGTTTTCTCGCGGGTTATCTGCCCTTCAAATGCTATTGTGTAACGATTACCTTCGCTGTCGAATAACTCAACGCGTATTTTCCGTGCTGGCATGAGTGCAACCTGTATCTAGGTGGTGTTCACAAGTTTGCAGTTCACAAGTTATAGGTGTTACGGTTAGAGACTGCCACAGAGAAACCCATAATTAAGCATCAAACAAAGAAACAGGCATAAATTGCAACGATTTCAGTGTCACAACTTTCACAGTCCTTCAAAATCCCAAAACAAGAATTGGAAAGGTTTAGACTTAGAGGTCCAGTAGAAACGTGGGGTGCGCCAATTCACAAAAAAGGAACATAGATAGCTAAATAATAGCAGAAAAAGGACAGAAAACCGCTATTTTCTCGTAAACTTCACAAGGTAATCACAAATGTGAAGCGAGAAATGCTGAAAAACAGATCAAAATTGTTGTTAGATAGACTTTCTAGGAAGCTATTCGTGTAATTGGACTTGCCAAGAGATCAAAGTTTACAATGGCCAATTCACTGAGCGACACCCCTATGTTTCTAGTGGAAGAGGAGAATCTCCTGTGCTTCAATCTTATTTTGTGGGAATTTTCCAGTAAATGTTTACTTTTTTTTATAAGAGTTATTATATTGGTAGTTAGGTTACTAATTTGCAGAGTATACTTCTTCTAATCAGGAATCACAAACAATCTTTTAAAGATACAGAGTTCCATCGGATGGCTAGGGGTGTGCCTGTATTACTCTGAGATCAGACTTCAGGGTGTTGGACAATTTTAAGATTATTACACCATAGATCTATTTTTTTGTACGGTAGTGCTTATTTCTCCACTCGAAGAGGTGGTGTTGCCCTTGAAGGTGTTTAGAGGGAGAGGGATGTCTGAGACTAACATACTTGATGGTGTATTTGATAGAGTGGTTCATAGTTCCAAGGTCTTCAGAGATCGCGATGTGCTTCGGCATGACTATATTCCTGGTAAATTACCCCATAGAGAAGACCAAATTATGCAATTGGGCGAGATAATCGCGCCTGTATTACGTGGGGCGAGGAGTTCAAACGTACTTATTTATGGGAAAACTGGTACAGGCAAAACTGCTGTAGTAAAATATGTTTTAAATCATTTAGAAGTTAAGGCCAAGGAATTTGGTGCACCAATAAGATTCTGCTATGTTAATTGCAGAATGGTAGACTCAGAATACAGGATTTTTGCCAGCCTTTGCCAAAGCATAGGCGTGATGGTTCCGTTCACGGGCCTCTCTGCCGGCGAAGTGTTTGACAGGTTCCGAACAGGACTAGATTCCTCGAAAACTACTTTTATTATAGTCTTGGACGAGGTCGATGCACTGATAAAAGCACGCGGTGACATCCTCCTCTACGAATTAACCAGAGTCAATGAAGTCCTGTCCAGAAGCAGAGTCTCTCTGATTGGGATCTCTAACGACTTGCGGCTGAAGGAGTTACTGGATCCACGTGTTTTGAGTTCCCTAAGCGAGGAGGAGATGGTTTTTAGACCCTACGATGCTAATGAGTTGAGGAACATTCTCTCTGAGCGCTCCGCTCTCTCATTTCTCGATGGAACTTTGACTGAAGCTGCACTCAACTTGTGTTCTGCGTTGGCAGCGGCAGAGCATGGCGATGCCAGACGGGCTCTGGATTTATTGCGTGTTGCTGGTGAGGTTGCAGAACGGCAAGGGGTCTCCGCGGTCGTTGAAGATCATGTGCGAGAGGCTGAAAAACACATAGAGCACAATCGCGTTTTTGAAGCCCTGAAAAACTTGACCCTCCATTCCAAACTCGTCATCTTAAGTGTTTACAGCCTTAGCAAAGCAGAAATTCACAAGGCTATCACGGGGGAAATCTATGAGGTCTACAGCGAGATTTGTGGTGAAGTGGGCATTGCGCCGTTAACACAGCGTAGATTGGGTTCCTTGGTTAATGAACTCGATTCTATGGGGTTGTTGAATGCTAAAGTCACAAGTATGGGAAGGTATGGGCGAACAAAGAGGATTAAGTTAGAAATAGCAAGGGGGCTTATCAAGGACGTTTTTTCAAATGATGGTAGACTCGGTCGTCTGGTCGACTACGTACCGAAATGTCTGTCAAGACGCACAAACAACGCAAATTGAAGAGAATTGGCACGCAATCTTTGAAACAAGCCACACAATTCAGGAACTCCATTATTCCTAGCTAAATGGGACAACAGTGACTTCTAAAGTTTGAAGGTCTACCACAGGCACCTTCCCACACGTCGGCACGAATCCAAACTTCTTCATATACTCTGTTTGTTCTTGCCACCCACCAGAGTTTATGATTGAAACTCCACGGTAACTGCAATGACCTAATGCATGAATGTGGCCCGCATGGAAAATGTCTGGGACGCGTTCTATGACAAGGGAGTCTCTGCTTTCAGGGGACAATGTGGTCTTGCCCCCGTATAGCGGAGCTAGATGACGGCTTTGCAATAGCAGGCGCATTGCTTTTTCAGGATTATTGTTGCTCATACCTGGAACCGTAGAGATAACATCATCTAAACTGCGGCCATGATACATTAGCACTTCTACGCCGTGGATGCTCACAGTACATGGATTCCCAAGCGAATAGACGTTTTTCGATTCTTGTAAAGCTTCGAGATAAGCGCCTGATATCGCGGGTTGGGGAAGAGCCTTTCTAGGTGCATCGTGGTTGCCTGGTATTATAACCACTTCTATATAATCTGGAATCTGTTCTATGTACTTTGCAGCAAGACGGTATTGCTTGTAGATGTCTTTGGTCGACAGTTCCTTCGATTGATTTGGGTAGACTCCTACGCCGTCAACTATGTCGCCCGCTATCAAAACGTATTTGACATGGCTTGCGACTTCCTTCATCTGTTCGTTTCCATATTTCCCGTTCAGCCACAGTATGAAGCGGCTGAAGGATTCTCTTTGAAATTTTGTGCTTCCCGTGTGAATGTCTGATGTCAGTACTGCGCTGACTCGTTCTGAGGCCTTGTGTGGGATTCTCTGACCTACCTCAGGCAAGATTATGTCGTCTGCTATTGACAATCCAGTTCTTGCTTTGATAACGCTTAAGCAGACCACTTGGTCAAGCATGAGCAATCGCGCTTTCTTATGGAGATCTTCTGAAGCATTTTGTGGCACGAGGACTGTGATGTGTGCTTCTAGATCCTCTACTGATAGAATTGTCCGCTCCTTCGTTTCCCGTTTCTCCGTTATTAGTCCAATGATCTTGAGTTTCATGTTTGCAGGGGCTTTCAGCGCGTCTCTTATCGATGCTGCACTCTTGACGTCAATTCGCTGCCTAAGTAGTCTTTCAGTGCGCTTAAATCTGTCACGGAAGTACCCTAAGAAATCTTCAATAGTACCGTTCGAGCTGAGCTTGCCAGATAAGTCTTCAATAACGTTAATACTCTTCTCAATACCTTTCGCGTATGGTTGGAATTGCTTTTTCCCTTCAATTATTTGCGGAGCCATAGGTGTTTGCGGATTGGATTGTTCTTGAAACTGAGCATCTGGTGCTTTCATGGTCGTCTTATTTGGTTGTTCAACTTCTTCCAGCAGCTCTTCTAAGAGGTTTCTGTTTATAAAAAACGGTTTTTCGTCCAAGCCATTAAGTTTCTCTATGGCCTTACCTATGACTTCAGATGGGTCTTCTGTGGCGGCTACCATTGTCAAGAAACCAAAAGCTTCTTGATTTAACTGATACCCTGCTGCGATGGTCAATTCCACAGCTTTCCTAAGTTTTTCTGGGGCGCTCATTTTTAGTCGCTTCTCTATACGTCTGCTTCAAACCAAATTCTACGCACTCTATACCATATGCATTATTGTATGCTTCTTCTATAATTAACCTAATTATCTACATGCGTCATGAGCTTCAACATAGGGCGACAGGCCTTTCCAGATATTCTACACCGCTGCACTGCTAAGTGATTCTGAATTGTCTGCGCAAATTTAAATATTGCAGCTGATGTTTAAGCATGTTAGTATTATTGTTCCAATTGGTTATGCTGGGCGTGATGTACATGAGCGTTATGCGCAAGGTTCAGCGCACTCCCAATGGCACGTTTTTTGTTTGTGTGCCTAAATCTTGGGCTGAGCGTTATGGATTGAACCGTGGCTCTATTTTAGCTATTGATGAGACAAGCGATGGCAAGCTAATCCTTGATCCACAGTACAGCATTGCTCCCTCTCAACGCACTACGATTCTGAAGCCAGGTCTTTATCTGAACCGCGAAATCATAGGCAAATATCTACTTGGCTTTGACATTATCCGTGTAGAATCAAAAGGCTGTATCAATTTTGAGGTTCGAAACATTGTCAAAAGTGCGGCTAATCGGCTGATAGGGTTAGAAATCGTGGAGGAAGATTACTCCAATATAGTCATGCAATGCCTGTTGGAACCGTCAGGGTTTCCGCCTGAAAAGATTCTGAGGCGGGCGTATGCGATTGCTGCTGGTATGCATCGCGATGTTGTTAACGCTTTAGTTGATGGACAATCATCTTTGGCGAAGAACGTTGTCGCTCGTGACGACGAAATCAATAGACTGTATTTTCTTCTTGTGCGAATACTACGCACGATCATCCAAAACCCAAGACTTAGCGAGAAACTGGGAGTTAGTCCCATCGAATGCCTCGATTATCGCCTAGTCGCCAGCTTAGTTGAAACTATAGGAGACGAGTGTGTTCATGTAGCTAACAAGACAATTGGCTTGAAAGGTTTGAGATTAGGCGGGGAACTGGGGAAATCTCTCGTGGATTTCCATTCAGCTTGCTTCGAAGCTCATGAGGTTGCTTTGACTGCTTTCATAGCGAGTGATACCGCGTTAGCTGAAAGTGTTCGGGCAATGCGCGAGAAAATGGAGCGGACCTTTTCAAACATAGAGGCTGTCGCAGGGGTTCAACCTGTTGAAGTTGTGCCGTACATTTTGGCTGCGGCTTCGTTTTTGCGGCAAATCTATGAACACAGCGTGGACATTGCGGATCTAGTTGTTTCAAGGAGAGATTAGGCGGTCACACTGGCTATCGTAAGGGGTCTGCCTTTTTGGATATGCTATCTTGGCGCGTGTTTCAGCGCTAAAAGCATTTAACTGGTCAACTTGAAAGAGTATTCCTTACAATCAAGACTAGGGATCCACTATCGATAGTGGAATATTCGGGAGGCCGTATCTTGTCAGACGAGCGGAGAAGGACAAAGTATGATATCTACGCAGACGTGATAGAAATGATTGTGAGGAAAGGAACATGCTCATTGACAAGAGTCTCATATGGTGCTAACATGCCAGTAGATCGAACAAAGAAGGTCCTGAATTTTCTGGTTTTGCATGGTTTCGTTAGAGAAATACCTTTTGATGATACAAAGAAATATGGGGCCACAAAATGGGGTTTAGAGTTTCTGGAAACATTCAAACGAATGAGAAAGTTCTTCGCTGCGTTAGAGGAGTGAGTTACAGTTACGTTTTGTAACTACAAAGAGTGTTTTCTTGATGTGCGTCGCCTTTTAAGGGCTGCAGAGTGATAGACCTTCTTAGAACAAAATGGGGTGAGCAAGAATGACACGAAAAGTTAAGAATGTATTAGATTTGGGAAACAGGGCCAAGTTCAGCACAGCTCGGAGTATATGCTCCACGGAAGAAACAGAGCTTGCAGCCAAATTCTCGGCACACCTGTCGTTAGAAACTACGAAGAATTATCAGATCGGGGTTGAGCATGAAAGATCTCGAGTAGCTGAGTCGGCACTTCAAAGGGGATTGATTGTTCAGTGGTGCAAGTAGTAACAAGGGGTGAGTTCCGCTTTTTAAGCACAAGAACATGATGCTGTTGAAGGGCTGAGAGATGAACAGTAAAATATCGCTTCCGTCGAGAAGTACAATAACTTTAGACATTGTAGACACGGATTTGGTTGTAGGCAAGAATGCTATCATAAAGGGGACAGGTACACCGCCGAAGGCGAAGGTTTTAGGTACCGTCCACTGCGAAGGTGGGGGTATCTTAGAGCACGCGCACGCAATCTTTGAATGTAGTCTATCGGCTAGGAGGCTCGAAGCAGACAGCGATGTAACAATCAACGGAGACTTGGAAATAGAAGATAAAGTCGAAGTTGAAGACGGTCGCTTGGAAGTCTATGGCAAGATGACAGCGAAATTTGTCGATGTAGGCGAGGCCTTGTTTGTCAGCAAAGACTTAACCTCAGAAGAAATTGACGTAGGTGGAAGCTTGAAAGTTGATGGAACTGTGACAGCTGAAGATATAGATGTGGGCGGAAGTTTCAAGGCCCAAGGAGAGGTAAAGGCCAATGAAATCGATGTGGGCGGGGCATTCTCAACAGAATCGAGAGTCGACATACAGAAACTGGATGTTGGTGGTGCAGCCAAAGTCCGAGGAGGCAGGATCAGTCAGGTAGATGTCGGCGGAGTTTTCGAATCAAGAGAGGAGCTAGAGTTTGATACAATAGATGTTGGCGGAGTTGTTCTTCTATCTAGTAAGAGCAAAGGTCATAGAATAGATGTGGGGGGTTCATTGAAAGTCGAAGGAGACCTCACTTTCGAGGATATAGATGTTGGTGGCAAGATCGAGATTAAAGGTTCAGGCGAAGGTGGCAGTATAGATATCGGGGGTAAGTTGGAGGTTGGCGGTTCTCTGAAATTGTCAGGGTCGTTAGAGACAGGAGGAAAAGTGGAAATCGGCGGTGAAGTCTCCGCGAAAAGTATCGAAGTAGGTGGAATACTCAATGCCAAAAGAGCAATTGCGCAAGATCGCGTGGAGGTTGGCGGTTTAATAAGCACCATAGAAGGAACAACTGCACATTTTGTTGAAATAGGTAAGAGAGGAGAAGTTCGCGGGCCGATAAAGGCGGATCAAGTCAACATTGGCAAAGGAGCAAGTGTAGAGAACATTTTCGGAAAACAAATCCTAATGAGAAATGGGGCAGATGCAGAAAGCATCTATGGAGCGAGTATCACAATTGAATCCAATTGCCGCATAAGTGGCGAAATCCAGTACACCACAGAATTAAGGATAGGCGATAATGTTTCATTATCTAAGACGCCTCAAAAAGTAAGCCAAATCGCTTTCTAAAGCATGCCAGACACTATGAAATCTTTAGACCCAGCATGCGTTTGCTTGTGTTAGACATGCTTGGTTTCTTCACAGAATTGCAAGTCAATTGCAAAGGGATGAACTTCTATAACTTTGGTTGATATGCGGCCTCATCAGTTTAGCCCATTTCAAAGAAATCGGGAAAACGCGTTAATAGAATTAATGTGTGTGTCAAGCGATGAGTGTTCCGTGTGTGTTAGACCGGCGAAAATCTGCTAACCACTAAACAAGAAGTTGCGCTTTTTTTGAACTGGTCTGGTATTGGATAAAGCTAAAAGCTTCCGGCTTGAACTTTACTCTTGGCCGGGGTGGCGGAGTGGTTATCGCGCTGGCCTCGAGATCTGATAAAGAAAGGGGGCTTAGAATTAGCGGACAAGGTAGCCAGTGGGCCTTCTGGCTCGCAGGGGTTCAAGTCCCTTCCCCGGCGCCAACTACCCGTCTGAGAATACGGTGTCTTTAAACCGATCAGATGATGCGATAATCTTGTCTAGGAAGAGTGACATTGCAGTCTTCTCAATAGGATGTTTTGATCTAGTGCCTTGATTTGACTGTTATTAATGCCTTAACCTGTCTCGCATTATCAGGCATGTGCACGATTCTCACCTGCATGCTTCTATTGAGATCCTGTACCCCTTTCTTTGCTTCGTTTCTTGTTTGGTACATTCCTTTCAGTTCTATCCATGGCAAGGTTGCATCGATTCTTATCCAAACTGTGTACATTTGGTTCTCATCCTTGTTTGGCTTAAGAGACTGTACTGATTAAAACAATTATGAATTTGAAATATCGATGGTTGGAGACTCTCGTCGCTTTTCTTGCTCCTAAGCGCAAGCGAGCCTCTATCCTGGAAACACTTCTTGAGTTCTGACCAAAAATGTGAATGGAAACTGTTTTGCCAGAATACGAGCGAGTTTCTTAGCTCTTCTTCTTTCGTTCGGCTTTCTTTTCTTCTACAGCTTCCTCTGGCGGCTTTGGCTCTTCAGGTGGCTGGGGTGTTGTCTCTTCCTTCTTCTCAATCTCAGACGTTATTTCCTCTATAGGCTTCGGCGGCGGTGTCGTAGCCATAGTCCATCCTATCCATGCACCTATAGCCATCACGGCGACGAACGCTATGAAAACGGGAACTGCAATGAGCCAGAATTGGATGCCACTGTTCCAAGCTATGTTTGTCACTCCGAATACTCCTAGCCACCAGGGGTCAAAGAGCGTCAAGACGTACAGAATGCCAACAGCAAAGCAGACAATGAATATCAATCCACCTATCGCTTGATCTTTACTAACCATTTCTGATTCACCATGTGTAAAGCATGTTTACTTTCTCATTCCTTTTAAATTTTGCCATGCTTCCATGCAGTTATTTAGATTGTTCCCATTTCCCAAGTGGATAAATACTTTCGTTGCTCGTTCGTCAATTCGTCTATCGCTACACCTATTGAGTCAAGCTTCAGCTTCGCGATCGTTTCATCTATTTCTCTTGGCACAGGGTATACCTTTGGTAGCAGGTTCTTAGTCTTGACAAGGTGTTCCACGCTGAGGGCTTGATTTGCAAATGACATGTCCATAACTTCTGAGGGATGGCCCTCAGCTGCAGCTAGGTTCACAAGTCTTCCTTCAGCCAAAAGATACAATTTCCTCCCGCCCTTAAGCGTGTATTCTTCCAAGTTTTGCCTTATGTTTCTCTTTGATGTTGCTTGTTCTTCTAGGTCTTTTATGTTAATTTCAACATTGAAGTGTCCGCTGTTAGCAAGTATTGCCCCGTCTTTCATGCTTTGGATGTGCTCTTTTCTTACTACGTTAATGTCTCCTGTGGCCGTTACGAATATGTCGCCTATGGTTGCTGCTTCAGTCATGGGCATAACGCGGAAACCATCCATGACGGCTTCCAGAGCTCTGAGCGGGTTGACTTCTGTTACTATCACGTTTGCTCCCATGCCTTGTGCCCTCATGGCTATTCCCTTGGCGCACCATCCATAGCCGCTGACAACAAAGTTCTTTCCTGCCAGGAGAATGTTTGTTGCTCTCAAGAGGCCATCTATGGTGCTTTGTCCGGTGCCATAACGATTGTCGAACAGGTACTTTGTATAGGCGTCATTCACAGCTATTATTGGGTATTTGAGGCTTCCATTCTTCTCCATGGCCCTCAATCTTAGAACGCCTGTTGTAGTTTCCTCTGTGCCACCCTTGATGATCGGTAGTGCGTCTGTTCTCTTTGTGTGAATTGTGCCAACGAGGTCGGCTCCGTCATCAAGAGTTACTGAAGGATTATAATCGATAGTCCTGTCTATGCACCAGTAATATTCTTCCGTCGTTTGTTCTCGCCACGCAAAGGCGTGAATGCCTTCTTCGACTAAGGCTGAGGCAACATCATCTTGCGTTGAGAGTGGATTGGAGCCGCATAGAGCAAGCTTTGCTCCGCCGGCCTGCAGTGTTTCGGCTAGAACCGCTGTTTCTTTTGTTATATGTAGACATGCACTCAATGTTGTTCCTTTGAGCGGTTTCTCTTTGTTGAATCGTTCTTTTATTTGGTTCAGGACTGGCATGTGTTTGGAAGCCCATTCTATTTGTAGGCGTCCTTTTGGCGCAAGAGACGGGTTTTTAATCTTGGAATCTTCCAGTTTCTCCCCCTTCTTCGCGTGTTCATTCACGGTTTAGCTATTTAACGTTGGCGATTAACTGGTATGGAAGGTGGGTTTTGACTTTGTCCACTCAGTGTATGACCATGTCAACGTTTGGGCGCGCGCTTCTATTCTCTCTTCGCGTATGCATTGCTTCGAGTTCAAATGACGTTGAATGTGGCCTGATTCTTAAGGCTTAAAGCTTTCTTATGTGTTTCTATCACACAATTCGGTGGGTAGTGAATCTTGGATAGCGTCGACAAAGTTGTGGTTGTCTTGCCGTTCTTGGCAATACTAGACGTGGTTGCAGCTTTGTACGTGAAGAGTCTAGGAGATCCATTTGCAAAGAACAAGGTTGGTCTATTCGCAAATTTCCTTTCTGGGATAGACCTAATTAGTCTTTACATCTATGTCGTTGCTTATCTGATAGTGATGTTTGGGCTTGCAATTGCACTATTGTATTTGAAGGACAGGTTGGAATCATCGAGCGATCTGGGCAGACTAGGCCTTCTCGCAGTTGCTGGAATAGCAGGTTTTTTATATGTGGTTTTGTCAGAAGGTCTTATTGTTAACTTCTTCTTACGATCCATTCTTGACCGTGGCATTGACTTGTTTTGGCTTACGGGAGTCGTGTATTTCGCCGCTGCCTTCAGTGTCGGCTTCTATGTCTGGCACGATTTAGTTGCATGGGTGAGACCTGCTGATGCGAAGAAGTAAAGTAAGTTTGTTGAGCATCTCGGAAGAGGCCTTGAAGAGATACCTATCCAGTCTCTACAATGGGAACGTATGTGTCTCTCATGTGTGGCGGTTGGGTAGCGAGAGACCTGAAAGAACTCGCGATTTGAAAGGCTTTGGCTATGGGTTTCCGTATATTATTGAATTCATTGTTGATGGCAAAATCAAACGAGTCGTTTTAGAAACTATGCGACCTGAAGGTTTTGGCCATGACCATTTCTCAGACCGTGCACAGGTTCTTCTTTGGCAGCACTCAGCATTTGGCAAGTTGCCCAAGCATGTTCGTTCCATAGATGTCGGCGCGTTTGCAAGTGATGTTTCATGCTTGAAATCACTGGGTGAATGCAGCGAGTTCTTTATTTTGACGGAGTTTGTGGACGGAGAACTCTACCATTTAGATCTGGACCGAGTTAAACAGAGTGGAGAGCTTGACAAGCTAGACGAGAGACGTTGTTTGGCTTTGTCTGATTATCTTGTGGACATTCACAAGGTTAAGCGTAAAGCTCCTTGGCTCTATGTTCGGAGGGTGCGTGAGCTAGTTGGTCATGGAGAATGCATTATGGGCTTGCTGGACAGTTATCCAGCCGAGCTTGACTTTGCTGGAGAATCATATTTGATCGATGTTGAACACGACAGTGTGGTTTGGCGGTGGAAGCTCAAGCGGATGGTCCATAGGCTCAGTCAAGTCCATGGTGATTTTCACCCTTGGAACGTGCTCTTCCGTAAAGGCATAGATTTTACGGTTTTAGATCGGAGCAGGGGTGAATGGGGAGAGCCTGCCGATGACGTTGCGGCTATGACGATCAATTATCTGTTCTATTCATTACAAAAATACGGCCAACTGCACGGGGTCTTTGAGCGCCTGTTCAGGCTGTTCTGGGAGAACTACTTGCGTGTTACTGGAGATTCTGAGATCTTGGAGGTCATCCAACCGTTTTATGCTTGGCGGGGGCTAGTAGTAGCTTCACCCGTTTGGTACCCCAGACTTCGCAAAGGGATCCGTGTCAAACTGCTGAATTTCGTCAAGAACGTTTTGTGCGACGAGAAGTTCGACTTAGAGCATGTAAACTCCTATTTTGTCAATCCGTAAACGTCTGATTGAGTATGTGAGAAGCAAATAGCAAATGAGGTTATTCCTATTTTGGAATAAGAATAAATATGTACTCTGGATACAGCGTCTCTATTTGTGCGGTGTTTTAAATTGAATGTTGAGTCACTTGAGGATTTGAAGAAGATACTGAAGCAGTCAGGATGCTCGGTGAAGGCCTGTAACGAAATTCTTAAGTGGTATTGTTAAGAAATGCCTCCAATTCAGTTTTATGAAGGAGTCTATTGACTGCCGAATTCTGACCCATTTTTCGTCTTTGTTATTGCTTAACGAAAGTTACAATTAATCGGAGTTGTGTTCATTAATAGAATGATGTTACATCCTAGAACGAGTGTATGGTCGATGGCAAGGAATGGTTGGTGTGTTTGGATTACAGGTCTGCCGGGAAGCGGTAAGTCTGCCACTTCAGTAGCCTTGATTGAACTATTGAATTTGAAAGGGTTTCCTGTTCAACTTCTATCGTCTGATGCTTTGCGCAAAATCCTCACTCCCAAGCCGTCCTATTCACTTGAGGAACGCGATCTGGTGTATGCGGCTCTGGTTTACGTCGCCAAGTTACTGACGGAGAATGGTGTGAACGCGTTGATCGATGCTACTGGTAATTTACGACGTTACCGGGATAGTGCTAGACAGCAAATCCCTCTATTCTTTGAAGCCTATCTGGAGTGTCCTTTGGAGGTTTGCATACAGCGTGAAACAAGTAGAAGAGAAACTCGTCAAGCTCCAAGGCAGATCTACATAAGAGCAAAACACGGTGAAGCTCCGACTGTCCCAGGAATAGGACAGCCATATGAACCGCCGCCAACTCCGGAAATATCAGTAGACACAACGCGGTGCACTCCGAAACAGGCAGCTCAAATGATTCTTCAGAAATTGCATGAAAAATTCCTTTGACTCTTTCTTTCATACAACATGCGCGTTTCCTGTCACTCGCTCTTTGACATTCGCATCATGAAGAGGAAAAGGGCTGAACTGCTAGCAGATTGATGCTTAAATCCTTTTGAGATTCCAAGTGTATGCTGGTTCCGCTGTGCTTAAGCCTAGTTGGCAGTCAAATAGTAGAGGCTTGATCAACCTTGACTGGCTTTGCTTTCTTGATGTAGTTCAGAATTGATTCCGCTTGCTGTTTAGAAATGTTTTTGGATGCAGTGAGGTTGTTGACGAGTTCTGAAATCTTGGAAAGAGCATGGACCTTGTATCCTAGTTTCTCCAAGTTTTCTTTGCCGCCCTGTTCTCTGTCAACCACAACAATTAAATGTTCAATCTTTGCGCCTAGCTCTTCTAAGGGTTTTATGCCTTCAACTTTGGACAATCCTTCGCTGATAACGTCATCAAAAAATAGTATGCGATCGCCTTTAATTACATCTGCCCCTGCTACTCTGCCGACAACGCCATATGCCTTTTCTTCCTTTCTCACGACAATACATGGCAAATCCGCTAGACAGCCTATGCTGGGCAAGATAAGTGCGCCTTTTAGCTCAATTGAAGCCAATTTATCAACTCTCTCAATAACCATAAGACGTCGGATCTCGTCTGCCACAACCTCTGCAACTTTGCACAGCTCTTTCGGCGAAGAGAGAAGACATGCTAGGTCTATGTAGTAAGGACTTGAAGTTCCAGATTTGATTCGGAAACTGCCAGACTTTAGGCAGCCAGAACGATGAAGAGTGTAGCAGCTTTAGACGCAGTATCTGACATGCTGAAATCTCAAAATCAGTGCACTCTCAAATTTAACACTTACCAGAACTTCCGTGATCAAGCATTTCATGAACTTAACATCAGGGAACATCAAAACTTGAAGAGACTAGGCTTATTTCTGGTCAAGTATCTACCCTCTTTGTGTGGGGGCATTCATTTGTACAGAATACTATTGGAAGTCACATGAGTTCCCAAAAATGCGCTTCAGGCTACAAGATCGGTCACCAAAAGTTCGTTGAAGATCCAAAGATGATGCCGAATGAATCGACCAATGTCTGCCTTTATGCACTAGGCTCTCTAGTGCCGTACCTTACGCCTCTTTTGAGAGAGTTGATGAAAGACGACTAGATGAGTAAGGTAACTGAGCTATCTTGCTAGGGCACAAGCAACGCTGTCAAGTTTAGAGTAACTAGAGTGAAGTCAAAACCATGAGCATGAAACATAACGGTAACGTTTATAACCGATTGTTCTTATTGCTAGAAGACACGAAGCGGGAAAACAATGGGTCACAGGAAAACACATGCCCCAAGACATGGTTCACTTGCATACTTACCTAGACATCGTGCTAAACGTTTAGTGGCTAGAATACGTTTCTGGCCCAAAATTGAGGCAGAGAAGCCTCGGCTTCTTGGTTTTGTCGGCTACAAGGCTGGCACGACTCACATATTCAAAATTGAAGATAGAAAACGCTCACCCAACTTTGGAAAAGAAGTAATGAGTGCAGCCACGATCTTGGAAACACCACCCATGATAGTTTGCGCCGTGAGAGCCTACACAAAAGATGCCTATGGCAAACACACACTAACTGAAGCTTGGGCGCAGGATCCCCCAGAAGACCTAGAACGAAAACTTGTGATTCCCGAGAAATTTAACACTGAGGAGAACCTCAAGAAGATTGAAGCGAGCTTAGCAGCAGTTACAGGAGTTCGCGCCATCGCCATAACACAACCCAAACAAACCAGCGTGCCTAAGAAGAAACCAGATATCGCAGAAATAGAAGTAGGCGGTGGCACAATTCAACAGCAGTTTGAATATACAAAATCGTTGCTTGGGAAAACTGTCACAGCGACTGAACTGTTTAAAGATGGTCAATACGTGGATACTGTGGCAATATCAACAGGCAAAGGTTGGCAAGGCCCTGTGAAACGCTGGGGAGTAACTATACTACAGGCCAAAGGGCGGAAGACAAAACGGGGAGTAGCGACATTAGGACCATGGAACCCACACCATGTAATGTACAGCGTCGCAAGAGCTGGCCAAATGGGTTACCACCAAAGAACCGAATACAACAAGCGCATTCTCAAAATAGGCGCTGATGGCAAGGAAGTAACACCTAAAGGAGGCTTCATCAGATACGGAATCGTGCGGGGACCGTACGTGTTACTTGAAGGAACTGTTGCAGGCACGGAAAAACGACCTATAAGACTGCGTTATCCAGCACGTCCACCAAGAAATGTCTCAGAAGAACCGCCGCAAATCATACAAATATCGCTCGAATCCCCACAGGGAAAGTAAACGGTGAAAGCAAATGCCGAAGAGAACAGCCAAGATCTTCAACCTTGAGGGAAAACCAGTTGGCAAAATAGAGTTGCCACCAGTTTTTGCAACGCCGTTGAGGCCAGACGTAATAAAGCGGGCGGTCCTAGCCATACAATCAACTCGATTCCAACCTCAAGGCAGAGATCCCATGGCTGGAAAAAGAACCACTGCTGAATCCCAAGGTACAGGAGGGGGCCGAGCAAGAATACCGAGAGTTAAAGGAGGAAGTGGAAGGGGGGCATTCGCACCAGGAACAGTTCATGGAAGAGCAGGGCATCCACCGACCTCTGAAAAAAGGATTGTGAAGCGCATCCCGAAAAAGGAAAAGCGCCTTGCACTATGGTCTGCAATAGCTGCTACTGCAGTCAAGGAACTAGTGTCTGCAAGGGGACATTCAATAGAGGATATACCAGAAATTCCGTTAATAGTTACAGATGATCTTGAAAAGCTGAGAAAGACAAAGGAAGTTGAAGAAGCTCTCGTACGTCTAGGCGTTCTATCAGATATCTACCGCGTAAGGGAAAGCAGGAAAGTCAGGGCTGGAAAGGGTAAACGGCGAGGCAGAAGAATCAGGCAAGCAGTTGGGCCGCTTCTGGTTGTGACCGAGAACAAAGGAGTGGTGGAAGCCGCACAAAACGTACCAGGCGTGGACGTGGTTGTAGTCAACAGCTTGAATGCTGAGCATCTTGCGCCAGGGGCGAGTCCTGGGAGACTTACGATCTGGACAAGGAGCGCGGTGGCAAAGTTGAATGAGCTTGGCGCTGGAGGAGAGACATAATGGATCCTTATGCTGTTATACTGTACCCGTTAATGACAGAGTCTGCGAGTATAATGGTTGAGAAAGAGAATAAGCTGGTCTTCATGGTCAGCTTGAAGGCGAGCAAGACCGACATTAGGAAGGCTATGGAAGAGCTGTATGAAGTGAAGGTGGAGGACATAAACACTCAAATAACGCCGCAAGGGGAGAAGAAAGCGTTCATCAAGCTTCATCCAGATTTCAAGGCAACAGATGTTGCGATCAAGCTTGGAATACTGTAAAATCATATGGAGGATTGAAAAGTGGGGAAGCGAATTCGTGTTCAGAGGCGTGGACGTGGTGGATCCACGTTTAGGGCTTCAACTCACAAGAGAGTAGCTCCAGCAAAATATCCGCGTTTGGCGAAGCCGAAGGAATGCTTCGATATGGCGATTAACGGTGTTGTTGAAGAACTTGTTCACGATCCTGGAAGAGGTGCTCCGCTGGCTAGGGTGAAGTTTGAGAACGGAGAGAAATGCTACATGGTGGTTCCCGAGGGAATTTCCACGGGTCAGCAGATCCAGCTTGGCGGAAGAGCAATAGTTGATATTGGCAACATACTTCCCTTGGGCAAGATTCCAGAAGGCACAATGGTGTGTAACATTGAGCTTCGCCCGGGAGATGGCGGCAAAATCACTAAATCCTCAGGAACCTACGCTACAGTCGTTACACATACTCCCCAAGGAACAATCGTAAAGCTTCCATCGGGGAAAAGCAAGTACATCGATGATTACTGCAGGGCGACAATTGGCGTAGTTTCAGGAGCAGGCCGACTTGAAAAACCGTTTCTGAAAGCTGGACCAAAATTCCACTTGATGAAGGCCAAGGGCCACAAGTATCCAAGAACGCGTGGAAGAGCGATGGTTCCTGCTGTGCATCCCTATGGTAGCAGTAAGCGAAGTGCAAGAGTAGGCACAACAACCTCACATGGTGCTCCTCCGGGACAAAAGGTCGGGTTAATAGCTGCGCGAGGCACTGGACGGAAGAAGAAGAGCGATCGGGCTGCGAAGATAGCAGAAGGTTTATAGCATTTGGTGTTAGGGGGATGTCTGAGGAAGAATGCCTAAAGAGTTTATGTACCGCGGATATACGCTTAATCAATTGCAGAGCTTGTCAATGGATGAGTTTATCAACATGTTGTCCTCTAGACAGAGAAGAAGCCTGCATCGCGGCTTATCTCCAGAACATAGAATTTTTCTTGAGAAGATAAGGGAAGTGGAAGAAGCTCTTAGGCAGGGAAGTGCACCATCAATAAAGACACATTTACGTGACATGATAATTCTGCCTGAGATGGTTGGAACTACGATTTCTGTTCACAACGGAAAGGCATTTGTGCCTGTAGAGATCAAGCCTGAAATGATAGGACATTACTTGGGTGAATATGCAATCACGAACAAGCCTGTGAGGCATGGAACTCCGGGGATAGGGGCTTCTCGTTCCTCGATGTATGTTCCGTTAAAGTAGCCTTGTTTTGCCTAGGCGCTGTAGTCAACTTTCGGGGGTTTTTCCCCGGTTGGCTTGGTTTCGGGTATTTGTGGTAGAGGAATTGGCGGCGGTATGTTTAACGCTCTCGATATCACGACAGCCTCTATGAATGCCACGTTGGATATCGATTGCACGATCACTGGTGGTGGAGGCTTCTTCTCTTCGTAATCTTTGTATGTTTTTTCAAGCTCGCTCTTGCTATCGCAGGTTACATATGCTTTTCCCTTAAGACTAAGTTGCGCGATTGACGGGCTATAGTTGATAGTCAGAATGAACGGGACCTCCAACGTGTCGTCTGCTTTCTTTTCCATCCCTATCAGGTTGAGGTTTGTGTTGATCTGGATTTGCGGGATGGGTTTTCTGATGTCCCAAAAACGTTCAGCAGAAATGTTAGTTATAGACACGTTAACTTTGATCATATAAATCATCAAAAAGAGTCTGGGTTTCGAATGATTTAAGCTTGTCCACTTTCAGCATGTTTATAACGTGTGAAACCGCAGTGACCACAAGTGTATCTATTACCGTGATCGGCCATAAAATATCCGGTACCGCAACGTTCACATATTGGGCGCAGCCTTGAGATTTTGTCGCTTTCTATTTTGTATAAGGTAAATATCCCCTTTTCCTGTTTCTTTTTCTTCTGAGGCTTTGCAGCTTTTTCAGGTTTCGCTTCTTCCTTTGGAGCCTCTTTTGGTTCTTCTTCTACTTTCTTAGGTACCTCTTTCTTTAAGGCTTCTTTTTTTAGTGCCTCTGCCTTTCTTGACATGGTTTACTTCTTTACCTCTTCCTTTGGTTTTTCAGGCGGTATGTTTCTCTTGATTATGTATTCTGGTTCGATAAGCTTTGCTTGGTCAACCGTGTCATAGACGTGAGCTACTCCGTTGGCCGTGGAAGTTCCTGTCTTGGTTTCGAATTTCTTGACGAAAACCACGTTCTCATCCAGTTTCAGTGCAGCAGCAAGCGCTTTTCTGACTTCCAGTCTTCCAGGTGTACCTCCTGTCTGTCCATGCTCGATCCTAAAATCAACCTCTCTTCGTTTCAGCATCGGATTTTGTTTCTCTGCGATGATTTTGACTTCCATAGCCTTTCCTCATTGTGCTGTTGACTTGACGCACCCCTTCTTATTTAGCTTTTCGAGCGGTCTCCATATCCTTTAAGATGGCTGCAATTTCCGCCTTTTTCGTCAGCGTTACCTTAACCACGACGATTCCTTCGTAGGGTTGACCATAGACAACGATGGCGTCTTCTGGTGCATATATGATGGCAATTAGTGTGAGCAGGTCTTCCTCACCTACGACAGTTATCTTGGTACGTTTGTTGGTTTCCAAAGAATTTTGGATGGCTGATATTGCTTCAGAAGTTATGGTTGCTGGAGGGTTTGTGACTTCAATGCTCTTCTCTGTCATGAATGAAACAGGTTTAGCTCTTCTCCTCATGGTCTTATTGTCTAGAATTGTTAAATCTGGAATGATGTTGTTCTTGATTAGGGTTTTCGAAACAGTGTCACCAACGGAGATTACACGTGTTGGTTCTTCCTTTTCTAAAAAATTTCTAAATCCTTGTATTGTTTCGGCGAATGAGCCTCGGATCAGTGTGCCTAGGGGTCTTTTGAGCTTCAGACGAAGTTCTGGCGTCAGGGTGTACACAACGGTCATTTCATCTGACCTTTAGCGCGTAGCGTCCTTTCTCCTTAATGTTCATCGCTTTAGCTATAATTGAAGCCTCAGGTTCGAAAACTACTACTAAACCGCTAAAATCGTCGCTTAAACCTGATGATTTGCATTTCGGACACACATTGTCTTTGGTCAAGAAATGACAGTTTGGACAGGCTTTCTCGCTCATCTTTGTTCACCCTTTTTCTGGGAGGCTTTGTCTTTTTCTTCCGGCTTCTTTTCCGCTGATTCTTTCAGTTTTTGCGTATCGTACTCAATCCATTCTAGCTTTCCGAGGAAGGGTTGCCTAGCTGTAACACCTATCTTTCCTGAGCTTCCAGCTCTGCCGAGGGAAACAGCAGTGATTCTCACACGAACTTGATCTCCACTTGTCAGTTTTCTTTTTGTTTCTTTTCCCAGTAGAACACCTTGTTTCTCATCGTATGATATGAAGTCATCCATAAGTTGAGAAACGTGAAGTAAGGCATCGATCGGTCCTATGCGCACGAAGGCTCCAAAATCCGCGATTTCGACCACTTCTCCTTCTACGACCTCTTGGATCACGGGATAGAACGTCAGCAGAGAAAACGACACCTTGTGATAGGTTGCCCCGTCTCCCGGAATTATTTTTCCTATGGGACTGACTTTCACGTCTGTTACAGCTATGACGTAACCTAGTTCTTCGTCAACTACTCCTTCATATTTAGCTTTTACTTGTTGAAGTCCCACGGCTTCCAGGGGATTGCCAAACGTGTCAGGCGGAATTCGTATAGTGTCTTCTCGAGTTATAAGTTTAAACAAGGTTTAAGCCCTCCGTCAATCTCCAGACGTGATTTTTGCCTCACATAGATAACTGGCACATTTATATCTCTTAGCCTCTTTCTCAGTAGCCTATCATTAGTGAATACTGGACACTTCCATTTACTGGCTACTTCAACGATGACATCATCTGCTGAAGCCCCAATGATTTCCAGCTTAACCAGTCTACACTTCTCGGCTAGTTTCAGGGCGTATGCCGCTTCTTTTCGCGTTTTGAGTGATCCTTCTCGGGCCAGCCTTTCGATCTCTTGACGGTTTGGCGAAAGCAATATCAGCTCATAGTTTGCGTTCATTAGAGTGTCTAATTCTTCAAAAATGTCAAGCTTGAATTGCAGTGGGACAAATAAAGCGTTCGAGTCAAGGATCAACTTTGGGAATTCTTTCTTCTTGGGTTCGGATCGCTTCAGCATGCCTATTTTATCATTCCGTATGATCTGAAAACATATACTTCCTCATATTCTTATGGATTTGCTTCTATTGATTAGTGTGGTCGGAGCATCGTACAATGTTCCGGGCACTAAGAGATTTGAACCCCACACAAAATTGAGACATCTCCGACACATTCCTTTTTTTCTAACTCGTAGAGTCTTAACTGGTGAAAAGTCTTTTAAAACTTTCATAGTATAATATTATTAATAGCGAGTATTGCTTCGCGGAGATTAGTGTATGCCTTCATTGAAAAAGAAGAATGTTCAAAAGAAGAAAAAACATACGGATAAAATTGGGAAATAACGCAGGCTTCATGATTTGTGTCTATGCTGGTTTTCGTCGTCTACCTGCTACGTCGTTAACGAGGTTAACCTATCCAGAGAACTGAAAATAGCAACCGCGGGCTTGCAAAAAGGGGCTCTGATGACGCCGCCGGCAGGACTTGAGTCCTCTTATAAGTGACGACATTTCCCGCAACTCCCCATTTTTTCTATTTTCTGAAGAATAGGCTAGAACTCTCTTCTATAATCTAACACTGATAAGTGAGAAATAGGGTTTTCCAGCAAACAATGGATTAAAGGAGAGTTTGAAATGAAAAACAGGAAATTGCTCTTGGTTGGCATCTTCTGCTTTTCATTGATCCGTTGGCAATAATGATATAGGAAATAGCGTCTTGAATCTGCTGTATTAGTGCTTCTCTTTTCTAGCTCTGATAACCATTTGCTGACTTCTTCATTGTCTTTTACCCATTTGGCGAGCTTTTCGCCCATTTTTTCAATTTTGGTCGAGTTAGTACGAGCAACAAAAGGGCATATATGAATATTCGTTTACTTTATCATTCCGTATCCTATGAGTCTCCATCTGCCTGCTATTTTTCTGCTCAAAGCAATTCTTGAACCAGTCTGTGTACAGACGGGTCGCGTCAATTTCACCAGCACCATGCCTTTTCTTATCGAGGAAACTTTGCCGACTGTTATTGCCGCTCCTACATGCAAAAGCAACGTTTCATTCATGCTGACTTCTTCGATTTTGGTCAGTTCTTTTGTTCCTACTGCACGTTCAAGAATTTGGGTCTCCATGGTCAATTCTGATGACGTTGGTGGCAACGTGCCAACCTTTCCAGCGATGTTTCCAGTTAAGCCATCTGCCTTTGAACATGACGGGTCCAAGAGAGTTCCGACACCTACTAGACCACCGCAATGAGCTTCTTTCACGTCTCTTCCCCCAGCTTGCAAACTCACAATCTCGCTGGACAGCGGGTTGTAGTTGTTTCTGTTGTCTTTTTCTGAGAGTGTTCCTGGGCGGATTTCCAGTTCGTCGCCGACTACGAATTTCCCTTGTATTATTGTCCCTCCGATGATTCCGCCTTGAAGTTCTTCGATTTGGGTGCCTGGCTTGTTAATGTCAAAGGAGCGGACGATATACATTAGTGGTGGTTTTGTCTCGTCTCTCTTGGGTGTGGGCATAAATTGCTCCATCGCTTGGAGGAGGATGTCTATGTTCACTTTTCGCTGTGCTGAAATAGGAATTATGGGGGCGTCTTCAGCCACTGTTCCCTTGACAAAGTTTTTGATTTCATCATAGCTCTTGTGTGCCCGCTTTTCATCTACGATGTCAATCTTATTCTGCACGATGACGATGTTCTTTATCCCGATGGCGTCAGCGGCTGCCAAGTGTTCTCTGGTCTGCGGTTGAGGGCAAGGCTCATCAGCTGCTATGACAAGCAATGCTGCATCCATTATTGCTGCGCCCGAGAGCATTGTCGCCATCAAAGCCTCATGGCCTGGAGCATCTACGAAGCTGACTGCTCGCACGAAGACCGTCTTTGAATTGCAGTTTGGACAGACAGGTTGATTAGAATAGTTCTTGGGCGGTTCACAGTTAGGGCATTTGTAGATCGGCATGTCTGCATAGCCCAGCTTGATTGTGATGCCTCTTTTCAGTTCTTCACTGTGTCTTGAAACCCAAAAGCCAGTCAGTGCTTGCACTAATGTTGTTTTGCCATGGTCGACATGACCCATGGTGCCAATATTGATCTCAGGTTGTTTTGGCAAAGCCTTACTCTTTTCACTGCTCATTCTGGCATTTTCCCGTTGAAGTTACAAATTATCTAGACCATTAAATTGTGCGCGTTAATAAGCCTTAAGCTCGCTATCAGGCGGTAGTGTTTGCCGTCGAAGTTGTCTTCTCAACGTTTTTCTCGGCAGGTTCTTCCTTCTTTTCCTTTGTCTTTTTCGCTTCCTTCGGCTTCTTCGTTTTCTCCACGATTTTCAGATTTATCTGCACAATTTCGTCTGTCACCACGTTGCCACGGATTGTCTTGCGCTTTCTTAATCCTTCATGTTGAGGGTTGTAACCTGTTCCTCCGCTTAGGATTATTCTTCTGCGGACGCCACCATGGACACTCGGTCTCATTGGGAAACCGTCTTTGTCTGATCCTCCCGTTATCTGAACTTTCTGTCCTGGTAGGTCCACAACAGATCCATCTATTATTTCACCTATTCTTCTGCCAATCAGCGGTGTTGCGCGGGCCTCTTCAAGCTCGACCACTTTTGATTTTCCTTCTTCTGGGTCTGAGATTATGATTTTGAACTTGGCCATTTATGATGAGCACTCCAATAGTGGTATGAAAATCGGGCATCTCTCTATTAAGGATTTATGAAGACACAGCTGTCTTGTCAAGAAAGATGAGGTCTTGGAGAAGCAAAGGTTTTAATTCTGTTTTTGAATGGTCTGGGGCTATGTGGAGATTGGGTTTCTTCTTCCACGAAATGGGCTTCGGGTTACTGTCGATTTTCCTGCCGCTATACATAGTTCAAATTGACAAGGCAAACGGTTTGTTCTATGTTGGAGTGATTATGGCAATCGCATTATTCGTTGCGATTCCGGCTTCATTTCTCTGGGGTTACCTGTGTGACAAGACAAGGCACTACAAGCGCTATATTCTTATGTCGTTTTCTGTCTCCTCTCTGATGCTGTATTTGTTCACGTTAAACTCTGCTCAGAACGTGGCCGTGCTGATCATTCTCTATGCAGTTATGGCATTCTTCCACATCGCTCATGAACCTCCGAAGAACGTTCTCATCGCTGAACTATATTCTCACAAAGACTGGGAGAGAAACTTTGCTTTCTATGAAGGGTTCACTGAGGTAGGTTGGCTCATCGGATTACTACTGGGATTCTTCATGTCACACTACATCCTAGGTGCATCAAACATTCTGCTCGTGTGCATGGGATTGAACGTCGTAGCCCTTGTTTTGTCTGCGATATTCGTCGCAGATCCCTCGCTCATTTTTGAAAGGAGCTTGGTGACCATAGAAAAGACAGTTAGTTTCTCGTCTCAAGGCGTGTTCCTAGCCTCGAAAATGCTGGACGGAATAGCCGGAGACGAACGGTTGAAGAAAGAGAATGTCCTTGCCTTCTGCACTGGACTGGTGCTTTTTTCGCTGGCGACAAGTATACTATTCACACCCTTGCCCATCTTCATCAATAGCATTGCTGCAGATTTGCCTGCCGGTTTTGTTTTCGCGATTTTTGTCTTGAACTCAAGTGGGGGTGTTGTGGGGTATTTCTTAGCTCGGAGCAGAGCAAAACAGCCAAGCGGGAAGGCGAGTGTGGGCAGGCTTGCGTTGTCAAGGGGTTTGCTGGCATTCCTATTGCTAGCAACTATCCAGTCATCTTCCTATAATGTAATCTTAGCGACGGTTGTTCTTGTTCTGATGGGGTTTGCTTTCGCTGTGTTTATGGTTCGTATTCTCTCTTTTTCTATGGAGCTTATACCTGCTGGGCAAATAGGTTTGGTGAATGTCTTGATAGGTGTTGGCGGAGCAAGTGGGTCTTTCATGGGTCCCTATATCGCACAACTTCCCAATGGCTTCTTCTATGTGTTCTTGGTTTCGGGAGCAATCTTCGTCGCAGGCTATGCTGCTTTCAAAGCTTTTGCTTGATGCAAAAAGCAGATTGAGAAAGTTAGGGGAGGGTGCTGTTATTCAACGTGCACTCTGAACAGGTCGATATCTTCGCGCATTTCAGGTGTTGCTTCAAGGAAGTCTCTCACTGCTCTTTCAATGTCCCTTGACTGGGTTACGTACCTTCCTACGATGACTATGTTCGCTCCTTTTTGCAGTGCTTCCTTCGCCGTCTCTGGTACTATGCCTCCAGCTACTGCCACGAGGAACTTTTTGTCTTTAAAAGTCTCTCGCATTTCCTGAATTAAGTCTAACCCAAGCGTTCTTCCAGTCTCTTGATCTATTCCTCTATGCAGGATGACAACATCCGGGAACTCCTTTAGACTTCTGAGCTTCTTCATTGGGTCTTCCACATTCAACATGTCCACGATGGCGTAGATTGCCAGTCTCTTTGCCTCATGGACAAAGGCGTCTAGTGTTTCGGCGGGTGCTAATCCAGCTGCTACAACAGCATCGGCTGTCTCATCATAGGCCAGATCCACTTCAACCTTTCCAACGTCTAGAGTCTTGAGGTCTGCAACGACAAAGATGTCCTTGGCAACTTGCCGCAGATCGTTTATGACTTTGGTTCCGTACCTCTTGATGAGTGGTGTGCCAACTTCTATTATTATTCTGTCGCTTCCAGGAAGCTGTTCAAGGATTTTCTTAGATCTTTCCAGTTCTGGAGCGTCAAGAGCTATCTGCAGGTACGGGGGTCTCCATAGTCGTGGTACTTTGAATCCCATTATTGGGTGTTTTGCTCTGTCTTTGTCGTAGAAGACTTTCTCCAGCGTCGGGTATTTCGACATTGCTCTTTTTAGAGCCAGCTTGGTTGCGCTATAGTTATAATGGTATATCTTGCGGAAATCGGTCGCTTGTGGGTGGATGAAGACACTGCATATTATTACCCAATCATCAACTTTGTCTCTTGGAACTATATCTTCCTCCACAGCATCAGCAACAGCTTTTGCAACAGCCGCTTGGGCTGGGCCGAAGATTTTTCCGACATCTTCAAAATTCTTTACAGTGACCTTAGGTACGAGCAGTGTGTGGGGTTTCGGTGGAAGGTTGGGTCTTATTACTGCCAACAGCGGCGTGTGTCCCACTGACAGGTTCGACATTCCAGAGGCGAATGCTTCTCCCACCGGGCCATTCTTATCTCCCATGAGGAGGTCAATGTGGGCGACTTCGTTTCCTTCTCCGACAAGAGCTTCGCCAATCAAGTAGGTCTTTTCAGGAAATCCGACATTTCTCTCATATATCGTAGGCGCAGTTTTATCTACTATTTCCTTGAAGTCGACATTAAACTCCTTGAGCCATGTGTAGAGTGTGTCTCTGTGTATGTTCAGAACGTCTGCTGTGCCCGAAACTGTCGGTCTTCCTCTTGCTTGACTCTGTATGTCGACACTTTTCTTGGCTGCATCCATCAATACCGCGACTAGTTCTTCTTTGTTTGTCGGTTTCTTAACGTCATGTTCCGACAATCTCTTCACCATGACTAGCCTAACTGCGACCGCATATATAAAACTGTCGGATAGTGCCTAAATTGGGAGACATGCGAGTAAATTCCTTGACATTTGACTACCTATGTTGTCGGCATTGCCATTCTCAAGCTAATTATATTCGGCAGTCATAGTAGACGTGACCGACGTTTTAAACGGATTTTACGTCTGGAGCGCGTTGTACCTCGGAGCTATTGTCGGCAGATTTCGGTGGGATGCGTCCTAAGACGATGTGACCGGAGACAGATCTATAGCTGATAGTTGACATGGGTCAGTTGAGAACGAGGTTATTGAACAAGTTAACCCATTCCTACGAGTTTGATTTCGAGTTCTTGGCACCTTTAGAACTACGGATTCTTAGGGCGATGAGTATTCATTTGTTCATAAAGATACTTCGCATGTCCTCAAAAATATGTTCGTATCGTTTGACTTTCTGGCTTTCCACTACGTGCACAGCAGCCACAGAGTCACAGTCGACCTTGGCAACGTTGTCATACCAGAGTTTCCGTCAAGTCTGATTTTGCCGTTATTCATGGTGACAACAACGGGTTGCATTTTGCTTTACAAAAAAAGAAACTTCAGAAAGAAGTGACCATGCAAAACGGCACTATGGTAGAGCCTTAAAGATACAAAGAGGCTGGTGTGTTGGTCGTAACCCGCAAGTTGATTAGTAGATGGTTATGAAATGATGTATAGGAATCAAAAAAGGTGTGTGGTTTAGAAGTCGTAGAGTTTTGAGCATTTCTCGTTTAGGTAGTTCAGATATGGTTTGACTGTCAGCTCTTTTCCAGTGATTCTCTTGATGAGCGCTGGCGGGTCGTAGAGGTTTCCTTGTTTGTGGACTTTCTCAGTTAGCCATTGCTTTACTGGTTTGAAGTTGCCTTTCTCAAGTTGCTTTCGCCAATCTGGCGTGTCCTTCTCCATCGCTGCCAACAGTTGGCCAGTATACACGTTGCCTAGAGCGTAGCTTGGGAAATAGCCGTAGTATCCGCTGGCCCAGTGTGTGTCCTGCATCACGCCTTCAGAGTCGTTCTCAATCTTTATGCCCAGATACTTCTTGTAGCTTTGGTTCCATGCTTCTGGGAGTTCCTTTACTGTTATCTTGCCTGCGAACAGGTCTCTTTCTATGTTGAACCTTATTATGATGTGTAGGCAGTAGGTCACTTCATCCGCTTCCACTCGGATCTTTGAGGGCTTTACTTGGTTGATGGCGTGGACAAACTTGTCTAAGGTAACATCAGAAAGCGTTTTTCCCGTGAGTTCCTCGAGTTTCGGTAGGAAGTACGTCCAGAACTCTCTTGATCTTCCTATGATGTTCTCGACAAAGCGTGATTGTGACTCGTGGAACCCTGAGGAACAGCCTGCTCCGACTGGCTGATACATCCACTCTGGGTTTAGGTCTTGCTCGTAGATCGCGTGTCCAGCCTCGTGCAATATTGAGAACACAGAGGAAGCAAACATGTCTTCAAAATAGTGCGTCGTTATTCGTACATCGTCATAGTAACCGTTCGTGAATGGATGTTCTGTCTCGTCAATTCTGCCCCCAGCGTTCTTCGACGTCACATCATATAGAACGGTTTCGGCGAGGGCAACCGCGATTTTGCGTTGCGCGTCTATCGGGATTTTGCGTTTCAAAAAACTCATATCTGGTTGTTTCGGCGAGTTCTCGCACTTCTTTATCAGAGCTACTAGGCCTTCTCTGAGCTCGTCGAAAACCTTGGTGATTTCTTCAGTAGTCATTTTTGGCTCGAAAATATCTATCAACGCGTCGTATGGCGTCTTTGTTTTCTTTACCTTCATCAGGATTTC
Source organism: Candidatus Bathyarchaeota archaeon (assembly GCA_963732715.1). GTDB lineage: Archaea > Thermoproteota > Bathyarchaeia > Bathyarchaeales > Bathycorpusculaceae > CAZCRE01. The sequence continues at coordinate 1,244,725 of CAVTAO010000003.1, read as the reverse complement.
TGCTGCTTTTTTTGCAAGCTCAACGTTCTTCTCGAGTTCAGGCCTGAACATTGAGAAGTCTTTAGCCGCTTTTGCCTTCTTCCAGACATCGACTGCGATGGCACGTTGTTTCGCCATCTCCACAACGAGTTCTTCTGGAAGTTTCGTCTGTTCGTCATAGTTTTTCCTGATCAAGTAAACGTTGCGTTTCTGAATCGCGCTTAGCTTGTCATAGTTCGAGTGGGCCTCAATCTTCTGTAGCAAGGCTCCTATTTCTGGGGTGGTCTCCATCTTGTGCTGCATCCCGCTGAGGAGGGCAAGTTGTTGACTCCTCAGGTTGATTGCTTTCGGAGGCATCATTGTTTCCATGTCCCAATCAAGCACTGCTCGAGCTGAGAGGAAGATGACAGTTTCCTTCGTCTTTTCCATCAACTTCTCATAATCTGAAAGCAATTTTTCAGTCATTTCTTATCGCCTAGGTTTAGAGACTATTCGATAGAAGTAGCCCGTATATGAGTCTTTACGCATAACGTTTCAGTGTGGAATGGTGCTCCGGCCGGAATTTGGACTTCAAGTTCAGTTCCCTCCCCTTAGGTCAGAATTAGTCTTTGAAGAAATATTCGGATGATCAGTTTTGGGGCTACTTTTCAGCTTGACGTATTCTTCGATCACCTGTTCAGGATCTATCCCCGTGTCCTCGAAGGCTCTGGCGATTGCAGCTTTGAGAACCTTGAATTTGTTTTCCACAGTTGCCCTTCCGAACTTTAACCTTGAATATTGGGTTCGCATACGTTCCACCTTTGAGCGATCAAAGTATGGATCTTGGCTTCCTGGCAACACATGCCCCATGAAGAACTCCTGAGTCTTGACATCCAAGTTACCGCCGTCGATTAGCTGGCTGTGAAGAACAGTTTCGCACGCTTTTCGCATACAATGCGGATGAACGGCTTCCCACTCGCTTATTCCAGCCCTCTTAGCTGCTGATTTTACAATAATTTGAAGCTCCCTTGAAGTGAGGGGTTTCTTCTTTCGATCATCTTTGCGAATCTGGTTGTATTCTGAGCAGAACAGAAGTTCGGAACCTTCAATGCTGCCATATTTGTCCTCTCTCTGCATTACATAGAGTTTTAGAGCTTGAGTTGCCTCATCACAAGTGAAGGTGTAGTAGGGGATTCCTCCTTTGCAGGCATTTGGTTCGAGGTCTTTCATTTCAGGATACACGGGTATCGTTATGTTTGAGTAATCTTTCTCCAACTCGTCGGCAACATCTTTGTAGCGAATTGCTCTGAGAGTAGAGTTTCGCAAGCCAGCGCTGAATAGTGTTAGAATTATAGCCCTATCTCTGAGTGAGCAAGCTGAGTCGGCCATGCCATAAACTTCTGACTTAGTTGGGATGTATTCTGGAGAAATCCTAAAGCGTGGTGGCGCATGATACGTCTCCAACTCCAATGATTTTGCATGTTTGAAACCGTTCGCAACGAAAAAAGTTTTCAGAATGGCTACTGCCAAGTTGGAATACCTTGGCGAAGTATTCCTGAAACTGTCGGCATACTCTTGTGCAAGCTTTTCTGCCTGGTTCCGTCTCAATGCTACAAGTTGATTCGGTTTTTTGTTAGTATATTGGCAGAATTTGTACAGATGCCATAAATAGAGCCTCTTGGAACCCTCGCTCTTACTCTTCCGCATTAAGTGCAGCAATAAGTTGTTGACGGAGCGGTAACTGCTTCTCCACCCTTTCACTCGTAGAAACTTATGATGCTCTAGTCGCTTATCCACCTTAGTCGGCGGGAGATTGTTAGAAGCACTCTGAACTCGCAATCCCCTGATCTCTTCCAACTCCTGGACCAAAACGCTGTTCATGACCATCTCACCCAACTATGGTTGACGGGGAATGTATGCCGTGATTTTGGCTTGGCATAACGCTTTCTAGTTCTTCGACTACCAGGTTTGCAGTCTTTTCTGCTACGTAACTTAGATTTAGGAAGAATGACTTCAGGTCTTCTGCAAACTCGCTGTCAGGCATGGTCAACACGTTCACGGGGTTTCTGCTTTTACTTCGTTTGTGGGGGCAACTATTGTCATGGCATGCGGTGCAAGTTGTTCCTGGTATGGTGTAGAACTTGCTGGAAAGTAGACGTTCTGCTTTTGCGTTAAGCTCTCTCAGCGAGAACAGCACATATGATTGTAGTTTTAGGGGTTCAATCTTTGCTACGTGCCTCGTTATTACCCTCGCTAGGATTAAAGGAGATGGATCCCATAGATAACGTTCGAGTTGTTCAAGGTCAAGTCCCAAGCTCGCTTTCACCTCTATCCTGATTCTTTCCTCGCTATTGGTATAGACCTTGCAGGGGTAGCCTTGAGTGACGACTACATCGTATCTTCCGAAGTCACTGGGTGCCTCTGTTAGAATCACAGCATCTAAGCCATCGGCAGTTACTCTTGTCTTGATGTGTTCAAGAATCCTAATAGTGGCGAACTCGCTCTTTTGCCGGTAGTATGGGTCGAATCTCTGACTTTCTTTGAAATCGGCGTTCTCTAGCAAGTGTTTGATCCGCCTTTCACAGGCACAAGAACTCAGAGTCTTGGTCAATGTCACGGTTAGCGGCCGACCGCTTTGCACCCATCCGTATTTCTCTCCTACGATTCTCATTTTCGCCAGAAGCTCTTGTTTCTGCTTTTCCACGGCAGACGTGTCTTGCATGCTATTTCAACACTACTTTTTCTCTACTCAATCACTACATACTGGTCTTATTTAAATATTACTTGACATCTATTCGAAATAGTGACAAGACCTTGGTCGTAGTTAAATTCAGACGCACAATTAGGCGCAGTGGAGGATCGGCAGCCATAGCCATACCTCCAGAGGTTCTCAACGCTTTGAACTGGAAAGTAGGAGATGTCGTGGAGTTATACGCGGAAGAGCAAAAACTGGCAGCCAAAAAAGCTTAAACAGAACGTAACAATACAACACCCGTTTTGTTGTGTCGGTGGCAACCGCAGTGATTTCAGGTTTGATTAATCTGGCCATTAACTCGTGGAGGAGCTTAGTTGAAGCTTCGCGCTAGGATCAAGCGACCCAACCCTCCCCATTCTTGTATATGTCTTCTGGAAACTCCTCGTAATTTCATTGGAACTTCGTTCTATCTGTTCGGGCATGCGATAGAAAAGCAAATAAATAGATGGTCAAACGAGTCTATAGTGCTTTGCAGGAGTGTCCTTAGGATGAGTCAAAAAAGATTCCTGGTGTTGGTAGTCAAGTACAAAGAAGAACATGAAAAAAATGTCAAGACCCTTCTTAAAGGCGTGATTACGTCGATAGACTCCAAGTACGGGGAAAGCAAACTTGTGTATGAGGGTTCTGATGAACGTGTTGTAACAGCCTTGGAAAGCATTATGAAATTGACCGAGTAGCACCAGCGCTCGCAACTAACTCTTTTCGCATTGAAAATCAGTTAGATTCAACGGTTGAAATCGCTTTGTGAGATTCTTATCCTTGAACCGCTCTTTGGAAATCACCAGTTGTCCATAAATACCGTCATATCCTGGAATAATCTGAACGTTTCCCTCCCTGACTCTCACTATAGCTTCGGCAATCTCCTCGCCGACAACTGAGCGTAAGTCTTCCTTTGAAACATCAATCAAAACCGAATACTCGCTTCCGAATTTTCCCACAAGCAGATTGTAAATGCTCCATACTTTTTGAGCAGACGGGGAATCGACACCCAATACTGTTTGGACGATTTCTGATAACGGAAGTAACCGAATGAAGTCAATGGCATTCTCAGGTCTGAAGCCTGCTGGACGGTCAGCCAGCTCCTCTACTCGTTGTTCTACACCCTTGGTGAGTTTTTTCCGACATACAGGGCAAATGTTTCGAAATTTCATGGCTTCTTGCGGCGAAAGAGACACGTGGCACTTCCTATGACCGGTCCAATGATATTTCCCATAAGCGGGATCGGTTTCAATGGTGAACTTGAGTCGCGAACTATCTTTTGACCGTATAGCGTTAATAACTCCATTGTAAGATGAGTTTTTCAATTCGAAAACGTTGGCTTCCCTCCCTATTCGCCAAGGCCAATAGCTATGACAGTCACTGTTAGAGAGCAAAGTGAATCTGTCAAGTTTGCTAAGACGCCAATTCATAGGCGGATCTGATGAGAGCCCAGTCTCCAAAGCACAAATGTGCTTGGTCATGTCCTGATAGCATTCCTCTATACTATCGAAACCGCTAGAAGTTCCCAAAACACCAAACCATGGAGTCCAAGCATGAGCAGGAAAAACCATATTATGATTTGAGACTTCCATTACTTCCTCAACCAGACATGGTGCTCCCATGTGCAGTTGGGGTCTGCCATCGGACTTGAGGTTTCCGAATTTGGACAATCTTTCGTTGATCTGAAATGCCGTTTCAATGTCTGGCGTTATAATGACATGATGCACTTTCTTAATCTGATTTGAAAACGAGAAAATTGTGCTTACTTCAGTTGTGATTATGAAGCGTACGGGAGAACCAGGGTCTCTTGCGGCTCGATATAATTCGTTATCGCTTTCGAATACCAATTCTTCCTGGAGTTCCTTTAGCCATTCGGGATGGGTGAAATCCCCTGTTGCAACGATGTTTAATCCTTTGACCTTTGAATACCGAGCTATTTTCCCAACATCCATACTTTTGCTTGTTGCCCGGCTGTAACGGCTGTGAATATGAAAATCAGCGACAACCCTCAAATCTCTCACTCAATCACCACATCTTTGCTTGTTGCTACTATTCTCCTTTTCTCAAATACTGCGGCGGGTAAACAACTTGGACAAAGCGGAGAAAGAAATGAGAGTCATCGATGAAGCGTGTTGACAGTTGATGGTCGTTTAGAGCGTTATCATCTCTTGCGTGTTTGTTCTACGCAGAGCAAAGTTGATAGTTGCAAAGGCCGAGAAAGAAAGAGCCAAACTTAAATTCTTAGTACTGCAATAAGAAGATTCGAAATGATGCCCAAATTGCATCCCACACCAATGCTATTGACAAGAAAACGAATTTTGGAATATCTGGCAGCAAGGGAAATCGTCGTTGATCCAATCTTGGACCAGAAACAGATTGATTGTGCTTCTATCGATCTGCGGCTTGATAATTACTTTATGGAATTCAAAACTGCTAAGACTGGTATAATCGATCCTGCAAGAATCCAAGATGAGTATAAGAACTTTCTCGAAGACGTTGAACTAGAGTTGTTCCGAGACACGTATTATCTCCAACCAAAGAAATTCATTCTCTCGCAGACTTTTGAGTATTTGGCGCTCCCCAACCATGTAGTAGGACACTTAGAGGGCCGAAGCACGGTTGCGCGAGAAGGACTGACGGTTCATGCCGCAGCTGGGATGGTTGATCCCGGCTTTCGAGGTCATCTCGTATTTGAAATGTTGAACGCTGGTGAAATGCCCATAAAACTTTATCCACTTATGAAGGTTGCGAAAATAGTCTTCCACGACACGGAGAAGACTATGGCATATAGGGGAGATTATAGTATTCAGGTTCGTATAAGGCCACCAGGAAAGGACAAAGACTTGAATAGGTTGCTCAAACTCTTTGAGGAGAAGACCTAGATCTGCTTTTGAATACTCGCTTCTGAACAGCATACAAGCGAACTAGGTCCGCCACCAGTTCCAAGACGTATCGGCCTTGCTTTGTATTTGGGTTGGGCATTTCCTTCTCAGAGAAACCAAGTGTGGTGAGAAAATATGCGACTGGAGGGTCCACTACAATAGGTTTTCCAACGATCATGTCCTTGTGCAGTTGTTCTAGGAATACTTCAAGATTCTTGCCATTGAGCTTCTTCTCAGATTCTACTTTGGCTTTTACTCCTTGGGTATTAAACCAAGCGCTTTCTCGTATGCCTTGCCTTATTCCGTCAAAAGTGAAAGCGCTTCTTTTGTCTTTTCTTATTTCGACAAACAAAGCCGTCAGTTCCTTGTCTACATCTGCCAATACACTATCGAAGTTTGATCCAAAGCCTCTAATACTGACTCTCCGCCACACTTTTTTCTTGTAAGATTCCAGCTCCCGTTCTAGCAGCTGAGCAGTCTGAGGCATGCCCAAGTGGTCCTTCGCTTCGTTTGCCACTCTTTGGACTCTTACGTCAGGATAGGGATGCGTTCGATCCGGTTCGAAAAGATCCTGCAAATCCACGTATTCCTTGAGAAAGCACCAGCCAAATATGACGCCGAAGTACCTAGCTACCAACAGGTCGGCCAATATTTCTGTTGCGTAGAGTTTCTCTGTAGCGAGTTCAACTATGGGCTCGTCTGGTCTCAGTTCGTTCTTGTCCAGAGCTTCTATGACTTTAAGAGCAAGGAAAACAGAGATTGAGGGGAAATATCTATCGTCATACCTTCTTTGGAAGCAAACGATATGTGCCATCTCGTGAATGATGATTGGCCAATTCAACGAAGCTCTTTTATCAGCAAGTTCAGGGAGTATCTGCACAAAGTAAAATTTCTTATCTTTGACCTCGTTCCAAAACTCGGGGTATTTCGCTTTCAAGCCGAGATGAAGGACCACGTGCGAAAAGGGCAGCATCGCTATTTCTTCTGAAACGCTGATAATATAATCAGTCGTCTGCTCCTTGGAGCCCAGAAATATATCGGACAAATAGTACAATTCTCGTGGGACTTTTTGCGAGGTGGCGAGAAACCCGTAAAAAACATCAAAAAGTCTTTTTATGCGAGAACGAAAATCGACTAGTTTTTCATCTTTTTCGTCTTCAGTTTCCAAAGGATCGAGTAATGCACGTAAATGCGTTTTCAAGTTTTTCTTTAGCATTTTTTGACAATAGTCTATCAACTGCGCATACTTCTTCAAATGCGGGCTAGCATAGGGTTTATCCTTAATGCTATCGCTAAGTTGAGAGAATTTGCTGATTTCTTTTTCAATCTTGTTTATTCGTTCCTCAAACGCAGAAGGCATACTAAGTAAGCAACGTTCGTCCGCTTAAGATTTTTTCGGAGGTTTTCTTTTCATAATCAAAAGCCGCTCTGAACTGCGAGTGAAGCTCTCGCAGAGTCCTTATGGCATTCTCAACTTTAATAGGATCAATGTTCTCATTGCGGGTTTCTTCTGAGACTTCTTCAAGTCTTTCGAACTCTTTGACCCACTTTTGAACCTGTTTTTTCTCGTTTCGAAATACAGAATGAGACAGAGAACGACTGCTCAAGAGAATTTCTATGCGTGAAGTAAGCTCATCTCCTTGTCTCTCAGTTATCCATTTTTTTTGGAACTTCGTGTCACCCTCTTCTCCAGCCTTGGTGATTGCTGTGAATCCTTTGCAGAACTCCTCAAAACGCTGCAAGTTTTTTTTCGCCTCATCTTTTTCATCGCTAGGGATCTCTTTGAACTTGCGTGCCTTATAGAAGCCATCTAGGCCGAAATCGATGGAACTCTCAGCAGAGTTTATCCTACCCAAACTGAGTAAAGCACGCGAAAGGGTTTGAGGTCGATCGCGACTAGCCATATGTCTCACTCAACTTTTCAAATATTATTGTCCTATCAGTAGTAGTAGGAACTGGAGTAAAAAAGCTTGTGCTAACTGAAGATTGGATTTAGAGCGTGTGTTACGTTAAGATAGACAAAGACCAAGCAATCTAGGGTTCCCAGAAGCCTTTGCTAGTTAGGCTAGTGCACCCTCCAGCAGACAACAGAACACTTCTGGACGTCTGTCTAGGAATCTTTCATTTATCGCTGATCTTCAGAGGCTATTCACTGGAAATAACCTTCAAGCCTATAACAACCCATTTCACAAATACGACGTCGGAATGGTGGCGAAGGATAAGATACGCGAAAATCCAGAATTGTTTAAAAAGGCTGAGTTCCTCTAGGGCTCTTTGGGGATAATGCTATTGAGCAAGGAACCTAATTTCATTTTGACTGAGGTCAGCTGGGATCGCATTCCTTCTCTCGTAGTGTTGGAAACGTTTATGACTATTTCGGCGGGGTACACTGTTCCTCCAAAGAAGATGCCTTCATTGTCAGCACTCTCCAAGAAAGGGTATAAACAGGCATTCACTTTCAGACCCGAAGAATATGTTATTCACAAGACAGAGGATGTTGCCAAAATTAAACATCTCTATGAACAAAATGGCTTCGAGACGGAATTTCTAATGCAAGACCCATTTGGGCATCCTGGTCCGACTGTTGCTTGTCCAATTGGCTTTCCTTTCAATCTTCCCGAGCCCTTTAAGGAACTAAGAAGATTCAACAGATGGATTTGTCGAATCCATGTGGATATATGCCAGCACCCCGACCGTAGACTTGTTTCAGTGCCACACATAGAACCAGATCCGGGTTTTCATAAACTTGCTCATCTATGGGACACGTTTATCAAAGGAAACGTTGTTCGTGGTGAAGTAGCCGTTAAAGTTCTTCATTTCTTAGGCATATAGCAAGCACAATTGCTCCCCAGATGATTGGAAGCACAGTGCTTTAATTCCACATCTGACACTTTTGTAAGTGCAATTATTGAGGTTCGAACAATGGTACTTGATGAAGTGAACATCTTTCTATCAGTTGGCACCCCCTTCAACAAGGGATTTGATCTCGACCTCTACTCTGTCGGGGAGCTACCTAAGGGTGAGGAAAGGTATAAAATCCTGCGTTTTCTTTCCGGAGCAATCACCCGAAAAATGAGTCTTTCTAATGCTACTTGGTACGCTCCTAATCTTAAAGAGAGCTATCTGGCGGTTCTCCCTCAAAGCATAAAGGAAACCGAGTTTACAATTGAAAACTTCACATTAAAGAAGACAGCCTCAAAAAGATTGTACCCCACGTCATTTCCAGAACAAGAAACACTATGCCGCTTGCTCTACCAATCCGCAAGACGTATGCTAACCAAAAACGGTTTTTGGAAAAAGTACTATAACGTTTTCATGGAAAGTGAACCTTCGTTTACTTCCGAGAAATGTGAGGTATACAAGGGCTTCACATTCAGACTTGATGTCCTTTCCAAAGGTATGGTGGGTCTTTCCATTGATTATACCACGACATTGGTAGGTTCCCGTAGTCTTTGGGAACAAATAGAAAACAGAGGAGTTCAGGTAGTCCAGGAATGGATTGCTACAAGACTAAAAGGCCGAAAAAGAGGAAAAGCTGGAAGAAACGTATTTGAACCTGAAGTAAAAAGAATCGTCCGCATTGTGGGTCTAGACCCAAAGACAACGGTCGATACTCCCTCGTTTACAGATCCCCGCACGAAGCGATTAACGAGTGTAATTGAATACCAGAAGAACAGGTATGGGATAACCAGTATTCAACCATCTGAACCTGTTGCTTTCCTGAGGTACGGCGAAGGTCTCGAACTCGCTCATCACGCACCGAGTCTGTTAAAACCAATATTGACAGCGGACGAAATGACACCAGAGATACAGAAAGAGCACATCTTCTTGCCTCCTCATAAGAGATGGGCAGAGATTCTGGACTATGCAAGCGCTTTCTCTAACCTGAAACTTGCCAACGTGAAAATTGACTTCCACAGCTGTATGGCTACCGATCAAGATTTTCCTTTTGGACTCATTCCGTTTCCATCCCTAGGGTTTGGAGGGGGGTGCTCCGCCAAGCCGGAGAACTATGAAGAACTGAGGAGCTTCAAAACAAACTGCCTAATGCAATACGGCCCATTTGAAAAACCTACGATAATGGAAACATGCATAATATATCGCAGAGATTTCGACCGTGATGCTGTTCTCGAATTTTACAACGAACTCAAGGACACAATGCAAAAATACTTTCGGACTGCACTTTCATCCAAACCAAGGGAGATTCTGACAAAAGACTACTACGACTTGTCTGAGAAAATTAGCGAGTATAGAGACAGAATGAAAGCGTCCTTCTTCATCGTCTTCTTGCCGTCGGAAGAAGCAGCAGAATACGACTTTGTTAAGGCTGAACTTCCGGCCCCGTCTCAAGGAATTTCGATTTCCAACGTTGGTTTAAGAAATGCAATAGAGAAGATGACTGATGAAATAAGAAAGAGCAGGAGTCTCGCCCGTTATTATGGAATCGTTTTCACAACCACCATGGGCGTGTTCATTCAAGCTGGAGGCATACCTTGGATCTTGGATGACCGCTTGCATGCAGATTGTCACATAGGAATTGATGTTGGAGGTAAAGAAGCGAAGGTAGCGTGTTACGGATATCTTTTTGACAACCAAGGCAGGATCATCGGAACCGACATTGGAACCACTCAAACAGGCGAAACCGTGGAAACTGGGAGGATAAAAATGGCTCTTAAGAAGCTTCTTTCAAAAACCAAGTGCCAAGAGAACATGAAGATAACTATCTATAGAGATGGCCGATTATTACAGGAGGAAAGGCAAGGGATAATCGAAGCAGTACAAGAATGTCTAAGTCCTGATGCTCTCAAAACGCTTTGTCTGTCCATTGCTGAGATTCATAAAGATGTCCCGTATCGAATGTTCCAAAGAGAAGGCAAAATTGTACAAAATCCTGTTGTTGGGCGTTTTACGATCATTGATGAAAACTCGGGCATTCTTTGCACAACTGGTTACCCACTAATTCATAAAGGAGTTGCGCAACCATTGCTTATTGAACTGGTCAACCTTTTCGGACGCATAGAAATAAAGAAGGTGTTCGATGACATTTTCTATTTGTCCGAATTGAACTGGATCGCGGGAGACAAGCCATCAAAGCTGCCAATTGTGATTAACCTCGCTGAAAAACGTGCATTGTTTGCAGAAAAAGGTATATCACCAGCTTCTAAGTTGCCAGTCTGACCCTTTGCCAAGCTCTTCGATGAAATTAGCAGTTCTTCCGCCTTCGCATAAGAAAGTGGAAAGTGCGCCTGTTACATTGATTGGGTGAGTCTTCATGAAAGCTATATGTGACAAGGCAGGAATCTCCTGGATTGGAACGAGTTGATTGAGAAGACTTGTTACCTTTTGTTCCATTGACCGTAGCAGTTGATTATCGCAAAGAAGGTCAAAGACTTCACGATGCTCTGCCAATATGGGGCTTGTACGATTTGACACTATCTCATTCCACAGCTCTTGAAGAGCTGAGGTATGACTGGACATACGAGGGAACCATTGATTTGAGTAACTTATCAATATCTTCATTCGAATATCTGGGGGTGGATGTGAAGAGGTAAATAGGCGACCCGAGGACTCCGTACTCAAAGAAAAGGGATCAGGCGCCATCAGCTCAGACATCTCCGAGTCAATAAAACATGGCCCCAGCCTTCGAAGAGCAAACAAATCTGCCCAGATTTCTGAAGCCCACTGATACCAAGAGCGCGATAGAACATATTCTATGTCCGCGAAGTCCTCTCGGCTCCTTTGAACACTTTCCCTCACTGATTTCAGGTGTTGAGAAATCAAAGGCCCACATTCCGTTTCTATCCTTTCCTCCACTGCGGGAAGAAACGAAAAAGCGTGACCAATTTCATGAGCCATAACAGGCCAAACATGGGGATTTTCGATAGCTGAGATTGGTACAAATATCCTGAACAGATTCCTAGAGACATTTGGATATCTCAAGTATCCGAAGCGGTCACCTGGAAGTATCACGCAAAAGAGGGGACCTAGGGGGACAGAAATCTCCTCGCAAAGTTGTGAAAATATGCGAGAAAGAAGACTGAATTTCTTCGAGAAATTTTCGAAAGTGATATAGTCACTCCAAATGTTGTCCAGCACTCCCATCACGGCTTCAACTTCCTGCAGTCTTGAGAATATTTGGTCATAAAATGATGCGCGTATACCGGAGACAGCCGGAGGCTCTCTAGACAACTTGGACATCTTCTCCAGGAGAACCAAGATTTCATCGATTTTCTTGAAGTGTTCATCGATTAGCTTCAGTCGATCAAGAACAAGTTGATAAATCTGAGAATTACTTTCTTGTTGTAGTTTTGTATGAAGGTAATGTGCACAGTCTTCTAGGTGTCTTTGTCTCTTTCGTATTAAATTATCCAAATTCCCCAAATGGACGGGCCTCTGACTGTTGTTAGAATGGCATTCTGCCTTCGACTCTTGAGGAGGCGGCGATGTCATTGAATAATTGTTCAGCAGCGCCAAGGGTTCTCAAGTCGAGCCTTCCGTTCTCTGCTTTCTGAAGAGCTTCAAGTGTTGTTTTGCATTGTCCTTCAAGCTCATCAAGAGAGAGATAGTGCGCGTTCCGAATGCGATTTATGACGAAGATCATTTCGGGGTCTAGACGTCTTGGTGCTGCACTTCCTCTGAGAAACTCTATGCCCCCGAGGACGACATTCATCAAGGCTTTTCCTGTGTCCAAGAGCTTTCTTAATTCAACGATGGAATAATCCTTCGCAGCACCAACTTGCACCTGCGCCTGAATTATCGTGATGCCTAGCAAGGCGTCACTTGCCATGTTGGAAAACCTGTGTCTATCCTCTCTCTGCTTAACTTGGTACCACGACACTTCCATTGCCTGCCTCCTCACGTTAAAATGCCACTCACAGATTTAAATCCCTTATGAGACCCCACGCAATCAAGTCAGCACCTGAAGGTCTTGAACCGTTGACCACCAACAACTCTGACAAGGCTTATTCCCTGTTTTCGGACGACAAGCCACTTGCGAGAACTTCTCCGTCGATAACTCATTATGGGTTCACAAAAGAAAAAAATCATCACCCGACTTGTAACACGGATAGAAAACTAGCCCATCACCCTATAATGCACCAGAACCAATAGCCATAATTCTTTTTAGTTCCTAAACATGAACGATCATCATGAACGCCCAAGAACCAGAGTTACACTTCAAAGGCATCTTGGCAAACGTGGACTCATCAATTCTACAAGTTAATTTTAATCATGGGTTCAAAATAGAGTCTTTTTCCGATCAAGAAGCTGCAACGCTTTTCTCTCTCCTCGAAAAGATTCCAAGAATGACAGTTACACAGAAGTATTTTTGGCATTATCAGTGCTTGAATGGTTCTGAACAAAAAATGTATGTTATTAGCAGATCGCTTGGGAATATATCTGGGAACGATTCTACAGTATTTTCTGAGATAGCGAGATTCGACAACACATTAGTTCTAGGTCATTTGGAACCGATGATTCGATTGATGCGACTGTTCAAAGAGGGAGACATTCGCATGCCTGTAAAATTCTACTATCGACTTCAGAACGATAAAATCCAAGAAGTAATGCGTTCAGAATCTGGACGTGACATCTCAAATGAGCCTTATCACCTTGAAGCTTCGGAAATACCATTCTTACAGAGTCTCATTCAGAGCGTGGAATTGCCATTCAAGAGAGACTTTTTGCATTTGGCGTTTGAGAACTTTGAGTTGTCCTATGAGATTTCAGATATGCAGCTTGCATTTCTGGTGCTTATGATCGGTTTAGAAACTTTGCTGAACCCCTCTACTTATGAGGTACGATACAGAGTTTCCAGAAATATGGCAGTTCTTCTTGGAAAAAACAGGGGAAATTCAGAGGAGATTTTCGCTCAAGCTAAGAAACTATATGACAAACGCTCAGATATTGTTCATTCTGGAAAAGAAGAATAATCGAAAAGGAAGATTTATTGAAATTGCGTGATTACTTGAGAAAAGCGATCAAAGAAATACACCGCATAGGTAAGGAAAAGAGCGAAATCATGGCTTTGTTAGACTCTCATGGGTTTGGTGAAGAAATCGAGAAATCTTGAATCTGTCAGCACCGAACCATCCATGACAAATAAGTTTACAGTATCCCCATGTGAGAAAGTTTTTTAGATCGAGAAGTCGTTTTGAAATGAGTGGTTACCTTGACTGATGTAAATGAGGAGATTGTACGACAATATTTCGAGCTAAAAGGGTACTTCGTGCGGACCGATGTTCCTTATCTGAAGTCGAAAAATCAAACAGGTAAGAAGTCTAGTGGTTATGGAGACATTGACCTTGTTCTAATGCATCCAAATGGTTACAAGGCCATCGTTGGTGTCAGTGGTTGGCACAGAGAAAGAATCACGCCATCTTATATAGAAGATTGGGAAGATCGACTGTTCAGTTTTGTCAGCCCATTGGCATTGGACAAAGCTTCTCAAGTTCTAGGTACACAAGATTTCAAAAAGATTCTAGTAATATCACAGCTAGGTTCAAGGGGAGATAGCAAATCGAAGTTTATTCAGGAAGCCAAGAAAAAGGGAGTTGATGAAGTGATCGAGTTTCCAACAATTCTCAAAGAGTTAATTAAACTCATTGAAATAGAGCCAAGTTACGATAGTGAAGTGCTTCAGACGTTAAGACTGCTGAAAATATACAAGATACTTTAGGTGATGGCATACATCAACCGAAGATTCACCGATTTTTTACATGGACTCGCCTTCACCGAAGACTTTACAGAACCCTTCACAGAACCTTTTATAAATCGAAGAAGACTTAGCGCGCTAAGAGGGTACTGACAGATTTTATCTTTAGCATCTTGCTGGTCACTATTTACGTTTTGTGCAACTTCGTAAATTGCGAAAGGCTTATTAGCTTCTTGCGCAATATATATCTCACGAAAGAGGTGGTGAGTATGGTATTTGACAAGGGAGCCTTTGAGGAGAAGGTAGAAAAAGGACTTACGAAAGCTATATTTGGTTCAAAGGTAAGACCAGATGTGTTCGAGGCCTTACTGAAGGGTGAGATTTCTGTCAATGATTTGGCAAGGAGTTTGAATGTTTCGGTTGCTACATTGCTCACAAGTATCGCTCCATTGTTACCTTATAGAATCGTCAATATTAGTCTAGGAACTGAGAAATCTATTGCCTTAGGGCATGGTGTTCCTACGAATGGGAAAACAAAAGAACTTGTAAACGAACTTGCCAAGGGTGTAATTAGAACTAAAGAAACAATCAAGAAATTATCGCAACAGATCGCCGAAAGCGAGAATGGCTCTTAGGAGGGACCTCAGTTGGGTGGAGATACTTTCCTTCTCGATCCTGAATGTTATGACCTTCTGCGAAACATTGCCTATACAATGGAGTCTAGAGGTGTGTCCTCCCTGCCCCTCAAAACTGTGCAAACCTGGCCTAGCGCATTGACGTTGGACCGTCTGATGAGATCTGGGTTGGTCAGAATCCAAAAGGATTCAATAGAGCTAGACATTCAAAAGTATCAAGAAATGATCTGGAACAAAGTCACTGGAAAGTTGAAGATTACCTTCCCAACCGACATAGATAATTGCTTAGGCTCTCCTTGGACACCGGAAAAGCGGCTTTTGGTCAATTGTCGTCCAAGACTGGAAGACGTGATCTACGCTATCACTGCGAATATGAAGACCAGGGATTTGATCTGCAACTACCTAAGGAGAACCACTTCCGGAGTTGGCATTAATATTAAACCAAGACCTTTGGAAAATGTGATAGTTTTGCCATCATTTCACGAAGGAGACTACTTACAATATCCAAAGATCAAGAGGGCAATCAAGCATTACAAGCCAGATTTTGTAGCAGTCGAGGGCCTTGGTCCGATAGGTACTAGATATCTTGTTCTGTCCTGTTTTACTCTGAGAGGATTTTCTGGCTTTCCATATTGCCTCGTCATAAAACCCTATGTATACAACGTAGACAGGATAGAGTTCTTTTCAAAATACTACAAAGACGCTGATGGGATCAAAGCCTGTCTGACTGCAGAAAGTGACTTTAACGCAGTGTTAGCATCATGCATCGGGCAATCTACTCCGTTCTTTCCTATAGGCGTTCCTGAAGAATGCGTCAAGCTTTATTTTTCGGACTACTTTAGGATAGAGAAACAAGCATGGGAGATATGCTGTAAGGACCTGGAGGACAAGGCAAAACAGAGAATGATGTGGGATTTAGACAGCCTTTGCGACCACTCAAAGGTCAAAGAAATCGAAGAAATTGTCATAGAAGGCCGAGCGATAGCACCCCTTGAATACAAGAGACAACTGATGTGGTCGGAGAACTACATGATATCGAGACTCGTGGACTTCCTTACTTACGTTGGTTTTGATACGAGAATTGTTGCTTTTGTAGGTCTCTGCCATGCTCTAGCAATGGAAACCAAATTGAAGAACGGGTCATGGCAATACATTCCACCGATAGATGAACAGGTTGTGCCAATTTCGATTGGTCTAGCTCCGTCCAAGATCGCTGCATACATTCAGCTCTATGATCCTACCGATGCTAACTTCGTTAACAGGTTCGAGAAAGCCTTTTCACCTTCGCCAATGTTTGCCGAGTTCTTCGGTATGAAGGAGAGCGACTTCATACAATCTGTTGAACGGAATATGAAAAATGTGATATACACGAACAGCAATGAAGAAACTGCTCAGAACGAATTGCTTGATCTGCTTGTGAAGTTTCGTACAGCCAATCCTAGTGAATACACTAAACTCATGAGGGCTGTTGAGAATCACGTAAAGACGAATGGGTTAGACGGGAACAATTGGAACGGTGCCGTGTAGGGTTTCTGCGCAATCAGCCCACTCGATTACAGACCTCATCATCCTCTTTTCTCTTTTGATTTTTTTCTTTCGCATAACGCCTAACGCCGTTCACCGTATCTTTCTGTAAAAGCTGTAGATTGCTACTGCCAATAGGAGTTCAATGGCAAAAAACATACCGGTGCAAAGAGAAATGCTATCTGTAAGAATCTGATTTCCAGACCACAAAGCAAGGAAATAGCTTGTGAAGACTGTTGAAGCTGAAGCTATGCCATAGCTGTAGAACAAAATGGTTATCAGGATTCTTTGAGTGAGGCCATTTTTTTTCCTAATGAAGCCAACGAGGTTGCAGAAACTTGAAATTACTATGAAGATAGCAACTTCAACGAACATCCTCTCGCCCTAGATAGCAAATGTGTGTTTGTGTCTATTAAGACTTTCGTAATTTACACAAACACTAATATACATGCATGTACCCGTAATATAGGTTGAACAGGTCGCGTGAGTGCATGCGCCCACGTAGTGCAGAGTTAGCTTGATGGGGACTTGGAGCCTGGAAAAATCTTTTTCCACGAATTTCTTCTTCAATATAGCAAATCTATACGATTCCCATTCCCCATTTTCAGGTCCAAGCTCAGAACCGTGAAGGCTGCACCTAGCCCGATTGGAACTCCAAAGCATGCTTTTGAAAGTTAACAGCAAATGCGCCTCAAAACCGCTCCCAAACCCCAAAAAAGGAACAAACACCATTTTTAACCATTTTAGGGACAGGCCAGCGCGCTAGTTTTAAGATCACTGTTGTTTTTGGCGCAAATCGGAATTTAGCTTGCGGAGGCAAATTCCGAAGATCAGGAGATTTGTTACTTCATGATATGACAGATACTTGAGAACCGCACTAACCTGTGTGTTTGAGGAATTGTAATAGATCGGAGTTACCTTTACGTTCTAATTCTGACCAGTGTCTTTTGTTCCGAGTTTGTTTGGGTCTAATGGAGCGTTCTTGTGGTGTCATGCTCAAGCTGAACTGGATCGATTCAGCTTCATAATTCTTGGTTGCACTTGTACAGGTTCGCTTGTCGAGTTGTGGTGATGAAACCATTGTTGAAACAGATTCTGATAATGGAGTTTTTGGCGAAATAAAGGGGTGTCCTGTCCGCCCTTCCTCGGAGGTAAATTGGGTCTTACGTGTCGAGTCTTGCTTGTCTGAGGATTTTTCGCCTGGTCCGTTTTCAGAGAATGTATTTTTAGCTTTTGCTTCGCTAGTAGTTTTCAATGCCCTCGCTGCTTGTTTGAAAGCCTCTTGAATAATGATTAGTTTCTCTGCATCCTGAAGGGGTCTGCCCAACTCTTTTTTCTTGGATTCTTCAAGTTGAGCATAATCAACGCCCATAGTTTCAGCTATGTTCCGTAACGACTCTAAGACCTCAACTTTCGCTTGTTCCTGTGGTTTGAACACGAGTTTTGCGTATTCTTTGCGCAGTTCGTCAATCTTTGTTTTGTCGAAATAGGTATCCATGCTTCCTCCCAGGATATGACCCATAAAGTACTCCTGAGTTTTCAGGTCTAGTGTGCCTCCGTCAGCGAAACGACTGCGTGAAATTGAGTCGAAGGTTTTCCTGAGACAATGCGGAACAACATTCTTCCATTCCTTTATGCCCGCTTTCCACGCCGCAGTCTTAACTATAACCTGCAATTCTCTGGCCGTCAAAGGCTTCTTAACTCTCTCATTGCGCGAAAGTCGATTATGCTCAGAGCAAAACAACACCTCTTCGTCATGGATCTCCCCGAATCTTCGCCGATGGCCAAGGTAGAGTTTTAGCGCTTCAGTCGCTTCCTCAGATGCGAAAACTGAATACTCTATGTTGCCTTTGCAGGCTGAATGTACAATTCTTTTCATGCCCTTGTGAACCTTGATAAGGATATTCACCGCGCCCTTCTCAAGCTCCTCTTTCACCTCGCCAAATAGAAGTGCCCGCACGGTGCCATTTCTTAACCCCGTGGACACCATGAAAAAAACAATTGCGCGATTTCTTAAAGAGCCAGCCACGTTAGCCATCCTCCGAGCTTCATCCAAGGTTGGTATGTATTCAGGCCTTGTTCTATCTCGGGCAGACTGATGGAAACACTCAACTTCAAGTTTTTCGCTGCCTTTGAAACCGTTGACTTTGAAAAAGGTCTTCAGCATGAACAGGGCAGTATTTGCTGTTCTTGGGCTCTTCCATCCGTGGTCCATTTTATGATAGCAGAAATCCTCTATCAACTTCTCAATATCAACTTTCTGTAATGCTACCAGTTCATCAGGCAACTTGCCAGAGTACTTGCAAAATGCATAAACAGCATTGCCATAAGTACATCGGGAATCTTCACTGCCAATCTTCCTAAATTTGAGGTGCCGAAGAAGATTGTTCACACTCAGATAACTGCTCGTCCATTCAGAAACTTTCAGATACTCTTCCCAGCGATTAACCACTCGCTAATCCTCCAAAAACGTGCCGAAAATGTATTGCGAAACTGCGGTTTCGACATAGAAAAATATGCGAGAGAACCGAACCAGAAGTGTGGTGCTCCGGCCGGGATTTGGACCCGGGTCTCCGACTCGAAAGGCCGGAATACTTGACCGGACTATACTACCGGAGCCCTTTAGCTCGGTGCACCATGCAGAATATTTCTTCATTCGAATAAAGGTTATCCTCTGAGCGCTGTGGCTAAGCATTCGTTTAGTGGTTTGAACGTGACTTCGGCTTTGTTCATCGTTGGCGCATAGTAAGCTGTTTTCGCTGAGTTCGTCATGATCGTTCTTATTCCAAGTTTTTCAGTCCACGACACTATTGTACAGACACCTGCCAGCACGTGCCCACCGCTCTTCTCTATCTGGGCGACGTATTCTCTTGCTTTTTCTTTAATGCAGTATGAAGTGCACACCCAGAATTCTGTTTCCTCGTTAACCTTCTTGTCCTTCATGAGTAAAGCAATCTCTTTAATTTCGCCAAGTGAGCAGTGGGGGCAGCCGATGAATACAAGGTCAGGCTCAGATTGTTCTCGGGTTGAGAGGCTTTCGACCGTTTTCCTAATGTCTTTGGTTTCCACACCTATTCTTTCCAGTCTTTCCGTTTTTGTTTGCGCTCCTTTATTGAGGTGGAACATGTTGACCATGCCTGTTGAGGCCAACGCCGCGCTTAATTGTTTTAAGCAAGTTTCCGGGGTGTTTCCTAAGCCTTGAATAGCTGGAATCTCGTCTTTTAGCAGTCTGCCAAGATGGATTCCTAGCGCCCCAAATTCTGACTCATTCTTTAGTGGCATGCTTACATTAACTAGAATTTTCGGTAGCCGATTTTCGGGTTTATGGATTCCATAATCTGGAGTTTTGCCGATTATTGCTGCGGCAAGCGCGCTTGGCCCACCTTCACGGTTTGTCCATGCTCCAACTACGGAATTTGCATAGACCACGGCTGATGATTCTGCCCAAGCCAGATGCGAACCGCATTTTGGTTTCTTCAGATAGTAGGGGGTGCAAGTCAAAGATTCAGTGAATCCCATTCGTGCGAATTGTTTCAGTATGTTCAATTGCTTCTCTCGTAGACCTCGTTCTAGTCTTCTGCCCAAGTATTCGGTGTCGAAGCTCTGCGGGTTCAAGGTGGCTCTGGCTCTTACCTTTCCGCCTGCATTGGCTAACGTTTCCAGAAATTCTGCAGGTGCATCTCCCAGCGTCTTGTATGAGACCCCCGAAACGTGTGCAGAACTTATCCGAACAAGCTTTGCGGCGCTGAAGAGTTCGCCTAGGCGGACGAGGATTTGCATACAAATCTGGTCTGTCCAGCCTTGCTCGCCATCACAGATTCGTTCTTCTTCTTTTGTCAAATACATAGATGCTTAGCTCTCTCCGTCTGTTAGGATTCTGACAACGCCTTTCTTTGCGTCGACTTCAATCAAGTCGCCTGTTTTGATCAGACTGATGTCCACTTGGTCGATCATTGGAATGTTTGCAATTATTGCTCCGACAACTACGACGGGGTCAGCCGTTTGATTGATTATGGCTTTTGGAGCTAGATGTCGTTTAGATAAGGAGTATAAAACATAGCTGCCAACCGTTGAACCGTGGCCATGTGGAAAGCACAAGATCTTATCCTTCACGCTTTCTCCGCATAAGTCATGATCCTTTTCGATTATTTTGCCGGTTGCCGGGTCTACTCCTCCAAGAAAGCTTATTGGCTTCATTGAAACCAGTGCTTTGGCTTTGCAGTGTCCTTCAACGACTACGCGGCCTTTCAGGGTTTTGTTCCGCATTGTCATGCTCTCTAATAGGATGTTTTTGCGGTTGCGGGTACTTCGCCTAGAGTCTTTGATACTGCACGGCTGACTTTTTCACGGTTTTCTTCTTTCGTGTAGACCCGGAGAATGTTTATGAAGCCTCTGAGGGTTTCGAAGATCTTTGAAATCTCGCTCAAGCGTTGCGGGATTTTCTCTCCGCTCTGTGTTTTATAGAAGGCTGGGACTTCCATGGGCTCCAAAAGTGCCGAATGGTGATAGGGAACAGAAGGTACCGTGGGGACATCAATTATCACTTCTTCTGCTGCAATCCCTGCTTTCTCTGCAATATCGGCTTGAAGTTGTGTTCTGTGGGTTTCGCGGCCGAAAATGTTTGAAATCATAGCGTCTTTTTCGTAGAAGGTTCTTTCATACGCGCATTTTAGCAACCTCCTTCTTTCAAGGTCTCTAATTATCGCGTTTG
This sequence comes from Candidatus Bathyarchaeota archaeon, assembly GCA_963732715.1. GTDB lineage: Archaea > Thermoproteota > Bathyarchaeia > Bathyarchaeales > Bathycorpusculaceae > CAZCRE01. Next base: position 1,223,628 of record CAVTAO010000003.1, on the reverse strand, counting down.
ACTTCTTGCAATTCTTTAACGCCGTCCAAACTGTGTAGTCATCCATGGCCATATACTCATCAGGCGTCTTGAATCGGGTGAATCCGAGTTCGCCATTTGCTTTTTCCATCGCCGTAGCCAGCATTATTTGAGCGGCTCTTCCAACCCTGTGAAAGTATATGCTCCTGAACGATTCCATCCTGGCAATTATGAGGGATTCAAGTGCTGACAATGCACCCAAGTCGACAGCCAAGTTTCCATCCAGCACGTCCAATGCGTGGATTAATCTGAAAATGTCTACAAACCCGTACTCTGCACCCGTATGGTATGTGTCCCTGACTATGAAGTCTTGTTTGTCCACATCGACGGCGCTGCTTATTACTTGGTCCAAGAAGGCTTTCTGCGGTCTATGAAGCCTTCCGACAGCTAGCTTCCCCACTTCTTCTGGATGGTATCCGTTTCTTCTCAATATCTCTTTCAATTCACTGTTTTCAATTATCCAAGTTGTTAAGTCTTCATGGGTTTTGCCAAGTTCCTTGTCGAGGAGGGGTTCAAAGACATGTGAGAATGGCCCGTGTCCAACATCGTGAAGCAAACCTGCGATTTTGACGAGTTTAGCTTCATCTTCATTTATGTGTTGTGAAATGCCCGAGTTCTCGACGACTCTGCTTGCTAAGTACATGACGCCTATGGAGTGTTCAAAACGGGTGTGGTTGGCTCCTGGATAAACGTATTCTGATCCTGCAAGTTGTCGGAGTCTATGTAGTCTCTGCACAGGGTATGAGTCTATGATTTCCTTTTCTTGTTCGGTTATGTAGACGTAACCGTGTACAGGGTCTTTTATTTCGCCCCAATAGCTTTTGGGCATGACGGGTTTCCTCAGACTTTTATATAGCTGTAAATGTGTCTTCACTCTTATAATGTCTAACGCCTGAAATCCTAAAGGATGGATCCTATGAAGAAAAAGGGTTTTTTCATCTGTGTTGAAGGGCTGGATGGTTGCGGCAAGACAACGCAGACAAAGCTGCTAGTGGGTAGGCTGAAAGCTGAGTACGATGCGGTTTACACGGCTGAACCAACGCAAGGAAGCGTTGGTCGCTTCATAAAAGAATATTGCTTGGATGTCAAGCAACGTGGTTCAAGTGTTGTTGAAGCTCTGCTTTTTGCAGCTGACAGGTCGGAACACGTGGAGAAGGAGATTCTCCCACCCCTGAACGCGGGAAAACTTGTAATTTCGGACCGTTACTTGTACTCGTCTCTGGCTTATCAGGGAGCGGCAGGAGTCGACTTGGACTGGATCAGGCAAATAAACAAACATGCTATAAAGCCCAGCTTGGCGGTGTTCATTGACGTGCAGCCGGAGACGGTTGTTCAAAGGTTGAAGCCGAACAGGTCAGTTATGGAGAATCTTGAGACGCAGCGCAGGGTTCGAGAGGTTTACTTGCGGTTCGTTGAAAACGGCGAACTTACGCCGATAGATGGGAATTCGTCAAAAGAGAGAGTTGGGGGAGACCTGTTGGAATTGGTTTTAGCGTTTCTGGAGCGAGTGTGCTAAGCAAGGTCAAGCATTTTCAGCGCCTTCTTCTTGCAGGCTTGGTTGATCTCATCTGCGACAAGGCGCATGAGATCTTGTGGTTCAACGTGTCTTGGCCCTCTTTCATGGAGAATTCGCATCTCCATCAAGCCCTCCTTGAAGGCTAGACGTAGCATGAAATAGTCGAACCTCAAAGCAGTTCTCTCTTTTCCCTGTGTTCTGTGATAGCGTAATGCGCAAAGGAAGTCCATTATTCTAAGGGGCTTTTCCTGTATTGCTTGCAGTGTTCTGTCGGTTTCTTCTTGGTCGACGTAGTTGAAGCCTTTGCCTTCTGCTATCCCGAACTCGAGGTCAACTGTGCACGCTGGCACCGAAGGAGATGCAAGATCTTCAATGTTGTACGTTTTAGTGTTCATTTTCCGAAACGTCTCTATGAGTACTTGCTGCAGTTTCCTTGTTGAGAACGAAACGGAGAAACGCGCCATCCTATGGATGGTCTGGGGAAAGTTCTCGTAGAATCCGAGTATTCCCTCGGTTTTCCACCTAGACCTTTCTTGCTTTCCTTGCTTTTTCAACGTTGTCCAGCAAACCTGAAAGGGTTACGCCCAGTTTTTGCAGTTCTTCGGGGTCGTTTGTGTGCTGCATCTTTTCCTGTATTTCCTGAACCTTCGCCAGTAGCATTTTTTCGAGCGTTTCCAACACAATTGACTTTGTGGCCTTTTCGGCTTCCTCACTTTCTTTGACTACTATGACTCTCTTTTCGCATTTTGCGCACCAGACGTCTCCATTTCTCAGCCTGAAGAGTGGAGAAGCACAAACAGGGCATGCTAGTTCTGTGAGGGTTGAGCCTTGTCTCAGTAGGTCTGCCATGCGTTTGACGTCGCCGTCTTTGGGCTCTTTGCGCGACAAATTACCAAACCCCAAAGTAAATAGGTGCGAGTTCTTATATAACAGCGTTACCGCATGTGTTTCAAGGTGGAGATTATGGTCAGGAAGAAGCTGATGGAGGAATATGAAGAGCGGATAAAGCAGGCGATTTCTGTTCTTTCTCAGGTTTCTGAGGATAATACAACGCCGAGAAACATTAGGAGAGCCGCAAAAGACTCCATTAGCGCTTTGCAGAACACTGAATACACTCCTGCGGTTAATGCTGCAAACGCGATATCTCTTCTGGATGAGATTTTGCAGGATCCAAATATGCCACAGTACACTAGAGTGAAACTGTGGAACGTTATGAGCGTCATAGAAGCAATAAAGGACTAGTTTTTCAATTCGAGAGAGAGAAGGTTTTCTCGTCTTTTGCAGCACTCGGGGATATGCAAGAATTGCCTGTGAGGGTAGCTACAATTATTAAGAGAGAACAGAGAATAGTTGCTCGCTGTCATTAGTTTGAGAAGAGTGAACGGAATGCGAGTATTTCCATATACGAATGTTGAAGCGAAGGACGCGGATGAGGGTGCATCAAAGTTGAAGGTGCGTTGGCTTATTACGAAACAAATGGGCGCGCCGAGCTTTGCCATGAGACTTTTTGAGATGGAGCCTGAAGGCAGCAGTCCCTTGCATACTCATCCTTGGGAGCATGAGGCCTTTGTCTTGAAAGGCAAAGGTGTGGTAGTCGGAGAGCGTGGAGAAGAGAGAATTGTGCCTGGTAACGTTGTTTTTGTTGCTCCTAACGAGCTGCACCAGTTCAAGAACACGGGGAAAACGACCCTGATGTTTCTCTGTCTCGTACCTATAAGGGGAAAGTAACCGCTGGAGTTTTCACCATCAGCATGCTCGCTAGAAATATATGCTAGTTGTTACATCTAGCTTTGGGTTTCAGGGGATAAGCCCTTTGAAGTATGACGTAATAATTGTCGGTGCAGGACCAGCAGGGATCTTTTCGGCTCTTGAGCTCACGCAAAAGAATAACCTTAAGGTTCTCATGTTGGATCGGGGACAGGACATAAACCAGCGCAAATGTCCATCAAGCCGCGGCTTTGAATGTGTACATTGTGACCCGTGCACGGTTTTGTCCGGGTGGGGTGGAGCAGGGGCTTTCAGTGATGGTAAGCTCACGTTGTCTACTGATGTAGGTGGTTGGCTGAATCAGTATGTTTCAACCAAGGAACTTGAACAGCTTGTGAAATATGCTGACAGCGTTTATCGTAGATTCGGGGCAACTGAACAGACCTATGGTACGAACGTTGAAAGAATTGATGAAATTGAACGGAAGGCAGCGCTTGCTGGTCTTAAGCTTATTCGCCAAGAAATTCGACATATGGGAACCGAATGGTGTGCTGAAACTCTTCGCAAAATGCGGCAGGAACTAAACGGCAAAGTTGAGTTCAGACCCAAAACTGATGTTAAAGGGCTTATAGTGAAGAATCACGTAGTTGAAGGCGTTGAGACCGTTGGTGGCGAGAGCCTTCGTGCAAAATATGTTATCGTGGCGCCTGGTAGAAGTGGGGCTGAATGGCTTCAGACAGAAGCTCAGACCCTTGGATTGAAGACTCTCAACAATCCGGTGGACATCGGTATAAGGGTTGAAGTCTTGTCTTCTGTCATGGAGGAGTTGACGAGTGTTCTTTATGAGCCTAAGCTCATCTACTATTCCAGATCTTTTGACGATCAAGTTCGCACTTTCTGCGTTGCGCCTTATGGTCAAGTGATAACAGAATCCTACGACGGAGTTCTGACTGTTAACGGCCAAAGCTATGCAGAAAGCAAGACGGAGAACACGAACTTCGCCATCTTGGTTAGCACGTCTTTCACGGAGCCATTCAAAGAACCCATAGCCTATGGAAAATACATCGCTCGTCTTTCAAACCTTCTAGGCGGCGGCGTTATAGTGCAGCGTTTGGGCGACTTGGAGTCAGGTAGGCGATCAACACCTGAAAGGATCAGTAGAAGCGTGGTGACACCCACTTTGAAGAATGCTACACCGGGCGACCTGAGTTTTGTTTTGCCTTATCGTTATCTTGCTGACATAAGGGAGATGCTTCAGGCCTTGGACACGATAGCTCCAGGCATACACTCCAGAGACACCTTGCTGTACGGTGTTGAGGTGAAGTTCTATTCTTCAAGGCTTGAACTGAGTAATTGTCTGGAGACCAGAGTCCATAACTTGTTTACTGTCGGTGATGGCGCCGGCGTCACAAGAGGACTCATTCAAGCCTCCGCGTCAGGTGTCATCGTGGCAAGAGAAGTATTGAAGAGAGCGAAAGCGAAGGTATAGAAAACATGGCGGTTGTTGACGAGATACACTGTTCGCATTGTGGTGCGCCAATACCATTCAAGCCCGGCGAAATATTAGCCACATGCAAATACTGCGGTTACACGGTCGTCATAGAGACAGGTCAACCATTCACTTTCGAGCATTCCATTTTGCTGAACAAGTATGATTTAGCGTCTGTGAACACGCCTATCCTAGACTGGATGCGCACCGGTTTTCTCAAACCTTCAGATCTGGCTAAGAAGTCGAAAATCATGGAGAAGGACTTGGTTTATTTGCCTTTTTGGGTTGTGTCTGTTGAAGCGAAAAGCAGCTACAAGGGGGTTTTCGAGCGCATAGCGCCGGCTGTCGTCAAGGAAGGGAAAATTGAGAAAGCATACTCTTGGCTGGTGCTGGCGAGAAAAGCAACAGAATTTCCGACAAAAGAGTACGATGTTCCACTGGAGGGCAAGATCCCATTTGATTTCAGAAAGATTGAAGGATTTGCGAAGGTCTTGAATAGTGAGGTCGACAGAGATGATGCTGTAGAGCTTGCAAGGCAACAGATTGATCAGCATCATCGCTACCTAGCACAGGAGGATGTTGACAAGATCATAGACATGAACACAACCATCGACGTGAAGCAGGTCGTCTATTTGCACGCGCCAATTTGGTTTGTGAAGTTTGAGTACAAGGGCAAACTCTACCAGCTGCTATTCGATGGAGCATCTGGCACGGTTATCAAAGGTGATATTCCCTCTTCTGGGTTTGGAGTGCTTTAAGAAACTTTAAAAGCAACAATCTATTTCATGTGTGAATCGAAAAAATAGAGCGAGGTAACGATTCATGAGCGAAAATAAGGATGTTTATGGCAAGGCCAGCAAGCAAATGAGGCTTTCTGAGCGAATAGCTGCAGCACTGCCTGGCTTTCGCGGCTACAAAGAGAAGGAGATGCGAAGAGAATCTGACAAGCTTATTCGAAACCATCTGTACCTGAAAATATCGCAAATTAGAAATGACCTTAAGACCATTTTTCAAAAGCTGTCTGATCGTCGATCATTTGACGTTTTAACTGATATGGATCGTCTTGTTGCAAGATTTGACCGCGTCAGTGAGAAAGTGAATCATGCCTCTTACGGGTATGCAGGTTTCTTTGACATCGTTAAGATTGAGGAAGGAGCGCTTGACAGGATGATTGATTTCGACAATCAACTGGTTGGCAGCGCGGACAAAATAGTTACTGAAGTTTCAACATTCAAATCGGAAGTTTCAAAGCAAAAGTTCGACAAGGCGAAAGAACGTGTTCAGACTCTTTCTGACTCCCTAGAGGATTTCGAGGAAACTTTTGACAAGAGACAAGAAGTGATCTTAGGAGTGAGTTGAAATGCCACAAGTTATAGAATGGAATAATGCTGGCGCCGAAGATATTCTGTGGAGATACCCTGACGAAAACATAACGTGGGGAGCTCAACTAATAGTACACGAGTATGAAGTGGCTGTCTTCTTCAGAGATGGCAAAGCTTACGACGTGTTCAATGCTGGAAGACACATGTTGACCACACTGAATCTGCCGTTGCTGACCGGCTTGCTCTCGCGCATTGCAGGCTACAAGGAGAAACCTTTCAAGGCTGCAGTGATTTTCATCTCAACAAAGGTTTTTGCAGGAAAATATGGAACACAAGCTCAGACAACCGAACTTGCTCCATTGAAGGTTTTCGGCACATTCTGGTTCAAGGTTGAGAGCCCACAGTTATTCGTTAACGAGGTAGTCGGTGGACAGAACGCTTACTCCACTGGAGACGTCGACAATTATCTGCGGGGTTTCCTGAATGAGAAGATGATTGATGAGCTTTCGCACTATGATTTGCTTTCGGTCTTCACAAAACTTGACGTAACTTCAGTGATAGTCAAAAACGCTATCATGGACTACTTCAAGCGGATTGGCTTGGAACTGACGGACTTGAAGTTTGAAGGAATTGACACCACACCTGAGTACCGTGAACGACTGTTCTGGCTCAGGACGGGAAAGGCTGCACCTGAAGAAGTGCTGCGCATGGAAACGGTTAAGAAAGCAGCTGAATCGCTAGGCAAATCGTCAGGTGCCGGGTTTGGCACGGGCATGGTGCTCATACCGCAAATAATGACCCCTACTGGTCCAGCTCAGGCGCCGGCAGCTGCTCTGGTCATCTGTCCTAAATGCGGTGGGAAGATTCCTGCAACGTCTAAATTCTGCCCTGAGTGTGGAACAACGATAACCCCCCCTTCAAGCGGTACGACAACATGCTCAAAATGCGGGAAGATCGTTCCTGCGTCTTCAAAGTTCTGCCCAGAGTGCGGCGCAAAAATATAGCCAAGGGGAATGAATTATGGCTGACACTGGAAAGAGAGGTCTAATTTCCATCGGAGTTTTTCTGATAATCGTAGTGGTCAGCATACTTCTCTACCAGCCACTGCAAATCGTAAAGGATTGGACGTTGATATTGCCGTTGATAATTGTTTTGTCCGGCTGTTGGCTTGCAGTTCTGGGCGGTATGCGGTATTCTTCGCCTCAAAAATATGAGCGTGGGCCATTCAGCACGTTTTCATGGGGCTTGCTTCTGGTGGCGGTTGGTGCAGCATGGTTTGTGTATGGCTACGGATGGTACTATTCCTTGGCGATATTGTTGCTGGCTTTGGCTGCTCTGGCGATTGCAGCAGCTTTAAAACGAAAGTAGCTTCCCCCTTTATTTCTAAATACTTTTTATTCTGTTCCAAAGTAATGATTATTGCAGATGGTTCCTCATATGAGTGAGAAAACGATTGGCCGCGGCACATGGTACGACAAGATGGTCGTAAAAATCATTGAAAGAGAGCGTAAAATTGGCAGAAGTTTGGATTTGATTAGGACCGAGATGGGTCTTGGCGCCTCTGGTCTTCCACATATCGGCAGCCTGGGTGATGCGACTAGATCTTACGCTGTTACACTGGCCTTGCGAGAGCAAGGTTATCGTTCCGAGCTTGTTGCCTTCTGTGATGACAAGGACGGCTTGCGCAAGGTTCCAGCTGGATTGCCTGACTCATTGGAGAAGTATTTGGGGTTTCCAGTTACAAGTATTCCAGATCCCTATGGTTGTCATGAAAGCTATGGTAGACATATGAGTTCGTTGTTGCTTGACGCGTTGGACAAGTGCAGTATTGAATATCATTACATGTCTGCAAAGGAAGCCTATGAGAAGGGCGTCTTGAACAAGGAGATTAGAACTTTGCTGCTGAATGCGAAGAGGGTTGGGGAAATCGTTAAGGAGGAAGTTGGTCAGGAACGTTACACTGAGGTTCTACCATACTTTGCGGTTTGCGGTAGCTGTGGACGATTGTATACTACTAAGGTTTCAGAGTTTTTGCCTGATGAGGATAAGGTTTTGTATGCTTGTGAAGGCATGGAGATCAAGGGCAAATGGATTGAAGGCTGCGGTTTCAAGGGTGAAGCTGACGTCACTAAAGGTGAGGGCAAGCTGACTTGGAAGGGCGAGTTTGCTGCGAGATGGAAAGCCCTTGACATCAGGTTTGAGGCTTATGGTAAGGACATAGCTGATTCAGTGCGGATAAATGACAGAATCTGTCTAGAGATACTCAGTCATGAACCACCTACTCATGCCAAGTATGAGCTGTTCCTCGACAAGAGTGGCAAGAAGATTTCGAAGTCAACTGGGAACGTTTTCACGCCGCAGGTCTGGCTCCGTTACGGGTCTTCACAATCGTTGCTGCTGCTGATGCTAAAGAGGTTTGTGGGCACAAGAACCTTGGATGTTAGCGACATCCCCTCCTACATGAGTGAATTGGACCATTTGGAGGACGTTTACTTTGGGCGCAAATCAGCCAAGGACAGCAGAGAACTTGCCAAGATCAAGGGATTGTACGAGTACGTGTGGTCTCTGAAACCGCCCAGAAAGCCCACCGTTCACGTTCCATATAATCTGTTGACTTTTCTAGCTAAAATGGCGCCTAGCGGAAACGAATTGGAGTTCATAGCTGAAAAGCTTCAAGGGTATGGCTACTTGCCGAAAGGTCAAACGTTGGATGAAAATCTGAAAAAGCGAGTCGAGTTTGCGTCTAATTGGATCAAGGATTTCGAGGAGATAAAAGAGACAGCGGTGAGCCTAACCGGTGACGAAAAGGTGGCCATAGCAGAGTTGATCGAGGTTCTGAAGGTTGAAGAGGACGCTGACAAACTGCAAAATGCTATTTTCAACGCTGCCAAGAAGAATGGCTTGCAGCCGGGCACCTTTTTCAAGATTTTGTATGCTATCCTGTTGGGGGCTTCGCAAGGACCAAAACTGGGACCTTACTTGGTTGCCATGGGAAAACAAAATGTTATTGAAGCATTGCAAAGAGCACTAAGTCAAAGCCAATAGTCCTTTGAAACTTTGCAGAAGAATGACCGCTGCCTTTTCGGCGACTTGGCAAGACTGCTGAGTGTATGAGATGTCTTTGTGGTCTTTCACAGAAAATTTATATTGTGGGTTATGGCATGGGAGTTGATGTGTCATATATGATGGGAGACAAAAAAGCGGATCTTGCCGGTCCAGGCATTGGCAACTATGAAGAGCTGGAGAAGATCTTGCCAAAAAACTATCGCTCTATTTTGAACCCAAGAGACACTCAGATCGCAATCTACGCAGTGAAGAACCACATTGAGGAGCACCTGTGCAAAGAGCTTAATCTGGTAATGGTTCAGGTCCCGCTCATCGTAGACGTTGAAAGTGGCGTGAATGACCTTCTGGACCGTGATGGTTCGCGTACACCTATCCAATTTCACATTTCTAACGATTACGACAAGCATCCCATCGACGCTCAAGTAGTCCAAGCTGCCACTAAGTGGAAGCGCATGGCTCTGAAAGAGTTCGGGATGAAGCCGGGTGAAGGCTTATGCACTGACATGCGCGCAGTGAGGAAGGATTACTTTCTCGACCATGATCACAGCGCCTATGTGGATCAGTGGGACTGGGAAAAGGCGATAACTGAGAAGGAACGTAACCTCAAGTACCTGACTGAAACTGTTGAGAAGATCTGGAAGGTTATCAAAGGCGCTGAGAAACACGTGCAGAAGCTCTTTCCACAGTTGAAGACGGACAAGTATCCTGACCTCCCTGACAAGCTCGAATTCATTCACGCCGAGGACATCCTCGACAAGTATCCTACCCTTCCGCGCAAACAGCGTGAGACGAAGATTCTGCAGGAGCATCCTGGAGTTTTCATCTACGGAATAGGATGGACGCTTAAAGACGGCTACCCCCATGAAATGAGGGCGGCGGACTATGACGACTGGGTAACTGAGACAAAGTCCAAGAATGGCAAACCTATGCACGGCCTCAACGGCGACATCTTGGTCTGGAACCATGTGACGAAGCGCCGTCACGAGTTGTCATCGATGGGAATACGCGTGAACGGTCAAACGCTTAAAAAGCAGTTGGAATTGACTGACCAACTCGACTTCCTAAAGTACCCATACCACCAAGCAATAATCAAGAACGAGATTCCGCTTAGCATCGGCGGCGGCATCGGACAGTCGCGCACTCAAATGGCAATACTCAAGAAAGCCCACCTCGGTGAAGTCAGCGTCACAGTGTGGCCGAAGATACTCAAGGAAATGGGCCGAAAGAAGAACATCTTCGTCCTTGAGTAAACATCATAATCCAGCCACGCCTCCTTTCTCTGTCCAAAGATCATGATCCTTCTCAGCATTATAGTATGTTTTCTGCGTCCAAAGTGCTAGCATTTAAAAGCCTACAACGAGAAATAGTGGCTACGCTGTTACGGCAAGGATCATGTGGAGGGATTCTATGGATACTGAACAGATTATGAATTTGGCGCTGAAGCTTGTTGGGTTTAGGAAAGTGCCTGAAGACAGTGAGATCTACGTGAGTGGTAAGAACATCAAGAAGGTCTTGTTCGGGCTAGATGCTGGAGTTCCGGAACTCTTGCTCGCTAAACAGCTGCATTTTGATGCGGTGATTGCTCATCACCCGATGGGTGGAACAGCAGGTTCTTTGGGTTTCCATATTGTTTTCAAGAGGCACATTCAGCAGATGATGGATGCTGGAATACCGAGAGCTGAAGCGGAGAAGGCCGCAAGTAGAAAGCTTAGGCAGCTGGACATTGAAGGACACACCAGTAACTACGGTCAAGTAGTTGATGTGGCGCGGTTGTTAAAGATGCCTTGCATGAATGTGCACACGCCGCTTGATGAGATGGGACGAAGAATAATGAGTGAAAAGATAAAAGGCAAGATCACCAAGGACTCCAAGGTGAGAGACGTTGTTAACGCATTGAACGGTCTTGCTGAGTTTAAGAAGGCTCTAACGAAGATCGAGATCCGATTAGGAAAGGCCGATGACCATGCGGGGAAAGTTGTCGTGTCTCATGGAGCTGGCACGAACGGTGGCTATGAGATCGCGAGAGCCTATTTTGAGCACGGAGTTGGAACGGTCATCTTTATACACGTAATCCCCGGCGATCTGGAAAAACTTAGGGCTGAGAAAATGGGCAATCTCATTGTCACGGGCCATATTGCAAGCGACTCCGTAGGCATCAACCCCTTCATTCACGCACTTGAGGAAGCTGACGTTTCGGTGACAACCCTAGGCATTATCAGAGATTAAGAGTGGCCTCCTTGAAGCTGGTTCGCTTCCGTAACGACAAAGAAGAAAGCTATGGCGTTTTGATTGACAACCGAGTAATATGCTTGCGTGACTTGGCAAGAAGCTCGATCCTGGATTTCCCTGCTAGCCTTGAAGAGTTTGTGGTGCTGGGAGCAAGTCAGATTCAGAAACTCGACAAGCTTCTGAAGGAAACCCCAAGGCGTGGTATTCAACGTTTTTCTTATTCGATTGAAGATGTTTCTCTGCTAGCGCCGATAAAGTCTCCCCATAAGATTGTCTGTCTGGGCTTGAATTACTGGGACCACGCTGCAGAGCAGAATGCTGTAGTGCCTGACGAGCCAGTTATTTTCATGAAGCCTGCGACGGCAATAATTGGCCCGAATGAGGAGATAATTAAGCCGCATTTTGTCAATCAGCTTGACTATGAGGCAGAGCTGGCTGTTGTGGTTGGAAAAAGAGCCAAAAATGTGTCAGCCGCGGATGCTAGATCCTACATTTTTGGGTACACTATTCTTAATGATGTTTCAGCAAGGGACATTCAGTTCAAGGATAAGCAATGGACTAGAGGAAAAAGCTTTGACACTTTCGCTCCGATGGGACCATGTATAGTCACGGAGGATCAGCTTCCCGACACGTCTGATTTGTCTGTTTGCACGTGGGTGAATCAGGAACTGCGGCAGAAGTCTTCAACCAAGAACATGATTTTCAACGTTTATGGCATTATACATCATCTAAGCCGTGTGATGACGCTGGAACCATGCGATATCATCTCCACGGGAACTCCTGCAGGCGTCGGGTTCGCCTTCAAACCTAAGCCCAAGTTCCTTAACGCAGGTGATGTCGTAAGAATAGAAATAGATAAAATCGGCACACTGGAAAACAGAATAGCATCCGAAGAATGACGCATTTCAATGCAACAGCAAACGAAACAAGATTACAGGAGGCCAATTGCCATTAGATTTATCGACTAACACTGTTGTTATTCTCGCAAAGTTGCGACACCCCAAGTTCACTGAACACTCTTAGATTAGGAAATTACCAATGGCATTCCCCTTTTGTGGAGTCCAAACCCTATTTTAGTATTTGACGCTGAGATATAGTAACAGAGTCAATGCTACAAGCGTGAATAGGTCTGGCAACATCGCAAACGGGCCGAGACCGAACTCATAGAAACCAAAAGCCCGGTATACTAGAGGAATGGAGACAAGAGCACGCAGAAGAAGAACCGCTGAAAATATTATGAGACCCAACGTGAACTCTGACCGCGTCTTCTGATATATGCTAACGTATATGAGTAACAGGAAGATTGAAAGCGTCGTGTTTATCGTGGAAACTACTGTTTCTACCGTGTAGAAAAGCTCTATGTCGCCACGAATATCGAATCGAGGTGGGCGAGGCTCAAAAGGAGGACGTGGAAACCAAGTGGTGGATGTAGCCCACAGTACTGCTAGGATGGCTACCACTATCAACGTTACGAGTATTAGCCAATTTCTGACGCTTTTATTCATACCATCATTCATCTGTATTTCCCCCTTTTTCTACTTTTTCCAGATTTTCTTCAGAATCTCCTCGAATAGAGCGTAATTCTCCTCCATCGCTGGAGACAAGAAATATGTTTTACCATACCCTTCTCCGGCGGATGTGATTATTCTATTTTTCTCGAGCACTTCAATATGGTGCCTTATTGTCCTGTAATCCATCCCAAGCAGGGTCGCCAACTGGTTTGCATTCCGCGGAGTCTCATTTAGGGCTCGAATTATTTTGGCGCGGCTAATACCGCCTCTTGTGCCCGCAATCAGCCATCCAAGTAAATACTTGAACGGACGCGCATTAACAGACATCCCCATCGCTCCGCATACGTCAACGAGTTTTTCGCTAAATCTATTTAAGCCAAGATAATAAATGTGCCCTTAAGTTCTTATCGTCAGGTCTTGCTTGAACTAATGTCAAATTAGGGATAGAATTGGGTATAATTCTGAAAAACGGTTTTTAATGAATTTGCGGTTCTTGAAGATTCGGAGGTTGAGAACAAGTCTGCAACACCCTATTCCCCGAGAAAAGACTCGTAAGGGCCCTAGAGGAGCTGAAGACCATTTCCCTCTCCCTTCTTTCCTTTCTCCATTCAGCTGCTCTGGGCCTTGACGAGGGCTAAGGAGAATAGAGAAGATAACCAAGAAGGAAGATAATAACAATGGACACAAGTAAAACATCAATCTCGTCGTCGGCTGCAATAAAGGAGAGAGCCAAAGCTTGTCACCTTCCTTTCGGGGAACGCGCGAAACGCGTTGTTCGAACAGCTGGCGAGGAAATTGCAAGTGCTGTGCAAGACGCTGCTCATGTGCTCAGGATCATGGTTCTCCTACACTCTTCTAAGGATTTTTCATCCATCCTTAGACTCTACGGAGTAGAAAGCTCTTCAAAGACTGAATGAGAAGCGGCTGAGAAACTGAGTTATTCGAGAGAAGAATGATTCCTTTTTGCTAGTTAGACAAGAAATAATGTTTGGTCTCTAAAATAACTCACCCAAACCGTGCTCACTTGAACCACGATAATAAGCATGTCCTTCGGGATCTCGTAGCCATAATTAGTAGGCAGAGCAACTAGGCTAGGGTCGAATGAGGTCTAATTCTGGAAAAACGTTTAATATGACTGCTTTTTAGTAGAACAGGACAATCAATAAGGAACATGGGTAAATCGTGATAATACACCTTAACTCGATCAACTGTAACGATTTCGTGGTGTTTAGAGCCAGTGGAGAAGATGTCTGAAGAAGATGGAGCTAAGTCAAGCCATACATTAGTGTTTCCGGCCATCTATGCATCGATTCTCTGCGTTTTTTACTTGGCATATAATGTGTTTCCAGGACCTGAATTCGTAGCTTTATGCTTCTTAATATATGCTGCGTACAACAAATGGAGTAGACGTTTTGTAAGAGATTGGGTTCCGTTTGTCACTCTTTTCTTAGCTTATGCGGCCATGAATGGACTTGTTGGTAGCATGCCCAGATTTGTGCATGTTGAGGAACCCATAAGCGCTGAATTACGATTGTTCGGTGTTGTCCCAACGCTTTTGCTTCAGCAGTTCTACAGGGCTCCTATTTTGGACTATCTGGGAGCCTTGTTCTATTCTCTGCACTTCATAGCTCCAACTGTCGTTGCGTTCATATTGTGGAAGTATCGACACAAAGATTACTGGGGGTACACTCTTGCCTTTGCGATTTGCACTTACAGCGCCTTGGTAACATTCCTGATTTATCCTGTTGCGCCACCATGGTTCGGAGTTAACGCCACCAGAATCCTATTTCAAGTAGATAGCAATGTAGGTGTACCCGTCTATCACACCATTTTTGATTACATTCAGCCTAACCTGTATGCAGCGTTCCCCAGCCTTCACTCAGCGTATCCTTGGCTAATTTCACTTTACGCTCTAAAAATTGGAAAGAAAAAGGCGTTGCCAGTTCTTCTGTTTCCTGTTGGTGTCTGGTTCAGTGCAGTCTATCTTGGGGAGCATTACGTAGTGGATATCATAGGCGGAGTCGTTTACGCAACCGTTGCCTTTGTTCTGGCAGAGAAGCTTGTTCCACGACTTCTCTCTCGAATGCGCGCCAAAAGGAACTCGCAAGAGCCAGTCTTTGCGACTTCCTAAGAAGACGCGTTGCTTCAGTCATTGAATAACTCTGTTCCATTATCCATCGAGGCACTGCCGCCCTGCATCACGACTGCCAAAGCCGTTAAGAGAACTGGGATTCAGTTATCTAGTGATCGCATTAGGAAGAGAATTGGGTCTAATTCTGAAAAACAGTTTAATAACTAGCTGTCGTCGAACAAACCAGACAACCAAAAAGGAAGATGGTAGCAATGGATGCAAGCAAGATATGCCCATCACCGGTGGGAGACATTACAATAGCCACTTCTTCCCCATCCCTTTTTGGTTGTCTCTTCTTAACAATTTCGGAAAGGTGGAGCATTTGGGTGCTTTGACAAGGGCAGTCAGGAACATGTCGAGAAGGAAAATGAGGACGCTATTGGTAATTGTTGCCTTAGGCTTCTCCATGGCAATCATGGTTTCCATCCCTTCTGGGATCTTCGCAAACCAGACATCTACGCAGAGCCTAACTGAACGCTTCAACAGTACTATTACAACCATGCAAGAAGAGATCAACAAGACATCAACACTGATAGAAGTTACAACTTCATCTGGGCGAGGCCAGTTCTCAGGAGCGCCATCAGGAACTTCATCAGGATATATATTCGGCCAGCCGCCAGGCGAATCCGAACAAGCAGTTTTCATGAACGAGACCGAGGTTGAAGATATCGCTTCTATTGAAGGTATCAAAGATGTTGTGCCTTTTCTTCAGATATCCTCCAATGAGACAACTTCAGAGACAATCACTGGACCTGGTGGAAGAAACTTCACGATTTCCAGACCCCTTTATACGATTACGGGCGTTTGCCTGAATTCCTCCTTCATCGAGAACTACTCTACGCTGCCGACGAACATAACAGCGGGGGGCAGAAATCTACGTGAAGGAGATAGTGGGGTTCTTATCATGAGTTCAAACCTCACAGAATACTTCGGAGTAGGAGTTGGTGGAAGCGTGGACATCAATGGCGTATCCTTCTTGGTAGCAGGAATTTGTAACCAAACAAGCGAAGGAGGTCAAGGTCAAGTTTTCTCCGAAACAAGAACAGTGTATATGAACATCACTGATGCCCAAGTCGTAACCGGTAATGCAGGAAACGTAAGCAGGCTTGACATATACGCGCAGAACACTTCAGACGTAGATGGGATAGCTACAGCGATAGAGGCAGCGTACTCAGGGCTTACCGTCACGACTTACAATGATCGTTTAACTCAGCTTCAGAACATGCAGACGACGTATAGTCAGACACTATCGAATGCTGAATCAACTCTGAGCCAGACCCAGTCGATCGCGACTCAAGAGATTGCCGTGGCAGTCGTTGCTGCAAGCTTGATCGTCTTGTTTGTCATGCTGTATACGGTGCGGGAAAGAACCAAGGAGATTGGTACACTCAAGGCGATAGGATTCAGCAACTGGAATGTCATGAGTCAGTTCATGCTCGAAGGGATTCTGTTAAGTCTGGTGGCTGGCGTAGTCGGCATCGGCATAGGGTACGTCGCAGCGCCAGTCCTATCAGGGCTTCTGCTTCCTAGCATAAACCTGTTTGGCTCATCAAATAGTTTTCAGTTCAATTCTGGGCAAACTGCCCAAACTGGGTCAACCGCTGCTTCAGCTTCTTTGACCCCGCAGCTCATGTTGATCGCACTCGGTGCTGCTGTCTTACTCGGCGCCGTTGGCAGTTTGTACCCAGCTTGGAGAGCATCAAGAACAAGACCAGCAGAGGCGATGAGATACGAGTGAGGCTGTTCTGAAAACGGAGAACCTGTCCAAAACTTTCACGATGGGCAAACGTGGAATTCAAGCTCTATCCAACCTGAATCTTCAAGTGAACAAGGGCGAGTTCATTGCGATTATGGGGCCTTCTGGTTCGGGCAAGACAACGCTGCTGAATGTCTTAGGCTGTCTTGACAAGCCGACGAGTGGAAAAGTGGTTTTGGACGAAGTTGATGTCGCAAAATTGCCCGAAAAGGAGCTCTGCAAGATAAGAAGGAACAAGATCGGGTTCATCTTCCAGACTTTTAACTTGTTGCCATACCTAAGCGCCATGGAAAATGTGGAGTTGCCTATGGAAAACACGAAAAAATCTAAGAGCGAAAGAAGAAAACGGGCTCGCGAACTGCTGGAACTAGTAGGGTTGGCGGGAAGAGGAGAACATAGGCCGCAGCGGCTGAGCGCTGGCGAGCAGCAAAGGGTGGCGATTGCTCGGGCCTTGGCAAATGATCCAGCTATAATTCTGGCCGATGAACCTACAGGAAACTTGGACACGGAAAACAAATATGAAATTGTCAGACTGCTCGGAAACCTGAACATTAATCGAGGAACCACGATCGTAATGGTGACGCATGATAGTCAAGTAGCTTCGCACACCGAGAGAATGCTCCTTTTACAGGATGGAAGAATCACGAAGGAAAAGCAAGGTCTTCACCTAACAAAGAAGAAACTCATGTGTCCGTACTGTGGGACCAAGATTCAGCCTGATGACAAGAGATGTCCCAGCTGCAAGAAAAGACTCTGAGTGTCGTTGAGGTTTGTTCATGAAAGGAATGGTTGAAGCCATAGGCCTAGAAAAAACTGGTGTACTCCAAATCTTGGCTGATGCGCTGATCGGTCTTAATCTGAGAATCATGAGTAGTGATCTTGCGCAGGAGCAAGAGAATGTTGCGGCACAAGGGGGAATTGTGATTGGAGAAATCTAACGAGCCTAGAATTACACGCCTTTCTGCAGTTCTCATAGCAGCAATTATCATTGTTAGCCTTTGTGCGACAGCATCGTTCGGCTATTTTACTGGCTATTCATCCATACAAGGAAAGATCGATAGTCTACAAGGAAAAATTTATGATTTGCAAAATCAGTTGTCTGATGACTCCTCCCAAAACGTCACGTACTTACTTGGCGAAAACGTTTCACTTTCTCAATTGTAC
Organism: Candidatus Bathyarchaeota archaeon; assembly: GCA_963732715.1. Lineage (GTDB taxonomy): Archaea > Thermoproteota > Bathyarchaeia > Bathyarchaeales > Bathycorpusculaceae > CAZCRE01. The sequence continues at coordinate 1,205,719 of CAVTAO010000003.1, read as the reverse complement.
GGGCAAGTGATGGATTCCGTCGTGGTTATTCGAGGGGAAGAAGTGCAATACGACATTTTTGGTCGTGCATACTACTTTCAAGTCCAAGGTTCAGGATTCGTCTACGACTTCGCTGGGCAGGAAGTGCTCATTACGAACTACCATGTTGTGGAGGGCACGATTGACGTCACGGCGACTTTCGCGGACGGAAACGGGTATGGCGCAAAAGTGCTGGGTTCAGATCCGTATGAGGATTTAGCGGTTCTTTCAACAGATGCGCCGATAACTGAGATGAAGCCCCTAGAAATCGTCAGTTCGTCGACTCTGGAAGTTGGTGATCCAGTAATCGCTGTGGGTAGCCCCTATGGACTAGCCGGGTCAATGACCAGCGGCATAATAAGCGCACTCGGCAGAGCAATCACTGAAGACACGACAAGCGGATATCCAATAGCCAGCGTTATTCAGACAAGTACACCCATAAATGCTGGCAATTCAGGAGGCCCGCTCCTGAACTACAAAGGCCAAGTCGTTGGCATAACCACTGCTATAGTGAGCAGTTCTCAAGGGCTTGGCTTTGCAGTTCCATCTAATACGATATTGCGGGAGGTCGAGTCTCTGGTGACGAGTGGCTCTTATGATAAGCATCCTTGGTTAGGAGCTACGGGAACAGATATGACCTACGAAATCGCAAAGGCAATGGGTACGAATGTAACTTATGGGTGGCTGATTGCAAGCGTGCCCAATGACACAGGCTTGCGAGGAGGAACGAGCCAAGTTCTGATCGTTGGAAGCACGGTTACGATCGGCGGCGACATCGTTGTAGCGATTAATGGAACAAGGATCACGGACACAGATGATCTTTCGAGTTACTTGGAAGAGTACACCTTGCCTGGTCAGTCAGTCAACATGGAGATAGTGAGAAACAATGAAATGATGACCGTTCTGGTCCAATTGGGAAAGCGGTCCTAGGCAAGCCTAACATGAGAACTGATATCAAACGGCTCAACCGACGAGGTACATTCACACCTTTCTTTCATGTGCGGTGAAAAGACGCCAAAAGAATTGGTAGTGCTTTTTCGTTCGCGCTGGGTCCCAACAAGGAAATTAGCATGAAGGTGACATGTACTAGCACCGAAACTTTTAGAACTCCTCAGGAACTCTTAAACATCTGAAAGAAGGCTTCGTGTGGCTGTCTAGGACCTGAGCTTGACAGGCGAAAGTGAGCGTAATTGGAAAAAGAGGAGATAAGGCTTCACTATTCTGGCTTCATAATTTTCGCTGCCCAAATGCTCAGCTTGGCGACAGGCTTCATCTTCACCCTTCTGCTCACACGAAACATGACAAAACAAGAGTTTGGCATATGGGCTAACATCTTTGACCTAGTAGGTTATTTTCTCTTGTTGAGTGGCGTGTTTCCGTTTTGGACGATGCGGTATGTTGCTCGTCAAAGGCAAGGAGCGGCTAAAACAGGTTTTTTGGCAAATCTTGTTTGCTCCTTGATTTTCATGTTTGTCTATATTTCGTTGGCACCCTTTGTGACCGCCGCATTCAATATCAGTGGGGTATACGTGCTCATGTACGTCATTGCGTCTGCACAAATCGTCAACGTGTACTTGATCGCGTCATTGGAGTCAGTCCTGAGGGCAAAAAGGCCTCAAGCTATCGGCTACGGTCTTCTCATAGAAGAAAGCTGCAAGATCGTTTTGGCGTATTTGCTGATTATCAGGTTCCAACAATTGTTCTTGGGGGCACTTCTGAGCCTCATAATAGCGACTGCAGTTCAAATGCTCTACTATCTGAAATTGACATTGAATGAGTTGAGGCAGAAGATTAGGTGGGCATACGCCAGAGAATGGCTCAAATACTCAACGGTCAACATCTACAATGCCGTTGGAAATCAGCTGGCGGCATCTACAATCATTCTGTTGTTCCTTCTAGGTGGGCAAGCAGCAAGAGCGAACTATCAAGCAGCAGCCACATACGCAAACATAATCGGATACTCTCTGTTTCTCTCGTATGCCCTGTACCCAAGGCTTCTAACTAGAAACAGCCTTGAAGACGTAACCTCAACGCTCAAAACAGTCTTGATGTTTGCAATTCCAATGTCAACAATCGTATTATCCTTGCCGGAATCACTACTTACAATTCTGAACGTGCACTTCAATGAAGCGGCACCCGTCCTTCTACTGCTGGCCGCGGACGCCTTTGTTGTTCTAATCTCGCAGTTCTATTCGTCAGTCATATTCGGTGTTGAAAAACTCGATGAAGAAGTGACAATACCCTTTAGGAAACTTGTCAGAAGCAAGATTTTCAAAGTGTTCACGCTACCTTACATACAAGCTGCTATCTCGATCCCTGCAACCTTTTACATCTTGACTCGATACGTGGGTGGCAGACCAGTTGACGCGGCGGTTTATGTAACTGCAATTACTCTTGTAGCGCACGCTGTCACGTCCCTCGTTCAATATGCAATGATGCGTAATTCCGTCCGGATCAACGTGCCTTGGAGAAGTCTTGGGAGATATGTTCTTGCATCAGCCGTTATGGCAGTTTTCTTCCATATGCTCCCAGACACAACAACGATACTGTTAACTCTGGTCGTCGTGTTAGCTGGCAGTGCAATCTACCTTTCAGTATTGCTGGCGATCGACAGAGATGCAAGACTCATAGTGAAGGCGATCTGGAACGCGGTTGGAGGACTAGTGAAAAAACGTGGATTCCTCCAATCATAACTCGCATCGAGCCTGTTGCAAAATCCCGCAGATCGCAAACCCCCAGAACGTGGACCACTACCCGCTGATTACTCAGCACGCAATTCCAGAGTTCCAGCCTGTCTTGATTCTTCTGCTGTTCATGTTGGCGACGTTGCTCATGGTTGTAGTGTATGGAAAGAAGTGTTCTTAGTCAATGTGATTTGCCGGTGCGCTGCTCTCTTCAGGCTGGTTTCGATGAGCGTGTCTTGTAGGCTCTCTGGTTGACTCGTGAGCGGGCTCATTATCGTAATTCTTTAATAGGGAGAAGCCTACAGACGACTTGATAGGTATGCATGTAGAAAAGCCAACGGCTTCTTTCATCTTGTCGCTGATCGGCGGCACTCTTATTCTCATTGTTGGATTGGTAATTGCTATAGCGTTGGCGGTGGGTCCTCAGTCTGGGTCAGGTTCGAACGAGATCAGCTTTAGGCTTTCCGGCATCAGTTTTGCTTCCTTGACGGCGTCTGGGCTGTGGCTTGGTTTAGGCGTCGTTTACTTTCTGGTTTTCGGTGTTGGTTTCGGTTCGCTGGTGGTTTTCGGCGCAGTTATGATTTATCAGAGGCCGAAGCAGCATGTGACTTGGGGTGTAATAGTGTTGTTGTTCTCTTTGGGGAGCGTCTTTTCCACGGGCGGGCTTGTCGTTGGTCTTGTCCTCGGAATGGTAGGCGGCGTTTTGGGGATAGTTTGGAAGCCTTCTCGCAGAGTTGCACCTCCTATTCCTGTGCTGAGTTGAGGCCAGTTTCTCTCATTCGATGCTAGTGAGGCAGAATCCATTGCCTTAACGGCATGCGACACGCGTTTCATCAGGGTGGAAATTATTTAAGTGAAAGAGCGCATCAGTTGTTTGCATGGTGTGACGTCATGGTTTCAGATAAGCAGGCTCAAGCGGTTGTTGGTCATATTGGAATTGAAGTTTCCAATCTGGTCAATTCGAAGAAGTTTTACAGGGCTTTGTTGGAGGAGCTTGGCTTCAAGGTCATAATGGACTCTGAGGATGGGGTGGGGTTCTCTAATCAGAGTTTTCAGGTCTGGTTGGGCGAGTCGCGGAAGCCAAGGGTTAAGCGTGGGGCTCCGACTGGAGAGGAGTTTGTAGTGGCGGATCACTTGGCGATTCTTGTCCATGACAAGGGGACTGTTGATGCTGTTGAGAGAACGATGAGGAAGAGCGGGTTTGAAGCCCTGTTCCCATGTGAAGAGCATCCCGAGTTTGAGCCAGGATACTACGCCGTGTCATATTGCGACCCAGACAACTACGTGATAGAAATCTTCGTCAGGCCGAAACCGAAGCGATTCTAGCCGGCCACAGCCGATCGCATGCTCTGGTTCTTGAGGAAGAGGGAAAGGATTGAAGATGAACTGGCTCTTTGCCTTTGCGCGCGCTAATGGCAAGGCCAGAATCAGTAGCGAGTTTCTCTATTGGACTGCTTCAGTGATGCGAGGTATAGATAATAGGCACGTTGGACCAGACTCGGGTGTGTTGTGAGGAATCCAGATGGATGGGATTGTAGCATGCTGTGGGATAACGTGTTCTGATTGCCCAGCTTTTAACGCGACTAGAAGAGATGACGATGCTGAGAGAAAGAAGGTGGCGGACTTGTGGACGAAGGAGTATGGCCGCGCATTCAAAATTGAAGATATCAACTGTGACGGTTGTTTGTCCAGAGGACCACGCGTCTTCAACTATTGTAACATGTGCGAGATAAGGAAATGTGGGCGGGAGAGAAACGTGAGTAACTGTGCCTACTGTGACGAGTACAAGTGTGAGAAGCTTGCCAAGCTCCATGAGCAGGCGCCTAAGGCCAAAGACACGCTTGACAAGATACGGTTAAGCGTGTGAGCAAAAACACGAGGATTTAGCTATCATGTGCATATGTTAGATCGGCGCGCGGGTTCAAATCTGTTCTCTCTTCCAAATATTGTAGGGACACTGACCCCAGCAATAGCTGCTGCCTTTGAACATGCAGCCTTTGCATTCGCCTCTGTCAAAAAACCTGCTCCTACTCACAAACAGCTCACGTTTACTATAGTAGTCCAACTTACACTTCTAGCTTTCTACCGTAGCAGTATGCGCGAGTTTGTCTCTTCTTTGGCTTGATGGGATTCAGGCTTGAGCCGAAGCTGAAGGACATTTTCTTCTGTAGGGTAAGACCGCTAATAGTGTTGTTATTATGAATAGTGGCATGAGAAGTGCAAATGGGATTCCTGCCACTGCTCATGATGGCAATACCGCTAGTCATCCTAGTCTGCAAGAAAAGAAGAGAAAGTCAAAACCATACTTGTGCTTTCTGGAAAGCTACAACATCAAGCTATCCCTTGCCATAGGTCTTCGCAAAGGCCTCTGCCATCTGGCTTCTGCCAGCATTCTCGACACAAACAAAGAGGACTTTGTTCAGGTTTCCACAATCCTTCGAGGATTAGTGGGGTTTGACCCCGGAGACCTTCACGCTTGCCACGGTATTGGCGATTTTCTTGAGTTTTTCAGCGGGTATCTCTGAAGTCTTGACGATTGCTTGTGCGGTAGGATCGTTGGCCATGTTCTCGACTGGGAAGTAGTTTTCTTCGATTATTTTGACTTCTTGAAATCCGGCGTCTTTTATCATTTGTAGGTATTTGTTCTTCATCTCGGCGCCTGAGAGGCATCCTATGTATGCTTGCACGTTTTTTCTTATGGTTTCTGGGAGTTTCTTCAGAAGGACGATGTCTGAGACCATTAGTCTGCCGTTCGGCTTCAGAGCTCTGAAAGCTTCTTCAAACACACGCTTCTTGTTCGGCGAGAGGTTGATTACACAGTTTGAGATGATAACGTCAACTGTGTTGTCTGCCACGGGCAGGTTCTCGATTTCTCCAAGTCTGAACTCGACGTTCTCGTATTTGTCTTTCCGCGCATTCTCTCGGGCTTTGTCAATCATCTCAGGCGTCATGTCCACGCCGATGACCCTGCCGCTCTTGCCGACCCTGTTTGCTGCCAGAAAACAGTCAAACCCGCCGCCAGAGCCAAGATCCAGCACGGTTTGTCCTTTCTTCAGAGAAGCCAACGCAACCGGGTTGCCGCATCCTAGACCTAAGTTTGCGCCTTCTGGAACTGAGCCAATCTCTTCATTGGTGTAGCCAATTCTTCTGCTGATCTCCTCACTCATGTTAGGAGTATTACAACCACAGGAAGTTGGTGCACTGCAACAGGATTTCTCTTTCTTGGCTATTTCTGCATAGCCGTCTCGAACTATCTTCCTCACTTTTTCTTCTTTCACACTGCGCACCTCCTACATGATGACTTATGGACGCTATTTAACCCATCTTGAGTGAAGTCTTCAAAGTGCCAATCGTTCAACTGCAACCACACTGGTCGTCTTGTTCTACCCATTCCTTGACTTCTTCCTCTGTCGAGCCTAGTGGGCATTTCTCGGAGGTTCCCGCAACGTTCTTTCCTGTCAAGGTTGAAGCGAGTTTGTCCATCTTGCCCATTGCGCCTTTTCTGACGACTCTGCATATCGCGATTGCTTCGAAGAGTTCTTTCTTTTCAACTCCGACTTTCTGTGCTTCGGTTATGGCTGTTTTGAGGCATGGTTGACAGTTTGAGGCGAAAGAAGCCCCGACCGCAATCAACATTTTGGTTTTGTTGTCCATTATGAACCACCTTTTTTTCCTACTACCAAGAGATCGTAGAAAACTATTTAAGGTTTATCTGACAGCTACTTACAAGAAGGAAGTAGAAAGTCAATCATGAACATTCAAGAAACAGTCGCCCGAGACCAGATAGTTTCGAGGCTAAGAGAACTCGAACTGCCAACTCATGAAGCATTGATCTATGTGACGCTTCTGACGCACCCAAACATAGCCGCTGGCGTTTTATGTAAGGAAACGGGCATCCCAGACTCCAAAATCTACTACGCCCTAGAAGGACTCTCCAAGAAAGGCATGCTACTCGTCCAGAAAGGCAACCCAAACATCTACTTGCCCATCGCACCCAAAGAAGCCATAGCCAACCTGAAAAATCAGTTGACTGAAATTCTAAATGAAAAACTCAAGGAAGCAGACGTCCTAGTCGACATGCTGACCCCGATATATGACAGCGCTGAAAAACTCGAGGAACTAGAAGTGGCCTACATCATCCGAGGTCAAAAAAACATCATCAACAGGATGAAAGCACTCATCGAAAATGCACGGAAAGAAGTAACGATTTTCATATCACATCCCGCGGTTTTCAATGCACTCAAAGATTCTATGACAGACGCAAAAGAGAACCGCAGAATCAAACTGAACATCGCCATGACCCAGGAAGTATTCGAAAAAGAAGACACCTCAAACCTTGACGAAATCCGATTGATGTGTTGCACGGCAGAACAATCCCTCAACTCTCTAGGAATGCTCATCTCCGACAATAAGACACTCTTAACAGTGTCAGACTGGATGGGCGAAGCGGCCATGTTGACACAAGACCAAAACCTCATCAGAGTCGCCAAAGACTACTACGACAGCCCATCCTGCTGCACTAGCGTGCACAGCGGCAAGAAGCAAGAAAAAACGACAGAGCGTTTAAGGACAGCGCGTGAGAATTGAGTGACAAAGGAGACAGATCATGAGAATCGGAAAAGAGATAGTTTACCGTCGTGCTACAATCGCTGATGTTCCGCTCTTGGTTGACTACAGAGTCAGATTCCTGAATGAACTTGACAAGCATCCTGAGAATGATGAAACCAAAGCTGTGAGAAAGTATCTTCTGGAATACTTTGCTAGGGCAATTCCCTCAGGGGATTTTATCGCTTGGGTGGCAGAGTGTGACGGGCGAGTTATCGCCACGAGCGGAATGGTTGTGTGGGAAAAGCCTGCATTGTATGAGGTTGAATCTGGCAAACTCGGATATCTCCTGAACATCTACACAATCCCAGAAGCAAGAAAAAAGGGGATCGCAACCCGATTGTTAAACGAATTGATTAACGAAGCCAAACTGTTGGGGCTCAAATACTTGCATCTTCATGCTTCCAAAGACGGGGAACCCATCTACAGGAGAGCAGGATTTGTGGAGCCTCACATGCCAGAACTAACATTGAGACTTGAGTAAGGATTGACGAACTTGAGAGAAGCATCCAGCATTTCAGAGCGCACGCTGTCCCCTTTTATCGAATACGCCCAGAATTACTATTGCAAGAATATTGTTCAACCTGAGGCTCTAAGTGGCAAATCATGAAAACGAACCTAAAGTTTCACCCTTTAACTCCTAGAAGATGGACAGACCTTGAGAAGCTCTTTGGAGAGGACAGCATATGCAGGTCGTGCTGGTGCATGTGGTGGAGGCAATCATCATCTGAATGGAAGAAAAGGAGAGGCAGCGACAGAAAAGAGGCTCTGAAGACCATCGTGAACCAGAGAAGAGCTCCAGGAATAATAGCGTATTCCAATAGGCAACCAGTTGGTTGGTGCTCCATATCTCCAAGAGAGGAATTCCACAGGCTCGAAAAATCCATAACACTGAGACGCATAGACAATCAACCAGTTTGGTCCGTGGTCTGCTTCTTTGTGGCCAAACCCTTCAGACAAGGAGGTATCTCAACCAAGCTGCTGGAAGCTGCCGTCAAATACGCTGGAAAGCAAGGGGCCAAGATCATTGAAGGCTATCCATATCGTTCCAGCGAAAAACAGCAAGATACAACTGTTTACACTGGCCTTGCCTCCATGTTCCTGAAGGTCGGCTTTACGGATTGTGGTTCCACCTCCAAAACCAGAACAATAATGCGGTACAAGTTCGAGTATTGAAAACCTTAGACATGGAGTGTAAACACAACCAGAAACTCCGCGCGCTAAGCCACTAATAATAGCGGAACAGCTGAAGCAAGAGCCGTGACCTCGAATGGGCACAGGTGATAAGATGGTGCGTTGGGTGAATAAGGAGGGCATCAAAGATGGTTTGAGGAAACTTGGCTTAAGGAAAGGGGATTCTATCGGTGTCTATAGTTCCTTGAAGAGTTTCGGTCGTGTCGAGGGTGGCGCTGACACTGTTATTGATGCCTTGTTGGAGAAAGTTGGGAGAGACGGGAACATTGTGATGTCAACGCATTCTGCGAATTTGAGCAAGGACCAGAGGACGCCTGAAGAGGTCGCGATGGGCGTTTCTTGGTTGTTTGAGATTTTGCCTTATGATCCTGAGAAAACCCCGGTCAGGACTGGGATTATTCCTGAGACCTTTAGGAAGAGGAAGGGTGTAGTACGTGGTTCTCATCCAAGCAATTCGGTGGCGGCTTTGGGATCAAGAGCAAGAGAATTGTCTGAGGGTTGGCATAAATTACTTGAGCTCGATGGTTACATACTTCTGATTGGTGTTGGGTTAGACCGTTGTACAGCTATGCATTTGGCCGAGAAACGTGTGCGGTTTCCTGGGCGCATCTTGGAAAAGATCACTCCGCCGGAATGGTTTGTTAAGAAGTATCCTGAAGGTAAGTGGGAATGGGATATTGGCCCTTATCCAGACTTTGCCAAGTTAACGAAGCCGTGTCTTGAGCGGGGAATAATGAAGACCGTTAATGTTGGAGAATCCACTCTGAGATTGGTCAAGCTGAGAGAACTGGTAGATCTGTATGTGGAGTATCTGGAAAAGGATCCTGACCTTTTCTACGGTACTCCGTAGAAACAACGCCCGCTACAAAATGCAACCCATCTGAGCCAACACATGTCCTGATTCAAGAACTACTAGCGCGCACTTTCTGGGCGGGACTGCAGGTCCTTTCTGCAGGCCTGTCTAGGCTGAACTTACTATAGTGGCGATATCTCCCGCTCAACCATCCTTTTTTCGCGCTTGCACGTCAATTTGTCAAACTTGACCGATTATTCAGTATTACTCAAGACGTGCGGGCTCTCTCCTCAGAAGTGAGCGGTTGACCGATGATCTTGAGAAGACCCTTGGGTATCTTTCCATTTTTTGCAAGCTCGTAACCTACTTGCCTTGCTGCCTCGAAGATTTTCTCGGCTTTTCCTGGGTTCTCATCCATGTAGTGAGCGTGGGGTCTGAGTAACGCGCCTGCGAACTCGACGTTACAGTCCTTTGCCAGTTCCTTTACAATCCTAAGTACGGTTCCGAAGTTGCCCATCTCCCACCAGCCACTCGAGGACACTAATACGAACTTGCTGATCTTGACGTCAGCGCGGAATCTGGCACGCGTGCGGCCATCTTGCCGTTTGAGGATGGGGTTCAAAAGAGGGACCATTCTGTTGATTAGGTTCTGCATCTCGCCAGGCAACGGGACATAGACGGGTGTTGCCAACACGAGGATATCCGCTTCGCGCAACTTGGGATATAGCGACTGCATGCTATCTTCGATGTGGCATTCACCCGGCTTCTTGTTCCAGCAATAGAACTCTCCATCGCAAGGCTTGACGTTTAGGCGCCTAGCATAAAACAGCTCAGCCGCCGCTCCAGCCTTCTCCATGCCTTCAAGAAACGGGGTCAGAATCTTCGCAGTGTTACCTTTTTCCATCTTCGGACTGCCATTTATGGTCACTACTTTGGTCAAAACAAGTCTCCTCTTCTTGAAACAGACCGCAGTTCTATATAACGATTCGAGTCACTGTAGTCCATATCGCTTCTATTCGAAGGTTACGGATGCTTCTTAGACTGCACTAACACTTCAGTGACGAAATCTCCCGCGGCTCCCCCTTTTTTGCTTTCTTGGGACAAGCACACCATGGGCGTAAAGGTGCGCGCGAATCTTCCTATGCTAAGTTCAACAGCGGAGTAATTGTGAGTAGCAGCGGAACGATTAGTAGCGCTGTCATGTTCGTTAGTTTCATATAGATATTAAGTGAGGGGCCCGCTACATCTTTCAACGGGTCACCTACAGTGTCGCCAACAACTGCTGCAGCGTGTACTGGGGTTCCTTTCATCCAGAATCCCTTAGATTCTATACTTTTTTTGGTGTTGTCCCACAAGGCTCCACCGAAGGTGAAGAACGACGCCAGAAGTGCTGCTGTGCATGTTCCCCCCAACAGCAGGCCACCTAGTGCACGTGGTCCAAGTATGACACCTACAAGAATTGGCGATGCAAGAGTTAGGAAAGTTGGTAAAATCATTTTCCTCAAGGCATTTTTTGTGCTGATATCAACGCACTTTTCGTAGTCTGGCAATGCCTTTTTCTCGAGAATGCCCGGGTTCTCTTTAAACTGTCTCCTTACCTCGTCAACCATTTCAAACGCTGCCTTACCAGTTGCCCCCACCGTTAGGGATGAGAAAGCAAAGGGCATTGTGGCACCCATCAAAACTCCAATAACAAAGGCTTGGCTCAAGAAGGACGAAAAAAGCCCTACCTTCTGGGCATAGGTCGCAAAAAGCACAACGGTTGACACGGTTCCAGATGCTGTTGCAAATGCCTTTGCGTAGGCTTTTGTCGTATTGCCCATGGAATCAAGTTTCTGCAACGTCTCGTCTGTTCTCGCTGACATTCCGACCATTTGAGCTATCCCCTGTGCATTGTCGCTGATCGGCCCAAATGCGTCACCTGACATGATTATTCCAATAGCAATGTCAGTTCCAAGGTTTGCAGCGACGACTCCATAAATGCCGTAAATGGGGCCGTTTATGATATAGGAGAATAGTATTGAACTGACCATAAACATGAATGGGAAGAATGGGCTTTGCAGAGCGTAAGAAATGCCAGTAATGATGTTAATGGCTGCTCCTCGTTCTGATGCTTCTTCCATCTGCCTCACAGGTTTTCCGTTGGTACTGATGTAATATTGCACGACAAGTCCTACAGCGATGCTCGCAAATATGCCACTCAGTGCACTGTAGAAGATTCTAACGTCGTTTAGAAGCCATATCGAGGATAGATATGCTCCAACGGTACTGATCAGAGCGGCAACAAACAAACCGGCATTGAAAGACATTATTGGTCTGACCCTCTTCCAACCTCTAACAACGAAAACCCCGACAATTGTGGCAAAAACTCCTGAAATACCTAAAGCGAGCGGAAACATGAATACGGCTGTTCCCCACACGCTCAGGAAAGTGCTCCCAATGATCATTGCAGTCACATAGTCATCGCTTATCGACTCGAACAAGTCTGAGCCTCTTCCTGCACAGTCGCCCACGTTATCGCCAACTAGGTCTGCAATTACCGCGGGATTTCGAGGATCGTCTTCTGGAATGCGCAATTCGATTTTGCCAACTAGATCTGCGCCTATGTCTGCTGCTTTTGTAAATATTCCTCCCCCCAACTGTGCGAATAAGGCTGCGAGGCTGGCTCCAAATCCGTATCCAACCAATAGATTAGGGTCCCTGTGACCATACAGAAGATAGAGGACGCTTACTCCGATGAGGCTCAATCCTACAACTGAAAGCCCCATCACGGCTCCTCCTCTGAAAGCAAGCGTGAATGCTTTTTCCGGCGATGTGCTAGCAGCGTTTGCGGTCCTAACGTTTGATCTAACAGCCACGTTCATTCCTATGTACGCAGCGACTAGTGAAAGCAGTGCCCCAGAAATGAAAGAGAAAACGGTTTCCAACCCAAAAATTGCAGCGATTGGAAATGACAGCAAAGTGACAAGGATCAAAATCGTCTTATACTGTCTTTTTAGAAAAGTTTTGGCGCCAATTCTTATGTATCTGGCGGTTTCCCGCATTTGAGGAGTCCCGGGATCTTGTTGATAGATAGACCAAGTTAAGTACGTAACAATGGACATCGCAAACGTTCCTGTGGCTAGGGCAATCCATGCGAGGTCCATTTTTCAACGCTTCGCCTCCTCCATCCAGACTTTTCTCTTTAGATTATTGATGTGAATCCTAGTCAAAGGACAATACCTGACATATAAACCATTTCTCGCTATTCTTGCACGCGATGGCGGACAGCAAATCACAAATCATCTTGAACCTGCGCCCGCGGATTTGAACCCCGCACATAGTGGCGACGTCTCCCGCGATTCCCCTTTTTTCTCTCGCTGAATTCGCATGCGCTATTGTGCCTCATAGAGCAATGATGTAGAGTTCTGCCTTCCTAGTAGTCGTTGGTCGACTGAGACTGAGGTTTATATGAACATCTATCTAAGTTGACAGAGGGGATCGTATGACAGTGAAGAAAGGTTCGCGGAGATCTAATGTGCTTGGTGTCCGTTTCTGGTACACTGGCATCCGTGTGAAGGACCTTGAGGAATCAATGAAGTTCTACAGGGAAGCGCTCGGGTTTCACGTCGTGTTGAAAGGCAAGATGGTCGCTCACGAGGGAACATATGTTCACATGAGGACGCCGACGGGCAAGCAGATCCTTGAACTGAACTACTATCCAAAGACCAGCAAGTTCTATGAAGAGTACGTGAACGGTTCAGAGCTCGACCACATCGGACTGTACGTCAGCAACGTGAGAGGGCAGTATAAGAGGTTGGTCAAATATGGATGTGAACCTGCAGTGGAGCCGTTCAATCAAGGTTCGTGGGTTCTCGCCTTCGTCAGGGATCCGAACGGCGTCTGGCTGGAGCTGATCGGCAGGGAGGGCAAGAAGAAAGAATAGAGAGCCCAAAGATCGCTCCGGTCTATTCCCACACGTCACCTTCGGGATTCAGCACGCGCTTTACAGAAATACTCTCTGGAAAGTAATAACCCTCATTTGAGCGCGATGCCATAAACCTAATAAGAAAAGTGGAATCAATCAGCATTTGCTGGTGGTCGCCTGTGGTTACTTGTCCAAAATGTGGAAGTAACATTCCAGCACGAAAGCTACTACTTCTAACGAGGTTTAGTACTACTATTGCTTGTCCAATATGCGCCTCCAAGCTTCAATGGAAAAACAAGGGAACAGGTAGTCTTATTGGCGGTGTAGGAGGCGGAGTAGGAGGCGGGCTCGTGGCACTGTTTGGAATCTGGTGGCTTCTGACTGGAAACGTGGCCTACTTGGGTCTCCTCGTAGGGGTCTTTGTCGCCGTTTTTTTCGCGGTCTGGGTGGCAATGGTCAAATTCACGAAATTTGAACCAAAATCACTGTGACTGGAATCGTAGCTTCGGTAATCACGACTATTTGACGCGCACGCGTTAATGCAGAGTGCTGGCCTTAAATCGTCCGACATAACATCACATTATTCGATAGGGCGCGCTATTCACAGTCTCATTTGGGTTTGGGGGTAAAGTTTTATCCGTCTATGAGGCAACATCACTTGGCATGGCCTATTCTAATGGAAAAGTGGCGGGGGCACTCTTTTTCATTGCGGTGACTCAGTTCGTCCTTGGTCTGATCGTTTCGGAAGCGTTGTTTTCAGGCTACAGCATATCCGGCAATTACATAAGCGATCTTGGAGTCGGGTCTTCCTCGATGATCTTCAACTCGTCTGTCTTCCTTCTGGGTTTGCTGATGGTCATTGGAGCTTATTTTCTTCAGCGTGCCTTTGATTTCAAGATTTTGACTGTGCTACTAGTTTTAACGGCTATTGGCGCCATGGGAGTCGGCATATTCACAGAAGACTTTGGCACAATCCACAGTGTCGTATCGTTAATTGCGTTTCTGTTCGGCGGACTATCAGCCATATTCTCTGTCCTTTTTTCATACGTTCATAAGTTTAGATTGCTGAAAATGCCATTCTCTGTCATAGCCGTCACACTGGGGCTGATAACGCTTGGGGCGTTGGCCCTTTTTGTGGGCAGCGTGTACTTGGGACTAGGGGCAGGCGGAATGGAACGCATGATCGTTTATCCGATTCTCATGTGGGGGACAGGATTCGGCGGCTACCTGATGGCGCACCCGGAAGAACGGACGACTCAGCAGAAACCGCAGTAGCCAGCCACACATCCTTCCTTTTTGAACACAAACCCGGGGAAAGCATTAGTATCCTTGAGCATCGTACCAAAATCTGCAACCTTGAAGTGAGACTCCGCGTGCAATACTTCAGTGGAGATATCTCCCGCAAAACCTCCTTCTTCTACATCTGTATGCGATTAACCTGGCGAGGTTCTGACAAAGCAAGATGCAGATAGAAAGGAAGGCTCAGAGTCATGCCTCTTCTAGTAGTTTCATGAATTCCTCTTTCGAAAGTTTCACGTCCTTGATTATTTTCAAAAGAAGCCCGATGCCGATTCTTTCTCCAGCATGGACAGGGATAACGGTGATTCTTCCGTCAAGATGCTTCATGACAACGTGACTGCCACGCTTTCTGGCAACTCTGAATCCCAAATTTGATAGTGCTTTTATGACCTTCCTAGCTGACGGAGGTCTGAAGCTCAACGAGCAGGAACCTCTACGAACTGAAAACCGACCAATTCAATACCCTCTTTCGATTTTGGACCTTCTGCCTCCAAATAAGCTTCGATAGCTTCTTTAATCCGGCGTGTCAACTCGTCAAGCGTTTTAGCTTGGGTGTGGCAGCCTGGAAGTTCTGGAACGGATGCTAAATAGTAGCCATCTTCGTCCTTTTCTACTAGAACCGCAAATTTCAACTGAACCACCAAGGAGAATCACAGCAAACTATTACTAAAATCTTTGCAGATTTGCCTATGGCGCCGAGGGTCGGGTTTGAATCCTAGGCTGATGGAGACGTCTCCTGCAAAACCCTCTTTTTCAGCGTTCATTTCTCCAGCACAGGTAGCAGCAACTTCACTCGTTGTATCCTCATGTGTTTAAATTCAATTCTGGCAAATAGTCTGTTTGGGACGTGCGTTTGAGTAGTGTGGGGGTGTGAGTTTGCCGGATTTTCTTGAGGAGTTTGCCTCATCAATTGGTAACAAGAAGGAAGCCTTGAAAGAAAGGATCTTAAGGGGCAAACCAAATCCGTTGCAGGACACATTTAGAAAGCATTTTGAGCCCTTGTGGAAGCCTCTAGAGAATGTCGGGAAGTTTGCTTCAAAGCTCAGCGATCTGGGAGTGACGGCTGTAGATTCGAGTGTGTACATGAATCCGTTGTCGACGGGTGGCATCTTCTACGTAATTAGGTCTCTTGCCGTCTGTAAGGAAAGGGAGCAAAAGAGGTTGGACACCAATGTCTTCTTCACAAAATCCGGTCTTCTTGAAGCGCACTACTACATGGGTACAAAAATGGAGATGCTCGAATTCCAGACGGCAATTGATGCCTTGAAGAACGGTTTTACATGCAACGCAATTCTGATAGATGGCTCTCTTTACGGAAGAGCTATGCACGTTCCTGTTGAGACAAAGATTGAGGAAGACCGAACAGCTGTACTTGAATACTTCAAGACATATGCAGAGCTGCTTGAGCTTTGCAGAAAGAACGGTATCCTCATAGCTGGGGTCAGTAAAGAAAGCAGGGCTACATTCTATCGTGATTTTTTGCTCAAGCTGATTTTCGGCGAAGAACTTGAAAGAGTCGATATCGAAGCTGGAGACAAACAGAGATTGAACGCGGTCTTTCAGGAAACATTGGATAATAAAAAAACCGCTTTGAACAAACTCGAGAAGCTCAAGGGAAAACACGGATCAAAGATCGAGACTATCGAGCTGATTTTGGCGGAGCTCGCGTCTTCTCGGCCAGACTACCAGTTGGTTATGAACTTCGCCGGAGGAATAGGTTACACTCAACCGTTAGTGCTTGGGCCATCAGCAGGGGCAGCAAGCAGAATGCGTCCTTTCAGTTCGGATCCAAGAAAGTATGTCAAGAGCAGCTTTCCAATCACTGTAAATGAGAAAGGCGCGGAATTCGTCGATTGGGCCAGCGAGATAATTTCGGGCATTCCGAGTCTTCCGAGTTTCATTTCTTTCTATCTTCTGTTGGACGTTAGAGATTCGCCTATGAGGATCGATGTGCCCTGTTGGGATCATCCTCTGTCAAAGACAGGATGGCCCAGACCAGTCGATGCGGACCTTGAAGGGTTGCTGAGGATTATGGTAAGCGGCTATTGTGGCTTGGACGCGTACAATCTTTGGCTTAAGAATGTTGATGGAAGGGTTAAATTGAAAAGGAGAATAGTAGATGAGCTGTATTTCCCGTACATGGAAAAACTGTTTGACAGCAAGATAATTCGTGGAAGGGGGTATAGACGTGTCAAGTTCCCTTAAGGAAGTCGGCGTAATAATCGGTGAAGCAAGCTCCAATGAGTTTCTTTTCTCTTCAAAGCCTGATGACATGCCATCGCGATGGGAGTATTTGATGACTTACTCTGAAGAAGAGCTGGATGGAAAGCCTAAGCGGGTTGAAGTGGTCGCGCAAATTGAAAGAATCATCTCGGCTAGTCAGGCTTTGACGAAGGAGTTGGATTTTGGTATTATCAAGAAGATTGTTGAGTCAGGTTTGGCGGATAGTAAGGTTTGGGGGAAGGCAAGGGTTCTTGGGTTCTTGACTGAAGGTGGTGAGCTGCAGTTGCCGAAGAAGGCTGTGATGCCTGGCAAGCCCGTGTACATCGCACCAACGGAGTTGCTTGAGAGATTCTATTCTTTCCCTCAGGAAGAAGCGATTAGAGTGGGCAGTTTGATTACTCGTAGCGAGGTTCCTGTGGCGTTGTCGATCAAGGGCTTCAGAAGGCACTTGGCTCTCATTGCGCAGACGGGTTCTGGGAAAACGTATCTTGCAGGCATAATTGCTGATGAGCTGCTTGCGAAGGGCGGCACAATAGTTATGCTGGATCCGCATGCGGACTATGTGTTTCTGGGAAGAGACGTTGCGGGAAAGAGACATGAGCTTTCCGATATGATAACAGTGTTCAGGAACCCAGCAAGCACAGGAAGGTATTCTGCTGGAGAGGTTGGAAAGGTTGAACCTTACGAGATTTGTTTCTCAGACCTTGACCTTGATGAGATACAGTTGATTTCCGGGATAGGCGAGCACTTTGCCAACATCGTGAGCGGTGTGGAAAAGGCAATTGAGCTTTTGAAGGCTGAGAAAACTGTTTTTCAGCCCGAGGATTTGCTGGAGAAGCTGGGGGAGGCTGACAGCTGGAAAGACAAAGGCGCTAGTGCAAGCGTAATCGGCGGTGCTAAGTCAGCTCAGAAATACATAAAGAGAATAGCCAGAATGAAAGTCTTCACTGCCGCTTCCACAAGCATAGACAAGATGCTGAGGCCTAAGCACCTTTCTGTCGTGGATCTCTCAGGTTTGAGCGATGGAGTTTCAGACTACATTACCTACAGAATATTGTCTGACATATATGACAAGGCCTCGAGCGGCGAGTTTGAGTATCCTGTTTTCGTTTTCGTGGAAGAAGCTCACCGCTTCATTCCTGCTGAGGGCCGCACTGATTCAGGCCTGATCATAAAGAGGATTGCTGCTGAGGGTCGGAAGTTTGGTGTTTTTCTCGTTATGATTACGCAGCGGCCTTCCAAGATACATCCTGATGCTTTGAGCCAGTGCAACAGCCAGATAATCATGAGGATAACTAATCCTGATGACCAGCAGGCGATTGCCAGAAGTTCTGAGCGTCTTGGGCAGACTTTGCTTAACGACTTGCCTGGGCTTAGTACGGGCGAAGCTGTGATTGTGGGTGAGATGACTAGGGCTCCGGTGATGGTGAGGGTGAAGAAGCGCAGGACACGGGAAGGTGGCAGCGACATTGATATCATTGGCAAGATGAAGGCTGCTGTTGAGAAGGCTAAGGAAGAGACTAATGAGAACCAAAGCAGGAGTCTCAGAGATGAATTGAAAGGGTTCTTGGGCACGGGCAAAGAGGAGAAGCAGTAGTATGGTTAGGCTTGCCCATTTGGCTGACACGCATCTTGGGTATAAGCAGTATAACTTGGAGGAGCGGGAGAAGGACATCTACGATGCGCTAGAGGAGATTGGAGACAGGATTCTTGAGGAGCATGCGGACATTGTGGTTCACAGTGGGGACTTGTTTGATTCGCCTAGGCCTACGCCGCAGGCTTATTTTGCCTTCAAGAAGTTTCTGAAGAAGCTGGATGGGAAGGTGAAGTTCTTTGCTGTGCTGGGAGACCATGATAGGCCTAAGAGTCGGGGTGTGGCGCCGCATGTGCTTTTTGATGATCGGGTGCAGGTTCTCGGCGTCGGTGGGAATGCGGAGCATCAGTCGGTGAGTGTTGGTGGTCAGGACGTGTTGGTTGCGGGTTTGTCTAGTTTGAGTCGTGCTTATCGTGTGGTGCTTGTGGAGGAGTTGAAGAAGCTTAGTGCTCTTCAGCTGGGCGGCAAGGTTGGGGTTCTTGTTTTGCATGAGGGTATTGACAAGTTTTTCCCGTTCGGGTCCGAGCTCAGTTTAGACGAGGTTCCGAGGAACTTCAGTTATGTTGCGATGGGGCATCTTCATGCGCGGATAAAGGCTTCGTTTGGTGAGGGTGAGCTGGCTTATCCTGGTTCTTCGGAGATTATCAGGAAAGATGAGATTTCCGGTTGGAGGAAGCTTGGGAAGGGATTTTACATTGTGGACCTTGAGGGCGGCGATGTTGAGGTGAGGGATGCTAATCTTAAGTGTATTAGGCCGCAGATTGAGGCGAAGCTGAGCTGTGCGCACTTGGAGAAGGAGCTTAGGGATGTCGTGAGTCTGACTGAGGGCATGGCGAAGCTGCCGATCGTGCATGTGCGTGTCGAGGGCAAAGACATCGATAGACAAGGTGTTCACCAAGCTTTGACTGGTGCCTTGGCCGATAGGACTCTGGCGTTTAGGCAGGAAGTTGTTGAGGAGGCAGAGTTGAGTCTTCCAGAGTTGAAGCCTGGCTCGTTCTACTTGGATCAGGTTATCAGGGACTACTTCAAGGATGAAAACGTGGCAGAGCTTGCGATGGAAATGCTGAAGCATCTGAGGTACGGGGATACGGATGAAGCCAAGAAGGTCGCTGATGAATACTTTCAGAAAGTGGAGAAAGCATGATTCTTAACAGGGTTAGGCTTGAGGATTTCATTTCGCATAAGAATACGGTGATTGATTTAGGCTATGGTATTAACGTGGTTGTGGGGCCTAATGGCGCGGGCAAGACTTCGATTTTGGATGCGATAAGCTTCGCGTTGTTTAATGATTATGGCAATCGTGGGAAGAAGGAGAACCTCATCAACTCCCGAGCAAACAAGTGCAAGGTTGGGGTGGCCTTCACCGAAGGCGGAATTGGTTATGAAGTTGAATGGTTGATGGAGCGGAAAGGATCGGCTCACGGCAGCCTGTTTCGGGTCGATGGCGACAAGAGGAGTCTATTGGCTAGGGATGGGGAGCGCTCTGTTGTTCCTGAGATCCAGAAGGTTTTGGGCATTGACAAGAACATGTTTTTGCAGTCAGTTTACGTGCGGCAAGGCGAAATTGAGAAGCTTGTCACAGCTAGGCCTGGAGAGAGGAAGGAGCTTATTTCGAGGCTGCTCGGGGTTGAGGATCTTGAGAAGGCTTGGGAAGGCATAAAGACCGTTATTCAAGTGTACCGTGAGAAGCAGATCGAGCTAGAAACCGCCTTAGACCGGAAAGCAACCATAGAACAAGAAAGAGGAGAACATGAAGCCAAATCGGAGGAACTGGAAGAGGCTCTGATTACGAAGAGGAAGCATCTTGCTGGAGTCGAGACTGACCTGAGAAACTTGGAGATTGCCTTGGACCAGTTGAAGATAAGAAAGAAGGAATTCGATAAGTGTGACAAAGAGAGAGGAATCGTCGAGGAGAAGATCGCGGGTCTTGAGAGTAGGCTGGAGAAAGAGAAAGACGGGTTGGCTCAGGCTGTTGCGGCTGAGGTAACGGTGAAGAAGCTTGAAGATGATGTTAACAAGCTACCGTTTATGGATGAGTATGTGCGTGGTCTGGCAGAGAAAGAAAAGCAAGAACTGAGGCAGCACGCACTCCAAGAAAAGCTGGGCGAAATAGGACAATTGAAGAAAACGCTGGAAGAAAACGCGGATAACCATGAGCTTCACGTCGAAAAGGGCAAGGTCATAACCGAGAAAACCAGCGAACGAAGAAAGCATGAGGGCGCAGACGTTGCTCTGAAGAAAGCAAAGAAGCAAGTCGACGAGTGTGAGAAGGAAGAGAAGAAGAAAAGCGCGAACTTGATGAAGGAACTGGAAAAATGCTCGAAGGCTCTTGGCGAGGCTGTGGATGTTGACAGTGTTGAGGTGGCTCTTGAGAAGAAGAGGAAGGAGTTCCAAGACGCGGCAGACAAGCTTGATGGAACGATTAATGCGGACACGGGAACCATTAGTGTGCTGAGCCAGCGCATAGAGGAACTGGACGAGAACCTGTCCAAGTTTTCAAGCGAGGCTGAAGTGAAAGCTTGTCCAACCTGTGAGACAGAGTTGCCGCCTGAACGTTTGACACAGTTGATAGGCAAATTCTCTTCGGAGAAGGGCGAGGCAGAGGCCAAGCTTGCTAAGCTGCGAGATGATTTGAAGGAAGCATATACCGAGAGAAAGCACGTTGAAAAGGAAGAGAAGAAGATAGGCGCTATTGAGTCGGAGAGAGTCAGGAATCTTGCCGCTGAGCTGGTTGAGGCAACGGGTAATGTGGCGCGTCAGAAGGCTGAGGTTGAAGAGCTTGAGAAGCAGGCTGAAGCCCTGAAGAAATTGGATGAAGAGTTGGAGCGCCTTGAAGGCGAAAGACGTGGGCTTGAGGAAGCTTCTAAGGAGTTTGAGTCTGCAAAGCGACGGTTGGATAAGTTGCCGTCTCAGGCTGAAATCGAAGGTGAAATGGAGCCCATTACGGTTGCCCTAGCAGATGTTTCCAAACTGATGCAAGAAGTCCTGGAGAGGCTGGGGTATGAACCGAAGGAGCCTCAAGAGGAACTGAAGGAGCTACGAAGGAAGAAGGGGGAGTATGATCGGAATGTACCGTTGGCGGAGAGGAAGGCAGAGTACGAGTCAAGCGTGACGGAGACAACCAGCGAATTGTCTGGCTGTAGGGGAAGGGTTTCTGAGATAGTTCGTGGCATTGAGGAGCTTGGCTATGATGAAGAGGGGCATGGAAAGACGCAGGATCAGTTTGACACCACGAGCAGGGCTAGGAATGATTTTGAGAAGGATATTGCTCTCACGGAGCAAGCTAAGACAAATGTTGAAGAAGGAGCCCGAAAGTGCAGAGAGGAGTTGAGAGGTCTTGAGGCCTTGGCTGTGGAGAAGAAGCTGGTGGATGGTTTCATCGGGGTTTTGAACGCGGTTAGGGATGCTTACGGTAAGGATGGTGTTCAGAGGGTGATTAGGGCTAGGGCGAGGCCGCTGCTTGAGAAGTCGACGAGGGACTTGTTCGAGCGGTTCAATCTTGCTTATTCTGACATTAGGATTGATGATGACTATGGTATTAGTGTGATTGGGCCTGGCGGGGAGCAGGATATTGATCAGATTAGTGGTGGGGAGCGTGTGGCCTTGGCGATAGCGCTTAGGCTGGCGATTGCGCAGGTTTTGTCCGGTAAGGTTGAGACAATAATTATGGATGAGCCCACAACGCATTTGGACGAGGAGAGGAGGAAAGAGTTGGTGAATATCTTGAACTCGTTTTTCAGAGAAGGCGGGAGAATCATACCGCAAATGCTCATAATCACTCATCACCGAGAAATAGAGGAAGTGGCAGATGTCGTCTATTCGGTGAGCAAGAAAGAAGGCTACTCAACTGCAGAATCGGAGAAATACTCCAGTTAGAAGTCTGAGGAGGCAAGAATGAATCTCCGTCTGCATGAGCAGGTGGAGACGTCTTTCGCAAAACCGCATTTTTTGCGCGTGAAAGTATTCCCACTAGAATTCGTCTGCCTTCTTCTTGATCAGACACTATCATAGTTTCCCGACTCGATCCTAAAAACTACACTTTTTCTGGTCCAGGTATTTTTTCGGACACGACTTTTCCGATTTTTGAAAGCGATATGCCCACATGCTAAGAATCTGATGCGCGCTAAAGATAGAAGAGAGTGTCTCGACGGAACAAAGAACAGAGACTTTGTCAACAGTCTAGACCGATGCTTTGAAACAAGAGTGACAATTCCCCGAATAAGACGGATAGAGCATCAGAAATAGAGACACTGATTGACGAAGAGGTCTACTGTTCGCTAGCTACTTGAGAAATGAAAGACACTCATGGATTCCCAGAACCGTATATCTAGACTAGGTTCGTTTCGTTTGGGCTGTAGCCCATTTGCTCTATTTCAACCAAGCCACACATATCGCAATGACGCTTATGATTGTCGTGAGCCAAGGAGAGCTCAGCCATTCTTTTGCTCTTTCCGTGGATGATATGATCTTGACCATCCTATTTAACTCGGACACAGGATATACGCGCTTGTTACTAACGTTCTTTATGTTCCGTAACGCAATTAGAAATTGCCGCAAATCTCTTTTTCTGACACCTCCGCCCATAGAATCCAAAGCGAATCTGACGTGTCTGGCAACAGTTGTCCTCTCAACCCGATTTCCGAATAGTCCAACACAATAGATGCTACGGGTGTAGCCACTTATCCCGATAATTTCCATGCGTTTAGGATTGCTCGTGTAAAGGTACTTGCCATATGAATTCAGACCCGAGCTAAACCATTTTAGATAATGGGAGACTAGCCTTTCCTTGCTGACACTCTTGTCTTTTCTGTCAATAAGCTTCAACCCTATCAATGCTGTTCTGAACGACAGTCTACTTCTTGTAAGGTCATCCATCGGCTGAAACTGGAGAAAGAAAAAGACCAAAAGCATCTTGAAAGCGATCAATTCGAAGTGCTGCAATGTTGCTATGGGCAAGCTTCCTCTGGAATATTCGATAGGGAAGAACCTGTTCAGTAGAATAAGAAACACGAAGATGAACAAAGAAGAGCCTAATAATGCTCTATAGAACAGTAAGTTGAAAGAGCTCAGTCTCAATGTCTTGTACGGAAAGAATCCGCAACGTGCTATTCCAATGAAAAGAACACTATGAGCCGTTGTAAGCAATAACAAAGCGACTAATGATGGACCAGTTGTCAGAGCTCCGAAATCGAGAGAGTATTCTTGAAAAGCGAAAACCAAGACTGCGACGGCAATCAGCACAGCTTCGATATATGCCATATATTTGCCGTAAACCCTGTAGAAATTTCTGAGTTTCAATGCAATTTCCCTTAGAACATTGTCACACAAACATTCTTAAATAGATGAGTTCGCTCGTGAAAAAACGCCGCAGCGCGCACTTGGAGGGTTTTGGGGGTAGAGTTTTATCCCACACACACAAGTGAAACCGCATGATGCCTTGTCCAGCAGCCATTTGGCTTTCGCCAAACTCCCATCGATGCGAGCAAGGCCGTTCGCCAAGAAAAACGTCTATTCAGCATTTTCCCATAGAGTCTGAACATATTCAAGAACAATCCATTTTGGAAAGCGCCACCGGCCCGCATCTCTTACAGATGAACCCTTGACTGTGGAGAGGAAACTCAAGAACCCTTGACTATTTTGAAGCCCTTCATGTCCTTGGATGTCAAAGTATGGGTTGAAAAGGATGGAGTAAAAGGCTCAAAATGGGCAGTTTTGTCATAGTCGATACGAAAAACCCACCCATTTTCTTCCGACACCTGTCTTATGAGGTCAATCGCTGGAATATTCCTAGATATAACCACTCCAGTTCCTTTCGAATCCGGAATACCTTTGGGATTGAACGGTGTGCCCTTCAAGACCTCTCTCACTACTTGACTTAATCCGTCACTATACTGTATTCTCCCAGTAACTTTTGTATCGAACAAAAATGATTCATAGCTTCTCCCAAAGATTTCAACTGTTTCCCCAGATTCCGCCTCCTTTTTGAGTATTATCCTATCTACATAACCTGCCATGATTTTTTCTATCCCTGTTTTGGGGTAGCCAGCCCAGAGTTCCATTTCATCTTTCGGTTCAGCCACTTTTGAATTCTTACCCTCATCGTTTTTCAATGCTACGTCAAAAGTCCCGCAATATTCCGCAACGGAAGCGCGCGTCTTAATGTGTAGAATGTCTGAATCAGATATTTCACGAGCTGTCCCGAAATGGTCTATAACCACAACCTTTTTCATCGGAGTCTGTTTTTCCATGGAAGTGTCCTCACAACACCAGCTTCCAAGAAAGCTGGATCTTTTCGTTGAAAAACTTGTCGTTTGTAGCTCTTCTGAAAAAACTCAATTTCGACCAGAATTCGCTTTTTGAAATTGCATTTCTACTGAACTCTTCAAAGTCCTTTCTTTCCGCGACCATCGTCACAATTTCTACATCAAATCCCCCTATAGTCCCACTCAAGTCATGAATACGATTCAGCGTTACACGGACTCTTTCTTTGTCCATAAAGAGATGCCAGATTACTCCAAGAACAGAAATGATTTCACTTTGGAGTTCTTTTGACGTCTGAGAAATCGTTTCATAGAAGATATGAACTTCTGGATCCGTGTCAATCACCATGCTCGGATAGTAACCCGTTCTTCTTTCAATCTCAACAAGCTTTTCTTCCAAAGACATTGATTTAGGGCTGATATCAGCTTTAGGCATTTCTTCAGCAAGGGCGTCAATCGTGATATCTGGCTTAACTATGGAATAATCAATGTCGTTTTCACAAAGTACGCTCTTAACCGAAAACAGTTCCTTCTCGATATTCCCTTTCAAGAAATTACTCAATAACAAAGCATCTTCTTGACTCTTAACTCTAAGATAAATGGTTATCTCATGAGAAATATTGTCAAAATCAACTGCTGAAACATGAAGATGTGCTTCATGGTGAAATTTCGCTTCTTCATCAAGGTCAGCTATTTCCATTAATTTGCGAGATGATCGTGAATGTGCTATTTCGCATCCATCGGCTAGTCTAACCAGAGCACAAAGATATCTGATCCGGACTTTTGAGACGACTGAACCATTCTGGGTTTCAAAAACCTCCTTCGCGTTGCCTATGTCCTCTACTTTGCGATGAAAAAAAGCGATTTCCCCTACTATGTATCTCTCATCTTCTGTTAGTTCTATCTCAGGAAGAGCTTTTCGAATTAGCTCTCTTGACCTTATATGATGAATGTCCCTCACTTGTTTATCATTCTCACCTTCATTTTTGGCTAACATTCCAATATCGTGCAACCATACGCCACAAAGTAGAAGGAACACTTCATACTCGCTCATTTTTTCTCTTACATGAGGAGGAATCATTCTAAACAGAAGTGAATCAATGTTCACGCAATGGGTTACCCCATGATCTACAAAATGAGGCGAATGAATTTGCCAGAATCTGAGGAGATTTTCTGTAGCATATTCTTTTACATGGTCCAATTTTTTTATTAAAGTAGCGTCTTTTACAAGCGAAGCCAAACCCATATGCTATCTTCTCTTATCATTATGCGTAGCTATTAATAAAATCTAACATAGCGCGTTATAAAACAGAAGTCCGAAAAAGTGCCCCCCAAAGGCAAGCTCTTCTCATTTGTACGCATATACGCAGGCAAGAACTTGGTCAGCCGCATTTGACGAGTAACAACAAACCGACTGCAAAGCAACCGATTCCACAAAAGCAATGCTTGCTTGAAACCGCATTTTTCAATAGCGCGCTAGCTCTGGGCGAGGGCAAGTATGGTTTCTTTATGGACAGGAGACAGTCCCATCAATATGCTCCTAGATTTTCTTTCTCCCTTGAGACCTAGGCGCAGGTAATCTCCTTATTTCCTCCAACTTCAAGTCTGAGGTTGTGTAGGAGGATTTTCCCTCGTACATATCCTTGGAAATTTCCAATGAATATCTATCACATTCCGACCATTTTTTTGTTTGTGACGAAAATACTTCTAGACAGAAAGATATCATTCCTTCTTCTATATTGTCCCATCGCAAATGTTCCATTACTAGATGAAGCGATATAGTCTCTTTTCCTGCCAGAGCGAGGGGATACCATTCTCGTATAACAGCTTTTTCTATCCATTTGAATCTGTCTGTATGATTTTCGTTGAAGGACTTGTAATCTACGATGAATCCTGGATAAAACTCATAATGCCTTGTGCCATCCTTTGTGACTAAATCAGCCGTAATACGAAAATCTAGTACTTGCCCAGTCCGTTGTCCTAGATTGCAGAACGAAACACCTAAGTCAAAACTAGGAATCCACCATGTTCTTCCAAGCTTATCTCCTGATATTTTGGGAGCTATTTTGTATAGAATAAACCTAGGGGTACTGTGATCAATCCTCAGCTTAAAGGGTGATAGATAGCTCTGCCACAACGAGATTAGAGAAATTACTAGTGACAACAAACTTATAGTGATGGGAGCTAAGTCGAAGTTCATTCAATCCACCAATAAAGAAATGGAGGTTTCTTTTAAAATCAATGCTCTCTAATTGCGCGCGCAAGTCATCGCTTTGGTTGGTTGGGGGTAAAGTTTTATCCCAGGAATCTTGGCTCCCGAGCATCATCATTCTATGAGCGTTTTTCAAAACGCGGAAAACCCCATATACTATTCTATATGGGAAAATCCCTGTTTTGATTTTCAATCGAAGATTCTTCCACAAGTCATAAAAATTGAAGTAGTTGATACCGTGAATACTAGAGATTGCGTGACAAGGCGGTGTGGTTATGAAGAAACTAATGTTAGTCATACTTGTCGTTTCCATGCTCCTAGCTCCTTTACTCCTGCAGAGAGTAAGAATCGAGCGGGTAAACGCCTCCCCATCTCATCACCCTTACGTCGCATACGACTTGGCACCAGTATATCAGGGAAACTTGATTCTCACTGGAAACAACGTGACCACCATTACTGGAAGGTTTGACATCAATGGAAGCATAACCGTCGAGGACAACGCCACTCTAATCTTGAATGATGCCACAGTAAACTTCACACAAACAAAACATTACCAATTCAACATAACTCTAAAGAACCCAGCCAACGGTAACCCGCGCCTACAATCAAGCAACTCAACCATAACCTCAAGCTCATCATACTGGTTCATGGTCTCGCTCTACCAGAACAGTTCAGCAACCATAACCAACTCCACAGACACAGCCTACCTGCGAACAGATGATTCTGCCAACGTGTCCGTTTCCTACTCCACAATCGAGTTCCTAGACATGTACGGCTCCTCCATCGTCTCCGTCTCCAACTCCACAATCCCAGATGCTTTGCAGGCAACCGATTTTCCCACCGTGTCCGTTTCTAACTCCTCAGTCGCGTTCTTGGCCATCTGGTCCACGTCAGTAAACTGCTCCATCTTCAACATTAATCCTGGGCTTCTCAACCTCTGGGATTATCAGCTCAATTCCTCGCTCGTGATTGCTCCACTAGGCTATGCCCCAAACATGACATTCCGAAACACTGAAATCGACTCACTGCAATTTGCCTTCTGGTCATCAAACGCCACAATAACCAATTCCACTCCTTCACGCGTGTTCAGCTACGGAAACTCCAGCATCTGGTTGGTCAACACCACCACGAGTAATTTCCAGTTCAATCAGGATAGCACGATCTACGTTTCATGGTTTCTCGATGCCCACGTCATAGATTCGATCGGCCAGAACGTTCCTTCAGCAAACGTGATGTCCTTCTACTCAAACCTGACATTAGCCGATTCAAAACCTACAGACATAGGGGGCTGGGCAAGACTCACCCTAATGGAGAAGATGATGAATGCCACAGGAGCATATCCCGTCGGAAACTACACTGTCGAAGCAGCCTACCTGACCTACTCAAACAGTACAACAGTAAACATGACAGGAAACAAACAAACCACTCTAACACTGGATGGTTTCGTGATCCCCGAGTTCCCATCATTCCTTATTCTTGCGTCATTCATGACAGCGGCACTTCTTACAGTCGCAGTCTGCAAAAGAAAAAAATGGAAGCTGAGACTCCCATTTTCGCTCCACAAGCCATAAAAAAGCTGCAAAGCAAAACTATGAAGTATGTGAGGTATTTGTTTGGATAAGGAAGCGGGTCGTATAAAGATCACGGTGCTCAAACGGTTTGACACTAAAGAGGTATTCAAAGTTCCTCCAGTCAAGGCAAAGTATAGTGGTCCATGCCCCGTCTTCGAGGAAGGACAGGTGTTCTATGTTGATGACAGCATGCCAAGCGGGTTTTGCCCTTACGCTTGGGACGCAATCTTCTGGGCAGTTATAACGCTCAAGTCAAATGGCAACTTCAGCGAGTGGTATGATGAACTTGGAGTTGCAGTAGGGTGTTGCACAGACGGATTAAGACCAGTGGTCTTCAAGCTAGAGCGAAAATAACCAGAGGATTCCTCCATATGCCTTCATAAACCATCAAAACCATAATACCTATTGGAGATATCGTCCATCTGAAGGCTGAGTTCGGGAGACATCTCCATTCCATGGTGCAACTAACAATTCCCAAAATTAGTTCGATTCAGCTTCAGTTTCCTTCATCGTCCATCACATCATAGCATGGTTCTTCAACATAACATCCACAATCTGGGCAAATATCCTCATCATTATCTATTTCCGAGTCACAGATTGGGCAACGTTTCTTTCTCTTGTCTTCAGACATAGCTGTTTCCCATCTGGTTTCTTAGCAGACCTCGACTAAAGAAAAAGAGGGAGAGGAAGTTATTTTCGTTTTATGAACAGCTTGAGGTCATCCATTTCGGTGACAAAGTCAAATCCCTGTTCTATCAATTTCTTGGCTTCTTCAACAGTCTTCGCCGTTGCACTGTGGTATTCTTCTGAGCCGAAGTCCAAGCATTGCAAGTAGAATAGCGCTGTTTCAAGTTTCTTCCAGCCAAGCTTCTGCTTCGTGTACAGAACGTCTTTCGTCTGATGATTTTTCCCTTGACGTCAGCGTTTATATCGGTAGAGTAGAGTAATCTCGTGCTAGGGGCCCGTAGTCTAGGCTGGATTAGGACACTGGCCTGCGGAGCCGGAGATCCTGGGTTCAAATCCCAGCGGGCCCGCCAAAAACCACCTTACCTAACACTAAAACCCGCACGAAAGAACTAAATCAGTAAGCGCCATGATTCTCTTTCCACCGCGGGGTTGTCATGAACCTTCAGGCTAAAGTGATTGCGGCTTTTGCTGCCCTCTACGTGATTTGGGGTTCAACATACCTAGCCATCCGCATCGTAATCGAGTCGCTGCCCCCCTTTTTCATGGCTGGAACACGCTTCATCCTTGCAGGCGCCATTCTCTACGTTCTGACCCGCGTACGCGGTCCTTCGCACGCAACCAGGTCTGACTGGAGAAAGGCGTTCGTGGTAGGAGGGTTAATGCTGCTGGGCGGACACGGCGCCGTCGTATGGGCAGAACAATGGGCGCCTTCAGGTCTAACTTCCCTTCTCGTCGGAACCGTGCCCCTATGGATCGCGCTTCTTGACTGGGCATGGAACCGAACCAAACCAAGCATTATGGCTATTGCTGGACTAATGATAGGCTTCGCCGGCGTCGCATTGCTGGTCGGAGGAGTACAAAGCCTAGGCGCAAGCAGCGTCGACTTTGCCGTGGCCGCCGTCGTCGTCTTCGGCGCCTTCCTGTGGGCCAACGGTTCTCTCTATTCACGTTCAACCGAGCGATCTGATTCACAGTTTCTGGCAACTGCCTTAGAAATGGTTGCTGGAGGACTACTACTGCTCGCTGCAAGCTTCGTCACGGGAGAATATACGCGAATCAGACTGGATCTGGTGACTGCGCGCTCGATGGTTGCTTGGATATATCTTGTCGTGTTCGGCTCACTCGTCGGATTCACTTCCTACATCTGGCTACTCAAAGTAAGCGCGCCAGCCCGCGTTTCAACATACGCCTACGTCAACCCCATAGTGGCCATGCTTCTAGGCTGGGCACTCGCAAGCGAACCAATAACAACAAGAAATGTGCTGGCAGCAACCCTAATTCTGGCAGCAGTCGTCGTAATAACCACATTCCAAACGAAAAAGAAGGCCAGCGCAGCCT
Organism: Candidatus Bathyarchaeota archaeon; assembly: GCA_963732715.1. GTDB lineage: Archaea > Thermoproteota > Bathyarchaeia > Bathyarchaeales > Bathycorpusculaceae > CAZCRE01. Next base: position 1,175,334 of record CAVTAO010000003.1, on the reverse strand, counting down.
AATCGATCACTACTCTGACACGAATCTTGCCAATTCCCTCATCCTGATCGTATGGTCTCAAGAATCGTAAGCACACCAGCGTCCCTAGCCCTCTTCTTAACATACTCATCGTCTAACTTGCCAAGTCAACTCAAATTTAGACGCTTTCAAAAGCATGTAGCAATTCGTGTATGTCTCTTCCAATTTTCTCGCCGTTATAGCCGCCTTCTAACACGAAGAACGTAGGCCTACCCAAATTAGCAATCCTTTTCCCGATCTCCCTGTAACCTTTCCCCGTCAACCCCAGCGATGCCAAATCCCCCACGTGCGTATCAAAACCAGCCGACACAGCAACCACTTCAAACTTGCCCTTTTTGACTTGGTGCAAAGCAGCATCAAACGTCTCCAAATAAGCCTCATCCCCACAGTCCGCCCACAGCGGAAAATTCAGGACATTGCCCCTCGAATCATTACCCGTGCCGGGATAATGCGGATGCCTATGCAAAGACAAGTACGTCACCTTGCTGTCTCCCTGAAAAATCTCCTGCGTCCCGTTACCATGATGCCCATCAATGTCCAAAATCAAAGTAGGCTTCCCCAGATGCCTGACAGCCACAGCTATATTGTTCAGATAGCAAAAACCACGAGTATAAGCCCCAAGCGCCGCGCCACTTCTTCCGCAGTGATGCCCAGGTGGCCTCATAATCGAAAACCCACCAACCTTGGCTGCCAGTATCGCGCCGCCAGCCGCGAGCCTTGCAAACTCGTAAATATTATCGTAAGCAGGCGTGTCAGGGTCCTCAACTAAGCTCTTCTTCAAATTCCAAACATACTCAACATCATGCGCCCTCAACAGGTCATCCTCAGAAGCAGGCTCAGGCTTCAAAAACTCGTAACCAAACCCTTTCAGAACCTCAGCAGCCTTCTTGACTCTCGCAGGTCCCTCAATATGATATTGACCATAGCCCAAACACTTTTCCGAGAAGACAATCTTCGTCTTCATACTCTTCAAGCATCCACGGTTGATAACGTATCAGTTTTCAAATTAAAATATAACTTCAACCCTCTAACACTCAGAAAACCGCCACGACACCCGAGGACAAAAACACGATGATATCAGCAAACCCGTTCGCCGAATTTCGCCAAGAATGCGAAATCATCTTAACAAGAGCCTTAGGCAAGGCTCTGCCCAAAGTCCCGATAACTAGCTTGGCTTTTGAGAAACCGTCAAACCCAGAATACGGCCAGCTAGCCTCCTCGATATGCTTTGAACTGGCCAAACAAGAGCGCAAGAAACCTCTTGAAATGGCGAAACTTGTAATCAAAGCAATCGGCAAATCAAAACTCGGCCTGATCGAACATGTCGAACCAGCAGGCACTGGCTACATAAACTTCCACGCAAACTTCCCAAAACTCGCCGCGTTAACCCTTGAATCAGCCGAACAGCTCGACGCAGAATATGGCTTCATCAAAACAACCAAGCCCTCAAAAATCATCGTCGAACACACAAGCGTGAACCCGCTCCACTCAATACACATCGGACAAGCCCGAAACCCCATGCTAGGCGACACCATCGCCAGAATGCTCAAAACCCAAGGCCACACCGTCTACAGACACTACTACATCGACGATGTGGGCCGCCAGACCTCGGTAATAGCCTACGGCTACGACAAACTGGGCAAGCCCAAACCAGACAGTAAACCAGACCACTTCATAGGCAAGATCTATACAATCACAAGCTGCATAGTCGAAATCAACCGACTGAAACATGAACTTCAACGAGCCAAAATGGTCCAAGCAGAAGACGAAATCAACAAAATAAACAGAGAACTAGACGAATGGGTGGCAATATCCGCCGAACTGGAAGGCAAATACCCAAAACTTTTCGACGAACTACTGAAAAAGACAAACGAAGACAAAGACCCAGAAAACACAATCAACAGCTTGAACAAAGCCTACGAGGAAGGAGACCCGAAAGCAAGGAAACTCGTAAGAGGAGTCAGCGAACTATGCTTCGAAGGCTTCAAGCAAACCCTAGCCAGAATAGGCGTCGCCTACGACTCATGGGACTGGGAAAGCGATTTCGTCTCAGGCGGCCACGTAGCCAAAGTACTGCAAGAACTCAAGAAATCCCCCTTTGTCTTCGTTGAAAACGGCGTACTAGAATTCGACGCCGAGAAAGTCGCTCAAAAACTCAACCTCAAACCAAAACTCGGGCTAAGACAAGAACACGAGATTACGTCCTTAACGCTTGCACGTTCCGATGGAACAACTCTCTACACGACGCGTGACGTGGCATACACGCTGTGGAAGTTTGAAAAAGCAGAAAAAGTCATCAACGTCATCGGCATGGAACAAAGCCTGGCACAGCTGCAACTGAAGATAGCTCTGTACGCACTAGGCTACGATAAGCTTGCTGACAACCTAGTTCACTTCGCATACAACCTTGTGTCACTCCCAGGCTACAAGATGAGTAGCCGCAGGGGACACTACATCACGTTCGACGAAGTCATGGACGAAGCAGTTAAACGAGCCTACGAAGAAGTTTCGAAGCGCTCACCACAACTATCAGAAACAGAAAAAAAGAGCATCGCAGACTTCGTCGGCATCGGCGCCGTGCGATACGCGCTCATAGAAGTGGACACCTCAAAACCAGTCGTGTTCACGTGGGACAGAGTCCTCAACTTCGAGAAAAACAGCGCACCCTACATCCAGTACACGCACGCAAGAGCCTGCAGCATACTGCGCAAAGCCGACAAGAAACCCAAAAAACCAGCGTACGAATTGCTCACAGACAAGCTGGAAAAAGAAATAATCCTGACACTAGCCAGCTTCCCAGACACCTTCACAGAAGCAGCAGAATACCTGAAACCCTACTTGATCGCAGACTATGCCAACTCACTAGCCGACAAGTTCAACACCTTCTACAACGCCCTACCCGTGTTAAAAGCCGAACCACCAGAACTAAGCGACGCCCGACTTGCACTTGTAAACGCTGTAAGAATGACACTGCGCAACGCGCTCAACCTCATCGGAGTCTTAGCTCCAGACAAAATGTAACACTCCATCACGCTACCGTAAACCTACGAGTTCACATGTTCTCTAACTCCCAAAATACAGGTTCTGTTTCACGGCTTAATCGGTTTCATGAAACAACAAATTTCATATACGCGCCTTGTGACTTACAACGAGGTGCACGCTAATGCCGGAAAAATACTTCAAGAAAAAACTCCCCGCAATTGAAGTTAAAGAAAAAAGCATTTCAAAACTTTTGGCTGAAATGAGCCAGACCGCCTACCAAGGCAAACAGCTCGGTCAAGCTGTTGAAGTCTGGGAAGCCATGCTGAAAGAGAAGGACCTCACAATAATAATGGGCTTCTCAGGGTCAATGAGCACGGCTGGACAATGGAAAATAATAAACTGGCTCATCGAAAACCGCTACATAGACGTGCTCGTTTCCACAGGTGCAAATGTTTCGGAAGACCTTGTCGACGCCATGGGCTTCGGCTATTGGCAAGGTGCACACCAAGTCAATGACCAAGAACTCTTGGAGTCAGACGTAAACAGGTACTACGACGTCTATGGAAAAGAAACAGACTACCGAGAAATGGAACTGCTCATCACAGATTTCCTAATGACAACAAAAAAGAGCCACCCGTACACTTCCGCGGAGCTACTCCACCTATTCGGAAAATGGCTGAACAAGAAGAAAATCCCAGCCATAGTGGCTACAGCAGCCGCACACGGCGTGCCGGTCTTCAGCCCAGCCATGGCTGACAGCGCCTACGGCGAAACATTTCTAATGGCCAAAAACCAAGGTCACCCAATAATCCTCGATAGCGTAAGGGAATTTGACCAGTTCGTCGGCATCGGCGAGAAAACCAAAGAAGTCGGCGTCATCTACATAGGCGGAGGAGTACCAAAGGACTTCACACAACTACTCGCGATATCTGTCTCGCCAAGAACCAAAGACGAAGGCGTGAAAGGCAGAAGAGGCCACCTTCGGAAAGGCTTGAAGGAGTATTACTATCCGCACCGATACGCGATTCAGATAACCACTGATTCACCTCAATGGGGCGGCCTGTCAGGCTGCACGCTGGAAGAAGCCATTAGCTGGGGAAAAATCGACATAGAAGGCAAGAGAGCCGTATGCTACTGCGACGCGACAATCGCCCTACCTCTGATATCGCACGCTCTCAACGAAAGAATCGATTTCAAGAGGAAAGCGCCAGATCTTTCTTGGCTGTTTAAAGGCGTGACCTAAGCTTTTCCTATTCTACTCGTTAGGGCGCCGACGATTATTGGCAAAATAACGGACGCGTCGCCCTCAACCATTATGCGCTTTGCTTTCTCGTTTATCTTTCCCCACGACACCGCTTCTCTCGGCCTCGCTCCGGAAAGACTGCCATCCCACTCATCTGCCGTGCTAATGTACACCACATAATCAAGGCCGTTCTTGAATTGGTTCCACCATATCGTATGATGCTTGGAAATCCCACCGCCAACGATCAACGCACCTGTCTTCTTGGCTGCAAATACGATTCCGCTCAGTTCTCCCGAATCTCTGAGCAGGTTAAGCTTGAAGTCGTGATCCTGTGAGAAAAACCATGTTTGATAGCCAACTGCCCCGTCAGTAATGCCTGGCACGTAAACAGGTATGCTATTCTCGGCTGCCCAGTAAAGAATCGAGCTTTCGTTGCAGATGCGCTTCCCGATTTCCCTGCACAGTTGACTGCTTGAAACCTCTTTGACGCCCTCTGCCCAAAGACTCTTCAGAAGCTCCTGCATCTTCTGTTCAATTATCAAACCATAACTATCATTTGGGACCAGCACGTTGCCCAACCGGTTCACGTTCTTCTGATGAAGCTCAGCATCATTCATGACGAATGAGCCCCTATAGTATTTCTTCCAGCTTCGAGCAATGTCATGATCCAGTGTTCCGCAAGTCGTGATTACAACATCAACAAGCTTCCGTCTCACCAGTTCTTTCAAAGCACCTCTGGTCCCCGTTGCTACAAGATTGCCCGTAAACGAGAGGAACTTCACACAACCACTCGCTTCACTCATCTGTTCCAGTATCTTTACGGCCACAGCGAGTTTTCCAGCCGTGAAACCCCAGGCCTTCTCCATCTGCACAACAAGCTCGTCAACAGACATGCTCTTAGAAAAATCGTAATCCACAACAGCGTCCTTCAGCATCTAGCTTGCTCCCTAATTGCATTCCGAATAGGTTTTGTAAATGGCTCCCGCCGCATCTTCAATGGCCTTCTTCTCCACTTCAGTCAACGAATCCCAAATGTCAGGACCAAGCGACCTAGCAATTCTCGCTGGCACAGTCACATAAACAGGTTCAGGGGTGCTCTCAAACTTCCTCGGTTGCGAGTAGCTTAACACTCTGCCTGTGTTCAACATTATTCCACGAATTATCTCTATGAACGAGCCAGCCGGTCCATACCTAGTTCCGCCGAGAAACTGAATGATCTCTCTGCTTACTTCTTTAACATAGTTTTCACATTCCGCTTTGTCCAGTTGCTTCCTTTCCCTAGCAAGGTATTCTTCCAACGATAACCCGTCAATCTTTACTGTACTCCACAAGGGAACAGCGGCTTCACCGTGCTCACCACCCACGTAGGCTTCGACCAAGCCGATAGGAATATCCAGTCTTCTGCTCAGGATGGTTCTGAAGCGTGAGGTTTCAAGGCTTGTTCCAGTTCCTATTATTCGCCTCTTGCCCTGTGCTGTCCTGTTGGCCAGCGTAGCCATAGCGTCCACGGGATTCGTTATCACAAAATACCAAGCATGCGGGTTGTTATCCAACGTTCTTTCAACGATTTCTCTCACGACAGCAGAGTTTCTCTTGGCAAGATCCCTTCTGCTCATGTCGGGGGTTCTTGGAAAACCAGCGGTTATGACAATCAGATCCGCGTTCTTGACTTGTTTGCCGTCAGCGTAAGCGTTTATTTTGATGTTGAAACCATGGTTAGCGATTGCATGATGCATTTCTTCCTTTGTCATCTCAGCAACCCTCGGGGCCACGTCGACGAGAGACAACTCATCCACGTAACGCTCAAAAATCAACGTGAAGGCAACTTCGCCACCAACACGACCAGTTCCAGCTACCGCGATATGAACCATAATCTCACTCCCTAGGACCAACTCAAACTTGCTTTAATAAAACGATTGTTGACAAAATAAACCCTTTCGAAGAAAACCCGTAGCCAAGAACTTAAATCGTGGATTGTTGCCTCTTCGGTTCGTGTATGCGGAACACGATTATCAGAATCATGGGCACAGTCAATCCAATGGTCAGATAGAAGGGCAGTTGAGGAACAAGATCGTACAGAAAGTTGCCTAGCAGCATTCCCAATCCCGTGAAGAGGTATCCTGTGAAGTTGAGGCAGCCTACTACCTTGCCCCTGTTCTCCGGTTCCACCAAAGCAGCTGAAAGCGACATTGCCGGAGACATAACAAATAGGGTGAATAATCCTAGCAAACACATCGAAACCATTATCGTAAAGAAGTTGCCGTTAATGAAAAGCAACAGAGCACTTGCCAGCACAAACGGTCCGATGGCCAATGGAAGTTTCACTCCAATCCTGTCAACCATCTTTCCAATCGGAAAAGAAGCTATGACCATCGTGATCAACATCGGTATATAAACGAGAAACCATTGATCCTGCGGTATGTGAAGCTGATCTCTTGCATATATTGCATTGATCACGTTGGCAAGCGCATTTGCGAACATCACCATGGTCTGAACAGTAAATAGCCAGAGCATCGATCGGGGCACAACTTTCCAGACGCTGAGGCTTTCCCTAACGGCCTGTGGATAAGACGAAATAAAATATCGGAAGCGCATAGGCTCTCCGGTTGTCGTTGTCTCTTTGAGCTTAAGCCGCCAAACGGCCGCGGCAATGAACATCACCATCGTGATCAAGTAGACAACTCTCATTCCCGAAATCAGTCCAAACAGCAGAATCAAAAGCCCACCTATCACTGGACCCGGCGTGTTGAATGTACCATGAATCATCTGTATCAATGAAGAACCCACTCCCCTACGTTCGGCTGGAAGTGAATCTTGAACCATCGCGAAAAGTGCTGGCTGATAGATCAAACATAGGCTTTGCGCAACAGTCCCAATCAAAATAAAGTGCCACGTAGGTGCAAGCGCGAACAGGATATACGAAAAAGACAATCCAAACGTCATAGTTGCTATAAGCCAGCGTCGCCCGTACTTGTCCGCCAAGAAGCCGCCAGGAAGGGCTACTAATGCCATCGCAAGGAAATTGGCAAAACCAATTATGCCCAATCCCAAGCCTGTCCCGCCCAGTGCCTGAACGTACTGCTGATAGTACGGCACGGACATCTCACTCGCAATGTCCATTAGGACCCAGCTGACTATCAGAATACGGTAGTTGCCCGTGATAAACGAGAACTCCCGCTTGAGAATGTCAATTAACCCCATCAGCTTCACTTTGAGGAGACGATAAAACAAGCGATATAAGACTTCGCTCCCATTCTACAGAAAGCCGACAATCTCAAGCACCCTCAACGGCACCAAGCTGAAACAAAAAGCAATTTCCAGAATGGTTCTCTTCGAAAAAGGGTAGGGGAAGGGGGTAGGTCTGTATTGGCGAAAATTTCAGCCAATAGAATAGCTTTGAATAATCAGAACTCGTGTTTCGCACGCCAGCGAAACCTCGTGCTGAACAGCGTGTGCAAATATAAGAGGCAATCGGTTTAGTACGGCGCTAGTCAACCAAGAAAGCTATGATTTTCCCATACAAGTCCTTGCTTCTCAAGTCTTCATAGCCCGCATATATGCTTGGGTTGTCGTTCACTTCCACCAGAACATAGCTGTCACCGACTTGCTTGATGTCAACCCCGTAAAGTCCATGACCAATCACTTTGCAAGCGTTCAAAGCTAGTTCTTTCAACTTCGTAGGCGCGTTTTCTACCTTAAGCGACACAGTTCTGCCCCAAATGAAAGTGGGTTTGCCCCGGAGCTTGGCTCCATGCTTCCATCTGCCCTTCGGGATCATGTACTTGCACACGTAGAGAACCTTGTCATCCAGAACGCCAACCCTCCAGTCAAACGCTGTCGGCACAAATTTCTGCACAGCTAAGACATCTGACTTCCTGAAGTATCTCTTGGCAACTTCTCTGAAGCTCGTTTCGCAAGCAACTTTTTCAACGTAACGTGAAAAGCTAGTGTACGGTGCTTTCACAACGACTGGTTTCCCAAATTCCTTGAAAATTTCTAGGAGCTGTTTGTGGTGGAAATCGTCCTTATTTATGAAGACTGTTGGTATGTGAGACAAATTGTGTTTTCTGAAAAGTGAGTACTGGTGAATCTTGTTTCCGCATATCTGTATTGATTCAGGGTCATCAACGACTTTCAATCCTAGTTCAGACGCGGTTCTGGAAACCACGTACGCAGTGTAAAGAGGATCAGTTGTGGCCCTGATGAAAACTGCGTCGTACTTTGGGATTTCTGAAATGTTTTCCCTGAACATGAAATCAAACTCATGACCCATCTCTTCCGCCGTATGCTTGAAAGTCTGGAGTGCAACATCCTCTCTTGAATCCGTAAAATTGTACTTCTCAACGAAGCAGGCTATACTAGCCAACCAAGTGGTCACCCTTCAAAGACAAGCGAGCAACTTCCTCTGAAATCAAATGCAAATCAGCCGGCAAGACCTCTTCTTTCTTCAGAGGCTGAAGGCCGCACAGATAAGCTTTTTCCTCCACTCGCTGAACATGCAACTTGCAGATTGGAATCCTAAAGACCTCATAAACTCTTCCCGCAATTTCACCTAACTGCTCATCTTGCTGGCACTTGCCAAAAATAGCTTTAAAAGAAACCATATTGCCCCGCAAAGGCTGCGCGCAAACTGCAAACTTGTAGTTCATTCCTAAACTCTTGACAGCTCTGTACAATGCGCTCCTGTTCTTGGCAACTTTGTAGCCGTCAAAGGAGAAAGGATTAACAGCGAAAACGATCATTGGAAAGCCTATTTCCAACATTATCTTTTTCACTGAACTCGTAACGAGATAGCGGTTGGTCGGGATGCCAGCTTTCGAAGCCTCAAGCAGTAGGATAGGGTTGCGGTTCACGTCGATTATGCTTTTGCTCGTGGGAATCACAGTGTTGCCTAGAACTTCAGCATGCATGGACACGTAGTATCCTATCTTGAGATACCTATAGTCATTGTTCAGGTTAAGAGTAAAATCCTTTGCTTGGGATTTGAGGAATGCTGATGGTTTCATTGAAGGCAATGTTGTTTTTAGGTCGATGTTTGAGACGACCAGCACCCATGTGACACCAGATGATCAGATGCACGCTATTATGATTGGCGTATTTAAGATTAACTGCACTTTTATATCCAGTTCTCAGAAACAGCTTTGATTAAGAGGAACTGCCACGTACAAAACCCTTGAAGTGCTGGGTCCAGAGCACGAGTTTTCAGTGGTGAACGATCAACTCAAAGCGTTACCCATCATGGACAAGATAATAAAGGATTACCATGGCCGCATCGTCAATTTCGTGCAGTTGCCGCGCTTCACCTTTGGAAAGGAGCTTCAAATGCACGTCATGGAGATCAAACCTGACACTCCTTTTGCCTCACCCATAGATTTCGAAGAAACTATGCAAGAAGCAGTTCTAACGGTGAACGATTTCTTGCGACGAAAATATCATGCGAGCCTTCTTGGAACAGGCATGCACCCACTTCTGAAGCTTGAAGAAACCAGCATATGGCCCCACCGCCACCGCCAAATCTACGAAGCCTACAGCGAAATCTTCAATCTCAAGCGACACGGATGGCTCAACATACAAAGCTTCCAACTGAACCTACCGTATGCAAACGAGAAAAGCGGCGTTCTACTTCACAATCTACTCGCAGAAGTATGCGCATTTCTGCCCGCTATCACAGCATCCTCACCCATCTATGAAAGCAAGATCGGCGACAACGTCGACAACAGGCTAACATTCTACAAGCAAAATCAAACAGAGGTCCCTTCTGTAACAGGCGACGTGATTCCTGAATATGTGGAGTCATTCGACGATTACAGGAAACAGATTATCGAACGATACACGTCCGACTTAGCTGTTGCAGGCGCAAGCAAACTCGTGTTAAACAAGGAATGGGTTAACAGCCGAGGCGCTATCATCAGGTTTGATAGGAAAGCAGTCGAAATAAGAGTGATGGATGAACAAGAATGCATCAAATCAGACGTAGCCTTGAGCTGCTTCATAAGAGCACTCTCAAGAGGGCTAATGGAGGAGCAACCGAAGTTACCGTCCCACGAAACGCTGGTCAGAAGCTATGACGCGACGGTTGCGCGCGGTTTAGAGGCGCAAGTAGAACACCCGTATGGTCAAAGAGCGCGACAAGTCTGCGAGCGCTTTCTGGGTCGTGCGTGGGAGAACGCAACCGAAGAAGAAAGACAATATCTTCCAATAATTCAGAAGAGGATAAGGCAGGGAAACTTGTCGGAGATCATACGCCGAAGGGTTGAAAACAGAAATCAGAAAACTGGCATAAGGGAAGCAATCATCAGCGTTTACTCAAGACTTATAAAAAGCCTCATGGATAATGAACCATACTTCTAGGAAATGCTGAGGAGTCTTTCTTATGCCACGCAAAGCAGAAAGCAAAAGAGAAGACAACTTCTTTGATGTTTGCAGCCGATGCAAAACCAGTTTTGGTTGCTGTTTGGGAACGCGTCCTCCGATAACCCAACAACGGAGAAAAACAATCGAAGAGTATTTGAGAAATAGAGGCTCTCAACCCGTTAACGCCTTTTCTGAAACGGAATACGTTTTTCCAAGAGAGAATCTGAAAGGCTACTGCATATTTCATGACATGAAGACGCGAAAATGCCTGATCCACCCTGTGAAGCCGGAAACATGCGTCGCTGGACCCATAACATTCGACATAAATAAGAAAACCAAGAAAATCGAGTGGCACGTGAAGATGGAGCAAATCTGCCAACTCGCCGGAACCGTATACGACAACAAGAAAACACTTGAACAGCACTTGCGATCTGCCAAAAAGGAAATCCTCACGCTCGTGCGCGAACTTGATGCCGCACCACTAAAAGCCATACTGAAAAAGGACGAGCCTGAAACTTTCAAAATAGGCGAAGACACGATAGAAGAGGAAATTCTGGACAAGGTCAAATAGCTTTACGCATAGAAACCGATTGTAAAGTCGGACCACGGCAGTTCTCCACTGCGAGAAAACCCACAAGAAACCTTGCTGAATGGTTTTTGGCGGGCCCGCGGGGATTTGAACCCCGGTTCTCCGGCTTTCTTCCAGTTTTGTGCCCGGAGGCTTGCGCATCCGTTTCTGGATTCGGCGCCTTAATCCGTACTGGGCAACGGGCCCCCACGCGAGTAGAGTTAATCGCAACCAAGATTAATCATTAACGCATCACGTTTCAATGCTTGTGTCCAATGAAAACTATTCCTTTGGATCAAGTCGGTGTTTCAACTAGTTCTTCGTTTACCCACCAAGCTTTCTTTTTGCCCGATCTTTCTCCCGCATAATAATCAATAACGGATTTGCCAAGCTGTTTTCTAGAGGCTTTCTGTATCCGTCTCAGTCTGTTGAGAATTAGCCATCTATTGGTTTTGAGATAATCTGCTAGTTCAGGCGTTGTTGCGCCTCTGTAATGTGTGAGAAAATCCACAAGTTTATGGTCTAATTCATCTACGCAAAACGTGTGAGGGTTCACCTTTCCTCGGTCATACGTGAGCAGTTCCAGGTCTGAAAGATACTTCTTTATCTCTGAAAACTCCTTCCACATTTGGTTCAGTCTCTGTTCTATTTCTAGAATCTTATCCGGTTTGGGCGTCGTCTGAAGCTTCTCCAATATGGCGTCTCGAACGAAATCGCTTCTGTCTCCTTCTGGAACACGTAGGAGCATCTCCTTGTAGACCTCTTCTGGAATCTTCGCCGATATGGATCTCAACTCGCCCACAAACGCGCCCCAATTAATGCATAGACGTCTTCTTCTCTAATGATTCTTTTGCTCTTCCATTTCGTAACACTGCCACATTGTTGACAACTCAGTCCTAGCTCGCGCTCCAGAAGAAATGGAGTGCACTACCCAGCATCAAGTCCTAACTAGACTGAAATAACGGTCCAAACCAGCCTTGAGAAGGAGTGCTCACACGTCGCTGCCTGTCTGCTTCCTTACCTTGCTAAGCTCCTCGTATCGACTTCTGGCGGCGTCATGGAGCTTCTTGCGCAGGTTCTCCCCAGCCATCTTTTGCTCTCTGATAAGCAATGCCTTCCGTGCCAGTTCAACGTCTCCCAGTCCCATGAACCAGGATTCGAAATCCCCACGGTTAGAATGGAATTCTACTGAACTCATTTCGACACTGTTGATCTTCTCGGAAAAATCCTGAAGACTTGCCGCATGTACATTCAGGGGTTTTCCGTAATCAATGTAGAAATGGAATGATTTCTCCAAGGGCAAGTAGGCCAAAATCTCAGACGCCTTCTTCTTGTCGACGTCGGGTAGACCAAGCGTTTTCTTACCTTTCTCAGTGATGAGATAGAGACCTTTATCGGGCATTTCAACGTGCCCAGACTTGGCAAGTCCCAGGATATGCATCATCACTGAAGGAAAATTGACACCTGTATCCTTCGCTATCTCCGTGGCCTTGGCTGGTTTGTCGAGAACCCACATAGTTTCCAATATCAGTCGTTTAACTGGTGACATACTCATAGTGTTGCACTTTCTCTAATTTGCATCATGTTCTTAATAGACTTTTCATTTTTTCCACTCACCGATAGGCATAGTAGGCCGAAAGACCTCCAAAGAATAACATGCAAGATCGACAAGTTGCCTGGCCTCACTGGAGTTTCAGGTGTGATCCGCGTTCCGAGCAACAATCCTTGAGAAAGGGTGCGATTAGATTGGCAGAATGGAACCACATTTTGCCTGAAAAGGCATACAGTCTCGAAGAACCAGATGAATCAGTCATTAGTCTTGCCAAATCGCTGCCTAAGGGAAAAACCGCGCTAGACTTGGCTTGTGGCGCAGGTCGTCACGTCATATACTTGGCTGAACATGGATTTGATGTTACCGGCGCTGACGTTTCAATAACTGGTCTGAAAATGACGAAAGAAAGGCTTCAAAAGCGAAATCTCAGAGCTAACCTCGTCAAGTGTGACATGAATCATCTTCCTTACGCTAAGTCTTGTTTTGCCATTATAATCTGCACACGTGCCATCTACCATCAAAGGTTCAAGAACATTCAAAAGACGCTGCTTGAAATTCGCAGAGTCATGAAAAGAAACGGAGTCTTATTGATAGATTTCTTGTCGAAAAACACATATAACTATGGAAAAGGCGTCAGAATCGAAGAGGGAACTTTCATGGAACATGAGGGTCGTGAAAAAGGGATAATCCATCATTATACTGACGAACAAGAACTCGAACAACTTTTCCTAGATTTCAACGACCTGAGAATGTCTCTTCAAGAACGAGAAATTGACGGAAAGCTCAGAAGCCGTTGGGTCGTCACCGCGACAAGCTAGAGCACTCAATCAGAAAGTAAATAAGTGATGTGCTGATTAGGAGTAGGAGTTGCCTAAGCATAAACGGTGAAAATTTTGAAGATGGCCGTTCTAGTTTACGAGTATCCGCCAAAAATCGTGGGCGGTCTAGGAACATATGTAGCTGAGATCACACGCAAGTTTGTCTTGATGGACAACGACATTACAGTTTTCACGATGAATGACGACGCAGGAAGCCTCCCAACAAGGGAGATCTGGCGAGGCATAGAAATACACCGCCCACTTCACATAGACATTTCTGATTCATTACCAGACGTAGTCGCCGAAGACATCAAGAAATGGGGCAGGGGCGCTCACTTGTTCTCCAAAATCCTCATATACAATTACCTGAGTGCTTCAAAACTTGTCAACGAGCTCATCAGGAAAGAAGGCATAAAATATGACATCGTAGTCGCGCATGACTGGCTCTCAGCCATCGGCGGAATGACTGTGAAAAGGGAAGTTGGGTTACCCTTTGCTTTTCACGTTCACTCAACTGAAAAAGGAAGAACCTTTGGAAATGGATCGGAGGTTGTGAGTAACATCGAGCTTCACTGCGCCATGGCAGCGGATGTAATTGTAACAGTCTCTTACGCAATGAAGGACGAGCTGGTTAAACTCGGTTTTCCTAAAGATAAAATCCAGGTATGCTACAACGGCGTGGATCCGCAGAAATACAACCCCAACGCGGTTGACGCTGAACAGATCAAGAGAATTAGGGCCTTGTACGGCATCAAGGATGATGAACTGATGATTCTTTTCCTCGGCAGACTCGTGGGGGTCAAAGGCGTTGACAAGCTCATAATGGCCATGCCGCACATTCTGCAGAAGATACCTAAGGTGAAACTGGTTATCGTGGGTGTAGGCGACCTACAAGAATATCTAGTCAACTTGGTCAAGATGACGAAAATGGACAACTACGTCAAATTCCGCTTCGACTTCATCTCAGAAGAGGAACGCATTCTCCACTATGCTGCATGCGATGTGGCAGTTTTCCCCAGCCTCTATGAACCTTTCGGGATAGTGGTCTTGGAGGCAATGAGCTTGGGGCGTCCTGTTGTTGTCGGCGCAACGGGCGTTAGCGGAATGCGTGAAGTAGTAGTTTGCTGCGGCGAGGAACAATGCGGTTACCATGTGAACCCGAGTGACCCTTCAGACATAGCTTGGGGCATAAACAGCGCTCTAGAAACTCCTGAAAGAAGAAAGTGGCTTGGTGAAAACGGCAGGAAGAGGGTACTGAACGAGTTTACATGGGATAAAGTGGCTGAAAGAACGTTAGAAGTGTATGAGAAAACAATCAAACGTTGATTACTCCAGAGATCATTGGTGAATCATTGAACCGCAACCCTGCACATCTGAGAATGAAGCTTGCCAGAGAAGCTGCCACTCTTATTTACTCTGGCACCGAAAAAGAATACAAACAAGCAAAACTAAAAGCTGCGAAAGCAATAGGTTCTCATTTTCTTCCCACAAACCTCGAAGTAGCAATCGAACTTGACAGAATAGCTGATGAAAAAGAAGGCCCAAAAAGACTGGAACACTTAGTTCAGATGCGTGAAGAGGCACTAAAACTCATGCAAGCCCTCAAAGCCTACAAGCCTCTTCTTATCGGAAGCGTTTGGCGAGGGACAATACACTACGACAGCGACATAGACGTAGCTGTCTATCACGATGTTCCAAGAGACATTCTAGAGACTCTGACAGAAGAAGGTATCAGGATACTGCAGACTGAAAATGTTACTGTGACGAAAAAAGGGAAAAGGAAAGGCTCTTTTCACATATATGTAGAATCCCCGGCTGGAGAGAAAGTGGAAATAAAGGTTTGCACCCAAGAAGAAGCACATCACAAAGAGCGATGTGAGATATACGGGGATGAAATTGTCGGTCTTCGCAGGGCAGAGTTGAAGAAAGTACTTGAGAGCAATCCAGCCCAACGGTTTATTCCTTTTTGATGTTCTACCTCACAGCATACGTTGACTTGCTTCTTTCACACTTAAGCAAGGAATGAAGCCTTTTGCTATCCCTTGAAAACAACAAACGTAACTGCTCTGATCCATTAGAATTTTTTAAATATGGCGAATTTCCTTTGGTAAATGTAGGTGAAACAGATCACAGGCGCACGCCTATGGGAAATGACAAGGAAACAGTACGGCGAATGTTTCCGAACCTGACCAAGGAACTGGAAGGCAAAGAAAACAAAGCTGGAGTGAATTCCATTCGAACAGAGACCCCAATAGGTGAGAGGGCAGTATCAAGGGGGTTCTCTCACTACATGCCCGACGCAATAGACTTCATACGAAGATGCGACAAGCAAGAGCAGGCAGAAGAGATAATCACTTACTTAGAAAAAAGAGGAGAAATAGAAAAGCAATACGCTGCTGAACTTAGAAGACAACTGAGAGAAAAGGGTTTACGCAGTTTCGGACCCAAGAAAGAGAGCAATTACTATCTCAAGCATGGAGAAACGTAGCAATGCGCCTTCATGATGACGGCAGAACAAATGCTGACGCGTCTTACTGTGATTGATGCGTTTTTTGGCAGCGTAGAGACAACGCAAATGGTTAAGTATATACGTGACTGGAGTAGTGTAGTTCTAAAAGTAAATAAATGGGCTTATCAATACATAGGAAGCCTAAAAGTCAGACTAATACGGAGGAAGACGCGTGAAGAAATCAGTCGCAGTGTTCGCCATCCTGACAGTTATCTTGGCATTTCTTTTCCTAATCTTTCCAATCATCAAAACTGCAAGAGCAGAAGGGAACTACACCATAGAGCATGTTGATCACACGATAAGCGTGATGTATAACGGTTATGTTCTCGTTAACGACACGATCACGCTGAATGCGACTGGGTCAGCACCCAGCGATTTTACAATAGGGTTTCCACAGGAGTATGGCTCCTACGTTCTAAGATGCACCTCCTATGATGGATCAACAGAGTTGCCAACTACTCTGAATACTCCAGTAGGAGATCGTGTCGGCTTCTACGGTGTTAGAGTCCAATTCCCAAGTGGGGCGCCTCAGACTTTTTCCGTTTACTTTGTGTTGTCAAACAGCCTTTTGATGCAAGATAATTCCAATTCGAGTCTCTTCTTTCTAGATTTTCCAGCTTATCCAAGTTTCACACAATCTGCTGTGGCTTGTAACGTTTCAATCGTTTTACCTCAAGATGCAGCATTCATTGGTGGAACAGTATCAGGTTTTTCATACAGTCAAGAGCCGTTGCCAGCATTCACCTACGAGCTGGCCGGTTTGGAGTTCGCCTTAAGTCCAGATAAAATACAGATCGTAGATGTTGTGAGCCTAAATCGTGGGATAACAACGAATGAATTTGGAGGAATCGAGGGAGACGACGCTTATATGGTGACGAACATGGCTAACAAGACAGTGAGCTACTTTGAGGTGATCGTGCCTCCCAATGCTTCTAATCTAGTCGTCGATGATCAGTTTGGTAGAAAAGTGAGCGATCCAGTAGAAACTGACGCTAATTTGAGCCGTTATCTGATAAACTTCACGTTGCCAATCGGAAACGGGGAATCAACAATGTTTACCGTGAGATATGACTTGCCCAGCGGTTATCTTTTGCAAGAAGGCTCAAACAGCTATTCTCTGAACCTTTCCATGTTCCAAAACGTAAACTATTACATCGATCAAACATCGATCTCGTTCAGTTTTCCAGAAGGCGCAAAGATCATTAGCGTTGATAACAAGGATAACGATTTGTCTGATATAACTAGAAGCGTATTCCAAGAAACAGTGACTGTGAGTAAAGGGGGAGTTATCGGAATGGATAATGTCAGTGCCCAAATCACATACGAATACAACTCTCTATGGCTGTCTTTTCGTCCAACCCTATGGGTTTGGGCACTGGCGATTATTGGGAGTGTAGTTGCCGCTATCGCTTGGAAAACACCAAAAGGTCAACGTCAAATCTCCGTGCCTAGCGGTGCTGCAAGGCTCGACCCGGAGCATCTGGGATCCTTTGTCGATGGATACGAGGAGAAACAAAAGATAAAGCTAGAACTGGAATCCTTGGAGAAGAGAGTGCAGAAAGGAAAGATACCGAGACAGAGGTACAAGATACGTAAAAGAATACTGGAGGCGCGTCTTGCCACACTTTCTAGGAACTTGGAGGAGTTCAAGGAAAAGATGCGCGCTGCTGGAGGCAAGTATTCAGAGTTTATGCACCAACTCGAAGTCGCAGAGACTGAGATAAACGAGGCTGAAGCCAACGTCAAGAGCGTTGAAGCTAGACACAACCGAGGAGAAATATCGCTAGAAACACATCGAAAGCTCTTAGCAGACTATCAACGCAGAAAAGAGAACGCTGAGACCACGATTGACGGAATTCTCTTGAGACTACGTGAAGAAACCCGATAAATGAACCTAAATGCTTTTATTCTGCACCATGATTTTTCAACAAAACTCGTTAAATGAGGGGAAAGAATGGTGAAGATAGTAGTTGACAACAACAAGTGTACAGGTTGCAGTACATGCGCAGACACTTGCCCCGTGGGTGTTTTTGAAGTAAAAGACAAGAAGGCCGTCCCAGTAAAACCAGAAGAATGTCTCGTATGCAGAGCCTGCGAGGTTCAGTGCCCAGAAGGCGCAATACAGGTAATAGAATAGCAACCTTGGGCTTTGCTCTTGTGTTTCTTAGCACCGAGGTTTAGTCAAGATCCCAAAACTCTCTTTGAACTGTTTTTACTTCTTCTATTATTTTTGCACCTTGAGATTCCAAACTCTTTTTGACTGGCAGAACTTTGTCCTTCACTGAGTAGGGCATTCCTGCCATACGTGCAATCGTC
Source organism: Candidatus Bathyarchaeota archaeon (assembly GCA_963732715.1). Lineage (GTDB taxonomy): Archaea > Thermoproteota > Bathyarchaeia > Bathyarchaeales > Bathycorpusculaceae > CAZCRE01. The sequence goes on along the minus strand of CAVTAO010000003.1, from coordinate 1,156,974 downwards.
ATCGAGCATAGTTTTCCAACATAGCTGACGTTGTAGCCTCCCTCGAGAACAGAAACAATTTTTCCTTGACAAGTCTCTGATGCTGTGTGCAAAATCATGTCATAGATCTGTTTGTAAGCTGAAGCAGATAGAGAAAGGTTACCCACAGGATCCATGTAGTGGGCATCAAATCCAGCAGACACTAAAATGAATTCAGGTCTGAACTGAAGCATAATTGGCGCAACGATTTCCTTCATGACTCTCAAGTATATCATGTCGCCTGTCTTCAAGGGCAAAGGAACATTCACGGTATAGCCTGCGCCTTCTCCCTTTCCGATTTCATCTACAAAACCTGTGCCTGGAAAACTGCTTGGGTCTTCATGTGCGCTTATGCATAGCACTTCGTTGGTCTCGTAGAACTTTTCCTGTGTGCCGTTCCCATGGTGGGAATCGATGTCCAGTATTAGCACTTTTTTCAAGTTGAATCTCCTGCGAAGATGCTCAGCGGCTATGGCAACATTGTTGAAAATGCAGAAACCGCATGCTCGAAACTTTCCAGCGTGGTGCCCCGGTGGACGAACCAGCGCAAAAGCGTTCTCAACTCTTCGCTCCATGACGAGGTCAACCGCACCCAGCGCTCCACCCACAGCGTGAAGAGCGACTTCAAAGCTTTCACGAGAAACCGCAGTGTCTTGCAGGTCCAATAGTCCCCCGCCAGATCGGCAAACTGCCTCAACAAGCTTGATGTATTCTATTCCATGGACTAACTCAAGGTCTTCTATGCTTGCCCTACGTGGACGAACGAGTTCCCATCTCTTGTTGACTGACAGCTTGCTCTCTAGCTCGTTAACTATGGACCTTAGCCGTTGCGCTGACTCAGGGTGGTCTCTGCCAGGATTGTGTTGATAGAATATTGGCGAGAAGATTACCGCAGTTTTCCTCATCTACATCACCTGTTTGAGGTTGTCTTCAAAAATCTTGTGTAGGTACGCTCTGACGGAGACACCGCCTTTCTTGGCCAATTTCTTTAGCGCCTTGTCTACTCCCGTGGTGTATTGTACAGCTTTTTTCGGCTTCTTCACAACAGATTCTGGGAGACCTAGGTCCTTGGCCACCTTTCGAAGCACGATTTTCCGCAGTCCATTCGGTCGATGCTCAATCTTCAAGTTCACGGGTAATCTTGTTGCGAACTCTGCTATTCTATAATCTGCAAAAGGCAACCTCAGCTCCACTCCGTGAAAACTGCATAGCTTGTGGTCTCTCTCAAGGTTGGTTTCGTAAATGCTGACTATGTCGTGGAAAAGCTCTTTCCGCACTTTCTCTTTACCGAATGACAGGTAGTCATCCACGTATCGCCTATATCCTCCAAACAGTTCATCAGCCGCTTGCCCGGCCAGCATCACCTTGAGCTTCATTGATGCAGCCTTCTCAGCGGTCCAAAAGATCGGAACACCTATGGATAGGTTAAGCGGATTCGGGTCTTCAATTATCCACAGTGCTCTCGGTATTATCTGTTCCAAGTCATCTTCGTTGAAGAGGCAAACGTGGATCGGCAGTCCCAGCTCTTCGGCGGTCTTCAAGGCGTATTCGGTTTCAGACTGGTCTTCTAGGCTTGCGTGAATCAGGTGCACGTCTACGTTTGACTGTTTCGCCAAGAATGCAATTATGCTGCTGTCCAAGCCGCCTGAGAAAGCAATGGCTACTCTCTTTAAGCCTGAAACTTTTTCTTTGACTGACTGCCTGAGAAGCCGCTGCAGGTTCTTCGCTGCGGTTTGCATGCTTATTTTTCTTGGGTCTTCAAAAGCAAGCGTTTTCAAGGATTTGATTCTGAATCCTTCTTCGTTGACAACGGCGACTGAGCCGGGAGGGAAGGACTCGACTCTCTGTAGTCCGATTCGCCATAGGGCTTTGCGTTCGGAAGCTAAGGCTGCAAGATCCGCGTTTTCGCCGTAGTAGAGTGAGTTAGCTCCGATGGGATCTCTGCCGACTACTAGTCTATCGCGTTCCGCTATGACGAAGACGAAACTGCCATTGGTTTCTTGAACCATTGTCTCGGCTGATTTTTCATATTCTGGTCGTAGCTTTCTTGCTGCAGCTTCCGCGTCTGAATCGCTAGTCTCAGATGGCCAGATTCTTCCCTCAAACGCCATCGTCGCACTCTTTAGCGGTAGAGGTTGTGGTTTGTCTTGGCTTAGGATTCTTGAGAAGCCATATCCTATTGCTACTCGTGATTCTAGTTTCTGTTCGTTGAGGTCTCGGAGGCTTTTTTGTATCTCGATAGCAGACGGTGATGCTATCCCGAAGCTATCAAAATGCCTGTTAGCCAACGTTTCAAGCATTGCAATTGTGATTTTTGGCGCGTTTTGGCCCTGTTTGTCCACGGCCGCGGCTAGTGCTCCCATGCGTTTTTGACCCTTGTTTCAAGTTGCTATTTGGTGGAGGTTAGATAAAGCTGGTGTTATGTATGAAGCATGCAAAACGTGGTTTGTTCTCGATTTTCTGGTTAATTCTTACCGAAAGTTTATTGTGTTCATGCTTGGTTGAGGTTAATGGTGGCAGCAAAAAGTACAGTGCAAGCTTGCGCGGTGAATGGGATGTTTGAGTTTGGAGACGTAAGGTTTAGACCAATGGAGAAGGAAGACCTGAAGGTACTGCATGAGTGGGAGAACGATTTCGAGCTGATAATGTATTCGAGGAACAGGCCGATGAATTTTGCGAATATGGCTCAAGTTGAAACGCGGTATGAGGAGTGGAACAAGAACGAGAAAGAGCTTCATTTCATCGTTGAGCTTGCTGCGTCGAAGGAGGCTATTGGCGTCGCTCGCGTGGAATTATGGGACTGGAGCAACGTCAAGACCGCTGAGGTCGGAACGTACATTGGCAAGAAGGAGCTTTGGGGCAAGGGTCTAGGTATGCAGATCACTGTGGCGTTGCTGGAGATGTCTTTCAACCAGTTGAATGCGGAACGTTGTGAGGCGTCAAGCGTGGAGTACAACCCGCGGGCGCACAAGGCTCTGGAGTCGTGTGGTTTCAAGAGAAGCGGCGTGTACAGGAAGTCTGCGTTTGTGAATGGGCGCAAGTGGGATCGTTATCACTTTGACATCCTTCGTGACGAGTACTTGGCGCTTCGGATGAAGCTGCTGAAAAGGGTCTTGGGAGACCGACTTGAAGAGTACTTGAAGAAACACTGCACTATCCAAGGGTACTAAGAGAATGGCTCGGTCTTCTGGCTGTTCTACCTTTGAGTGGGCAAAGCATTAATCTCTAGTCCCGATATTTCCTCTTTGAGAGGTAAGGAGGCTTGCCGATTCTGCCTATAGACACGGGCCGTTATGGCACGGTTGAGATGAAGAGGATTTTTGAAGAAGAGGCACGCTTGCAGAAGATGCTTGATGTGGAGGCTGCTTTGGCTTGGGCGCATGGCGAAGTCGGGAACATACCGAAGAAGGATGCTGAACGGATTATTGCGATGACTTCGTTGAAGCATGTTAAGCTGGAACGCGTGAAGGAGATTGAACGCGAAATAAAGCACGATATCGCTTCTTTGGTCAGGGCTTGTGCGGAAGCGTGTGGGCCAAGTGGTGCTTATGTTCATTATGGGGCAACGAGTTATGACATTGTGGACACGGCGAACGCCCTTCAGTTGAAGGACGCTTTGAGCCTGATCGAGAAGAAACTGGATGATTTTGAACTAGTCCTCATGGACGAGGCTGTCAGGTACAAGAAGACGATGATGATCGGTAGGACGCATGGTCAGCATGCTTTGCCTATGACTTTGGGTTTCAAGTTTGCAGTTTGGCTTCGTGAGGTTTCTAGGCACATTGAGAGGCTTAGGCAGTGCAGGGAACGGGTCACGGTGGGTAAGATGAGCGGGGCGGTCGGCACCCAAGCGGGGTTGGGCGAGAATGCTATGAGGATTCAGGAGCTTGTTATGCAGCGTTTAGGCATAAGGGCGGCTGATATTTCCACGCAGATAGTTCAGAGAGACCGCTATGCTGAGCTTGTCTGCCTGTTGGCTATGATTGCTTCCTCGCTGGAGAACTTTGCGAGCGATATTCGCGAGTCTCAGAGGCCTGAGATCGGGGAACTTTTCGAGTCGTTTGAGGCTGGGAAACAGGTTGGTAGCTCGACGATGCCCCACAAGAGAAATCCTGAAACGTGCGAGCGTGTCTGCGGGTTGGCTAGGATCGTTAGAAGCCTTGTGGTTCCTGCTTTGGAGGATGTTGTTACTTGGCATGAGAGGGATCTGACGCAGTCGTCTACTGAGCGGTTTGTGATTCCAGAGGCTTGTATCCTGACTGATTATCTTCTGTACTTGATGAATGATATAGTTCTTAACTTGCGGGTTGATGAGCAGCGGATGCTGAGCAACATCGATTTGACGCAGGGTCGTGGCATGTCTGAGGCCGTAATGATTGCTTTGACGAGAAAGGGTTCGAACCGGCAGGAAGCGCACGAGTTTCTGAGGAAACTGACTCTGAAGAGCGAGGCTGAAAAACGACATTTCAGGGAAATACTCGTAAGAGACAAGACTGTTCGTGGCAAGCTGAGTGAGAAGGAAATAGACGAAGCGTTGAACCCAGCCAACTACTTAGGAACTGCCGTGAGGCAGGTCGAGTTGGCTGTCGAGAAAACCAGAAAAGAACGCAACAACAGAAAGCTCAAATAGGCATTCCCGTGACCCTTACTTCGCAGAAAATAGAATTCTTTTTTTCTCACAGATCAGCCTCTTGATCGTTTTGAACTGCAAGCCTGAGTGTCCCTCAAACGTTCCTCTGCAATATGCGTTCAAACATAGAACCGCGTTGCCATCAGGTTTTTTCGTGTGATCCTAGCCAAATGGGTCCTACCCCTTCCCCTCTACCCTCTTTTTAACAGTCAAACGACCACGCAAAAAGACGGCCCTACCCCTTCCTTGGCTTTGCAGAAAGCACGCGTTATCTTCGGCGAATTTAAGAGGGATTTCGCTTCTTTCCGATGCTTTGCGATAGTGGTGTGCATGATACTCTGGGTACGTAGTAAGGCGGAGACTAGAATGAAGACTAATACGGTAAAAAAGCTCTAGGCATGTTCGAAGAGCTCCTTGGAAGATAGAAAGGCCACCTAGCAGCAAAAGACAAGAAATGGAAGCATGACAGGCATCCTCTTTCTGAAAACCCGATAGCAGAAATACGCACAGTCAATGAACTCATGGCACCGATTTGCTTATATTGATATGGTACACTGCTAGAAAATGTGATAGAGAATCTTCTGAAGCGTAAAGGTATGGGTTTCAACATGGAAGAATACATGAGGCTTATGAGAAGATTCCGATTCTTACTCGGAATAACGATAATTCTTTCTGTAATACTCGGCGGTACGGTTTTCTACGTCTATACCACGACCAATGAACTGGAAAACTCAACGCGAGATCTACGTTCTCAGATGGATAGCCTGTACGGGTTCAAGCAAATGGGCACCCCTTCCGTTAGCATATCTTACTACTTCGAAACGAACTTCTCAGTTGAGCCCTATGCTGACGCGATATTGAACATACTAAACGTGTCTAGGCAAGGATATTCTGAAATCTTTGGAAATGGAGGGCTAGTCTTGTCTTCTATTCACGTTCATCTGGACAAGAACGACAGCCTTACACAACCAAAGCTTTACACAGATGGCCTAGACAGCATTTACCTCATCGTGTCCTCCGACGATGACTTGTTGTCACCGCAAAATCGCACAACATACAGTATAGCCATGGTTTACGGCTTTCCACATGAACTCGGACACATAATGTTCGCGACTGATGACGCAGACTTCAACGAAGGATGGGCAATATACACTGCCGAGTACCAAATAGTACCTTACATTTACAGCATCCTAGGAGATGGTGCATGGCCTAATCACTACGATTATTCGCAGCTTGAGGGGCGGGCCCGTTTTCTCTCAATTGTCAACAATGAAAGCTTGTGCAAACCTGGGAATAGTTATACAGCTGCGAGAATACTGTTCATCCTTGACCAAGAATATGGTCCACATACGATAGGAAACGCGGTCTCCATAGTTAAGAACAAGTATTCAAGCTTGATTCTTAGTGGAATTGAACCGAAACTTCAGTATTCTGCAGACGCTCTGGTTCAGCTCACAAACAACGCTTCGATTCCAAGCCTTTTTGCGGAAAACGGATTCCTCGTTTCTTAGGGAAATTTGTGAATAAGCGCTCAAGAGCCAGCTCTGAGAATGAGCGCGCATGTTTGTTCCGAAATTGGTCTAAAATGGTTTTTATTCGCCTTCCATGATTTAAGGAAGGTTTTGGGCTTCGTATCTGTTCTTGATTTCTTTGAGCAACTGTCTTCTTGAACACTGGCAGAATGGGCAAAACGGAATTATGGCCATTTTTGACCATTTTAGGAACACGCATGCGCGCTAGTCTTAAGTACTCTGTGAGTTACAGCTATTATTGACCCGTCATGTCCCCTGGTGAGAAGGCATTCTTGATTGGTTTGCTGCTTTTCCGGGTTGGTTTGGGGATTCTGATTGTTGCTAGTGTAGCGCTTGTCATGTTTCTCTGGGTTGGGTTCGCAGTTTCCTTTGACTTACGCGACTCAGTTTCCTCAACTAACATCATTGACATAATTTGGGATATTCTGGTTCCAGGAATCGTTGCAGGCGCCCTCATGGCGCTCGTTGGATATTTCGGGACGGAAACTGACCTTGAAAGAAGGATCGCGATCCGCAAGACAGTAATCGGCTCAGTTTTGATCGTCTCCATAGCTTTGGCAGCATATGGCACGTGGGTAGTTGTAACCCCTAAATGGACTCTCAGCGTGACTGCCGACAAATTCTCCTACGCTTTAGGAGAAAACGTCACCATCACAGTAATCCTGGAAAACCTCGGCTACATACCGCACTCAATAACATCATCCATCACAAACGTTGTATACGTTTCCATAACCGAGTTTTCCGGAATCGAATGGACAGACTGGAGCATCATCCCAGAAGTTGAGAAGACTACTATCACAGTGTCACCAGGCTACCCACTAACAAAAACGATTGTGTGGAATCAGATGAACACTTACAATCCTTCGAGGTGGAATGGAACCTACAAGCCAGGCACATATACAATCGAAGCGTGCATTCCTGATTTAGTTGACGGCAACGCTGTCGACCCCAGAATTTGGTGCCACCCGATTTTCGCGAACAAAACCCCTCTCTGGAGTCACACAGACATAAACGTTACAGCAACTTAGCGCGCGCTCTTATATATGGCCTTATTGGCTTGGTTGTAGTAGGTAGTTGGTTTGGCAGATAGGGCCTTGACGGAGAAGGCGCGGAAGGATTGGAACCAGTTTGCAGAGGATTATCAAGCATTCCGAGGAGAAACAGGGACCTATAATGAGCTGGTCGAAATTCCCGCTATGCTCAGCCTAATTGGCGATGTCAAAGGAAAGAAGATTCTTGATGCAGGATGCGGCTACGGCTACTACTCAATTCTTCTGGCCAAGAACGGGGCAACGGCAACTGGCATCGACATCTCTGAGAAAATGGTCAAGCTTGCCAAGGATAACGCAAAAAAAACCTCAGCCAAATGCCAGTTTCTTGTCTGTGACATACAGGATTTGAGCATGTTCGCTTCAAACACTTTCGACACGGTGATCTCCAGCATCGTCGTGGGTTACGTGGACGACCTTGGAAAGGCTTTTTCAGAGGTCTTCAGAGTGCTCAAGCACAACGGCGTTTTCGCCTTCAGCGAGAACCATCCGATTCTGAAGGGATCATGGGAAAAGGACAAAGAAGGCAGAAGGCTTCACTGGAATATAGACAACTACTTTGAACGGTCGGTCAGAACCACCGGGTCGTTGTTGCAGAACGGTAACGCCTTTGAAACAACCTCACGGCATAGAACTGTACAAGATTACTTTGACGCATTGATTTCATCAGGATTCGTGGTTGAGAGGTTGGTTGAACCTGAACCGACAAACGAGGCACAATCAGTCAGTCGAGAGAACACACGCGCCATTCAAGAACACTACGCAAGAGCCAAAAGAATCCCAATCTTCATCCTCTTCAAAGCCAAAAAGACAGCCTAAGCGCGCGCTGTAAACTTTAACAGTGAACGAGTACATACTTGCAAGAGGTGAAGTTGTCAATCAAGAACTGGAAGGGAAACCGGTTGGCAATTCTAGCCTATGGCATGCTTGCGATAGGCGTGATTCTTATAATTTATGACGAAGTTGCACTCTTTCTTGAAGGAGGCGGTATGCGGTTCGCTCATGCAACTTACCTTTCAATCATTGGGCTTGTTTTGTGTATTGCTGGTCTTATTCTGATACGAGAGCTCAAATAGCTGGAGAAAATGACGAGATCTTGCGCCCGCGTGGGAAGCCTGCTGCGAGAGACTTTGGGAGTTGATGGAAGCTCAAATAGACGTTTGTGCGACCTTGTACTCTGCTGAAAAACATCTCTTTTTACAGCTCCCGTTTCATAATCGCTTTGTAGGGCGGGTCTGGGTGACAACCTAAAACATCCGTTGGCAGTGTACTATGCAGCTCATGAACATCTTATTTGCGTTTTATTTGCGCTGATCTAAGCCATTAGCGCATACCCCCCTCCCCCTACCCTCTTTTTAACAGTCAAACGACCACGCAAAAAGACGCCCCTACCTCCCTTTTTTTCTGTCGGGACGATGACAAACCTTCGCGTGAAAACCTTGATTTTAAGGGTGATTTGTGGGGGTGTTATGGGTACCTTCCGACTTCCAACGAATCCTGTCTTAAGCTTGTTTCGCAGAACAGACCCTCCTCCTAGCCTATTTCAAAAACGAATTTCTTTCTTAACATGAAAGGTAACCACAGGTGGCGAAAATTCTTCTCCCGACTAGGACAATAAGCCCCGGATTACCCTTTATTGTCAATCACCGCACAAAAATTTCTAGTTTTCATAGAAGGCTCCCTGGAACGCTACAAACGTCTCACGGTCATAAAGGCCACGTCCAGCGATGTCGTGAACCACGGTCCCAGAATCGCAGGCAGCCAAGTGCTCAACGAAGAGAACCATGCCGTTCACGTCCCTCACCACACGCCTACAGAGCGCGATCTGCTTGGTAGCTACAATGTCGCCATTCTGCAGCCTACGAAAACACCTGAAACGGGTAGCATCACGCCTCAAATTGCCACTACTCCTCGTAAACAGCAACTCTCAAAGATAGACCAGCCGTCATGGCTCCACACGTGGGTACACATCACCAAAGCGACGGAAACAACACAACAACCCAGAAATCAGTAGTTACCAGAATATAAGCGTTAAACATGACAGTTCTTTTGATTCCAGTAGGTCTTGAGCGGATTTCAGCGCACGCTCTGCCTAGAAGATTATTTATTGAGGATTGCATATGGAATAATGCGTTGACATCATATCCGTCTCCTTGCTGGGGAAGATGGCGTTTGAACAAGAAAGCTATGCTGGTTATATTTGCTCTGTTCATTGTAGCTGTGGCTTCAGGCGTGGGCACGACCCGCGGTCAATCGGGGCCGCCCAAACTCGTACTCAGAATTGAAGTCCTCTCTGTTGATCTTGCGACCGATACCGCCCAAGTAGATGTGAACATAACTATAGACGGTCCGTTCTTGCGCCAGATTGCAAACTTCACTTCTGAACAGCCCCTCACTGCAGTAGTGGAGAGTGATTTCGACAGTTTGGAAATTCCTCTCAATGACAATATTAGTTACTATGGAGGGTCTTCAGAAAATGTTTCATGGACTCTTGGCGGTGAACTGGGAAAAGGGGAGTATTTCCCTTTTGAAAAGTATGAGTTGACATTTCGAGTAGACACAATCCGTCCAGTATGTCCGAACATGACAGAATTGAAAATGGGACCCGATGATGCGGACGCATATTTCGCGGGTCCTAACAAGATGCTTCTGGCACGTATCTTTCAAGCCACGCCTTCTCAAGATAGGGCATCTTTAAGCACATATAGCGTCAATACTACCACAACCGTAGACTTGTCAAGGAAGCTCAGCGCTTTGGGCTATCCCATTTTCTTCTGGCAACTAATTCTTCCTACTATGGCCGGCTACTGGTTGCTTGCGACCACGCTATTTTCCGGAGGAAAGAAAGCCAGACGTGACCGTCTGACAGTATGCCTTTCACTATTCTTTTTCTGCCCCACTTTTCTTCTAGCAATGCAAGGATATCTTCCGTTGCGAGCATCTTTGTCTATCCCAGAGGTCTTAATTGTGACTTTGGTGGTAGGCGCGGCCATTCTTGCTGTTTCAAGTCTTTTACCGGCAAATAATGATCTTACGGAGACATTCGAGGATATGATAATGCTGTTCTTGGCTAGTGGGTCGGCTCTAAAACTATTACTCTTGCTTCTCCCTACAATTCCAGTGTCTGCATTCAACATTTTCTTCTACGGAGTAATGATTCCTTATTACCTAGTTGCCCTCTTTCCGATAATAAGAAGATTCCGTGACGCACTTTATGAGAGATTGGACCGAGAGAATCGAACAAAAGGTCTTATCGGTGGAGTACTGATGACATTTGGACTAATCTTCTGTACACTGATGGCAATATCAATGTACGCGCTCATACCAGGAGTTCCCATGCTCGGACTGGGTATTTTACTCATAGTCCTGAGCAGACGTTCGAAGCCTTTGTCAAGTTCTAACTACCCGCCATTTGGATTCGGGATTGTTTAGGAAAATCTAGAGCTTGTTTGGATTCAGCAACAGAGGCTGGCGACAACCATAGTTGCGCACTCTGTTCGCTTTTTCTCAGTCACCCCATGATAGAAACAGTGGATAATTGAATTGATCAGACGGGCCCAAAAACTGCATTAACCAGTACTATCTCTGCACTTCATTCTCTTATTATTGCGCGTACTCAGTTGCAGCAACTTACATTCACTTCTGCATTACAGCTCCTTCCTGCTGACCCCACACCTCAAACCCGAAGCTCGTTAGACCCAGTGCCAGCAGCGCTTCTCGACTATGCGCTCGCCGATCTCACTTTCGAGCCTTTTGTTCATGCGCTGGGTCCACTGAGCAACCTGTGACGTCTAACAGTGTCCTGTCAGGAATCTTTTGTAACAAGTCGATAAACTCGGTCATGGACAGTTTTTTCTAAATTCGACAGAAGGGTTGTTTTTTCTAGTATTCTGTTAGGGCTTTTTGTTTCCAGTCTTCCCTGTCCAGCTTCTCCCAAGACTCTTTCCTCACGAAGCCGCCAACTTGCTCCTTAATCTTCTTAGCCAGCTTCTGCCCTATCAGCGGAAGGTTTGTCAGCGCTTCTATAGGCGCGTGCTTTACGTCTTCAATTGTTCTGTACCCAGCATTGTACATTATGCGTCCCCGTGTTCTGCCTACTCCTTCTAGCTTCATGAGCGGTAGCAGCTCCTTCTTCACGCCTTTCTCCATCCTTTCCGTCAGCTCATAAGTGTGCGGCAGGACTTGCTTGTTGCCAAAGAGCGGCGCCAATTCATGCGTTGCGTGGAGCAACCACTTGGCGTTCTCAATCATCCTGTATAGGTCCCCGGGCTGTGCACCGAACTTGTCGATGATCTGTTCCTCGCTTGCCTCTTCAATCCATGCTTGCAGCGTCATGGCAGTTTTGACCTCTCCGAGAAACTGCTCGTACGACACCGAATCTTGAAATTCATCTGGCGCCTCCGTCAAGAATTCCTGCTTATGCTCTTCCGCAACAGCCGCCAACTCGCCTACTTCTTGGGTGCTGGGTCTCAGAATCGGGTCCATGTCGGGCGTGTGGGAAATCATGTGGAGAAGACTCAGTTCCGTCAGGCTAGGTACTTCCTTCTTCAGCGAGTTGCGGATCACTACAGACGACGCTGGATCTATGTAGAGTTCGCTCACCCTTTTACCGAGTCTAGTGGCGACAATGCTGTTGCCTGCGACTTCAATCATCTCCTCCTTGGAGAGGTAGCTCAAGATTTTCGCCACCAATCCTTTGATCGCGTCCACATCGTACTGTTGCGCGTAGAAGGTCTTGCCGAAAAACTCGTATATGCCCGTTTCCGTGTGCGCGTAGTCTGCGGCTATCGTCGCAAGCACGTGTGCCCTCATTATTCTCTCGACGGCAAGCCTCGACCATATGCGTTCTGGACGCGCAAAAACGTAGTTCTCCAGCAAGTAATCCGCTTCATCCGAGGTCTTGGCTATCAGGACCGCCTCTCCGCACTTGTCATACTTGGGTCGACCAGCTCTCCCCGCCATCTGCTTGTACTCTAAAACGCTGATCGGATAGTAACCGTACCCTGCCTCGTACCGCCTATAGTCTTGGATGACCACAGTCTTAGCGGGCAGATTCACTCCAAAAGCCAAAGTCGGCGTAGCAGTGAGAACCTTAATCCTTCCTTGACGAAAAGAATCCTCTACCAGCCTCCGATGCCTACCACTCAGACCAGCATGATGAAATGCCGCGCCCCGCTTGACCAGCTCAACAAGGGTTTCACTGATCCTCGTTTTCTCATCACTAGCCAAGGCCTGCTCAGCATCGCGTTCAAGCGACCGTTTCGCAGGCTTGGACAAAATCCCCTCAACTTCCCCAGCGAACTTCTTCGCAAGAGCTACCGCACCCTTCCTCGTAGACGCAAAAACCAGCACTTGCCCCCCAGAGCTGATGGTGGACAGCACCAAATTGGTGGCTGGGTCTCTGGTCTTCTTCTCGATCCGCCGAGCGCCTCCATCCTTGTACTGGATCTCATCATTTTGAAGCACCCCTTCCTTTAGCGTTACTGGCCTCCACTCCGTCGTCACCTGTTCGGCCTTAAGCCATGCTGCGATCTCATCAACGTTGTTTATCGTGGCGCTCAAAGCCAAAACCTGAAGGTCAGGGCTCGTCTGCATAAGCCTAGCCAAAACCACCTCAAGAGTGGGCCCACGTTCAGCATCATTAAGCAAATGGATCTCATCGGCTATTACTAGTGAGATGTCTTCAACCCATTTGGCCCTGTGCCTCAAGAGCGAATCTGCCTTCTCATTAGTCGTAATGATTACGTCGTTCCTTTCTAGCCACTGGTCAGCGCTGTCAAAGTCTCCCGTGCTGATGCCCACTCTTAACCGTCTTCCATCAGCCTTCGTAATAGTGGTGTACTTCCTGAACTCGTCAAACTTCTCGCTGGCCAAAGCCCTCAAAGGAGTCAGGTAAATAACCTTCCCACCCCTCTCCAACACGTGCTTGAGGGCGCACAATTCCGCAATCAGTGTTTTACCAGACGCGGTTGGACTGGCCAAAACAAGATTTTTCCCCTCAAGAACACCAACCTTTATTGCTTCTTCTTGGGGCGGATAAAGCTCGATGATTCCAGATTTAGTTATCAGTTCTTTAACCGCTTCTGGTATCTGCAAGTCTGTGATCTTCACTGAGATGCGCCCATCTGCTCAATCAAACAGCAAATAGCACATGGCAATTTAAAACGTTATGTTACAGTAAACACCCGTCTTCCTAGGTTACATTTTTCTATTAGAGAGTGATACTAAGCGATGGAGAGCATCATTCCTTTCACAAGAGGTTGGTCAAGTCATGGTTGAGAATGTGAGGGAACTTTTGAGGGCGCATGAAGGTCTAAAGCACGAAGTCTACTTGGACAATGAGAACTCAACGATTGTGCCCAAAGAAGTAGTGGATGCGATGTTGCCCTACTATGATCGGCGCGCCTATGGCAATCCCACACTGACACACAAGCCGGGTTGGGAAGCCTTCGAAGCAATAATGGAGTCGGCACAGAAAATCTCGTCATTCTTAGGATGTAACACGCTAGAGCAGGTTAATTTTACACCGGGTGAGACAGAAGCCAACAATCTGGCGCTAATAGGGTCAACTCAATCGATGAAAGGCAAGGGCAAGAAAGTTGTTATCTCAGAAGTCGAACCCATAAACATATTGAATGTCTCCGATATTCTGCGGAAAAACGGTTTCACGATAGTGAAGATCCCAGTTAACAAGGAAGGGTTCATAGACCTTGAAAAACTGGAAGAGGCCGTCGACAAAGAGACCGTTCTCGTAAGTTTGTCAGCCGTAAATCACGAAATCGGAACGGTCGAACCGATCAAAGAGGCACTGCAAATAGTCAAGGACAGAAATCCCGATGCGCTCTTCCACACGGACGCTTCAGACGCCTACGGTCGGATACCATTCGCCGTCAAAGAATTGAACGTCGACTTGGCAACTGTAAGCAGCTACAAAATCTTGGGACCGCGTGGAATAGGCGCATTGTATGTCAAAGAAGGCGTCAACGTGGAGAAAATCTTGGAAGGCCAAATAGGTACACAACGACTTTGGCCGGGAGTAGAAAACACGCCTCTGATCATAGGCTTCGTGAAAGCGTCGGAATTGGCTTTCGAGCATTTCGAGGACAATGTCAGGTACATGCGTGGGCTACGAGACAGATTGATTGATGGAATAACGAGGAGTGTTTCTATGGTCAACCTTAACGGGCCTAGGGGTGAAAAGAGAGCGCCGGATAACGTGAACATCAGTTTCCTCAAGTGTGAGGGTGAGGCTTTGACGATTGAGTTGAGCCTGAAAGGCGTTTACGTCTCAAGCGGGAGTGCGTGCTCTAGGCGGCTTCTTCAGCCTAGCCACGTTCTTGTGGCGATAGGCAGGAAGTTTGATGAGGCTCACGGGAGTATACTGATGAAGGTTACGAGGTATCACACCGAAGAAGACATAAACTACGTTTTAGAGGTAATCCCTAAAGCTGTAGAGAGAATTAGAAGCATAGTTGGCTCGACAGAGGTGAAACTGTAATGTCGCGAGCGCCTTTACCGTACAACCCTAAGGTACTTGAACTGTTCAGAAATCCCAAGAATCTGGGGAAAATGGATGACGCCACCGTGACCGCTGTTGCTGGGAACCCGATGTGCGGGGACATGATAACGTTCTACCTGAAGATCAACGAGCAAGAGGTTATCGAGAGGGCGTCTTTTGAAAGCTACGGATGCGCCGCAAACATAGCTACTTCAAGCATAGTCACGGAGATGATTAAGGGGATGACGATTGAAGAGGCGTGGAAGGTCTCTTGGAAGAACGTGACTGACGCCGTGGGCGGTTTGCCGAGTGTAAAGTTTCATTGCGGTATCCTTGCGGTTGGGGCGTTGAAAAGAGCGATCAGGAAATACTACAAGGAACGGTCGGTCTCTCCTGAATGGATGCAAAAGGAACAAAGCTTTGAGGAAAAACAGGCACTTGAGGAAGAGGAGCTGGCCAAGGTCCTTTCTAAGAAAATGAAGACGGAAGAAAAGCAATGCTGAACCCGTACGAAGTCAGGGAAGACTTTCCAATTCTGAAAAGGAAGATAAACGGTCATCCGCTCATCTACTTTGACAACGCTGCCACCTCGCAGAAACCCAGGCAAGTGATTGAGGCAGTCAAGGACTTTTATGAAAACCACAACGCCAACGTCCACAGGGCCGTTCACACGCTTTCGCAGGAATCCTCAGAACTCTATGAGAACGCGCATGAAGAGGTTGCAAAATTCATAAACGCCGAGGGAATGGAGGAGATAATTTTCGTCAGGGGCACGACTGAAGCAATAAATCTGGTTGCATATTCTTGGGGTTTTCATAATCTCGGAAAAGATGATGAAGTCGTGGTCTCGTTGATGGAGCACCACAGCAACATTGTTCCTTGGGAGATTCTTTCAAAAACCAAGGGCTTCAAGGTCAAGTACGCTGAAGTGAACAGCGATGGAAGCTTGAACTATGGGTCTCTTGAAAAAGCGATTTCAGATAAGACCAAGCTTGTTTGTTTATCTCACGTTTCGAATGTCACAGGCGTCATAAACGACATAAAGAGGGTGGCAAGACTAGCGCATGAACATGGTGCTCTCTTTCTTGCGGACGGGGCACAATCAGTGCCACACCTATCTGTTGATGTTAAGGATTTGGATGTTGACTTTCTAGCTTTTTCTGGTCACAAGATGCTAGCTCCCACTGGCATAGGTGTGCTTTACGGTAGACGGGAAATTCTTGAGCGCATGAGTCCTTTTCATGGTGGAGGCGAAATGATTCGGGACGTCAGTTTCGCACAGAAGACAAGGCGCTGTTCAATCACTTGGAACGAGTTGCCTTGGAAGTTCGAAGCGGGAACTCCGCATATCAGCGGAGGCGTCGGGCTGATGGAGGCTGTGAAATACTTGAAACGTCTCGGCATGGAAAACGTGAGAACACATGAGGAAATGCTGACTCGGTATGCTTTGCCCAGAATGGAAAAGTGTGGAGAAAAGATCACGATCTATGGACCGAAGAATGCTTCTGGCATGTGTGGCATAATCCCGTTTGGTGTCGAGGGATTAAGCTCTCATGACATTGCGCTTTTTCTTGATAATTACGGGATAATGGCCAGAAGCGGCTATCACTGTGCTCAACCACTGCACGAAATGCTCAAGCTAGCTTCTTCAACCCGAGTAAGCTTCTACATATACAATACCCGTGAGGAAATCGACAGATTCATCGAAGTCATGACGGAGATCGAGCGTTTCTAATGAGCATAGTTGAAGACTACGTGGCAAGAACTGACGGCACGTGTGGCAAAGACAAAGATGTCATTGTCACGTTCAAATATGATAAAAAAGATGATGCGATAAAGAAGATTCTGGGCAAGGCCAAGCTTAAGAAGTCCATAGCGAAGATAATCTTCGAGCTGACCTTTGGAGATGTTTCTTTTAGACTCTATGGTAGTGGCAAAGCCATTTTCAGAAACATGAAAGACAAGGCTGAGTTGAACAACATCCTTGCAAAGCTTCTGTCATAAATCGCACTCCGAGCCAAACTGGCGATATCGGGAGTAAAACCGTTCAACATTGATATAACATGACTTTCTTTGTCTAGATTTGCCATACTATTACTCCTATCCATCAGGGTATTATGCCAGCGTTATTAACATTGCTTTCAACGTGAGAAGAGTGCAGTCTTCTCCCGCAAATCCTTTTTTTACTGTATGGAGAGCTTAGAGACCGGTGCGCGACGCACGCGATAATTTACGTGCCAGCATTTTTCTTACCTCCTCTAGCAGAAGAGCCGCGGGGGCTAGCAGAAGAAGGAAGAGTAGGTCCAACGGAAGTAGTGGGGCTGTGCCGAACAATGGCTGAAGGAACGGTATGTATATAATCGCTGCCATTATAGCGAATTGAACCAGTATCCCTAGGAAAATCCATCGGTTTCTAAGCGGGCTTAGCCGAAATGCTGATAATAAACTCGTTCGTGCGGAAAAGAGGTTCCCAAGCTGGCCCATCATTATTCCTGCCATCACTATCGTCGTACCTCTCGCATATACCACGGCATCGCTCACGGTGCTCTGACCCAAAACCCATCCTGCACTCCCCCAAACGTTGAAGGCCAAGTAGATCGCACCAGCCGATACGACCACGCCTAGACAGAGGCCTCTGAGTAGTGTCGAAACATTGATCAATCTAGTACCGCTCTTCCTAGGGGGCTTCATCATAACGTCGGGCTCGGGAGGCTCCATTATCAGTGCAAGGGAAGGAAGGACGTCCATCCCTAGGTCTATCGCGAGCACCTGGATAACAAGCAGCGGGAGCGGGGTCTGGAGTAGTACAAAGGCGACGAACGCGACTAGTTCAGCCCAGTTGTGCGTGTAGACATAATAGACGAATTTCCTTAGGTTGTCGAACGTTGACCTTCCCAGCTTGACCCCTTCGACTATCGATGTGAAATCATTGTCCAGAAGGACCATATCAGCGGATTCTCGTGCCACGTCGGTTCCACCCGCCCCCATGGCTATACCTACATTTGCTTCAGTAAGCGCGGGGGAGTCATTCACGCCATCCCCGGTCACTGCCACTACTTCACCCATGGATTTCAGGACGTGCACTATCCTCAGCTTCTGTTCCGGTGCTATCCTCGCAAATACGGACTCACCTCTGGCGAGGATGTCTGTTAGGTCTTCGTCACTCATCTGGCTGAGTTCTTTTCCAGTGTAGACTTTCTGATCCTCTGACGTTATGATGCCCACTTTTTTTGCTATGGAATATGCAGTAAGTTCGTGATCTCCCGTCAGCATAATGACGCGAATGCCCGCGCTCTTGGCTTCTTGAACAGCAGCCTCGACCTTTGGTCTTGGCGGATCGAGTAACGCTGCCAAACCCAGAAAGGTCATGTTTTCTTCGACACCCTGAGATAGATTTTCAGGTTCGTTTGGGAGAGCTCTTGTTGCCATTGCGAGAACTCGAAAGCCTTCTGAAGCAAAATCATTCATCTGTTTTGTTACGGCTTTTTTGATCTCGTCTGTGAGAGGGATGCATTTATTGTCATAGAAGACATCAGTGCATCGTCTAAGCACTTCCAAGCCAGCGCCCTTGGTAAAAGCGGTTATCTTTCCCTCTGGACCCCTGTGAACACTCGTCATCATTCGCCTCTTAGAATCAAATGGAATCAGGCCAATTCTCTGATTCTCCGCGAGAGCTTTACTGACGTTGAAATCCCCTTTTCCAGCGAAGACGAGAAACGCCCCATCAGTGGGATCTCCCAAAACCGTCCATCTGCCAATTCTGTCCGACGGTGCGTTCAGTTTGGCATTGTTGCAGAAAGCACCAACCTCCAAAAGCTTAGAGACGGCTGTGTCTTCACTACGACCGATTCTTCTGCCATTGAAGGCGATTTGGCCATCTGGGCTGTATCCGTCACCAGTGACTTCAAAAATCTCGCCTGCAGCCCAAAGTTTCTTCACCATCATCTCTCCACTCGTAATCGTGCCCGTCTTGTCCACGCATAGCACAGTCATTGACCCAGCTGTTTCAACAGAAGAAAGTCGTTTCACGACAACATTTCTCTCAGCCATCCTACGAGCAGTCAGAGCTAGCGAAAGAGAGACAGTCAGCTGGAAGCCCTCTGGTACTAGACATATCATCACGCCAATTGCGAATAGTATACTCGTGGCGAGGTTCAGCTTAACAAACAACAGAGCTGCCGAAAAGAAGATTAGACTCACACCAATCGCCAACAGGAAATTGAGTCTAGCAGTGTAGTCAATATCCCTCTCAAGGGGGCTCATAGGTTCATGGACTTCGCTGGATAAGGAAACAATTCTGCCGAACTCGGTATCCTTTGCTGTTGACAACACAACACCTCTGGCGACTCCTGAAACCAGAGTGGTTCCAGCAAAGAGAATGTTGTGCACATTATAGGGGGTGCTTGTCTCCATCTCCAGAGACATCGTAGCAAATCGCCTTTGAGGCTCAGACTCTCCTGTCAATATCGAGTTGTCAACAGAAACCTCAAATGCACTGATTAACCGCAGGTCAGCTGGCACTCTATCTCCCTCCTCGAAAGCCAAAATATCTCCAGGAACAACATCGGTCACGTCAATTTCCCTCATTTGACCGTCTCTGATGGCCTTCGTCTTGGTGGGGATGAGGCTTCTTATCACCTGCACAGCCTTCTCGGCTCTATACTCTTGAAAAAGGCTGAAGATTGTGTTTAGAACAACTACGGCAAATATTGCAAGACCCATCTGAACTGAGGTTGGATCATTGGAGGTGAAGCCGCTTAGAAACGAGAGGAATGAAGCGACCAGTAGAAGGATGTTGAACATGTTCTTGAATTGTGAAATAATCTTCCTGGCCAAGCTGGTCTTTTTGCCCTTAGGAAGGACGTTCAAACCGGTCTTCAGAAGGCGGCGTTTCGCCTCTTCATCCGAAAGACCCTCAGGTCCAGTTTGAAGTTCTTTGAAGAGATCTTCGATCTTGGCTAGAGCAGCTCTCCCATACGACATAAAGTTGCCTCTTAAGAAGGGTATTATTAGATTGGAGGGAGACCCAAGAGAGACATACGCTTAGCCTTATCACATTACTTTAACCCCAGCCATTCGCAAAAAGGGCTTATTAATCTTCCTATGATATTCACTTCTCAGAACGAAGCTATGAATTAGCCTCTGCTAACCCTGTGAAAGCGTAGTATGCGCGATTATAATGCTCCCTCAAGGCTTTTTGTGCAGTTTTCTCAGGGCCTTATCAACATCTTCCAATCCTAGTTTCTTGAGGGTCTCCGACTTCGGTACTCCGCTCTCGTCCCAGCCAGCCTCCTCATAATACTCCTGAACGCTCTCTCTCACGCTGGCTCTGTCAGCGGCTTTTCCCTTATACGGCCCAGAAGGCAGCGGTTCATAGAATCTGCTAGGGTTATCGTCATCAACTTTCGGGTTCCACTTCAAGTCCGGTCCTCCCAAAAGCAGCAATGCCCGTTGTATCTGCAACGTCTTTAATCCGCCGCCTTTTCCCCAACCTTCACGCTTCAAATTAAGCCCGGTAACTGCATTGTAAAAGTCAAACTTGAAATTCCTGGGCAAACCGAAGCCGTTGAAATTGCACAAGACCGCTGAATCATTGAACACTTCCCACACTTCGCTTCCAGAGCCATCTATGGGCAAGTCAGTTATTGACGTGTGGTCTCCGCACTGAACCGAACACGCATAGCCTATTGCAGTCGAGAAGTCTTCGCCGCTGCGGATTCCATGGGCGCCAATCCCGATGCCTTTGCTCTGAACAGCATACTTCAGCACGTCTTTGCCTTTCATCTTTCCTATCTTCAACGCTGCCCGATACGTGCCCTCAGCCAACAAGTCACCCACGCCTTCTCTCAAAGCAATCTTCCTTGCCAAACTCGCAAAGGCTTCAGTGTCTCCCCACTTCAATTCTATACCGTCCAAGTCATCCTTAGACAGAATACCTCTCTGAAACAGTTCAGCGGCAAACCCCATCACGTTGCCAGTTTGAATGCCGCACAGCCCCAAGTCGTCAATCAGCGAAGACATAAACACGTTTTCCTCAGGGACAAAAATGCCCAAGTTTGGGCCAAGATACGCCTGCAACTCGTAATCGGGGTTGTCAGTTATTGCCCCCTTGAACTTGCCTGACTTGACAAACGCGATCTTCAGACAGTTTGTGGGACAGCCAAAATCGCTCCAAGCCTGCTTCACCCAAACCCTATTCTCAAACTGGTCAACACCATAACCCTTCTCATCATGCCACTCTTCCTGCCAATTCCTGATAGGCTCAGAACTCGTCTTCGCGCCAAACGAGTAACCGCCGCCGCCCGTCCCCCAACGTCGCCACAACACGTTATCATAAGCATTCTTGTTCACGGCATTAATCATCCTCTTAACTTTCCCGAGGTCGGCAACCTCAGGCAATGGGCCAGTGCCCTTAACAGCGATCGCCTTGAGCTTCTTCGAACCCATAACCGCCCCGTAACCGCCATAGCCTGCCGCATGCGTCCATTTGGCCATAACCACCGCGGTTCGAACCTTATTCTCGCCTGCGGGGCCAATGTACAATTTTGCAGGTTCCTTCCACTCACCAAAACGCGGATACCGCTTGCCCAACAGTCGCCTACATTCCTTGTTAAGTAGCGTGTTCGTTTCCTTGCCGTCCTTACCCCACATTCGGCTCGCATCTCTGATCTCAACATCCGAGTCTTTGATGAACACGTAAACGGGCTTCTCAGCTTGGCCCGTGACAATTACGCCGTCATAGCCAGCGCAGCGCAATTCAACTCCGAACTCGCCGCCGACAGTCGAACCCACGACCCCATTACTCTGCGGAGACTTGCCTGAGACACAAACCCTGCCTCCTGGGAAAAACCCTGTGAGCGGTCCAGGCAGAAAAAGCAGAACATTTTCAGGACCAAGCGGGTCCAGCTCCTCCCATTCGTCGATCAACCTGTCGCAAAGGATCTTTGCTGCAAGCCCCCTACCCCCCACGTAATCCTTCAGCAACTCATCGTCAAACGCGACGTCTTTGAAAGTGCCCCTTGAAAGATCAATCTCCAGAAATTTCCCAGCATAACCCAATATCAAATGAACTCCTCCGCCTTCTCCCCATACAATTTAGTCGCAAGATTCCTAGTCTGCTCCTCAGGCTTGCGCGCGTAAAGCCCGTACGGATGTTCTCTCCTCGTAACGGTTTTCAAAACGTTCCATCCCCCTTCTTGGCAGACCTTCACGCACTGTGGATTACCATTGCATAGGTCACAGATTACAATTCTCTCGTCTGCTGGATGCATGTGTGGGATTCTTCCGGGGCATGCTTCTATGCATTTTCCGCAGCCGGTGCACTTCTCATCGTTTACCAAAACAGCGCTGGTTTTCTTGCTTACAGATAAGGCCTTGAACGGACAAGCCTCCACGCACGGGTAGTCTTCACATTGAGCGCACAAATGCGGAAAATCCGCGCCTGGAACCAACATGAAGACCCTCACTCTTGATGCTTCCGGCCAGATCCTGTTTTCATGATGGAGTGAACAAGCAATCTCACATTTGCGGCATCCGCTGCATTTCGAAAGGTCTCTCGCTATCCAAATAGGCTCCTTCTTTGCTGCCAACCCAACCAGTCTTCCTCAAAAGTCTTGAGAAAATGTGTGGGAACTTGCCTCGATTTAAACGTGACGTTTTCCCCGTACTAGAAGATCTGGCTCGAACGTACAATGGCAGTTTCTGCAGTATACCCTTGTCTTTGATTCAAGGTGAAAATCAAACCCCTCTTCAAGAAAGGTTTAAGACCACGCAACTCAATCCCCAACGATGAGAGATTTGAGGAATTAGCTTGAACAGCAATGTTGCCATCGAAGTGGAAGCACTTACCAAGCGCTACGGCGACTTGACCGCGGTCAACGGTGTTTCTTTCACAGTTAATAGGGGCGAGATTTTCGCCTTTCTAGGACCCAACGGCGCAGGCAAAACCACGACTGTAGAGATGCTTGAGTGTTTGCGGAAACCCACAAGCGGGAAGGCATATGTGCTCGGATACGACATCTCAAAAGACCAAGCCAATATAAAGAAAAGAACAGGTGTTTTGCCGCAGGATTTCTACACTTACGAAAGGCTGACGGTCAAGGAGACCATCAAGTATTTTGCGGGCATGTTCAACAAGCATCCCGATGTCGACGAGTTGATCAAGCTCGTCGATCTAGAGGACAAGAAGAACGTTCAGTTCAAGCATCTGTCAGGCGGGCTGAAGCAGCGACTCGGAATAGCCGTAGCTCTAGTGAATGATCCTGAGCTCATTTTCTTAGACGAGCCAACAGCCGGGCTGGACCCGAAAGCACGCCACGTGGTCTGGCACTTGATCGATGAATTCCACAAGCAAGGGAAAACCGTGTTCCTAACTACCCATTACATGGAAGAAGCAGAGGTACTCGCTGATCGCGTAGGCATAATCTACAATGGCAACATCGTTGCGTTAAACACGACGGACAAACTCATCTCCGAATACGGAAAGAGGAACCTGCTAATCCTGAAGAAAGCAAGCTCTAAAGCAGTTTCAGCAGTAGAGAAGCTTGGGATAAAAGCAAGCTTCGACGATGCAACAGGCGACGTCACTATTCACCTAAATCATGCCTTGGGCGTTTCAGAAATCCTGCGCGAACTGGGCAAAACCAACATATTCTTCGACGAACTGCAGCTGAAACGTTCAAGCCTTGAAGATGTCTTCCTCAACCTAACAGGAGCAACGCTGGAAGAAGAGGGACACATATGAGCCATGTTGTCATTGATCTGAAGGCAGCTCTCAGGACTTTCTTGCGTAACAAGAGCACGGTTTTCTGGACAATCGCGTTTCCAACCGTTTTGATGCTCTTGTTCGGAGCCATTTTCAGCCAATCCTCCACGAAATACGACCTGTACCTGCAAAACCAAGACCAAACGAATGGAAAGGCAACCTACTGGTCTAACACACTCATAACCGCACTTAACTCCACAAACGCTTTCAACCTTCAGCTGCTCGATGCATCCATCAACGCCACAGACTACGCGATTGTCAACAGGCTAGCCAGTCTACTAATTATTCCCTCCGGATTCAACGACACTGCCAACGTTGCCATTTTCACCCATGGTGTCACAAAAGCTAATGTAACATTTGTCTATGACCAGTCCACGTCTTCTGCGCCTATCGTCCGCAGCATAGTAATGAGCCTAGTTGACAGGCTTAACTTCGAACTCTCAAGAGGCGTCGAATACATGAACGTTCAAGATATGACCATCGCACCGAAACGCTTCACTTTCATCGACTTCTTCATGCCAGGAGTCATTGGAATGACTGCTATGACTACGAGCATTTTCACAGCCGTTTCAACAAGCGCCAGATTCAAGGAGAACGGCGTCTTCCACAAATTGGCCACTACTCCACTGAAACGGTACGAGTGGATACTTTCCAGAACCGTCTACAACGTCATAATATCCTACCTCGGCATGGCCGTGATGATAGCCATCGGGATGACAGTCTTCAGCATGAAGATAACTTTAGACGCCATTTCTTTGCTCATGGTCGCAATGGCTTCGCTGATGTTCACCGGGCTTGGAATGATCATCGCAAGATTCGTGAAAGACCCTGATGGTGCGGACGCCGCGGCCAACGTCGTAACATTTCCGATGATGTTTCTCTCGGGTACATTCTTCCCTTTAAGCCAAATGCCCCAATTCCTCCAGACAATCGCAATGGTGCTTCCACTCACATATGTAAATGAGGGGCTCAGAGCCGCAATGATCTTCGGACAATCGCAACAAGCAATCTTCAACACAGCGTTAATCACTGCCTTAGGTCTTGCCTCAATAGCCATAGGTTCGGCAATAACCAAATGGGAAGAGGAATAAACGCGCGCCTGTGCGGTTCATTGAATCTCTTTCTTTCTATAGAGCGTGCTACTTGGTGAATCTTGGTCTGATCTTACTTCCTGTTTCGAATCTCATTCAGCATGGTTCTGGGGAGTGCTCTTGCTTCCTTGTCTATTGTTGCCAACATTGCTACGTAAATGAGGCCGCCCACCGCGGTAACGATTAGTGTTGTGGAAATCCTCGGTACATGAGGTACTACAAGCAGAAAGAGTGACATGCAACCGGTTGCGAAAAGGTATTTTGCCGCTGCCCTCCAAGGAAAGCTGATCTTGACCATCTTGCGAACGATTGCAAGCAAGACGATGAACATCGCAAAGTGAGCTGACCCGTTAATGATGCCAACGTAAAGGGCTGCTCGAAAAGGCAGGTTTTGGGCATAGGTTGTCAAAACGTAGAATACTGTGGGGATAGTTATTGCGGAATGAACGTAGGGTAAAGAAAACGCTAGGAACAGTCGACTCTTAGCCAGTTGCTTGAAGGATATCGTTGAATTTTCATCAAGCGTCTCCATTCCATAAAGCACAGAGCTAAAAACCCCTGACATCACCATGACGAAAGCATCAAGTGCTAACACGATCAACACGGAACTCGCGCCAGCATATTCCGGCTTCAAAATTGTAATGTAGACGTCTGACAATGCTATGGCGCCCGCGGTCATCGGTATGGCAAACATGAGAACCATCTTCAAAGAGGTCGCTATGTCTTCATGCTTCTTCTCCGCCAACAGCTTGGGGTACATTGCAAAAGCTAGGAAAGAGGCGTAAGTTATGACGTTAACAACCTGGGCTGCAGCACCATACGTGCCACGGGCGTCTTTGTTGGTAAACAGCATTATGAAAACGAAATTCGCTATTTGATTGCCTGCAAGGTTATACACGTTTGCAGCTGATCCCTTAAGCCACTCCCTCACATAGTCCCATCTTATTTTCAGTCTCAACTCTTCTGCAAGAAGCTTGATGTAGTAAGTTGTCTGGAGGAAAAAGCCAGCCATCGTGGCGACGACAGCACCTAACAATGGTTGCCCTAACCACGCTATCAACACATAACCCAGAACAACCTTACACGCCTGCTGAATCAGCAATCCATAACCTATTGTTCTTGGTATTCTCGCTTGAAGACACGCCTCAAATACGCTGATCGAGTGAATCTCGACTATCTGAAACGCCATAAGGAAGTACAAGAAAACATATTTTCCGTTAACGCCCAAAACTGAAGTAACCAGAGGAACCAAAGGAACATAAACCAATGCCGCTGCTATCGAGATCACCAGATTTGAGACAACACCCGCCTTCACGGCCCCCTCTTTCCCTCTAGCCACAAACCGCATGGCCCAGAAGGGAAGCACACCTGCCATCAGCGTGAAATACGCAGCTACGTCATTGATGTTAAACCAAATATCATACTCCGATAACGACGTCGCACGAGCCACCATGAATTGAAAAACCAAGCCCGTCGCTACACTGACCAACTTAGCCGCAAAAATGGTGAAACCTGAATACTGCAGTCTGAGGTCTTTTTCCGGCAAGCAAGCACCTTTCCGTTTGGTTCAAACATATGGCTGAGTGCATATATTTCTGTGTTGTCAAAGTGAAAATCCTGAGAAGACAGTCAAGAATGTTTGTCTATGCAAGACATGTGCTCATGACGTACGCATCGAACGCGCCTTAATCCTCATCCTAGTTCTGCTCCCCCAATTGTAGACCGGAAAAAGTGGGCGTTTCAGCCACATGGGGAGTGAATCTTTCATCTCGCGGTGCAATCCCAGTCTCGCGGCTAGCTTTCCCTTTCCAGTCAAAACTATAAAATATCTAGTCAACGAAAACCGCACGCATCCGTTGTTCTGCTTGAAATCATCTAGCGTAGGGTGATTTCCCATCCTGCCATACATTAGCCACCTGATTTTTCTGGTAGCGCAGACCTCGACTGCCTTGGCTACTAGGGCATTGTTCACCGCCTTGTCCCAGTGTTTCTGTGTAGACAGAATTTGAGATATCAAGGCGATATCATCACCCTGAGCAAGCTGTACAAACCCCACAAGCTCGTCCTGAAGATACGCGCCTATGTATGTGCAGTCGCGTGCTGAGAGGACATCGTCGGTCACAGTCTTTAGCGAGGTTCCATAATGAGGGAAGCCTCTTTCCTGCCTTATTGGGGTCTCATTGTAGATCTTCCAGATTCCTTCAGCCAGTTTTTGGCTGGGTTCTGCTATTCTTGTGACTATCCCACTTCTCTCTGCCTTGCGAATCATGTTGCGCGTCTTTTTCCCTATAACCTTCAGCCATTCATCATAGCTCGTTATGCTGAGAAGCGCAATATTGTCTTCTGCCTTCAGCCATGATTCTGACGGAGACGCTATGGGACAACACCATTTCCTTTCGATGAAAGTGAAGACATCCACATTCTTCTTTCTAATCTTCTCAACAAACTCCTCTGTTGGAACAATACTTCGTTGATACTCCTTCACGTCTCTAGCAATCGTGAAGAAGACTTTTTTGCGGATATCTAAGGTTTCAGGCTCTGTCTCCATCATTTAGAATCTCCTTCAATACTTGATAGAATGGACCTCTACGGTTCAGTTTCCCACGTTGAAAAAGCCATATAGGATGAAAATAAATCGCGTTACCCTTTCTAATTGCGTCTTCCGCCATTTGCCTGACCTGTTCAGTAGGGTGCAAGTAGCATAGGCTATCTATCCCAGTCGCAGGAAACTGATGAAAAGACTGCACCGGAAAGTTTTCTGGAACTTTTGGGGCTTTCGATTTCCAGCGCCTCCACATGATTCTGGCGAGCAGGCGGGCTGTTCCATGAATAGTATAGTAGCTAATCTTCTTCCCAGTTTCTTGCTCCAAGTTTCTCAGTTCTGTGTACGCGTCATTGACTATGTGAAGTGCCACTTCATGTTTTGGGTTGTCTATCATTTCGAGAAGTTCCTTATCTGGAATTGTCTTAGGCGTGAAGAACCAGTATGCCTTCACTTCCCTTGTCGATTCGTTGATCATTCTGGCAACTATTTTGGAGTTTTTCAGATATTCTCTGCTGGTTCTTATGCCCAGAGCTGTGTAGATGAAGCTCCTAATTCTGGACGTGTATGGATAGTCAACATCAATTCGTATTCGAATCAAAGTGCATTCCGTTTGTGTTCATGACTTGGCAGTATTTCTTTTCCCATACTCTTTATAGGTTTCCTTTCCGGCTAGCGCGCCTTTTGAATTCTTTCATCGCTTTATATGTCCAATAACTTGGCAGTATCTTGTCATGGAAATATTTATAAGACTTGGAAAAAAATGGTTACGTTAGAAGTGGATTAAAAGGCAAATGGGGAACGTGTGAGATCGCTCAAGAAGGTTTAATCTTGTTGGAATCTTTCAGAACTTTAGTTACTTTAAGAACAATGTAGGAAGTGCATAAGATGGAAAAAGTGTTAGTAACTGGCTCAAAAGGTTTTATAGGTTCACATTTCGTCAACTATCTTAAGGACAAAGGTTATTTTGTTAGAGGAGCCGACATAAAAAAAAGAAGCTATCTCAAAACTGAAGAAGATGAATTTTTCCCAGTTGATTTGAGGAGTCTAGGATTAGCAAAGCGAGCCACTAAAGGTATGGATTGGGTTGTAACATTCGCCGCTAATATGGGCGGTATAGGATTCATAACTGAAAAACATGCTGACGTAGCTTATGACAATGTGATGATAAATTGTAACATGTTAAAATCTGCTGTAGAAGAAAACGTTAAGAAGTTTTTCTTTTCTTCAAGTGCTTGTATATATCCAGTAGAGTTACAATCTGACGACAGAACAGTTGTTTTTCTTAAAGAAAAAGACGCGTATCCAGCTAATCCTGATAGTGTATATGGTTGGGAAAAACTCTACACAGAAATCATGTGCAAAGCATTTGAAAAAGATTATGGTCTAAATGTTAGGATAACTAGATTTCACAATATCTATGGACCATATGGTACATATGAAGGTGGAAGAGAGAAAGCCCCAGCCGCATTATGTAGGAAAGTCGCAGTAGCAAAGAATGGTGATAGTATAGAAATCTGGGGGGACGGCAATCAGATAAGATCTTTCATGTATATAGATGATTGTTGTGAAGCTGTTTATCGTCTAATGACCAGCAATCATAAAGAACCTTTGAACATAGGCACAGACGTAGCTGTTACAATAAACCAACTGGCAGATATGATTATAAAGATAAGTGGTAAGAAACTCACAAAAACCTATGATACACGCAAACCTGTAGGAGTAAGAAGTAGGAACGCAGATTTGGACGAACTTAAGAAAGTTTTGCATTGGAACCCGAAGATAAGCTACGAAGAAGGATTAGAAAAAACATATAATTGGATTTCTAAAATGGTAAAAAAATAGGCTTCTTGAATCGGCTATAGGGATAGGAATTAGGCACAGCAATTATGAATATGATGAGTAAGTGACAATGAGTGAGATTTGCTTAATTGCTAATACAAATAATACATGGGTTTGGCAAGATAAAGAAATCATGGAAGAGCTTGGTTACAAAGTAAAGAAGGTTGTTGTTGAAGGAACTTTCGGACCTTATAGGATACTCAAGATGCTTCTTAAGTCGTTCATACCTGCATTAAAGTCTGAGATAATATTCTGTTGGTTTGCGTTTCCGAGCGGATTTGTTGGAGTTTTGCTTGGCAAAGTTTTGGGCAAAATTGCCATCGTAAACGCAGTAGGGCAGGAAGTTGCTAGTGTACCATCAATAGGATATGGTTTTAGGCGTCATTGGAAACGATTAACCAAATGGTCTTTAGCCAATGCAGACAAAGTTATCGCTATTAGCATAGAAAGTGCAAACAATGTAAAAAATCTAGTACAGGACAAAGAAGTTGAAGTGATATACGAAGGCATAGATACAGACAAATACAGTCCCAAAAATGAGAAAGCTGATGCAAACATCGTGTTGTCTACAGGTCTCATAACTAAACTGAATATACACAGAAAAGGATTCGAGACTATAATCAGATGTATTCCTCATGTCATAAAAGAGTTTGATAATGTGAAATTCGTCATAGTTGGCAAGAAAAAAGATGGCTATCCCATTCTACAAGCTCTAGTAGAAGAACTAAACATTTCAGATTATATAGATTTCACAGGGTACATACCTGATGAAGAACTGTCACACCTTTATCATCAATGTGTATTATTTGTCCTTCCTTCAATTCACGAAGGCTTTCCAACAGTAATAAGTGAAGCTCTTGCATGCGGCAAGCCAGTCGTTGGCACCAAACTATCTGCAATACCAGAGGTTGTCACCGACGAATGTGGAATTCTGATAGACGACCCTTTTTCCTATGAAGAACTGTCCAAAGCAATACTGCTTTTGCTAAAAGATCCAGAATTACGCGAAAAACTTGGAGAGAGAGGAAGAGAGATTATTGTTCAACATTTTTCAAAAGAGATTCGAAAACAAAAACTAAAAGGTATGTTGGAAAATGTCGAGAAAAATTAACACGCTTTTAACCAATCCAATTGGTGTTCTAATCAAGTACAAACGTAGATTATTATATAGATATCACGGAGTTATTCCACCTCCAAGAGATGAAGACTACGATCATCATTGGAATTATGTTTCTTTCAAGAATAAGACTGTCATGGATTTAGGTGCTGACTTTGGAAGCACACCGAGCTATTTCTTGTATAGAGGCGCGGATCATGTTATTGCTGTAGAAGGTGATCCGTCGTT
Organism: Candidatus Bathyarchaeota archaeon; assembly: GCA_963732715.1. Taxonomy (GTDB): domain Archaea; phylum Thermoproteota; class Bathyarchaeia; order Bathyarchaeales; family Bathycorpusculaceae; genus CAZCRE01. The sequence continues at coordinate 1,126,663 of CAVTAO010000003.1, read as the reverse complement.
AGCATCAAAGCTTTGTGATAATTTTGTAGGCGATAGGAGGGTTATCCCCATAGAATTAATGATCAACCATAGTTCTGATATAAGTTCGTTGATTACTCAGTATAGCCCAGACATTGTTAAAATCGACGTCGAAGGAGCAGAAGCTAACCTATTAGAATGTCCAGACGAAACTCTGAGATCCGTCAAAGAATGGCTAATAGAAGCTCACAATCTCGATTTATACATTAAAATACGTGAGAGATTTCTTGGTTTAGGCTTCAACGTGACAAAGCTTGATTATCTCACAGTATACATTATTGTTGCCACAATGAGTGGAGCAGAATGACAGATTTTTCATTGGTTTGTCCAGTTTACAAGGAGGGAAACATGATTACTAACCCACTGCTGTCTTTTTACGGCTTACATCCGAGTGAACTGATACTATGCTTTGATGATCCTATACCTAGCGAAGAAACTTACAATTCTTGCAGAGAGATAAGTCGAGTGCACAGTAAAATCCCAACAAAATTCCTTAAGGTTAGAAGAAATCCAGAATACAAGTATCATCAAGCATGGGTTAGACGTAGAGGTTTCATGGAAGCAAAGTATGATAGGATATTAACAACTGACGCTGATTTAGTAGTTAATAGTAACGTTCTTAAAGCAGTTAAGATGGTTGGCAAAGAAAATATTGGCTTAGTATCATGTTCAAAGAGGTATCCGTCTAATGGAATTCGTAAAGTATGGTTGATGATAACACAAAAGATAGTCAATCTTGTTTATCCAGTAAGGTTTACAGGATTGTATGCTATATGGCGGCCATACTGGCTTGACAGTGAAGATGAAGGTATCAAAAACCTTAGAAGTCCAAAGAAACATTATGAAGCGAAAGATTCCGAAGTTGTTTTTGGTGAAGACGTCTATTTGCGAGATTGTTTAGTTAAAAAGCATAGAGCTGTGTATTTACGTGATGTTGGTGCCGTTTGTCTTACACCAGACGCAGCGGACAAGCAGTATGTCCAGTTTCAAAGCGGAAGGTATTTTGCTTCAAAACATTATAATATCTTTCAAATGCTGGCAAAGTCAATTCTATATTTAAGATTTCACGTAATTTTGGGATGGTTGTATGAAAAAAGAAAGACTAAAAATGCAGATTAAATATGCTCCTATTCTCATCTCTTATGTTTTCAACAAAAGGATAAGACATAGCAAAGTGAAATTACATGAATATCTAGTTAATTCAGTTGCTCAGATTGAAGCAACATTGTTTGCTGACCCTAGCATGCACGAACCTGAAGTTTCAGAGTTCCTCTACAAAACAAAAGGTAAATTGTTTGTTGATGTGGGTGCAAATCTGGGAAGATATGAGGTATTGTTGAGTAGAAATTATGAACGAATTATTGCTATAGAGCCTAGTCTAGAAAATATCTCTTTCTTGAAAAGAAACGTAGATAATGCTAAGGTCAAAAACGTCGACTTTTTACATTGCGCGGTAGCAGATGAAGATGGGGTAGCAACATTATTTTATGGTGATCACTGTGCTGCTCACAGTTTGATTGAACAAGTTGAGATAGGTCATTTAGCTGAGGGAACAGAACAAGTTAGAACAATTAGTCTTGATACTCTGCTGAAGAAAGAAGACAATATTGATTTGGTTAAAGTTGATGTTGAAGGCGCAGAATGGCAGGTCTTAGAGGGAAGCAAAGAAGTTTTGCCAAGAATAAAGCAGTGGATGATAGAATTGCATGACTTAGAGCAAAAAGCACGTATGACAAAGTTGCTTGAGGATGAAGGGTATGTTGTACTGTGGTTGGATAATAAACATGTGTATGCCAGAAGACCGTGATTTAGATGTCAAGTAAGAAAGTCTTAATTACTGGAATTACAGGGCAAGACGGTTCTTATTTAGCCGAATTCTTACTACATAAAGGATACGAAGTTCATGGGATAATCAGAAGATCAAGCACGTTTAATACGGCCAGAATAGATCATATCCACACCTATTCAGAACCTAATGAACCCCCTTGCAGTATTTTCTTGCATTATGGTGATCTTTCAAATTCTGAGCAAATATCAAATATCATTTACAACATAGAACCAGATGAAGTCTATAATTTGGGTTCGCAGAGTCATGTTAGAGTAAGTTTTGATATGCCCGAATACACTATTGATATTGGTGCTTTAGGGGCAGTTAGGATATTAGAAATAATTAGGCGTTGTGGCAGCAAAGTCAAATATTATCAAGCATCTTCTTCTGAGATGTTTGGAAGTTCAGAACCACCTCAGAATGAGCAGACACAATTTAAACCACGAAGTCCTTATGCCATAGCAAAAGTGGCAGCCTATTGGGCAACAGTGAATTACAGAGATGGTTATGGTATATTTGCATGCAATGGAATATTGTTTAATCACGAGAGCCCAAGACGTGGAGAAACGTTTGTCACACGAAAAGTCACACACGCAATTCCAGATATCTTGTCACAGAAACAAAGATATCTATATCTGGGTAACTTGTATGCAAAAAGAGATTGGGGATATGCACCAGAATACTGTATGGCAATGTGGGAGATTATGCAACAACCCAAGCCAGATGATTTTGTTTTAGGACTTGGTGAGCCTCATACTGTTCAGGAATTTGTAGAAGAAGCATTCAATTACGTTGATTTAAACTATGAAGATTATGTTAAAATAGACCAAAGATATTTTCGACCAACTGAGGCTGACGAGCTGCATGCAGATTCAAGAAAAGCACAGAAAACGTTCAACTGGAATCCGAGAGTCAGGTTCAAGGATTTAGTGAAGGTAATGGTAGACGCTGATATGCGTAAAGCTGGTTTAGAGCCGATTGGTGAAGGAGATGAGATATTAAAGAAAACTTTCAAAGACAGGTGGTGGAAGATTGACTAGTGAGAGTAAACTAGAGTGTGAAGGATGTCCAATGGCAATTAGCTGCAGGTGGAACTGGGATACTAGAAAGTGTTGGTATAAAAAACTGTTTACTAGGCAAATTCAGACACCATTACGGATGTCGTGAAAGGAGAAAAAGAAGATAATACCGAGAAGACTTTATGACCAGATAGTGTCCGCGATGCCGATAGCGAGCGTCGAAGCGATCATTCAGAACGAACAACATAAGATTCTAGTTCTCAAAAGAAATAATGTGCCAGTAAAAGGAGAATGGTGGTTTCCCGGTGGAAGAGTACAAAAAGGAGAAACACTTAGTGAAGCATTGATTCGTGAAGTGAAAGAAGAAACGGCGTTGGACATTGAAGTAGGGAATATTGTGGGTGTCTATACAAGGCTTTTTCCAGAAAGACATGATATATCAATAGTATTTCTGTGTTCTCTCAATAACGGTAATATCAGGTTGAATCGAGAACATTCAGACACCAAGTTTTTGAGCGTAAAAAAGGCAATGAAAGAATTACATCCAGAATTGCGGAGAGTTGTTAAGGACGCTTTTGGTGACATATGATGCAAATACCTTTCTCAAAACCGCACATTACTGATGACGATATAAAAACTGTTTCTCAATGCTTGAAGGAAGAAAGGCTTTCACAGGGAAAGTATGTGGAATTGTTTGAGAGGCGATTTGCTAAATATGTTGGTGTAAAACATGCAATAGCTGTGTCTAACGGTACAACTGCTTTGCATACTGCAATGGTTGCACTTGATATAAGAGAAGGCGATGAGGTAATTGTCCCATCTTTCAGTTTTATATCAACAGCTAATTGCGTTTTGTACCAAAGAGCAAAACCTGTTTTTGTCGATATTGAATCAACGACATTCAACATTGACCCAAAGGAAATTTCAGAAAAAATAACAAAACGAACAAAAGCTATAATTCCAGTACACTACGGTGGACAACCCTGCGATATGGATGAGATAAATGAGATTTCCACGACAAAAAACATCGTAGTTGTAGAAGATGCAGCTGAGGCACATGGTAGTTTGTACAAAAGAAAAATGGCTGGTAGTTTAGGCGATGTTGCTTGTTTCTCTTTCTATCCTAACAAAAGCATTACAACAGGTGAAGGTGGAATAGTAACAACCAATGATAACGAGATTGCAAGAAAAGCTAGAATGATAAGATCACATGGACAAGATTCTAGGTATCACCATATCATGTTAGGCTACAACTACAGAATGACAGATATTCAGGCATGTTTAGGCGCATCTCAACTTAGAAGACTAGATTCAATTGTGGAAACAAAGAGAAAGCTAGCCAAGCATTACGATGATGAAATAACAAAACATTGCAAGAACGTTAGGGTTCCGTTTGTCAAAGACGACAGAACACATACATACATGTTTTACTCTGTATGTTTTCCATCTAGAGAACATAGGAATAGGGTTCAACGAGTGTTAGAACGAAATGGAATTGAAACCAGGATTGCATTTCCACCTATACATCTTCAGCCGTTTTATCGTGAATTGTTCGGATTTAATGAAGGATATTTACCAGTAACAGAAGATACAGCAAATAGAATTTTGTCTTTGCCTATATATGCAACTATGACAAGAGAAGAACAAGATTATGTGGTAAATATTCTTCAGGCATGTGAGAATTGTAAGGAGGGAAAAATATCCGTATCGTAGTTGTGGGATTGGGCAGGATTGGTCTACCGCTCTCTTTGGTTTATGCTAAACATGGGCACGAAGTTGTAGGAATAGATATCGATACAAAAAGAGTTAACAGTATCATACACAAGGAGAAATTATTCGAACCATTTGTTAATGAGTACTTAGAAGCTTATGGTAACCGTTGTTCTTATTATACTGATTTAGATCACATTAAAGGCTTTGACGTAGTAACGATTATCGTAGCAACTCCAAGTCGTCCTAATGGATTGTTTGACGTATCGGGAATAGAAAAAATCATAAGAGACATCAGAAGTCTGGATAAAGACGTTCTTATTTCTATATCATCAAACATAAACATAGGAACCTGTGACGAATTACATGAGAAATATGGAAGAATCGCCTACTGCCCAGAGTTCATCGCACAAGGAAGTATTGTAAGAGGCTTCGAAAACCCAAAATTCACTGTTGTAGGAGCATACGATAATAAAGATGCAGGAATTCTGCATACAATATGGAGTACTATTCATAAGAAGCCGATTTACGTTGTCAAACCCTCAGAAGCAGAAATAATCAAGTTGGGGCTGAATGTGAGCTATTGTATGGGAATAACTTGGGCAAACATAATAGGGGAACTATGTGGAATATTCAATGCAGATTCTGACAAAATCTTGGACATAATGTACAATGACTGGAGAAATTATAAGAAAGGGCTAGGTTATATGGGACCTTGCTTTCCAAGAGACACAAAATGCTTTGGCGAGATATGTAAAGAAGAATCTGTAGAAAGTGGTTTCCAATTTACAACGGCCCTAGATCATCTTAACGATTATACAAAACGTATGTACCTTAACAAGATTAGAGAATACCCTAAGGCAAAGATTGGTTTTTTGGGCATTTCGTATAAACCAAACGTTCCGTACGTTGAAGCTTCCCAACCATTAGAAATAGCATCTATATTGGAGAAGTCAGGGCATCAAATATTCATTTATGATCCTACAGCAGAATATGAAGCAAAGAAAGTTTTGAAATCTGCCATTTTCTGTACGACTATCGAAGAATGTGTACAACTCTCTGATATTCTATTCGTTGGGACAGCGAATTATAAAGATATGGCTTTTGATAAACCCATGATAAATCCTTGGAGATGACGATATTTTCCTTTGACAGTGAATTGCTCATAGGAAGTTGATTGGACAAAATCTGAGATACCATAAACATGGATTAACGCACGCTAGAATGGAAATTGGAGTGATAGTGGCTAGAACGTCGAGTTTGGCAAGAATGTCGCCGTGTGGGATTCTATTGTAGTCGGTGGCGGCATAAGAATCGGGGATAGTACAGTCATTTGAAGCCTTGGCGATATAGGCAAAAACGTCAAGCGCAACTGTAGGAAATTTGCCTGACTGTTTGGAATGTGAGGAGTTGAGGTTTGAGGTTGGAGTTGCTATGTTGTGTGAAGGGCTTCACCATATTCAGGCCGCTCGAAGGTCTTGTTAGCAGCACCAGAATATTGCGCTGGCTTGGTGAGACTACGGAGATGGGTGAAAGCCTGGCTGAAGAAAAAGGTGAGTCAAAGTGAAGCAAATGCCCCTCTACCTTTTTCGCTACAAGCAGACCACTCATTTCCGTTCATGAACATTAACTATCCAACCTATTCTGTTGACTCAATATCTTCTTTCCTTCCTCCGCAACACAACACACGTCTTCAGGTGTAAAATCCTTCGTTTTCAAATAACCTTTACTTTCAAATATCAGCGGCTTAGACGAATCATAATCTTCTGTGATCCACCCGTTCTTTTTTGCATCATCATACAATCTAGAACCACGATACGGCTGACAAGTGTACAATCGTACTCTATCCAGACTACAATTCATTGCAAACTTGACTGTGTCCTCCATTGTGGCAACTGTCTCCCCTGGAATACCTACAATGAAGAACCCCCCAGATATTATCCCCAATTTCTTACATATCCTAGCTACATCTCTCACTTGTTGTAAATCCACGTTTTTCCCAATAACTTTCTGAACAACCTCCTCATTTCCACTCTCAACAGCAAAGTACAACTCGCCAAACCCTGCTTTCTTCATCCAAGTCAAAACTTCTTCATCAATTGAAGACAAGTATGTACCACTATCAGAACGCATGGAAACATCTAAACCATGTTCAACTATGCCTTTGCAAATCTCAATCGTTCTCTTCCTTGAAACATTGAAGTTATCATCCACTATCCCAAAATGTCTAATGTTATAGTCGTCGTACAACAACTGCATTTCTTCCAAAACATTATTAGCTGTTCTCATACGGTAGCTACAACCCCAGACATTCCTAACAGCACAGAAATAGCAATTGTATGGACACCCCCTACTCGTCAAAAGTTTAGCCATCCTCCCTTTTGCCCGTGTTTGCATATTGGTTCTTGAATGAATCATCTTCTTCATAATGTGCCTCACTCCTCTTGTTTTCAAAGAGAACCTAACTTTTGCCCATTTATCCATCGGCACTAGATAATTCTCAAATGGAACAAGGTCTCTCCTCGGAAAAGGTATCTCGTCTAAATTCTTAATCAATTTTCGTGGCTTATTTCTAACGACAACACCCTTATTGTTTCTGTAAACAACTCCGTCAATAAGAGAGGGGTTACTGGCTTCATTATCAAGAATTTCTTTAAATGTTATCTCGCCTTCCCCGACAACAGCTATGTCTATGTTATGATTCTCGTTCAATGTTTCCTCTGGGTAACAGCTTGCGGTACATCCACCAATAACAGTGATGATTTCACTATTAATCTTCTTCACAAGATCAAATATGGAATAGACAGAAGCAATCTGGGTGTCAAACGGTGAGGTTAAACCAACCAAGTCAGGTTTGTAATCCACTATCTTAGCGTAAATCTGCTTCAATGATGCCCCAACATGAATTCTGTCATTCGACAAAAAGCTGAATTTGCCAGGGAACCCCCCCACACAATCAAAAATCTCCACATCATGATCTCTTGTCATAGTGGTAAGGTACTCAAGACTCAGTGGTTCTTTCGGTGTCAGATCAGCATGTTTGCTAGTGTAAAAAACAGAAAATGGGTTAATGAGCAGAGCCTTCATTCCAATCTCAACCTCATCATTTTAATCAAAGGGAGGAAGGCGGTAGAAGATGAAAGGAGAGATACGAAAGCTAGAATGGCGTCTAGCATGCTCTCTCTCCTTGAAAGGAAGTTCTTCGACTGACGCCAAGACATACTCCGTTCGTACGTACGAGTGTGTCATTTCTCCTGGCTTTCATTGGTTTCACACGAAACAGGTCTAAGCCTACGGCTAGTTTGAATTCGAAATCTATCGCCTTTCTGGCGAACAAGCCTTCAGCGCACCCTACGTCAAGCGGACTTGTGGCCCCTCCCTGTTTTGCAGGGGTCGTCATCTCCTTCAAGACGAGGTCTTTTCTTCGGTTCTGCCAATAGTGTCCAAAACACTGTGTCTTTTCATGTATAGCTGAAATCTGATTGGAGAGTCTGCCTTCCTTCTCGAAAAACTCTTTTGGATTCTGGATCTTTGAACTTTCACTCATTTCTAGCTTCTCCTCAGGTTGCCTAGCACGCTTGGGAGTCTTCTGCATGATTAAACACTTATGAATCCACAATCAATATTCAAAATAAGTTAGATGGAAGTCATGCGGATGCCCCCAACGCAACACCCACGTTCCTTCAAACAAGCCAAAAAAGGGGTTATGCGAGGGATCTCTCGCACGCGCGTTTATACATGATGAATGGGATCACGCGTCGTTCTGTATCTTTCAGTCTTCGATAGTAGCGTTCGAGTTCTGCAATATCAAATCCGAGTTTTCCTGTATTAGACCTACGCATAGCCACCTACGCTCTAACTAGCACGTTCGCAAGGGAAAAACTGTCAGCAAAGATTTGCTTTTAATAGCATAAACACTGTTATCGGCGTCACTGATACAATCTGATTATAAAGATTCTTTGGCATCCACGTACTAGTTAATCTTCAGCACGTGCACTGGCAAAAGCGCCAAATAGTCGTTAAGCTATTTAAGCCTCTCACCTCTAGAGACGGTGGAACGAAGGAAAGTCAAGTTGATGCCGAGAATGGGAAATGGCGTGATAGTGGGCAAGAGCGTCGAATTTGGCAATAACGTCGTCATGTGGAATTATGTTGTGGTCGGGGACGGCACAAAAATCGGGGATGGTACAGTCATTGGGAGTTTTGTTGACATAGGCAAGAACGTTGTTATTGGCAAGAACTGTAACATTCAGGCACATGCAACGATTTCAAACGGATGTGTAATCGGTAATGGCGTCTTCATTGCTCCCAACAGCAGTCTGCTCAATGACAAATATCCAAAAAGTTCTGTTCTTACACCTCCTATAGTAGGGGACGGGGCTGTGATCGGTGGAGGCGCCATGATACTGCCCAACGTTACGATCGGGGAAGACTCGGTTGTCGGTGCTGGAAGCGTGGTGACCAAAGATGTTCCATCAAAAAAAGTTGCCATGGGCGTTCCTGCCAAGATTGTAATGACTGTTGAAGAATATGAAGAAAAACGCTCTCGCTTCATTAGGACGCGCGAACGGTGAAGCCATGAAGATCTGGTATGACGCTTGCACTGGCAAACACGTCCGATATGGTGTAGCAATAGCCAAGCAGCTTAGAAAGACTGGCCATGAAGTAATATTCACCACGAGAGAGCATCCCGACACCCTAGCCTTGGCCAAATCACTAGGTGAAAAACCTATCGTTGTTGGGAAGTACAGTCCACAATCTCTCATTGCAAGGCTGAAGGAAAGTGCAAATCGAATAATCAAGTTCTCTGAAATCTTTGAGGACAATTTGCCCGATGTGGCAATCTCTTCTCAGTCCGTTGAGTTGTGCCGAGCCGCCTTCGGACTAAATATTCCCGTGATTTTAACAGCCGACACGCCATACGCCACGGCAGTAAACAGACTAACCGTACCATTAGCAAACACACTCGTAATCTCTGAAGCAATCCCGAAGAGCGTCTTCAAGAAGTATGGCGCACCCAAGATTGTCCAGTTTGACGGCGTAGACGAAGTTGCTTGGATTAAAGACTTTAATCCGTCAAGAACTTCTGAGTTCAGAAGACCCCTGATAGTCGTCAGACAGATAGAAGCCAAAGCAGCCTATGCGCTTGGGAAGGTAGACGTTACGATGAAGCTTGCCAGAAAACTTGCTCCGCTCGGAAATGTTGTCTTTCTCGCACGACGATACAGCAAACTACAAAACGAGAAGCTGACGGTCATGGACAGATTCACAGATACCGCCAGCTTGGTTGCCCAAGCAGACCTTCTTGTGAGCGTAGGAGGAACCATTGCAAGGGAAGCAGCCCTTCAAGGCACTCCAAGCGTTGTAATAGCCGAATTCGACATTCCCGCGAACAGATACCTTTCAAAGAAAGGTTTTCCCCTATTCATTGTAGACTCATCGAAAGTCCTAGAATTCGCCAAGAAATACGTCGGGAAGAAATTTGATGTCAAAGCAAAGCTTGAGCAGTTGGAAAATCCTGTCGACTCTATTGAAGAAATCATCGCGAAAAAGCAATATGGGTAAAGTCTCCTCTACAAGGGTCAAAGAAAAGCTTGCTTGGCATTTGTCGAACGAAAATTCATCTAGACCTTAAGAGTCAATGGGGTACATTGTCGAGTCTCCGGGAATCAAGTGGCTTGCAAACGTCCTTTTTCGAATAGATAGTCACGAAGTGCTTCCTTCCATCCTCTCACTGTTATACCGTATTTTTGAAGCTTCGCGCTTTTTAAAGCGGAGAACCGAGGCCTTTTGGCTTTTGTGTTCAATTGCCCAGTTTCCACGGGCCTTAGAACTGGGCTCAAACCCGTTATCCTGAATATTTCTTCACTGAATTGGAACCATGTGCAAAACCCTTGATTCGATGCGTGATAGACCCCAAAAGGCAGTTCTAGTCCCAGAATTCTTTTGATGATTTCTGCTGCATCTTTCGTGTACGTGGGGCTCATCCACATGTCGTTAACAACATTGATGGTTTCGTTGTTCTTGGCTTTGGTTATCATTGTTTCGACGAAGTTTCCTCCTTTGCCGCTTGCGCCTGCTTTGCCGAACAAGCTCGAGGCTCTGGCAATGTAGTGTCTTGGGTTTTGTTTTGTGTAGAGTTCGCCTGCTAGTTTCGAGATTCCGTAGCTGTTTATGGGGTTTGTCGGGTCATCTTCTGTGTAGGGTTCTTTTTTGTTACCGTCGAAAACGTAGTCTGTGCTTATGAATACCGTTGTGGCTCCTATTTCTTTGGAGATCATAGTAATATTCCGCGCGCCGATGGCGTTAACAGAAAATGTTCTCACCAGCTCGTCTTCGCATTGATCAGTCTTGTGGAATGCCGCCGTGTTTACTATGACGTCGGGGTGATGCTCCTTCAATTTCAGGCAGCTGTCATAATCGGAGACTTCGAGGTTTTCGTGTGTGAAGCCTGTCACGTCATGTTCATCTTGCAACACTTTCATTAGGTCTGTGCCTAATTGTCCTGTTGAGCCTATGACGGCTATTTTCATAGTATGGCTCCATTGATCTCTAGGTCGTTGACTAGTTTGTGTGCTTCCAGAAGATGCTTGTACCATTTGACGGTTATCGTTCTTGGGTCATCTGAGTTTAGTCTTCCTTCTTTAAGGGCGTCAAAGACCTCTCTTGCTCCTTCTTTTGGCGTATAATCTGTCTTGTAGCCTAATTGCTCCTTTATCTTGTCGAAGCTTACTCTGTAGCTTCTCATATCGGGCGAGCCATACCATTCAAAATTAAAGGGTAAGTGCATGGATTCCGCTACCTTTTTGGCCAAGTCAAGGATTTGGAGGTTTTGCTCGTTGTCCCCAACGTTGAGGATCTGACCGTTGACCATTTCTTTGTCGGATTCCAAGACTCTGGCAAAAGCTTTGGAAGTGTCTTTCACATGAACGAATGGGCGCCATTGTTTGCCGTCTCTCATTATTGGGATCTTACCGTTTTTGAAGAAACCCAGAACCATGCCATTTATCGCCAGGTCAAACCTCATTCTATGAGACAATCCATAAACCGTGGCCTGCCTCAGAGCGGTCACTGTGAAGGACTTGTCTGCCAGTGGCAAGGTCTCTCTTTCAGCCATCATGTTTGCTTTTGCATAAGTGGTTAGCGGGTTGAGTCTGGATTCCTCATTCAATGTTCCCTCTTGGAATCCGTAGACGCTGCATGTACTGGCTAGAACATAGGTGCTGACTTTGTATTTCTTAGAGAGTGTGGCTACTCGAACCCTTCCTCCGTAGTTTATCTCCAAGGTTTTCTGGGGATCAAGTTCGCCACTAGGGTCATTTGACAAGGATGCAAGGTCAAAGACAGCATCGACCCCTCTGAGGATTTCAGGGTCAAACCATCTGATGTCATCTTTAATCAGGTTGACGTCGCCGCTAACGTTTTCTAGGGCTTCTTTTCCAAAGAAGAATCTGTCTAAGCAAGATACATCATAGCCTTTCTCCACGAGGATTCTGGAGAGCACGGAGCCGATGTAGCCTGCCCCGCCAGTGACTAGTACTCTCATAACTGCCGCTTCCTATTTGTGCGGTGGCTGGAACCAATCCCATTTTTTCCCCACTCTAGCATCGTCCTTCTTGCCGTTGATCTCTGTAGGGATTATTGCTGGGTCGTTCCATGCTCTTCGGATCTCGTCCGGGTTTTTGTAATCATAAAGCTTGGTAACAAAATACACTGTTAGAGACGGTTGATCGCTAACAGTTTTCGTACCATGCAGGTATTTACCAGGTATTCGCACCAATGATGGTTTTTCACCACTGGCTATTATTTCAACCATTTTTCCAGTTTCTTCCTCGTAAGCGCAGATTTTCATTGCTCCATTCAGCACTAGGAAATAGTCTACTTGTCCTCTCTCATGTCTATGCCAAGCTCTAACTATGTTCGGATAGCTGAAGCTAACGTTTGCTTGGGTAATCAAGTCATCTCCGAAAATGTCCTTCCAGTCCTTTCTTAGGGCTTCAGCGAAGAATCCTCTTTCGTCTGGTATTATGTTTATTTCTTGGGTTCCTACGCCACTGAGTGGATATTCTTTCATGTTTCTACCTCTGAATAATCTCCTACATGGACTCTTAGGGTTTTTTGGTTCTGGTTTCTTATGATTTTTGCGTTTCTTCCTATGAGGCTGTCTTCAAGTCTTTCTATTCCTCTAATGAGTGCGTTTTCAAGTATCACGCAATGCTCGATGGAGCTTCCAACTATTGTGGCTTGATTTCCTATGCTTGTGTAAGGTCCTATGAATGAATCTTGGATCACGCAGTTTTCTCCTATTATGCTTGGGCCTCTGATTATGCTGTTTGTGATTTTTGTTCCTTTCTGGATTGCAACTCGTCCTTCTATTTTGCTCTCTGTTGTTTCAATTCTTATATCGCGTTTGATATATTCGTCCAAGATTTTGGCGTTGGCGTATAGGATGTCGTCTTTTTTGCCTATGTCGAGCCACCATTCGTTTAGTTTTTCGGCTTCCACCTTGTGACCTAGGTTTATCAGTTCCTGTATGGCATCTGTTATCTCCAGTTCTCCTCTCCATGAAGGGCTGATCTTGTCTATGGATTGATGGATCTTGTTCGAAAAAACATAGACGCCTACGAGCGCGAGGTTGCTCGGCGGGGTCTTCGGCTTTTCGACTAATTTCAAGACCTTTCCTTTCTTGTCTAGTACAGCTATTCCAAACCTCGTTGGTTCTTCGACTTCTTTTAACAAGATGAGGGCATCCAGATTGTCCTTCTTGAATTTTGCTAGAAGTTCATTGGCGCCTTTGCCGATCAGGTTGTCACCCAGATACATTATGAAGTCGTCTTCGCCCAAGAAGTCGCGGGCTGTTTTCACTGCGTGGGCGAGACCCAGCGGTTCTTGCAGTATATAGGTCACCTTTACGTTCCAAGCGGAACCTTCCCTAACGTAGTTCTTAACGTCTTGTCCAGTCTCTGGGGATATTATCACGCCAACATCCTTGATGCCAGCTTGCGATATGTAGTCTAAAACGTATCCCAGAATCGGTTTGTTGGCAACAGGAATAAGCTGTTTGGCGGTTGTAAAAGTCAGCGGTCTGAGTCGTGTGCCTTTACCGCCGCTGAGGACAAGAGCTTTCATCGGGAGATCCTTATCGTAATTACGATTTAGATGAAATCTCTTATATATCTTGACTAGAAACGCGTTTCACGAATTTGGCGCACGCTGACAGATGAGTACAAAAATACGAGGGTACGTGACGATTCGATTGAGATGTGAAACCTGCAATAGTGTATTCATTACATCAACCTGGTATCTTTCTTGACAACGGACATGGATTATGAAAGATTGTTTCATAACCAATTTAGGCTTTGATGCGGCTATTATGTGGTGGTGTACGCTATGAAAGTTCAAGAAACCATGTTTTTTGTTGTAAACCTCCTTGAGACCGAGGAAAGGGGTGAGTTCAGGTGCCCAAGATGCGGGGTTGAAATATCGCCTGATGACACAACAGAGAATGTTTACAGAATCGTAGAATTGGTCATGAACAAAGATGATTTAGACAAGATAGTAATTGAATGCAATGACTGTGGAAGCATCATCCATCTAATTGGTTTCAACTTGCTGGACTGCATGCAACAACAACCTTCACATAAACCTCATTTTTCTTTGTAAATCGCAGTCTTAGAAATTTAAGTGTTCCATTAGGTAGCGCTTGAATCTAGTTGTTCGGACTGACCGAGTTCTTTCTAGTGCTAATAGATGTATTTGAATATGCAGCGAATTGCCAAGAGTGATTTCTTACAGCAGGAATCAACACGTGCGAATAAAACTCTTTAATAATTGCTCCCTTAATGAAAGGAAAGAGGGCCGGTCGTCTAGCTTGGTTAGGACATTGGCTTTACGAGCCAAAGGTCGCCGGTTCAAGTCCGGTCCGGCCCACTGCAATCTTTGTGCATGTTTTCGATTGCGTTCACACATTGATTCTGATCCTGGTCAGTGTGCTTTCAGGAATGGTTAGTCACTAAAAGGCGAGTAAATTCCAGTCCTTACCCAGGAAATCAAAGATCTTTTTGGGTATGAACACTGTTAAAGTCGCACTTTGCAGGCGTCTACCTATTTTAGGAATCAATCCTACAGCGTCTGTTCCCAGCTTGCATGTGACAGCATGATCGAACAATCCCAAAGCTTCAACATTCATAATGTCGCGCTCAAACCCCTCTCTCTTCAAAGCAGACTCAATGTCGTAGGAAGAAGCACCGAGGATTACAAGTCTATCGAGCATGGATCTTATCCATTCTCTGTATTGAGTAAGCTGTTTCTCAGCAACTTCAGCTTCAAGACGCTTTCCTTTTTGATCAATGTTCAGAATTTTGATGGTTAGGGGGAGGTTTTTGGAGAAACCAAAGAGTTCAGCAATTTTTGTGAGTGCTATCTTTCTTCCGTCAACGAGTTGCGCTTGTAGGCGGCTTATCGAGATCTTGGCGCTGACGAATTCCGGCGAGAAAATGCCCACGTCCACAACAACTTCCTTGCCACTTTCTAATCCTCTTATCTGTCCTTTCATCATTGAGAACTTGCTTACAGATTCCAGTCTCGTTGGGCACAGTCCGATTTCGCGGGCTAAATAGTTCTGTGCTATGGTTTCATCTTCACCAGAAATGACAGTTTGAACCCAATCGTGCGATGTGATCTTGCATGGTTCTATTTCAATTCTTAATCCTTCGAGGGCCGCTTCTAAAAATCTGTCAACCTGCTTGAGTTGAGCATCACTGTAAGCTTTTGTGAGCAGCGTTACGGTAGCCAATCATGATCGCCGATGAAAGTTAACATCTCCTCGTGCAGTTTTTGTATTCTTTCAACTGCTGAGGGTGGGAGCTCCTGAGAGAAGGCATCCAACGTTTTTTCTATGGGCACTCGCCTCGACCCTTCTATGAGCTTGTCAGCGTAAGAGACTATTTTCTCCTCAAGTGTTTGTGGAGTGTAAATGTCTTTTGGCCATCCAAGCTCTTTTGCCTCCTTTATGGTTATGCCGCCTCCGACATGTCTCTTTATTATTGATATGATTGGTTCTGGTAACCCGAGAGACTTCGCAATGTTCGCTCCTATGACTGCGTGGTGGACGCTATGAGTTTTGGAACGGCCAATATCGTGCAATAATGCACCAGTCTGAACGAGTTCTAGATCAACATCCAACCCGTTTTCATGACAAGCTTCCGCAATCTCGGTGGCAAGCTGAGCCACTGCCTCACAGTGCCTTATGACGTTTTCTTTACATCCGCTTTTCCTAAGAAATTGCAGCGCCTGCTTTCTCGTGGGTAGTCTTTCACTCACCCAATTCCTTCCTTAACTGTTCAACCTTCTTTGACAGTGCAATGAGGATTCTCTCGTTTTCATAGTGCATCAATGGCTTACCGCATGTTGGACACTTGAATACCAGTTCCACTGCTTCCTCAAAAGGAACACGTTTGCATCCTGCCGTGTAACAATAGTAGAAATCATGGTTCTTTTCGTACGCCAATCTGACATCGAGTTTTTCAAGCACTTGTCGTTTCCGGTTTAGTATGAAGCCTTCAAGCTGATCTGGCTGTAGTCTCCAATGGAATATGAACCATCCAGTCTTGGGGTCTCGTGTTCTTCTGAGGCCCACTAGAGAATGATCGTACAGTTTATAGAGGATCTTGCGAACAGAATTCAGCCTTATCATCGTCTTGTTTGCTATCTCATCGTCTGTAGTTTCCTCTGCATTCTTCAAGATCTCGACCATCTTGATTGCGTCTTCTTCGCCTAAGGCTTGCGCAACTTTGGCTAACGTCGCGTCGTCTATGTTCGATAACATGACAATCCTTTGATCTTGCTGACTACCACGCTTCTCCATAATATATATTCTCAACTTTAGTTTAAATCTCTTACCAATTCTCTGGACCGGATTTACCTATCTGATCACAACTATCTTCTTCCCCCTTTCTTGCGGGACTATCCTCATCTTGGCGTTCTTGAAGTTCTTTTCTAAAGATTCTCCTTCGAAGTAACGATCCAGAAATACAGCCAGGCTTGCGCATTCTGAATGGGGTTGATTCCCAATCGCCACGTTGAAGTCAGAGACCTGTTCCGAGTAGAACTCCTTGGGAACCTTTTGGCTTCCTACTATTATGAGGATGTCTTTTCCAGAGGACCTGATCCTTCCCAACACATCGCTGGCTTCAATATTCTCCCCGTATGCCGTCAAATGCACAACTATTCCAGCGTTGGCTTTCCATTTTTTCACAATGCCTTTCCAAGGGTTTCCCATTTCGAAAGAGAATTCACCCCCCCAGCTTTGTACGATTTTCTCTACGGTTTCTTTGATCTTGCTGTCTTCTGTATCTGAAAGCATAACACCGCTTGCTCCCAGTGCTCGAGCGGTCAGTGCAACGTGCGTTGTGAGCCGCGCATCTCTTTGCGGCCTATGACCCCATCTTAGAACCACAATTCTTGGCATGACAGTCACTCTGCATTCTTCTCGAATCTGCCTTTGAACGCTTCAACGCGATTTCTCACTTTCTCTGCAAGCTCTGGGCTTGCCTCAAAAACCACGTTAACAGAATCCGCAGTGTATTCTGCCTTTCTAACATCTGTGCTCCCAAAGAGCCATGAGATAAAGGGCATCACCTGTTCTGTCATCGGAACCGAAAACGAGGCTCGGACATAATTCTTGAGAATTCTCAACACTTCATCTTTCAACCTATCAAAATTGGTCCCATGTAACGCTGATATGGGGACGGCATTCAGCGCCTTTTCTCTCAAATCGCCGAGTTTCTGCTTTAATTCTTCTTCTGAAAGAAGATCAATCTTGTTGAATGCTATAATGATCGGGATGCCTGATGCGCCGATACGGTCTATTGTTTCAAAGCAAACCGCAATCTTCTTTTCCATGGCGCTTAATGGCTCACTTGCATCCACCACCAGCAGTATCAAGTTTGCGTATATCGTTTCCTCAAGGGTCGAGCGGAAAGCCTCTATCAAAGTTAACGGCAAGCGATCTATGAAACCCACCGTATCGGTGAGCAAGAACTTCTTTTTTGAGAACTCAACTAGCCTCGTTGTCGTAGACAGTGTCGTGAACAAGGTCGAATTGATGGGAACACTTTCTGTCGTGAGAGCGTTGAAAAGCGAGCTCTTGCCAGCATTGGTGTATCCTGCTAGAGAGATCGTTGAAAACCCCAGTTCGGTTCTTCTTTCTCGATGTAGAATCCGTTTTCCCCGTATTTTCTTCAGTTTTCTGCGTATGGCATGCATCTCTCTCTTTACGCTCTCGTAGTAAACGTCAACCTCATAAGCCCCCGATCCCATGAAACCCGGCTGCTCTCCTTTCATTGACAATCTGACTCTATCTTTTGCCTGTGCCAAGTCATACCGCAGTCTTGCGAGTTGGATTTGCATTTGCGCCTCAGTGGTCGTAGCTCTCTTGGTAAAGATTTCAAGAATCAGTTGAAAGCGGTCTATGGCTTCGACGCCCGTGGCCTTTGCCAAATTGTAAGCTTGCACTGGTTTCAGTGGATTATCAAAAACCACCTTCTCCGCGTTTGTTTCTTTCACAAGTTGAGCGAGTTCCTCGACTTTTCCTCTGCCTATTTGATAGCGAGGGTCGGCTTCTCGGATCTGCTCCATCTCTCCAGCAACGGTGTAACCTGCTGATTCTGCCAATTTTCTCAATTCATCTAGGCTTGAATCTTCAAAGTTCTTTCTGCGTTGTACTATGATGGCTCGCGTTCAGCCGTATCCTCCTTACCTTTCTTCCTCCTAGGTAACTGAATTAGGTCTCCAAAGGTCAGTTCAGCGCTCGCAGTCTTAGCGACGGCTGTAGAAGGAGCTTTGCTCTTTTCTTCTGATGCTGGAACGATTAACTTTATTTTCAAAACGTGTTCAAGTTTTGTAGAAAGCATAATGTCAGGCGTCATCTTTCTAGTCTCGATCTTTCTCAAAAGCGAGACCTTTTCATTGATTTTTTTGCCCAAATCTTCATGCGAAAGCCCAAGCTTCTCTCTGGCTTGTCTTATCTTCGCATCAAAACCCTCTACGAGTTCTAGGCCTGTTTCAGCTGGAGGCTGTGCGGGTCTTTTGACTGGTACTCTAAAAGTCAGCTGCACCTTGGCCTTTTGGCTAATCGGCTTAGGCTTCGGTTCCTCTTCCCAAACAAGCTTTCCATGCTTTGAGCAAGTTTCACAAACAGTCATTCTGGCCCCTTCAATTATGACTTTGTAGGGTTTCCCATGGATTCTGCGTCCGCAAACTTCACATTGCAATTGATTGCACGCACCCAGACTGCTTTTATCGCTGTAGTGATGTTTATAGTTGTCGAAAAAGAAACAAAGCGGATGAGGGTGATGTGATTGGAAAGCGCTTTGCAAAGAATCAGAAGCGTGGCAGATTTCCAGTTTGGAAAAGGTGTGGGCATTCGTCTTTTTTCCAAGGGCGTGGTAATCAGTTATTCTCGAAGGACTAACAGAATCCGATATGTTTACTTGGACCGTGAACGGCTGGTAACGATGAGACCAACAGACGGGCTGTTTTCCTTGAGCATTGTAGGCGCGAAGCGGATCGCGGAAAAAGCACGTTCAGCAAAATGTTTTGTCAGAGTCAGAGATGATGTTTCAAGATTCATATCTGGTGGGGGCGATGTCTTCGCAGCTCACGTTATTCAGGCTAGTAGCGAGATTCGCCCTAAGGATGAGATAATAGCCGTTGATGATGAAGATAAGGTGCTGGCGGTAGGACGAGCAGTTCTGTCAGGGGAAGAAATGAAAGTTTTCAAACGCGGCGTAGCGGTTAAAATCAGACGTGGATGCGTGGAAAGTTAAGTATAATAGCTCTCAGATAATAAGAGACAAAGGATGAGTGAGGTATCCTTATGCGAGGACGAGTGAACCCACGAGAAGCAAAGCGCATGATGCAGCGCATGGGCATGAACATGAACCCTGTAGAGAACGTCGAAGAAGTAATCATAAAGACCAGTAACAAACAAATTATCATCACGGAGCCAGAAGTGGCAATTCTTGAAGTCCAAGGGCAAAAAATGTTTCAGATTACAGGCGGACAAGTCGCCGAGAAAGCTTCGGAGCGTAAGGTAGGACCAACAATAGGCGAAGAAGACATTAGGCTTGTGGCAGACCAGACAGGGAAAAGCTTGGAGGAAGCGAGGAAAGCCTTGGTAGAGAGTGGAGGAGACCTAGCCAAGGCAATTCTGCTACTACAATCGTAACCATGATAATTGCAAGCCGTGCTCGATGGTTTTAAGTCAGCTTTGATACAATACTATGCACAGGGGCAAAAGAAGAGTGTTCGACATTGTATCAGTAGGGCACTTGTGCATAGACTCAATTCTCTTGCCCGAACGGCCAACACCGTTCGTTGTCCTAGGAGGGGCCGCAACCTACGTATCCATAGCAGCTGCACGTTTGGAGGCCAGAGTTGCAGCTATCTCTAACGTCGGTAAGGATTTTCCTGAAGCCTATCGATGGTGGCTTGAGCAGGAGGGCGTGAACTTGTGTGGCGTGAAGAAGATTGAGGATGCTGAGACCACGCGATTTGAACTTGAATATAATGCAGACATGTCAGATCGAACACTCGTCTTGAAGGGCAAAGCGCCTCCACTGACTATTGAGGATCTGCCAAACCCTCTGAGAACACAAGCTCTTCATGTCGCTCCTATAGCCGGTGAAATCACGTATGAATTGGTAGAAAGCCTGAAAAAATGCGCGGATGTGGTATCTCTGGATCCACAAGGGCTCGTTCGAGAATTCAATGTCAATGGACACATGGTTCACAGTCGACTAAGCGACACCAGTATACTGGATCTTGTGAATATCTACAAGTCTTCCAGGGATGAAATTGAAGCTGTGACTGGCTTTTCAGATCTTCATTCTGCCATAAAGGCTGTCCATGATCATGGCGTAGAAGCAGTTCTTGTCACGTTAGGCGCTAAGGGCGTAGTTTTATCTTTTGAAGGAAATGTTTATGAAGTTCCCGTTTGCAAGCCAGAGAAGCTGGTTGACCCCACCGGCGCTGGAGACGCATTTATCGGCGGTTTCCTCAGCGAGTACGTAAATGATGAGAACATTCAGAGATGCGCCTTTGTCGGAGTTGCCACTGCTTCATTCGTGGTTGAAGGAATCGGTCCGACGTTCTTGTGGGACAAGGCGCAAGTATATCAGAGAGCGCGTGAACTTTATGAAAAGGAAATTAAGTAATTGCGCTTGTTGTATTGTGTCAAGATTGTGAGCATGTTTAGGAGAGTCTGGCTTTGGGGCGTGTCGATAAGGGCGCAAAATGTAGTGTTTCTGGCTGTGGGAGCGAAGCTGTTCGTTCAATTTCAGCTGAGAAAGTCAAGTCCGCAGGGCTGAGAGTTAGTAACGAAAGGCGTGCCTACCTCTGTAAGGAACATTATAAAGAGTACAAAAAGAAAACGAAGAAGGACAAGCAGCTTGAAAGAATGCGGTATAAAAGCTAGAGGTGAGTGGTGACTCATGCGTATCCTGCAGCTGCATTCAAACTTTATCGAATACAAGCCTATCCAAAAAGAAATTCCCATAGCTGAAGAAGCTGAAAAGAAGCCATCACGTTTTGAGGAAATTGTCGTCCTGTTCACAGCTGTTGAAGAAGGCGACGACAAATCAGTAGCCCATAAAGCCGTGGATGAAGTCTGTGCTTTTCTGGCGAAACTCAAGGTCAACAGGATCCTAATCTACCCGTATGCGCACTTGAGCGCCAATCTGGCTAAACCCACTGAAGCGTTAAAAGTGGTAAAAATCATGGAAGCGTATGCCAGAGAGAAAGGGGTGGAGACTTTTCGTGCTCCTTTTGGTTGGAATAAGCAGTTCACGATATCGGTCAAAGGGCATCCGCTTGCGGAACAATCTCGCCAGATTGGCGTCGTCAAGAAGACAACGGGAAAAGTGGAAGTCAAGAAGGAAGAAAAGGCGGATGACCAAGTTTCAGAGGCAGCTAAGGCAGAGGAGAAGCTTGAATCATTCTGGTACATACTTCAGCCAGATGGAAAGATGATGCCAGTTGAAGATTTCAATTTCAAAGGACACGAAAACCTTGAGAAATTTGCGAAATATGAAATGTCAAAGGTCAGAGCAAGCCAGCAGATGCCACCTCACGTGACTTTGATGAAGAAGCTAGAGATTGCTGACTATGAGCCGGGAAGTGACCCTGGTAACGTACGCTGGTATCCAAAAGGGCGGCTGATCAAATCATTACTCGAGCAGTTCGTAAGTGCCAAGATGAATGAGTACGGCGCCATGGAAGTCGAAACCCCTGTTATGTACGATTTTCAGCATCCAAGCTTGGCAAACTATTTGAACCGTTTTCCCGCAAGACAATACTTGGTGAAGTCAGAGGATAAGGAACTGTTTTTGCGTTTCGCCGCTTGTTTCGGGCAATTCCTCATGGTACACGATGCACAGTTCTCCTACAAGCATTTGCCGATGAAAGTCTATGAGTTAACCCGTTACAGTTTCAGGCGGGAGAAAAGCGGAGAAGTCGTTGGTCTAAAACGTTTGAGAGCTTTCACCATGCCCGACTGTCACGCTTTCTGCTCCGATTTGAAGCAGGCGAAAAAAGAATATGTGACTCGGTTTAACCTTTGCATCCACATTTTGAATGAAATCGGGTTGTCCGATGAAGACTACGAAATTGCGGTGCGATTCACCAAAGACTTCTACGAAGAAAACAAGGATTTCATCGCTTCACTTGCTAAGATCGCAGCTAGACCGATGCTGGCCGAAATGTGGACCGAACGCTTCTTCTATTACGTGCTGAAATGGGACTTCAACTTCGTTGACAATCAAAACAAAGCCGCTGCCCTCTCAACAGACCAAGTTGATGTTGAAAATGCCAAGAGATACAACATAACCTACGTTGATGAAAAAGGGGAAAGACAGTATCCGCTGATTCTTCACTGTTCCCCAAGCGGAGCCATCGAAAGAGA
Source organism: Candidatus Bathyarchaeota archaeon (assembly GCA_963732715.1). Classification (GTDB taxonomy): domain Archaea; phylum Thermoproteota; class Bathyarchaeia; order Bathyarchaeales; family Bathycorpusculaceae; genus CAZCRE01. The sequence continues at coordinate 1,104,126 of CAVTAO010000003.1, read as the reverse complement.
TGTCTACGCGTTGCTTGAGAGAGCGTACAAGGAACAGCAAAAAGGCAAGGCTCCCATGCTTCCAACGTGGCTTTCACCAACACAAGTGCGCCTGATTCCAATATCAGACAAGTTCATGGAACACGTTGAGGGAATAGCCAACAAGATAGAGAGGCGCTGTATTCGTGTGGACATCGATGACCGACAAATGACGCTGCAAAAAAGGGTCAGAGAAGCAGAGATGGAATGGGTTCCATACATAGTCGTCGTAGGTGAAAAGGAAGTATCGTCAGGTATTCTCTCCGTAAGGGATAGGGAAACTGGCGAAATGTGCAAACTGAAGCTTGAACAACTAACGAGTAAGATTGAAGGAGCTGTTAAGGGCAGACCCTTCAAGCCGCTGCCTCTGCCCAAATACCTTTCAAAGAGACCGCAATTCTACGGCTGAAAACCGTGTGAAACTAACAGTTTCTTACAAAAACTATATCAAACCTTGTTCCTAAACTAGCTTTCTCTACTGGAGGCAACGATCTTGGAAAAAGAACTGCTAGTCTACATTGATGGCAGCTACCACCCAAAATCGCAAGCGAAAATCTCAGTTTTCGATCACGGTCTCCTCTATGGAGACGGCATATTCGAAGGAATCCGTGCATACAACGGTTCAGTGTTTAAACTGAAGGAACACGTCGATAGGCTCTACCGCTCTGCACACATGATAATGCTCGAAATCCCCATGACAAAAGAACATATGACACAGGCAGTTTTGGAAACACTGCGAAAAAACAACCTGAAAGACTCCTACATTCGCCTAGTTATTACCAGAGGAGTCGGCGACCTAGGGTTGAACCCAAAGAAGTGCGCAAAACCCACGACAATCATAATAACAGACACCATCACCTTGCACAAAGTCGAAGCCAAAGAAAAGGGCGTGACCGCCATGCTTTCATGGGTCAAAAGAGACCCTGTAGACGCTACGTCACACGAAATAAAATCTCTAAATTATCTCAACAGCATACTCGCAAAGATAGAGGCAAACATAGCTGGTGTTGACGAAGCTATATGCCTAGACAAGAACGGCTTCATATGCGAAGGAGTGGCTGAGAACATATTCATAGCCAAGAATGGCAAACTATTCACTCCACCAAGTTACACAGGCGCATTACCAGGAATAACGGCTGAAGAAGTGACGAAACTGGCACGAAGACTGGGTCATGAAGTAAGAGAAAAAAACATCACACCATATGAACTATTCAATGCTGAAGAAGCATTCTTCACAGGAACAGGCGCTGAAATCATACCAGTCGTAGAGATAAACAAGAGAATAATAAACAGTGGAAAACCCGGGCCGATTACTAAGAGACTGATGGCAGAGTTCTCAAAGGTCGTTTTAGATCCCAAAGAAGGAACAGCAATCTACAAATAGCGTGCTTACGCAGAAACTGTACGTTATTCTTATACATTCCTTTTCATGAACGCTTCCAATTCATTTAGAGCTTGCTCAAGGGTTTCAATTGGTGGAAGTATGACCCCTCTCACATGTCCTGCGCCGTAGATTGGATCGAATCCTGACCCGTGGACGAAGAGCACTCCTGTTTCCTTCAGGAGCTGTACCGCAAATTCCATGTCTGTCTTCCACAGCGATCCAACCGTATGGACTTTCGGAAAAACATAGAAAGCAGCCTCCGGCTTCGCACAGCTTATTCCATCGATCTCGTTCAACCTTTTCCAAGCAAAATCTCTTCTTTCCCTGAGTTTTCTATTGGTCTCCCTTATGTGATCCTGTGGGCCATTCAATGCTGCTATTCCTGCCTTCTGAACAGGTGTGTTGGCGCATAATCTAATTCTCGCTTCCTTTTCGACACCTTGCTTTAGTTCTTGCAGCTCGTTGTTTTGGCTATGGAAGTATATGTAGCCTAGTCTCCATCCAGTCATCAGATATGCTTTTGAGAAACCGTTCAGACCTATCACGGGGACGTCCTCAGCCAAGCATGCAGTGCTGACTAGTTTCTTCTCGTAGACTATCTGGTCATAAATCTCGTCTGACAGAATTGGAATGTGGCACTCGCCTGCTATGTTGATGATCTCTTCCACGACTTTCTCATTATAGAGTGCGCCACAAGGGTTGTTGGGGTTGATGATCACAATCGCTCTCGTCTTCTTTGAGATTTTGGCTCTCAAATCGTCAGTGTTCGGTTGCCAACCGTTTTCCTCAACAGTCTCGTAAGTAATGGGTTTTGCACCGAAGAACTTTGCATAGGAAATATACGGCGGATACGTTGGACCTGGGAGAAGAATCTCATCGCCCACATCAAGTAACGCCGCCATGATCATCTGAATCCCTTCCGAGATTCCTTCTGTGATAATAATGTCGTCAGTAGCGACATCAATATTGTTGACTCTTTTCTCTTTCTGGCTTATGGCTTGTCTGAGTTCTGGTAGACCTTCTGAAGGTGAATAGGCATTTGCGCCTTCCTCGACTGCCTTGGTCAAGGCCTGTCTGATGTGTGGTGGCGTTTCAAAATCGAATGCGACAGGGTCTCCTATGTTGAGATAATAGATTTTCTTTCCGGTTTTGGCGACTTGTTTGGCATAGACTAGGACATCGCGAATGGCATATTCGATCGTGCGGACTCTCTCAGTGACCTTAACGCCAGTCAATTTTCTGCCTTCTGGGAGCGAGTGTTTTGTTTTATGAAAAAGATAAAGATTATGGGGTGCTGGCTGGTATTTGGAACGTTTTGGTAGCGGTAAATCCTTCCACTGTGTTAGCGGTTATAGTCAAGGATTGGCCGTAGTAGCCCTTCCAATACCATGGACAGACCGTTGCAACCTCGGCGCCTATGGGCAGAAGATACCCGTTCGGGACAAGCCTCGGTATGGTTTCGTTGATGTAATCTGTCGAGTTCGACGTTGCGAAGATAATGTTTGTGATAGTTACGGCCTGAATTGAGAATACCGAGTTACTTATGCTTATGTTGACATACGTGAGCCCTTCTGATGTTGTATTGAAACCAACTGTGTCCGAGATCGTTAAGTCCACAGACGGTAAAGTAATGGATCCTGAGATGTATTGTCCGTTGGCAATGCTGAGGTTGCCTGTCACGGTCATTCCTCTCAGATTTGACCAATCAAACGTGCAATTGAACTGCCTCGTCTCTCCAATTGGGATTGCTTGAGACCGGAAAACCACGTTACTGCCGTTGAGGCTTATCTGCGCTGGACTAATCGCATCTGTTGAGCTTGCTGCGTTGGTGATGTTCATCGCGAAATGTATAGTGTCGGTCAGGTTGAAGTCCACTCCTGTTATTTGGAAATTGATCGGTTCAGGTGTTGTCACAGTCAGCGATGCGGGTGCGAATTCCTGTAGATCATACACATTTACCGTGGCGTTTTGGCTGCGGTAGCTTCCCCAGTTCCACGTGCAGTTGCCGAAGGTGACCGTGTCTCCCGGTAAGAGTCTATAGTATGGGGCAAACGGGGGATTCGTGAGGCTTCCGTTTATGTAACTTGTTGCGTTGCCATAGACTACGTCAACACTGCTTATGTCAACGTAGGTGCTCGCGGTATCCGGATTGAAGATGGTTATGTTCATGTCCTCTGGATTTGCCCCGTTGAACTGGACCTGAGTTACGTACCATCCTAGGTTCGCCACCACGGTCGTTGACAAATCGACATAGTAGCCTTGGGCTGTCTCAACCCTGATGACTGGGTGTGACAAGCTCTCAAAGTCAAACGCACATTGAATTGTCACGTTGCTTCCTACGGTCAAGTTCAATGGTAACGTAGGTGTAGCACTCAAAACTGATATTCCATTGACCAAAACATCAGAGAGTGTAAGATTCAAGATTGAGTCAGAAGGGTTCGTTACTGTAATGTTGAATTGTTTACTGCTTACAAACGGGTTAATGTCGGTCGTGGCTTCCAGCCCTACGGACTGGGTGACAACAGTCTTGCTGGTGCCTGTGTTGTCAGACGTTGTGATGCCTACGGTGATTGACTTCCCGGCGAACGGACTCCAGTTCTCTACGCATACGATCGTCTTAGATGTTGCTCGCTCGATCGTTATGGGAAGCGTCTCAGGGTAGGTGTCTGTCACGGCCTGTACGGTTGTGTTGTCTGCCGCCCTAATGTAGATGCCAGTAATGTTTGTCGTTGAAGAATGCGTGGGGTTCATGACCGTGAGGTTGAAGTAGCCAGCCTGATCGAGTGGGAAAACTGCATCCGTAATAATCAAGTCAGTGCCGGATGACTCATAATAGTAACCAGATATAACCCACATGTAAGACAGCAAACCTCCTACTATCAATGAAACCAAAACCAGTAGGATCACAAAAAGAGTTGAGATCGCCTTCATCTCTTTCTTTAGTCGCAAACTTTCAACCTCAATCTGAGCGATTGGTTCTAATCATAATTCTCAGAGGTAAATAAGCGTTCTCTTACAACGTGGATATGGTTCCAGCTAAACAGCTAAATTTAAATCCAATCCGATTTTTCTACTAATCACGCTCAAAATGGTCGGAGAAAAATGCCTGAATATGACACAATAATCGTTGGAGCAGGCATAATAGGCTTGTCAACCGCTTATCACCTTAAAATAAGAAATCCAAAACTAAGCATTTTAGTCGTCGATACGCTAGGCGCTGCTGGACAAGGCAGCACAGCTAAGAGCGCCGCGGCTTTCCGATGTTTGTTTGCATCCCGAACGAACTTTGCTCTAGCCGATTCGTCTACAGAATTCTACAAGCATGTCCAAAACGATCTGAGGTTCGATCTGAAACTACGCTGGGCTGGTTATCTGTGGTTGTTCGATGAAGAAGGATACAGGAAGATGCTGCCTGTTTTGAAGGATCTAGCAGGTAAAGGTTTCAAATATATAGAGTACGATGAAGATGACCTAGCGCAGAAGCTTGATATGCAAACAGATTTCTCAAACGATGAAGAAGCCCAAATGATGAACTTGGGAAACGTTCACAAAGGCATCGTGATTCCAAAAGCAGGTTTAATAGATGTTGATTCACTCGTGAAATTCTACGAGTCGGAGTTTCTCAAGATCGGCGGCAGAATACAATACAATACCAGAGTAGAAGAGCTAACCGTTGAGGCGCGTCAGCCATTAGGAATGCCAAGCGAACCATACTTCTGGCAGGACAAAACAGTGACAGGAGTAAAAACCAACAGAGGTCCAATAAAGGCTAAGAAGACAATAGTGGCGACTGGTGCCTGGGCCGCACAGCTACTAGACCCTCTTGGGATCGAATGCTTCATAAAAGCCAAGAAGAGGCAGATTTTTTCGGTCAAGGCAAAGACCGATCCGCTTAAGAAACTGCTTTTCTCGAAAGAATTCACAGACGCTGGGTGCCTGCCCTTCACTATCGTTCCGAAACCATCAGCGTACATTCGACCAGCCCCAGAGGAGGATGCACTGTGGCTAGCTTACGCAGACGAGTTTCCAAGGGCCTTCAAGATTGAAGACGATCCCCAACCAGAGGAAGATTACTACAAGTTTGGGTTGTATCAGGTTCTGGCAAAGTATTTTCCTCAGTTCACGGGTTGCCAACCGTTCTCTGCATTCGCTGGGTTGTATGAGATCAACACTTTGGATGGGCAACCTTTGATTTTCGAGGAAAACAACGTGATGGTAGTGGGTGGCGCAAGCGGAAGCGGGATACTCAAGGCGGACGCGATAGGCAGAATCGCAACCGCGCTGTACAACAATGAAGAATACGCCCGACTTTACGGTGACAAGAAATTCAAAGTCAGCGACTTGGGTTTGAAAAATCGCAATGTTGAACCTGAAAAACTAGTCATCTAACTTTCACCCAAGTAGGTTTATTTACCTTCAAGTACGATAGTTATGCACCCATCTCGGGATGGTCTGCACTATGTATGGTTGGACTGGCAACTTTCTTCGCGCAAACCTTGAAAAAAGTAAGGCAGTTACCGATCACTATGAGGATTCAATCGCAAAAAACTTCCTCGGCGGAAGAGGTTTTGCAGTAAAGATTTTGTGGGATGAACTTGAACCTGGAACTGCTGCTCTGTCACCTAACAATAAGCTTGTTTTTGCGGCAGGTCCGCTGACTGGGTGGCCATTGCCAAGCAGTGGCAAACTTGTAGTAGCAGCGAAAAGCCCCTTGACCGGGGGATATGGAGATGGAAACGTTGGAAGTTTCACCGCTGTTCAGATGAGGAAGGCAGGGTACGACGCCATAATAATAGAGGGAAAGGCCAAAAAACCCACGCTGTTGCTCATTCAGGATGGATCGGTAAGCTTTCTTGATGCGAAAGACCTGTGGGGCCTCGATTCTTTTGCTGTAGAGAGAAGACTGCGAGATTTGTATGGTCATACGTGTGGCACTCTGATCATTGGGCAGGGTGGAGAAAACCTTGTGAGTTTTGCGAACATTGTTTGCCAAGAGGGTCGGGCTGGTGGCAGACCTGGCATGGGCGCAGTGATGGGATCGAAGAATCTCAAGGCGGTCGTTGTTGTCGGTACAGGTGAGCTGTCTGCGGCTTATCCTAAAGAGATGAAGGAGTTGGGTTCTGAAGCTTACAGAGAGGTTCTGACCAAGCCAAGCTATGCTTTTTGGAAGCGACAAGGCACGATGATGACGATTGAATGGAGTCAGGAAAACAGCGTCCTTCCCACATACAACTACAGCGAAGGGGTCTTTGAGAAGGCCAATGAAGTGGGCGGGTTTGCGATGGAGAAGATCAAGACCTCCAACCGCGGTTGTCCTCAATGTAACATGACTTGCGGCAATGTTGTAACTGATTATGACCGAAAAGAGTCAGAGCTCGACTATGAAAATGTCACGATGCTGGGCCCAAACATAGGGTTGGGAGACCTGAAACAGGTTGCAGCTCTTAATAGGATCGCGGACGAGTTCGGGTTGGACACAATTTCCTTAGGAAACGTCATCGGGTTTGCAATGGAATCTTCTGAAAAAGGTCTGCTCAAAGAGAAAATTGCTTGGGGAAGTTACGAGTCAGCGAAAGAGCTGATCAAAAACATCGCTTTCAAGCGAGGCATTGGCGGACTTCTAGCTGGAGGCGTTCGTTCAGCCGCTGAGAAAATTGGGAAGGGTTCAGATCGATGGGCTATGCATGTTAAGGGCTTGGAGATCTCGGCCTATGACTGCCACACCACTCCCGGCATGGCTTTGGCGTATTCAACCTGTTCAATTGGCGCCCACCATAAAGACGCTTGGGTGATTTCTTGGGAAGTCAAGACAGGCAGGGAAGGTTACGGCGAAGAGAAAGTTGACAAAATAATCGAGCTGCAGCGAATTCGAGGTGGAGTATTCGAATCGCTGACAGTCTGCAGACTTCCGTGGGTTGAGGTTGGTTTCGAGCTTGAATGGTATCCAAAGTTCTTGCATGCTGCTACAGGACTCGAAATGAACTGGGAAATGCTAAACACCATTGGTGACAGAATCTTCAATCTGACAAGAGCCTTCTGGATTCGCGAGTACGGAAAAGACTGGTCTAGCAAGATGGATGTTCCGCCTGCTAGGTGGTTTGAAGAACCGACTACAAAAGGACCACTGAAGGGTTCTAAGCTTGACAGAGCGAAGTACGAAGCCATGCTGCAAACGTACTACAAACGCAGAGGATGGGACGAGAGAGGAATACCCACAAAAGCAACTTTGACAAAGCTCGGATTAGGCGACGCTGTTGAGCAACTTAAAAAAGCAGAGTTGTTGGGCTAGCAATTTCCAGCATACCCCCACACATTCTGCAGCATAACCCATTGCACCAGTTTTTGTCTCTGGCAACGAGTACTTGTCGAATCAGTTTTGTTCTTTGCATCAGACTTCCTGGGAAAAATCAAATTACGTTTAGCTGGTCCTGCTAGTACGACTTGGCGAAGTACACTACTTCTTTTGCTTCCTGCCCGCAGTACAAGCATTTTGAGGATACCTTTTCCTTATCAAAAGGTATCAGCCTGATTGTCGCTCCTGTTTCCTCCTTTATTTCTTCCTCGCATTTTGTTCTTGAACACCATGAAGCTTTGATGAATCCGCCCTTGTTCTCTAGGGTGTTTTTGAATTCATCGTATGTTTTGACAGTAGTAGTGTTATCTTCAAGGAACCTTTTGGCTTTGCCGAATAGATTGTTTTGAATTTCTTCGAGCAGTATAGTAGTAGCGTCCACGGCTTGTTCTTCCTTGACAGCAGATTTCTGTGAAGTGTCTCGCCTAACTAGAACTACTTGTTTCTGTTTTACGTCTCTAGGGCCGATCTCTATTCTGACTGGCACGCCTTTCAGTTCCCATTCGTTGAACTTCCAGCCTGGGGTATATTCCGCTCTGTCATCTAGAACAGTTGATATGCCTTTTTTCTGCAGTTTCTCAAGCAGCTCTTTAGCTTTTATCGATATCAGGTCTGCGTCAACACCTTTGTATGGAATGGGTACGATCACTACTTGTACCGGTGCAACTCTTGGGGGTAGTACTAGTCCTTTGTCGTCGCCATGCAGCATTACAAGTGCTCCTATCACGCGTGTGGAAAAGCCCCATGATGTCTGCCAGACCTCTTGTTCTTTCTCGTTTTTATCTAGGAACTTGATGTTGAAGACTTTTGAGAAGTTTTGACCGAGCTGATGTGAGGTTCCCATCTGTAAGGCTTTTCCATCAGGCATCATTGCTTCCAAAGCTAACGTGTAGAGTGCGCCCGCGAATTTCTCAAGCTCAGTTTTTGTTCCTGCGAGAACTGGAACAGCCAAGTAGTTTTCCATAATATCTTTGTACGCATTTAGAATCTCCATCACTTCTTGGTCTGCTTCCCGTCTTGTTGCATGTGCTGTGTGTCCCTCTTGCCAAAGAAACTCTCTTGTCCTCAGGAAGAGCTTTGTTGCTTTGGTTTCCCATCTGACAACACTGCACCACTGGTTCAGTTTGATCGGGAGGTCTCTCCAGCTTCTAATCCATTTTGCGAATGTAGCATAAATCACTGTCTCAGATGTCGGTCTTATGGCTAGCTTTTCCTCTAATGGGCTGTCTCCGCCTTGTGTCACCCATGCAACTTCCGGCACGAAACCTGCAAAATGTTCCGATTCTTTCTTCAGTAGACTTTCGGGTATGAAGAGTGGAAAGTACACATTTCTGTGTCCAGTTGCTTTTATTTTTAGGTTGAAGAGTTCTTGGATTCTTTCCCAGATGGCATACGAGTTTTCTCTGAAGATCATGCAGCCTTTGACTGGAGCATAGTCGGCTAAACATGATTTCAAGACAACTTGCGTGTACCATTCTGAGAAGTCTTCATTTTTCTTCACAGTTATTCCTGTGTCCGACATTTTTATCTCTCCAAAGGAGTTTTTGTGGTCGAATATAATGGTAACGGAAGACTGGTCCTAATATGGGCTAAGCTCACTGAAAATCTAGCAATGTGGAACGTAATCGCCCATTTCAACCACTCTCAACCCTTGTGCCCAGAGAGCCTATTAAACATTTTCTTCATTCCAGAAGATGCACAAGTGTTTTAACTGTTCACTTCCAAACTTAAATAATCTCACACGGCTTGGGAATGACGTGAACCCAACTTGAAAGCAATCTTGGTGATCGCAGATGGAATGGCTGATAGACCAGTAAAAGAGCTAAACTGGAAGACACCGCTAGAAGCATCCCACAAACCAACGCTTGACCAATTGGCCAAAACTGGAGTTTGTGGGATAATCGATCCTATATCGCCAGGAAGACCGCCAGGAAGCGACACTGCAACCCTCGCATTGCTTGGGTATGACGCGTTGAAAGTCTATTCTGGAAGAGGAGCGCTGGAAGCGCTAGGCTCAGGAGTAACAGTTTCAAAGGGTGACATTGCATTTCGATGCAATTTCGCGACAGCAAACAAAGATCTTGTCGTATTGGACAGGCGTGCTGGTAGAATCGCAACTGATGAAGCAGCTAAGCTGGCTGAAAGCCTCCAAAAAATCAGATTAGAAAAACCTGTTAGAACGAGTTTTCTTTTCAAAAGCACTATTCAGCATCGAGCTGTGCTAGTTCTTCGTGGGCCAGGGTGGTCAACAGCAATCAGTGATTCCGACCCGGGAGAGGTTGGTGAAAGAGTACCGGAAATCCTGCCTCTTGGCAAAAGTCGCAATGCTGTCCTGACAGCCAAGGTCGTTAACGAACTCTCATCTGAGTTTCGCAGAGTGCTAGAGAATCACCCTGTGAACAGGAATAGAATAGAACAGGGAGAACCCCCTGCCAACATAATCCTATGCAGAGGCGTTGGCACAGTTCCACAAATAGAACCTTTGTCAAAAACGTACCGCATAAATGCAGCATGTGTGGGCGCAACAGCTTTAGTAAAGGGTGTCTGCAAAGCTGCAGGAATGGAATTGATCCATGTGCCAGGTGCCACCGGAACCTTTCAAACAGACTACGTGGTCAAGGCCAAGATGGCAGCACAAGCACTGGAGCAATACGATTTTGTGCTCCTACATGTAAAAGCTCCAGATGTTGCAAGTCACGACAGAAACGTCAGACAGAAAATTGAGGCAATCGAAAGAATAGACAATATGCTGAGCCACCTGCTCAAGAACATCGACATAAACTCAGTCTGCGTAGCCGTAACTGCGGATCACACAACGTCGGTGCTTACTGGAAGACATGAGGGTGATCCGATTCCGATAGTTATAGCCGGTTCTAATGTTCGCCGTGACGATGTTGCAGAATTTGGTGAGCGGTCTTGCGCGAAAGGCGGACTGAATCGGATTAGAGGTCTTGACCTTATGCCCTTATTAATGAATCTTATTGGCAAAACCCGGATTTTCGGAGCATAGTCTTCTAGTGAACCTGTACGAGCCGCCACTCTCGATAGTCGGTCACAACTTTGATGTATCCTCTAATTATGCTATCTGCTTCTGCATCGCCAGTGTCAACCCTTAGGATATTTTCTTGGATGTTTTGAAGCTTGCTTTTTGTGGCAGCAATGATTATTCGTTCTTTCCTAACGTTTTTTATGATTCTTGGACTTATTTGTTGATTTCCCCTACCAAAGAGGATTCCCTGATGCCCAGTCGGTGAGACAACAATCCACGTGTTATGCCAATCCTTCACTTCTTCCAAAATCTTCTTCTCATCCACGTCAAGATTAACTCTGCCCTTTCTGTAGACGTCCACGCCTAAGAGAGTCTTGCTCACTTGCAGTAGTTCTGCAAGTCGTTTGACGGTTGTGCCTGGTCCGAGAATGAGTGTTGCGTCCAGTGGTATTATTTCTATTATGAACCTTGCTATGGCAGTTTGGTTGTCCTTTTCATCTACTGTTTCTGGGCTTACTTGTTTGCTTCCCTGAACGTAGGCAGGCAAGAACGGACCCTTAAGGAAACCGTATAGTTTCACACTGAAGGTATCATTTCGGATGGCGTTTTCGTCCGCATCCATTATTTCAAGTTCTTCTATTTCGGTTTGGTATTGCGTGAAGGCTGACACTACCTCGGCAGCATCTGAAGGGCTTACTGCAAAAATGCCACTGTACATTTTCACTCCCGACGGAACGCCTAAAACTGGTACCGTCTGCAAACCTTTCATGGCGTCAAGAATATCCTTTGCTGTTCCGTCTCCGCCAACGAAAACTAACAGATCCACTTTTGCCAATGCCAGAAGCCTGACTGCTTCCTTCGTGTCTTCGGCAGTAGTTTCTTTGCGAATTTTCATGGATAAGACTTGGAAGGTAAGACCTGTGGCTTTGGCTTCGTTCTCGCCCATGGTGTCAGGACAAGTTAGAATATCTATGTTTTTGCCGACGCTGTTTTCTAGTTTTTGAAGGAACTCTGTTGCTCTTGCAGGAGCTATTAGTTGTGCTCCTCTACTGATGGCCTCTTTCAAAACGTTGTCTGTTCCTTTTAATCCGACTTTGCCCCCCATCCCAGCTATTGGGTTGACGATAAAACCGAGTTTCATGATTTTGTTCATTCACAAGATTCTTTGCTCACGATATAAACCGTTCTGGCAATGTAAATCAAATACTGACTTGTCTGGCGCGTGCTAGTGTAATGCTGATCATGGCGCATGTGTGGGTATGTTCGAAAATTCTTATATGCTAAATGCTTCATCACTCTTGCTTACAACACACTGGAGCCGGGGAACTAGATGATAAGGAAAACGATGAAGAAAATTCTTGTAACCGGATCAACTGGTCAGATTGGGTCTGAACTGACGCTAGCATTGCGCAAGAAACATGGCGGAGAAAACGTCATTGCGGCGGGCCATAGAAGACAGCCGAGCGAGGAGCTAATTAAGTCAGGTCCATTTGAACAGGTTGACCTGTCCAACGAAGAAAGCATTGGGGAGGCCGTGAAGAAATATGACATTGATACAATCTATCATTTGGCAGCGGTTCTTTCTGCCACAGGCGAGGAGAATCCACAAGCCGCTTGGGCTGTAAACATGGGAAGTCTCTACAACGTTCTTGAAGTTGCAAGAAAGCTAGGTCTGGTCAGAGTTTTCTGGCCCAGCTCCATAGCTGTATTTGGTCCGTCTGCACCACGTATCAACACACCCCAAGAGACCGTGTTGCTACCTAAGACCATCTATGGCGTGTCGAAAGTTGCTGGGGAACTGTTGTGCAATTACTATTCGATTCGATTTGGTTTGGACGTTCGGAGTCTCCGCTATCCAGGCATAATAAGCAGTGAGGTTTTGCCAGGTGGAGGTACAACAGATTATGCGGTGGCTATATTCTATGACGCGATAAAGTACAAACGGTACACGTGTTTTGTGAGAGAAGACACTGTGTTGCCGATGATGTACATGCCGGACTGCATCAAAGCAACTATCGACCTCATGTATGCTGATCCTTCGAAAGTGAAGAGGCATGACAGCTACAACGTGACTGGCATGAGTTTTTCAGCTGGCGAGTTAGCTGCCGAGATCCAAAAGTACATTCCTGACTTCAAATGTGACTACAAGCCTGACTCCAGGCAGAAGATTGCAGATTCTTGGCCAATGTCGATAGATGACAGCGTGGCCCGTAGAGAATGGGGCTGGAAACCAGTATATGACTTGTCAGCAATGACTAAAGACATGATTAGTAGATTGTCAAAACGCTTTGCTGAGGGCAAGCTGTAAAGAAACTGTGAAGTGCCAAGAACAATAGTGTTTTTTGTCTTACTTGTTGTTCCAATAGTGTCTATTGAATACGACGTAATTTTGCAACAGCAGTAAGAGCACTCTTTTACCCACATTAGTGTGGCTTGACAGCTAGGTTTGCTGGTTACACAACTAATGCTTTGAGACAAAGACTGAATCGCCTTTGTTAGAGCGCGTCTCTTAAAGGTGTCAATATTCCAGAGAGACAATCTAATTGAATGTGCAAACAGCCTAGCGCCCAGGAAAAGAGTTTAAGAGGGTGAGTCGATCAATTGGGAAAATACGTGATCAACATGCGAAATCCAACAGCATTCCTACGACAAGAGTATGAAGATCTAGTAAAGAACGAGCTTGACTGGAGACTTCGAATCTTGCAGGGTCCAAGCACACCATGGTGCAAAGTTGACGGGAAAAAGGTTCTGATGTTCTGCTCTAACAACTATTTGGGTTTGAGCAACCATCCGAAACTGAAAGAAGCTGCAATCAAAGCCGTTCAGACTCACGGTGCTGGTTCTGGATCAGTTCGTCCAATTGCTGGGACTATGGACATACACATGGAACTTGAAAAGAGACTGGCGAAGTTCAAGCACGCCGATGCTTCGCTAGTGTATCAAACAGGTTTCGCCGCCAACGCTGGTCTCATTCCCCAGCTTGTCGGCAAAGAGGACCTCATCATAAGCGACGAGCTTAATCATGGTAGCATAATTGACGGCGTTAGACTATCACACGCTGAAAGGGCAGTTTACAAGCACTCAGATGTAGCAGACTTGCAGCGCGTTCTGGAAGAAGCGGAGAAGCATTCACCACCTTATAGGCGAATCCTGATAATCACTGATGGAGTTTTCTCTATGGACGGCGACATAGCGCCTCTGGATGGTGTGGCAAAAGCTGCGGCAGAACATGGCGCAATGGTCTATGTGGATGACGCTCATGGTGAAGGAGTGCTTGGCGAGGGAGGAAGAGGAATCGTCTCTCACTTCAAGCTTAGCCGTGACAAAGTTCACGTAGAAATGGGCACATTCTCAAAGGCTTTTGGTGTGGTTGGCGGTCATGTTTCAGGCTCCCGAGACTTGACCAACTTCGCTTACAACAAGTCACGCACTTGGCTTCTCAGTGGTTCGCACCCACCAGCAGTTGCCGCCGCATGCATAGCTGCGATCGATGTTCTGGAAAATGAGCCACAGCATGTAAGAACGCTGTGGGATCACACACGATATTTCAAGAAAGCTATGAAGGACTTAGGGTTCGACATAGGCAAAAGCGAGACCCCAATAACGCCGGTGATGGTCGGTGAGAGCAGTGTAGCCAAGAAACTGAGCACACGACTGTTTGAAGAAGGCTTATTCGCCTTGCCAATAGTGTATCCAATGGTCGCGCGAGACAAAGCGCGAATCAGAACCATAATGAACGCCGCCTTGACAAAACAAGACTTAGAGTTCGCCATAGGCGCATTCGAAAAAATCGGAAAAGAGCTACAAATAATATAGCATTTCCATTTTTCTTTCTTCTTCGGGCGGAAGCTATTTGAATGTCAAAACAGCCAAAAGACTGCTCCGCGAAGAAATCTGGAACAAACTTGAGAAAGAACATGTCGCCAGATTCCCACCTATATGTTTTGGGCACATACCCGATTTCAGTGGTTCAGAAAAGGCAGCAGAGGAAGTCCGCTTCCTAAAAGAATGGAAAGAGGCGAACGTGGTTTTTGTCAACCCCGACTACGCGCAACACAAGATCAGAGAGAATGCATTACTGGATGGCAAGACCCTTGTTATGGCCTCGCCAAGGCTCAAACAAGGCTACGTAGTCGTTCTTCCAAAAGATGTCAAGAACGCAAGTCTTGCCTCGACGATAAAAGGGGCCTTCAGATTCGGAAAAACGATGGATCTTCACATAATTCCTAAACCTGATCTGATCGTTGAGGGTTCTGTTGCCGTTGATCTTAACGGGAACAGACTCGGAAAAGGCGGTGGATATGGCGATGTGGAAATACAAGCTTTGAAGGGAGCATTCGGTTTAATTCCTGTCGTGACAACGGTTCATGAACTGCAGATTGTAGAGAAGGTTCCGGTTAAAGAAAAAGACGAAAAGGTTTCCGTTATCGTAACGCCAAACGGAGCAATATACTGCTAGCCAGCGCTTGGTTTTTTCGCTTTAGGTTTCACGGAGTTGGCGGTAAGGTTATGTAGGTCCTACTCTCGATTTTATTATTGCTTGAAAAGCAAGGTCTTTCTTGCCTTTTGCTTTGATGACTTCGCTCTTCAGCTTTTTTACGTCCATGGGACAGCTTTTTGAGACATCGCTAATGAACTTCCTGAGGTCCGTCTCATTCATGTGGCAGCTTAATGTAAGTTCTTCGATAACGCTCTTTGAAGTCTTCGCGTCGCCATAGCAGCTTTCGCTTAACTCTTCCAACGCTGATGTCAAGAATGCTGAACTCACGCCGCATTGGGAGCTTAGTTTTTCAGCCCACTTTTTCTGTTCACTCAAATTCCTTCACTTCCAGATTAGTGGATTAGGTATAAAGTGAATATCTTTGTTATTTAAGCATTAACTTGAAGTTATTCAGAACGCAATTTCTCTAAGGCTTTGTCAACGTCTTCAAGACCAAGCTTTTTGAGTACGTCCTTTTTGGTATTCCGTTTTCATCCTAAGCTGCTTCTTCATGACAATGCCTTTAAGTCAAGCTTTCAATCTAGTTTCGATGGCATATAGGCTTTGGTGCTAAGGAATTGGCTATTTTGTACGAGCTCTTCGGTGTTCTTCTGACTTCTTTTGCCCTAAACATGATTCCATTCGCTGGCCCTTCTAACCTTCTTATAGCGTCAAATGCTGCTTTGCTCGTTGAGGCAGACCCTTTCACTATAGGCTTTCTCGTTGCTCTAGGCGCTGCGTGTGCCAAACTGGTTCACTATTTCGTCACTTTTTTCGTCGGCGGTCTTATGGGCCAAAAACGCAGGGAGCATCTTAACGCTGTCGCGTCAAAACTTAAAGGTTGGGCTTCTTTGGCGCTCTTTGTGGTTGCTGCAACTCCATTGCCTGATGAGCCAGTTATAATACCTTTAGGACTTTTGAAGTACAACCCAGTCAAGTTCTTTCTAGCCTACTTCGCTGGCAAATTTGTGATAACCGTTCTTGGAGCCTACCTTGGTGTGCTGGGTCACGGGATTCTTGTTCCATTCATAAGCAATGAAGTTCTAACGGCTACTTCGATAATATCGACAGCAATCCTCACTATTGTGTTGTTGAAAGTTGATGTTTGGAAGATTGTTGAAAGAATCGTGAAAAGAAGGGCTGGATAGTTTGGCTAATGCTGTGAGATAATGCCTACACTTCGGTTTCACGTTAAAATAGTTCAAACAGGGAAATATAGAAGTTGACTGGGACGTGATGAGACTTTGAGAGTTATCGCCGACCTGCACATTCACAGTCGTTACAGTCGTGCGACAAGCGAGAGAATGTCTGTAAAGGAGATTGCCCGTTTCGCAAAGATCAAGGGGTTAAACCTTGTCGGAACTGGTGATTTCACTCATCCTAGATGGCTCAAGGAACTGCATGAAACCCTTGTTCCAGAATCAGACACACACCTCTACGAGTCGACAGAAATCCCTGAGTCTTCAGTACGTTTCATGCTGACGAGTGAGGTAAGCACGATCTTTACATTTGAGAACAAAACAAGAAAGGTTCACCATGTTATATTGTCTCCAAGTCTCGACATCGCAGCGCAAATCAATGATAGGCTATCAACATTCGGTAGCCTCAGCTCAGATGGCAGACCAACACTTGACATGAGTGCACCACACTTGGTTGAAGAAGTGATCAACGTCTCAGACAGAAACATGATTTTTCCAGCGCACGCTTGGACACCGTGGTTCAGTGTATTCGGAGCCTTCAGCGGGTTCGACCGAATGGACGAATGTTACCAGGACATGACTAAACATATCCATGCTTTAGAAACGGGTCTTTCATCTGACCCACCCATGAATTGGCGGTTGAGTATGCTGGATCATTTTACATTGGTTTCAAACAGCGACAGTCACAGTTATTGGCCTTGGCGAATTGGAAGAGAGGCAAACGTCTTCGAGCTGGAAAGATTGAGCTACGACGAGGTTTTTGATGCTATCAAAAATAAGGATCAAAAGCGTTTCAAGTTTACGATAGAGACTGATCCTGCGTATGGAAAATATGATTAGTTTTGCTATGTGATACCATGTAGACGAAGGCACACTCTATCTTCATGTTTCTTTATTGAGAAAACTCTTTAGTCTTCTGAAATCCTCGATTAGTAAGGTCCTGTATTCACCATGATACAATGCAGATGCAGGATGAAAAGTTGGATAGATGTTGACCACTATTCCTAACAGCGAGACTTCCTTTGCTGTACCATGATGTTTTGTTATGCCATAGAACTCCAGTCCTGTTTTGGAGAATATGAATTCGGTTGCGTAGTTCCCTAGTGTGACAATGACTTTCGGATGTACCGACTTGATTTGTTCCTCAAGACACGGAGTGCATCTTTCGATTTCATCAGGCAAAGGTTCTCGGTTATTCGGCGGCCTGCACTTCAAAATATTCGTGATATAAACGTCAGCTCTCTTGAGGCCAGCTTCAGACAGCAGCTCGTTCAGGAACTTCCCAGCTGCACCAACGAAAGGTCGACCTTCAACATCTTCATAGTAACCAGGAGCTTCTCCAATGAACATTACTTGTGCGTGCTCGTTACCTTCACCAACGACAATGTTTTTTCTCGTTTGAGAAAGGCAGCATTTGGTACAGAGTTCCAACAAACCTCTTCACATCGGCTATTCTCTAGAAAGCAATATTTGAACTTGAAGCTATTACTGTTTGCACCAAGTACATGCTTCTATTCTTCTTCGCGCGCGCAGATGGCGACGTCCATCTTTTCCCGCACTTAACGGACCTAGGATTCGAAATATGGTCGTCAATTCGTTATTCAGTAACCCGCGCTCTTCCAGGAGACCAAATGATGTATCTGCCCGAAGACATTGCAATGTTGGGTGCTGCCTTGTCGGCGAAAGGAACAGTTTGTCGTACGGTCAAGACTTTCGGCGAAAAGGGATGAAAGGACTTCACCTCGTCCTTTTGCTCTCCAACACAGCGAAACACTGCCGATTGTGGTTCTATTGCCTCCAAGAGGTCAATCAAGTCTGGGTCCTTGTAGTTGAAACGGGTGACATCAATTATGTATGTCGGTCTAGAGTCTTCTATAAACCTGAAGAGTGGAGCAGACTTGAGACCTGATTGGGGAGGAGTGGGGTTCCAGGCAGTTTCGCTGAGCAATATCGCGGCTGTAGTTTTTCCACTTGCTCTGACGCCCTGCAACACCCAATGTGGGAATGGTGAAAAGATTCTGTGAAGGTAAGTCCCTATGATGAAGCAGGCAAAAAACGTGTGCCATCTCGTGTCTGAATGATAGAAATAGTGACTTATTTTTTGAACTATGAAATCAAACAAGTCACTCCTCGGTTTATTCTCTATTTCCTTTGAACTCAATAGGTCTTTGGCTATTTCCAGTATGATCTCTTTCCATTTCTGCGAAATAACCATGAAATTTGGTCTGGTCACTAGAATCGGTGGAGAGTTCGGTTCTTCTATCAGAGGAGTTTCAGTATCGAAAGCTTTCACTTTCTTATTGACTATTTGAAATGCTTTTTCTTTGCCGACAAATAGTCCAAACGTGTAGCCCGTATCTGGATGAAAATCAATCAATGGATGAAGACGCGTACACCTGATATCCAACAGCTCTTGATCAATGAGGTCTACCGGTGAAGACGCGTTAGGTTCCAGCGCGACAGCAAATTCTCGAGCTTTTCTTATGCTGTGAGTCCTGTATGAGTCATCTCTTTCTTGCCATTTTCCTATTTTCGAGTTCTCCATTGCTTTGAGAATCTCAGTGTCGGAGAAGCTGTATTGAACAAGCCTGAGTAGTAGGGACTGTTCTGCTTCAGATCTGGTTTTGAATTTGTACTCTTTCCAATTTCCCTCGTACAAGTCTGCAAGTTTATGGTCCGCCTTCAGGAGTTCTCCAAGGTCTGCGTGATTAGTTAGCTGGTTCTCGGCGTCACAGGACTCGGTGTTTTCCATTATCGGCATCTCTAAGATGGCCTGCAGCAATAGAGCGTTTTTTGCCCTCGCCTTTTCAATGTCGGGTTCCCTATCTGTGGGTCTGCACCAAGCGGTTAGTCTGGGCATGTCTGGAATCTTGAGGTTCAGACTGCCTATAAGGGCAGCCAATCGTCGCAAGTCATGAACTGGGTCCACTACAACCCCAGATGCACCAGCGATCTTCTCGCGGAATTTCTTCAATTTCAGATTAGTCTCAACTTTCGAGTTATATGTATCAAAACTGTGTTTGGGAAGTGGCAGATGTATATGCCAACCATTGCCAGAAAGTGCGACGTAGGCCTCAGCACCGTATTCTCTGTTAAGGTGCTCTTTGACCTTCGCAATTTTATCAAAGGCTCCTATAAGCTCGTCGTTGGAAGCTAGCTTGTTCTTTTCTTTTCTTTCCGCATCTACGTCAATAAAGAAATCGTCTAGGGAAACGACGCCTTCCAATGAATCTTTTTCCAGTGCCTTGTTATTGATGCTGATCCATACTTGATAGCCTGACGCATTCATTTCTTTAGTCCATGGAACAACCTTGTTCTTTGGAAGCCAAACTGTCTGCACGTCTTTTGTTTTGAAATTCCTGGTGACCAGGCAGTAAAATTCGCGAGGACCTAAGATGTTCAAGTGTCGTTCTATGTCTTCGCTGTTAATATCCATGTGATGCACCTCCGTTACTGCTTTTGCTTTGATTGGAATCGAGTCTTTTCGGGTGTTTCTTTTTGCTCCGTTTTCTGGAAGGGCAATCCGCAAGACTTGGGTCTTCTTCCTCTACTTCATCCACTTCGTCGCCGAATACGGTTTCTTTGTTCACAGTTCTATATGACATTTGGATTTCCTTGAGGAGTGCGGCACTCGCACTCTCCCTAATAGAAAAATAGAAAGTCGAATGATTCCGTTATACTTGGACTAAGTTCATAGCGCGTGCTGTTCAAGAAATAGTGAATGTTAGTTACGGTGGATGTGTGAGAGAGCTTTGCTGTCCCTGGCGTACAACCTCCAAGGCATTTCCTTCCCTTCCTTAATTCCGATTCTGGTTGACGTTAAGACCTCAAGATTGCCGCTTTCCTTTTGCTCGCAGATATACAATAGGTTAGACGCTACCAAGTCGAGGCCATTGTGACCCTTGTTTATGCCGAGCGCGCGCGTCAGTTTTCCTGGGCCATTTGCCAATTCAACCAAAGATTTTGCCCTCCTGTTTCGGCGGGCAAGCTCCAGTCCATCAATGATTTCGACACCGCGTATCAACACGGCCCCAGGAATACCTTCTATTCCTGCCCTGACATTGAGGCAGTAGTGGTTGCCATAGATAAAGTAAACATAAGCAAGTCCAGGTTTTCCGAACATGACCCAGTTTCCTTTTGTCAACCCTTTGTAGGCATGACTCGCTGGGTCGTCGCTTCCTCCGTACGCCTCAACTTCAACGATCCTCGCAGCAATGCATCCGTCAGGAGTTTGCCGAACTAGGCGTTTCCCGAGCAGTTCCCTTGCGACGATGAGTATCGGTCTCGCGTAGAAGCTTCGAGGCAGCGGCTCGCAATACTTCAACTGGCTTTTGCTCCTTTCCTTAGTTGGAGCTGCCTTTGGAGATCTTCGATTTGCGCTTGCAAGTGGTCTAGATACTCTCCTACGCCTTCTGTCTTCTGAACCTCTTCCCGCAGTATTCCCACTTCGTCCTTAAGTCTTTGTTCTTCCAAGGTCTGCTCAATTACAGCTTTTTCGTCGAAAGGTCGCCCGCACAGACCGCAGAACTCATTTGTACCCGCGTTCTTCGCATGACATCGGGGGCATTCGTTTTCCTTTAGCGGTGACGGCTTTGGAGTTTCTTCCTCTTCGACGATGCCTGAGGAACGCAGAATTTCACTGTCCGTATCCTTCCCACTCAAATGCGTATACAAGCCGACCATTTCTGACGCGCCTTCCCACCCGAAGAAGGTCCGCATTTGCGCGTCGCTGAGAAATCGGGCTAAGTATGTGGCGCGCGAGTGCCTGAAAGAATGTGCATTCATGCGTTTCTTGATTCCGCTGCGTTTTCTCAAAGTCCTTAGCAAGCACTGTATCGTGTTGAGTTCTACGCGTTTGAACGGTGGTTTTAACGTGCACCATAACGGCGTTTCTCCTTTCTCTCGCACGCTAGGATTATCCTTCATTGGATGGTGCTCCAGCCATCTGTTCAGGTAAATAACGCTCTCCACGAGTAGAATCCGTCTCTCGCCTGTCTTACCGTTTACAACCAGTGTCTTCCCGTGTTTGACATCTACCAGGTGTTCAATGTTCATTCCAACGAACTCGCCAATTCGGCAACCAGATTCGTACAGTACGGTGAGAATTGCCTCGTCACGGTAGTATCCGCAGTGACGGACAAGCATTGCGATGTCTTCCTTTGTCAGTATCTGTTCAGGCTTGATTGCCACTCTGTGATTAGGGCCGTTCCGTTTGAGGTTCTTGTTAAGGTTCTTCACCTGTTCAGGGTAGCCGTCTTCCAGGCCGTAAAGGAATTTGTAGAATGCTTTCGTGACTACCTTGTACATGAAGAGGGTTCTTTCGCCGCAAGTCTTGCCTTTGTGTCCGATAAAACCGAAAATGTCTTGTTCCGTCGCCTCACGGAAAGGTTTCCGCAGGAACTCGCTTAGCTCGCCTAGAACCCTTGACTGCTGGGAAATTGTGGCTTCGCTCTGGCCGTTGACGCGTTTCATCTCAATTAGGCGCTCAATGTCCAGTTTGTTCTCCTTGTTCATTGAAGGTCGGCGAGAGCGCCATCTAACCTCGTATATAAATGGTCCGAAATATCATTGAATGATAGTAGTCTGAAGTTACATATCATTGGAGATATCCGAGTCTTAAAGTGTGCTTGACTCATCGCGCGCGCCATGGTTGGCGACAACTACGATGATTAATACGATGCCATACCAGAAAAGCACATCTAAAACAAACCCTGCCGAGTTGTAAAAGGTAAATGCGGGCGTACTATATCCTTCGCCTGTTGCTTCTATGTTTTTCCAACCTACGGGAAATCCGTAACGATACCAGTCATTTGAATCCAGTGGATGTAAGAAGTACATTCCAGCGTAGGTTATGATAAGTCCTAGAATCAAAGGCACTACTATGTAAAGGATTGCTTTGATTTTCATTTTCTGTTTCATGATTTCTCACTTTGTATAGCGCGTTGTTATAGGAGTAGCGCGCGCTTCTAGTGCTTCAGGACTTCTGTGGCTATGCGAGTTATCTTTCTTAGAGATTTCCTTCGTGCATTCCGCAAGCTCTTTCCGCCAGCGATGACATCGTGTCTCTTGTTGTCGCTAACGTAGAGAAGAGCATAACTCTCAAGCCCTTCCTTCTGAGTATAATGATAATACGTGGACGTTTCACACTCTACGCCTAAGATGTTTTCTTCTTGTTCCACAAAGTTCCTCAAATGCTCGATATTATGTAGAACGCATGGAACAGAGACTATTTCGCCTTCCACATAGGCTTCGCCAGAATCAGCAAGGGCAAGTCTCAACCGTTCCAAACAAGCTTCATCTGGCAACACCGTTTGTTTGTTTGGACTATCGATTGCGGGAAACCCTGTTCTATCAACTATTCTCTTGGGCAAGACAAGAGTTCCAACTGGCAGCGTCTTTCCTCCCATAGAACCTATGAAAAAGACCTTCTCTACATTACCATCTTTCAGCAACTGAACAATTTCAAGAACCATGGAAGCTCCATAAACATTGAATACAACAAAGTATTCTACCCCGTCCTTGTAAGCAAAGGAATACTTCACCCAGTGCCCTTGCACCTTCTGCCAGCTGTCAAAAAGGCTCCTAACGCAATCCTTCCGTTGAGGGGAATATACGCCTGCATAAATCAAGCATCTCTCAGGCAATTTACCTCGTCCGAACACGGCTTTGCTGAATCTTCCCATTCCAATCCAACCAAATACTAGGACTGCAAACTTAAAACTTGATGGTTAAACTAGTTCAGCTATAGCTTTTCCGCAAAACCAAAACTGGCTCAATAAGAATGTGTCGAAAATGCAGGACAGAAAAAAGCTAAACTCCAATGGTCACGGTCCATAGTAGACTGTTGCGTTAATCGGAATCGTAAGGTCTTCCGTTGGTATCAGCCCTAACAGCGTTCGTTGATAGACCCTGACATGTAAATCGAAATTGATTTGGTATGTTCCCATTTCCCCTAACTCATAATTTATTCTGATGGCAGTATAGTTGCTTTCATAGTCGATTTCGTCCATATGTGCCCAGAAGTAGCTTGTGTTGTTCGAGGAAGCCTTCAGGTCCAAAATCAAGAGGTCAGTGCCTAGAACGAAGTAACTCCCATTTTGCTCGGTCTTGAATATATCCACATAACCATTTTGAGGTGCAGGTCTTCTGACTAACCATCCGACAAGCCAACGACAACCACTACTTGAAAATGCAGAACTACCTGTATAATACGGAAAATTTGAGAATTTGATCTGAACTTCCTCTTCACTTACCACTGAAAGACCATGTATCTGCACGTAAGTATGAGCGTAGACCTCTATTGATGCAAAAATGATTACTGACAAGGCGACCAATGCGATTTTGTGACGACCTAAACGACGCACGTTTGCCCTGTCATCTTTCGGCAACACAGCTCCATCTCAAGCTAATGTGTGACCAGAAGACCTTAACTGTTTCCTCTGCAAGTGGACGTCGCTAGAAAAGTCTGGAATTGGTGTGTATAGACGAGCGTTTGCCTTGAGTGAAGTCAACTGTAGAAAGGCGGGGCAACGCTCAAGCTTGGTGACCATAAGTTTGGGAAGGAGTTGAGCCACCTCAATTTGGGAAGGGATGCCCTAGAGTGCAGCTACGTTCCAAAGATGTATAGCCTTCTACATAAACCAAGCGAGCATCTCCAAGCCTGAGATTTCAGCGCGCGCCAAGGCTTTCCAATATCCGCGAGTTCTTACGTATCGTGTAGCTTAGAGAAGCGCGTTTTCAAGCTTGACAATTTCGTCCTTGTCCATGTGCCAATCAGTTGCGCCAACATTTTCGATGACTCTGCTTGGCTTGGAAGCTCGAGGTATTGGAAAAACCAGCTCGTTCTTTGATAGGAACCAGTTTAGGGCGATTTGGGCCGGTGTCTTTCCGCCGTGTTTCGAAGAGATTCCGTCTATGGCTTCTTTCGTTCTAGGTGATGGGTTGGTAAGTTTTCCACGCGCGAGCGGACGATATGGAAGCACGGCAATGTTGTTTTCAAGGCAGTATGGCAGCAAGTCTGCTTCGATCTTTCTGTTCGCCAGGTTGTATTGGTTTTGCACGGACACAAGTTCGTTCTTGGATAATGCTTCTTGGGCTTCCTTGACCTGTGCAACCGTGAAGTTGGACACGCCTATGTATTTGATTTTTCCTTCACTTACGAGATGTTCCATGGCGCTCATTGTTTCTTTGATGGGTACGCGCGAATTTGGATGGTGTATCTGGTAAAGGTCTATGTAAGAAGTCTGCAGTCTGCTCAAGCTTTGCTTGGCGGCCTTTATCAATGCGTCATATTTCAGGTGCCATCGAAAGACTTTGGTGGCAATGAAAAGGCTGTCCCTCTTGTATCCTTTGATGGCTTCTGAAATGTATGGTTCTGATTGATATATCTCGGCAGTGTCAATTAGGTTTATGCCGAGTTCTATTCCTTTCTTGATGGCACTAATCTTGTCCTCCTCGTTCTTGTGATGCCCAAAGACTCTGGCTCTGACTATTCCACCGGCGTCAAAGAAAGTGCCCATGCCTATCCGTGACACTCTGAAGCTTGCCTTACCGAATTCTCTGTACTCCATAATGGCTATACCTTCTGACTTCATCTATTAGAGCAACGCTAATAGCGTTAGTACGCGCTAAGATATTTTCTTTCGGAACACTAGAGTGCTCGCTCCAAGGCTTATGATGCCTATGATCAATATGGCGATGAAGGCATAACCGATGCTGTCCCAAATGAAACCCTTGATGATGAGGTTCTGAAGCGCTTGCGCGATGTACGTGAACGGGTTCACCTTGGCTACTTGCTGCACCCAGCCTGGCAGTAGTTGAAGCGGCATAACGCTGGCAGACAGGAAAAGCAGTGGAAACGTGGTAAGCAGACCCACTGAAAGGGTCGTCTGGCTGCTCTTCGTGGTCAGGGCGACAAAAAGGGAAATCCCTGACCAAGCGATTCCGAAAGTGGCCGCTACGGCCATTATCATGAGCACTCCAAGAATGCCGGATGCGATGTTCACCCCCAGTGCCAAGCCGATGAGCAGAATTATGGCGACTTGTATTATCGTGCTTATGGCGTCACTGAAGAGTTTGCCGAAGAGGATTGCAGACTTACTTATCGGTGCAACCCTCATTTTGTCCATGAACCCACTATCAAGGTCGTTGACCAATCCGATGCCTGCCTGCAACGCAGAAGAGGCTATTGTTTGGATTATGACTGCAGCAGTGAAGAACGTGATGTAGCTCTTTGTGCTGGTATAAAATTCAAGCGCACTTGCTGCGCCTGGGGTCGGTATGGTTCCTGGGATCGGTATGTTCCCGATTGAGGAGAAGGCTTGAGTGAATAACAAGAACCAAACTAGTGGTTGGATGAGAGAGAAGAAGAGAAAAATCGGCTGCCGCAACAGCTTCGTGTTCCAGCGGCGGAATATCGCTACTATTTCTGAAATCATTTCCACCTTCAAGATCGCATCCCCCTTCTGCCACGACGTACTGCTTCCTTTCGCTCTATCACGTTGAGCGTTTTTCCTGTTAGCTTGAGGAAGACTTCGTCCAACGTAGGCGCGGTCAACTTGAGCTGCTCAAGGTCTATGCCTGCTCCGTCCAGAGCCCTCACTACTTGTGTAACCACGGCTGAGCCATTCTTGGCCATCATGGCCAATCCTTCTTCTGTGGTCAAACCTTCTACGCACTTGCCTACTTCATCTACGCCTTGCAAATTCGACAACGCTTTCACAGCTTTTTCGCAAGCTCCCATATCTCCGGCCTTGAACCATAGCGTGATCTTGTCAGCGCCCACTTTGGCTTTAAGTTCGTTCGGTTTTCCCTCTGCCACTATCTTGCCCTGATCAACTATGCAAAGCCTGTCAGCCAATCGGTCTGCCTCTTCCATATATTGAGTGGTCAGGAATATGGTCATTCCTTGATTGTTCAACTGCTTCACGTATTCCCAAACATCCTGTCGACTCTGTGGATCCAGCCCCGTGGTCGGTTCATCTAGGAACAAGACCTCAGGGTCGGAGACAAGAGAAGAAGCCAAGTCCAAGCGTTTGCGCATGCCCCCAGAAAATGTTTTCAGTCTGCGATCAGCTGCTTCAGTCAACCTCACTTTCTGGAGCAATTCGTTAATTTTGCCTAGTGCCTTGTCCTTTGGGATATGATGAAAACGGCATTGCAGCATTAGGTTTTCACGGGCAGTCAGATCGTCATCCACTCCCACTTCCTGTGAACAGTAGCCGATTATGCGCCTCACCTTGGCTTGATCAGCGTCGATGTCTAGGCCGTCGATTGTTGCTTTCCCTGAGCTCTTCTCCAATAAAGTAGTAAGTATCTTGATGGTGGTGCTCTTGCCTGCACCGTTAGGTCCGAGGAAGCCGAATATTTCTCCTTTTTGAACCTGAAATGATATTTCTCTAACTGCGACTATGTCTTTGCCGTAGGTCTTGCTTAGATTCTCAACTACGATTATGTTATCCATACTTAATCCTCTCGGAGCTTATAGCGAGCGCGTGTGTGCGTGCCTTTCTGAATGCAGTTGTCCACCCGTTGCCCAATTGCTTTTTGGCGCTTCATAAATGATTATCTCGACTGCTTCTTTAGGCACTCCTAAATCCTCGAAGACTTTGGTTATTCCTTCGACTGTTTTCTTCTTGTTTTCAGGGCTCATGCCCTCCCAAACAGTAACTTGGACTAATGGCATTTCATTTTTACCTCAAACAACATTGCTATTTCACCTGATTAATATGTTCTCCTAGCGCGCGCTCAAAGAAAAGGGGAGTTGTTTTGTGCGTATTCAGTGGGGCATGAATATCCCGGAGAACACTAGCCATGCCAGAAGTGTTTTCGCCACGAGACTTAGCACTATGTAGGTTCTTTCGCCGTACAAGTAGTCTTTCCAACGCCCAACGCCTTTGTATTGTAGTACCATGTTGGCTGCGAAAACCATGAAGAGGATGAAGTAGATGGATACTATTAGGTACACGAATGTGGGCACGTTCTGTGATACGCTTGTTATGGCTGCGATGAAATAGGCGTATATCGCTAGCCATGGTGTTCCTCCTGAAATACATCCGAGAACGAATGGTGACCAATCAGTTTTTTCAGTGTACTGATTGATTTTCTCCATTAGATATCCGAACATTATCATCATTGCGTTCAGGACGAATATCATCACGAGTGACCATAGCTCCCACACTCCTGCGAACGAAGCGATGAGGAATATCATTAGTGAGCTTGAGAAGGCATATTCGTACCATCGGTATGGATTCATGCCTTTCTTGAGATTGTCATTGTAGGTCTTGTTTTTCACAAACGCGATTGTGAAGTGTGCTGTTGCAGACATCAGAGGAAAGAGAGCAGCCGCGACTCCTATGTAGCCTATAGAAAACAGAATCTTTGGATCTGGCTGTACTAGGAACGTTTGCGGCGTAGTTTGCAATATTTGGAACTTTAAGTAGAAAGTGTATACGTTCAGGGTATAGGCTTTGTATAGACCCAGAGCCACCATCACTATTCCTTGTACAAAGTGAAGAGTGCCCGCACCAATGTTGAATCGTCTAAGATAATCGAAGGATATCGGCGATTTAGCGATTATTTCCTGTCTCTCTTTGTAGTTCATGGACAAACCTATACTTGAAAACTTTTTAAAGCTTGCTGAAATGATCTCTTTTTCTACTTTCGCGATTTCTAAGCGCCCGCTAAACCGAGCATGCTCTCCGTCTTGTTCCACAAGCGTTTCTGCAGTTCTTCGTCGTATGACGCAGGACACGTTTTTACTTCCTTCTTCTTGGCGAAGCATCTTCCCGTTATATCCTTAACGTCGTCTGACGAGGCTAAGTAAACGGACGTTTCTGCTCCTTTCTTAGCGCTGATCTGCATCGGACGGACCATTTTGAACATAATGGACGAACTTAGACTGCCGCTGCTCTTTCCAAGGTTGGTTGCTGTGAAACCTGGCATGAGCACGTTTACTGTCACTCCCGACCCTTTCAGTCGCCTAGCCAGTTCATAAGTAAACATCATAACCATCAGTTTAGCGTTTGCGTAGACTAGTGCACGCACACGAGAGTAAGCCTTCGTTCCAGAGTAGTTCTTCTCGCTTTGGAGATCGTCAAGATCTACTTTGCCGTCTTTGGCTAGTCCAGAGCTTACGTTGATTATTCTGGAAGGAGCACTTGATTTTAGCAAATTCATTAGCTCATGTGTGAGAAGGAACGGCCCTAGATAATTGACGGCAAGGGTTCGTTCAAAGCCTTCAGGTGTAACCTCTCGCTTGTTGAAGACCGCTCCTGCGTTGTTTATCAACACGTCTAGTCGGTCGTATTTCTTCTTGAATTCTTCGGCGAAGTGCCGGATTGAACTCATCGAAGACAGGTCGCATATCATTAGATCCACAGAGTCATTTCCGGTTTGCTTCACTATTTCTATTCGAGCTTTCTCGCCTCGCTCCTGATCACGTACAACCATGACTATCGTGGCACCCATCTTTGCCAAACCTATTGCAGTTTCTTTGCCGATTCCAGAATTGCTCCCTGTTATGATACATATTCTTCCTTTCATCGCGCTCATGGTCGCACTTCCCGCCAGAATAAGCAAGGACGATTGTGTATAATTCTTTGCTTTTGCCTTTGCGATAATTAGTCACGCGCGCTAATTTGGAGAAGGACAAGGAATACCTTCTTAAACAAGTCACTTACACGCTTCAAAAGAGGATGTCAACTTAGCGCGCGCATAGCTTGATTAGAAAACACGATGCACAGTTAACCAAGTATCACTGAAGAATAGTAAGTGGATGGAAAATACCATTGGACAGGTCATAGAGCATGCAACGTGTCATTTTCGTCCGAAGATGCCAAGAAAATAGGTAATACCTGTCCAATGTGCGGTAGAAAGCTCACAAAAGGTGTCGAACAGCGCGTTGAGGAATTGGCTGATCGTCCAGTTGGCTTCAAACCTGAGAATGCGATTGGCTTCAGGCGGTTGCTTCCATTATCTGAGATAATTGCAGCTTTTTTGGGCGTTGATTCGCCGTCTGTTCAGAAAGTGTGGAGCACTTACAATTCGCTGATTGCGAAGTTTGGCAATGAGTATTCTGTGTTGCTTGACGCGTCGAAAGAATCGTTAAGCGCTGTGGTTGATGAGAGACTCGCTGATGCAATCGTGAGAGTCAGAGAGGGACGGGTTGCTGTGGTGCCTGGTTATGATGGTGTTTATGGTCGGCTTGTCTTGAGTGGAGAAAGACCTGCGGATAATGTGTTTCGCGGAAGAGTTGAACAGCGGAATCTTACCGACTATATGCGGTGATGGTTTTCTGCATTGTTTGATGTGTATACGTGTAGTTCGGGTATACGGCAAGACTTATTAAGTCGTAATACGCACGATATTACCTTGTAAGGTGCCGCTGATGCAAGCTCAGACCTGCACGTCAGTCAGGAGGGAAGACGAAAAAATCTCCAAAGTAATCGACCACGTACTGACTCAGGTCTTCGGCCAAGAAGCCACAGATCTGATCTACAGACACTTAGAACACGCGCATTCTGTCAGACGCAATGAGGTAGCAAGTAAAATTGACGTGTTCGCGAAGGGGCTTGAAGAGTTTTTGAGTTCAGGAGCCTATGCTGTTGAGCAAAAGATCCTAGAAGACATATACTCAAGCTACGGTTTGTTGCGCAGACTTGAGATTGAGAAACACGAGATGGGCTCTGACTTCGTTGATCAAATAAGATGTCTAGTGCGAAAAGCCTAGAAACCCCCACCTTACACGCACCTTTTTCTATTTTTTACAAGAAAAGGAAACCTCGCTATTCGCTTTTGGTCAACGCGCGCGACAACAATTATTCGTGAAATTTCCATGGCATATTTCTTCAACAGGAAACATTAAAGAATCGGAAAATAAATAACTAGGGTTCCCGTTAATCGGATGCAAGAGGCGAGAGAGTGGAGTCAAACGTATTCAAGGAACACCTGCTAAAATACAATGTGCCACGCAGGATAGTCCAGATTCTGTCTTTCATATTTTTAAGCGCATTAGTCTTCAACTTGGGATCTCTGCCTCTCTTGCTTCCTGTACTGTGGACATGGGGTCTTCCACAAAACACGGCGGGCGATGCATTCTCAGCTATTCAATTCAATCTCTATAACGCTGCTTTTCCATGGCTTGCGCTTGCATCTTTTCTGATAGCAGGCATATTGGTTGGCAAATCCTTGTGTGGTTGGGTTTGTCCATTTGGGTTCGTCCAGGACCTGGTTGGCTTCATCAAACGTAGGAAAAGCGATTTTTCACCAAGAACCCATGAGAACATGGTTTACGTGAAATACTTTGTGTTGGGCATTGCTCTCTTTGTCAGTTTGACCTTTTCGGTCACAAAAGTAATGGGAATCAGTGGGGGTTATGAGAAAGCATTGGGCGTTTTCGTAAAAGCGCCATTTGCAACTCTGAGTCCCTCAGAAACTCTTTTTGCGACATTACCTAGTCTAATCGAGGGTTTTCGCTTCGCTATCGTTGAGAACCCTGCGATGAATGTTTTTGCGGGGCTCGCAACATTGCCGGCGCTTTTCTGGGTTCAATTCGCGATAATGGTGATTGCACTTGTTTTCTTTGCTTATGTTCCGCGAAGCTGGTGCAGGTATTTCTGTCCACACGGTGCAATCATGGCAGTTCTGAACAGATTTAGCTTCATCGGATTACGCAGAGACCCGGTTAAGTGTGCCAAGGGTGGGTGTCGACTTTGCGTTGAAGCGTGCCCAATGCGGGTTCCGATTCTGAACCTGCCTTGGGAGAAGTTCAGTCATCCTGAGTGCATTTATTGCATGAAATGTGCAGACGCATGTAAAGATAGGGCCATCAAGCTGAAATATCCTTGAGTCGAAAACATTACCTCGCTTGGCGTGTTTGAGCCCAGAAGCTCCTTGAATACTCGCTCAGAACTGCATTGTAAGTGTCTTTTGTCTGTTGTGCGATCTTGTTCCAATCATATTTCTCTTCAACTTTCCTAAATGCGTTGGTTCTAAGCCAATTCGCATAGCCATCGTCAGATAGTACCCTTGTTATTCCCCACGCAAGCGATTCGGGACTATTGACATAGACTTTGACGCCAGTACGGTCATGCTCGACAATTTCAGACAAACCGCCAGTGTCTGAAACCACGACTGGGCTCTTCGCAGCCATGGCTTCAAGAGCGACTATCCCAAAAGGCTCAAAAAGAGAAGGCACAACTGAAACGTCGGCACACCTTTGTAGTCTTCTTAGCGTTGCGTCATCCACAAATCCTGTGAACAGGACTTTATGAGCTAAACCCATGCCTTTAACAAGGTTCGAAAGCTGTTCCTTCATGTAGCCGTTACCGACAATCACAAATTTCGCATTGACTTTTTCTAGGACTCGAGGCACAGCGTTGATGAGCAAGTGTAGGCCTTTTTCATAGACTAATCTTCCAACGAAGAGAGCAATTTTCTCTTCTGGCAAGGCGAATTTTCTTCTGAATTCCTTCAGGTCTTCATTTGCTGTGTAGACTTCCGTGTTGACGCCGTTTGGGATCATGATTAGCTTGTCTGTCGGAAGTCCGAAAGCCCATTGGACGTGCGAGATCATGTAGTTGCTGCAGCATATGACTTTCCATGCTTCATAAGTAAGCCAAGCTTCAGTTTCGTGGATCATTCTCTCATAGTCAGAATGGATTTCGTTTCTTCGACCAATCTCGGTGGAGTGTATTGTGGCGAATAGGGGTTTTCTGAACACGTGCTTTAGGCCGATTCCGGCAGTTGCAACCAGCCAGTCGTGAGCGTGGATGATGTCGACTTCTCCGTTTAGGCTGTTAATGAGGGCTGCGGCTTCCTTCTGCATGTTCACGTTCATCAAGTAAACCCATGAGGCAAAATCAGGTGATGGGTTCTTGTAAGAATCGATTCGGAAGACCTCTACTCCATCGATCGTTTCATGTTGGGGCGCACTTGGGAAATCGCAGGTAATCACGTAGACCTTGACGCCATTTCTAGCCAAACTCTTCGATAAATAGTAGACATGTGGAGAAATCCCCCCAATGATCCTAGGTGGAAACTCCCAGGACAGCATCATAACGCTGAGGTTTCGACTCATCTCAGAACTGCACCCCTAGCAACACTGCTGTAGTTTTCCAAGACTTCTCCGATCCAGCCTGCAGATTCAGGGGAGATTATCTTTGTTTTGTCGCGAGGCACTTT
The DNA here is from genome assembly GCA_963732715.1 of Candidatus Bathyarchaeota archaeon. Classification (GTDB taxonomy): domain Archaea; phylum Thermoproteota; class Bathyarchaeia; order Bathyarchaeales; family Bathycorpusculaceae; genus CAZCRE01. Next base: position 1,071,522 of record CAVTAO010000003.1, on the reverse strand, counting down.
GTAGATTCTGAGAACCTCATCCTGCATCCACTTCGATTTGACTTGAAGCATGCTTGCCTCATACATTCCAAGCCACTCAATGCTTTTGATAGCCATGTTGAACGGACTGTTGGTACCATGAGATCGGTGATCCTCCAAACTCTCCACTGAATAGATGTAGGGTATGTTCAAGGCCTTCTTCAGAGTAACTGCGGCTGGAATGAAATGCCAGTCATAAACATCAATCAAATCCGCATGTCCGCCTACGTCATAGTGAACGTTTGCCGCTACTCTCTCAACCTCTTGGTTTAAGGTCAAGACCCATGTAAGAACGCCAATATGCGTGCGCACAGGGTTCGTGACTCTGATGGTTTTGACACCATCAGAATCGTCATGCCCGCCTGTCAAGTAATCATGATAAGTCACCACGTAGACTTGCACCTGACTCTTAACAAGTTGGTCAGCGAGTTTCTTAACGTAGTCTGCAAGTTGCCCCACTATTCTTGGGGGGTACTCCCATGAGAAGATCACTACACGCATCTGGCTCACTACGTGAATAGCGCGCATACTTTGATTATTCCGCTTCCGGTCAAGTAGTACCGCTTCTTTCCCTCATTGTCAGTGAAACTTTCTGCAAAACCCTCAGCCTTGTAATTGTCTAGGATTCTTTCTAATTCGCCTTTGTCAATCTGTAGAACTTGTGAAAGCTCTTCGCTTTTTCTTGCTAAATCCGGCGCTGTGGCGCATAGATTGTGCAGTGTCTGCAGGATCTTTTCAGATAACGGAAGCTCTTCTCGCACATCACTCACCGTATACAGTACCAAGATTAGATGTATTCTTGTTATAAAAGCCTAAACCAAATGCGTTTCAGAAGTATGGAGCCACTTCTTTGGCTTGATTCTTCAGTTCTTCAAGTCTTTCTTTGACAATTTTGATTATTGTTTCCTTGAGGCGTCTTCGATTATGCTCTGTCAGTCTCAACTTTTTCAAGCGTTCAGACAATTTTTCGTCTCGTAGCGACTTTTCTGCCCAAGTTTCAAAATCTCCGCGTGCAAAATGGAACTCTACAGATTTCTGACTAGCTTTGTCGATCGCTCTCACAATTCCTTTAAGGCTCCAAGCCACGATTCCGGTGAAATTCTGTTCGCCTTCTCCTACGTAGAATAAGAATGGTTCATTCGCTGTGACAGTTGCGAGCCTGACTCTACTCTCAAAGTCCAGAATGGCTGCTTGTGCCGTTACAAATGCGTCTGCTGGCGAGTTGAAGGAACTAAAGTAAGAGTGAACCTCTCCGGGTCCTCCGCCCGCAGTAAACATGTAGTATAGATGGTCGCTTGTCTGAAAATATCTCCACAGTTTCAGGAACTCTTTGTCACCAGATTCTTTTATGAAAGGTTCAAGTCTTCTTAAGCCAGTGTAATAAGCCCACTGCATAGTATTCCCAAGCCAACAGCTTGCATCTCTTTCTAAATCAGCCCAAGAAACAGTTCCACCTAGTTCCGGAACGTCGATCTCTCCCGCGGGTGTATACTTTTCTATGACTTCTGAGGGCGTGGCCATGTGCAAGTTCCACCACTTCAGGATTTCCCCCGGCAGATGCTTCAGAAAGTCATGGATGCCTGTCTCTGGCCAGTGATGTTCACCGAAAGTCTCATAGTCTGGAAAGATGTTGATCAAGTTTCCAGGTGTTCTAGCCAACCAGCTTGCATACTTATCCGCTGTAAGCGGCCATTCGTTCCACCATCTTGCCGAAAACCTGAACCCAATGTCATCGGTTAGTTTATAGTTTCGCAACAAGACTTTGATTCGCTCACAGTTTTTCGGTCTATAGAGATAGTTCGGAGATTTTCCATAAAGTAATCTTTCTATGCCTTCAGTGAAAATCCCTTTGTACCCAAGTTCTTCCACGGTCTTTGCCACGGCATTGTTGTAAAGTAGTTCCGTGTTTTCAAAAACAGTAGGTGTGTATCCTAGCAGGCTTCTCATCGTCTGTTGGTGTGCTCTGGTCTGTTCGACGAATTCCTCTTTTTCAGGGTAAAGACTTGCTAATGAATGGTAATATGTCTGATCCAGAAATTCTACGCATCCCGTTTCCGCAAGCTGTTTAAATGTTTCAAGCAGGTCTTTGCTAAACATTTCGCATTGTTCTAAAAAGACCCCTGAAAGGCTGAAGGAGACTTTTACCCGTTTCTTTTCCTTTCTGTATTTGTCAATGAGGTCTAGCAGTATTTTGTTGGAGGGAAAATAGCACTTCTTACACGCTCTCTGGAAGACCTCTCTATTAACTTCATGATCAAAATAGTAATCGAACAACTCTTCTTTCTTTAGGCGTTTGAAGATCTTGTTCTCCCAGTAGAAGCTTCTTCTTAGTCTGTAAGGTTGGTGAACCTCAAAAACAAACACTACATCTGTCAATGCTATATTCTCCGTTCCTCTACTCAGTGAGTCGATTATTTCTGGTTTGCTGTCCATAGAATCAACGAGGTCTAGCGTGCGCTGACAACGGTGCTATGAAAGGATGAGTGTTCAGAATATTGGCATCTGAGTAAAAATCGAAGGGCGCCATTCAAATGTTCAAGATCACAGCTAAAGTGGCGCTGTTTCTTATCAAATCAATTCTTGCTCTTATCTTGCGGTGTGCTTGTTCAAGTTTTTTCAAGAGCTATGATGCCTGGCAGCTTCTTGCCCATCAGAAACTCTATCAGTGCTCCGCCCGCGGTGCTTACGTAGGAGATCTTGGAGGCTAAACCAAATTCCTGCAAGGCGCCTATCGTGTGTCCCCCTCCTGCCAGCGAGAACGCCTTTGAATTAGCGATTTCCTCAAGGATTCTTCTAGTTCCGAAACTGAACTTGCTGTTCTCGTAGACTCCCATGGGGCCACTGACCACGATGGACTTCGCATCTCTTATTATCTTCGAGTAATCTTCAACTGTCTTCGCTCCAATGTCAAATATGGGGTGATCCGTCGGAAGTTTCTCAATATCGATCTCTTTTCGTTTCCCGTTAATTTCAATGGCCACATCCCTTGGTGTTCTAATCTTGCTTGGATATTTCTTTTCAAGTTCCCTTACGCCTCGCATCAATTCCACTAGGCTCTGCTGCTTCAGGAGCTGCTTGCTTGATTTGCCTAGGTCTATGCCATTTGCCGCCATGAAGACTTGACAGATGACGCCGCCTGTGAGTATGTAATCTGCTATTCCATTATCTAGTACGTACTTGGATATTTCAAGAGAGTCGTCGGCTTTGGCGCCTCCCAGAATGAATATACATGGCTTCTCCGGATTTTCCAGGATCTTGGTTAACGAGTTTAACTCTCTTTCCATTATGCGACCTGCAACGCTTTGCAGAGTGGTCGTGAAGCCCACGATTGACACGTGGGATCTATGTGCAGCTGCAAAAGCATCGTTGACAAAAAGGTTTGCTAGAGGGCTCAAATTCTTAACGAGTTCAGTCTTTGCGTGTTCTTCTGGTGTTCCTTCCTTGGTTTCTGCAGGAAACATCCTAACATTCTCTAGCACGAGAATCTGGCCGGCCTTCAATTCTTTGATTTTGTCCTTGGCTTTCTTGCCGAAGATGTCATCAACGTATTTGACCGGTTTTCTAAGGACTTTGCTCAGAATTTCTGCATGCTGTTTTAGCGGTATGAAATCTGGGTCGCCCTTTCGTCCTTGATGTGCCAGAACTACTACTTTTGCCCCTTTTTCTGCAAGTTCTTTTATTGTTGTTTCGCCATGCGCTCGGATTCTGGTGTCTTCAAGGATTTTCTTGGTTTCTGGATCCACTGGTGAGTTGAAGTCAACTCGGACTAGCACCACTTTGTCCTTAACTTTCACATCGTCCAGAGTCAGATACTTGGCCATTTGCTTCACTTCTGTTTGGCAAGCGAAAGAAAGCTGATGTTTTCTTCGTCTTGATGCTTGACGTTAGAACCCTGCTTTCTTGCCTACTAACTCTATGAGTTCAACCATGCGACATGAGAATCCCCATTCGTTGTCGTACCATGCGAGGACTTTAACAAAATTGCCTCCTAACACCATTGTCGATTGTGCATCAAATGTGGCAGACCATGTGCTGTGGTTGAAGTCGGAGGAGACAACAGGGTCTTCAGTGTACGCTAGTATGCCCTTCAATGGCCCTTCTGCAGCTTTCTTGAATGCGGCGTTGATTTCTTCTTTTGTCGTGTTCTTCTCCAGCACACATGTTAGATCTACAATGGAAACGTTTGGCACGGGGACTCTCAACGCTATTCCATTCATTCTTCCTGCAAGCTCTGGCAAGACGAGGGTTGCGGCTACGGCTGCGCCCGTTGTAGTGGGTATGATGTTTATTGCACATGCTCTAGCGCGGCGGAGATCAGAGTGGACTAGATCTTGGATTCGCTGATCGGTCGTGTAAGCATGTGCTGTATTCATTAAGGCCTGTTTCAAGCCAAAGTTCTCGTGCAAGACTTTTGCCACGGGTGCCACGCAGTTGGTGGTGCAGGAAGCATTTGAGAGTATGTTGTGTTTTTCATGATCATATTTGTCATCGTTTACGCCCATCACTACTGTTAAGTCCGGGTTCTTTGCTGGCGCAGAAATTAAAACTTTTTTTGCTCCAGCTTGAAGGTGTAGCGAGGCTTTTTCTCTGTCTGTGAACAGACCTGTGGACTCCACAGCTAGGTACACACCTAGGTTTTTCCATGGCAATTGCGCTGGGTCGCGTTGAGCGAGGGTCGCGACGCTTTTTCCTTTTACAATTATGGCGTCTTTTTCAGCTTCAACAGGAAAGGGTGCTCTTCCATGAACTGAATCATACTTTAGAAGGTGTGCCAGTGTCTTGGCATCTGTTATGTCGTTAACCGCTGCAAACTCGATCTTGGCATTTCTTTCTATAGCCGCTCTAAACAGAAGGCGTCCAATTCTGCCGAATCCGTTTACACCTACCTTAATTGGCACTTCTATTTCACCATCACTTAAATCAGTCTGGAACTAATGATAGAGCTTCCACTAATTAATTTTCCGACGGTCGAAGAAGGAAACGTGATGAGGTGCTTAGCGAAGCTTCATCAAAACCATTTCTGCAGCCAAAACTAACGGTTCCCAAGTCTCGCATACAGGTGGCGCATACGCAGTGTCTGCTTTAGCCAGTTCACGTGCTGTCATCTGTTTCTGTATAGCAAAGGATATGGCGTTTATGCGCTGTGTTACTTCTTCTCCACCAATGATTTGGGCGCCGATTATTCGTTGTGACTCCTTTTCAACAGTGAGCCTTACTTTTATGGGCAACGCGCCAGGGTAGTAATCTGCCCTGGTTTTCGACGTGATTGTACCTGTCACCGTTTCGATTCTTGCCTTTTGAGCGGCGACTTCAGTCAGGCCTGTTGAGCCTATATCCGTCTGGTACAGTCTTGAGACTGATGAGCCTAGGACTCCCGTGAAAAGGGCGTATCCCCCTGCGGCATTTATTCCTGCAACCTTCCCGTGTCTCACTGCTACTGTTCCGAACTGCATCAGAGCTGGTTTTTGTGTTACTATATGGGTTGATTCTGCGCAGTCTCCCACTGCATAGATGTCTTTGATGTTGGTTTCCATTCGGGCGTTGGTTTTTATTGCTTTAGTGTCTCCAAGAGTTATTCCAGCATTTGAGGCAAGCTGCGTGTTTGCTCTTACACCGAAGGCGCTGATGAATAGGTCTGCTTCTATTCGCTCTCCACCGGCAACTATGCCGGTCACTTTCTCGGTGCCAAGGAATTCTTCAACGCTTTTTCCAGTCAGAATCCTTATTCCTTTTTGTTCAAGTAGTTCTTGTGTTGTTTTTGCCATATCGGCATCTAGCATTTGGGGCAGAACTTGGGGCAGCATTTCCACGACGGCAGTTTCTAGACCACGTTCTTGTAGGGCTATTGCTATTTCAAGACCTATTAGACCTGCTCCCATGATCACTGCTGTTTTTGCTCCGTTTTTGACAGCTTGTTCTATTCTAGCTCCGTCCTCAAGTGTTCGCAGGGAAAGTATTCCTTGTTTTTCCTTGCCTTTTATGGGTGGCATGAAGGGGCCTGCACCCGTGGATACGATTAGGTTGTCATAAGCGACTGTTTCCGTTTTTCCTGTTTTGTCAGTGGTTTCGACTGTTTTGTCTGTAGTGTTTATGGCAGTGGCCTTGGTCTCGGTTTTCAGTGTCAGTTTCATCATCTTGAAATAGGGTGGTGGAAAGACGATTAGGCTTTCAAATGTTGGGATTTGGCCACCTATGACGAAGGGTAGTCCGCAGCGTGAGTATCCGCAGTGTTTTTCGTCTGTTATCAGGGTGATGTCTGCGGTGCGATCTGTTTTTCTCGCTGCTGAGGCTGCGTCTACGCCTGCAGCGTGGGCACCAATAATCACTATGCGTCTGGGCATTTGTGCTCCTTCATTTGCCTAGGGTCTTATGCCACTCGACTGACTTGTTGAAGTCCATCAGGTTTGGCAGTTCAGCTTGTAGGTTTGTCGGTTTCACCACTAGAAGCCATGCTTTTCCGTAAGGGTCTTCATTTAGCAGTTCAGGTTTTGACTGAACTTCTTGGTTCACTTCTACTATTTCTCCACTTATCGGCGCTACTAGGTCTGATACGGCTTTTACGGATTCAACCGTGCCATATGGTGTGTTTTGTGTTATAGCTGTGCCCGGGCTTGGCAATTCGGCATAGACTATTTCTCGGAGTTGCTTCTGTGCGTAGTCTGTTACGCCTATGCGAACTTTGTCGCCTTCGATTTTTGCCCATTCAAACTCCTTTGTGTAGTACAGTCCTTCGTGCACCTCTGTTCCATCTACCTTTACCATCTTTTGGTCACCTCTAGATTAAGGTTGTAATCTTTCATGTTGTGACCTTTAAAACTAACTGTTTACGGAAGCCTGATTCTGGCATCCAAGATAAATGTTGAGGCAGTGATAGATTCGCTGGGTTAAGGCTGACTAGTTTCTTGGAAGCTTTTGTCACAAAGCATGATGACTAAGCCCTTACCATTTCTGACATTGTTCCCATTCAACATATCAAATATGGATGATGTTTTCCTAGGTTTTACAACAGGCGACTTTGCTGTGCTTCATGGGCTGCCAACGGTTCTATCATTATCCTTACTTCTCTGTGTAAGAGCCCAGTTATCGCTTCAATTAGGTGGCCTAGAAACAAATGTAGTCTTCATTGATGGTGGAAACACGTTCAGGCTCTACAGGGTTTCTCGCATCGCTCAGCTACATCAACTAGATCCAAAGCAGGTTCTGGAGCGGATCTACATTGGTCGAGCGTTCACGGCCTACCAAATGAGTTCTGTTATCCCTAGCGCTCGCTATTGAACAAGCGGATTGGTGGATGAAATATCTAGGGAGTGGGTTTTTTCCATTCTTGCATTAGAGTCTCGTAAAGCTCGTCATGTTCTTCGACATGTTCATACCAGCCCAAAGCGTTGGCTATTTTTTGAGCTATCAGGTGATAGCACAAGTGCACCTGTCTGTCCAGTACTCGAAAGTAGAAGTCATCGCAAGTGCAAAACTCGGCTTGCGGCATTATCAAATAGTCTCTCTCCTTGCCGACGGCGATCCATATTGTTTTATCGCTTGGCTTGAAGACATACTTCTTCACACGATTTTCCTTTAGAGCTTCAAAAGCCCTTGTGAATCGTTGACCAAAGGTCTCGTAGAGGATGGTCAGGTTCTTACCTGTTAACTTGCCCTCTGTCTTGGCTTCTTTGCACACGGAGACAAGGATGTCGATTTCCGAATTTTTGTCCATGGCTTGCATGCCTTTGTTAGAGTTTGTCAAAACATGAGGAAAAAGGCTTATTCAATGTTTATCGGTTCACCTTTTCTCTTCTTCTCTTCTCCAACTTTGGGCATTGTCACTTCTAGTACGCCGTTTTTGTAGCTTGACCTTGCTTCTCTTACGTTGACCTTCGCTGGCAAGGTAATGACTTTGTGGTACTTGCGTTGCGGAGTGTCAACCGTTATGGTTAGGGTGTCCTCTGTTCCATGCAATTGTACATCGCTCTTTTCGACACCGGGCAGTTCTGCCACAACTTGAATTTCACCGTTTGTCGCAATTATGTCAACTAGCGGTTCACGTTCCTCCTTGACTAGTGGGCCGCGACTGCTAGGTTTCATATTTCCAAATTCATTAATCTCGGGTTTTCCATCAGGCCCTATTTTCACGCTGTAGCCGTAAACGAACGGGCCAAGCTCACGTGCTGTTGAGCCGTCTGGCAACTTGCGTTCTCTGACGTAGTCTTTTGGAACGCGCGAAGCAAAATTCCTGAACTCTTCTTCCATCATTCTCTCCATGTCGTGGAACATCTTGTCAATGTCTTCAAAGTTCCAATTATTGAAAAACTGCGTGCGTTTTCGCCTGAACCATTCTGGAAGATGATCATCGTCATCTGGAGACAGGTTAATTCACCTGTAGAAATGTGAAGAAAGCGATAATGTATAAACATTATGCAAGTCAGGCAATGGTCTTAAGTTGGCTTAAGGTTCCAAGGAATGTTCCATCCAGAAGATAGGTATCTGCCTCTTCCACGTTCACTGCGCCAGAACGTAGAACTGGACCAAGGGTCATTTCAGTTTTGGCATTGCCCCTGACCACATTCAGTGGCCTGCCTCCAAGGAAGTCGTTGAAAGAGGGCATGATGAAAAGCTGTTGGACTCTTGATCTGATACCGTAATGTTTCATCAATGCCTTTTCGGCACTATTTTCAACTTTGACCCTGTATCTTTGCAGAAGAACTTCCGTCATTCGTGTTCTGTCGCAGTCTGCTCTAACCCAAACTTGCCTTGATATTCTGAAGCCCGCAGGATCACGGAAGGAAATAACAGGATGAACGTGCCCCATTACGAGTGTCTTGCAGCTTAGGATCGTTGGTGATGGCCATCTGTGTCCATGAAAGAAGCCGATGTCGCCGAATGATGTCCCTGTGGCCGGCAGTGTTTCGACGTTTTCTGGTAATAGAGGGTCCAGGTTCCCGTCGTGGTTACCTCGTATCACGGATATTTTGCTCACTTGGCTTTTCAGGCTGTTGAAGAAATCTGGAACGTCATGCCACTCCCCCATCTCTGCTGTTGCGACCGTGTGCTTTACGTCGCCGAGGATGAGCAGTTCTTGTGGTCTGTATTCGGAGATTAATGTGGAAAGTCTTTGTTGGAGTTTCTGAGTTTGTGTTGGTACGTGTATGCCTTTCTTGGATAGGGCTAGTTCCCAGCCTATGTGTAGATCTGCTATTACTAGGATTCGTGTTTTCTGGGTTTCCGCGAGTGCGGCTGGGTGGGGCGTTAGCAGTCTTATCATTTTCTGTCCTTTCTTGGTTTTAGCGTGCGAAGTATGGTTTTGTGAAAGCTCTGATTCGCGGCTGCTATGAATTCCACTTTCTGCTGCGGGTGAAGCCTGATCTTTAATGGTTCTCCTTCAGGTGACGTGATTCTTGCCCCTGCTTCTTGTACTATCAGCCAAGCGGCTGCCATGTCCGTAGTGCGGAGTTTTCCGCGAATATCTATGAAGCCATCTGTCGTTCCGTCAGCTACGTAGCAGAGTTCTAGGGCGTTGGCTCCAAAATGGCGGATGTGTTTCGTTTCCTGGATCAGGTTTGTTAAGCGGGAGACTATTCTTCTAGTTTTGTACGAGTTTAGGTCTACTCCTATAACGGCTTCTTCAAGCGAAGTTGTGTCTGAAGGCGCGATTCTTTTTCCCTCACGGCAGGCGCCTTTGCCTTTCTGCGCGGTATATGTTATGTTGTGGAAAAGGTCGGTTACTAGCGCTGAGTGGACTGTCTCTAAGGCAGGTCTTGTGGATATTGCGATAGACGTTGCGTAAAACGGTATTCCTCTTGTTAGGTTCGTGGTGCCATCGATAGGATCAGTTGTAACATAACACTCACGCCGAGGATCACCATATTCTCTTATTCCTGATTCTTCGCTTATGAGTGTGAAAGACAACTCGTGCTCTTGCAGGGTATCTACCAATGCCTTCTCGGCTGCTACGTCGACTTGTTTAATGGGGTCGCCGCCGGCCCCTACGCCGAGGTTCGGCTGAGGCTGGTTTAGCCTTTTTAGGAGTGGAGTAATCTGTCTCTTTATGTTGTTTTTGCATCGAGTTAGTACCTCTAGCCACTCGATTTGTTCAGACATTCAATCTTCTCCATTGACTTATATTCTATTACTCTGAGTCTTTGATAAGGATTTGAGGAGACGTTCATTCAGCTCAATTCAAGAGAATCTTACAAGTGAGGTTGTTTTGCCGAGATTGGCTGTGAACAGTCTTCTAGAATTAGGTTCTGAAACATAACAACAGAAGATAACCTCACAAGACATTTAACCTCCAGAATACAAGATACGAGCATCTGCGAGGATGCGCCTACGACTTCGAAAATCTCTAGTATTTTGGAGATACTTAGCGATGGAAAATGGCACAAGCTGGCTGAGATACAGCAAGTGACAGGAACAAACAAGGATAGCATTCAACGCGTCGTCGAATTTTTGAGCAAATACGAGTTCGTGATTTCAGATCAGACTAAAGGAAGAATGAAGCTTAACGAGATGGCAAAGTTTCTGGCGCAAACGTCTACTGCATGAGGGTCATTAGGCCTTTGTAGGCCCTTAGGAACTGTCGACCTTTATCAGTTACTTCAAGTGATTCATTGGCTGAGCCGTTTCCATGAACGTACACCAAGAATCCCTGACTTTGCAGGAAATGCATGTAGGATTTCAATTGCTTGAAACTGAGGTTGCAATGATACATAAGATGGGTTTTCCTGCCACCACCTAGAGAGGCGTCCAGCATATCTGCAATGATGTCGAGACGTCCGCGATGGTTATTGCTCTCGCTTTTGTCGTCCCTAATCAACAAGCTCACCTGAGCAGCTCCTTAGGTAATGGTGCTAGGAGCCTCCTTTCCCCCAAGATAACTATGGTAAGGGAATGATTTAAACGTTCTGAACACTTGAAACTGCCAAAACGTTGAATTTGAAAAGACAAAAACAGGATAAAATTATGGATTGTGTCTTCAGAACAGAATCTTTCTCAGAAGTTCACTGTCTACGTCCTTTTCCATAAAAACGCTTATCGCTTTCTCGTTTGTGGTTACGACAAGCATCTTGACATTCTTGCCTTCAACGACGATGCTTTTGATGCCACCCAGACCGCAGATTTTGGAGATTTCTTCACAAGCATCAACAATTGATGAAGAAAGAAGAGCATAATCCATTATTTTCGTCGGATCATCGAGGTCTATTGATGCAAAAGTGGAGTTTCTCATTATGTAACCAAGTACACCCGTTTGGTTCTTGATGGTTTCCAGTCTTTTTCGCAGATCGCCTTCGTGAGCGTCTCCTTCGATGATTGCAGGAGTGCCTATTGCGATGGTTTCATGCTTTTCTTTCTTCACCATATTGTTGCTGTCTCCGTTATTCGGTTGCTGGTTTGACCTTGACGAGTTCGCCTTTTTTGATTTCCAACGTATTCAATATTCTCTCAGGCATTTGTATGACGCCTTTCGCAGCATGTTTTGAATCTCTTATGGGTTTGACCTTGCACTGGATAGTTTTTCCGCTGAAAGTCTCGATTTCAACTTTTTCGGGTGCTTTGTCTTTGCTTGTTTCTCGCCATTTTGTCAGTACTTCATTGTCTACGTGTACGGTGTCGCTTTTTATGAATAGGCCTTTGAGGCTTTCGACCATGAACTGATGGGTTGCGTGTCCGTTTTCGGGTTTGGTTTCTTGCGTTGATTGTTGAGAAAGCGTTTCCATTTGAGGTGATGTAGTGGCATTTTCGGCTTTTGTCGAAGTTGACTCTGCTTCAGTCTCTGGGAAGATGCCTGTGGTGAGGGTAGGTGTGATTTTCTCTAGCAAGTCGAGAACAGTGAGGATGAGGATTCGTGACACTGCGACCATTTGAGTATTGTGAGGGTTTTCTGAAGCAACTGTGACTAGATAGAGGTTGTTTAGACTGGAGATGTTTACTGTGGCTTTGTAGCCTTCGATAGTCAGGCTGTCGACTCCACCTATGACGCTGGCTTTTCCCATCGTTTCGCTAAAGGTTTCTGCCATTCTGGTGATGTCTTTCTCAGCGATGCTTGCATTTGAGGCCATGATCTGGCCGGTTTCATCGAAGATGAATGAAGTTCCGATAGAAGGATACGTTTTTCGGACTTCGTTCAGAGTGTTTCTTAAGGCAAAAAGGTGGAGTTCCTTGTCCATGTCCCTGCTTCCGTGCTTGGTTGTCTAGGATATCTTGAAGAGTATGCGGCTTGGAACTCCGTCATGTTCTACGACTAGGTACTTTAGGCCTTCTGTGTCTCCTACTTGATCAAGCCATTTTAGTGCTTCGCGCGATTTCTGTAGCATTAGCAGTCTTTCTTGGTGGCTTCGTACGACTTCTTCGATGGCTGTCAGTTCGTGGAAAGGATTAGCGTCCAGTACGATGCTCAAGTTGCCTACTGGTATTTCGCCGAGGCTTTCGGTTGTGGCTTTTTTGCCGGCGAGTTTCATGACGACTTCGCGGATTTTCTTGGATTTTTCGGCTAGGGCTCTGATGTCGTCTAGCCGGCGTAGGTATTCGCCTAGCATGCTTTTTGTTTCGGAGATTTCTTTCTCCAGTGTTTCTGCTATTTCTTCTGCTGAATTGTATTCTCTTATTTGTACGACCATGTGTTTATGCCTCCAATGAGGAAACAAGAAAGGGAAGCTGAATAGTGTTGGCTCACCCTACCCCCAATCTCAGCAAGCGCGTGCTAAGGTACTATGCCCGTTGTTGGAAACTCGTTGCCCTTTGTGGATACAACTACGATCTGGTAGAAATAGCCTGATGTGAACGTCCCTGGGTAAGTCACATTCATTGGTACTACTCCGGCACCAGGAGCTGCGCTTGTGGCTGTGAATGTGGATACCGTGCCGTTTACGCGCACCTGGCTCACTGTAACAGTGTTACCGCCTGGGCACACAAGATTCAATGTCACAGCATGACCAGTGTTAATCCAATTATAGGGGGTTCCAACTTGTAGTTGTTCTCCGCTTCCCATGAATGAGAATGATAGGGCTCCCATCCAGGCTGCGACGGCTATGCTGACTGCGACTGTGACTGCAATGAGTATAATGGACGCTACTACGGGGCTTAGGGCTTTCGTGTTCTTCAACATTTTCATCTTTTTGTTATCCCTCCTTTTCGGGGTTGCTGAAGTAGTTAGACGGAACCCAGCATTTAAATCTTACGACTTAATACATAATACTAATCATTTGTAAAACAGTACAACAACAAAAACCAAAGGCTACAGATTGCCTAACCTACCAAAACACTCAAAGAAACGAACACGAAAAACACGAAGGGCTACGCCACGAACCTAGAGACCCAAGTCATCGAAGAATTTTAGCAAGAGCTTCGCGGCTTTTTCACCCAACTCCGTCTTCAAATAATATTTCTTCAACGGATCAATGCGCTCACTCTTGGCCAACCCTAAATCCTCGATTTCGATCATCCTCGCCCTGAAAGTGCCATCGCTCAGAGTCAAATGATTCTCACGCATGAACTCCTTTGCCTCTTTCCATTTTCCACGATTCATGTGAAGCAGCATAATGCAGTCTATGGCATGGTCCTTCTCCAGCATGGCCTTGACGGCTGCAAACTTCGGGTCAGTAAGGATGTGTTTAACCTTCTCCTCTTCTCCGCTTTTCACCATCTTCGTTCACTTGACCTTTATTTTCTGCTCTGAATATAGCTTAGGTTCCTTAAAAGATTTAACCTATATTACGATAAGTGACACATGTCTGGAGACATCTCCATTCAGATATCGAAACATCCACAGTGCGCGCTATGAAGGGCATATAAGCATCCGCTACACTATAAGAAGCGGTGTTTAATGCCGAAGACTAAAGCAATAATAAAAATTCAAAACGTCGTTGCTTCTGCCACCTTAAACCAGAGAGTTGACTTGAACGCTATCGTGAAGAGTTTTCCAGGAGTTGAGTATCGCCCGGAACAGTTTCCCGGACTAGTCTTTAGGATTAAGAAACCGAAGACAGCCACGCTGATTTTCAATTCTGGCAAAATGGTTTGCACTGGAGCGAAATCGGAAAAGGAGGCGCACAGGGCCATTATGAAGGTTGTTAGGGAGTTGAAAAAGGGTGGAATAATCATCATCAGCAAGCCGGAGCTGAAGATTCAGAACATTGTTGCCTCCGCAAGTTTAGGCGGAAAGATAGATTTGGAACTGGCAGTGAGCACGCTTGTAAAAACCATGTATGAGCCGGAGCAGTTTCCAGGATTGATCTACAGGATGGCTGAGCCTAAGGTGGTTATACTGATATTCGCAAGCGGGAACCTTGTTTGCACAGGGGCAAAGAAAGAACAGGACGTTTATGACGCAGTGCATAAGCTTCACGAAAGCTTGGAGGAACTAAACCTCATATTCTACGAATAAAACTCCGTAGGTTAATCGCCTATCGCCTTAGTTTGTACATTCCCCATTGTAGCAAAGTAGAATGGGCTTGTATTCAAAAACATGGGAAGACACGCGCGCTTTACGAGGTTTTCCTACTCTTTTGTAAGCGTTATTTCGATTGTTGAAACCATCCGTGTTCTGCTTTCGCCTTCTCTTGGTGGCATCTCCTCTGTTCCTATTGCGATCGCGTGTACTTTTAGGTCTTTTAGGAAGCGTCTTCTGGCTATCTCAGCTACGTCAACAGCTGAACTTATTGCTTGTCCTCGCGCCTTCAAAACTACTTCCTTAGCATTGGTCGCTGATAGACTTGTGATGATCGCTAGAACATAGTTCATAGGTGGTTTACTTCCAATGAAAACAATCCCAGATCTTTCCGCCATTTTCCATCACTCCTTTTGTCATTGATTGTAACGCACAACGTTGCTTGTCCTTCTAGTCCTTCAACATTAGAACGCTACTGCCCTATATTACGCAGACTTCCTTATAAAGCGATTAAACACGGGGCATCCAGAGGATTAGCGCGCATTCTATACATGGAGCAATTGATCTCTCAAAAAGCTCCCAGCTAATGCTTAAGCGCAAAAGCACATGATGTGAGGAGGACAGAGCTTCTGACAAGTCTTATAAGTTCTGTGCTTCGATAGAACGTGCATGGAGAAAGGGTTAGTTGTTGTTTCTTCTGTTTCAGCGCGCGTTACTACTTGAAAGAAACACACAAAGGTGAAAACGCAAGCTTTGGAAATCCAGGAGAAGCGTAGTTATCCAAATTCATGTGTTGAAGATTGTGTGGTGTTACGGACACATAGGGTGCTTTCGAAAAGCGCGTGTCCTTGGACTGGGACGTGCCGAGACAGTTTTTAAGAAATCTTACAGGAATACGTTTTGTAGGGAAGAGATAACAGATAGGAATATATGATTGTAATACGGCAAATCAGAACCAGATTGAAGTTTTTCCGCGATCTGGCGCGTGCTAGATTGGTGAAGATGAATTGCCAAAAAAGAAGAAACACGGGATAAAATCGGGCGTGCCTCAGAAAAGCAAGAAGGACGACTCAGCCCCAGAGAGAAGAACCTATCCCAGATGGCTAAAGACCGCATTGATGGTTGCAGCTTTGGGTTCGCTTGTGTTCTTGCCTTCCCTTTTCTGGCTCAGCCAAAACTTCGCGCCCAACCAGCCTGCCTCTGCATCTCTAAACTCTAGTCAGTCTCAACCGCAAGGAAATGACGACATTGCTAAAGCAGCCATATTGGACGGTCTGTATGACACTTGGCCCAATGTTATTTGGACAGAAAGCATAACGAACTGCTTGCTGAATTCAGGATATCGCGTTGATCTCTTCAGTGGAACGAACGTTACAATTGATCTGCTGAGGAGCATCCACGGATACAAAATTCTTATCCTCAGAATGCACAGTGCAGTGCATACGGACGGATTCCTCTATCTTTTCAGTGGAGAGCATTATTCAGAGTCCAAGTACGTAGAGGAGCAAAGGGCTAGAGCTGTTTTGGGGGGATTGACGTTTAATCATACCGAACAGCCATACTTTGCTTTGAACGCTGTCCTTCTCGGAAAGATCTATGATGGACTAAACGGATCGACGATAATCCTAATGGGATGCAACGGAACATCATCACCATATTCCATTCAGAGCCTATTCGAACAGGGAGTCAAACAGTACATATCATGGAATGGATACGTTGACCCGGACCACTCAGACAAAGCAACACTAGCGCTGGCAGAAGCCAGCTGCGCAGAGCATTTGGGCTTGGAAGAAGCCGTCAAAAAGGTCGATCGTGAAATTGGTCCAGATCCTTACTACGGAAGCGCCTTGGAATACTGTGCGCCCTAGCATAGCGCACCCGCAGACAGTGTCACCGCAAAAGTCTAATAGGAGAAGGAACGGCTATTGTTCAAACGAGGAATGTGGCTAATGAAAGTAGTTTCCGTTTGTGCCTTGATTGTGCTTGCTTCTATGCTCCTAGCATCTAGCCCCCTTTGCTTCAGTACACCCATAGTAACCTATCTGGGGAAGGATATTGTCACCAGGGGCGATTGGACGCATGCTGTCGGAAGCCCGCTAGGCACGTACGGGTCCTACGCGCACATTCTTCCGAATCCACCAGTAAACGAGACGCAGGTCCCTGTCGGAAACTTTTCTGTTCCGGTTGGAAACTTCACTTACTATAGCTATGACTGGACAACAACCCAGATTGCTGGCTTGCCATTCAACAGGACAGCCCCGCCCTATTGGGACGAGTACGTTTCCCTGTCACCGCCCGTGACCTACTTCCTAAACGGAACCCAAGTGGTTATCCCAGAAATTGGTCTGATCAAGTATCCTGTGTTTGAGTGGGCGTGGGACAATTTTAACTCATCTGACATACGAGCTTGCGTTTTCAAGACGAACGTGCCAGGAGCTGGAGGCCCGGGAACAAGGCTTACTTGCTGGGATGATGGAGGCGAACGAACCTCATCACCGGTTAAGGGATACTTCAACATCACAATGTCATTTCCCGCAGGCCAATTCATGCTGTCACTGTACGCCTTTGACGATCCCGGCTGGTCAAGAGACAACCAAACCATCTACATAACTGACACGAGCGGCGGAATCCTGAGCACTGCCACGATGAGCGGAACGGATTTCGACGGAGGAATCTACGAGCAATTCGCAATATACGGACCAACCACAGTCGTTGTTCAGGTGAGCAAGTCGCTAACCTCGGTCAACGCGCTGCTCTCCGGGATTTTTGTAGACAAGATTCCCGAGACCAAGCACTATCCAACTGGCGGGACGGTATTCTCCGTCGACCTGCCCAGCTCGGCGACTCGATATGCAGCACCCGCGCTAGGTTTTTTTGCCTGCGTCATAATTGGAGCTGTTTCATTGCGTTTCTACACTAAGCGAGCCAGGAAGACTAAGTGATCCCTCGCCTTTTCATTAATCTGAACGCAGACTTCCTTATAAAGCGATTAAACACAGGGCATCCAGAGGATTAGCGCACGTCCTATACATGGAGCACTTGATCTCTCAAAAACACTCCATTTAATGCCCACATGCAAGAGCACAACGTGAGAACGACAAAGTCTTTGACGATCCCCCGTAGAGTTGACAGAACCGTTTGGCGCTATGATGAATAAAGCTGAGGTTATGATGAGGCATGCTAGTGTTACCCAGCCTGTTTCATACTGTTGACCTGCGAAGAGAGTTAGTGTTGGTTTTGATGTTGCCAGTAATCCCAAGGTCAGCGGGAATATTGTTAACATGGCGTATTTGCTTGCGCGTTTTGGCGCACGCACTATTAGCACGCCGACTACTGCGTCTAGTCCTGAAAAAATCAGAAAAGAATCTTACGTTTGTGGTGAACTGTTTAGTTTTCTTGCCATGAATGTTTCCTTCGTTAGAGTCGGAGTGCGGTCACTAGTTTTTCGATGATGTTTAGAAGATAGTTTAATGGGCGGCGGAGGGGACCGAGCGCGCTCAGCATTTCTCTCAGATTGTTTATGTCGGATTTGTCAATCGTTCTCGTTAGCAAGATAGCGGGGACGAGGACGAATAGAAAGATTGTTACGCCGATGATTAGCCTTATCCAATTGTTGAGGAACAGTTGTGATGTGAGTGCGTAGGTTAGGGCGCCGGCTGTTGCGGAAGATAGGAGTATTTTTGCGGATGAGGTCCAGTCTACGGTTACGCCGTAGTGTCTTCTGAGCCAGTGTAGGGATACTATTAGGCTTCGGATTCCGGCTGTTAACGTTGTGATTATTAGGCCTATGATTCCAAGTTGTGAGATTAGTATGAAGCCCGTTGGGAATCCTATG
This sequence comes from Candidatus Bathyarchaeota archaeon, assembly GCA_963732715.1. Classification (GTDB taxonomy): domain Archaea; phylum Thermoproteota; class Bathyarchaeia; order Bathyarchaeales; family Bathycorpusculaceae; genus CAZCRE01. Next base: position 1,053,292 of record CAVTAO010000003.1, on the reverse strand, counting down.
GCTAAGGTGAGCAGGGTGAGTTTTAGGTTGAATGCTGTTTGGCCTTGGCTGTTGATGAGGTTGCTGGTGCTTAGGCTTCCGAAGGCCGAATACAGGTAGCTAACAGCGAGCAGCGCCAGAAATAACGGTGTGCTGGCCCAGGGTATCATGCAAGGACAAGAATTTGACGACAGCATGTACCTTCAATTCGTTGTATGCGGACCGACCATTTTAGTGGTTCATGCGAAGAAGAGCTCAGACTCCTTGAACACATTGTTTTCAGGAATCTTTGTTGACAAAATCTCTTGCAGACAAGTGAACCGTTGCGAAAGAACAATCGGTTTCTGGAAGAACAACATAGGCAAGCTAGGAGGATTCAAGTGTGGATTCCCACAACTGACGTGGTCTGCCGTGTACAAATACACCAGAGCTCCCAGCAAGAGATGCCCGATAATCTTTGGATACTTGGGAAGTCTAACCGGTAACGCTCGCTTAGCTGCCGCCTATCAAATATTTAACTACGGGGCTGATACACCGTTCATCCAGAAAGTTAAAGCCCAGTTCTTGGGCTTGCTGCTGAACATTGCTTCCGACCGCCTTTCCGAGTGGGACATCATCGGACTCGCACACCCAGACTACCCGTTCACCCTCCAGCAAGTCATCGAGGTTGCATGCCAAAACATCATAACCAGCACAAACCTAGACTTCACAATGCGAATGTTAGACACTCTAAACAACGGATACACCGCAATCATCATAAAACTTGCCTAATCTTTCAACGCTGGCAGCGCAATAAAACGTCAAACTCCCTATATTTTTATTACATCCTTTAGCGCGCAGTAGATTAGAACATTCGGTTCAACGAATTAGTCTTCAGTTCACATACGCCGAACGGTCAAAATATGATCCTCCATTGCAACTTAAGCACACGCATTGAGCTTCCACACAATTGTTGAGCAGACGCTGACGAAAGCGATACAAACTGCGGAAATATGATTCAAAAAGGCGTAGAAGACAAAAGCGAACACATGATAGAATTCGACCGGCTAATCGCTTTTCGTCAAAATCATGAACAACTCGTCCTTGAAACCAAAGCGAGACACATCGATGGCACCATGAAGAATAATGAACCCTTTACGGTGCGCAAGAGAGGTAAATTCCTTCACGGTGAAATAGAATGGGTGTAAGTAGCTATCGGTAGCGATGCTGAGGCCAAACAATCTTGATGAAAGGAAGTCGATCAAGTTCTTGGACAACGAGACGATTGAGGATTTTCTTAGTCTATGGCGTGCAAATCTGAAAACAAGATACGCCAATTTCTCCACAGGTGTGACTACATGAACCATCAACATTACTATTCCTTCAGATTTGAGGACATTGTATATGTTGTCCAATAGTTTTTCAGGCATTGCCGAGTGATCTAGCATATTGACACAGAAGGCAAAATCAAACGTACCATTCTTGAATCCCAGGTTCTCTCCTACTCCCACTACTGGAACGAACTTCCCAGAAGTAGCTTTGGAACACGGAATTAGTCTAAAAATAGGGTCTACGGCCACCTTTAGGCATTGTACTGGGATGAATGGCAATATCCCACCGTTCGGACCTGAACCCACGTCACAAATGATTGCGTTTTGCGGTATTTGTGAGATCAGTTTCAACAACACCCCAAATCTGAACAAGGACGCGGGTGGTGTAGGGTCGCCTTTCAACCTTGTCATCCAATATGCATGTTCTAGGCTTTGGGCTTCTTTCCACTCAGTTGATGCAGGCGAACTATTCAAGGCAAGCCAGCCTTTCAGCGAGGGCGCACTAGATGTGGTTTGTTTTCACTACTTTTTTTTCGCAATCGAGGCGTCAGAAGTGGAGGCTCCAACTCTATTATCCCTATTGAACACCTAATTTCCCACACTTAAAGCTACTTGTGTTACACCATTTCCTACTTGTTCAAGTCGTGGTAGAAAAATAGGACATACTTGCAAGATTTACTGGTAGATGTCCGAGCAGAAGGCTACGACAAGTTCTAAGGCGTTACTTTCTTTGCAACGCAGACTATGTGAGGTGAAAATAACCTGTTTGGTGCATTGATGTGTAGCCTTGCCAAGAATCCTTGGAAGGACCATATTAGTGACAGAAGCATCTTTGAAAGTATTGTTCTCTTTCCAGCATTCCCTTCATAGCTTAACCAGAAGCCGAATGTTCCCCAGTAATTCAAGAGTAAAATCTTGAGATCTTCTCCTGTCACTGCATTCCGCAAAACATCTGGATTCATGACTTTCATGTTATGATTCCGTTTTATGTTTGATAAGTCTCTGAAAAGCATCTGCAATAAAGCCCTTCCATATCTAAAATTCGGAACAGCCAATATCAGCAACCCATCTTTTTTCAAAAGGCTTACGTGTTTTTCAATGACTTTCCTATAGTCAGTGAAGTGTTCTACGAAGCCAAAGGAACAAACCACATCAAATCTCATGCGAGTTTTCCACGATAGAAATTCCTTGTTAAAAACCCTATACTTTTCTACGCCATTTATTCTCATGTTTTCTTCCAAGATACTCATTTCGTCTGAATAATCAACACCATATATTTTGAAGCCGTATTTCTTATGAAGGAAGATAAGAAAATTCCCGGGAATGCATCCTATTTCAAGACAACGTAGTGTTGCATCGTACCTTAAGCATTTTTGAAAGATGTCTTCAAAGAGCACTGAATTAACGATTCCTGGGTTGATTTCTGACCAGATTCTGTTCCAATATTCTTTGGGAGTTATTTCCATTAATTAGAAACCTTCATTTCTATAATGACACCATTCGGAACTTAAACCGACCAAACAATTGCGCGCTACAAGAATTGCCAAGGTATATCATCACTTCTTCGAGTACGCGCAACCGTTGACATGTGACCGAGATGGAAGAGCCGACGTTGTTCGTTCTCACGAGGAAAGACCCGCTGTAGAGAGATCAATTCGAGTTCATCTACAAGCCTTCAATCGGTGTGTTTTCTTGTGATAAGTGTCACGTGGATCCGTAATCTTAGAGCTTTAAGCTTGGAGATCAGACTTATTAGGGCTATTGTTGTCGAGAACAACATGAGGAAAAAGCCCATGTCAGGTCCCCAGCTTACAGCAGCGTTAGAAGTAGCTCCTACAAAACCTCCAGATTCATTGATGCTGACTACGGAATAGATAAATATTATTAAAGCCCCAGCGGAAAATAGACAACCTGCGGCCTCCGTGCGACAGATCCCGTTAGACGTCATTGACGCTTTAATGTAACAAAGACCACCCAGACAGACTAATATCATTATTATCAACATGAAAGGTTGATATGTGTCAGGCCATTTTTCAAAGAGCAAGGGTGCTCCGCTGGAAGGATATACCCACATATTAGGGGCTGGGTCAACTCTATACCTGAGAAAGCCAAAAAGAAAAGCATCGGATTGTATTCTATTGTAGGTTTCGAACCGAGACCACCAAGGTAAGAAAAGCGTCAATGCATTTAGAAAAGATGCAATCTTGAGAAGTAGTTTAATGGAACTCAACCTTCCTTCATCCAATTTAAGTCAACTAATGGTAACGCGTTCCAAACCACCTAACGGATTCTCTCCATTGTCAATTCTCGCTACTGTCAGACCAAACTGCTCTGTCAAAGTATTCTCTGCCAATATCCTTTTACCGAAGAATAAAAAATGAGACGCAAATGCCTTTGACTCTTACGTTTCAGTGCGATATGGAATCAGAGATCCTTTCAGGTGGGCACCGTAGACGCGCGTTGGAGTTGCAACCATGCAAATCATGTCCCCCGCCAATTTCGGTGCAATAGCTGGAATACGCAGTATTAACGTTTCGATTTTTCTTATGATCTTGGTTGGAAGGGGTATTTTGTATAACAACGAAATTGGAGGCACTAACCACAAGTATTTGAAATACAAAATCCTGAATTGATTTGACAGCAACGGGAGAAGTTCCTCCTTTGTAAATTCAAAAACATGGGTGTTGGCGCCGAATTTCAATCTATCAAGCTCCGCCTTTGACATTTGGGGTCGAAATAATCAGGGGGGGCTCCTGCTCTAAGCACTCTACCTGCTTCTCTCAACACTTCAGCGGGCTCAGATAGGTGTTCAAGTATCTCACCAAGATACACGCAATTGGCACTTCCCGATTTGAAAGGTAAGTATTCTGCGTTTGCCACTAGAAAATCTGCACTTGCCCTCTCACGTTTCTCAGCCTTCATCATAGCGTACTTCATAAATTGTTTCCGCAAGTCAATACCTATTGAATGTATTCCTTTAGATGCAATAGATAATGTGTAGTTTCCTTGTGCACACCCAATATCAATAATACTGTCCCCTTTCTTTACCTTCTTATCTATCATGTCCAGAACTAGGTTAAGCTTGGTTTCATAACAGAATCGCGTCATATTTCTCTCATCTGGATTGAATAGCTCTTTCATGTCAAATTTGTACAAAAACCTCATTTCCGCATCTTTGATTAGATCTGAGCTTGGAAGTCTCATGCCAACATTCTCCCTATTCTATTTCTTCGGTCTTCCTGAATAAATCTGTGGTGTCTAGCGCGTATTTCAAAACGTGTGCTAACCTTTAATCATCCAATATGTCAACTCATGTCTTCTTATGTTCTGCAACACGAAAGTAAAAGTCGATCATTGTTTTTCCTATGACAGATGATGCGTATCGAGTTTCCACGGTTCTCTTGGCGTTGTTTTCAATGCGTTTTCTTTGAATTGGATCCATGAGGAGAACACCCTTTATCGCAGATGCCAAGATCCTGTGATCTGCCGCAGGAACTAGAAATCCATTAACCCCGTCTGAAATGATCTCTTTCAATCCTCCAACTTTGGACGCAACTACCACTTTTGATGATGCCAGTGCTTCGATACAAATCATCGCAAAATTCTCCCACAATGAAGGAATGACTACGACATCCGATTGTTCCAATTCTTTCATTTTGGCTGTTTCGTCAACGAACCCCAAATACTTTACTCCTTTCCAATGGGACAACACCTCTTCTAACATACGGTTGAGGTCCCGATCAGAACTTTTCCTGCCAACGATATGGCACTCCGCGTTTGTTTCGCGGAACACAATTGGCAAGGCATCCATAAGAACAGCAAAACCTTTGCGCACTGCCAAATTCCCTATGAATAGTACTGTTTTTCCTTTATGGTTCATGGAGGTTTTCACTTTCGGAACAATGGTTTCTATGAAGTTTGGGATCACAACAATTTGTCTTCTCGGGCGCCATTTCTCGGAAACCCATACTGCTAGGGCTCGTGATGGAGACGTGATCGCATCGCAGAATCTGACAGAGAAACGTTCCATCCAATCTCTCACCCTGTCCATCATGGATAGGCTCTCACCATTGTAGAACCTAACTATTACGAGGGGCGTATGGAGTCGCACCACGAGTGGGGGCAGAGTACCGAACAATCTGCGAAAAAGAGCAATGAAAAACCCTAGAGCGCGCCATTCTGGGACTTCAATGACGTCAATCCTTTCTTGCTTGTTTAGTCTGAGAATTGTGATCAAGACCAGAAAGGAATCGACAAACAAAGAAAGTTTTGGGATTGGCTCTCTTCTTATCACAATCGGGGCCATGTTCCCTTTTTTGTGTTTGCTTCGACATTTACCAAAAGTCACTACTGTGACTTGGTGGCCAGAGGATTCAATCATCTTGCAGAGCTGCCTTGTGTATGTTCCGATGCCACCTAAGGGATTCTCTTCCAGATATTCGTCGGAGATTAGACATACGTGCATCAATGAACGCCGTCTCTTGCATAAACTATGAACAGTGGGGGCGCGCTTTGAGACTCTGTGATCGTAGCGTCTGAGATAGCGCCGTTAGCGCAGTGTGTTGAGCTGATAATGATGTGACCGCTTTCAACCGTTCCCAGACCACAATGTTGGGTCCCGATAAGTCTATCATTAACCGAGGCACTTGCTGATTCTGTTGTTATTGAAAGCGTAAGATTGTAAGAAGTGCCCATCTCTAATCTGTCTTCCTTACGTGCGTAACTTGTGGTTCCATTAACATGGGATTCAAGCACCCAAGCGTCATCTTGAAAATAGGTGGCTACGTGATCTACTCCGTTGTTCCAGCAAATTTGAGGCGAATGCAAAGGATCAGACAATGAATCCATCGAGCATGTGATATTAAATGGTTCCGACCCAAAGACTCCAACTGATACTATACCTGAGTCTACTAGGCCCCCCACTTTGAGCCATTTGCCTTCAATATTAGCTGACTTCGCAGGATTAAGCTGGGTCCAATCAAAAAGAGCACTACTATTATTAAAATCATAATGGAATACTGATTGACTAAGTCTTCGGTAAATCTCGTGCATGCCTTCGGGGGGGCCAGACTTGAAACCCTCCATATATTCTGGTCTTGGGAACCAGATTATCGGATCCTTTGGAAGGAGTACTAGGTAATCAAACTCGTGTTTTTGCAGCGATAGATAAAAGTCAGATAATGTGGGAGGAGGTTGGAGAGTCTTTGCAGATGTTAAATAGTTTAGTGGAGCACTGGCCATGAGTTGGGTGAGCAAGATTCCTTTACCTGATGTGAAGTTGTTTATGTAATCAGCGGCCTCACTCAAGCCAGTCTCTTTTAGCGAGATGCGGCTCCACGTTCCACTTTCGGTCAAGGTTTCTGCTCCAAAAAGACCCTGCAGTAGAACTAAAGAAATGCACAATACTATGATTGCATACTTGAGGCCTAACCATGTCTGACTTGATAGGTTTCTTTTCTTTAGAGTGAGAGGTGACCCATTTTTGCGACGATAGAGGGCAACTACAATAAGAAGAGTCAACAGTGAAAAGGCGATCCAACTGATCTCCATTTGCATCATTGCTTCGCTTTGGGTAATAGTAAAGCCTGGTGAGAGAAGCATCGGTCCATGCAAGGAGTAATACAGATAGACAAAAAAAATGCCAACGATAGGAAGCGCAAAAAGGAAGGTCTTCACATGATTTCCTAGCTCTAGAGCGTCGAAAACCAATGCTGCAGTCACAACGATCAAAGGGTATACTATTATTGCCTCTCTTGCTTCCATCACTCCTATTGCAGAAGTAAACCATGTTAGCAGCATCACGGACATCAAAATCATTGTACCCCGTTTCCAGTTCTTTCTCGTAAACATGTATGGTATGCCGATTAATCCGAGAATGAGCATCGTAGGAGTGAGTAACATAGGTGAAAAGTTGTTTTGGACACTCGTGATAAAAGAGTAGGACGCTGATGAGCCAGGCGTAAAAACATTGAGCACAGAAGATAATATCCCACGGAAAGAGCCTCCTGTCCTAAATCTCGTAAGAAACATGCTGCCAACAAAAGGAAGCGACCATAAGATGATCCAGAATGCCTTTCTAGTTCGACCGACTTGGGATTCATCTTTGAAGAGACTCAGAGACACAAAGGTGATGAATGGTATGATCAAGAATATTGCCACGGGTTTCATGAATAGTGATAACAGAAACGTGAGAAAGAAGAAGAACATGTCACTCTTCTTCTTTTTCAGTACATATTCGTAGAGGAAATACATAGAAAGCAATGCAAAGACGGTCATGGGAATCTCGGTAAGAATGCGATTAGAATGCCACATCATGTATGGAATGAAGTCAACCAAACAAGCTGCAATCAGCGCAGAGAGTCTTCGCATGATCAGGGTTGCGACCAGATACGTGGCTACTGGTAACAGGGCATAAAAGAACAAGGCAAGTATCTGCCCGGAGATGGTGGTGGATCCAGCAAATTCCCCAAAAGAGCCTTCTAAGAGAACAAAACCTATGCGGTCTACTCCTACGTAAGCAGGTTGGTATTTACCTTCTTCCCACGTAAGAAGATAGGGACGGTCTATCTTGAGTTCTTGCCACTTAATTATATACGGTCCTTCGCTAAACAAGGCTTTTCCAGTCGTAACATAACAGTAGCCATCGTTGTCTGCTAAACAGTCAAATCGCGTATGCAATAACGCGAATGTAAAAACCATCACCACAAGAAGAGTAAGCATTATTGAGATTATCTTCTCAGTAGATAGTTTCAATAAGGGACCAGAAGGATGATCAACACCAGAGATCGATCTACGAGCTGCGACGACGTAAGTTATCACTATCGCAAGAAAGAAAGCTAATCTGAAGGGAAATTGCCTCAATGCATACAGATCGACGAGGCTCACTGCATAAAGAAGACCAACACTCAAAGCTAGAAAACACGCAATGCTTCTTGCATTAAGCTCAAAACGATCACAAATACACATCATCATCAAATAGCCAGGAGCTAGCAACAGAGCAAGAGATGAGATCTGGGTAACGAGAGATGTAGAAAATACTAGTGATAAACCGATAGGGATGCTGCATGTCGCAAAGCCTACAGTCACTTTGAGGAACCTAATTATCTCTTCATTCATTAACAACCTCTCCATTTCCTAATCAAATACGCGCCAATGAACGCAGGAAACACGAGAAGGGTGGAGATTCCATAGAATCTGACCGAATACATCAGATGATTCCTTACGTTGTAATACTCCCCTGAAAGCTTACTGGGCAAAATACAACCGCCAAGTCCTCCAGAATAGTGGTATGCTATTGCATGCGGTTCAAAGAACAGGCTGTAGCCTTTCCTACGAAGTCGGAAGTAGAAATCTGTCTCCTCCCGTGAGTAGCTACCTTTGTAGAGCCTACTTTCGAATCCGCCAACACTAAGCAGGGCACTTCTACGTATGAGGGAACATGAATGAAGAGTCTCCACCTCGACAGACTGGTCTATATCCAATTCGAAGTTACAATAAATGTCTCGTGTAATACGGCTAATTGAAACAACATATCGTTGCTTGTTAGAACGAAGCTGAGGAAATGTTATTAGGCGTGGACCAACCGCGGCAACTTGTCCATTTATTTTGTCAAGACTACGTAAGGAGTTAACCAAGATGGAGATGCAATTATTATCTAATATAAGATCATCTTCCGAAAAAAACATTAATGAACCACTGGAAAATGAAACTCCTTTGTTTCTCGAAGCAGGCAGACCCATTCTACATGGGTTATTAACCACTTTCATGCGATCATCCAGTATCATAAGACGTTCCAGCACGATAGGTGTTCCATCAGATGATCCATCATTGACTAGGACCATTTCAAGGTTCTTGTATGTCTGTTCAAAAATAGATTTTATGCTTCTTTCAATGATTTGGCATCTGTTGTAGGTTGGCAAAATCACCGAAACCAAAGGACAGCTGTTGCTCGTGTAAGTATGGTCGGTCGAAGACGGGCTCATTGAGATCATTGACTCTCAAATTTGACGATTGCTTGGTTGTACATTTCCTCATATCTCGGAATAATTTTCGCCCATGTGTATCGAGACTCGATTAGTTGCCGTGCATTTGTCCCAATGACCTTTCTTTCGTCTTCATTTTTCAGCAAGTGTATTATTTTGGACGCGAAATCATTTGCATCGTTCGCAATAACAACGTTCTTCCAAGATCTTGCGCCTTCAATTGCTAAGAAACTGAATTTCGTTCCCACAACAGGTTTTCCCATAGCCATTGCTTGCAAAACATGATTTGGAATTCCGCCCCTTTTGAAAAGGGGATCGATAAATACATGACCTTTATCTAAGAAGGGTCTTATGTCGGTTACATATCCTGTTATGTGAACATTATTTTTTTTCCTCGACTCGTGAACTAAGTATTCTGGAAGATCCCTGCCAACCAAGCATAGTGTGACATTTCTCATTTTTTTCGATACATATGGTAATACTCTTCTCATAAACCAAGCAATTTCATGGTGGTGCGCCCTTAGACCTGCTACATAAACAAGCAAAAATCCTTTCGAGGACGATGTTTCTTCAGAAGGGTGGTAAAAGTTGGTGTCAATTCCGTTCGGAATTACTTGTACGTCCATTTTCGGGTTTAACGATTTTAAGTACCACTTATCAACGGAAGATACGACGTGTATCTTCTGAAATTTCTCGTAATAGTTTCTTTCGTATGACGTCGCAATTGGGAGTTGTCCTGCATAATATGCTTTTTCTATTAGTGGCATTTCCTTCTTAACAAATATGATGTCTCTTATCGATAATGAATGACTGTCATTAATTGATAGTACTGAGGGGAGACGATTTTCAACAGCTTCTATGTATTGAGCTAAATTTATTGTATCAAAATGTATCATCTCGATGTCTGAGTGTTTGGTTATGCGGTTCAACCTTGTGGCAAACGTTTCTGATTTGTGCGAAGAATATAACACGTGTTTGCTTAGGAGGTTTGCCAATACGTTAGTTATTGTACTTCGTCTAACCAATTCAACTGTATTTATTGTCTCGCAATACTTGGCCAATTCATGACTATGATATTCAGTAGCCGTTAAGGATAATAGGTGAATCTTATGTCCCCTTTCAGCCAACCCCTTTATCAAATAATACAGTTTTATTCTAACTCCGTCTTCAGGTGGATACGGGAAGCACGACGCTAAAACAAGAATCTTCATTGATGACACTGGTTACTCTTTAATCGCGCGCGGATTAGTCATCAATATTTCCACTGAGAATAGAAACATATTTGTCTCTTACCTTCTTCCAGAGGGTTTGCGAGAGGTTCTTCTATAATCTTGCCGCTCCTAATCCACCGAAAGCTATCCAACGTTTGGGTTTGTGATTTCTGATAAATTCGTAAAAAGCCTTATTCCATTGTATGTCATCAGATAAGAGCACGCCCCCTTCTCTTAAATGAGGCCATATAGTTTCGTATTCAAACATCATGGCTTCATACGTATGTTCGCTGTCGTGTAAGAAAACATCAATGTTTCCAAGATCCCTCAACAAAAGAGGCAATTTTTCTTGACTTCGCCCTAAAATCAGCTTCCACCTATGCCTCAATTTAGAGGTTACCAGCCAACCAATTTCCTTATTTTCTGGCACTATCGCACCTGGATCAGAGTTTGGCAAATCTATAGAGTATAACAAGCCTTTTTTGTTCAATTCCATCGCCTGCAATATGTAGGTAGTAGACGCGCCTGATGCTACACCTGTTTCAACCATTATAGCAGGCTTCAACGCTCTAACGCAGGTATAAACAATTGGCCCCCGTAAAGGAGAAAACATTGCCCCAAGCTCGGCGTTCTCCGCCAATTGCTGCAGCGTTCTTGTAATCTGCTCACTTTCTCGTAGGTATTCTTTTACCTTACCTTTGTCCAAATTAAGAAACAAAGCTAAGTTGCTTGCTCTTCCGATATATTTAAAGAACAGTTTTGGATCCTTAATTGCAGACAGTACGTTCATTGACACCATTTTCCATACCTTTAAGACAGTAGTTGATAGCGGATAAGAATCCGTCGACCATGTACGATACGTCAAATCTACGCGTCACTATTGCTAGCGACCTACTACCCATTTGTTCCCTTTTTATTGAATTGCAAACCAAATATTTGAGATAAACATATAGCTCTTCAGAGCTACCCCCTTTTACAACATACCCATTCTCTCCAGAGTATATCATTTCTTGTGCTGCTTGGGCAGCTTTGGTCGCGATTACAGGCAACCCGCAAGCCATAGCCTCATTAATAACGAAACCCCACAGGTCTTCTAGAGTGGGCAACAAAAGAATATCTGCTGTAGAAAAAAACTTCACAAGATCTCTGAAATTCAGCCCTGAACGGATGAATTGTATATTTTTGATCTTAAGAGCGGTAGCGAGTTCTTTCAAATAAGACTCTAAAGGACCGCTCCCGACTACTAATAACGCAGTATTATCCTGCTCTTGTTCGAGTTTTCCATAAGCATAAAGAAGATATTCAACACCTTTCCTTTTTATCAACTGACCTACATACAGGACAATGATTTTGCCTTTTAGTCCAAGTTGACCTTTTAGCGCATCCTTGCGTGACCTAAATTCTTCCGATACCCTGATGAATAATTCATTATCTATGACATTCGGAGCGATAAACACTTTTTCCATAGTGGCGCCCAAGCTAAGAGCATAATTTCGTGACAATCGCCCAGGAACTATTATTGAACCTGATCCCTTTATGAACAATATCCTCAATGGTCTGCTCAGTTTCCCCAAGATCGATTGAGGTTCCCGTATACCTTCCGTCCAATAAATTAAGCGGATCTTCAATAATTTAGCTATGGCAAGGGCAAGCCATACCGTTGGACTATTGTAATCGCTCAGTATTAGCATGTTAGGCCGATTTACTACGAGTTCCTTTATGATCGATGGATTCAGACTTACATCAGTCTTTGACGTTTCAAGCTGTATTCTTGGAAGAAGTTTATACTTGTAATTATATTTTCGAGGCCATAAATCCCACTCACGCGAACTATGCCTAACTGAGCAATAGTAAACCATTAAATCCAAATTTTGAGAAAGATGCTCAAATAGGGGGTGTCTGTAAGGTGCTATCATGCAATGCACTATGGCTAGTTTTATGCTCATTCTTTGAGCACAATGATCTGCTGTTGTTTTTGCAAACTCGGAGGAACAGCGTAATGCAGCGTCTCTATAAATTCGTTCTTTTGAATCTTTTGTCATACAACAGCTACTTCATTGTATATTTGTTCGAGCTCACCCACAAGTTCCTTAAGTGAAAAAACTGACTTTAGCATCTTTCCACAGTTTTTCAGTCAATGCTGCATCCACCTAACGTCGGATAAAAATAAAATGCCATCTGCAAAATCTTCGATTTGGTAATCTCCGCGGGTAATTCTTTTCCACCTTTCTGCAAAAAGATAGAAACAAGTCTATTCGTAACTATGTTGCTCAATCGCTTCTTTGTAAGCCTTTTCGAGTATTGAAATCGAATCGGAAATGTCGAACTTCTTTATCATAGTTTTGCAGTTTTCTCTAAAGACTTTTTGTTTTTTTCTGTTTATCAGCATTTCAAATAACGCCTCACTCATATGGTTCAAATCAGGACTAACAACTAAACCAATTTTATCCCTAAAATGCTCTGCAATTCCACAGTTCTCCGTTAATATTACTGGAGTTCCACAAGCTACACTCTCGAGAACAGTCATTCCGAATATCTCATACCTCGAAGGCAGAACATACACATCCGCATCTACATATGCTTCAAGCTTATCTCTACCGTACAAGGGACCTGTAATCAATACGTTGTTTTCCATCTTAAGAGCCTTAATTAAAGTTTCAAGTTCGCCTAGATACCCATCGTCCGGCCCTACAACCACAAGCCTAACATCATCCAGTTTCTTAATTACGTTTGCAAAAGCCCTAACAAGAATGTCTACTCCCTTTATCTTATGTATTCTGGCCAAGTATAACACTATTCTTTCGTCTTCTCTTATGCCGAACTTTTTCTTGAAAGAGCCTTTAGGCGGCAGGTCAGCGTATTCTAAAAGGTCTATTCCGTTAGGTATAATGGCAATCTTCTCTTCAGGCACACCCATACGCTTATACTGCTCAGCCTCTATCCGGCTGAGAGCGATGACCTTTGAAGCATCCTGCAAAATATTGTACCCAAAGGTAATATCATAAAGCCATTTCCTGAATCTCTTGCCTATTCTTGGTATTGAACCGTGAGCTTGAAGAATGTATGGAACACCGTGTTTTTTAGCATACTTGTGAACAACAATGTTTTGATACGTCGTGTATTCGTGGATATGGATTAGATCGTAATCTTGAATGTGCTCCGAGAGAAACTTGTTAAGCGCTGGTGTGATTAACAAACCTATAGCATTCGATAAATGCGAACTAACATTTTTTACCCTAACTATTTCAAAATCATCGAAAACGCTTTCTGAACTTGCCGCAATTTTCGTCTTTATATTTACCATATCAGAAGTACAAACAGTTACATTGTGCCCCTTTCTAGCCAAACGTTTGGAGATGTCAAAGACCACGCTATGCGGACCCGTCCAAAGATTGTCAGGGTCCATAATCGGTGTGATTTGAAGTATGTCCATTTAGCTAAGACCACACTACAGTAAAGTCTATCGATCTACGGTTTTCTGAATGCTAAACTGCGAGATATTCCATCAATTCCTCTTCACGACATCTTTGTAAATGTCCTCAAGCTTAACTACAAGGTTGGTCCAATCAAAGTTTTCAAATATAAACTTACGCCCTTTCTGACCCATACTCCTCGACAGGTCGTCGTTGTTAAGTATCTTGGCCATAATCCCCGCAAGTTTGTTGATGTCACCATATGTCACCGAAAAACCGAATTTTCCTTCGGAAATGGTTTCGCTGATGGCATTGCCATTGCTGACTATTACCGGTGTTGAACATACCGCGGCTTCTAAGGGAACGAGACCGAACACATTCTTTGGCTCCACATTCACTACTACATCTGAATCTACATAAGCACTAACTTTATCCTCTGCGGATAGTACACCTGTGAACAACACCAAGTCGGATATACCCAAGGAATTGACTAAAGTCGTGACTTCACTTAAATAGCCGTCGTCTGGTCCTGCTATCACGAGCTTCAAATTTCCTCTATTATTGTCTGCCAAATAGGCGAAGGCCCTTACTAAGAAATCAATTCCTTTTGCTCTGTGGATTCTGCCTAAGTACAACACTATTCGCTTGTTTTCAGTTATGCCAAATCTTCTCTTGAACAGACCTTCAGGACCCAAATCAGAATATTCTGCCAAGTTGATTCCATTGGGCAATATCGCAATTCTTTCATCCTGCACGCCAACACGCCTATACTGTTCTGCTTCATGTTCATTCAAAGCAAGACACATCGAGGCGTCCTTCAAAACTTTGGTTCCATAAACTAAATCACAAATCTTTCTAGTCAAGCCAATTCGCCCGCCTAGGAGGCCATGTGCGTGTACTACATAGGGCAGTTTATGCTTCCTTGCGATCAGCCAGACAATTATATTCTGGTAACTTCGAGCTTCATGAACGTGAACCAAATCAAAATGTGCCCATTCTTGCACAAGACTTTTTCTCATTTCGGGTGTAATTACAAAACCCGCCCTAGTTAGGGGAGCGTTAACATTCTTAAAATGGAACACGTTAATTCCATCGATATGCTCAACTGCGTTCCAGACCCTCTCATTTAGATTGCTTCTCTTTGCATCAGATGTATAAATGCAGACGTTATGTCCTCTTTTGACGAGTTCTTTTGATATTTGATAGACTACCTGCTGTGATCCACCATACAATTCTGGAGGGTTAAAAACCGGAACAACTTGTAAAATATTCATCTATACACGCTTCGCCAATTTGTAGCCAAGATCAAACGTAGCCTTAGCAGGAGCGCGCACGCGCTAAAAGTACGTGCCATAAATAATACTCGCAAGCGTTCAGTCTCTCCGTTCTACTAATGTTTCGAGGATTTCTTTCATTTCTAAGCCTATGGCTTCCATAGACGCTTCAGATTCCACGTATTTTCTTCCGTTTTCGCCCATCATTCTTGCAAGTTCAGTATCTTTCTTCAAGCTTATGACCGCTTTAGCTAAAGCCTCGTAGTCGCCTGGGTAAACGGCTAAGCCCGAATTAGTCTCTTTTACATAAACCGAAGGCACCCCCCTACTACAACAAATTATCGGCTTGCCAACAGCCTGATACTCATAAAGCTTCGACGGCATCCCACGATAAGGCTTCTTATACTCAGCAAGAGGCAAAACCAACACGTCAGCCTGACCTAGCAGCTCAGCCACATCCTGCCTACTCAAAAGCCTATCAACAATTTTAACGCTCTTCACGTTCAACTCAGCAACCTTAGAAAACATAGAACCCAACAGCTCACCGTTACCCTGAACAACAAACTCAACATCACCATCTACTTCCTCAACAATCTTTGCAGCTCTGAAAATCTGCTCAAAATCATAAGCCACAGAAAATGCTCCAGAATACAGAACCACAAACTTCCCAGATTCCCGTTTATGCCCACTTGGCTTGAACACGGACAAGTCCACGCCACCTCTAACCACGTGAATCCTACTCTCTTTCACGCAGTACTTCTTTGACAACGTTTCAACGTATGCTGGACTAATCGGCGTCACTGCATCAGCCTTAACCAAAAACACACGGTATACCCACTCAGCTATTCGGAGAACCAACGAATCTTTGCCAACAAGCCCAAGATCAACCAAATCCTCAAGCGTCAAATCATCCTCATTCAACGCCACAGGCCGCCTTTTCACCCTACCACAAACTATGCCAGGAACCCAACTTGAAGACCACACAGCATCAACTTTCCCCACAAAAGGCAAAGCAGACAATGAAGAAACCGCAAAAACCCCGATGAGCACTAGCCTCTTGAAGAAACCCTCAGACTTAATCGGAGGCATAAAAGTCCGTATGACCTTGATTTTCCCCATCCACTCCACTCTAATCGGCTTCCACCTGTACTCTCTCGGTATTTCCCCATAGGGATAATGTGGAAAAGCAGCGACGACACTGACGTTGCAACCGTTCAAAGATAGACCCTTAGCCAGATTATACGCTCTGGTTGCCGAACCCCCCAAGTCTGGAGGAAAATACCGAGCTATCACCAACACATTCAAGTCAGAACCGAACTCTCGCCCTTAGACAACGGATGTCTTGCATCTCAATATCTTCTTGAGAGGACCTATTCTGTAGTTGTCCAAGGCCTGGTCAACCTAGCCTCAATTCGTCAAGATACCGTTGGAATATCCTTGTTCTCTCAAGATGCTCACCCGCAGAAAACAACGATGCCGAACTCGCTAGCAGAGTAACTGGGAAATCCTGCTCTTCTTCTCTGCAATCCATGCATAAGTCTTCTTCAAGCCATCCTTCATACACGTCTTCGGCTCATACCCCAGCATCCTCCGAGCCTTCTCTATAGACGCCCTTCTCTTAACCACCTTATCCCAATCCCTTCTAGGACCCGAAGCTACTCCCGCTTCGTTCCCCGTCAACTCATTTATCCAGTTAGCCAGATCAATCACCCTTGTCTCAGTCTCAGATGCTAGGTTGATCGCCTCACCAATCGCTTCTTTGACCACACCCAAACGCAACGTCCCATCCACAATATCCTCGACAAAAGTGAAGTCCCTTGTTTCTTCACCAGTGCCCATAACGGGCAAGGGCTTCTTGTTCAACGCCGTCCACATAAAGTTCGGAATGACGTTTCTGTACTTGCCGGGCACTTCGCCGGGACCATAAACGTTAAAGTACCTTGCCACCGCCACAGGCAAATGATAGTAACTGCAGAAGTAATTGCAGTAGAGTTCGCCCACCAGCTTGTTGATCTGGTAAGGAGTATCCAAATGTATTGAAACGTAATCTTCCTTCAAGGGAAGTGGCGCTTGGCTCCCGTACACTGAACAGCCCGAAGAAGCAAAAACAAACCGCTCCACGCCTAGCAGATTCGCGTACTCAAGCACTCTTAAGGTTCCCAAACCGTTAACGAGCAGATCAGTTTCAGGATGATCCACGCTGTTCTGGTTGGCGAAGTGAGCAGCAAGGTGAAATAC
Organism: Candidatus Bathyarchaeota archaeon; assembly: GCA_963732715.1. Classification (GTDB taxonomy): domain Archaea; phylum Thermoproteota; class Bathyarchaeia; order Bathyarchaeales; family Bathycorpusculaceae; genus CAZCRE01. The sequence goes on along the minus strand of CAVTAO010000003.1, from coordinate 1,035,885 downwards.
GAAATGAGGCTTGGACTTGAAAGCGTCTTTCATCTTTTCCTCGTCAAGAATGCTTCCCTTAACCAAAGCGACTCGCGCGTCTTTGGGCAGGTTCCACTCGTAGGACGATGAAAGGTCGTCGATGACCACGATTCTTTCTGGTTCCGCCTTCAAAAGCGTTCTCACGAGGTTGCTTCCGATGCAGCCTGCTCCACCCGTGATCAGAACTCTCTTGCCAGCGTAATGCTCTAAAACTTCTTCAAACTTCAAGATCACGTCACGGCCCGTAGAGCTTCTTGAACCAGTCAACCGTTCTCCGAATGCCTTCTTCTGCCGAAACCGTGAGCTTAAAACCCAAGTCTCTTTTTGCCTTTGAGGAGTCAGGCGTCTTAACCCTCGTCGTAAAGGCCTCAGCCTCCTTGTAACTGACTTTGGAATCATCTTTCTCGAGGCACTTCAGAATCATGTCAGAAACATACTTAATCTCATACTGCTTGTCTCCTCCCAAGTTGTAGACTTCACCAGACCTAAAATGGTCCATGATGTTGGCGAGCGTCCTGCAAACGTCTTCAACGTACTCCAGTGTCCTCTTGTGCCCCAAATAGACGGTGTAAGACTCGTCACGAAGTGCCTTGTGTATGAACTTGGGTATCCACCCACGGTAAGGCGTGTAATGTTCGCCCACTCCATAAACGTTGAAAAGCCTCACCCTCACGGTTCCAGTGCTAAACATCAGCGCAGAGTTCATTATCTGCAGCTCGTTAACCCATTTTGATGTGGCGTAATCGTTCATCTGTTTTATTGGGATCTTATCCATAACGTCCTCAGTCATCACACCATCGTAATCGCCGTAGACCTCTGCACTGCCGAAGAAAACCATCCGAAACTTGTTCTTCTCCTGAAGCCTAAGAACGTTCTTAGTGCCTACGGCATTAGTCAACCAGAGGTTCTCGTAGTAGTCTTCGCCATTCCATCTGCCATACTCCGCCGCCGCATGATAAACATAGTCAAAATCACATTTCTCAAAAACACGCTCAACCTGCCGATATTCACCGACATCACACCTCACATAATTGTCGTTGTCACTGTGCCTTAGATCGCAAACCCAAACAGTGTGTCCACGCTTTTCCAATTCACGTACAAGATTCGAACCGATGAAACCCAAACCACCAGTCACCAAAACTCTACTGCCTTTCACCAAGCTCACACCTCATCAAATCAACTATCCGTCCACCTGCCTTGCCATCTCCGAAAGGATTCTCCCAAGCCTTGTCTGCCTCAAGCATGAACACAGCTTTCTCAACTATGTCATTCGGCTCTGTTCCTGCCAAAACGTTCGACCCGACTTCCAAGGTTTCAGGCCTCTCTGTACTATCTCTCAAAGTCACGCATGGAACGCCTAAGACGCAAGCTTCCTCTTGGACACCGCCGGAATCAGTAAGCACAAGCCGGGCGTTACTTTCAAGCTGCAAGAAACTCAAATAGTCCAAAGGCTGAACCATTCTAATACTCTTTGGCCTCAGTCCAAACGCTTCAAGATTCTTCTCAGCTCTAGGATGAATAGGGTAGATCAATTCAGCACTGCAATCTCTTTGAACCCTCTCCAGCCCTTCGATGATGCCACGGAGCCTCGTTTCATCATCAACATTCTCTTGGCGATGCACAGTAGCCACCAAGTACTTGCCACCTTCAAGACCCAAATCCTTCAAAACATCCACTCCAGTTTTGGAGAGTTCCAAGTTCTGAACAACAGCATCCACGATAGTATTACCAGTCACGAAAATCCTCTCTTCTGCGATGCCCTCGCCAAGAAGTATCCTCTTTGACTTTTCAGTAGGAGCGAACAGCAAATCAGAACAGTGGTCAGTCAATGTTCTATTGACCTCCTCGGGCATTTTCCTATCATAACTTCTCAAACCAGCTTCCACATGCCCAACTCTCAGGCCAAGCTTCACGGCAGCTAAAGCGCCAGCCAAGACCGTATTTGTGTCACCTTGAACCAATACCATGTCTGGCATCTCCCTACGGAGAACGTTCTCAATGCCTACAAGCATCTTGCCCGTTTGCGTGGCGTGACTGCCAGACCCCACATCCAAATTGTGCTTCGCCTCAGGCAACCTGAGTTGCTCAAAGAAGACCTTGTCCATGTTGTACGAGTAATGTTGCCCAGTGTGCAGAATAAAATAATCAAGCCCTGAATGCTCACATTCGCGAATGATTGGTGAGAACTTGATGATTTCCGGCCTAGTCCCTAAAACTATCGCGACTCTCAATCTACTCAAAGCCCTGAACCAGAAATCACGGTTCCACAGTACATGGTGAGAACTAGCGGTTATTCATTTTTCGAGCAAGCCTTGAAATGGCGTAGAGCGTTATCGCAGTAGACAAACAGAAGAAACCTATCATGATAAACGCTAAGGAAGCCAACGCAACGTTCGTCATTATCTGATGCCCCGCAGCATAGATCTGCAACATCCAGACCCCAAAAGAAGCTCCTGCTATTAGACAGACTATTCCAGGTATTCCCAGCACAATCAGAGGCTTGTCTTCAACAATGAGTTTGATGATGGACATCACCACGCCAAAGCCGTGTCTGACTGGATTATGCGTTGAAGTCTTCAGGTCTTTGCCATAACTGCAGGAAGCAGGGACCTCGCAAGTTCTCAGGCCCTTCTGCCTTGAGCTGATCAAGATCTCGGTACTGACACCCATACCGTCTTCAGAAAGACTCAAGGCCTCCAGAGACTTGCGGTTGTAAGCCCTGAACCCGCTTTGCGCATCCTTGACATCATTCTTTGACCCATTATTGGCAAGTTTTGTGATGACTTTCACTCCAGCCCTTCTAAGCCAAGGCATAGCCGCGGCTGTATGCTTATCAACAAACCTTGAACCGACAACAATGTCGGCCGTGCCGTCAACGATAGGCTTCACGATCTTTGGGATTTCATCTGGATCATGCTGTCCATCACCATCTAATGTGACAAGAATGTCAGCTTCCAATTCTCTTGCGCGCTTGAACAATGATTTGACAGCTGCACCGTAACCTAGATTCCGCTCATGCTTAACGACATCTGTGCCAAGACCTTTCGCGATCTCTGCAGTCAGGTCAGTTGAACCGTCATCACAGACTATGACCGTATTGGCATACTTCTTTGCCTGCACAATAACTCGTGCTATGGTTTTTTCTTCGTTGAATGCGGGGATTCCTACAACTGTGAAAGATTCAGATGTGCCAAGATCCATCCTGCTCATAAACAGTCTCTTTTCTTCTTCTACATCCATGGCAACTTCGTCCCTACAACGCTATCGGACACGCATACCCATTGGATCGTTGATGTGCATTACCGCCAGAAACCTCGCGAGAGACAGGTCAGTCGCCCAACTCGAAGCCGAAACATGACCCCAACTCCGCGCCACTGAACTCATCTTAACAGCAAGCTGTAAGCCAACCTCCCTAGTGGCACGCGAAACCATGTTTTCAAAAGCGTTTTCCAGTCGTGCTACTACTGATGCTAATGCCCTAGCCAAAGTACTACTATGCACTTCGTCAGTGACTCTCAACGTCAAATCTATCAAAGCTCGGTCAATCCTTCTCAACGCTCTGAACCAGATGCCCGATCGGACGGCTTTCAACCTCAGTCGGAATATTTCACCTTTTCCAAGCATACCACTGAAGGTGTTACCCACGCATACTCTTCCCAAACATTGCTGTCCTTCTTCCCTTGAAAGTGACCAGACTTTTACGCTCTCTTATTCATTCGTATGGACTTATAAAACAATTGCTAGAAAGACTTCTCACACATTTATTGGTATCATTTCTGCAAAAGCAAGATAAATCTCGGGAAAACAAAACGAAATGAACGTTAAGAAGATATCGAAAACAACAAATGCAGGAGCCTTCGAGCGCTCCAGAACAGATTCAGTTTTGCAATAACCTATTCGCACGCGTGCAAGATCTGTTATGAAAGATGCATGAGTTAACTCCCGGTTGTCTCAACTCAGAATGCAGAACGGTACACTGCTTGAACTCGGTTCTGATCACCCGCACGCGCTGAGTTGCTCGCGATCCTGAAATGTGACTACTTTGCTTTCATTGTTACATATTTGTACAAGGCATAGATCACTGTAAGATAGGCAAGCACTCTGATCCCGATCAACACGTTGGTCCAATCTGCTGCTAGGCCGAAAAGCGTGACAAGGTGTGAAATGCCAAATAACCCAAAGGCTATGCCGATGAGAAGAGGCACGGTGTCGCGCCTTTTCCTGTAGCCCCAGTAACCTAATATGAAGATGACTATGCACAATGCCAGATTCACTATGTAAACAGGATCCCAATTGAAACCCATTTTGCAGTGACACCTTCGAGAAAAGCTTGACTGGTGCCCACATAAGCTTTATGGAAAAAACGACAACGACGTCGCCCGACTCTTTCCATCGCCCCGGAGAATGCTGTGAAAATCTGAGTCAATCCGTTTTCATCTACTTAACAAGCTCTCAAGTTAGAAAGCTTCTTGCACTGTTCGTTTTCTGGTACCAACACGTTCTAAAGCGTAGCATTAAGCGGTTCCTACATCATACTATCTCTGGGTGTGAAAGTTGAGGAAAAGAACGAAGATGGAGTTGGCCTTAGCCATAGTCATGGCAATCATACTCTCCGCTTTGACGGTTTATGTGAATCAGCCTAGACCGCCAGAGAAAACCGTAGGTTCCTCTGCCTCGTTCTCGGGTGCAGCACTAAGTGGGAGGACATCAAGCACCACGACCGAAGTTCAGCAAGTCGTCAGGGAAAACATTGAAGGAGAACTAGCAAAAGGCTCATTTGAAACAGTAGTTAAGACTTTGAAGAACCTTACGTATGGTTATGGAGGAATAATCCCTAATCTGAATATGATCTATGAAAATGAACTCTGGACAGGAACGTTAGACTGCAAAATTCCAACAGAAAACGTGGCTTCATTCACTTTTGACGTAAGACAATTTATAAGCGCAAACGGAAAAGTCACGCATATCAGCGTAACCATCACTGAAACTGTAGTGAATCAAACTGGACTACTTGAAAAACCGCTTTCCGAAGTAAGCATAGGCCTAAAAGAATCTGCTGACGGCGGAGGAGAAACACCAATCATGAGCCAAATGAAAACAGTCGCGTCGTGGCTCTTAACAGGTTTAGCCTGGATCGCCCAAGGTCTGATCATAGGAGTGCCACTTTGCTTCGTGTCCTTGGGAATTGTTGTACTAGCTGACAGAGGAATAATTCCAGCATGGAGAAAATTGCTCAAAGGCAAAAATCTCAGCAAGACGGCGGCCTAATGTGATATATTTGGCCGAAAACCTGCACACAGTCTTTCAGAAAGACAACCATTCCCACTTTTTGTCAATACGCCACAGCTACCGAGTTGGATCTTTACTGGTTTTCCAAAACTCCCGCTGGATGCTACCCCTCCCTTGACAGAAGAAACATTCATAAGAAAGACAGATGCAAAAAGATCCTTGATTCGCGGTTCACACCATTATAAAGTTTTGGACTAGTAAGGTTTAAATAAAATCTGGTTATCTCCTAGTTAGCTCCAAACGTTAACGGATGTCAATGGATGTCAGAAGAATTTCGACACATAATGCGAATCGTTGATGCTAACGTAGACGGTACCTTAAAAGCGTCTTACGCGGTATCAAAAATTAGAGGAATAAACGTGCGCCTTGCGCACGCAATCTTGAGAAAAGCAGACATAGACCCAGAAAAGAGGGCAGGATTTTTAACAGAAGCAGAAATTGACAAAATAGAAGAAATAGCAAAAGACCCACTGAAGTATGGCGTACCATCTTGGCTTGCCAACAGAAGAAAAGACCCAGAAAATGGAAAAAACATGCACCTGATTAGTGCAGATCTCATTCTCAAGTCAAAAACGGACATACAAGAAATGAAGGATACAAAGTCATGGCGCGGATATCGCCACGCTTATGGACTGAAAGTGCGTGGACAAAGAACCAAAACCACTGGAAGAGCAGGAAAAGCTATGGGTGTCAAGAAGAAAGACGTGATGGCAAGAGCAGCAGCCGCGAAGAGTGAATAGCTATGGGTGATCCTAAGAAACAGCGAAAGAAGTATGAAACGCCACGCTTCCCATGGCGAACAAACGTTTTGCAGGAAGAACTGAAACTGCTTGGGCAATATGGTCTAAGAAACAAACATGAGCTGTGGCTACATGAAACCATGTTGTCAAATTTCAGAGGAATAGCACGTTCACTCATCGGCAGATCAGCCGAAGAACGCAGGAAAATGGAAGACGAACTTGTAGCTCGCCTCAAAAGAATCGGCGTTCTCAATGAAACAGCCGTCCTAGACGACGTTCTAGACCTAACGATAGAAGACATTTTAGAACGCAGACTTCAAACAATCGTTTTCCGCAAAGGACTAGCAAAGACAACCCACCAATGCCGGCAAATGATAACCCATGGGCACATAGCCATAGAAGACCGACGAGTCACTTCACCGAACTACATAGTAAAGAAAGACGAAGAAGGCCACATATCATACGCTCCTAAAAGCCCGCTTGCAAACCCCAGCCACCCTCTGCGCCAAGCTGTAGCCGTAGCAACCCCACCAAGCGCTAGTCCAAGCAAAGAGTAAATGGAGGAAGCATGATGAGTTCCAGCAAGAGAAACGAAAAATGGGCTGTAGTCCACATTTTCAGCTCATTTAACAACACTCTAATTCACATAACAGATATTTCAGGCGCAGAAACCATAGCTCGAACATCCGGAGGAATGTTCGTAAAACAGGACAGACTCGAGTCATCCCCATACGCCGCAATGCGGGCAGCAAGCGCGGCAGCAGACACAGCTAGAGACAAAGGAATAACAGCCATCCACATCAAAGTAAGAGCCCCCGGCGGTTCAGGACCAAGAACCCCAGGCCCAGGCGCACAGGCTGCAATAAGGGCCCTTGCAAGAGCCGGTTTCCGCATAGAGCGCATTGAAGAGATCACACCCGTCCCACATGATGGAACAAGAAGACCAGGCGGAAGAAGAGGAAGAAGAGTCTAGCAATTCGTGATGTTATTGTTTCAATAGAAAAATTGAAATAATGCACCAATATTCTATTGAACGGCACACCAGTTATCATGGTTCCATTACGGAGTGTCTAAATAAGTGGAAATAAAAGTGCTTGAAAAAGACGACAAGAACATGCGATTAATGATTAAGGAAGTTGACGTTCCGTATGTGAACGCTTTGAGAAGAGTAATAGTTTCTGAAGTTCCATGCATGGCAATAGACGAGGTAGTGATGCTAGAGAACTCGTCCATCATGCAAGATGAGACAATAGCCCACAGGCTGGGCCTTGTCCCACTCAAAACCGACTTAGAGGGTTACAATCTGCCAGAAGACTGCAAGTGCCAGAGCGAATTCGGCTGTAACCTGTGCCGAGTCACACTCACATTGGACGTAGAAGCAAAAGAGGGAACCAGATCAGTCTACTCAGGAGAACTCGTCTCCGAAAACAAGGAAGTAACACCGGTAAGCGACACTATTCCAATAGTAAAACTAGCGAAAGAACAGAAACTAAGACTTGAAGCCTACGCAAGGCTCGGCAAAGGCAAGAACCATGCAAAATGGCAACCAGTGTCAATGTGCGCCTACAAGTATTTCCCAAAGATACAGATCTCAAGCAAGCATTGTGATGCCTGTGGAAAATGTGTGGACATCTGCCCAAAAAGAGTCTTAGCAAAGACCGGCGACAAAATAGAAGTCAAAGACCTAATGGCATGCACACTATGCCAAGATTGCGTGGAGGCCTGTTCACAAGATCCTAAACCAATACAGGTTGGTTGGGAAGAAAACTCGTTCATTTTTAGCTTGGAATCTACAGGTGCGCTTCGGCCAGACAGAATACTGGAAGAAGCCGTTAGAATATTGGACAGACAATTGAAAGAGTTTGAAGGTCAAATCAAGGTGAAGAAGAGTGAGGAAAGCTAAGACCACAAATCCCGAACTCGTAAAGCTTATTCGATTTCTCAAAAAGCAAACTACAGACAGTAAAGCTGAAATCTGGAAAGACCTCGCCGAACGACTGGCCAAACCCAGAAGGAATCGTCCAGCCGTGAACCTAAGCCGACTCAATAGATACACGCAAGAAAACGAATTCGTAGTAGTCCCAGGCAAGGTTTTAAGCACAGGCGAAATCAGCCATCCCATAACAGTCACGGCCTTGGCGTTCTCTGAAAAAGCGAAAGAGAAAATCAACGCATCAAAAGGCAAGTGCCTGTCTTTCGCCGAACTAGTCAAGAATAATCCAAAGGGATCGAACATCAAAATAATTGGGTGAGAACGTGCAAACAACAAAACAGATCACAGTAATAAACGCTGATGGGCTCATTCTGGGAAGAATGGCAACATACATTGCAAAACGCCTACTCAATGGTGAAGAACTAGTCATTATCAACGCTGAAAAAGCCATACTTTCCGGGAAAAAACGAAGCAAACTGAAAGACGCTATAGAATTTCTCTCAGTAGGACAATATAGAAGAGGTCCATTTCACTATAGAAGACCTGACAGAATCGTCAGAAAAAGCGTCAGAGGCATGCTACCATTCAAGCAGCCAAAAGGAAAACAGGCGTACAAGCGGCTAAAGGTCTACATGGGAGTGCCAAGCAACCTCAAAGACCAGAAAATGGAAACACTACCAAACGCCCAAGCCAAAAAGCTAACATGCCCATACTTCACCGTCGGCGAGTTTTCAAAAGAAATAGGATGGAACGCAGGTGAATGATTATGCCAGCAAAAAAAGTGTTAGTCGTTAGTGGAAAAAGAAAAACAGCCATAGCACGTGCAGTTGCAAGACCTGGAAATGGCAGAATACGCATAAACAGGACACCGCTTGAGATTTTTGAACCAGAGATCTCACGCGAGAAGATGAAAGAGCCACTTCTGCGGGCAGGAGAAGACATCTCAAAACAGTTGGACGTTGACGTAACGGTTTCAGGCGGAGGCTACATGGGACAAGCAGAAGCTGCAAGAATGGCCATTGCAAACGTCTTGCTGAAATGGACAAAAAGCTCGCACTTACGCACAGTTTTTGCCGAGTATGACCGAACAATGATTGTCGGAGATTCCAGGAAAAAAGAAACTAAAAAATTCGGAGGACCAGGAGCAAGGGCCAAAGAACAGAAAAGCTACAGATAATGAGGCTTATTGATGATAATTCCAGTAAGATGCTTTACATGCGGCAAACTGGTTGGAGACAAATGGGAAGAATTTGCCCGAAGAGTCAAAGCCGGAGAGGACGCAGGCGAAGTCCTAGACAGCCTTGAGATCAAAAGATACTGCTGCCGCCGAATGTTACTGTCACATGTCGAAATAATCGATGAAGTCCTACGTTTCTATGAAGAAGCTGAAAAGCGGAAAGAGGCAAGAACCTACCAGTAACCCCATGAAAGGAGAAGAAAATGTCAACAGTCATTGAAGACGTCATCCCAAGGAAAATTTTCAACAGTCGGGGCGAAGAAACAATAGAAGTTGACGTCATGACTACCTCAGGATTTGGCAGGGTTTCTGCCCCAGCAGGAAAGAGTCGAGGAAAGACTGAAGTCGTCTATTATCCGCAAGGCGGGGTAGACCAAGCAGTCAAAAGGGTTGAGGAACTTGTAGCCCCGGAAATTGTGGGATTAAACGCCAATTTTCAAGAAGAAATCGATAGGACGCTTCATGAAGTTGACGGTTCAAAGGACTTCAAGGTTATAGGAGGAAACACGGCTTTCGCCATCTCGTTGGCAGTGGCAGAGGCCGCGGCAAACTCTTATGATTCACTCCTTTTTCAGTACCTAGGAGGACAAATTGCTCATGAGTTGCCCTATCCGTTAGGAAACGCGATTAGTGGCGGGCAGCACACTCAGGGAAAAACCCCAGACATACAGGAATTTCTGGTTCTATCACACGGAGCCGAATCCTTCTTAGAAGCCGCAACAGCCAACATTCAAGTTCACAGAAAAATAGGTGATGTCCTTGGCAAGAAGGACAAGCTTTTCAGCGGCGGGAAAAGCGATGAAGGAGCATGGATCGCAAATATCGGAAACTTGGAGGCTCTTGAAATTCTTGCTGACGCATGCGAAGACGTTGGTAGCGAGTTGGGTTTTGAATGCGGTCTAGGGATTGACGTGGCCGCTTCTTATCTCTGGAACGGCAAAGAGAGAAAATATGTTTACAAGAGGGAACGAAAAAAGCGAAACTCTGGTGAACAACTAGATTTCCTGCTTGAACTGATTAAAAAATATCATCTTCTGTACGTTGAAGACCCATTCCACGAAGAAGACTTTGACAGCTTCGCAGAACTGACCAAGAAGACCAAGGATTGCCTGGTCTGTGGAGACGACCTATTCACCACGAACAATGAAAGATTAAGCACCGGAATCAAAAAATCTGCAGCCAACGCCATCATAATAAAGGTTAACCAAATAGGCACCCTCACAGACGCTTCAGAAACGATCGAAATGGCAAAAACAAATGGATACTTACCAATAATCGCTCACCGCTCCGGCGACACATGCGACTGGCACATAGCCCAGTTAGCAGTCGCCCTGAGATGCCCGATAATAAAGACGGGAATCGTTGAGGGCGCACGAATAGCAAAAATAAACGAGTTAATAAGAATAGAAGAGTTCTTAGGAGACAGGGCCAAGATGGCTGATCTCCAAACGACTTAGGAGAACACGAACATGTCAGAAGACCAGGAACCCAATAAAGAAAACAAAGAAGAAAAAGAGCCAGAAAAAGAGGAAACAAAACCCGAAATCACGGCTGAGACGCAAATAGAAGAGGAAATTGCCCCTGAAGAAGGACTACTCCTGCCCCGAGACACATTGCTATCGGCAGGAATACACATCGGAACAAGAATGAAAACAGGCGACATGGAACAGTTCATATACCGTGTAAGACCAGACGGCCTGTTCGTCCTAGATGTCAAGAAGACAGATGACCGCATAAGAGCCGCCGCAAAATTCCTTGCCAGATTCGAACCTACAAAAGTGGCGGCCGCCGCAGCTAGACTCTATGCACAAGAACCAGTCAAGAAATTCTGCGAAACAACTAAGGCAACCAAAGTAATCGGTCGTTTCATCCCTGGAATCTTGTCAAACCCATTGTATCCAAACCGTATTGAACCAGAAGTCCTGCTCGTGTCAGACCCGAGGGCGGACGCTCAAGCCGTCAAGGAAGCAGCAGCCGTGGGCATACCAGTGGTCGCTCTTTGCAGCACAGACAACGAGTTCACAGGCGTAGACCTCGTCATACCGACAAACAACAAGGGCAGACGAGCCCTAGCCGTTATCTACTGGCTCTTAGCCAGACAAGTCCTGCGCGAAAGAGGAGAACTCCCATCAGACAAGGACTTATCCATAACAATTGATGATTTTGAGGCGAAGATCGCGAAGGAAGAGGAGGAAATCTAACGGAATGGCGAAGGTTCGGCAACCATGCCAAGCCGGAGCCTTCTACGAGAGAACAGCAGAGTCGCTGAGAAAGCAGATCAAGAATTGCTTTTTACATGAACTTGGGCCTGGAAAACTTCCCGACGTAGCTAAAAATGGTCTGAGACACGTAATAGGCCTCGTTTGTCCGCATGCTGGTTACACTTTTTCTGGTCCAGTGGCAGCCCACGCATACTATAAGCTTGCCTCTGATGGAAAGCCAGACGTCGTAGTGATTCTCGGCCCGAACCACACTGGGTACGGCAGCCCTCTCGCAGTCATGAATGAAGGTATTTGGCGAACACCGTTAGGAGACGTTGAAATAGACACTGAAATAGCCGATAAAATAGTGAGAGAATCACGGATAGTTGATGTCGATGAATCAGCTCATCGTTTTGAGCATTCAGTCGAAGTGCAACTTCCATTTCTCCAATATCTTTATGGCACTCAATTCAAGATTGTCCCGATATGCTTTTTGATGCAGGATTTAGATTCAGCTAAAGAGGTTGGACATGCAGTTGGCAGTGTTCTGAAGGGCAAGAACGCCGTTATTATAGCTTCTTCGGATATGACTCATTACGAACCACAAGAAGAAGCGTTGGAAAACGATATGATGGCCATCAGAACCATAGAATCGATGAATGAGGACGCGTTCTATTCCACCGTTGAAAAGCGCGGAATCAGCGCTTGCGGTTACGGTCCAATAGCCGCTTTGATCACTGCAGCAAAGACTATGGGAGCGAAAGAGGCAAAATTATTATGCTATAAGACCAGTGGTGATGTGATCGGTGACTACTCAAGCGTAGTTGGGTATGCAGCCATGTATTTCACAAAATAGTGGTGAAGAATGGGGGTCGTTGCCTCAGCTCCCGCGAAAATAATACTTCTCGGAGAACACTTTGTAGTCTATGGCGAACCAGCCATCGTCTTGGCAATAGACAAAAGAGCCTACGCAAGAGTAGAAAGAAGGAATGATAACCGCCTCTACATACGCTCAACGGACTTGAACCTTGTAGGACTCTTCGAAAACGACAGTTTCAGAGTTGAACAAGGCGATCTGAAAGAGGCAAAAATGAAGTTTGAACCAGTCAAGCATGCCGTGGAAAAAGTGATGGAAAAATATGGAAAACACGTTGGCTTAGACATTGAAATCAACTCAACTGTCCCTGTGGGTGCAGGACTTGGATCTTCAGCCGCTGTCATTGCAGCCACGACCGCGGCTACAGGCGCCATACTGGACGTGAAGCTGTCAAAAGAGGACATTCTCCGCATAACCTTTGCGGCAGAGAAAATCGTTCACGGCACCCCGTCTGGGGTGGATCCAGCGATTTCAACGATGGGCGGAACAATGCTCTTTCAGATGGATACAGGGTTCAAACCATTAGAAGTCAAGACTGATATTCCGCTCATAATCGGGGATACTGGTGTTGGAAGATCCACACGCGTTCAAGTAGAAAAAGTGCGTGATCTTGTTGATAAGTATCCTCGAGTAACTGAACCCTTCATGAAGGCCGCTTGTGAAATTGTTTCAAGAGCTATAGACGCGCTTAAGGAAAACGACTTGGAAACACTTGGAGTAATGATGAACATGAACCATGCTCTACTTTACGGCGTTGGTGTGTCAGACGAGTCTCTTGAGTGGCTTACGAATGCTGCCAGAAAGGCAGGGGCTTTAGGCGCTAAGCTGACTGGCGCTGGTGGTGGGGGCTGCATGATAGCTTTGGCAAGAGAAGAGAAGCTTGAACAGGTTTCGGAAGCAATACAGAGAGCTGGCGGAAGGCCATTCGTAGCTAGAAAAACAGAGGAAGGTGTTAGAATTGAGTGAAACCGGGACTACAATCTTGAAAATCGGAGGATCAGTGATCACAGATAAGAACGTGGAACTTACTGCTCGAACTCAGGTCATAGATCGCTTGGCGGAAGAGATTCAACGAACAAACACGAGTAACCTGATTATTGTTCACGGGGGTGGAAGCTTCGGCCATCCGGCAGCCCAAAGAAACTCCATCAAAGAAGGATTGAAAGATTCAAGCCAGTTGATTGGTTTTGCAGAGACACACCATTTCATGACCGTGCTCAATGGTCTAATCATGGACTCCTTAATCGTGCACAGCGTACCCGCAGTTAGTGTTACCCCATCATCATGCATAACAACAGAAAACGGACGAATCAGATACTTCGAAGACACGCCTCTGAAAATGCTGCTAAGAACAAGCTTCTTACCCGTTCTCTACGGCGATGCAGTACTGGACACAGAACTAGGATTCACCATACTCTCGGGCGACCAGCTTGTATCAGCGATTGCCATAAGATTCAATGCCACACGCATAATAATGGGCGTTGACGTCGATGGACTTTGCGATGTTGACCCAAAAAAGGAAAAGAACGCGAAAATGCTCACACACCTAACACTGAAAGAATTGAAGAATAGCCAACAAGGAATAGGTAAGTCAACATTCTGCGACGTCACAGGAGGCATGTTCGGAAAAATCGCTGAACTTGTACCCGCCATAGAACAAGGAATACCTGTGACTATTCTGAACGCAACGAAGCCAAATGTCGTTTTCAAGGCGCTTAAAGCAGAGAAGGTTGAAGGCACATTAATAGAGAAGGAATAGGTTTGGCGAAAGAAACAAGAAAGCGCAAAGCAGATCACATAAGAATCTCCTTAAATCATGATGTCCAAGCTAGAGAAATAACAACAGGTCTCGAAGACGTCTACTTCGTTCATAAAGCGCTACCCGAAGTCGACAAGCAAAACGTCGACTTGTCCACAACTATGTTTAGCCACAAGTTTTCGGCACCGCTAATTGTTGGAGCAATAACTGGCGGAACAGACGAAGCCGCAAAGATTAATGCGGCGATAGCTGAAGCTGTAGAGGATTTAGGCCTTGGAATGGGTGTTGGAAGCCAAAGGGTGGCAATAGAAGACAAACAGCTTGAGAAAACCTTCACCGTCGTCAGAAAGAAGGCACCAACAGCCTTTCTAATAGCAAACATTGGCGGAATACAACTTGTCAACGGATATGGCTTGGAAGAAGTCAGGAAAGCAGTGAAAATGATAGATGCAGACGCCATTGCAATACACCTAAATCCGCTACAAGAAGCTGTACAACCTGAGGGACAAACAAACTTCAAAGGAATACTAAAAAGAATAGAAGAAATAGCATGCAGATTGGATAAACCTGTGATCGCAAAAGAAACAGGCGCAGGCATATCTGCAGAGGAAGCAGAAAAACTCGAAGCTGCAGGTGTAAAAGGCATCGATATAAGCGGTGCAGGCGGCACAAGTTGGGCAGCCGTGGAATATTACCGTGCCAAGGGAGAGAGCCGCATTTCTCAATGCAGATTAGGCAATGCCTTCTGGGATTGGGGCATCTGGACGGCTGTAAGCGTAGTTGAGGTCTCTCAATCGGTGAACATTCCGATCATTGCTTCTGGAGGAATACGGAACGGCTTGGAAATTGCAAAGGCCATATCTTTGGGTGCAAGCCTATCGAGTCTTTCATATCCCTTATTGCAAGCAGCAGTCAAAGGCGTAGAAGAAACGAAAACCACGCTTTCACTCTTAATGGATGAATTGAGAACTACGATGTTCCTGGTAGGAGCAGAATCAATGCATGCTCTACATAAAGCACCAGTCATACTGACAGGTAAAACAGCAGAGTGGTTAGGAGCACGAGGATTCAACATTGAAACCTACTCACGCCGAGGGAAAAATCTTGGACGTTAACCGTCTTCTGGAAGAAAAAGCCCTCCTGATAGACAGGACAATTGAAAAGTACATTCCCAGAGTTTTCTCAAAAAAAGCGGTAGTCTTCAGAACTAACCCTCCACGGTATTCCTACAACTTGGAAGCATTAGATGAAGCATTGGCCAATCCTATCTGGGAGTTTCTTGATCGAGGCGGAAAACGATGGAGGCCCGTCTTGTTCTTGCTGGTCTGTGAAGCATTAGGCAGGAACCCAGACGATTTTGTTGATTTCGCCATAATACCCGAGGTAGTCCACAATGGAACACTGATGGTGGATGACATCGAGGACTTGTCTGAGCTTCGGAGAGGAAAGCCGTGCACTTACAAAATCTACGGCTCAGACGTGGCCGTAAATGCCGGAAACACCATGTACTACATGCCATTATTGCCCCTGATAGAGAAAAAGAAGAAAATTGCAAAGGAGAAATTGTGCGAAATCTACGAGATATACGTGCAAGAAATGATTAACCTTAGTCTAGGCCAAGCCATGGACATAGCGTGGCACAGAGGATTGGCAAACGCTGACAGAATAGACGAAAAAGATTACTTGCAAATGTGCGCTTACAAGACCGGGACATTGGCAAGAATGTCTGCAAGAATTGCAGCCGTCTTGGCAGGCGCAGATGATCGGCTTGTGACGGAACTCGGTCAATTCGCAGAAAGCATTGGTGTAGCTTTTCAAATGCAGGATGACGTGCTTGATTTGAGCAGTACAGAGTTTGAAGCAAAAAAAGGCGGACGCGGACAAGACATAACTGAAGGAAAACGAAGCTTGATAGTCATCCATACTTTAGAAACTGCGAGTACCGAAGATAAGAGAAGACTCGTCGAAATCCTGAACCTACATTCCTCAGACAAGAAACTCAGGAATGAGGCCATCGTGATAATGAAAAAGTATGATTCAATAGAATACGTAGAGCAATTCGCGAAAAAAATGGTTGAGAACAGTTGGAACCAAATTGACAACCGTTTACCCGCTTCCGATGGAAAAGAAAAGTTAAAAGCCTTCGCGAGATTCTTGATTGAAAGAAAAATCTGAACTTGAAGGCGTAGCCTTTGCTTGAGGATTCTGAACTTGAGAAGGAAATTCGAAAGACTGCTTTGTTGAATGCTGTGAAGCATGATGGTAAGGCACAGACTGGTTCTGTTATTGGAAAAATACTGGGCGAAAAACCGGATTTGAGGAGCAAGATTAAGGAAGTATCCATACTCGTCAACAAGATCGTGAAGGAAGTTAACACTCTGTCATTCGACGAGCAGAAAAGCGTAGTTGAGAAAAACTGGCCTGAAGCGCTCGTAAAGGAGAAAGTTGAAGAGGAAAAGCATCTTCCGCCTTTACCTAATGTGGACAAGTACCCACAAGTTGTCACACGGTTTTCGCCGAACCCAGACTGCGTCTTACACCTAGGCTCAGCCAGAGCGATAATCCTGTGCTACGAATACGCACACATGTATAAAGGTAAATTCATCTTGCGCTTCGAAGATACAGATCCGAAGATCAAGAGACCAGTGTTGGAGTTTTACGACCGCATAAGAGAGGATTTGGCGTGGCTCGGCTGCAAACCCAATGAAGAACATATCCAAAGCGACAGGATTCCAATCTACTACGAATACGCTGAAAAACTTTTGAAAGCAGGTGATGCTTATGTCTGCACATGCCAGCCAGAGCTCTTTCGTGAAAAAACCTTAGCGAGCAAACCATGCGATTGCCGCAGTTTACCAATCGAGGAACATCTAACAAGATGGCAACGCATGCAACAAGGCGGTTACAGTGGAGGGGAAGCGGTTCTTCGCATAAAAACTGACTTAAACCACCCTAACCCCGCTGTCAGAGATTGGCCAGCCGCCCGCGTCATCGATACAAAGAACTATCCACATCCAAGAGTCGGTAGCAAGTACCATGTCTGGCCACTGTACAATCTCGCATGCGGCATAGATGACCATCTACTGGGCATAACCCACATAATAAGGGGAAAGGAGCATCTGACAAACCAAGTCAGACAAGAGTACATGTACAAACACCTAGGTTGGAAATATCCAGAAGCTATACACTACGGCAGACTCAAAATCACAGGAGCCTACCTGAGCAAGTCAAAAATCGTTCAAGGAATAAGAGAAGGCACGTTCAAAGACTGGGATGACCCACGACTTGCCACCTTTGCAGCCTTAAGAAGAAGAGGAATAACACCCAAAGCGATCAAGAAAATGATAATTGACATCGGACCAAAGACCCAAGACCTTACCCTAAGCTGGGAAAACCTGTACGCCTACAACCGCAAAATCCTAGACCCAGAAGCTAATAGATACTTTTTCGTCCAAAACCCGATTGAACTGACAGTAAGAAGCGTCCCAAGAGAATACACCTCGCGGCTCAACCTGCATCCAGAATACCCCGAGAGAGGATTCAGAGAATATGCAATCAAGCCCAAAGGAGACGAGCACGCAGCAGCATTCTGGGTCTCAAGTAAGGACATGGACATTACAAAAACAAGCAGTATGATCCGCCTAATGGAACTGTTCAACGTCAAAATTGAAAAAGTAGGTAGCTATTACGCTCAAGCATCATTTGCCAGCGACGCCTACGAAGAAGCAAAAAAAAGGAAAGCCCAGTTAATTCATTGGATACCCGTCGGTGAGGATATGCCATGCCAAGTTGTGATGCCTGATGCAACCATATCCGAAGGCATTGCCGAAAAGGCATGCAAGCAGCTAAAACAAAACGCTGTGATACAGTTTGAACGGTTTGGCTTTGTGAGAATCGACAAAAACAATGCCAAGTTAATAGCGTACTACAGTCAGAAATAGGATGTAGGTGAGTTGGCATGCGACAACAGGAGAAAGTGATTATATGGCCAGCCTATTTTGATTCGACAAGAACTGAGAAGCAAGGAAGGCGAGTTCCGAAAAATCTGGCCTCTTCCTTTCCACAAATTCAAGAGATAAAAACGGCCGCTGAAAAACTTCAGTTAAACTGCGAGTTTGTTGCAGACGTGGCTTACCCGAAGACGCCATGGCTGAAATCTGGCATGATTCTCGTTAAGAAGAAGAATACTAAAAGTGAACTAATCAAAAGCATCGCGAAGCAACTGTTGAAAACGCGAAACGTGACTTCAATCACAAAATAAGAGTTATTGGCCCTTTTTCTCGCCACTGACTAAGACCGCGTTCAGCACTCCATGTTGTCCCGGTCTTGAAGTGACACGTGCCAAGCCCAACGAAGTTTCGATCACTGCACCTCTAGTTATCACGCCTCTACGGTCATAGTCAACATTTGCTGGGTTCTTAACTACTCTCGTGATCTCGACTTTTTCTGTTTTTCCACTCTTCATGTCTGTTACACATACGAACTTCTCAACCAAGATTTTGCGCTTGAGGTTTCCGCCTCTTCCTCTAGAGATCTTTGACTTGGGTTCCCCGAGTATTGTCTCTGCTGGAAACGAGCCTTGTTCGAACTTTCTCTTTTTTCGGTGAGCTATTCTTCTGCCCCCAGACAATTTCTTCTTGTGCAAGTTACCGTGCCAAACAGACACTCACTATTTCTCCTTGAATATCTCGAATTTGAGCGTTCATTATCAACAATTGTTTTAAATATAAATCTATCCGTTCTGCGCTGAGGAGTCCTCTTGTTTTGGAAAACTCTCAAAAACGTGCTTCAGCTCTCTTTTCATAACGACAGTGTCATGACTTAAGGCGAAGTAATCAGCAAAATACTCAGTTGTTTTGACAACGGACGAGCGACCACTTCTTTCGCTACCGACCAACCCCATCTCTTTCAGCATTTTAACATGTCCATAGGCATGGTTGCCTCGAACTTCAATAACTCTTCTTAAAGATACGGGTTGTCTGTAAGCTATGTATGAGAGTGTTTTCAGTGGACCTACTGAGAGCAGAGGTCGGTTAACGAGTTTCTTAACATGAGGCGTGAAATCGCTTTTCAGCTGCAGGACATACCTTTCATCTCCTAGTTCCAAAATCTCGAGAGCAGTGTTTCTAGCTGTATATTCGTGGTGCAACGTTTGTGCGAGTTTTCTAGCCTTGTTTTTGGATCGAGTCTTCAGTATCTGACACAGCTCATTCAAGTCAAGTGGTCGACCTGCAACATACAAGGCAGCCTCTACCAAGGCTAATTCATTCTGTGTTTTCTCGGTAGCCTGCTTGTTCTGATCTTCGGCAACTTGGCCAAGTGGCTGTTTTTCAGCTTTTTGCAAGGTTTAATTCTCCAACAGTTATGTATATCTCCATAGATTCCTCATTCTGCCACAAGTCCACCTTTCCTTCTTGGGCTAGGAAAAGCAATATAATGAACGTTCGAATAGCCTCAAACCGCACAGTTCCTTTTATCAACGTTGAAAACTCGATTATTCCAGCGCCTTTCACTTTCTCCAGAAGAGTCGCATAGAGTTTTTCCATCTGCAGCTCGATTTCCATCAAGTATAGGTCTAACTGTGGCAGGATCTCTGAAGGTGTGGGTAGAAATGGTTCCTCAACGGGCTTGTCAAGCCGTATTAGCTTTTCGCCTTTCAAGACATCGTCTAGAACCTCTAGTAGGTGCTTGATGGTTGTTGAGGTTAATTCATGTCTTAAAGGCAGAAAAAGTGGCGGCGGAAGAAAATCCTGTATGTTCTTCGGTGGAGGCGGTGGCTCCTCAAGCTTCAGCAGGAGTTTCGACTTCATCAGGTATATGAGGGCTGAAGAGTCTAAAGCCACTCCTGATGCCCTGAAGTCAACTTGGCCAGACTTCTCCATCTGTTGGAGAAAGGACGTTAGCAAGTAGGCAATATTGATGTTCCACGGTGTGAGTTTCTCAAGCTTGTGAAATTCAAAGAGAATGTTCCAAGGAGGGTGTAGGTAGAAGGGCCTCTTCATAGCCGATGAAGGCACTAGCTCGGCACCTCCAATAGGTTTGCAGCGATCACGTTCGAAACCCCATTTCGATCATAGACACCGTAGACTTTCTGAGCCTTGTTGACCATTTCAGGCTTCAGCGTGATGGCTATAAATTGGGTTTTCCCCGATTCTTCCAAGAGAAGATCAGCGAGTCTCGAAACATGGAAAGCGTCGAGGTGAGCGTCCACTTCGTCGAGTACGTAGAAAGAGGCTGGAGTGAAGTCTTTCAGAGCGAAAAGGAACGCGACTGCTGCAACTGAGCGTTCGCCGCCGCTGGCTCCACTTACAACTATAGAAGGCTTGTTGGGAAACTGAACTAGCATGTCTATGCCGCCGGCAAAGGGTTCATTCATATCCTCGATTTTCAAAGTGGCAACTCCTCCGCCTGTGACTTTAGAGAAGTATTTTTGAAGGTTGACACCAATTCTCTCGAAGGCTTCCATGAAGACATTACACTTCTTCTGGTCGATTTCGTCCATAAACTGGACTATTGCTTGTTTTTCTCTTTCCAGCTCATTCATTCTCATGGACAATTCTTTATAACGCGAGATTTGTTCGGCATAGTGAGAGAGGGCAAGCTGGTTTATTGCGCCTATCCTTTCAAGTTCAAACTGCATCATTTTGATTGATGTTTCAGCTTCCTCAACCTGTTTCTGCGTGACTTCTAGCGGCTGCTTATAGCCGAACTGTTTTAGCTGATTTCGATGCTGTTCAAGTTGTAGCAAAGATGTTTGGATGCTCAATTGCATCTGATTTAGCAACCGGTCTTCCTCTTCAAATTCTGTGTCAAGGCCGTGCAGATCCTTGTCTATCTCGTCTATTTGATTGGTGAATTTCTTTGATTCTTCCCTTGCCGAAAAGACGCTCTTGGAGAGTTCAATGCGGTTTTTCTCCAACTCTGATATTTCTTGGTTCAGAGCTTCCTTTTCATTACGTGCATTTTCCACATCCTTCTCGACTCTTCTGAGTTGTTGTTCAACTTTGCCCAATTGAATTTTGGAGTTTTGATAACCCACCCTTAAGACGTTGTCAAACTGGGATTGGAGTGTGGAAGTCTCAGTCTGAACTGTGCCGAGTTTCTGTCTCAGGGTGATTATCTCTTCGGCAAGCTTCTCCCTTTTGACTTCCATCTCCTGAATATTTCCAGGATTTGTTTTGCGTCTGAGAGTTGTCAGTTCAATTTGAGACTTTCGAATCTCCTTTTGAATGGTGCTTCTTTCTGCTCTGTGAACCCACATCTGCGATTTTTCCACTTCAACTTCCTTTGTGAGCCGTGCTGTGTAGTGCTCCACCCTCTTGGTGTTCGATTTGGTTCTGCGGACGTTTCTTTTGACTCGGGTCAATTCCCGTTCAAGCATGATTATTGCGTCTGATAGACGGGCGATTTCGACACGTGTTTTGTCTATTTCATCTTCGAAGGTTACGATGTCGTTGCCTCTTGTTGTAAGATGCTGTTGCAGAGCCCTTACAGCTTCATCCAAGCTTTTGATGGCGGTGTCACTCGGGATGATCGTGGAGAAATCTATTGGGGCTCGATAGAAGCCAATTTCAAATGCTCCTCCCGTTTCGTAGAGGTCACCGTTTGTTGTGACCGCACGATGGCCTTCGTTGGATAAGCTGAGAGCGGTTTTATCATCTGAGACTACTAATGTATCGCCGAAAACGAAGTTTATTGCTGACTCATAATTCTTATCGTACTTCAAGAATGATGATGCTGACCCTTGTATTCCTTCTTTCTCATGCACCTTCACCAATCGGGTCGTAGGCCTTCCCTCGATCGGAATTATCTTTATCCTGCCCAACTTCATTTTTCTGAGGGTCTCGGTGCAAGTGAAAGCTGCGTCAAAATCCTTGACAACGACAGCGTCAAGCCAACCTATCGCTGCAGCTTCTATAGCTTGCTGATACGTTTTTTCAATCTTGATCAAGTTGCGCAGTCTGCCATACACGTTTGGGATAACGCCCAAGTCACCCAATTCCTCTATGCTCCTCAGCGCCTTCTCCTCAGCTGCCACAGTCTCAGCTAGTTCTCTTTGTGTTACAAACTCCACGACTGCCTCTCTTGCTGAGTCAGCGATTTTTCCTGCTTCAGCTATTTCGTTTTCAACAGCCTCTCTTTGGGCTTTTCTCCTTTCGAGTGTCTTCTCCAAGTTTTTCAGTTGAGTTTTCTGTTCTTTCTGAACTTTCCCAAGTTCATCGAACGATTTTTCAAGCTCTTGAAGTGTAATCACAAACTTTTCCTTACGGTCATTCAGGTCTTTGAGCCTCTTTTCGCGGATCTTTATTGCAGTTTGGCTTTTGGAGTACTCCGTTCTCAGGAAAGCAAGACGCTTGTAACGCTCGTCCAGGCCTAGCTCGAGTTCTCGAATTCTTTTGCTGTTTTCGCCGAGGTTTTCCCAGAGTTGAGTGGTTTCCTGTGCCAACGTGTCGTGTTCAGTCTGTGCCGCGTTTATTTGATTAGTGAACCCGTCGCTTTCGGTTTTCAATTTCTTGATTTTTGATCGGTTCTCGCGGATTTCGTTTCGTATGGACGTGTATTGTTGGTAACTGTTTTCTCTGACTCGTCTCAAGCCTTCAAGGTTCATGTTGCCAGAGCTTACTCTGGTTGTGAGTTCAGTCAGTTTTGATCGGAGTTCGCCTATTCGA
The DNA here is from genome assembly GCA_963732715.1 of Candidatus Bathyarchaeota archaeon. Classification (GTDB taxonomy): domain Archaea; phylum Thermoproteota; class Bathyarchaeia; order Bathyarchaeales; family Bathycorpusculaceae; genus CAZCRE01. The sequence continues at coordinate 1,013,159 of CAVTAO010000003.1, read as the reverse complement.
ATCTGGACTTTCAGTACTTGAGAGCCGCCTTCTTCAACTATTTCTGAGCTTAGTTTTCTCCATTCGCCCTCAATCTCTCGTCTCTTTGACCGGTGCATTTCTCGCAGCTGTCTCAGTTTGTCGACTTTGATCCTTAGCTTGTCTGCTTGTGCTGAGCTTTCATGCACTTTTTTCTGTATTTGTGTCATGTCACTCGAGATTCTGACAGCCTCGAACTTCTTTATCTCATCCTGAATGAAATTAACTCTTAACAACTCGTTACGCTCTCTCTCAAGGTCGTCAAGTCTTTTCTGAACCTCGTCTATCCTGCCCATGGCAGTGCGTATCGATATGTCTGCTGTCCGCAGCTTTTCCTCGGCTTGTGCTTTTTCAGCGTCATATTGTCCGATTCCAACCAAGTCTTCGATGATTTTTCTTCGTTCTGTCGGTGAAATCTCTGTTAACCTCGTTATCGTGCCCTGCAAAACTATGTTTTGACTTGAACTGCTTATTCCAGCCATGGAAAGGATTTCTTGATTGTGCGCTCTGGAGATTCTTCTTCCGTTAAGTCTGTACACGCTTTGACCATTCCTATAGACCTCGCGGGAAATTGTGACAGTCGTTGTGTCAACTGCCATTCGGCCGTCTGTATTGTCAAATTGGATAATCACCTTTGCCATTTTGGCTTTTTCCAATTCAGCTTTTTCGGATCCGTGGAAAATCAGTTTGGCAGCAGTTTCTGCTCGTAGTCTTCTTGTGCTCAGCTCACCCAATGCGAAAAGGAGTGCGTCTAGAATGTTTGTTTTCCCACTTCCATTAGGGCCGGTTATGGCTGTGAAGCCCTTGTCTAGGACTACCTTGACGCTCTGTGGCCCGAATGATTTGAAGCCTTTAAGCTCGATCTTTTTGATGTATGGCATTCAATCTGCGCTCTTAACTTCTGGAAGTGTACAATCTTCTATCTGGACAACTCTAATATATTTTTTACAAATAAATGTTGCAATGTAGGCCTTAAAGGCAATGTTCTTCCTTACGCTTAGTTGCTATTTTGTATTTCGCGGTCATTTTCTCGATGAAGGTCTTTATTTGATCATGTTTTCCATAAATAAGCAATGAATCGTTCGGCTGGGTTTTGTATGAGAGAGCCGAGTCAGCAATTAACGTCTTGAGCTTATTAACAGGTAGTTCTGCTGAGGGTTTGACGCGGATCCATTTTTGCTCTCTAGGAATCCCCGGAGCGAACCGCATTTCTTCATCTCCCTCGTTATCAATTTTCCTGCTTGCTTCGCCTAATAGTTTCAACCACTCATCAGTATGCTTCGCGCTGAATGCTTTTTCTCCTTCAGAAACAAGGTAGGACTCCACATTAATGAGATACTGCGCCAGCTTCTGGATGATCTCTTCATTGTTTGCGCCACTCTTGATCATTCGAATCGTAGTCCGAGCTGATTTCAGATCCTCCACTGTCTCCGAAGGAATAATCATGCCCTTTTCACGGAACTCAGCTATAATGCCTTCCAAAACTTTCCAAGTGTCCAAGTACCCCATTACAAGCGTACCCCTTCACAATAGGTATTGCTTAGTAGCCGATATAATAAAGACATTTTGAGCGTTGGCCAATTGCTTTCCGATGAAAGAGGCCGATTTAGACTGCTTTGTTTGAATGATCTAGTGCTAACTGTCAGCCAAGCACGCTAGGGAGTTTGGAGTTGAGCAAATGCTGCAATTCTCTATGTCAATTGAAGGGTCGAATACTTTGTGTGTTTCGCAGAGTAGCCCTTTTGCGCGGATTGTTCGACATATTTCGCAGAGCCTTAAGATGAATTCCTTGTAGGGTAGTTTGCTTTTTGCCAATCGCTCTGCGAGTCTTTCAATCAAGTTTTCAATGTCGTGATCGTTTTCAAGGTTAATGGTTTTGCCCCTTATTTTTCTGCAGTATAGGCTTATGGCAGGCTGGCTTACTCCAAGAAGTTTGGCTGCTTCTGCTTGGTTAAGGTTGTGTTTGTTCACTAGTTTTTCTGCTATCCTGGCTCTGACTGAGGGTAGGACGCATTTTACAGCTATTTCGCATGGGGCTAACATTTTATGTTACTTCCACTTTACCTTTGTAGAAAGGCATAAATATACTTTATTACAATCGTAATAAAACCTGAAGGTGAAACCGTGAATTGGCGAAACATAGCGGAAATCACAGAAGGCGTTTACTGGGTAGGCATTAGAGACTGGAACCGCAGACTCTTTGATGCACTCATACCACTTCCGAAAGGCACAACTTACAACGCTTACCTCGTGGTCGGTTCAAGCAAGAAAGCATTGATCGACACAGTCAACCCCGGTTTTGAAAAGGAACTGGAAGAAAAAATCAGCAAAGTCGTAAACCCGGCAGACTTAGATTATGTGATAATGAACCACGCAGAACCTGACCACGCCGGCAGCATACCATACATCTTTTCAATAAACAATAAGGCTAAGCTGGTAACCACAAGCAAGGGTGCAAAAATGGCGCAAATCTACTTTGGAGTACCTGAAGATAGAATCAAAGTTGTTGCTGATGGCGACTCTGTTGATCTGGGCGGCAGAACACTGCGGTTTATTGAAGCGCCTATGCTTCATTGGCCTGAAACGATGTTCACATATCTTCAAGAGGACAAGATTCTCTTTTCATGCGACTTTTTCGGGTTACATGCTGCCAAGGGCTTATACGATGATGAAGTGGATGACCTGATTGAACATGCTCAGAGGTATTTTGGCGAAATAATGATGCCGTTCAGGGTCATGGGACTGAAGGCTCTGGAGAAAATAAAGAGCTTAGACATCAAGATCATTGCTCCGAGCCATGGCCCAGTCCACAGGAACCCTGAAAGAATCCTCGGTGCTTACAGAAAATGGGTGAACGGTGAAACCAGACGAAAAGCCATCGTGGTCTACGTGACTATGTGGAACAGCACGGAGAAGATGATTCGACCAGTCGTGGATACTTTGGTCTCTGAAGGCGTTGAGGTTGTGTCGTATAACCTGACCGTTGCGGACATCGGTGACATTGCGAAGGATTTAGTTGATTCCAGAGCCATCGTTCTTGGCATGCCAACTGTGTTAGCAGGCGCTCACCCCTTGGCGGTCTATGCAACTTACTTGGTGAAAGCCTTGAAGCCGCCTTTGAAGTACGGACTTGTTCTAAGCTCCTACGGCTGGAGTGGCGGTGCAGTGAAGCACGTTCAGGAAGTTCTGGGACCGACCAACATGCAGATTGTTGGCGCCGTTGAGATAAATGGTCCTCCGAAAGAGGAAAATATCGCCCAGATTGTTGAGTTAAGCAAAACTCTCGCTAAGAAAATCAAAGAGGAACCATGATGAACGAAGACAAGAAGAAGACACTAAAGGAAATAATCAAGCAACTACATGCTGGCGTTCCACCCGCTCAAGTGAAAGAGAAATTCAAGCAGGTTCTGGCAGGCACAAAACCCGAAGACATTGCCAAGATCGAGCAGGAACTCGTGAAGGAAGGAATGCCGAGAGAGGAACTGCAAAGACTCTGCGATGTTCATCTTGCTGTCTTCGGCGAGCAAGTTCAAGATCAAGAGTTGCATCTTGCTTCTGGGCACCCAATCAGCATCCTCATGGAAGAACACAAGACCCTGTTGGAGCGCGCAGACAGATTGAAGGTTGACGTAGGCTTGATCGAGGAAGCTTGCGACGTGGTCTATGTTGGTGACGCATTGACAGAACTGCAAGGCGTCGTGAAGGACTTTGTAGAGGCAGAGAAACATTACTTGCGCGAGGAAAACGTGCTTTTTCCGACCATGGAGAAGCATGGAATTACTGAGCCACCCGCAATAATGTGGATGGAACATAACCAGATCAGAGAACTGAAAAAGAAGCTTCGCGAACTAGTTGAGAAATGGAATTCAATGAGTTTCGAAGATTTCAAAAAAAGGCTAGTTGAAATTGCGCCACGCGTGTGCGAGTTGCTTCCAAGCCACTTCTTCAAAGAGAGCAACATACTCTTCCCATCAGCTCTTCAAGTCATCAAAGACACTGAGTGGGGTGAGGTTAGAAAGGAGTTTGACGAGATTGGATACTGCAGCTTCACACCGAAGCACGCGTTGGTTTCTTTACATGGCACTGGAGTTGAAGAACAGAAGGCTACAGTGGAAACGGGAGAAACGCTGCATTTCGAGACAGGCAACCTTTCAAAGGAAGAAGTTGAGGCCCTACTGGACACTATTCCCATTGATGTCTCGTTCATCGACGCAAATGATCAGGTCAGGTACTTCAACAAGGCTGAGAAGAGGATTTTTGTAAGGACTAAGGCTGTTCTTGGTAGAAAGGTGCAGATGTGCCACCCACAGAAAAGTCTGCATGTTGTCAACAAGATCGTGGAGGCTTTCAAGACTGGAAAGAAGGATGTTGCAGAGTTCTGGATTACCATTGAGAATCGTTTTGTTCACATTCGGTTCTTTGCTGTCAGAAGCAAAGGTGGAGAGTACTTGGGAACTGTAGAGGTTGTGCAAGATGTGACGGACATCAAGAAGCTCGAAGGACAGAAGAGACTACTTGACTGGAAAGCCTAGGAAGAACAGAGAATGAGTACATTCGTTGCGTATCAAGCCAATGCCGTCTCCAAAATTCCTTGATTAGATCTTGGTGCGCGCTACTCTTAGCCTATGTCAAAAAACATCATTTGATGGCGTATTACAGTTTGTCCCTGTTGAATCTCGTTTCCTTGCAGATCAACAAGATCGTCGTGGATTACGAGGGGTTTCTCAAGCTTAACATGTTTCTCAGATAGGATCACTCCATCCTTAACCCAGATGTAGGCTGTCAGCCCGTCTTGGAGACCTATCCTTTCTCCATACTTTTGCGTCAATCCTGAATGATAATAGTCATCAGTTAGCGATGGAGTATGAGCTACCCTGAACCAGATACTCAACTCTTGCCTGCTGGGCGAGTATTCTTTATCAGTCTCTAAACCAAGGAAGCCCACAAATTTCTGCGGATCGATTCTCATACGTGCCTTCGGTCCGCCGAAGAAGTGATGATCTCGAATTGAGTGTATCATCACAGCAGAAAATTCCACTAACGGGTTCGAACCGTGCCAGTTTTTCTTTCTTAGATCAACTACTTTGTACGTGGCAGAGGCGGAGCTACGCTCTGCTCTCTTAAGATATTGGGATTTTGCCAGCGTCTTGCAGTCTTCTTCGCTTATGCCAGCCTCTCTGGCCGTCCCAATGTGTTCCTGCAGAGAGTGGAGGTTGCGCAGTATTTCAAAATAGCAAGGCTGCCTATGGCAGTACTCTAACTCCTCAACCACAGAAATGAAGTATCGGTCTTCAATCAAAGCTCCTTTCCTTTCGACCTGCTGGATCTCCTCACCGCTGCAAAGCCGTGCTTTCACGCAGTTGTAATGAAACTGGTTGATCAGAGACGCAAGTCTATTAGCTATCTCTTCATGTGTTATGCCCAACCGTCCAAGAGTTTCTGAATCTCCATGTATGACTTCAACAAGGTTTTCGTTTTCCTGCAAGAACCTCCACTTCTTATCAGCCTTCATCCAATGCTCTATCTCATGAATCTCATCAGCATTCAGTTCTTCAATTTTGAAGTCAGACCTTATAGATGCTTTCCTTAGCCCCAATGTCCAGAACGCTCCTCTTAGGCGGTCAAGTGCACATCTTCCGCCTTTCAGAAAGACTCTGATTTCTGTCTTATAATTCTATGTCCTCGATGGTTATTGAGAAACAAGAGCCTAGTTCAGGTGTCTTCCAAGCCTCTCCAGCGCGCTGAAGACCGTGTTCTTACATAGAACCAAAATTCTGATAACCGCCACTGCTATAAGTGGTGTTTGTGGTGAACCATGACTAGCCTGACTTTCTACGGTGGAGTGAATGAGATTGGCGGTAACAAGATTCTCTTGGAAGATAGAAAGACAAGAGTCTTTTTTGATTTTGGACAGTCTTTCTCCTTTGGGCAGGAGTACTTTACAGGTTGGCTTGCTCCTCGTGCGATAAACGGTTTGGGAGACCATTTCGAGTTTGATATGCTACCGAAGATCAAAGGGCTGTACGCTAAGGAACTGTTAGAGTTCACTGATCTACGTTATGCCAAGCCCAAGTTTGACGCCGTGTTCTTGTCTCACGCGCATTGGGATCACGTGGATCACATCCGGTTTTTGGATGCTGAAATCCCCATATGCCTTGGTGCAGGTGCCAAGCTGTTTTTGGAGTGTATGGAAGAGACTAGTGGCTTCTGCAACTACGGAAAACATAAGTGGTGTCTGTTTCGGACTGGAGACAAGATCAGAATTGGAGATATTGTGGTTGAGCCTATTCATGTTGATCATTCGATTCCTGCGGCATACGGCTTCCTGATTCACACGTCTGAAGGCACGGTGGTCTACACTGGTGACATGCGGGTTCACGGTCCCAGGCAAGAAATGACTGAGGAATTTATGGAAAAAGCGCGCGCAAGCGAACCCGTGGCGTTGATATGTGAAGGCACAAGAATGGTTGCGAAGGAGAGTAGGAAGAACTATTCTGAACCACAGGTTGAAGCCTTGAGCAATGAGGTTGTTTCGTCAACTGACCAAGCCGTGTTCGTTACGTGTTACAGTCGTGATATGGATAGGCTGAGAAGCTTCTACAACGTAGCCAAAAACAATGGCAGAAGACTTGTGATTTCTCCGAAAACCGCTTATCTGTTGAGTAAACTTGTGAGTGACAAGAGTCTCAGTTTTCCTGATCCAGTCAAAGACGAGAACATTCTGGTCTATTATAGGCGGAAGAAGTCAGGAAGATTCGATGAGAGGGACTACTATGTTTGGGAGAGGAAGTTCATGGACAAGATGGTGAATCACGAGTTTGTGCACAAAAATCAGAGGGAAGTGCTTATGGATTTGGGTTTCAACCAGTTTGCAGAGTTGATCGACATCAGACCAGACGCTGGTAGCCACTTCATTCATAGCATGAGTGAACCATTCAGCGAAGAGGATATTGAAGACGCGGTTATGCACAATTGGCTGGACCATTTTGGAATGCAGTTCCATCAGCTGCACGCGTCAGGCCACATGAACAGGAATCAACTAACGGATTTCATGAACTACGTTAAGCCAAAACGGATCTTCCCTGTGCACACGGAAAACCAGCAGTTGTTCAGAAGAATAAGCAACAAGGCTCAAACAATAAAACGCGGAAAAGGATACGAAATATGATAACATGAAAAGATCCCTGCGAAATCAACCTAATTGCGCTGACGATGGAGACGTCTCCCGCAAACCCCTCTTTTTTGTCGTTGAAGATCGTGCGGTTTGGGGCAATAGAAGATTCTTCCAAAAATGCTATCTAGTCGTTTCCGTGATTATGGATTAGGGTGGATGGATCGTGATGAGGAGATTTGTTGCTCTGTGTTTGATCGGTCTATTCCTTGCGATGCCGTTTGTAGTGGCTGGGGACAACATACTACCACACAGTTCGAGCGCCACTGTTACTGCAAGCGGAACTTGTGTCATAAGAGTTCAATATCTGGATGGTTGCCCTAGGTCTGATGCTGACGTTTTTATCGTAAATGGGAATCAGATTGGTACAACTGATTCAAATGGACAGGTAAGTTGTAATTCATTAAGTCCTGGGCCTTATACTATTAGGGCAGTATACCAGGGTTCAAATTTTGGACCTGATACATTTTTACTTGTTCCAGATGGTGCTACTATTACAGCAGACTATGAAATAACTCCTCCCAATATCACGATTCTTTCTCCGCAGAACTCTAGTTACTATGTGTCTGTGCCTTTGGTATTCACTGTGTATGATTTTTCACCTATTTCTTGGATTGGGTACAGCCTTGATGGTCAGGCTAACATCACGATCACAGGTAACATGACATTATCGGGTTTTCAAACCTTCGGAAGCCAAAGCGTAGTCGTCTATTCAAACGACACGTTTGGAAACATGGGCTCGTCTGGAACCGTGTATTTCACCCTTCATGCCAACCCGGTAAGGGTTCAATATTTGGATGGCACACCAAGACCAGGGGCTTCTGTTTGGATCATACGTGGTAATGCAATTGGTGTAACTGATTCAAACGGTCAAGTAAGTTGTGATTCATTAGGTCCTACGGGCTGGAACGCTAACATTAGGGCATACTACCCAGGTAATTCACAATTTGGATATGATACCCAACTGGTTGTTCCATTAGGTGCCACAATAACTGCAGATTATGAGATTACTCCTCCAGCCATTGAAATCCTTTTTCCTCTAAACTTGACTTACTTCAATAGTTTAGTTCCGCTGAATTTCACGGTTTACGACTATTTACCTGTTTCCTGGATTGGCTACTCCCTCGATGACGCAGCAAACGTGACAGTCGTGAGCAACATGACTCTAAACCTTGCAGACGGGCCACACCACGTAGCCGTCTACGCTAATGACACTTTTGGAAACATGGGTTCCTCGGGAGCAACCTACTTTGCTGTTGACACAAGCCCACCAACCATCACCGTTCTTTCTCCTCAAAGCCAGACTTATACAAGCAACACTGTTCCCTTGACCTACGCTGTTAATGATTTTTCACCTATTTCTTGGACAGGGTATAGTCTTGATGGGCAACCTAACATGACTATGACTGGAAACACTACTCTGAACATTTCTTTTGGAACCCAGATACACAGCATCATCGTCTTCTCCAATGATACGTTTGGAAACATGGGACAATCGGGAACTGTGCGTTTTGCCGTTCAAAGAAATAGTTGCATAGTAAGGGTTCAATATTTGGACGGTGCTCCTAGAAGTGGTGCTACTGTTTGGATTATAGGCGGTAACTTTATTGGTACAACTGATTCTAATGGACAAGTAAGTTGTGATTCACTAAGTCCTGGAGGTTATAATATTAGGGCATATTATCCAGGTAATTCACAATTTGGGCCTGATACAGGTTTAATTGTTCCAATTGGTGCTACTATTACAGCAGACTATGAAATCACTCCTCCTAACATCATGATTCTTTCTCCTCAAAACCAGACATATGCGGGGAGACTTGTCCCGTTGAACTTCACTGTCTATGACTATTCGCCTATCTCTTGGATGGGCTACAGCCTTGACGGCCAAGCGAATGTGACGGTAACTGGGAACACTACTTTGGCAGGGTTGAGTGATGGTTCTCACAGGGTGATAGTCTATGCCAATGACACCTATGGGAACATGGGCTCATCAAGCATGCTGTACTTCACCGTCGACACGACTGCTCCAAGCGTCTTGATTCTGTCACCGCAGAATCTCACCTACCACTCTAGCTCCGTTCCGTTGACTTTCACTGTTAGTGAGTCAACCTCTTGGGTCGGCTACTCTCTTGACGGCCAATCAAATACAACTGCAACGGGCAACACTACCATAAGCGTTGCAGACGGAAAACATAGAATAGCTGTTTATGCTAACAACTCGTTTGGGAACATGGGTTCTTCTGGGATCATTTACTTCAGCATAGACACCATCTCCCCGACAGTCACGGTTTTGTCCCCTCAGAACGCCACTTATTCCTCTGACTACGTGCCGTTGACGTTTACGGTCAGTGAGCCTGTTTCCTGGATGGGCTACTCCCTCGATAGTGGGGCAAACGTGACGGTCTCTGGCAACGCCACTCTGACCCTCGCAGACGGGGCGCACCGGGTGGTCGTCTACGCGAATGACACGTTCGGGAACATGGGCAGTTCAGCCACGGTGAGCTTCACGGTCGACACAACCCTCCCCGACCTCGCAGTCACCAACGTAACAATCACAAATTACGCTGTAGCGCAGGGAGAGCCCGTCTCCGTCAACGTAACAGTCGAGAACCTAGGCGACGACAGCGAAACCTTCAACGTCACAGTCTACGCCAACGCAACCGCCGTCGCCACTCTCAGGAACCTGACCCTGCCAAGCCACGACTCCATAACGGTAAGCTTCACATGGAACACCTTCGGCTTTGCCTCAGGCAATTACACCGTAAGCGCTTATGCCTGGCCCGTTCCAGGCGAAACCAGCACCGCTGACAACACGTTCACAGACGGCACCGTCCAAGTAGCCCCAAGCAACCCCACGCCAATAGCAAGCGGTGGAACCAGAAAATGCGTCTGGTAGGAGCCACCCTTTCCAAAACACCTAGACGTTTGTTTGCATAAGGAAACAGCAGATCTTGATCAGTTGGGCAAGTTTTTCCAAACCCACTGAACATACCGCACATTCATAGATATCTTTTGTTCCAAACAGCAGATACTAAGAGAAACTCTTCAAGAACTGCGTGCGCTTGTCTCTCACGAGAGCCTCCTTCATCTTGGCTATGTCTTGCTCGCTTATCTCACGAAGCTTGGTTAACACGTAGTCTTAGCCCGTACATACGCTTTGAGTACGTCACCGAAGCTTGCAAGGACATGGCAAAATCCTTCGAAAACGAAAACACCGACTAAAACTAAAATCGACTCTTAAATAGGAAAGGTTTTTAGTTTGGTCTTCATATGGAAGTCTGCAAATGGTTAGATCGTACTGTGAGGATGAAATGAATGTCAGTATTTGCAGCACCAGGTGCTTATGATCGCGCTATAACAGTTTTCTCGCCGGATGGGCGGCTTTTCCAAGTTGAATACGCAATGGAGCTTGTTAACCGTGGGGCAACCATACTGGCGATAAGATGCTCCGAAGGAGTTGTAATAGGTTCAGAAGAGAACGCTGAACCGCTGGAAGAGGAAGAATTCTCATGGAAGATCTTCAAGGTTGACGATCACATAGGCGCGGCAATCGTTGGTCTAAGCTCAGACGCAAGAATCCTAATAGACCAAGCACGGGTCTATGCCCAAAGCAACAAACTGACCTACGACGAACCCATAGACGTTGAAACCATCACCAAGAGAATAAGCGACATAAAGCAAATGTACACTCAACATGCAGGCGTAAGACCCTTCGGCGTGTCAATAATCTTCGCCGGCGCAGACAAGACGGGAAGCCGCATATTCTACACTCATCCAAGCGGAACATACAGAGGCTACAAGGCCACGGCAGTAGGAGCAGGAAGAGAAACAGCGCTAGGCATTCTCAAAGACGAATACAAAGAAGACATGAATCTAGACAACGTCACAAAGCTAGCCGTCAAATGCCTAGTTAAAGCCCTAGAAGCGCGACAACTACCACCAAGAATAAAGATAGCCGTCATCCCAACTGAAACCAAGAAGATGGAAATGCTAAGCGACGAAAAGATCGAAGCCATGTTGAAAGAGCTAACCCCGGACAAGTGAAAGAGGGATGAGTGAGAAGTACACTGTCGCTCGCATAACAAAAGACGACGAACACTTTGAAATTCTCGTAAAACCTCAGAAAGCATTAGACTACCGAATGGGCAAAATTGCAGGAATCACGGAAGCCTTAGCTGCTGAAACAATCTTTTCAGACGCAAACAAAGGCACAAGAACGTCAGAAGAAAACCTGCGAAAAGCCTTCGGAACCACAGATGAGCTGAAGATAGCAGAGATGATACTGAAAACTGGAACACTGCAGTTGACGACAGAGCAACGAAGGAAAATGGTCGAAGACAAAAGACGACAAATAGTAGACTTCATAGCAAGACAGTGTGTTGACCCAAAAACAAACCTGCCGCATCCGCCACTGCGCATAGAGAACGCTATGGAGCAGATCCACTACCCGATAGACCCATTCAAGCCAGTGGAAGAACAAGCGAAGGACATAACTAAACTGCTAAGACCCATACTGCCCCTGAAAATGGAGCAAGTATCAGTCGGCGTCACATTACCCGCACAATACTCAGCCAGAGCCTACGGAACAATAAAGGGATTCGGAACAATAAAACGCGAAGAATGGCGAGCAGACGGCTCATGGTACGGAGTCCTGGAGATGCCAGTAGGCTTATATGCCCCACTTGTGGAAAAACTGGGAGAAATAACCAAAGGAAATGGAGAAGCAAAAATCGTCGCATAAGTAAAATGTTTGTTATATAGGAATTAGGTGTAAGATCATGCCAACATTTTTCGAGCCAAAACAGATTGTAACCCCAGGAGACTTGGTCGCGGAAGGCGAATACATCGCAGGTGAAAACACTTACGCAGAAGACAAGAAAATCTTCGCTTCACGAACTGGACTAATAGAGTATGACAACAAACGCGTAAACGTCGTAGCCCTAAAAGCCTTTTACTTGCCTAGAGCAGGAGACACAGTCATAGGAACAGTCGTGGAAGTAGGGTTCAACGGCTGGACAATAGACATAAACTCCCCATACAAAGCTTTTCTGAGACCCGCAGACGTTCTCAGCCGACCCTTCAAACCGCAAAAAGACGAACTGTCCCAAGTCCTAGACATGGGAGACCTAATAGTGGCGAAAATAATATCCTACGACAGAACACACGACCCGCAAATCACCGTCGCTGAACCAGGACTTGGAAAAATAACACGCGGGCAAATAGTCAAAGTAACCCCGACAAAAATCCCCCGCATAATAGGCAGACAAGGATCAATGGTATCAATGATAAAAGAACAGACAGGATGCCAGATAATCCTAGGACTCAACGGAGTAGTACTAATCACTGGAAAAACCTTGGAAGACGAACAGCTAGCGCTAATGGCTATCCACAAAATAGAAGAAGAATCTCACACAAGCGGCCTGACAGACCGCATAACCCAGATGTTGAAAGAAGAAAAATCAAAACAGGAGGAAAAAAAGGATGAGTGAAAAACCAGAAAAACTAATTGATAAAAAAGGAATAAGACTGGATGGAAGAAAACCAGACGAATTAAGATCGATAAAGCTTGAAGTAGGCGTAATACCGAACGCCGACGGTTCTGCATACATTGAACAGGGAAAAAACAAGATCCTAGCAGGCGTGTATGGTCCAAGGGAAGTTCACCCAAAGCACCTCGCACTTCAGGATCGAACTCTTCTAAAATGCCGGTACCACATGGCACCATTCTCTGTTCAGGAACGCAAGTCACCAGCACCATCAAGAAGAGAAGTTGAACTCTCAAAAGTGATCAGAGAATCTCTTGAACCATCAATCTTCATGGAATACTACCCAAGAACAATGATAGAGGTTTTCATAGAAATCCTCCAAGCTGACGGGGGTACAAGATGCGCAGCCATAACAGCCGCATCCCTAGCCCTTGCAGACGCGGGAATCCCGATGCGAGACCTCGTTGTCGCATGCGCAGCCGGAAAAGCTGACGACACAGTAGTCCTAGACCTGATGGACGAGGAAGACAAACAAGGGAAAGCCGATGTTCCTGTCGCGTTGATGCCGAATTTGAACGCTATAACACTACTGCAGATGGATGGCAAACTAACGCTTGAAGAGTTTGAAAATGCCGTGAACCTAGCAATTGATGGATGCAAGAAAATTTACAGTATGCAGAAAGAAGCGTTGAAAGCCAAATACGCGAACGTCAAAGAGGAGGCTGAAGAATAATGGCGTCAGTAGTCACTCGTGTTAAACAAAAACAAATCGCACAATTGATGGAAAAAGAAAAACGTCTGGACGGCAGGAAACCGACAGAATACCGAGAGATCAAAGTTGAACAAGGAATAATCGAACGCGCAGAAGGCTCCGCAAGAGTGCGCCTTGGAAAAACCGAAATAGTAGTCGGAATAAAAGTCGAAATGGGCGAACCATTCGCAGACACACCAAACGAAGGCGTCCTGACAGTCAACGCCGAACTCGTGCCACTAGCCTCACCAAGCTTCGAAGCTGGCCCACCAGACGAAACCTCAATCGAGCTGGCTAGAATCGTTGACCGAGGAATCAGAGAATCAAAAGCAATCGACACAGAAAAACTATGCGTCGAGCCAGGAAAGAAAGTATTCGTCGTCTTCGTCGACATCTATGTACTAAACCACGATGGAAACCTGATAGACGCGTCAGCACTGGCAGCAATGGCCGCTCTGCTCAACACAAAAATGTCCAACTACGAGGTCAAAGAAGGCGAAGTAAAAATCAAATCAGGCTACATTCAGCTTCCCATAAAGCAGCACCCGATAACAATAACCTGCGCAAAAATAGGCAACAAGCTAATACTTGACCCAGGCCTAGAAGAAGAACTAGTGATGGATGCTAGACTATCAATGGCGTTCGATGACGACGAAGACATATGCGCAATACAAAAAGGCGGTGCAGGATACTTCACGCCAGAACAGGTCATCGAATTCTCTAAAACCGCCAAAGAGAAGGCTAAAGAAATACGCAAGGAACTAGACTGGTGAGCAGTCGATGGGGCACAGAACCAAAAAGGTAGGACCAACACGCGGACTCGGACCACGCTACGGTGCAACCGTCAGAAAACGCTACATGAAGATTCTCAAGCAATTGAATGAGCCCCACATATGCCCACGATGTGGACTCGCACGGGTCAAAAGAGAAAGCGTGGGAGTCTGGAAATGCAGGAAATGTGGGGTCACCTTCACAGGGGGAGCTTACACGCCCGTGACGAAACTTGGGATCGTGGCAAAGCGCATAGCGAAAGGCACCCCAACAGAAGAAGCGATAAGAACAGAGACACCTGAAGAAAACGCGTGACATTTTCCAACCCTTCCAATTTCACCTTTTTATTGAAACACTCTAACGCTCGGCAAAAGACAACCAACTTCTTGTCGGTCTAAATCCTATGAAAGCAAAGGCCATTGTGCATCTCAGGTTTCCAATCAACAGATACAGAGAGATAGTTGCTAAATCCTTGGAACCTGAAATCAGAAAACCTATCACACCGCGCTCAAGGGTAACCATAGAAAACAAAAGCAAATTCCTAGTCTTGAGAGTTGAAGCAAATGACACAATTGCTTTACGTTCCGCGCTAAACGCCTACCTGAGATGGGTATACTCAATAATGAATGTCCTAGCAATAGTGGAAACACAGTAATTCTCATAATCCTGTCCACTGCGTTCCAGCCCATGAAGCACCATCATAAACGAAGCCAAATAATGATCAGGGTTTCTTGTCGTCGCCACCTATCCCAGTGCCAATGATTGCGATTTGCAGGCTCTCTCAAACATAGCAGGTTCTGGGAAAATGCTTTATTAATGGCTCAGCCTATTGCTGTGCAGAACGGGAAGGATAAGACTTGAGTGATGATATTTCGAAGCTTCCGCCACAAGTTCAAGAACGCTTATTAAGGCTACAGCAACTTCAGCAAACACTTCAATCAGTTCTAGCACAGAAACAGCAAGTAGAACTCGAAACGTCAGAGATCGATCAAGCTTCAACAGAACTGCAAAAACTGGCAGACGACGCAGTAGTATACAAGGCAACAGGCTCACTCATGATAAAAGCTGAGAAAACCAAGATGGTTGCCGAACTATCTGAGCGAAAAGACCTGCTTAACACCAGAATCACAATCTTGGCAAAACAGGAAGAACGCCTACGTAGCCAGCTCAAGGAACTGCAAACTAAGCTTCAACAGGACTTGAACCCGGTTTCACTTGGATCCCAATCTTAACAAGGTCTTAGGTGAAGCTTCGTGGAAGACCTAGGGATCCCAGAGCTAACCAATGAACAGATTGAAGAACTGTGCATAATTGCAGAGACGGCAGCTAGGAAGTACGTATATTCTAGAGTCTCAAAAAAAAACGTTGAAAAACTCGATGTTAGTGCAGAAGCAAAAGGTTCGAAGCCAGTCGCCTTGACGGTTGAAGTAGACGTAGATTTGTCTCCTTCAATGAAGAATTTTCATGCGAAAAGCCTAGTAGAGGCAGCGGTGGAAGAAGCACTCAAATCTGCAGAAGAATATTTGAGGAAACTAGCTTGTCTTTAGCAGATATAACGAAGATCATAGATACACTGGAAGCCAAACTGGTTGTCCTGCTATGTCACCATAATGCTGACCCGGATGCAATCTGCTCTGCTTATGCTTTTCAAAACCTGCTCAAACAGCTTATGCCGAAAATCGAAATCGAAATAGGAGCCGCCTACGGCGTAAGCCGACTCTCAAAGCACTTGATTCAATACATACCAATAGAAGTTAGAGACCAACCACGCATCGAAAAAGCAGATACCATCGTTCTGCTTGACACTAACACGATCCAACAATTGGATAATCTAGCTGAGAAGGTGAAAACAGCCAAATCGCCAATAATTGTTATCGATCATCATGCAACACATCCAGAAACAGAACAACTCGCAACGCTGTGCATAACCAACGAAGACGCATCATCAACATGCGAAATCGTCTACAATTTCTACAAACAAGCAAACATGAAACCAAACCAAACTGAAGCCAAAGCCCTGTTCCTCGGCATAGCCTTCGACACACGACACTTCATCCTAGCCAACTCATCCACCCTAAAGAACATAGCAGAATTGATTGATTCAGGCTTAAACGTGCAAGAAACACTTCCGCTACTCTCATTGCCCATGGACCTCTCTGAACGGGTAGCCAGACTGAAAGCCTCAAGAAGAGTCAAACTCTTCAAGATAAACGAGTGGATTATCGCACTCTCACACGTAAGTGCATACCAAGCCTCAGCCGCGAGAGCCCTAGTTGATCTAGGCGCCGACGTCGCCGCTGTAGCAGGCCAAAAAAACGAAAAGCTAGAGGTAAGTCTACGTGGAACACGTGAATTTCACAAACAGACAGGTACTCATTTGGGGAAGGACATCGCCAAGCCTTTGGGTGAATACATTCACGGCATGGGAGGCGGACACGCCACGGCCGCTGGAGCCAACGGGGCTGAGGACACTGAAGTCGCGCTTAAACGTTGTTTACTTCTTTTGAAGGAAAAACTGGTTAGCCAATAGTAGGTAGCTACTCTTAAATGAGCCAAGTGAAACCGCTTAAACAGGGCAGGCATCCTTAGCATGGCGGTTATAGAAACAAAAAACGTTGCATACACCTATCCCGGCAGCACAAAACAGTCAATCACAGACATCTCCATAAGCATAGAAAAAGGAGAATTCACCCTCATCACCGGGCCAAGCGGCTGCGGGAAAACCACGCTATGCAGATGCTTCAATGGTCTTATTCCTCACTTCTACCAAGGCGAACTCGAAGGCAAAACACTAATCAGTGGAATGAACGTCGTCGACCACCCTATTCATGAACTTGCAAAACGCGTGGGGTTTGTATTCCAAAACCCCGAAAACCAGCTTTTCGCTCTCTCAGTCGAGAAGGATGTGGCATTTGGACTTGAAAATCTCGGATTGCCACGAGAAGAAATGCGCAAAAAAGTAGATTGGGCACTAAACCTCACAGGAATATATGACCTGAGAGAAAGAGCACCCTATGAACTCTCAGGTGGTCAACAACAGCGTGTCGCAATAGCTTCAGTATTGGCGATGCAACCAGATGTAATAGTATTAGATGAGCCAACGAGTTTCCTCGATCCACTGAGCGCAAAGAAGATATTCGAAGTAATTTACGACCTGAACAAGAAGCTTAGCATAACTGTGGTGCTCGTTGAGCACAGACTTGATTTGACAGCTAAGTATGCAAACCACATAATAATAATGGATGAAGGAAAAGTCGTTCAAGATGGTGACCCGCGAGAGATTTTGCGCACTGAAGAAGCCCGTTTAGTGGGTGTAGGCATTCCAAAAGCAACACTTCTGTATCAGATTCTCAAAAAGGACGGCGCAAAGCTCGGCGAAACAGTTCCCCTTTCTTCAGATGAAATGGCGGCCATGATAAAAGAGGCTCTTGGTAACCATGATTGAGGCAAAGGCTGTTTACTTCACTTACCGAAGCGGAGTTGAAGCACTTAAAGATGTTTCCGTGACCATCAAAGACGGAGAATTTGTAGCCATAATGGGGCAGAACGGTGCTGGAAAGACAACTCTCGTCAAACACTTTAACGGTCTACTCAAACCAACAAAAGGGCAAGTGCTAGTCAATAACGTCGATGTCTCAAAAGTAAGCGTTGCCACCTTATCCAAGAACGTCGGTTTCGTGTTCCAGAACCCGGATCACCAGCTTTTCAGCGAAACCGTGGAAGAAGAGATCGCCTTTGCTTTGAGAAACTTTGGATTTGAAGAAAGCACAGTGGAAAACAGAGTTACTTGGGCGCTGAATCTTCTGGGTTTAGCTCAATACAGAAAAACCTCACCGTTTATGCTGAGTGGCGGAGAAAGAAAACGTGTGGCGCTTGCCTCAGTTTTGGCTTGGAATCCAGAGATACTGATACTTGACGAGCCAACTATCGGACAAGACTATCGCCAAAAAGAGAAACTTCGACAGTTTGTCCTGCAGATGAGAACCCAGAGAAAGACAGTGATCATTGTGACACATGACGTGGAGTTCGTAGCAGAATGCAACCCTAGGGTCTTGCTTATGCGAGAAGGAAAGATCGTTGCTGACGGAGAAGCCAGAGTAATCCTAACAAAACCCGACATTCTCGAACAAGCATCAATCGTACCACCCCAAATAGCACAGATCTTCCTGCAGCTTCCAGAACTGAATCTACCCAATGATATCATCGACGTTTACGAAGCAAGAACCCTATTGCTCAACAAACTGGAGAACAGAACCAGATGAGCGTCTTCGACGGACTTAGGTTCCGAAGAGTATATTCACCTATTCACAACTTGGACCCAAGGATAAAATTCGTTTACATCTGTGCAATGTTCACCGTGGCCGTCATTTTCTCGGAAATACTGCCTTTGATAGCACTTTTCCTCATACAGATTCCACTTGTTCTAATAGCAGGCGTCAGACGCGACTGGATTCGATCCATGCGAGGAGCAGCCTTCTTAGCCACCATAATCTTCTTGACAAACTTCATCTTCGCATTCATCGGCGCTGGTTACGTGGTCAGGGCAAAAAACCTTGAGAGTGCGGCGGCAATGACTTTACGCTTCATAGTTCTTGTGGAATCATTTTCAGTCTTCTTTCTCACAACATCACCTGACCATTTAGGCCTAGCCTTGGAACAGACACGTGTACCCTATGAGCTTGTCTTCGCCTTCACAACTGCAGTCCGTTTTGTGCCAGTCTTAGCTGAAGAAGCACAGACGATCATGGACGCGCAGAAGGCCAGAGGGCTAGAGCTCGAACGTGGAAACTTCCTCAAAAGGATCCGAAACTACATCCCGATTCTTATCCCCCTCATAGTAAGTGCCATTCGCAGAAGCCTTGAACTCGCTGAAGCTATGGAATCACGCGCGTGGGGAGCAAGCAAAAAACGTACAAACTTGTACGTGCTCAAAATGCACAAAGGCGACGTAGCCCTAGCAGTCATAACGATTGCTATCGTGGCGGTGGCGATCTATGTTCGACTGTTTCTGAAGATTCCATCTTTGACCAGCCTTCTGGATAACTTCCTTTGACCACAAGATTTTTAATGGGATGATATGAGTAATGGGTTCTCGGAGTCTGAAGCAGTTGAATTGGTTGAAAGCGGCCTCTGAAGAAATCATCGAATGCATCAAAAGCTCCATGGATTCGCTGAACATGGACGAAGTTGAAGAACTCATTGGCATGTTACTCAAGGCCAAAGACAGAAAGATATTCACAATCGGCATGGGAAGAAGTGGATTTGTCGCCCGCGCCTTTGCCTTACGCTTGATGAACCTAGGCTTCAATGTCTACTTTCTGGGTGAGACCATAACTCCAGCTGCTGAAAAAGGAGATTTGCTGATTGCAATATCAGGCACAGGCTCAACAAAAATGGTTTTAACTGCAAGTTCAGCCGCCAAGGACATAGGCGCAAAAGTCATTGCGATCACATCCTTTCCAGAATCTCCATTGGGACAGCTTGCTGACCTCAGCGTCAGAATAAAAGGAAGAACCAAAGCAGGGATGCCAGTTGAAGAAGATTACGTTGCAAGACAAATCATCGGTGAACGTGAACCATTGACGCCCCTTGGAAGCATATTTGAGAACAACAGCATGGTGTTTCTGGACAGCTTAATCGTGGAACTCATGCATCGATTAGGACGAACCGAAGCTGACCTAAGACGTAGACATGCAACCATAGAATGAAACATGGTCTATTCTCTGACTGCTTCTCTTCTTGTTTACCAATCAGCTTACCCACTGGAAACAGTTCCCACGACAACTGAGACTCTAGTAGCCTATACGAAGTTCATTCATAGCGAATCTTAAACAGGAGGACGCTGTGAACAAGGCCATGAACAGAACTTCAATAAACTTCATCTCTGAACAGGTTTAGCAGTCTCACGGTTCTATGAGCGTCTTTTAGGCACTTCATTTTTCTGTTAAAGTAGGCTCAAGATTAACCATGCGTATTGCTTATTAAGACTTGCTACACATTATAATCTGTGAAGACGTAAACTATATGCTAAACCAAGGAGGACAATGCCCACGGTAGAGAAGATAGCACCAAAAACAGCACGTACTCTAGATAACACAGAGGCTACACCATACATAATAATCAAAGAAGATGCCAAAAAACCCGTTGTCTTCAGGGAAGCCTACCCAATACAGGAACCATACGTCTATGCAGCAATCGTCAAAGACCAAGAAAACCAAAAAATAAGATATGAAGTCATAGAACCGACTCTTCAAGAAGAGGAAGAAGAAAGACTTACCGAAATCAAGAACCTTCTAATGGAAGAAGTAGACGTAAACCTGAAAGAAATAGAAACCAAAGCCAAAGCAGAAGACTACTTGATAAAGAAGACAAAAGAAATAATCAAAGAATACCAGATAAAAATCTCTCCAGAAGCAATTGACAAGTTGATCTACTACGTACTGAGAGACTTCATAGGATACGGGAAAATAGATCCTTTGATGAAGGATCATCTGATCGAGGATATCTCAAACGACGGCGTGAACATCCCGATCTACGTTTGGCATAGAGTCTACGAATCACTGCCCACAAACATACTATTCAAGGACGAGGCAGAATTGAACTCGTTCATAGTCCGACTGGCATACTTGGCAAGAAAGAACATCTCAATTGCATCACCACTCTTGGATGCATCGCTTCCAGAAGGCAGCCGAGTACAGTTAACCTACGGGAACGAAATCACCAGAAGAGGTTCAACATTTACCATCAGACGGTTTAAAGTGGACCCGTTAACCATCTCAGATTTGATTGCATTCAACACCTTATCCTCAGAGATGGCAGCATACTTATGGTACGTTATAGAAAATAGAGCCTCAGTGTTAGTGGCTGGCGGCGTGGCTGCTGGAAAGACAACCATGCTCAACTGCTTATCGATGTTCATAAAACCCGAAATGAAGATTGTAAGCGTGGAAGACACGCAAGAACTCAATCTCCCACACGAGAACTGGATACCATCTGTGGTAAGACTGGGGTTCGGACATGAAGACAAGAAAAGCGGATCCATAACTCTTTTTGATCTGCTGAAAGCCGCAGTGAGACAAAGACCTGACTATATTCTAGTGGGAGAAGTACGAGGGGAAGAAGCCTACACGTTATTCCAAGCCATGGCTACCGGTCACTTAGGAATGAGCACAATACATGCTGAATCGGTAGAAGCGGTGATAAACCGGTTAGAATCTGAGCCGATGAATATTCCAAAACCACTAATAGCAATGACTGATGTCATATTGGTTGTCACAAGAACAGAGATTGATGGGAAACCAGCAAGAAGGATCAACACGGCAACAGAACTCGCAGAGCTGAACCCCAAAACCAAGGATCTGCTGACCGAAGAAATCTTCCATTGGAATCCCAAGGACGATCAATTTACTTTTCTCGGCCACAGTTCAATACTGGAAAACCATGCGAAGAAAGTAGGTGCGGATGAGGAAAACATCAAACGTGAGCTGCATTCAAGGAAAACCGTTCTCGAATGGATGGTGAACAGGGGGATCAGACGTTACACAGAAGTGGCGAACGTAATCAGAGAATATTATGCTAATCCGAATCGTGTTTTCCAAAAGGCTAGGGTGGGGCTGAGATGAAAGGCAACACGCTCCTTGAAAGAATCCGGGTTCTGTTTGAACAGTTTGAAACAAGAATAGGAAAGACTCCTTCAAAATCAATACATCCTGGTATTGCGAAGATGCAAAAAAACCATGGACACACACTTGGGAAACCACAATCAATAGCCTACCACGCAATTGGAGAAAGAACGACAGGTATCTTGACACTTTTCAAAGGCTTGGGCTTGAATCTGCAGAGATCAGGCATAAAAATCCCACTTAGAGCCTACGTTAGCTTAACAGTCCTTGTAACAATAGTAATTTCACTCGTCGTGTCTGCAATTGTTCCATGCTTGTTGTTTTTTGCTTTCAGAATTCCTTTCTTACCAGCCTTTTTGTTCGGTGTTGGTGCATGCATGTTTACATCAGCATTCTCAACTATTGGTTTCTATGCATATCCAATCTATCGAGCCGATAAGCACAAGAGAAACTTGGAAGACGAAATACCTTTCACAGTTGGTTACATGGCAATTCTCACAGGCGCAGGCGTTTCTCCAGAAAAGATTTTCCACTCGCTTGCAAGTCTCAGCTTGCCACTTGCAGTTTCCACTGACGCAAAAGACATCGTGAGAGATGTAAACCTCTTCGGCAAAGACATAATCTCCGCTTTGGAAGAAAAATCAAAGACTACACCTTCTGAAAGACTTCGCGAAATGCTAGAAGGATTCATTTCAACGATACATTCAGGCAGCAACTCCACTGCATATCTTCGAGAAAAATACAGACAATACATGAAGCTGAAGAATATAAGCCTCAGAAAATTCTCGGACACATTATCAGTCTTGGCAGAATTCTATGTGACTTTGCTTTTGACCGGTCCGCTGCTTCTCATCATTATGCTTGCCGTAATGTCAATGCTTGGCGGAGGAAACTTGGGTTTGCTAAGTCCAGACCTACTGTTGAGCTTGCTCACTTATCTTGGGATTCCCTTAGGCGCCACAGTGTTTCTCATAATCTTGGATGCGATTACACCAACGTGGTAGGTAGATATGCCCAGAATCGACAAGAAGATAAAGAGAATCGCGTGGATCGTGTCAGTTTCGTTAGCTGTTCTCATAGTCTTTTCAGCCTATTTCTTATTCGGGAAAAATGCCATAATTGACGAGTTCGTCTTCTTTGCCATAATAGTTGCGACTCTGCCTCCGGCCTTCCTGAGCTATATGGACTTCAAGTGGAGGAAAGCGATTGATGAACACTTGCCAGACCTTTTTAGAAGCATAGTTCAGGCTCAGCAGACAGGCATGACTCTTCCCCAAGCCATAGAAGAGAACTCAAAGAGAAACTATGGTCCGCTTACGGCTGAGTTGAAAAAAATGACGACACAAATGTCGTGGGGAATGAGCTTTGAGGATACCTTGTTAGCCATGGGAAAACGTGTGAACACAGTACTAGTGCAGAGAACAATACCAATGATAATTGAAGCGAGTCGTTCTGGAGGACAAGTAGAGAAGGTTTTCGACCCAATGGGCAAGTTCATACAATCGACACTACTGCTACAAAAGGAACGCCGAACCCAGACAAAACCATACATCGCAATAATATACGTAGCTTTTTTCGTTTTTCTCTTCACGATAATATTGCTTTTCAAATCGTTTTTCGTAAGTGTGGAAGGCCTCCCGGTGCTTGGAACAGCAGCGATGGCACCATCTCAAATACAGCGGGTGTTCTTCCAAATGATGATAATTCAAGCCTTTTTCGGAGGTCTAGTTGCTGGAAAAATGGGAGAGGGAACGATAGCTGCGGGATTAAAACACAGTGTGATCTTGATGCTTTGTGGCTACATAGCTTTGAAGCTCTTCATATGAGGCGACGTGATGAACAGACCGAAACTACTGGGAGATAAGCGGGCTATTACTCCTGTCTTGAGCAACTTGTTGCTTATGGTCGTAGCAGTCGCAGCCATGTCGATCGCCACGACGGCAACCTATGTTATTACTTCTAATTTACGCGAAACTATGAGTGAGCGCGCTATCATAGAAGACTTGTGGTTTAACACTCAAGCGGGTAGCATCGACATCTATGTTCACAATGTTGGAAAAGTGGCTGTTCACGTTTCATCAGTATACATGAACAGCACTCCTCAGTCTTTCGCTAAACCTTTTGACCTTAATGTAGGGGGGCACGGCTGGCTCAATATCACATGCAATTGGGCACATGGAGATCTGTATTACGTTGATGTTGTAACGAGCAGGGGGACTCATGTTGGAGACTATTTTGAAGCGCCTTAGACCCAACAAACGTGGTGTAAGTAACGTAATAGTCGTCATGTTAAGCCTCGTCTTAGTCGTGATCATCACAGCAAACGTGATAATCTGGAGTTCTCAAATGAGCCATTATGATTGGGAAAAAACGCAGGAAAAAATCGAGATAGTTTCTGCCCAGACTGAAGGAAGCGGAGCAATTTTCACTTTCAACAACAAAGGATCCTTAACCGCTCACATAGTTTCGCTTTGGATCATCAATTCCACCCAACACAAACACTATGAAGTAGACATTTTCATAAACTCCGGAGAAAATTCAACGTATACTCGCATGGATATCAACCTTCCAAATGAGAATTTCCTAATCAAGATTGTCACTGAAAGAGGAAACATGGGAATTCTCTCACAAAATTGACTTAAACACGAGCTTCAGATTTTATCATTTCACTGGTTCTCCAGAACCCTTTCCTTCAAAGCACCTATTGCTTCCTTTTGGTCTCTAGCCTCAATGACTTGAATATTGTAGGCTTTGGCCATCTTTTTACCATTCTCACTCATCTTGGGAATAGCAATCAGATAAGCCTGATCCGGTGATACATCAAATATCTTCGCGAAAAGCGCAATCACTGGTTGCTCTGACACCACGTTTTCATTCGACGTCGCAAGGTCAATCACAGTTATCTTCCGCTTAGCTTGTCCTTTAGTGGCTACGATATCGAAAACGTGATTTGCACCAGATTTCCCTTTCAGAAAGGCAGGGCTTTCCACATCGAACTTTTCTTCTACGAGGAATTCCCTTATCGGAGTGATTAAAACCCAGCCTGAAGCGGCTTCTTCTCTCACTTGTTCTTTCAGACTATAAGCATAGACGTCTTTGATCATTATGTCTTCAAACTGAGAACTTTCATGGCAATCTCTACAGAAATCTGAGACAACAGGAATATCGAAATTCTTACCGCATTCTTTGCATGTGCACCATATGCCGGCTTTTCTGAAATCAACATCGGGTTTTTTCAGTTCTTCATGACACTTGGGGCAGGTAAGCTTGTCACCTTTGTGAAACTTCTCCTCCACATCCATGTACCCACATCTCACATGCTCAATCAGAGAGCTTTTCTGGATGTCAAATGATTTGCAATACGGGCAACAATAACGTACAGACATATTCGGAGAACCACATCTTGGGCAAAAGATGATCTTGTCATACAGTCTTCGTTCAAGCATCTCTGCCTCATGAAGCGTATTCAGAAAAGCTTCTACGTTAGATGCGTCTCCAACGATCGTTTCCACGATTGGATATCTGTAACCGCGTTTATGATCGTAAGTGGGTTCAAGTTCTTTGATTTCGCCGCTTAGAAACTTACTTAAGAGAATCTGCGTGTTGCGGTCTCTGTAAAGTTCCGCTCGTTCAATCTTGCCTGTCTTCAGCATGTTCTTCCCAAACTGGTCCGTTCAACTATTCATGAATGCTCTTGAGTATATATTTGAATGCTTAACGCTTCAGTGCCTTCACCTTTAAAACGTTTTCAGAAAGGTTTTTAAAACTTCTTCGAACGGTTGTCTTAAAGAGGGCGAAGTCGAGTGAGTCAACGACAGAAACACTCAGTACGATGCCCAAAATGTGGCTTTTCATTTGACATAGCCTACGGTCGAGCTTTCGCCTGTTCTGGTTGTTCCTCTTCCGTACATTGCGAGATGGCCAAGTGTCCAAAATGCGAGCACGAGTTCCCTTTGAAGCAAAACTGAAGATTGATTTGACTTGGCAACGCGCCTGAATTACCCTCTACGAAGTAATATGTGACCAAGTCCTAGATTGATTATCTAAGCTATCGTTTTCTACGAGTGTAACCTTGATGGACAATCTGTAAACATGCTGAAACTATATATTCATCGTAGTCTTTTTGCTGCGAATAGGTCTGAGAGGACAATAGCGCAAAGATTGGAAAAGTCACTCACAGTCACGTTTTTTAATCAGAACCGCCATAATCCATGCAAAGTCAAAAAGGAAATGGCTAACTCTCGCAGGTGAACAAATGTCGACCCAAAATCCCCAAAGGACTACGTTTAAGCGCTGGACTACACAGAGAGGTTGGGCATCTTTACTTGCATTCCTAATCATATCAGTGTTGATTGAGTATGTCGTCGTGCTCTATGCCGTTAACCTAGGGGTAGAGGAAAGACCAGAGAATCTTCTGAAACTTCAAATTCCAGGGATCAACTGGACAGTAGAAATCAGCCCACTTTTCCACATGATTCCAGCCGTGGTCATAATCGTTTTGGCAACTGTCTGGATAAACTTTACGAAAAGGACAACCACAAGAACGTCTCAGCCCCAGAAGTGGAAGGCTGGAGCAACCTCGAAACATGATAAGTCGCCGATACACAAAGAGCAGAAGAAACTGTCGACTAACACAAGGCAAGGAATACTCAAGACAACTGTAAGAAGCATACTGACCGTACTTCTGATTTTCTCAGCGCTTATTCTTGCAGTGTCTCTCTTGGCGTATCCAAGTCTGATCTACTCGATCATAACGAACGCCTATCAAAACGATCCCTCATTGCTCAATTTTGTGAAAGGCACTGGACAAAGCCTAGCCTCAATAGGAGGAGCTTTCTCGGCAGTAAATGGCGCCTTAATAGCAGCTTCACCAGGATTGAGAGATCTTGCGTCAGGTCTAGGAGGTTTGATCAGCCCACTTTCTGACTTAGACAATGCCGGAAAATACTTGATCTTTCAGAACGCGGCAGCATGGATTTCCGCCATCATAACTCTGGTCTATAGAGAATACGGAAGTTACCTACGCAGAAAGAGATAGAAGAGGCTAGGTTCCTAGATGGCTGATCGCCCTAGGTTTGGTCCAGCTGGGGTTCCTCCCACATTCAAAATGATAAATGCTTCGTTGAAAGAGGTTCCCATGCTCTTGCATGAGGAAGGACTTGACGCCTTCGAGTATGAAGCTATTTATTGGGGAGGAAAGCCACAGATGCAAAAAGAAGGTGCTGAAGAATTTGGACAGAAGGCAAAAGAAAATGATGTTTGGCTGAGTTTACATGGTTCCTATTTCATCAATTTCTGCGGTGAAAAGAAAGTCGTTGAGGCTAGTAAGAGACGTTTGATCTCATGCGCGACAGCAGCGGAATGGATGAACGCGTACGTCGTTGTTTTTCATCCAGGTTTCTACGGTAGAAGAATGCATGAAGAGGCTTACACGACCTGTGTTGAAACCCTAAAAGAAGTTGTTAAGACCATGAGAAACCTAGGAATAAAGAACACCAAGATTGGCCCAGAAACCATGGGCAAACCGTCACAGCTTGGGAGCCTTGACGAAGTCGTAGACATATGTGAAGAGGTGGAGCAAACCCAGCTAGTCATTGACTGGTCACATTTGCACGCAAGAGAATTTGGACGCTTTAGAACAGTCGACGATTTCCGCGCAGTCGTGGAGAGAATTGAAGCCAGACTTGGAACAGAAGCAACAAAGAACATGCATTGTCACTTCACAAAGATCGAGTTTACAGATAAAGGTGAAAGAAGGCACCATCCACTGAGCGAAGGAAGATATGGACCAGACTTCGAAATGCTTGCCCAGATCATAGCTGAATTTAAGCTGAGACCGATTATCATAAGTGAGAGCCCTCTACTAGACCTTGATGCGATAAGAATGCGAGATATCCTTCGAAAATCGCTTTGAGCGATACGTTTTTTATTCAGACTCGATAGTGCTGTTTAACGGGTACATATTTTGGCTAGGCTAAAAGGGTTCCGAAAATTAACACCTGTCAATGAAGCCTTACTGGTATTGCTTGAAACATGGCATGCAAAGAAGCCTAGAGTTGTTGTAGTTTCGTTAGATCTTGCACTCAATCGTGTGTTGGCAGAACCTTTTAAAGCTGTTGAAGACTTACCGAGGAGCGATAGGTCAGCTGTGGACGGATATGCTCTTATTGCAAAAGACACAGCTGGAACCTCACAGTTTAAACCAAGAATTCTGAAGATAACCAATCATGAGAAAATCGGTACCAAACAAGCAAAGCAAGTATGGACAGGAAATTCCATCCCCAAAGGCGCAGACTCGGTCATAATGTTGGAAAACATCAAACTTGTCGGAGACACAATAGAAGTATTGATGCCACTAACACCAAGCGAAAACGTTTCCAAGAAAGGTGAAGACATCAAAAAAGGCGACATCGCCATAGACGCTGGAACGAGGCTTAAACCCCAACACTTAGGACTGATCGCAGCTTTGGGAGCTACCAACGCCAAAGTTTTTGAGAGGCCCAAGATCGCAATCCTAACTACTGGAAACGAACTTGCCGAAATAGGTTGTCAGAGAAAAGAAAACGAGGTTTTCGACGTAAATAGACACGTGATAGCCACATTATGCCACGAGCTAGGCGCTGAACCTCTAGACTTGGGCATTGCAAGAGACGACAACCAAGAGATCGCAGAAAAGCTGAGGTTAGGTCTTGCGGCTGATGCAATAATCACAACAGGCGGAACAAGCGTGGGAGCCTCAGATCTTGTCCCTGAAATCGTCAATAAGATTGGAAAACCCGGAGTCCTTGTTCACGGTATGGCCATGAGACCAGCCATGCCCACGGCTCTAGCCTTTATTCAGCACAAGCCCATACTGATTTTTCCAGGTAATCCAGTCGCAGCAATAATTGCTTTCGAGGTCTTTGCCAGACCACTGATATGTAAGATGATTGGATTGAAAAGTGAAGAATCCCGACCTATGATAGAGGCGAGGATGATCAGAAAGATTACGACGACGCTTGGGAGAAGGACATTTGTTCGGGTTCATGTTTTCCACGATAATGGAAAGTACTTTGCCGAACCAATAAGTGCAAGAGGTTCAGGCATTATTTCAACAATGACAAGAGCCAACGGATATGTCGTTGTTCAGGAGAATAGAGAAGGCTTAAGCGAAGGCGAAATTGTGACCGTCGCATTGTTTGACAACATAGAATGGAGAGACACGAATGTTCAGACGGCTAGTGACACTTGACGAAGCAAAACAAATAATCACCAAGTATTCTCCGTCCGATCCTTTAAGCAGTGAGGAAGTGGCGCTCCTAAAAGCCTACAACAGAGTTTTAGCAGAAGACGCCATTTCCACATTGAATATTCCACCTTTTGACCGCTCAACAGTTGATGGCTACGCTGTCAGATCCCAGGACACTTTTGGTGTCGAAGAAAATAGGCCGATCCAACTGAAAGTCTGCGGCACAGTGAATGTGGGTGAAAAGCCAAGGATTAAGGTTGACAACGGCGAGGCAACCGAGATCGTTACAGGAGCACCCATACCCGATGGTGCAGACGCTGTAGTGATGCTGGAAGACACAGAGCGAAAAAACGATCAACTCTATGTTTACAGTGCAGCGGTGAAGGCCGAGAGCATTATGAAGGCAGGAGCAGACATCAAGAAAGGTGAAACAGTGCTGAAGAAGAATCAGCTCCTAACTTCAAGAGAAATCGGCGCCCTAGCTGCAATAGGCTTGTCAAAAGTCAAAGTCTATGCTCAACCACGAGTTTCCATCATTTCCACTGGGGCTGAAGTAACCAAGCTTGGCCGAAAACTTCCTGCTGGAAAAGTCTTTGATATAAACGCCTATAGTTTGAGCGCCGCCGTGCAAGAAAACGGTGGCATCCCCGTTTATCTGGGAATATTTCCTGACAACTTTAGTGAAATACAACAGGTGATCATGAAAGCCTTGTCCTCAGCCGACATAGTCATAACCTCAGGCGGGGTTTCAATAGGACCGAAAGATTTTATGCCGCAGGTACTAGATTCTCTCGGAAAACCGGGTATCATAGTATGCGGGATCGCGATTAAGCCCGGAAAACCAGTAACAGTGGCATCTGTGAATCGAAAACTGATTTTCTCGTTGCCAGGCCATCCGACCTCCGCTTTGCTGGTTTTCTACCTGCTTGTTCGCCCGATAATTGAGAAATTAGCTGGCAAGAAAGCTGACAAGGCCTTGCAAGTAAGGGCGGCCATGTCTACAAGGATATTCTCTGCGAAGGGAAGAAGAACATTCGTTATGGTTAAATTGAAAAGGGATAGGACAATAGGGTTTATGGCTGAACCAGTTGCTACGGGGCTTTCAGGCGCTATAACGACTCTCACTAGAGCTGATGGATTCGTTGAAATAGCTGAGAATCAGCAGTTCATTGATGTTGGTGAGAAAGCCACGGTGAGACTTTTCAAACCCAACTGCTAGCGTGCTGCAAACTGCACGGCTGAAGCTTTTATTGCTTAAGCATTTTAGCTTCTTACGATCTCAACTTTCAAGAGAGCTTCTTTTCGATGCCGCATATACCGAAAAAATCCAAGTCAACACAAGATATGCAATAACACCTAGACTCGTGAGATAGTCACCAAGAGAGAGATAGTAATCAAGCATATATACAGAAAATGTCGTGGCAACGAAAAACAATATCACGATGAGCCATATTGACCAGCTTCTCTTCTGGAATAGCCCATAGGCGGCCACTAAACTGAATACACCGATTATTCCCAAATGAGGCGGAAAACCCGTCATCACCAACAACGCAAGGAAGACTATTCCGACAATGACGTAGAAAATAGAAGCCGCGAACATTCCTTTACTTTCAATATTCAGTTTGGATGCAAATGACATTTTTCCATCGGCCTTTGACCTAAATGGATTAACGGCAACGTTAATAAATCTAATGTTTAAAAGCCTTAACCAACTCATATCTGAGAACCCTGAACCCAAGCCGCCTACAGAGATTAGTTGCTGACTTGTTCTTAGTCAGTACCGTAAACCTTACACCACTCACATAGTTAGCTCAGCCTTTCCATTCGAGAAACAACTAGCTTCCTGCTCACCCCCTTTCCAACGAAACTCGGTAGCACATACACATCATCAAAGCACCCACAAATTCGGAAACCTCGATTTCACTAACCTCAGAATGGCGCCTCCACGCCAGCGCACATTCAGACATATCTTGGATTGAAAAGCAACTCCAAAATCGCCGACTATTTCTATTAGAACGGAGAAGGAAAAGTTTACAACCGCATCATTAGAAATATGTAGAGAGGAAGAATGATAAAATGGGTGCCCATGAGCTATTCGTATCTCAACCTAACGTTTTTAGTGGTTTCCAGAAAGACTTTGACAGAGCAGACTATGTGATTTTGGGTGTTCCTTTCGACGCCACCAGTACATACAGGACTGGCGCACGATTCGGTCCAAACGCAATCAGACAAGCATCCCTTAATATTGAAACCTACAGTTTTCGAACAGGATTAGATGTCGAGAATCTACGACTACATGATTTAGGTGACCTGCACATTTCAACCGACACGAAGAAAACCCTGAACATGCTTGAACTTGTAATCAAGGATATCATCAAAACCAATAAAGCTCCAGTTACTATTGGTGGCGAACACACGATCACTCTAGGCATTGCAAAGGGTTTTGGCTCCAAGATTTCAAAAACGGCAATAGTCAGCTTTGACGCGCATCTTGATTTACGCAACGAGTTCCTAGGACTAAAACTATCGCACACGACTTTCATGCGCAGAATAAACGAGGAAACAAAACCTGCCAAAATCATCGAGGTCGGCACGAGATCAATATGCAAAGAGGAACTTGCCTATGCAAAAAAGACTGGAATAGAATTCCTCACGACACAGCAAATCAGAAAAGAAGGAAGCCAACGAGTTGCAAAGCGATTGAAAGAGAGACTCACGGAATGCGAGCATATCTACTTGTCAATTGACATGGACGTGCTTGACCCAGCTTATGTTCCTGCTGTTCAAAACCCTGAGGCAGACGGACTTGAGATGCATGTCTTGTTGGACATTCTTGGAAGCATATGCGACAGACGCGTGATGGGCTTTGACGTTTTAGAGATTGCGCCAAACTATGATCAGGGAACTACAGCGATCCAAGCGGCAAAAGTGATTTTTGAAGTCTTATGCAACCTGCAGAAATCCCGGAGGGCCTAGAACCTGAACGATAATTATTCCCTCATCAGTTTTGCAATGAAGAAACCATTGCATCGGTGCAGATGTGAATAAAGTCTCTGACATCTGTCCAATCCCCTTAAGCCGGGCAAACCTATCCTTGGCGACGTATCAACCAATGAAAAATCTGGGTGCCTCTTCAGGAGATGCTCGATCAGCATTTCATTTTCTTCAACTGTAACGCTACACGTAGAGTAGATTAAGTAACCGTCAGTCTTGACGTTTTCTGTGCAATTGTCCAACATCTGCTTCTGAATCGCGGCCATCCTATCAATCGAATACGGCGTAAGCCTCCACTTCGTAGAAGGCAGCTTTCTGAAAGCTCCTGTGCTCGTGCAAGGCGGATCCAAGATGACTATGTCTGCCTCTATAGCGAGGGGCAATGGATTACGCGCGTCAGCAATAACGGGCTCAGCGATTTCAACGCCCATCTGAACCATTTCGTCTTTCCACACACTCATCCTTCTTCCTGAATAATCGATGGAATATATTGCACCTTGGTTTCGCATCAACTGCGCTAGATACGTGGTTTTGGCTCCTGGCGCAGCACAGACATCCAAAACAGTCGTTCCCGGCTTAGGATTTGCCGTTTCTGCTGCAAGACAACTTGCCTTATCTTGAACGAGGAACGCGCCCTTCCCATAACTGGTTGTTCTGGCTAAGGGGGTTTTGGCACTAACTACCTCGTATGTATGCCTGAGTTGCTCGACCTTCTTCATTTTCACACCCTCTTCGTCAAGTTTTTCCAAGGTTGCTTGTTCGTCAGATTTCAGCGTGTTCAATCTGATGTAGGTTGGCGGTGTTTGCATGTCCGCTTCAAGCATAGATATTGTTTCATTTCGACCGAAAAGTTTGAAACAGTATTTCACATACCACGCTGGGTGAAAAGTGCGAAGTCCAATTCGTTCCTCATCGCTCACGTCCTTGAACACCACTGTAGGTTCTTGCGTCAACAGAATACCCAAGATTGACTCAATTACTTGCAAAGTCCTCCAATCGAGAATAGAACGAGCTGTCCTGACTATGTTTTCAGCTTCTTTGACGTCTATTCTAGACCAATTTCTTGTCATTCGAGTTTGATAGACATAAAGTCGCAGAAATGCTTGAACGCCGAGGTTGAATTCGCTGATTTTCTTCGGTTTCAGGATGTTGTTGATGAACCTATCTATGAAGTTCTTCCGTCTTATGGTTTCACAAACCAATAGATGAGCCATGCGAGCGGCGTCAGAATCATGTATGTCCAACTGTCTGATTGTTCTATCCAAAGCCAGACGTTCACTTAGTCTCTGCATCTCCATCCAGCTTAAAGTTTCGATGGCAAGCGTCCAAGCTTCTTTAAGCAATTTCGTCTCACGATTCCATTAACAATCGTAAGATGTAGATAAGACTAGAGGCAACGCGCAGTCCGACTTCCTTGAGAGTCCCCTTCCAGAAGAAAGAATAAATACGCCGATACCTCATTGTTGAAATGGTGTTACCAATGGGGTATTTAGAAACACAACTCTAACGAGATTCTAAAACATAGAGCACCTCCCAAAAACCCTGTAAATAAAGACCTTCTGGAAAAGACGAAAAAGGAAAGAAACACTATAACAGCTGACCATCGGCTTCTAGGGCGAAAATTGGACTTGTTTTCCATCAATGAAGATGTGGGATCGGGCTTGGTTCTTTGGCATCCCAAAGGAGCATTTATCCGCAACAAAATCAGAGACTTCTGGGAAGAAGAACATGTGAAAAACGGATACCTTCTGGTGTGCACACCACATATAGCACGGGAAGAACTGTGGAAGATTTCAGGGCATCTAGAGTACTACAAGGAGAAGATGTATCTTTTCAAGAAAGACGGAGAAAACTACGTGGTGAAACCCATGAACTGCCCATTTCATGTCCAAATCTACAAGTCCAAGCCCAGAAGCTACAGAGACCTGCCAATAAGATACGCCGAGTGGGGAACAGTCTACAGGTACGAACGGTCAGGAACACTGCAAGGGCTGTTACGAGTCAGAGGATTCACCCAAGACGACGCCCACATCTTCTGCACGCCAGATGAAGTTGAAGACGAACTGCTCCGGCTTTTGGACTTCGTCAGTGGCATGCTGCAGAGATTCGGCTTCAAAGAATACAAGTTTTACCTTTCAACGAAAGATCCAAAGCAACCAGAAAAGTACATGGGATCAGAAAACGAGTGGAATAGGGCCCAGGATGCGCTGGCCAAGGCACTGCAAAAGAAGGAAATACCTTATCGCGAGACGAAAGGCGAAGCCGTATTCTACGGACCTAAGATTGACCTAAACATAGTTGACGCTGCAGGCAGAGAGTGGCAGTGTACGACAATACAGTTTGACTTCAACCTTCCCAGACGTTTCGGGTTAGCTTATGTCGGACCCGACGGGAAGGAACACGAGGTTGTGATGATTCACAGAGCCCTGCTCGGAGCCATTGAACGGTTCTTTGCCATCCTCATAGAACACTGCAACGGGAACCTTCCAGTCTGGTTGGCTCCAACGCAAGTTGCGGTTCTGCCTATCGGCGACGATTTTCTGCAGTATGCCCAAGAGGTCAACAGAAAACTACTGACCCATGGAGTGAGGTCCGAACTTGATTCCAGCGCATCAACCGTAAGCTACAAGATAAGAGACGCTGAAGTTCGCAAGATTCCATACATAGCCCTATGCGGCAGACGCGAAGCTGAGACAGGAAAGATAGCCGTCAGGAAACATGGACTCGGCAGCGTAGGCTGCCTAACAATAGAAGAACTCACCAACACCATCACCGAAGAACGCAGCCATAGAGAGGAATCAGCCGCTAGCAAGAGATTTTAGGCAACGCTGTTCAATAGGCTAGCTAGGTCAGGGGCTAAATGACGCAACAACATTTGGACCAGCTGTTCTCGAAGGATCAACCTACACGTTCAAACAACGTGCAAGCACAACCCGCCCAAACATTGAAACCTGCGGAGCAAAACGAAAGAAAGCGCGCTTTTACGCTTGTTTCCCCTGAAAATCTCCCCCCCTCGTATTTTGTGTCAGCCACCTACGATGGCCAAGCCAAAAAAGCCTTGATCAAGCTTTACGAGCCAGCCTCCGGCCAAATCTACTTTTGGCTTGATAACACGGGACATAAGCCCTACTGTCTTACGAATCTTTCTCAGTATGAACTTGAGAAGATAACAAGGCTAACAGAACATCCTGGTCTTGACCACTTTGAAATAGTGGAAAAGTTCGACGCTCTGTGCAATAGGAACGTGAAAGTCACAAAAATAGTCACGAACGACCCCCTGGCCGTCGGGGGCCGCCCATCAGGATGCATCAGGGACATAATACCGGAGGACTATCCAAGAGTTGCAGAAACGCCAATCGCTCAGGAAGATATCAAGGTCTGGGAATCAAAAATAAAATACTATCAATCCTACATTTACGACAGAAATCTCCAGCCAGGCATGCCCTACGAAATCAGGAATGGTCAGCTTCTACAGAAGAAAGCAGATGAAGCTGAAAAGATAGTTGCCGAAACAGTCAGAACTTTCAAGGACGCAACCACTGAAGAACTGGAATACATTGAAGAGTGGGCCAGATTGCTGGAGTACCCCGCTCCGAAATTCCGCCGCGTCGCCTTGGACATAGAGGTCCTCGCGCCGACCCCGACAAGAATGCCTAACCCTGAGGAAGCAGCGTATCCGGTCGTATGCGTTTCATTCTACAGTTCAGACGGCCTGCAAGAAGTACTGCTTCTAGAACGGGAGGGTGTCAGAGAAGGGTCCGAGCATCTCCCTGCCGAAATAGCCGTTAGGAAGTTCGACAGCGAGGACAAACTCATAAGAGCCGTTTTTGACTATTTGCGAATCTACCCGTTCGTTTTGACCTTCAACGGCGATGACTTCGATCTGCCCTATCTGTTCAATAGGGCACAAAACGTTGGAATAAGAAGAAGGGAAGTCCCAATAGAACTTGGCAGACGCGTATGCCTTCTGAGCTACGGCGTGCACATTGACCTGTACAAGTTTTTCTTCAACCGTTCAATCCAGATCTACGCCTTCAACAACCGCTACAGAGACGTGACACTCGATGACGTGGGCACGGCTCTAATCGGGCTGCAGAAAGTGCGGTTCGATAAGAGCCTAGGCGAACTGACATACACAGAACTTGCCAAATACTGCTTCAGAGACGCAGAAATCACTTTCAGACTCTCAAGCTTTGAAGACGACTTGACAATGAAGCTCATTCTGGTTCTGGCTAGGATCAGCAGCATGCCGATGGAAGACGTTAGCCGCCAAGGCGTTTCACGCTGGATAAGAGACTTCATGCACCGCGAACACCGCAGGAAAAACATGCTCATACCGAACTCTCAAGACATAATCGCCGTAAAAGGCAAGACGGCCACGAAGGCAATCATAAAAGGCAAGAAATACAAGGGCGCCATAGTCGTCGAACCAACTCCAGGAGTCCATTTCAACGTTGCAGTAATGGACTTCCCAAGCTTGTATCCATCTATAATCAAAGTCTGGAACCTAGGCTACCAGTCGATCCTCTGCCCGCATCCAGAATGCCGTCACAACCTAATTCCTGACACACCACACTGGGTTTGCACGAAGAAGAGAGCGCTGGAAAGCCTCCTGATCGGCTCGCTCAGGGACCTTCGGGTCGAATGGTACAAACCGAAATCCAAAGACAAGACATTACCCACCGACTTGAGAAGCTGGTACAACGTAACACAGGGGGCACTCAAAGTGATTCTAAACGCAAGCTACGGCGTATTCGGAGCTGACAGTTTCGATCTATACTGTCCACCGGTCGCAGAGGCAACAGCAGCCGTTGGAAGACACTCCATAACTCAAATACTGCAGAAGGCAGAGCAACTTGGCATTCAAGTGCTTTACGGCGACACAGATAGCCTCTTCCTGAAAAACCCGTCGAAGCAGCAAACTGAGGAGTTAACGCATTGGACGGAACATGAGTTAAAGATGGGTTTGGATGTGGATAAGATCTATAGATATGCTGTTTTCAGTTCAAGAAAAAAGAACTACTTGGGAGTTTTAGAAGATGGAACGGTCGACGTAAAAGGGCTGACTGGCAAGAAACGTCACATTCCACTTTTCATAAAGAAAGCTTTTGACCAAATGAAACAACGCCTCGCAATAGTGAAGAGCCCATCTGAATTTGGAAATGCCAAGAAAGACATATCTGAAATTGTCCGTGACTGCTACCTGCGACTTAAGAGACGTGAATGGGAAAACATGAACGACCTTGCTTTCAACGTCACCTTAGGGGAAGAGACATCACGTTATACGAAAACAACGCCTCAACATGTCAAAGCCGCAAGAATGCTTGAGAAGAATGGAACAGAACTGAAAGCAGGCGACCTCATAAGCTTCGTTAAGACCACTAAGGAACCGCATGTAAAACCTGTTGAACTGGCAACAAAGAACGAAATTGATGTGGACAAGTACATAGCCTATCTCCACTCTACATTCGACCAAGTGCTGGACGCGCTGGGCTTGGATTTTGAGGAAATAATAGGATTAACGAAACTTGAACGCTTTATGTAGCTACTTGTCTCGTTTTGAAGCGAGCTTCAATCCTCTTGATTCTAGTGATTCCATAACACGAGATCTACTCAGGACTGCTAGCAGGACGTAGCCAACTACTGCTATTGCCACAAGACTGCTCACGGTAATGTATGCGATGCTCACCACCCAAACAGGCCAAGTCGATGGAAATGCAAATCCAAAAATATTCGTTGGTGCCCCAAATATCATCCAGACGTAGCTACCAACAATCAAACCGATGACTGCTGAGCCCGTTACGCATCCGACTAGTTTTCTGTTTCTGAGTAAGTAAATCATGCTGCCAGCGATCAGATTGGCAAGGGGCCCAAATATAACATCGTAGATACCGTTAGGCATTGCGGCGGAGGTATAAGTGTTGCTCACCAAAGAGCCTAAGGTCGTTCCAAGGACGGCAGGCCACCCGAGTAGCGCGGACAGTGGGATTAGACAATCAGCTATGCGCAGTTGAACCGTAACTGCAGCGCTTAAACCTTGAACTATTACTAACACTGCGTACAAGGATGCAAGAACAGCTGTCAGAGCCAAGTCTCTAGTATCAAATTTCACTCTTTCACCTCCCACTCCGGGGTTTATTTGGCGGAACGGGTGGAGGCCCACTCACCCGCCAACTGTTCTTATGCAACGAAGCCTTGCTATTAAAAGTTGTTGCAGTTCCGTTTGACAAGTTCTTAGGTTGAATATTGAATCAGCAATGCGAGCAGAGTAGAAGTTGCCACCAAGAGCGAGATTATCAAGACAGTTTGTCGTTCGGTCAATGGACGATGGAAAGTGATGAGCGTGATTAAGCTTCTTCTGTGGTCCGAGGACAGCTTCTTTCCATCAAAAGAAACGTGTGCCTTAGTTCTGAAAAAGAAAAAGGTCAACAGGATTAACGCGGAGTTGAAGATGTATGGCAGAAGCGAAATCACCAAGTCAAATTTGAGGTCAGAAATAATCGAAAAAGCGGCCAGTGTCATCCCTATTGAGAAAGATCCGGTGTTGCCGACGAATATTTTGCCTCTGAAATTGAAGAAGGCAAGCAATAACCACACAGCGATCGGGGCATACAATAGGATTGCGTAACGTCCTGAAATCAACGTTAATCCAATCATGATTATTGCTGGGCAAATCGTTTCCAGACCGTTCAGCCCTCCGAGCTGATTTACAGTGTTGGTGATTATTGTTACTAGTAAGGGGATTATGAGGAAATAGTAGTAAACGCCGAAGTCTATGGTTCCAAAGAGAGGGATGGATATGGAAGTGCGTAGTTGAAGGGTAGAAGCTAGCGAGACAAGGGGTATTGCGGCAATCAACGGCAGGAATGCCTTGTATCGCCATTTGAGGTCAATCCAGTCGTCAAGTAGCCCCATAAATCCGCCAAAAAGGATACACGCAGCTAGTGTCAAGGTGGGAGAAATGCTATTTGGGTTTTGGGTCAAGCCAAGCTTCCCTTCAAGGGAGTATACGATGAAAAGGTATGTTGCACTGATCAATATGTAGAAAACGCCGAGACCATTCGGAACCATAGGCTTGTTTGGCTTATGCTGGTCTGGAACTCTTGGGAACAAGGTTGCTCTCCTTTAGCCACTTGGGAAATCATTATAGAATTTCTGCCAATCTATTTTATAGAGGCACACGAGAGGAACTATCCCGCCGTATTTGCTGCCAGCATCATTAGGGTTCACGTTTAACCCTGCGAAGAATGCTTCGTCAAAGTATGTTGGCTGAACACCCGCTACATCAGGAGTGATACCATACTCGTTGCAGTATCGTTGCTTTCCCCAGCTCATTAGTTCATATACTGTCGAGTTCTTTCCAATCACTGTCGAGCCCGACAGTTCAGGCGTATCACTCCAAACCCACGCGTTTGAAGTGTAGTTGCCAAAATAGGATTCATTAGTCCATGATGATGCCTCATCTATTAAGCCCTCGTCTATGAATCTTGTCTTCGCTTGTCCTGAAATCTCCGCCATCCACGTCCATTTTCCTTCGTCCCCGTAACCCACCCAACTTGCGGTAATTGCTCCCGTTGAGGAGGAGCTGCTCAAACCAAGAGTTATGAACACAAGGACGTATTCGACGTTATACGTCTTCAACATCCTAATTGATTGCGTCTCATTGGCCATGAAAGCAAAGCCTGTGTTCTCTATTTGCGTCTGGTTTATTGTCGCGTTATCCGTCAGTGTCGTCACATTGCCCAACATTGTCAACCAAAATCCATAGTCCCACCAGCTACAGACAACGGTGGTCGACTTTAGGTTAGCTCTCGTCCACGCAAACAAGTCAAACCAAGTGCTGACTGGCGCGTTGGGAATTATCGGAAGACTGCCCGCGCTGATTGTCAAAGGAACAGCGGTTTGTGAGTAGACGAAGGGGATACCTCCATATTGGGGTGAGAAGGCAAAGTTTGTCATGAGAATTATGAATATCAAGAAAACAGCAGTTCCGCTAAATTCCTTTCCAATATGCTCTAGACCAAACTTCTTTGAAGTTATTTTCGGAGGCTCTCTTAACAAAACGACGAAGGGTCTCAGCACTCCCATTATTCCAATAGACGAGATAATTCCGAAAGCTGGAGCCAAGATGAAAAGCAGGCGAACCATGGAGGCAGAGAAATACACGGATGTCAGACCGTACAGCAACAAGAATAGGTTCCTGTTGTTGAGATTTCGTGAGACAAAGAAAAGTCCAACTATGAAGAACAAAACCATTATGCCTAAATCCAGATACAGAGAACCCCAACTGGATATTCTATGCTCAGCAACAGATGCTATGAGCGGACTGGAACTCCGCTCGAAAGGATTTAGGATCGTAATGAACTTTCCG
The DNA here is from genome assembly GCA_963732715.1 of Candidatus Bathyarchaeota archaeon. Lineage (GTDB taxonomy): Archaea > Thermoproteota > Bathyarchaeia > Bathyarchaeales > Bathycorpusculaceae > CAZCRE01. The sequence continues at coordinate 972,747 of CAVTAO010000003.1, read as the reverse complement.
GCTATGCTACCCATATGTCCAGATGCAAAAAGGGCAGTGAAGCCACCGATCAAAGTGACCAAGACTACCGTTGTAAAGAAAAGCTTGGCTTTCACTGAAGCCAGGTTACGTAAGACTTCGTTTACGCAGAGCAGGAGAAATACACCAGCGACGGGCAATACCGCAAAACTTGTCAGGTATCCAATAGACAGGAAGGGGGCATTTATCGCTATTCCCAGACCTAATCCGAACGTTACGCTGTACGCCAAAAGAACGCGCCGTGTATACCTTTTCAGCAGAATCAAGACGAAAGCAAAAAGTACCGTTAAATCTATCAAATAATAAGCTGCACCCCACCCCATTACAAAGTAGGCCAAGCATGCTCCACACGCTAGCGAGTATTTCAAGGTTGAACCAATTGGTCTTTCCTTCTCGATTGCTCTTGGAAACATCAGAAAGAATAGCAGGAAAGCGAACGTAGCTGTTTCGGTTTCAAACCAACCTAGATTGCTTCTCTGGATGAAAGTTGCACTCAGAGCTAGGAAGAGAGCGGTAAGCAATCCGACTGATTTTCCTCCGAATTCCTTTCCGACGAAGTAAATGATCAAAACGCATAACGTACCCACTATCGGGGGGAGAATTGAAAGTAGACTCATAAGATCTATGTTAACACCTAACGCAGTAACCAAGTCGTAGATAGCCGCTCCCGTCAAGGGTATCGATGGCAGTGCGTTTGAACCCATGTTAATTCCCTGCGGGTACCACATCTGGTGATCAACCCATAGGGTCGGCCAGAAAGGCGAAAACAACCCGTTTTTCACCATGTAGCTTGCTATTCGATACTCAAAAAACGCGTCAAATTCGGAGAGGTTTAACTGGCCAGTTCCTACTTCCCAACGAAGTGGAAGAATCCGGATAGTGAAAGCGACAAATAGTATCAGTGACAGTGCTGCAAAGGTGAGTAATGCGCCGTGACTTATTTTGATCCTTAGCTTTCCCACATTCTTCAGACTATTCTTGATGTTTTCTCTTGATACTGTCTCCGAGAGCTTCATCTGAATTCCATCTCTTCTACTGAAGTTATTAAGGTGTTTTATTATCCTTGCGGTTGATTAAAGATTCGGATGCGCATGCCATTCCTATATGTTCTTGAATTGAATGAGCAGTTTGTTTCCCCATCAAACCAAGGCTCTCCTCTTGTAGCCATACTTTTCAGAATCGTAAAGTGGAAATTCTGATATCTTTGCCTTCGCCTGTTTACCACGTATTCCGACCTTAACGACTTCTCCGTCTAGAGCTTGAGACGCATCAACATAACCCATCCCTATGCCACGTTTAAGCAAAGGCGAAAATGTTCCACTTGTCAATGTTCCAATTTTTTCGCTTTCATTATTGCAAATCTCAAAACTCGGCCTTGGAATCCCTTGCTCTACCATTACGACCCCAACCCGTTTACGTCTTACTCCCTCGTTCTTCTGCCTTTGTAGTGAATCCTTCCCAACAAAATCGTCCTTTTGAAGCTTCACCACGAAACTCAACCTTGCTTCCATGGGCGTCGTGTTCTCATCAATGTCATTACCATATAGGCAGAGTCCAGCTTCAAGTCTCAGCGTGTCCCTTGCTCCTAGACCGCACGGTTCCATTTCTAGCGACTTGCCAGCTCCCAGAATCGCATTCCAAGCATTTAGGGCGTTGTTGGGATTTGACAATGGCGTGTTCCAAATGAAAACCTCAAACCCATCTTCACCAGTATAACCCGTTCTAGCCAAGAAGACTTGGGTGCCAGCTAAAAGTGCATATCCACATTTGAATCGTTCAATTTTGCTCAAGTCCTCTGAAGAGATCTTCTGCAGAACTCTTGCCGCGTTCGGTCCTTGAACTGCTAGCATGGCTACGTTGTCGGACACATCCTCGATTTTCACGTTGAATCCTTCGGCATGCCTAATCAGCCAGTTGTAGTCTTTCGTTCGGTTGCCTGCGTTGAATACGACTAGAAACTTCTCTACCTCCATCCTGTACGCTAAGAAGTCATCGACTATGCCGCCTTCTTCCGTACACATCACCGAATACTGCGCAGTATTTGGCAGAAGCTTTGATACATCATTTGTTATGACGTAATTGAGGAAACGCTCAGAGTCTACGCCAGCGATTATTACCCTTCCCATGTGGCTGATATCAAAGACACCGACACTATTTCTCACTGCAAGATGCTCTGGGATTATGCCCTTATAGTAAAGGGGCATTTCAAAGCCAGCAAAGTCAGTCAATTTAGCCGTTTGTTTATGTACAGGATAGAGCTGTGTTTTCTGAGTTCCCACCAAACCTTTTCTCCTCAAAATTGATCAGTTTGCGGGTTTCACGTCCACGTTCACAGGTACTAGAGAAAGTTTCTTGCCGCATTTGGGACATTTGCCTTCATGTTCATGTATGATCTCATCAGGAGGTTTAAGCTCAGGGCCTTCATACAGAAGATGACCGCATCCTTGACAAATAACACGCTGGGGCATAATCAACACGTCTGCAAAGGAAGTAAACATCGTGGAATATTTATTGATTGCTCAAACGATAGTCAACCACACAGATGAGTGCAAACCCTCAGACAGAGACAGGCTGAACATCATTTTTCCCGTGGAAAGCGTTGGGAAATTGTGCCATTTAGGTCATAGATATAAGAAATGCACTTCTACAATCAAAGGCTTAGATTAACAAAAATCACAGAATAGAGTAGTGCATTACAAAGTGACGATAATAGCAGAAATTCTTAATTTTCTGTGCAATAATAATTCAGAGATTAGTACGATAAAGGCACACTCGCGGTTTGCATCGAAATGGGAAAATACACACTGATTATAACTGAGAAACCAGATGCCGCCCAAAGAATAGCAACGGCTCTTGACGAAGGAGAAAAGCCTCTCAGAAAAGAAAAGAACCGAGTACCATTCTACGTTGTGAGAAGAGACAGAGAAATAGTTGTTGTGCCAGCGTTAGGGCATTTGTACACAGTGGCTGCTGAAGGAGACAGGCGAAGTGTTTATCCAATTTTTAATTTCAGATGGGTTCCAAGATACGCAGTTGAAAGAGGTACAGGGCACATTCACAAGTGGATCGACACCATTGCAGAGTTAGCTAAAGACGCAGACGTCTTCATTGATGCTTGTGACTATGACATCGAGGGGAGTATCATAGGTTATAACATACTCAAATTTGCCTGCAACGGCCGGGAACAGGATGCAAAGCGCATGAAATACTCAACTCTGACCAAGGAAGAGCTAGAGAAGTCTTACATGACCCGCCTTCCACATTTAGATTTTGCTTTGATCGAAGCTGGACGAACAAGACATGAAGTTGACTGGCTCTACGGGATCAACCTCTCAAGAGCCCTTACCTTAGCAGCAAAAAATCAAAGCGGAAGATACACCACCATAAGCACAGGAAGAGTACAAGGACCAACGCTAAAATCCATAGTGACTAAAGAGAAACTCATAAGGAGTTTCGTCCCAACTCCATATTGGGAAATAAGGGCCGCGATTGAAGCAGATGCACAAAATCTTGAGGCGTTGTACGAAAAAAATAGAATCGAAACTAGAAGAGAAGCAGATGACATCGTCCAAGCATGCAAAGGAAAGGATGGCATCGTTGAGAAAATTGACACTCGACAGTTCCGACAGTTCCCCCCATTACCATTCGATCTAGGCTCTTTACAGAGCGAAACTTATCGTCTATTCAAATATGCGCCAAAACGCACTTCCTCAATTGCTCAACGTCTGTATTTAGATGCTTTGATATCCTACCCAAGAACAAGCAGTCAAAAGCTTCCAACATCAATAGATTACCAAAAGATACTAAAAAGCTTGGACAGCATCCCACGATATCGAACTCTTACAACGGAACTCCTTGCGAGACCAAAACTAAAACCAAATGAAGGAAACAAAGAAGACCCTGCACATCCAGCCATTTACCCTACCGGAAAGCATCCGACCAGAGACCTAGACAGTTTAGAGAGAAATTTGTGGGATCTCGTAATACGCAGGTTCATGGCTGCATTCGCTGAATTATCGATTAGACAAGTAATAACGGCAACTGTGGCAATAGGCAATAACCGCTTCCGGATGACAGGAACGCGAACTCTGGAACAAGGTTGGATGCGCTTTTATGAGCCTTATGCAAAGAAACAAGAATGCCAATTACTAGATATGAGAGAAGGCGACCGCGTACCGATTAAACGAATAATCCTCAACAGCAGATTCACTAACCCACCACCGCGCTACAATTCAAGCAGTCTACTCAAGAAAATGGAGAGAACAGAAATCGGAACTAAGGCGACTAGAGCAGACATCATACAAACCATTTACGAGAGAAAATACATCACAAACGAAAAAATCACAATGACGGACTTGGGTTTAGAGGTTCTTAATACTCTGGAAAAATATTGCCCCCTAGTTGTCTCAGTAAAATTCACAAGAGAGCTTGAACAAGAAATGGACAATATCCAATCACGTCAAGAGAGAAGGGAAATCGTTCTTACACATATGATCGAAATTCTGAAACCGATCTTGGAAAAACTGAAGGAGAATGAGAAAGCAATAGGGGAGCGACTCAGTCAAGCCATAGAGAAATCAAGAATAGAGGAAAGAACACTTGGGGCATGTCCGACATGCAAGACAGGGAAGCTTGTAATCATACATTCAAGAAAAACAGGCAAACGCTTCGTCGGATGCACAAACTACTTCAAAGGAACGTGCAATATTTCATCCCCTCTTCCTCAAAGAGGCAACCTAAAACCACTGAGCAAGTCTTGCCCAAATTGTGGTTGGCCTATGATTCAGGTCAGACTAAGAGAAAAAGCATGGAAGCTATGCGTCAATCCTCAACACTCGCAAAGAAGGAGCGGAGCAAAAAACTGAGATGCAAAATATGCGACAAGGAAGCTATTCGAAATACATACTGTAAATCGCACCACAAAGCCTATGAAAACATAATCAAAGAGTATGAGGTCTGGAAAAAAGCCCTAGAAATCCCTTGGAAAGAGTATTTAAGTGAGATTGCCAAGAATCAGTTAACAGGAGAATGGGCCAAAGAAGTGGCTAGATATCTAATCAAAGATGGAGAAGAACAAAATGTCACATAGAGTCAAGAGAGGATTCTCCTCTCTATCATTTACTATAAACAAATTCTACAGAAGGATTTCAACGATCAGACCCTCAATGCTGATTATTTCTATCTCAGTGATGGCAGTGACCGTATTCTTGTTGGGCGGCGGTCTCTATGACATAATAGTTAAGCCTTTTCCAGCGGTGTACAGTGGCGGGCGATTCATCTTTCTTTACCCTGACATTTCGATGCAGTTTGTGAGTGACAGCGTCGAGGCCATGATGCTCTTCACAATCGGCGCTGTTGGACTCGTAGTCGTGTATCAAAGCACAAAATACGCTTACAAACCAAGACAGGCCTATATGCTGTTCCTTATAGGTGCAGTGCTGATCTTCCTCGCATACATCCTGCTTGAGGCAACTATGAGGATCAAAATGAACCGCGGATAGTCCTCTACCAGGGATTTTTTTTCAAACCTAGTCTGTAAGCGAAGAAATTCGTCAGAAGATGTATTGGTGGCGTTATAATCAACACTGCTAATACAAGTTCCCAGTACAGCATGTATCCATAAACTGGAAGCGAAACTAAAACTGCGCCCACGATAAAATCTACCTGATCCACAACAGGCAAAATGTCTCCTGGGGCAAGTCCAAGTCTTCTTTTCATGAAAGCTCCGATCAAGTCTCCAAACAGGGCGCCTAATGATGTAAGCAGACCTAAGAAGAGAGGATATCCAAACAAGAGGGCTTCCGCATACCCAACGATTAAACCGATCGCTAATCCAAAGAAGAAACCGCGAAGAGTTTTGTTCTTGCCGAACACCGGTTTTCCATCTAGGAATTTTCTTCCAAAATCTATAGGGCTGCCTCCTCCGGCGATCACTGGCACCGCGTTTGCGCAGTAGGCTGGAAATATGAATTTTAAAGCATCTATCACTATTTTTGCTATTTCCATGTTCACAGCCATCAATGAGTTGGACGATCATGTATTCCAGATTCGGTTATACTTAGATAGTACGTTGTGGGCTGAAGTTTCATTGCTTTCTCCAGTATTAGCTTGACTATTTTGATGCTTTCTGTGGGTTTCAAATTCATCATTATGTCAGCCCAAAATTTCAAGACTCTAGTAGCAACTGGTTCTATGCTTATCTGTTCCCCCTTGAAAGAGGTTCTGACTTGGCTTACTATCAGAATTGCGATCTTGTGCATCTTGGAAATCTGAGCCAACAACGCCAGTTGCCTATTGAGTTCCCGGTTCAGCTCAAATGTCTTTTGTGGATACTCCGCGATCCTTGCACCGTAGAGTGATGTTAGCGTATCAACGACCACGAGTCCAAAATGATCCGTCAAGTATTCTGCTAACCTATCCACAGTGGTTGCTTGCTCCGCAAAGCTATTGGGCTTGATCAGAATTATGAGGTCAGCTATTTCATCGAATCTCTCTGCAGCAACTTGCGATAGTCTCTTGGCGGAGAACGTTCCGTCACAATCTATGTACAAGGTTTTGTTGCCTTGCAGAGCGCAATTCACGGCAAGTTGCATAGCAAGAGTCGTTTTTCCAGTCTCAGCTTCACCATAGATCAAACTGACGCTTTGAGAAGGAATGCCGCCGTTTAGGTCTCTATCAATGATCTTGCAACCTGTTGGAATTCTATCTAGCACGACAATACACGTCAACTAATATAAACCACTAAACTAATAATTTGTTTGGCGCCTATTCTGGTTTGTATAGGAAAACATCATGAAAGCAGACATTGTCGTAGCAACTGTTTCAGGAAAAGCATATTACATGATTGTCAGTGAGCTGCGAAAAAGAAACATACCGTTTCTAAGCCTGAAGCCGAATGAGCCTATCCCAATAGAGATCAAGGTTGTAATAACAACGGAGAAAGAGAAACACCTAATAAACCATGAAAAAGTCTTATTGTACAAAGACGGAGCGGACATTGAGGCAATGATCAATAATGCACTGCAAACCTCGCAGGGAAAAGAAAGTTATGAGAAGCTCGTCATCGGCGTTGATCCTGGCGAATCTCTTGGGTTAGCAGTGCTGGCTGATGGAAAAGTGATCAAGACGGAAAACTGTTTCGGTGTGGAAGAAACCTTGGAGAGAATAATGGAAATTCTCCGGAGCCTTAAGAGTACGCCTATAGCGGCTGTTTCAGTGAAAATCGGCGATGGCGTTCCCGCGTACAAAGAACGAATTTTGCATGCGTTAGATGACATGCTGCCTCAGAACGTCGTATTGGAAAGTGTGGGCGAAGCAGGAACGAGCCGCTTCATTGATGAAGGCAAACACAGAAGAGAATTAAGAGACATAGCTTCAGCAATAAAAATTGCAGGAAGAAACGGGCACACGTTCCAACGGAGGAAAACAGATGAACAGAACGGTTGAAAAAGGAAAAACTCTACTCATTAACGGTCCAGCCTCGGTCACTGTGGTCTCAGGCAAAGCAGAAGTCTTTGGCACAGTGATAAGAAACGCTAGCAAGGTTGTCATACGCGAAGGAAAACAATTACCCCTTGCCGTGGAAGAGACAACTACTTTCGACCTTTCATTGGCCGAGAAAGCCAGTGCAGAAGAGGTTGAGGGAAACACGATCCCACCCTCATGGGTTGAATCATTTGAGAAGGTCTCAGAGCTGCAGGCTAAACCTGTTGTCATTATGGTTCTAGGCACCGTGGATTCTGGGAAGACAAGTTTCTGCACCTATCTGGTAAACAAGTTGCTTAGTCAGAAGAAGAAAGTGGCAGTGCTTGACGGCGACCTCGGACAATCTGACATAGGGCCCCCATGCACCGTAGCCTATGCCCTAGTGCCGAAGCCGATAACTGATCCATTTAACTTGCAGGCAAGAAACGCCGTTTTTATAGGAGTCACTTCGCCAGAGACTGCTGTTGACAAAGTGATTGAAGGGTTGGCAACGCTGAAAAAAGAAGCCCTAAACAGTAACCCCGACGCTATCGTCACGAACACTGATGGATGGATTGAAGGAGACAATCCTGTCACATACAAAGTTCATCTTGCTGAGGCACTCAAACCAGACATTGTTTTCTGCATTCAGCAGAAGGACGAACTCACACGGCTTGTAGAAGGTCTCAAAGAGTTCAATACAGCCATGGTTGAATCACCTTCAGCTGTCAATCAAAGAGATAAAGAAAAGCGCAAGAATCTGCGCGAGCTAGGGTATGTAAAATACCTTAGGAACGCTAAGATTCAGTCGTTTCCACAGGGTTGGCTAAAGATTGAAGACAACGAGCTTTTCGGTTTAGGCCGAGCGAACATGAATTTCAACGAGACCAGAAAGATCTATGAGCTTCTTGGAATGAAGCCGCTGCACATCGTGGAACGTGTTGATGCGATTTCGATCATAATAGGCAAAAGACGTTGGGTCAATGCTGAGAACTTGAAGAAAATAGAGGAGGCTGCAAAGAAGAAAGTGCATCTAATTCGAAAGGGGGACGAAGAAGGACTGCTGGTAGCATTGTTCAATTCGGACAGAAAATTCCTCGGAATAGGAGTTCTGCAGGAGATCGAATACCTCAGAAAGACCATCAAGATCTTGACCCCAGTCTCAGAAGGCATTGCCATAGCTACAATAGGAAAAGTGAAGCTCGACAAGAACATGAAGGAGATTCCAACGCTCGGAGAAGAAAACCAATCAGATAACACTGCATTCAATAGGCTCTTTTGAAAAACATGCGCAGTTCGCGCGTGAGCAACCCATTCTCATCCGGGAGAACCACCAAGCTGTCACGTATCCATGATGGAAGAAAACTCTGGCAATATTCAGAAGCAAAACGATGATCAAGAAATACGATTGCACCCTTGTCTTCAAGGGTTCTTATGGGTCTTCCTGCGGCTTGACTTGCTTTTTTCATCGCTGGAAGGACATAACCATATTCTCGCCCAAATCCCGGAAAAAGTCTTTCGAAATAGTTGATTTGAGCTCGCACTTTTGGAGTGGGCTCAGCGTAAGGTAACCCAATGATTGCCACCGAGTTCATCTCATCACCCGGAAAGTCAACTCCTTCTGAGGAACGCCCGCCTTGAACACCTAATAGCACAGCTCCTCCATGTTTTGAGCACGTCTTGAACTCTGCGATCATTTTTTCGTTTTCTCTAGAATCCATGCTTCTGTGTTCACAGAAGAGTGGCTTATCCAAGGCTTTCTTTAATCCTTCAGCGAGCAATGCTCCCAGAACCTCGAATGAGGGCACAAATATCCCGGTGTTCGCAGGAGTATTGCCTACGATTTCGCTTGCTCTTTTTATGATTTTTTGATACATTTCGGGTGTTCTTTTTTCCATGGCTGTGGTTACGCCGCTAGAAATGAAAGCCAAAATGTGTTCTTTTGGAAAAGGCGAGGGTACAACTTCTTGAACCGTGTCTTCTGGGAGTTTGATTATTCTCGCGTACGCTTCCAATGGTTGAAGCGTTCCTGACATGGCAATCGTTGAATATACTTGAGAGAACACGGGTACAGTGATCTTGGAAGGATCTAGAGCCACGATTTCGAGTTTGGCCGTGGGCAAACCTTGTTTCGAGGTGTACCTGCTTATCATGTTTATGAAAGATGGGTCTTCAGCGGTTTCCAACCATCTTAGCAGGAAATAGCCGGTTCTGTGGATGAAAGAACGTGGGTATTTTCCTTCGACGAGCAGGTTCCGCTTGATTGAAACGCCAGTATCATGTAGGTGCTCAAAGAATTTTCTGGGTTCATCAATGCCAGCTTTTTCTTGGACAAGCTCTGTCAAGAATTCAGGAGAGACCACAATCTGCTTTCCGATTTTTTCAGTTATTTCCTCGATCTCGTTTTTGATGGTTTTCGTGAATCTGGTTATGTCCTTGTAGTCTAGTCTCTTGGCTTCGGCTTCAGTCTGTCTTAGCGTGAATAAGGATAGGCTGCTGCTTGCTATGTCTACGGCAGTTTCTGGGAGGTTGTGCGCCTCGTCAATGATGAGAATAGTCTTGGTCAGTGGCGCCCCCAAGTTTCTGAGAAACGCATTGCGGATCGCTGGATCGAACACGTACAGATAGCTCATCACGATGACGTCCATGTCAGCCATGGAGGCCTTCACGAGTTCGTATGGACAAAAGCCTCTTCTTCTGCATAGTCTCTGGATTTCCGAAGCTGTGCATGGAGAAAGAACCATCTGCTGTTGAATTTCGAAACATTCGTCTGTTTTTTCTTCAATGCTTTCGTAGTATTGGCATCGATGCTGTGCCTTGAGTAGCTCGCATATTTCCATGGCCGCTCTGGTGTCAAGTGGGTGTCTCGTTATGAGGTTGTTGAGGCACATTTCATGACGTGCGCGGATTGATATCCCTGCGACTCGCTTCTTCTTTGAAATGGCTTTCAGCTCTTCGATTACGCGATCGTGTTGGCGGTGGGTTCTCGCGGCGTACAGCACCTTCAGCTTTTTGTCGATCGCTTTTGGAAGACATGCTGATAATGTGGCGATGGTTTTCCCTAACCCGTTGCTTCCCTCTATAAGTACAGAATGACCCTTTTCGACTGCTTCATAGACCGTTTCGATGAAGTCATCTTGATAAGGCCTGACTTCAGCGTAAGGAAAGTATTGTGCAATCTCCGAGCGCAATTCAGCCATTCTTATTCCACGCGACTCTTGAAGGACAAAGCGGGTTAACTGGACACCAGATACACGACGGAGTTCGAGCTTTGCAGTATTCTCTGCCATGCAAGATCAGTAGTACATGAACATCTGAGTAGTCCTCTGGGGCGTAGAGAGTTTGGAGCGATGTACGGACAGCTTCATAATCACCGTTGGCCGACACCAGACCCAGTCGTTTTGAAACACGGTCAACATGCGTGTCAACTGGTATTGTGGGTTTTCCAGATGCAAACAAGAGAACGACATCAGCTGTCTTAGGTCCGACTCCGGGAAATTGCAGAAGGATCTTTCTTGCTTCTTCGAGTGGTTGTGACAGAATTGGTTCTAGGCTGTCATGGTATTGACCATGGATTGTTTTTGAGACCTGCTTTATTGTTTTGGCTTTGTTTCTGTAGAGCCCAGCCACTTTCAAGCACTGTTCAATCTGGCTTACCTCAGCGTTCGCCAGTACTTCGGGTTTTACGTCAAACCTGTTCGAAAGGTTTTCGAACGCTTTTAGCGTGTTTCTGTCAGCCGTGTTTTGGGAGATTATGGTTACGATCAACGTTTTGAACGGGTCGCCGGATGGTCTTTTTCTTTTTTGCGTTGGAAAAGCCGCCCTAAGCGTTTGCAGAATAAGCTGCGCTCGATCGTTAACCATCGAAGTGTATCGCCCTTTTGAAAGTGATAAATAGTGAATGAATGAAGCTATTAATAAGCAATGGAGATTCTGAAAAATGGAACGTGCAAAGGTTGTCAAAGATGAGATAATTGAGCAAGATACTCATTATTTGGCGGTGTACGTGGAAACAGCGAATTCATGCTTGATTCTGTTAAGTGAAAAAGAAGACAAACTTGGAACCTTGGCCATCGCTGTCCCAAGACCGAGAGACCTGCTGGGTCCACCTACGTCATCCGTCCTTCTAGGGGACAGGAACGCGATTTTGGCGCGCACGTTCGCTGAGTATGTCTCTTCTAAAAAAGAGAAGATAGCAGTAGTGTCGATTTACTTAGAGACCGCCACTGACGCGCAAGCACAGTCTATTTTCAAGAGACTTATCGAGAAAGTAATGCACGGTGAGGAACACTCTGAAAAGGAAGGGTTGACCGCATGAGCCTCAGAGATTTCATTGGACAAATGGAAGAAAAGAATGAAGTTCTGCACATCAAAGAACCGTTGTCAACAAGGTTTGAGATGCCGTATTTTATGAAGAGGTTTGACAACAACGGGCCCATTCTTTCTTTTGACAAAGTGAAGAACCACGGCAGCAGAGTTGTTGCCAACGTTTGCGGAACGCGTAAGAGAATTTGTTCAGGGCTTAGCGTTGATGAGAATGGTCTTTGCGGAAAATTGATGGACGCTTGGCGTTCGCCAAGAAAATCAAAAGCTGTCACAGACGGTCCTGTCATGGAGAGAACGATGAAGAGTGTTGACATGTCTAGCCTTCCGATTTTGACGCATTTTGAGAGAGACGCTGGACCCTATGTTACATCTGGAGTCGTGTACGCGAGAAGCTCTGATGGAAAGATTGAGAACGTTTCAGTTCATCGTTTACAGGTTTTGGACAACAGGCATTTGGCGATCCGTCTGGTACCACGGCATCTTTTCAAACTGTGGAATATGGCAAGAGAGAAAGGAAAGGATTTGGACGTTGCTGTCTCCATTGGTGTTCACCCAGCAGTCTTGTTGGCTGCATCTTCGCCTGTTCCCTTTGGCGTGAACGAGTTCAGCGTCGCCAACTCCTTGATTGATGATGGCTTGCGACTGATTGACTGCGAAAATGTAGATGCTTGCGCTCCGGCAGATGCTGAGGTGGTTTTGGAGGGCAGGATTTCGTCGACCAAGGAAGTTGTTGAGGGACCTTTTGTGGATATTACTGGGGCTTATGATGTTCAACGGAAGCAGCCGGTTTTGGAAGTTGTGGGCGTCAATTGTCGCAGAGATTATCTCTATCATGGCCTTTTGCCCTCTGGGGCTGAGCACAGGCTTTTGATGGGCTTACCGCATGAAGCTTTGATTTGGGAAAGCGTTTCGAAAGTCGTGCCTAAGGTTTATGCAGTTAACCTTTCAGTCGGCGGCAGCGGATGGCTCCATGCAATTGTGTCGATCGAAAAGCAGGTGGATGGCGACGGAAAGAATGCGCTATTGGCGGCTTTGGCAGCGCACCCAAGTTTGAAACATGTAGTGGTTGTGGATTCGGACATTAACGTGTTTGATGCTTCTGATGTTGAGTGGGCCATTGCGACGCGTTTTCAAGCTAGCGAAGACCTCGTTGTCATCGAGAACGTTCGCGGTTCCACCTTGGACTCTTCCGCAGATCAGGAGACTGGATCGACTAGCAAGATGGGACTCGATGCGACTAGACCCTTTACGAAGCCTAAGGAAAAGTTTGACCGTGCAAAGATTCCCGCCAACAAGCACATTGAATCAATCATTCGTGGATTGCGGGGCAAGTGAAGCCCGAGCTTTTTGTACATCAGCTTATATAAGATTAGGGTAAGAATGAGAGTTGGTGGTTTGTTGTCGCGTCAGAAGGAGAAGGAGCAGTCAGATGGTAGTATGCCCTCAAGGGTTGAGGACGTCATGGTTCGGGAAGTAGTCACGGTGGATGAAAATTCTTCGGTTAAAGAGGCGGCCGAGGTCATGAACAAGTTCGAGATTGGTTCGGTGATCGTTGTCAATGAAGGGAAAACCGTTGGAATAGTGACGGAGAGAGATGTTTTGAAGCGTGTAGTGGCTGAATCTAAGGATGCCAAAAAGACGAGAGTTAGAGATGTCATGACCAGTCCGCTGGTTGTTGTGGGTCCTAAAATAGAGCTAGAGGAAGCGGTGAAACTGATGTTCCAGATGAAAATCAAGAAACTACCAGTGGTTGAGGGAAAACGGCTTGTAGGTTTGCTATCTTTGACTGACGTTGCTCGCTTCCATCCTCAAATGATGAGAATGTTGAAACAGCTTGCCAATAGTCAAACTGCACCAAAAAGTTTGAAGAAAGTCGTAGACCGCTACATCGTATGATGGGTTTAACCTTCTTTCTGCATTGGTATCATGAAGTTTAAATGCACAAGCTCAGCCTTATCAGTGCGAGCATCAGATGAAGACGCTAGTGTTCAGAGTCGACTCGCAGAAACCAGACATGAACAAGATTAGAGCGGCAGCGAGCCTAATCAAGAGCGGGGGTCTGGTGGCTTTTCCAACTGAGACTGTCTATGGTTTAGGGGCTGATGCGTTGAATGCGAAGGCGGTTTTGGCATTGTTCAAAGCGAAAAGGCGCCCGCTTGATAATCCGCCGATAGTACATGTTTGTGATTTGGAGGATGTTCGTAGATTGGTCAAGGAAATTCCATCTGAAGCCAAGAAGCTGATGAAGGTGTTTTGGCCTGGTCCGTTAACGTTGATTTTTGAGCGATCCGCTATCGTGCCTGACGTGACAGTTGCGGGTCTAGACACCGTTGCAATAAGAATGCCTAACAACAATGTTGCATTAGCGTTGATTAAGGAAAGCAATTGTCCAATCTCGGCTCCCAGTGCGAACCTTGCTGGAAAACCCAGCCCAACATCTGCGGAGCATGTGCTGGAAGACTTGGATGGACGCATCAGTGCTGTTCTCGATGCGGGACCAACCAGCATTGGAGTTGAATCGACGGTCTTGGATCTGACGGTGTGTCCTCCGCAGGTTCTGCGTCCGGGCGGTACACCGGTTGAGGCTTTGGCAAAGACTATTGGCAAAATTGAGCTTAACCCTGTGGCTGTTTCTGATCAAGCCTTGCCTACGGAAAAAGCGCGTTCACCCGGAGTCAAACACAAGCATTATGCGCCAAACGCGGAAATGATTCTTGTTGAGAGTGATTTGCCAGAGGCCATTGTGAATAAGGTGGTCGAACTGGTTAGGCTTTATGAGGAGAAGGGCAAGAGAGTCGGTGTTTTAGGTACAGATGAGACTGTGAAGAACTACAGGGCGGACGTTGTGAAGTCTCTGGGCAGCAGAGGTGATTCGGCCAGTTTGGCGAGGAATCTTTTCAGGCTTCTGAGAGAGTTTGACACAGAAAATGTTGACGTCATAATCGCTGAGGGAGTACCTGCTGAAGGTTTGGGTTTGGCTGTCCAAAACAGACTTCGCAGAGCTGCAGGCTACAATATCGCCAAAGCGCAGGCCAACACGCACTAGATTTGGTGTGTTGGTAGTCCTGCTTGGATCGTGGAAACTCTTATGAGGTGATCTTTTGAAATCTGTTTCAGGGCGAACGAGTCTGAGATCACGTTGGCGACTTCTGGTTTTGATTGTCTTAGCTGGCGTTCTTGCCAGTCTTGGCTCTGGACTTTTTGAGAACAAACCCGATTTCGTCAGCATTCCAGAGAATGAGTACTTCGGTTTTCCGCTCATTTGGCGAATGTTAAACACGGCGACAGGTGAAACTCGCTTGTATTCTTTTGAATTGACCATTGATTGTCTATTTTGGTTTGCGCTCGTATCGATAGTGGCCGTTGTTGCGATGGCCACGCAGAAGGCGGTCAAGAAAGGGATGTCTGAGTGATTAGCTTAGAGAAAGACAGGATTTGAGTCTTCGTGTTCTTTTCTGGATACACGCGCACGAAGCAACACCATACTGTTTTGTAATTGCTAAATGAGAAAAAAGGAGATGGGGGGATTTTGCTCAAGCTCTTTTTCTGAATAGGGCTATAGTTGCGAGGCAGATTGCCAAGATAGAGGCTCCAGCGGAGAAAGCAATCAAGACCAGCTGAGGGTCTCCAGACGATCCTGTCGGACCTTGAGGTCCTTGTAATCCTGTATCGCCTTTATCACCTTTCAGTCCTTGCTGCCCTTGGAGCCCGACTGGACCTTGTGGGCCAGTCATGTCAACTACTGTGAAAGTTGCGGTTGCCCAATTGCCAGCCTCGTCAGTTGCGTTGACTGTGTGAGAACCAGAAGCGGTTTGAGTTGGAACGCTTATCAAAGCAGTGAAGTTGCCAGTTGCATCTGTGGTCACAGCGTAGGGAATTGCTGGTATCGTTATTCCATCCCAAGCGATTGTCACTTTCGAGTTGTTGGAAAACCCTGAACCAGCAACTGTTGTAGATGCAAAACCTATGGCAGGTGTTAGAGTTATACTATTCTTTGGTACGTCTATTGCTATCTCTTCTGCCGTTCTTGCGTAATCATAGATTGCAAATTCATCTATTGTTCCGTTGAAGAAATTGTATGTTCCCATGCAGTAGGAGCCTATTGCAAGCGGAAAGCCGCTTGTGTGTACGTTTCCTCCAGCTTCGACAGAATTGTCCAAGACACCGTTTACATATATTCGCATGATATTCCCATCGTACGTTAGCGCTATGTGGAACCATGTGTTTGCATTCCACGAATCCTTAGTTGACCGAATGTACTTGTTGTCGGGAGTCGAGAAGGGCAGTGAAAATGTGAGCCTTCCATAGTAGGTTGGGTTTCCTACGTCCATTTGGATTGAGCCAACATAAGCATCGCCTTTATCAAAGAAATATGTCGCCTCTTCAGGAGTAGTCGGGTGGGGCAGATCTACAGCTGAATTCATCCAGAACTCAAAGCTTATTTGGTTCCCACCTATGTCCAAGGATGACGAGTCTGGGATTGACACATAATCGTCAGAGCCGTCGAAACTTAGAGCGGTTCCATTAACACCAGAAACCCATAGTGGGCCATTTTTTAGTGTTCCATTGTTTCCATTTCCAGAAGAATCGTAAGCAGTGCTGCCTGAGCCTTCATCGAACTTCCAATACCCAACAGGGGGTGAGCCAGCAGCTTTAACTTGTGGCAGAAAAACCAACGTTGTTGAGAAACATAGACTGACAATCACTGCAGATAGTAGTAGTATTTTCTTCATTTTTTCTCACCTCCTTTTTTTGTTTCTGGTCTTTCCATTATGTCAATTGAGAGGTTTAACGGTTTTTTCTGTTGATTCTATTGAGAAAAATAGGCAGAAAAGAGTCGCTGACGAAGGTTTCTTATACCTACTCAATTGAGACTATTGAGTCGGAGAAGAAAGTTGTCTGATCCCGATTCACCGCCGAGAGAACTGGAAGACCTGAAAAAAGCCCTGAATGCCAATGCCCAAGTCGTCAACATACGTTTGCGAGAGGGAGAATACCAGTTTAGCCTTGCAAAATCCATTGCTTCTTTTGAACTGGAACTACGGTTTCCAAACGTCAAAGACATAATAAAGAAGCTTTATGGAGAGCGAAGAGCAGAAGAGCAACTGTTCGTGCAGAAGATTCAGACTATTCTTAAGAAGATGGAGAAAAGCGGGATAGTGAAAATTCTTCTGAAGACAAGACCGTGGGAATTGCAGAGGTACGCTCTGACGTCCTTCAAATTCCTAGATGCTGAAAAGAACTTGGTCATACTTGCTACTGAAGATGAAATAAAAAAGGCTCTGAAGTTGAGCCGTTCCGAACCGAGCGTTGAACACACGTCTCATTTAACACTCAATAGAAGGAGAATAATGATTTCACTACTTGCTATCACTACGATAAGCTTGTATGCAGTAATTCTGTGGACATTGATTCAAACGGTTGTTAATGAGACAGTCCTCGTGCTGACTTTTCTGGTAGCTGTCATCTGTTCAATAACACTGGGCATACTTATCTCTCGAAACAAATAACAGTCCTGAATCGATTCCTGAGTAACTACGTCAGCATCGGCATCTTGATTCTTTTCTCTTTTGCCATTTTCTGCGCTTTCTCGTACCCTGCATCCGCATGCCTTACTACAGCTGTTCCGGGATCTGTTGTCAGCACGGTTGTTATTCGTTTTTCCGCGTCTTTTGTTCCATCGGCGACCAAGCACATTCCTGCGTGTATGCTGTAGCCTATTCCAACTCCTCCACCATGATGCACGCTAACCCACGTGGCGCCACCAACCGCGTTCAACAAAGCATTGAGTATTGGCCAGTCGGCAATTGCGTCGCTGCCGTCTTTCATGCCTTCGGTCTCTCGGTTGGGCGAAGCGACGCTTCCACCGTCCAAGTGGTCACGTCCAATCCAGATAGGCCCACTGAGTTCGCCGCTGCCAACCATGTCATTGATGATCTTGCCGAACCTTGCTCTTTCGCCGAATCCAAGCCAGCAGACCCTTGCGGGTAAACCCTGAAACTTTACGTATTCCTTTGCCTTGCGTATCCACCTACATAGCTCAGTGTTGTGGGAGAACTCTTTCAGGATCACTTCGTCAAGCTTGAAAATGTCTTCTTTGTTTCCGACGAGTGAAGCCCAACGGAATGGACCTTTGCCCTCGCAGAACAAGGGTCGAACATAACGCTGCACGAAACCGGGATACGCAAACGCCTCTTTGAAGCCGGCATCATAGGCTTGTTGGCGCAGATTGTTTCCATAGTCAAAAGCCACGGCTCCCTTGCGCATCATTCCGACCATTGCCTCAACTTGAGTGCGCATGCTCTCCATCGAGTGATGCACATATTCCTTAGGATCGCGTTGCCTTAGCTTGTCTGCTTCTTCCTTGCTGAAGCCAGCTGGATAATACCCGTATAATGGATCATGTGCGCTCGTCTGGTCAGTCACGACGTCAGGAATTATGCCGCGTTTCAGGAGTTCAGGAAACACTTCAGCGGCATTGCCCAATAGGCCAACACTTCGTGCTATTCCCTTCTGCTTGGCCTCCACCGCTAACCTGATTGCTTCATCCAGACTGGCTGTCCAAGTGTCTAGATAACCATGCCTAAGCCTGCGCTCAATCGCCCACTTGTTAACCTCCACAACCAGAGCCACACCCTCGTTCATCGTGACCGCCAACGGCTGAGCACCACCCATCTCGCCTAGACCAGCCGTCAAAACAAGCCTACCACGCAGACTCCCATCTAAATGCTCCTTGGCAACCGCTGCCAAAGTCTCGTAAGTGCCCTGCAATATGCCTTGCGTACCGATGTAAGCCCAAGAACCAGCCGTCATCTGGCCATACATGATCAAGCCTTTCTGCTCAAGCTCCAAAAAATAGTCCCAATTAGCCCATTTTGGAACAAGCAATGCGTTAGCAATCAAGACTCTCGGAGCCCACTTATGTGTCTTGAAAACAGCCACGGGTTTACCACTCTGGATGAGCAGGGTCTCGTCAGGTTCCAGTTGCACGAGTGCCTCAACAATCTTGTCAAAACACTCCCAGTTCCGCGCAGCCTTGCCTGTACCACCATAAATTATCAAGTGTTCAGGATCCTTAGCTACCTCGGGATCCAAAACGTGACAGAGCATCCGCAAAGCGCCTTCAATCTGCCAGTTCCTACAATGCAACTCTGAACCGGTTAGACACTTGACAGGTCGCTTGACCTTGAACTTATCCACGGCAATCCACCACGAATCAGAAGAGTGCAAAGCACACTTTAATCCTTTACCCAGATACCCCAAGCTTTCACTGAAGAAGAGCCTAGGCAAATAATCCAATGACCACTAATCAAGAAAGGCTTTCCGCAATTCTACAGTTTAGACCTATTTGTTCTTCTCACACCAATCTATGCTTTGCCTTAGTTGCGCCACAGCCTTTTCAATCTTGAGGATTAAGTTCTTTATCGAGTTCCTGTTCCCAGAGACTGGAAATATTGTCTTCAACAAATTTGTTTTG
Organism: Candidatus Bathyarchaeota archaeon; assembly: GCA_963732715.1. Lineage (GTDB taxonomy): Archaea > Thermoproteota > Bathyarchaeia > Bathyarchaeales > Bathycorpusculaceae > CAZCRE01. Next base: position 953,462 of record CAVTAO010000003.1, on the reverse strand, counting down.
ATTTAACATCATCTCAAGAATGCCCAAGTTGGCTTTCATATTTGAGTCAAGCTTAGCCATTCGAAGTCCCATAAACAGACCATCCGTTTGTGCACGGTCTTTTTCTTTCATTTTTCTAGTATCTTCTATGACCTTGAGTTTCTGTCTGATTAGTTCTTCGCTCATTTTTGAACTCTAGTTTGTCTTCTTCTCTTGACATGCAGATTAAAGATTTCTGTGTTCGGTCTGAGAGAACTAAACACTTAAACAATAGTTCTTCACAGAGAGTTGAATATGCTCTCTGAGCCCATTGTTTCAGCTTTCCTTGAAGCGAGCATAACGGGGGCAGGGCTGGTCTTCGCAGTTTTTGCGTTGATTACTCCTCTATCACAAAAAATACTCAAGGAAAAGGCAGAAAGGCAAGAAAAAATAAGAGTGTTCCCAGAATATTTCAATTTTGGTCTTCTATCAGCATTCTTTTTCTTTGCGGCAACAGTCTTCAATTGTGGAGCATGGCTTCTGAACATAGGCAACCGCACCTCTGCGTTTGAGCCTCTTATTTCTTTGAATTTTTTTCTTGCGTGGGCGTCATTTTTCCTTGTTGGCATTCTTACTATGTTTGAAATCTCTAATGTGATGAGAAAGGAATCTGAGGACATAAGAAAGAAGCAGAAAGAAGAAGAAAAAAAGAAAGCAGTAAAGAAGCAGAAAGCGGTAAAATAAGAAAGATGAGAACAGACATGGACTTGACTTTGGAAGTAGTGTTGCGGGTTATGAGTTTGGCTATTTGTTTTCATTCTTCAAGGTGAACGATCTCGCTTGGGTTTGCTTCCTTATCGACCACAATTCTCCCGTTCTTAACAACTTTCTCAACCAAGTTCACCCCGAAATGGTAGCCGAGAAACTTGTGGTTGGGCGCGTCCAAGATGACAATGTCGGCTCTCTTGCCAACCTCCAAACTGCCAACATCACTCCCTCTGCCGACTGCATGAGCACTATTTATGGTCGCTGCGGTTATGGCCTCAGCCGGCGTCAACCTCATAAAGTGACACGCAAACGCAACAACTAATTGCATGCTTTCAACCAAGCAATTCGGGTTAAAATCAGTACCCAAAGCCACTGGTACACCACAATCAATCATCAATCGAGCATCAGCAAACCGTCCCAGCATCAGGCTGAAAGCGGCAGTCGGAAGCAAAACTGCAACCACACCCTTCGAGGCCATTGCCTTAACACCGTCAATAGAGGAAAAAAGCAGATGCTCGGCTGAAATTGCTCCCACATCAGCCGCAAGCTCGGCGCCTCCGAACCCGCTCATTTCATCCGCATGAACCTTAACCCTTAAACCATGACTTTTGGCAGCCATCAAAACACGCCTAGACTGCTCAAGGCCGAAAACGCCTTTCTCACAGAAAACATCACAGAACTCAGCAAGCACCGAAGCCGCAACCTTCGGAAGCATTTCCTCAACCACAAGATCGACATAACCCCGCAAGTTCCCCTTGTATTCAGGAGGAACTACAAGCGCACCCAAGAACGTGGAAACAACGTCAACAGTGTGCAACTGATTCACGCGCCGCGTAGCCTCCAAGATTTTCAGTTCATCCTTCGTCGTCAAACCATAGCCACTCTTAGCTTCAACAGTAGTCGTTCCATGCGCCAACATCACATCAAGCGTCTTAACGCCCAGATCCACAAGTCTATCAATACTAGCCTTCCGCGTATCCCGAACAGTCTTCAGTACACCCCCACCAGCGCCCAGAATCTCCAAATAGGAGGCGCCCTCAACGCGCATCTGAAACTCGTCCTCACGCGAACCAGCAAAAACTAGGTGCGTATGAGAATCTACAAAACCAGGCAAAACAGTCTTTCCATTAGCGCTTATTATGCTCTCAGCCCTGAAAAGCTTGGCAATCTCAGATGTTTTTCCGACAGCAACAATACGTCCATCCCTAACAACCAAGCAGCCGTCGCGAATGATTCCGAGCTCGCGCATTTGTTTGCCGACTCTAGGCTTCTGCGGGTCACCAGCAAGTGTAACCAGCTCACTAGCGTTCACTATAAGCAAATCGGCCTTCTCTCTCGCCCTATTCCTTGCGGTTTTACTCAAGAGCACCACTCTTCTCCATGGCGCTGTGCACTACAGTCTTCAGTACATGGTCTTCGGTCGAATCATTGACTTTCAAGTAGCAGTATGCAGTGTCGATCAAAGTCTTCAAAGTGCACCACTCTAGAGTTAGCAGTGTCACGAGGTAATTAAGATTGAGTTCTGAGATTAAGCAGTTCTAAGCCTTCTTCTTGACGATTAGAGCGCAGTCTTTGAAATCCATCGGTACATCAAATTTCTTCTTTACTGGCCCCCCCAGCGCGCACTCACTACGCTTGTGCCTCATTGAAAAAAACCTCTGCTGCCACGTTAATCTCTCTTGCTCGAGGACGCAGCCACAGGATATTTTGAGAAATGGACCCGCGTGCCCTGTTTGATTAGACTCGACCAAGTATCTGCTTTTGGGCTTTCATGGTTTGTCCGTATGGAGCGCGCTGCTTGGAACCAGGCACGAATATTACAAACAGACGAACAGAGAGCGCGCTTATTCCACAAGCAATAAGAACATAGGGTCTAATAGTGCTCTATCGATAGGGTAATGTGGAGAGGCCTGTTTGTCGTCTCTTGAGCGTGATCGTGTTCCAAGTCCCCGTCCTATCGCTGCGAAAGAGGTTCCGCTTGTCGATAGAACTGAGGAAATGGATGCTCTGAAGGAAGCTGTCTACAGGGCAGTCCATGGTGAGGGCGGACTTGTTTTCATTCATGGCGAGGCCGGCATTGGAAAGACAAGACTTGTCAGGGAGCTCGGCGCCTATGCACGGTCACGTGGGGTACAGGTTCTGTACGGCAGATGCCCAGCCCTGTTCAGAATGGACGGTGTTCCTCCCTACATCCTCTGGAAAGAGGTTATCAAAGACTATTTGGAAACATGCACTCCAGAGCAACTGAACAGGGTTATTGGTTTCTATCCAGCTGAAGTCGCCAAGCTGGTTCCAGAACTCAGCCAGAAGCTTAGAGCATTTCCTCAGTCGTTTCCGATAAGTCCCGAACAAGAGCAGAATAGACTCTTTGAGGCAGTTTCGCAGTTTGTTACGAACATTTCTAGAGAGACTCCTTTGCTGGTGGTTCTTGACGATTTGCAGTGGACAGATCCCTCTTCACTATTGTTGCTGCATTATCTGGCTCGTGGAGTTCAGAAAACACCCTTGCTCCTTTTAGGGGCTTACCGTAGTACTGACATTGATGCCAAGCATCCCTTGACTCCAGTTTTAACGGAGTTGAACAGGGAGCGTTTGCCTGAATCGATCCAACTGAAGCGAATGTCTTTCAGTGATGTTTCAGAAATGATAAAAAACATCTTGGAGCAGGAGGATGTTCCAGCAGATTTCTGCAGACTTGTCTTTGAGAAGACCAAAGGGAACCCGTTCTTTGCCGAGGAAGTGGTAAAGTCTCTGAAGGAAGAGGGAATTATCTATCGTGAAGGGAACAAATGGGCATTCAAGGATGTCTCCAGCATCGAGTTTCCAGAAACAGTCAAGAATGTTGTGAAGGCGAGATTTAGTCGGCTGGATGAGGACTGCCAGAACGTTCTAACTATGGCTTCTTTCATTGGGAACGATTTCACTTTGGAAGCGATGTGTGCAGTTACTGGCATTGAAGAAGATAAACTGCTTAAATTGATGGACAAAATGTTCAAGACTGGGTTGATTAAAGAACAGATTGTTCGTGGAGAGGGAATTTGTTCTTTTGCTGACATATTAGTTAGAGATGTTGTCTATGAAGAAGTCAGTCCTTTAACCCGAAAGAAGACTCACGGCGTTGTTGGGTGCGCCTTAGAGAAAGTGTACGTTGAGACGGTTGATGAGCATTATGGAGAACTTGCTTCTCACTTTCTTGAGAGTGGAGACAAAGACAAAGCCCTTGACTATTTCTTGAAGGCTGGGGAAAAAGCTTCGAAGGTTTATGCCAACACAGAGGATGCTTCCTACTTCCAGTATGCCCTGAGGCTCCTTGACGAAAAGGAAGGCAGACTTCAGGAGAAAAGACGTGTCATCGAAAGGCTTGGAGACATCAAAAGGCTCGTCGGCGAATATGATACAAGCACGAAGTATTGGAATGATGCGTTAGTCTTGTCGAACCAATTAAGTGAAAAGGAAACGGCTGCAAGACTGCACAGAAAAATGGCAAACGTTTTCTGGAACAATCTAGGCAACCGGGAAAAGGCTAAGGAGCATCACGCGGAGGCTTTGAAGATTCTGGAAGCCCAGCCAGAAAGCGTTGAATTAGCGAGCCTCTACGAGGATATGGCAGGCATGGTTGCGATGGGCGCTAGCGGAGATATGGCAGAGGCTCTTGCTTTGAGTGAGAAAGCGATTGATCTCGCCGAGAAGCTGAACGCCTACGACGTCGTCGCCTCTTCATACATGTGGGCTTCAGAGGTCTCAATGTGGCTCGGAAACAGAAAGAAAGCTCAGGAATATTGCGAGAAAGCTTTGAAAATAGCACTTGATAACGGCTACTTGGAGACTGCAGCATGGGCATATACCGATCTTAGCTCGCTTCTCTCCAGTGAGGAAAGAGAAAGACATTTAGAGCTCAAGGAAAAAGGATTTGAACTCGCAAAAAAGGTGGGATCCATTGAATGGATATCTTTGATAGGCTTGCATTTGGGACAAATGTATTCTGGAATGGGAAATATGAGCAAGGCAGTTTCTATGACGGAAGAATCGGTTTCTTTGAACAGAAAAGTCGGAAACATGGTTCTACTTGCCTGGTCGTTGACCTGGCTCGGATTATTCTACGACAGATTGGGAGAGACGGAAAAAGCTATGCGCTGCTGTAATGAAGCGTTAAGCATTTCCCAACGACTTGATGATTTTCAGGCAATCTTGGGGGGTTTTGTCGGATTGGGCTGGTTATATTTTAGAAGAGGGGAATACACGAAGGCTAATGAGCTTATGGAAAAAGGTTACGAAACTGTGGAAAAACACGGGGTAAAGGGAATACAGTATTCTCAATGGATTATTAGAAACTACATAGAGCTTGGAGAACTTGAGAAAGCTAAAAGCTTGATCGATAGCTTGCAAGAGTATGCTCTCAAAGAGAAGGACAGAACGCTCGTTGCCTTGGCACTTGCGATGGAGGGAACGCTGCTGCGTTCACAGAAGAAATGGGAGGAATCTATTGAACAGTTCGAGAAGAGCGTCCAAGAGTTTGAGGCGCTACGTGCGAGGCAGTGGAACATGTACTATTTCGCTGATTATGCTCTCTGTGAATACGCCCGCGTCTATTTAGAAAGAAACCAAGAGGGCGACCGAGAAAAAGCTCACAATCTTCTAAACCAAGCCTTTGAAATATTCCAAAAAGTGGGCGCCAAGAAAGACATAGAAAAAGTAGAAGCAAAACTGCTCTACATAGAGACAGGCAAGATAGCCTCAGTAACCAAGCCTACAGAACTTGTTCGTACGGGCTATGCGGATCTTGACAAGTTATTGTGTGGTGGAATACCTCAAAACTATGCCGTTGTATTGACCTCACCTTCCTGCGATGAGAGGGACATGCTGGTCAAGAGTTTTCTCGAAGCTGGAGCAAAGAATGGTGAAGTCACATTCTACGTCACGATTGACCCCGGTTTAGCAAAGAATCTCGCGAATGAGTTCCAGTCAAACTTCTCTCTCTTTGTCTGCAATCCTCAGGCAGACACAATTGTCAGGGACTCACCTAACACATTCACGTTAAAGGGTGTTGAAAATCTCACTGACATTAGTATTGCCTTGACTTCAGCAATCCGCAAACTGGATCCTATGCTGAAGGGCCCGAGAAGAATCTGCATTGGTCTAATCTCAGACCTTCTGCTGCAGCATCATGCAGTTCAAACCAGAAGATGGCTTACAGGACTCATTTCGGAACTTAGGTCAAACGGATTTGCGACTTTGGCAGTAATGGATCCTGAGATGCATCCTCCACAAGAAGTTCGTGCAGTCCTAGATCTCTTCGGAGGGCAGATAGACATCTACGAGAAAGAAACCGAAAAGGGACTGCAGAAATTTCTAAAGATCAAGAGGATGAGCAATCAGGAGTATCTGGAGGACGAGCTGCTTCTGACAAGAGAGCACACGCGCCACTGAACACGGCGAAATGCACGACTCACTCCTAACCTTATAAAGTGACGGCAAAATCTCTTACGTGAGGCAAAGCTGTGGATTCGGAACTCGAATTTGAGATTCCAACATGGGACCAAATATACAGCATGCTTCTCAACATGGCCGAGAGAATACGACTGGACAAATTCGCGCCAGACGTCATAGTGGGAGTTTCCAGAGGTGGATGGCCCCCCGCAAGAGTGCTCTCAGACCTGTTAGACAATCCTAACCTCGCCAATGCAAGAGCCGAATTCTACGTTGGAATTCCGGAAACAAAAGGCGAACCCACGTTGACGCAACCAGTATCCATGCCTGTTACCTCTAAGAAAGTGCTGATCGTCGACGAGATTACTGACACAGGCAAGAGCCTGAAAGTTGTCAAAGAACACGTCAGAAAGCAGCGTGCCGCAGAAGTCAAGATAGCTACAGTATACTACAAGCCTTGGAGCATTGTGAAACCAGACTATTACGAGAAGGAAACAACCCGCTGGATAGTCTTCCCGTGGGAAATAAAAGAGACCATCCGGAAAATCAGCAGGGAATGCAAAGAAAAAGGCCAGATTATTGATAAGGAAAAATCAAGGCTTATCAAAGCTGGGATGAAGGCCGAGCTCATTGAGAGGTTCCTAAGAGAAATCCTTGAGGAAGAGAGTTGCTGAAATACATCAAAGAATTCAAGAAACATGTCCTAATAACAGGTTTCAGAAACGTTGAAATCAAGAATCTCGACGAGTTTCTGGAAACGATTAATGGCAAAAGATTAGCGGATACTGTCGTTCAGGTCTTCAACGCTCAGCTGGTTGCTACTTGGCAACACCTTAACTTTGCGGTTCTAAATGCGTTGACAGCGTTTAGAAATAAAGAGTCTATCTCGAAGAAGATGGCTGTGGAGATCTTGCTGTACGCTTCGGCCCAACACCAAATTCTAAAAGCCACGGAGACCTTTGGGGTGAAGTCGCATATGGCAAGCATAGCCATAGTAGTAATTGGGGAAAAAGAGGAGATAGTCAAGTCAGCGCTGTCAAGAATTTCCAGACAAATCAATGCGCAACCGGATGATGCAGTTCTAGAACTGACAGACGAAAAAGCAGCGAAAATACGAAAGACTTTCGGAATCACTGAGGAAGAGCTAGAGTCTGTTACGAAGGAATGCGGGTTCAAGGAAGCATTGGTCAATCTAGTCATAGAACATATGGCATTGCTTTCCACTGACCGTTGACTAGATCATTTTTTCCTTCAAAACGGACAAGATGCCATCAGAACCCGTCAAGGATAAGCCGGTCAATCCTCCAACAATTTCGATCAAAAGAACCTTGTTGGGTTTGTTCAGGTCAACTTTTCTCTTAATGCTCTCTGCAACTGCTTCAATGATTTCCAACTTGGACATCGCTGTGAAGCGTTTCTCAACTGTGATGCGAAACGTCTCTTTTTCACCTATCCTCAAACCGAGTTCTCTTGCCGCATTTGTAATATCGCTTAGGTCTGTGTGTACAACCTTTTCAATGGGGATCAAGCGCAGAATGTAACGGAGTTCGTATGGGCGATCGTGTAAGATTTCGCGCATCTTCTTCACGACCTCGAATGGATCAAGAACGGTCTTTGCAGCGACAAGACCTGCAATACCACTTCTGTTAATTCCCACGTCGGTGTCTCCGAGCTTCCCGAGTAGATACTCTAATTCAAAGCAAGCTTTCCGTTCAAACCCGCGATATGTTGTAGCTAGAAGATTGAAATCTCTTAACATTTCTGCACCGTGAAGCTAGCCAATGATAATGCTATCCGTGACGGGTAGATTATAATGTTTCCAAAACGCTTTTTTGGGTCAGTGCAGGTTAGTGGCTTTGTCACAGCTTTTAGCTCTTAGCCGTCGCCTCACATCATCCCAAGGTTAACGCCTGCAATCTGGCATTTATCTATTTTGATTTTGTTTGAACACCAAACTTAAATCCGCGTTACACAGTTGGAGAATATTCCAATCACCAAGAAGGAGAAGTGCGATTAACGAAAACACGCAAGCCCATTATCGTTGTTCATGGCGGCGCTGGAACCTGGCAACCTGAACGCAGCCAGCCTGGTTTGGAAGGCGTCAAGAAAGCCGCAAAGAACGGTTTTGACATTCTTGAGAGTGGCGGAAACGCTGTGGACAGCGTCGTGGAAGCTGTTGCAACCATGGAAGACGATGGTGTTTTCAACGCTGGCTATGGTTCAAGCTTGAACATTGAGAAGAAAGTGGAAATGGAAGCCTCGGTAATGAACGGAAAAACGTTAGAGGCGGGAGCCACTGGACTTCTTCGTGACATTAAAAACCCTATTCGCTTAGCCAGGATTGTTATGGAAAAAACGGACCACGTTTTTGTGGTAGGTGAAGGAGCCGAAAGACTAGCCAACGCCTACAAGCTTGAAAGAAGAAATCCCGTGTCAGAGCTTAGACTCAAATATTACGAGCAGCAAAGAAAGGCTCTGCTTGAAGGCAAATTTGAGCTACCGAAACTGGCCACTCTAGTGAAAAACAATCCTGAACTCTTCAATCTTGAAACAGTTGGCGCAGTGGCTCTTGACAAGCGTGGAGATGTCGCAGCAGCCACTTCTACAGGAGGCTTCCCTCTAAAACTTCCAGGCAGGATTGGAGACTCGCCGTTAATCGGATGCGGCACGTACGCGGACAATCTAAGCGGAGCATGTTCAGCCACAGGTATAGGCGAAATAGCGATACGGCTTGTCTTGGCTAAGACTGTCTGCAGCTATATGGAAAATGGGAAAGCGGCACAGGAAGCAACTGAGCAAGCGATAAAACTTGTTAACAAGCGAATGCCCGCAACCTATAATTCTATGGGTTTAGTCTCTATTGACGCTCATGGGAAAATAGGTGCCGCTCACAATTCAGCGAATATGTGTTGGGCGTACTTGACGCCTGAAATGAGGGAGCCGACGACCTCGCTGACGGCGAAAATTGTGAAATAAAATTCTTAACCCTTCTTGGTTCATCATTTGTTGGCTTTTCTTTCTCGACAATTGACGAACGACAAGGTTAAAACGTTGCCAGATGGTCTCAGTAGCCTCAAAAACGTGAGGAGGTGCAAGAAAGTGAAAGCTGAAGAGGAAGAGGATTGGGAAGAAGAAGACTGGGACGAAGAAGATTGGGAAGACGAGGAAAAGTAGCAGTCCGGTGCTTCAAGCACCTTTTTGCGTTTTTTCTTTATCGAGCTTTTGACGACTTTTGTGTGGTGCTAAGGTTCATATTTATAACCTAATGTTGTGACCATTCTTATTACGGGCTAGCAATGACGAGAATAGCAGTGCTAGATGCGGATCGATGCAAACCAAAGCATTGTAACACGCTGTGCCATCATTTCTGTCCAATGGTGCGAAGCCGCATAGAAGCCATACGATTTGAGAACGGGAAAGCCGTCATAGTTGAATCATTATGCACGGGATGCGGAATATGTGTCAAGAAGTGCCCGTTCAAGGCAATTTCAATAGTCAACCTTCCGAACGAATTAGATAAAGATTGCAGCCACCGTTTCGGACCAAACACCTTCAAACTCTTCAAACTACCCACACCGTCTCCAAGCATGGTTTTAGGATTGCTAGGACAAAACGGCACAGGCAAGACAATAACACTCAAAATACTTTCCGGAGACTTCACACTGAACCTTGGAAACTTTGAGAAACCGCCTAGTTGGAACGAAATAATCCAGCACTTCAGAGGATCAACGCTACAAGAGTATTTTCAGAAACTGAGCGAGAACAAGCTTAGAATCTCTCACAAACCGCAATACGTTGACAAGATTCCAAAAGTGATATCTGGGAATGCTGGGGAACTCCTTGAAAAAGTGAATGAAAGGAAAAAGTTGGAAGACATCACAGAGCAGCTCGACCTCAAACAGATCTGGGATAGACCCCTCGAAGTCTTAAGCGGAGGCGAACTGCAACGCGTGGCTATAGCAGCCACAATATCTCGCGACGCAGATGTCTACTTGTTTGATGAGCCTTCAAGCTACTTGGATGTGAAGCAAAGGCTTCAAGTCGCTAAAACCATAAGAAAACTGAAAGACGAACAAAAAACCATAATCGTGGCTGAACATGACCTCGCCATAATAGATTATCTGTCTGATCAAATATGCGTTTTCTATGGGGAACCTGGAGTTTATGGCGTTGTCTCAAACGTTCATGGCGTGAGAACTGGCATAAACATTTACTTGCAAGGATACATTCCAGACGAAAATGTTCGGTTCAGAAAGGAGTCAATAGTTTTCCATGAGAAGCCACCTGCAACAAGCATTGCCAGTGGTGAAATACTCCTAGAGTGGGAACAGCTGCAGAAAACTTTCAAGGGGTTCAAGCTCGTTGCACATGCAGGCGAGATCAAAAGAGGAGAGATCATCGGAATTTTGGGCGCAAACGGCACAGGCAAGACGACATTCATGAAAATACTGGCTGGACTAGAGACAACTGATGATGGAAAGAAGCTTGACAAGCTGAAAGTGAGTTACAAGCCACAATACATATCAGCAGAATATGAAGGCACTGTCCAGATGCTCCTCATGAACATAGCCAAAGACAATTTCTCTTCAAGCTGGTACGAGACAGAAATCCTTCAACCATTAAGATTGAACGCGCTTCTGGACAGGAACGTAAATGAACTCAGTGGCGGCGAACTTCAAAAAACAGCGATTGCCGCATGCTTGTCCCGCGAAGCTGAGCTTTTCCTACTTGACGAGCCGAGCGCCTATTTGGACGTGGAAGAAAGGTTGAACATGGCTAGAACTATTCGAAGAGTTGTTGAAAACCACCAGGCAACAGCCTTTGTGGTGGAACATGATGTAGTCACTCAAGACTTCATAGCAGATCATTTGATGGTTTTCTCAGGAGAACCAGGCGTAAATGGCGTTGCGTACGCTCCTATAAGCCTCAGAAAGGGCATGAACATGTTTCTGAAAGAGATGGGAGTAACATTCCGAAGAGATTCCACGACGAAGAGGCCTAGGGTTAACAAGGAAGACTCGAAGTTGGACAAGTTTCAGAAGCAGATAGGGGAATACTACTATACACGTACGCTGCGAAAAGTCAGTAGCAAAGAATGAGGCCGCAAGTGAGACAAGTATCTTGGAAAATACAGAGTATTGCAGCTGTTTTGCCGTGTTTTGCATCATAGCATGTTTGCGGCACGTTTATGGCGACGTGGAATAATCGTTTGCTCTTGAGATGTGCAGTTAAGTTAAAGAATGAGCGGAGCGTATCGTAAGAACGATTCATGTTGGGAAATGCTTAGGGGAGGCTGAGTTGGCTCAGACAACGTTTGAGGAGATCAGTGCAGCCGACTTTTTCTACAGGAACAGAGACATAGCAGGCTTCACGAACCCGTCGCGAGCCATTTTCGCTGCCATAAGAGAATTGATAGAAAACTCTCTGGACGCTGCAGAGAGCCTCAGAATCCCACCTGAAATTTACGTTAGGCTTTCGTACGAGGGAGAGGCCAGCCCTGAAACCCAGATCTACAAGCTAAGGGTTGAAGACAACGGTATAGGAATCCAGCCGAGACACATACCATCAGCTTTCGGGCAAGTGCTTTTCGGCTCAAAATACAAGTTGAAACAACAAAGAGGAACCTTCGGTCTAGGCGGAAAAATGGCAATCCTCTACGGCCAAATCACCACGCATCAACCGGCCACCATATCCTCAAGCACTGGCGTCGCCAAGGTCTACGAGTACAAGCTCATGATAGACATTCAGAAAAACCGCCCGCTCATAATGGACAGAAAAGTGCTCATAAACAAAGAACGGTGGCGAGGAACAGTTGTCGAGTTCACTCTGGAAGGCGACTACCTGCGCGCAATGCCAAAGATTTTGGATTATTTCAAGCAGACCGCTATGGTGAACCCATATGCGAACCTGACTTTCGTCGACCCTAAAGGAAGGCTCTACAAGTTTACCAGAGTCACAAAAGACATGCCGGTGCCGCCTAAGGAAACCAAGCCACATCCATACGGAGTAGACGTAGAGCTCCTCCAGCGACTCATGCAGGTAACACCCTACAAAACCATGCGCGAGTTTCTCACAAATCATTTCCATAGAGTTGGAGAAATAACTGCGCAAAGATTTCTGGAATTTAGTAATCTAAGCCCTTCTTATAGTGTCTTTGAAAACACGAAACCCGTAGCAGTTGCGAAGTTGACCGACAAGACAGAAACACCTAGGGAAGAAATGCGCCTGCAGAAATACCCAAGTATATCTCCTGTCGAGAATTGCGAGAAAGCGATAGTCAAGCTTCTGGAAAGCAATTGGGGAAAATTGAAGGCACGCTTTCCAGGAGAAATTCGAGAAGCTTTGCATACGAATAATATGGATTATTCAGACCATTTGATATTGACAACTTTAGACACACTTGTCGAAAAACGAAAGGTGAGACAATGGAATAATAGAAACCCAAAGAAGCTGACGCATGAAGAAATCGTCAGATTAATGCACATGCTCAAGAAGTACAAGGATTTCCTGCCGCCAGACGCAAGCTGTCTCTCACCCCTAGGCGAAGAACTCCTAAAGGCAGGCATACTGAAAGAGTTGAAACCCGAATTCGCGGTCGTCCATCAGCGCAGACCTGCAACCTATGCTGGTCATCCCTTCATCATTGAAACCGGCATCGCGTATGGCGGAGAGGTCCCGAAAAGAGGAACTTTCATACTCTATCGTTTTGCTAACAGAATCCCCCTGCTGTATGATGAGGCAAGCGACATTTCAATGAGGGTCATAACAACTATGAACTGGCGCCGGTACAGGGTTACGCCTGATATGCCGATCGCGATTCTTGTGCATATCTGCAGCACGAAGGTGCCCTACAAGACTGTTGGGAAAGAGTTCATCGCGGATAGACCTGAGGTCAGAAAGGAAATAGCCAATGGGCTGAGAGAAGTTGCGCGGCAAATGGGGCACTTCATGTCGAAAAGGGAACATGTGGACAGGGAGAAGAAGCGACTTGGAATCTTTAACAAGTATTTGCCTAAGATAGCACAGTTCTCAACCAAACTTGCTGGCAAAGAGAAATTGCCTGATGTGGAGAAGCTTTTGGCGAGTGTGAGGGAGTATGGAGCAGAAGAAGCATAGAAGTAGTATACTGGAAAGAAGGAAGGAAGTGCTGGAAAGCCTGGCAGGTCTAGGCGCTAGTATCTATGATCAGCTTGATACGGGGCGTTTTCCCGCGATTGACATGCCTAGCCGTTCAACTGAAAACATTGCCTATGACAAGCAATTGAGACAATTCATACTGGGTGACAGAAGAGTTCGCAGAAGTTCGCGTAACATACGGCACGTAAAACCATTCACTCAGCTCACGTGGGCAGCGTTCTTCTCGAATGAGCTTTCCTCGCAACGCAAAACATCAACCCTGAGAGACGTTTACTACTCGGCACAGGCCTACGAAATGACGTTCCAAGATCAGCAGGAATCAAACAACATTATAACAGATTTGGAAACCGTGCTGGGCTTGTCAAGAGAGGACTTCAACATATTCCCAGAGGAACGCTCCGCAGTCTTCGGTGACTTAACAATAGAGTACACCGTTCCAGGTTACGAAGGAAAAACGCTTAATCTGGATTCTCACCCTGACGGAGTACTGATTGGACCGGCCTTAACCTCATCCGAGTTCGTCAAGACCACGGCGGACAAGGTCATAGCCATAGAGAAGGGCGGTCTATTTACAAGGTTTATAGAGGAAAATGTGCACAGGAAGTACAATGCAATGCTTGTCTTGACGGCTGGACAAGCGCCAAGGGCAACAAGACACTTCATCAGACGATTAAACAGCGAACTCAAACTGCCAGTCTACATATTCACGGACGGAGACCCATGGGGCATGCACATAGCCATGGTGATAATCTCGGGTTCTGCAAACGCAGCACACCTAAGAGAACTGACAACGCCTGACGCAAAGTGGAGTGGAGTGTGGGCCACAGACATCGTGAACTACAAGCTACCGACTGTTCCGTTGGATGAAATGGACATGAAAAGGCTGAACGAGCTACAGAGAGACCCACGCTATGTTGACCCATTGTGGCGAAGAGAAATCAAGACATTCATGAAGATCCGACGAAAGGCGGAGCAAGAGGCTTTCAGCAGGTATGGCCTAACATACATAGTGGACGTGTACTTGCCGGCCAAGCTCGAAGAAACCAAATAGGAAACGGGAAATTTAAAATAACCGTTTTACATGTTAAGTAGAAGCGCATGTATAGGAGGAATAATAATGAGTGAAGAGGGCAGCTTTGGATTGAATACTGCCGAGAAATTCCTCGGTTTGTTAGTTCTCATTGCTGGTGGCTTGGCAGCATATTATACTTTTACAAGCACGCAGGCGTTAGAGAGCTTCACGGGACTCTTCGGGTTACTAAGCATCTTACTCATATTCTTAGGAATAGTCATGATGATCGCAAAGACAGAATAAGCTCATTCCCTTCTTTCAACCACTATTCTACAATTCGTGGCTAGAGCAGCAACCGCGCCCAACGCTGCAAGCCAAGGAGCGATGACAGCGCCGATAACGCCGATAGTGGCGGGTATTTCCAGCAAAACATTTCCCTTGTCACTCTTGATGATTATTCTAGTCACGTTCCCCTCGTGAAGCAGTTCCTTGACTCTTTCAACAAGATTCTCGGCAGATACTGAAAACTCCTCTCTAACCACTTTGGCCACTGGTGCACCACACGCGTAGCAGAACCTATCATCTTCTTTCAGCTTTGCCCCACATTTCGTACAGAAAGACACGCCCAATTCCACCTACCAGAACCCTGTTTTAACCAATTTAAAAGTGTTGCGAGTTCAAGCTGAATTTATTAGGGTGATAACTTATTAACTGTTAAACGTGTGATTAAGTAAAACCAGTTTATCTACCCGTCAGAGGAGATGCTGCAACATGCCCGTCCGTCAACCCATCGTTTGTGTTCTAGGCCACGTGGACTCAGGAAAGACTTCGCTTTTGGACAAAATCCGCAAGACAAGCGTTCAGGCACGTGAAGCAGGAGGCATCACACAGCACATCGGTGCAAGCTTCTTTCCGGTTGACACGATCAAGCAGCTAGTCGGACCGGCTCTCTCAATGGTCAAGGCCGAAGTTGAGATCCCAGGTTTGCTAATCGTCGATACACCTGGACATGAAGTTTTCACGAATCTTCGCAGAAGAGGGGGTAGCGTAGCCGACATCGCAATCGTCGTAATCGACGTTCTCAGAGGCTTTGAAGCGCAGACCTATGAATGTATAGAGATCTTGAAGTCTCGCAAAACACCATTTCTCGTGGCTGTAAACAAGATTGACCGAGTGCCAGGCTGGACCTCGTATCCTGACACGCCTTTCTTGAAAGCGTATCCGCAGCAGGACCCGTACGTGAGACAAGACTTGGACGGCCGAATCTATGACGTCATGGGCGTGTTCTCTCGCTTGGGATTCAGAACTGACCGTTTTGACAACATAAGAGACTTCACGAATACTATAGCGTTAGTGCCTACTAGCGCAAAAACCGGAGAAGGCATAACGGAATTGCTGATGGTCCTAGTGGGCTTAGCGCAGCAGTACCTGAAAAAGCGTCTGCAGATTACTGAGGGGCCCGCAAAGGGCACAGTTTTAGAGGTGAAAGAAGAACCTGGCTTAGGATTGACGCTCAACACGATCGTCTATGATGGAAACCTGCAAAAGAACGACATGATCGTTGTCGGTGGCAGGGAGAAACCCATAGTAACCCGCGTTCGGGCCATTCTAGTTCCTAAACCTCTGGATGAGATCAGAGACCCGCGAGACAAGTTTTCATCTGTAAGATCTGTTTCAGCGGCGGCTGGAGTCAAGATTGTGGCGCCAGACCTAGATGGAGCATTGGCAGGCGCACCGTTGTACGCTGTCCCCGATGGTGATGACCCTGAAAAGTACGCTAAGCTTGTCACTGAAGAAATCAGCAAAATCAGAATCGCCACAGACACCAACGGCGTTATTCTAAAGACAGACACACTAGGTTCACTGGAAGCTATTGCAGAGATCCTGAAGAGAAACAACATACCGATAAGGCTTGCAGATGTTGGAGATGTCTCGAAAAGGGATATCGTGGAAGCAACCGTCGTAAAAGAGAGTGACCCAGTCTACGGGGTAGTTTTGGCATTCGGCGTCAGAATTCTGCCGGATGCAGAAGAAGAAGCCGAAATTAAGGGTGTCAGAATCTTTCGTGAAAAAGTAATCTATCAAGTCATTGAAGATTACCTAGCATGGTTCAAGAGTCAACGTGAAAGAACAGCTGACCAACAGTTTGAAACGCTTGTAAGCCCTGCGAAAATACAAGTGATGCAAGGCTTTGTCTTCCGGAGAGCAAAACCAGCCATTTTCGGTGTCGAAATCTTGGCAGGGAAAATTTCACCAAAAATCTCATTACTAAGGGTTGAAGATTGTGAGGAATTAGGTGAAATCCAGCAGATTCAGGATAAGGGCAAAGCTTTGCCACAGGCGAGCAAAGGAATGCAGGTGGCTGTTTCCATGGATAAGCCGGTCGTTGGGAGACATGTATTTGAGAAAGACATCTTGTACGTGAGGATACCTGAACAGCATGCAAAGCTGCTACTGTCGACGTTTTCGGATAGATTGACTGAAGATGAAAGAGAATCGTTGAATGAATACGTTGAAATGATGAGAAAAAAGATGCCTTTTTGGGCAGCATAACCTGAACCAAACTTGATGGCATCCTAAGGTTTTGTACTGCCTATAGGAACGCTAGGGATTAGATGAAGGTGAAAGGTCATAATGGAAGCAACAGGCCTACTCCAGTTTTCTTGGCACTTTTGTAGACAAGCATCGCTGTGGCCATGTCTTCGATTGCCAGACCCAAATTCATTGATATGATTCGTTCTCCACTATTTTCGCGCCCACGCATCTGTCCATTTACGATTTCACTCAATTCCGCATGTACCTTTGGAATGTTAGAAAAGTACCCTTGCGCTTTGTAGTATGCCAGCTGTTCCCTGTCGTCAGTGCAGAACTTGTCCATAGAGTGCATGGCTTCTGCTGTCCAGTAAGAGTCAAAATCCAACGGACAGGCGAATCCGCCATCCATAAACCATGATGCTTCAATCACCGGTCTCGGGTGCTTCAAGATCGGGCCTGCAGTGACTACAATGTCACAGTTTTCAACAGCTTTCTTAGGTGACTCTGAAGCGACAACCCTTAACTCGTATTTGGCAGTCATTTCCTTGACATATCTCTGCAAGCTCTCTTTGCTGACATCAAATGCCCTGACTTCCTCCAGACATTTGCAGACCGCCGTTAAAGCTTCAAGATTGCTTCTTCCCTGAACGCCACAACCAAGAATCCCCAAGGTTTTGGAGTCTTCTCTGGCCAAGTACTTGGCCGCAACAGCCGTCGCTGCTCCTGTACGCTTGGCAGTTATCCACGTGCAATCCATGATGGAGATTGGAAAACCAGTCTGGGTATCATTTAGTATAAGCAAGCCCGAAATATATGGCAAACCATGCTTGGGATTCTCTGGGAAACCACTGACCCATTTTATACCAGCAGAATCCATACTGGACAAATAGGCAGGCATCGCGTGGATAAAAGCATCCTTCCTAGGGTGTATGCCAGGCTTGGGCGGCACTTCTGCTTTGCCTTCGGCCTTTTGGCGGAAAGCCTCTTCAACAATACTTATGATTTCCTTCATTGGTATGCCCAAGTTTTCAACGTCGGTTTTGGAAAGATAAAGAACCTTATCCACAGAAGTCATGATCTACACACTTTCTAGATCGCGATAGATAAAGAAAAGTCTTGTTGAACAAACCTCTAAGAGATTGACAAAGCAATACTGTGCACTTAATCTCAGGGTCAGCCGCCACCAACAGGAGGTATTATCGCCAACACGTCCCCATCAGTGAGCTTCGTCTCTAGACCACCGAACGTTGAAGCGCTTCTGCCATTCACAAGAAACTGGAGAAAACTCCTAACTTGACCCCCTTTGCGGTCAAAAGCGTATTCTACGAAGCCTTTGCCGTAGCGTCTTGCCAAGACACTTAGAACTAGGCTGATAGTCACGGGTTGATCGCCTTTGAATTTCAAGGTTTCTTCTTTTTTTCCTGTGATTTCCCTGAGGGTTGTGAAGAACCGTACTGAAATCTGCAAGGCTTGAACCCACGAATCAGTAGAGCACTAGCCAAAATTTAAACTGTTATGCGTCAGAATATGCGATTTGAGCGAACAAAGGTAAAAGTTTATATTTTCGGGGCTTTTTGCTTATTCCGAGTAAATGGAATTCTAATCTGATATGGAGGATTTGTATGGCATACTTGACAACAACAGCTTCAGGACAACCAGTCCTAATCCTTAAAGAAGGAACAAGTAGAAACCGAGGGAAGGAAGCCCAAAGAAACAACATAACGGCTGCGCGTATAATCGGCGAGGTTCTCAGATCCACCTTGGGACCACGCGGCATGGACAAAATGCTGGTCGACAGCTTAGGAGACATAACAATAACGAATGATGGAGCCGCAATACTGGACGAGATAGAAGTTGAACACCCAGCGGCAAAAATGATGGTTGAAATCGCAAAGACACAGGATACCATGGTGGGTGACGGAACAACAACGGCCGTAGTTCTAGCTGGCGAATTGCTCAGGAGAGCAGAAGAGCTACTTGACCAAAATATCCACCCAATCATACTGATCAGCGGGTACCGAAAAGCAGCGCAAAGAGCAATAGAGACCATTAACAGCAACTCTATACCAGTCCAACCCGAAGACAAGGCTACACTTAGAAAAGTAGCAATCACAACAATGGGCAGCAAAGCAGTGGGCCCAGCGAAGGAGCACTTCGCAGACATCGCGATTGACGCTGTCAGACAGATAACCGAGCAACGCGGAGACAAGACAATCGCTGACATCGACAATGTCCAGCTAATAAAGAAGACAGGAAAAAGCCTGTTCGAATCACAGCTTGTCAAAGGCGTAATAGTAGACAAGGAAGTCGTTCACTCTGGAATGCCAAAGATCGTAGAGAAAGCCAAGATAGCCCTGATCGACCGCGCACTTGAGATTGAGAAGACAGAGATCAGCGCTGAGATACGCATCCGCGACCCACTTCAAATGAAAGCTTTTCTGGATCAGGAAAACAAGATGCTACAGGACATGGCTGAAAAAATCAAGAAGTCCGGTGCGAACGTTGTCTTCTGCCAAAAAGGCATAGATGACATGGCACAGCACTTCTTAGCAAAGGCGGGGATACTGGCAGCAAGAAGAGTGAAAGAATCGGACATGGAGAAGTTGGCAAGGGCGACAGGTGGAAGAATAGTCACTGACCTGTCTGATCTCTCAGCGAAAGACTTGGGAGAAGCAGGCATTGTCGAAGAACGAAAAGTGGGCGACGACAAGATGATCTTCGTTGAAAAATGTAAAGATCCACGTTCAGTTGCGATATTGCTCAGGGCTGGGCTTGAGAGAATGGTAGACGAAGCAGAAAGAGCAATGACTGACGCCTTGAGTGTGGTCTCTGACGTTATCGAGAACAATAGGATAGTGGCCGGCGGCGGCGCCATAGAAGTCGAAATAGCTAAGGACCTAAGGAGCTACGCCACAAAAGTCGGCGGACGAGAACAAATAGCTGTAGAAGCATTCGCAAACGCGGTAGAAGTGATTCCAAGAGCCTTGGCGGAAAACGCTGGACTCGAAGCGATAGATGTGCTCGTGGACTTGCGCTCAGCACACGAGAAACAGGATGGAAAATACAAGGGCCTGAACGTCTTCACTGGAAAGATCGAGAACACAAAAGAAAAGGGAATAGTTGAGCCTGCCGTAGTTAAAGAGCAAGCAATAAAGTCAGCAGCAGAATCCGCAGCGATGATACTTCGCATCGACGACGTGATAGCATCCACGAAGCCGAAGGAAGGACCTGGAGGAAAACCGCCAGGTGGCGGACCTGAAGGCGGAGAGGACTAAACACCAAAAATTCCATTTTTTTCACATTGTAGAAATTTCAAGAATGGTAAGACTTACATTATATCTTTACAACTCTTGTAGAATTAGAAGCCTATTCGCTGGAATTTTAACCGACAGCGCTTACCCCTTTTCCCCTAGGTTCAGAAATGCAAGTTTAGGCAAGACAAACGTCTTCTAAATTCATCACTTTATTCACTGAAATTTCAGCCAACAGCAACCTCCCCTATCCCCCTTGGTATCCTGTAGCTGTCTGTACTCTGGTGGTTTAGTCTGGTCACTTGCAAGATTGTAGCGCGCATGTCTGTTCCTAAATTCGTTTGTGAGGCGACTTGTGTTTTTGTCTTTGCCTCGCTATGGATGATTATGTGCATTGAGATATGAGGAGCATCGTTGGGAGTATGTTGAAAAAAAGAATTCTTTTTTTGTTATGATGACTCCCTGCTTAGGACATGAGAAACAGCGTCCAGAAGGCACGACTCGACACAATCTCAGCCAAAACACGGAATTTAGGAACGCACTAGCGCGCCCGCATCCCTCTGGCTCTTCCGACTAGATCAAGCGTTCTCTCATTTTGGATTTCGTATTTTGGAGTGCAGAAACAAGACTGCAACCGCCAAGACTGCGAGCATTGGAAGTAGTGAGACGAGCGAAAACTCTGGAACTGTCTGAGGGCTGGTCCAGCCGCTCCAGCCATGAACGGTGCATTCTGCTCGGGCTTGGACTGTTGGCGTGTCAGTGATCTCTCCCATGTCGTACTGTACGACGAAAGTCGGGGCTGGCTGGGAAGTAAATGTCATGTCGTGGGTGACCCCGCTGATGTTAACTTGAACCTTGTCTACATAGTGTGAGCTCGTTGGTGCGCCAGTGTCCATGGTGATCGTGATGTTCAGAATTGTGCGAGTTCCGCTTGCCCAAGGTTGAATACTTATGTTGTGTGGGATATCAGCCAGTACATGACTGGTTTGGAAGGCAGCAATGGAGGCAAAGGTCAAGAATAGTATTAGGGACGAGGCTTCTCTTTTTCTCTCTGCTATTCTTCATCGGCATCCCTTAGCTCAACAATCCTGACAACCACCATTTAAAACCACCCAAGATTCACTCATGCGCGCACCTGTCTTACTTGATTCTCAATACTGATTGAGTGTTCATAAGCGTTTTATCAATGATGGAACTCTCGAGGTAAACATACGACGTCTCTATGTACGTAGAGTGTGATGTGGATTTCATGACTGAATGGTCTCTGGAGTCAATAGCAGAAGTTGTTATGGACCTGAAAGAGAAGAAGCCGATACGAGTTTTGCACGTTGATGACGAACCCTGTTTTTTGAAGATAGCCAAACAGTGCTTGGAAATGGAAGGTCATTTCAGAGTCGACACTGCATGTTCTGTTGAAGAAGCTATGGAAAAAATCAAGAAGGAATCGTACGACGCTATTGTTTCTGATTATCAGATGCCCGGGAAGAATGGACTACAATTTCTTGGGGAACTGAGACAGAGCGGAAATGGCGTTCCCTTCATAATATTCACTGGTAAAGGACGAGAAGAACTTATCATTAGGGCACTGAATTTGGGGGCAGATCACTATGTAAACAAGAACGGTGACCCCGAGACAGTGTATGCTGAACTGAAACATGCAATAAGCGAAACCGTAAGAATCAGGAAAGCTGAGGAGGCACTTAGGCAGTCTGAAGAAAAATACAGGAATCTTTTCGAAAACGCAAAAGACGTTATCGTTCTGTTTGATTTAAAAGGAAACGTGATTTCCGTAAACAAGGCGGCAGAAGAATACGGCTTCAACAAGAGTGAGATGCTTGGAAAGAATATGCTCAAGTTCATCGCCGAGAGATATTGGCCGAAACTACTCATAGACGTTGCCCAAGTAGCTCTGGGAAAAACAGCGGAAGGGATAATTGGAATACATACGCCGAAAGGAGACACAGTAGCAGAGTATAGAAGCAACCCGGTATTCTCTGACAACAGAGTTGTCGGAATACAAACCATTCTAGAAGACACTACCGAAAGCAAGAAAGCAGAAGAGGATCTGAGGGAAAGTGAGGGGAGATATAACGCGCTCATTGAAAGCATCAATGATGTTTTCTTCGCAATGGATAGAGATTTCAGATACACTTACTGGAACAAAGCCTCTGAGAGGCTGACAGGTATTTCAGCGAAAGATGCAATTGGAAAATCTCTCACCGAAGTTTTCCCAGATGTTGAAGGCACAGAAGTTGAACAGTTCTACCAAAACACTCTGAGAACAAACCAGCATCAGACATTCGTAAATAAGTATCGGATGGGAGATAAGGACTTTGTCTTTGAAATAGATGCGTACCCCACCAAGGATGGTTTATCTGTCTTCGTTAAAGACATCTCAGAACGCAAGAAAGCAGAAAAGACTTTAAGAGAATCTGAGGAGAAATACAGGAACTTGTTTGAAAGCGCTATGGACGCGATAGTTACATTAGACCTGAAAGGAAGCATTACCGCAGTAAACAGTTCCGTATTGCGTTTTGGCTACGAGAAAGAAGATCTGGTCGGAAAGAACATTCTCGATTTCGTGTCCAAAGAATACTGGCCAGCAGTCACGAGGGATTTCTCAAAGGTAGCCCAAGGAGAGCCTGCCAAGAATGAAGTCGAACTAGCCGCCCCTGCAGGAAAGATTCTTGTGGAATACCACGCGGGTGCTATAGTAAAGGAAAACAATGTTGCCGGAGTGCAAATAAATATAAGAGATGTAACTGAACGCAAGAAAAGCGAGGAATTGCTAAGAGAATCTGAGGAAAGGTTTAGGGGCTTGTTCGAAAGCATACGAGACCCTGTGGGCATCTTCGTTGGAAGAGAAGGTCGCCTAATAGATTACAACGCAGCGTTCAAGAGATTATCCGGATACACTGATGAAGAACTGAGAGGCAAAGTGTTCTTGGATTTTGTCCACCCTGACGACCACGCCTTGGTTCTAGAAAAATACCAAACAGAATACTCAGAAGAAGAACTTCCCCTCGTATACGAAATTAGAGGAATGAACAAAAAAGGAGAATCTATTCCACTTGAGATCAGCGTCAGCACGTACAAAAAGAAAGACAAAGTTATCGGCATAGAAGTCATACATAGAGAAATCACAGAAAGGAAACGCTATGAACGAAGCCTTTCAACTTTAAACATTCACAGTCTGAAATTGAACACGGCAAAGAGCATGGAAGAGATCTATGAGCTGACCCTAGACGCTGCGGAGAAAACCTTGGGATTTGAATTCGCTGACGTCTTCATGGTAAAGGGAAAAATGCTTCAGTTGGTGACTCACCGAGGAAAAACTGAGATTTCATCACTTTCGTTACCAATGGAGGGAGACGGGGGCATATCCGTCAGGGCTGCGAGGACAGGCAAGCTCGTTCTCATTCCAGACATAAGCAAGGAAGAAGCCTACGTCGAAGGCGAAGAGGGAGCACGCTCTGAGCTTGCAGTACCCATCAAGATTGGCCTTAGAGTCCTCGGAGTATTAAACGTGGAAAGCAAAGATTTGGATGCTTTTAACAAGAAGGATCAGGAACTACTTGAAATCCTAGCGTCACATGCTGCCACCGCAATAAGCAACTTGGATCGTGCTAAGGAGTTGGAGACGTACGCACTGGAAATTCGAGAAACCAAACATAAGTTTGAAGGTTTGTTCTTGGGCAATCCTGAAGCCACAGTCTATCTTGCCCCAGATTTCCGCATCCTAGATATCAACCCACGCTTTGAAAAACTCTTCGGATATTCTCTTTCAGAGATCAAGGGAAAACACATCGACGAGGTCGTAGTGCCGAAGGATAAGATGAAGGAGGCCGAGATGCTTGATGGAAAGGCTGTAGGAGGATACGTTTATCATGACACCTTCAGAATGAGGAAAGACGGATCCCTGGTTCCCGTGTCGATATCTGCAGCACCAATAAAAGTCGAGGGCAAACTCATAGGCTACATCGGGGTCTACAAAGACGTTTCAGACCAGAAAAGAACAGAACGAGAGCTGGTATTGATGAACGAAAAACTACGAGTTGTAGGAGGCTTAACGAGGCACGATGCCCGAAACAAACTCTCTGTAATCACAGGAAATGCATATCTGACAAAGAAGGAATTGGCAGGCAATAAGAAGGTTCTAGATCACCTTGAAGAGATGGAAAAATCTGTCAGTCAAGTTGTGAGGATCTTCGATTTTGCTAGAATTTACGAAATGCTTGGCGCTGAAAAGCTGACTTATGTTGATGTAGAGAAAACGGTTAATGAGGCGATTTCGCTCTTCTCGGACATGAAAGGCATAAAGGTGACAAATGACAGCCGCGGATTAACTGTTCTAGCAGATTCACTGCTGAGACAGCTTTTCTACAATCTTGTTGACAACTCGTTGAAGTACGGTGAAAAACTGACACAAATCAGAATCTGCTACGAGAGGGCTGAAGGAAACCAGCTTAGATTGGTCTATGAGGACGATGGCGTTGGTATATCATATGATGAGAAACCAAGGCTTTTCAGGGAAGGGTGCGGAAAAGGCACTGGCTACGGTCTTTACCTGATAAGGAAGATGATGGAGGTCTACGGCTGGAGCATCCAAGAAACAGGCATTCCGGGCAAAGGAGCTCGATTCACGGTTACCATACCTAGGACAAACCAGTCAGGAAAAGAGAACTACCGCTGCTAAGCAGAACACGAAACAGCGCTCACGGTTCAGCATGAACGATTAAAGAAAACACTTCTCAAGCGTGCACAGCAGAGGTAATTTCCACGAGACACACTTGCGCACCTTCAAACATGTGAAAAGATATTTATCCCTGAGAGAAACCCAATCTTCAGGGCTCCGGTAGTATAGTCCGGTCAAACCTTGTAAGGGACCATGTATAGCGGCCTCTCGACACTCAAAAGTGAAAGAAAGTCGCGGACCCGGGTCCAAATCCCGGCCGGAGCACCAACAATTATCAAACCGCTCACGAATCCATCTAAGGAGCCTTGAAAGCGAGCCTGCCACTTAGGAAATCTACGCTGATCTCTTGCAGTCAACGTTTTTCCGCATGTCTAACGGTCTTTTCGTACAGTTGCTGGAAATGTTCGCCGAATGATTCGTCACCTTTCTCTTTTCGCATGGCCACTATCCAAGGCGCCAGCTTCTTCCAGTTCGATATTATGTACGGAGCTAGGCGATCATCGATGACATCAAGATCCACGAACTTTCTGTCAACCAAGAACCCAACTTGCTCAAAAAAAGCCTCCACCTCATAAGGGTACTCGCTCACTTCAAAACTAGTCTTCCGACTTGCCTTGTATCCCTCATAGTCTTCAAATTGGAACTCCTCTTCAACCCATCTGAGCGCCTTGCGGAGCCGTTCATTCTCTGCCCACTCGAACAACTTCATGGAAATATCCACATTTCTATGTTTCTCCATATGCTGAAGCTGTATAACCGCAAAAGCCGCTAGGAGAAGACCAGCACCAGCTGAAGCAATCGTTGCCAAATCAACTATTGTGACCATCTGTTTTGAACCTCAGAATACTCAAGATGGAAGACCGTTCATTTTTAATGTTTTCTTCAGATGATCGACCCCTAGGACATAATTGATATATAATAGTCAAGCCTCAAGTGTGAAAAATCAAACTCCAAGAAAATGGACATAAACGCTTGTCGAATTCCACGGAAAGACTCACGAATACAAGAAGAACTGGAAAAACAGGCCTAGAAAACTTTAATTCTTGCTGATATTCGTCATATGGATACTGCAGGGGTAACATGGCAAGGCTCGGAGAGCTAAAACTCGCGATGGGAACCTCAATATTCCTAGTAGCCTTCATCTTTGCCGCATTCCTTGCACTAATCATGTACATAGTTGATGTTAGCCTTATCTACGCGATAATTGGCACGATCCTCTTCGTACTGCTCCAATACCTCATCGGACCATCCATAGTCGCAGTCTCCTCACGCCTACAATACTTGAAGCCAGGAGACAACCCGTGGCTTGAAACAACTGTGAAAGAGCTATCAGAAAAAAGCGGAATAAAAATGCCGAGACTAGCCATAGCGCCTGACAACTCACCCAACGCATTCGTGTTTGGCAGAACCGCTAGCAGCGCCACTTTGACAGTTCATGAAGGACTCCTAAAGAGCCTGAGCGAAGACGAGGTGAGAGGCGTCATCGGCCACGAACTAGGTCACATAAAGCACAAGGACTACATCGTAATGACCCTGCTTTCAGCATTGCCGCTACTAGCATACATCATAGCAAGAGGAACGTGGCAAATAGCATGGTTCGCCAGAGGTTCGTCAAGAGACAGAGACGAAGGCAGTATGAGAGCAGCCCTGTTCGCCGTAGGAGCAATCTCTTACGCAACTTACATCATCTCGCTCCTGTTCGTCATGAGACTCAGCAGGCTAAGGGAGCATTATGCAGATGCATATTCAGCTTATGTGACGGGCTCACCGAGAAACTTGGAAAGCGCCCTGACCAAGATCACTTATGGTCTTTCACTATCTTCAAAACCTCCTTCTGGAGCCAGAGCGCTCTACATTGCCGATCCAGCAATGGCAAAGCAAGAGATTGCAGAAATAGTAGAGAAAAAAGACGAGTACGACCTAGACCATGACGGAGTTCTGGACGAGCGTGAATTAGAGCTTGCCATGGAGAAAGAGGCCAAGTCAACATGGCACAAGATCAACACGTGGTTTTCAACACATCCCCCAACCTTCAGACGCATACTGCTACTGCGCGAAATAGAGGAAGAGATGCAAAGCGGAAAATACGCAAGCGACCGCATCTACGCGAGAGTGTAGAAACATCACAGATCGCCATCCAACGTGGATTGCAATGATCCGACTATTTGTAAAGGACGGGGACGAGGCCTGAACCAATTTCAACAAAGTCAGCATAGACCTGTTCAAAGAATCCATGCAGGATCTCAAACTTGAAAGCAGATAATTAGATCAGTCAACAGAATTGCTGACAAAACAGATTTATTACATAACCTATAGAAGGTGTCAGAGAGGCCCAAGAGTTGAAAGTCATACTTCTTCGCTACACAGCAGACGCTGAAAAACTGTGCGGAACAGCGGCATTGACTACAACCAAGAGCGGAACACCATCAAGAATCCTCGAAAAAATAGATGAGGAAACGGCTAAGCAGATCATAAAACGCGTAACTGGCTACGGACACTGCTCAGTGATTGAACACGCATCATTCACCTTCAGCATTGAAGGAGTTTCCAGAGCAATGACCCACCAACTTGTCAGACACCGCATCGCTTCATACACTCAACAGAGCCAACGCTACGTCGCATACGACACTCTTGAAAACTACGTAACGCCGCCAAGCATAGCAAAGAACCCACAAACTAAAGAAGCCTTTGACAAAACGCTAGAGAAAATCTCCCAAACATATCAGCAACTTCTGAAAATCGGAATTTCAAAAGAAGACGCAAGATTCATTCTCCCAAACGCCGCGAAAACTAACATAATCGTTACAATGAACGCTCGAGAGTTACGCCACTTTTTCAATATACGTTGTTGCGCAAGAGCCCAATGGGAAATGAGAGAAGTCGCAACTGAAATGCTCAAACAAGTGAAAAAGACAACACCAACACTGTTCGAGAACGCTGGTCCAGCATGCGTTGAAAAAGGTTGCTGTTCTGAAGGGAAGATGAAACCACCCGAATGTGACATTGCAGAAATAAAGAAACGATTCCAGGATGCCTAGGAAATAGACGTGTTTTAGGAAAATGCAGCCGGATGAACAAATACAAAGTCCTAGCAATCACCACCGAATACTGGAAACCAAAAGAAAACTACATGCAAAAAATCACAGACAGTGTTAAGGGAAAAATCGCTGACGAAGACTTCGTCGTCATATCAGATAAAGCCATTTCAACCGCACTAGACTGCATCATTGACGAGAGCAAAATTGAGCCCAGCGCAAACGCAAGATTCATCGCAAGGTTTTGGATGCGAATCACGTGGGGCTATTTCCTCGGGTCACTATGCCACTTTCGAGAGGAAATGATTCAAAGACTTCGTGCATATCCAGTTGACGCAGGAGGCCGCCACAAGCAAGTTGTATTGGTGCACTGTGGTCTCTTGCAAGCGCTAATGTTCGGTTCAGAAGGCGGCATTGATGGAAGCAATTTACCGTATTCTTACGTGAGTTTGCCATTGAACAATTCTGATGAAATCGCTCAAGCGATATGTAAGCACGTGCTGCAAAAACTGCACAAGAAAGTCTACGTTATAATCGCGGATACGGACAAAACATATTCATTCGGAAACTGTCATTTTACACCAAGACCGAAGCCGATCCGCGGGATTCACTCCTTTGGGGGAGTATTTACGTACGTGCTCTGTCGAATGTTCAGGCTCAGGAGGAGAGCGACTCCGACTGCGTTGGCAGGATGCAGAATGTCAATTGAGCTGGCATTAGAAATCGCTGGTATGGCAAACCATGTGAGAGGTTTTGGAGCTGGAAAGACCGTGTGGGACATGGCCGACAAGTTCAAGACGCAATTAACAGATGTAACTTGGGAAATGCTTGAGACAGTAAGACATAAACCCATAGTCATTGTTAGAAGAAAAAAGGTGAATGACCCAAATGGACCCATCGGTTGAGCAGTTGTCAGCCTTTTTTAATCCCAAGTCAGTTGCCGTCGTCGGAGCCACGAAAAGGATAAACAAGGCAGGGCACGTGATTTTCAAGAATTTCACCGAGAACAAGAGACGCGGAGTATTCAAAGGAGAAATCTACGCAGTTAACCCAAACGAGGAATCCATTCTTGGAACACCATGCTATCCTTCGGTAACTCAGATTCCGGGAAAAGTAGAGCTTGTCGTGATTGTCGTTCCAGCAAAGATCGTGCCTGAAATCATGAAAGACGCAGCGGCAAAAAAAGTGAAAGACGTTGTTATAATCAGTTCCGGCTTCGGTGAAATTGGAAACCATGATCTTGAGAATCAAGTCGTCACAATAGCCAAGAAAGCAGGCATCCGAATCCTTGGACCCAACTGCCTAGGAGTCTTCGACACCAAAACCGGCGTAGACATGCTGTTTTTGCCAGAGACAAAAATCCTGACAACAGGAGACGAAGTCGTTGCGACGCCACGCCCAATACCAGGAGACATCGCTATAGTCACTCAAAGCGGCGCTTTCGGAGTCGCAGCTCTAGACTTCATGACAGGGCGACAGATCGGAATAAGCAAATTTGTTAGCTTTGGCAACAAAGCCGACGTGACTGAAACAGAAATGTTGGACTATTTACTTTATGACAACAGTACCAAAGTCATATTGCTATACATTGAAGACATAAAGTCTGGAAGAGACTTTCTCAAAGTAGCCAAGAGAGTCTCAAGAAAAAAACCCATTGTAGCTCTCAAGTCAGGCAGAACCGAAGCAGGTGCAAGAGCGGCAGCTTCACACACAGGCGCCATTGCTGGCTCTGACAGAATATACGATGCCGTTTTCGCACAGACAGGTGTTTTCAGGGCAAAAGACACAGAAGAATTCTTCGACGCTGCAAAAGCACTATCCATGCAACCGCCTGCAGCTGGACTCAACGTGGGAATAATCACTGACGCGGGAGGCCCAGGCATAATGGCCGTCGACGAATGCGAGTTGAAAGGATTATCTGTCAAGCGTCTTTCAGACAAAACACTACAGAAGTTTGAGAAGCTGAAGGAAACCGGAAAACTTCCCAAGTTCGCGACAAACTTCAACCCAGTCGACATAACCGGTTCCGGAACTTCCGAGATGTTCGAGTATGCAACAGAAATCGTTTTTCAAGATCCAGAAATCAATGGCATAGTGTTGCTTGGTCTTCATCACACACCGGCGTTGCAGGAAGACTACATCGATAGAGTAGCTAGGATAGCAAACAAATATGATAAACCTATTGTGGCATGCGACATTGGTGAAACGGAAATGGCCCTGTATACAAGGTCGAGGTTTGACAAGCTAGACATTCCTGCCTATTCCACCCCAGAGGATGCAGCAAGGGCCATGAACGCCCTTATGAAATATGGTGCATTCCTAAAGAAACAAGGACTACTTGATGAATGCGTGCAAAACTGCCTCAAGGCTAGGCAAAAAAGGTAGCCTTCTAAAGATAGAACTCGATATCAAGCAGATCACCATCTACAAGATGAAACCTAGTCCTCAGGTTGATGGGGGCAACTATTTCCAGAACGTCTTCTGAGTAATCTGTGGCTTCTGGAATCACAACAGCACACTCAACGTCATCCGCCAAACTTGCCCTATAGCATTTGCCACGGGAAAAGCCGGATTTGGGTGAAATCTCAACTGCCTTAGCCTCCTTTAATGCTCTCCAAAGGTTCAAAGAATCATTGTTGGTCAACCTTATGTTCAGAGTTCCTACGTATGGACTAAAACCCATCTTCTTGGCAATCTGCTCCCTAACCCAAGGTAATCCGATGTACTTGGCTCCCTCCCCTTTCCCAGAGAAGACAGCCCCATTGAGGCGTAGTATATCCAACAGTTGGGACCTCACGCACAAATCTGGTCTTTTGAAAATAAGATGGATCTTTCAGCCGGTCACTTTTGCTCTTTTAGCCAAGTCGCAACTTTCTTGATTAACGGATTTGAAGACATATCAACCACTGGAACTATCATTTTCTCGCGAGTCTCGATGACCGGCTGATATTTCGGCATAAGCGCGTGCCCAACAAATGCCCAGTAGACGCGTTTGTGTTCAACAAACTCTTTAGCCAAGGTTTCTGTTGATGCTGGAATTGGAAAGTAGAGAAAGACCACACCCTCAGCCCAGTACAACCCAGCGGTCTTGCCTCCTGCGATTATTGACGCGAATCTCGCTATGTCATCCGGTGTGGCGAAGAAGTCGCGTTCCATGATCACGATCTCCGTGAACGGCTCGAACCTAACATTCACTTCGCTTCCGTCCATACAATTCACACCTGTATCCTTTTCTTTGTTCAAGTTGCCTTTTAACCTTGTTATCTTCCAAGAAAAAGTTAAAGAGCGAACAACGGTTAAAGCGTTAGCTAAACAACGACAAGAGGAACTGAAATTGACAGAAATTCGCGTGGCACTAGTAGGAGTCGGCAACTCGGCGTCCGCCCTCGTTCAGGGAGTGCAATATTACAAAGACGCCAAACAAGATACGACCGTTCCTGGGCTCATGCATGTAAATTTTGGCGGATATCACATCAAAGATGTAGGTTTCGTCGCTGCTTTTGAGGTTAACAAGAAGAAGATTGGAAAGGATTTAGCTGAAGCTATATTCACAGAGCCGAATTGCTGCGCGAAATTCGCTGATGTCCCATCATTAGGTGTCAAGGTTTCGCCTGCTCCCATCATGGATGGCGCGGCTGAGCATATGAGAGAGACTTTTAACGTTTACAAGGAAGGGGAGATCAAACCTGTAGATATTGTCGAAACACTGGAAAAGGCGAAAGCTGAAATTCTTGTCAACTACTTGCCAGTTGGTAGCAAGCTGGCGACCCGATTTTATGCTCAGGCAGCCTTGGATGCTGGTTGCGCGTTTGTCAATTGCATACCTGAGTTCATTGCTTCTGATTCCGCATGGGGAAGAAGGTTTGAGGAAAGGGGTTTGCCAATCGCGGGTGACGACATTAAGAGCCAACTAGGAGCAACCATTCTGCACAGAAACATTGCTAGGCTCTGCGTCGACAGAGGAGTAATCATCGACGAAACATACCAGCTAAACCTTGGAGGAGACACTGACTTCCAGAACATGACAGTTGAGGAAAGACTGAAGACAAAACGCATTAGCAAGACAGAAGCTGTTACAAGCCTAGTTCCGTACGATTTGCCTACACGGATTGGCCCTTCAGACTACGTGCCTTTTCTTAAGAACAAGAAAATCTGTTATCTTTGGCTCAAGGGAAGAAAATTCGGCGACAGACCCTTGACTATAATGGTGAAGCTTGAAGTGGAAGATTCGCCTAACAGTGCAGGTGTGGTCATTGACATAATCAGGGCAGTGAAGATAGCGCTAGACCGCAAGATAGCTGGCCAACTGCTGAGTATATCTTCATATGCTTTCAAACATCCACCAATCCAGGTACCAGACTCCTTAGCAAAACAGGCAGTGGAAGAGTTCATACAAGGAAAGAGAGAACGATAACAGAAAAATCCCGGCTATTCATTCAATTTGCTCAAATTGCCAGAATACCACTCTCAAGATCTCCGATCTAAGCTATGTTCAACCTCAAAGCGCTTTAGAAACTTGTCACAGTACTCTGGCCGTCTGCAATCCTAGTTTGGCAAGCTCTTGTCTTGCATTGCCGAACGTTGCTCTAAACGATATGAATACCGCTTATAGAACCATTTCTTGACAAACTCAACCATCACAAGATAGACTGCAACTAGCCCCGATAGGACCACGAAGAAGGTGGCTGGGGGTTCTATGAAACTGAATAAGCCGCCCAACGGTGTGAAAGGCAGCACCATCGCGCATGCAAGAACACCAAAGCTGCTCAGAAGCAGAAACCTGCCTGGCTTGCTCTTATAGAAAGGTGTTCTTCTCGTTCTAATAACAAAGATGATCAAGGTCTGCGTGAACAGCGACTCTAGAAACCAAGCAGTCTGAAACAGCGGCTCGGATGCATTGAAAGCCTGCAACATAATGAAGAATGTCAAGAAATCAAAAATGGAACTCACAGGTCCCAAGACTACCATATATCGTCGTATGAAGGAAATGTCCATTCTCTTCGGTTTTTGAACATATTCTTCGTCAACGTTGTCAGTCGGTATGGTCGACTGAGACAAGTCATAAAGAAGGTTGTTAAGAAGTATCTGAATAGCACTCATAGGCAGAAAAGGCAAGAACAAGGAACCGATTGCAACACTAAACATGTTCCCAAAATTCGAGCTTGTACTCATCATAATATACTTCATAGTGTTGCCGAAAGTCTTTCTGCCCTCCAGAATACCCTGCCGCAGAACCGTCAGATCCTTCTGTAACAATATAATATCTGCAGACTCTTTTGCCACGTCCACCGCGTTGTCAACCGATATGCTGACATCCGCCGTCTTCAGAGAAGGTGCGTCATTAATTCCGTCTCCCAGAAAACCGACGACGTGACCATTTTTCCTCAAAGCAATCATTATCCTGTCCTTCTGAGCAGGAGTTACCCTTGCAAAGACATTTGCTTCCTCCGCAAGCCGTGCAAGTGCATCGTCATTGATCTGGGCCAATTCGCTTCCCAGAGTAAGTCTCCTAATTTCAAAACCTAGCTGGTCGCATGTTTTCCTCGTGACCAACTCGTTATCGCCCGTTAGAATCTTCAACTGCACATTCGCTTTACTAAGAAGTTGAAGAGACTCTCGGGCAGTTCCTTTTGGTGGATCCAGAAAAGCCACAAACCCCAAAAACACCATGTTGCCTTCATCATGCACAGAGTAAACTGGCTTCTCCTCTCTGACCTTTTTGTAACAAACCCCCAACACCCTGAACCCTTCAGAACTCAGGTCGTAGTACTTCTGTTCTATTTTCTTATGCAGCTCATCTGTCAAATCGAAAACTCTATCATCAAGCTCACAGTAAGCACAAACCTTGAAAATCTCTTCAGGTGCGCCCTTAGCGATCATGAACAATTGTCGTTCAGTTTCAACAACAACAGAAACCCGTTTTCGCACAAAATCAAACGGAACTTCATCTATCTTCTGATAACCTTTAATGTTGAGGTCTTCGTATTTCAGTATAGCCTCATCAAGAGGACTTTTCAGCCCGGTTTCATGATAACTGTTCAGATAGGAATACAACAGCACCTTTTCATCGTTTCTTCCTTCTATGTCTACGTGTAGCACAAGCGTTATTTTATTCTCTGTAAGTGTACCCGTCTTGTCTGTGCATAGGATGTCCATACTCCCGAGATTCTGAATCGAGGCCAATCTCTTTACGATAACACCTTTCCTTGACATTGAAAGAGCGCCTCTTGAAAGGTTCAAGGAGATGATCATAGGCAAGAGCTCTGGGGTTAGACCGACTGCCAAGGCCACAGCAAAAAGCAACGATTCCAGTACACCGCGCTTATAGAGCGCATTTATGAAAAAGACAAACAGCACAAGCAAAAATGTGACTTCCATTATCAGAAAGCCGAATTTTCTGAGCCCTGTTTCAAACTCAGTTTCATGCTCTCTTTCGATTAGCCGCTTTGCTATCTTCCCATACTCGGTGTAGCCTCCAGTCTTCATGACAACCGCAGCTGCCGCGCCGCTGACAATGGAAGTACCCATAAAAAGGCAGTTGTTCCATTCAGTCACAGCCAATCCCATCGCTTTTAATGGTGCAGGTGTTTTCTCTGCAGGGAATGATTCACCAGTCAGTGCAGATTGATCTACGAAAAGGTCCTTCGCGTTCATTACTCTAGCGTCAGCAGGCACAATGTCTCCTGCCGAGAGATAGACAACATCACCCGGGATGATTTCAGAAAGCTTCAATTCTTTCTTGACGCCATCTCTGAAAACTGTTGCCGTAGTTGTTACTTTTTCCTTGAGCATCTCTGCAGCGTTTTTGGCTTTTGATTCTTGGAAGAAGTCTAAAACCACACTCAGTAGGACTATCAGAAAAATGATGGCAGCGCTTATTTTCTGTGGAGAGAATGCTGAGATTACACCTGCAACAAGCAAGATGATTATCAGTGGGCTTCTGAAATGAAAGAGAAACTCCACGATTGCCGTTCGTTTTTTCCTCTTGGCAAGCTCGTTGGGACCGAATGTCTTAAGGCGACTCTCTGCTTCGTCGGAAGAAAGACCCGCCACTGAAGTGCCCAAATAGGCCGAAAGCTCATCGACGGACAAGCCCAGCATTTCTTCGGTGCTCAGCTTCAACTGCTCCCAGCCTGAAATCCTTGTAGAAGGACTTTCCTGTGAAGCATTTGATTCTGCCATAAACATCAGCGAGCAACTTGGTTTTAAAGAGTTGAGACAGACTCTAGGAGAATACGCAATTCTTATAATCATTTCGATGCCGACATCGCTTTACGAACCGATCATGAACATGCTCCGAATTCTCATTGCTTTCGCTGTTTTTCGCGCGTGAGTCAAAAAAGAGAGGATTTGCGGGAGACTTCTCCACTCAGTCGGGTTTAAATATTTAAACTCCAAATGTAGAGAGCATAACGGAGACAATTTCGATGAGCATAGGAGAATACTTTGAAATACTGAAATACCTGCTAATGGCTGCAACGTTTGTAGTGCTTGTTTTAATTTTCCTCTACGCGTTCTACGGCAAGGAAGAAAAAGACTAGAAGAACCTGACAACGTAGCTTTCTCCTAATCACGATCAAAACTGTTTTCTAGACGAAGCTACAGTTGCACGTATCCAACAAAACGCTTCATTTTCTATCGTCATGATCCCGCTTTTGACATGTAAATCGCCAATAGATTTTTAATGAACTTCGCAAAATCCATAACCTTCCATCGAGTCGAAGCCCATATGGCCGAGGAACAACTAATCGAGCAAATCCTGTCAAAACACTCTGAAGTGTCAAGGGAACAGATTGAAGGAAGGTTGACAAAGGAAAAGAAGAAGACAAACGGTTTGATCTCTGACGAAATCCTGTTGCGTATGATTGCCGCTGAATTCGGCGTACAACTTAGCATCAATGGTAAATCGCCACTTGAACTATCGATGACTTGCTTAGTTCCAGGTCTGAATAATGTTAGCGTCGTCGGACGGGTTGTCGCTATTTATAAGCCTAAAACATTCACTGGTCACAAGAACGGAAAATTCGCAAGTTTTTTTATCGCTGACAAAAGTCGGCTTTTGCGTGTTGTTTTTTGGAACAGCAAAGCAAACCTTCTGGAGTCTGGTGAGGTGAAAGTCGGGGAAATAGTACGTGTTTCTCACGGGTATACAAAGGAGGGCCGTGAAGGGATTGAACTGCACGTAGGGGAGAAATCCAAGATTGAAGCTAGTCCTCCAGACTTGAGGGAAAGCGATTTTCCCACTGTCAACAGCTTCGTGACGCAAATCAAGAAAATAGGCCAAGAACACAAGAACAAGAGAGTAAATATAGCGGGCACTCTAGGAAGAATCTTCAAAATATCCACTTTCGAAAGACAAGACTCAACCATTGGTAAAGTTATGCGCCTCACTCTGAAAGACGAAACTGGAGAGACCTCTGTTGTCGCTTGGAACGAGAAAGCAGACGAGCTTGAAGTCTTGCTCAAAGAAGGGATAGCGTTGCGATTAGTGAACGCAAAAGTGAAGATAACAGAACTTGGAAACGTGGAAATCCACGTTGACTCAGGGACCTACGCCGAAACATTTCAACCACGTGAAGAGTACCAAAAAGTCGCCAGTCTGAAAGGAGATTTGACCCAAGTCAACGTCAACGGAATAGTCGTTGCCAAACCCACACTTAAAGAAATTAAAACCGCAAATCAGGAGCTTGTGAATCTTGCAACCTTCCAAATAGAGGACGAAACAGGTCGCATATGGATTTCAGCATGGCGACAACACGCACTCAAAGTCATCAGCCTGAAAACAGGCGACAAAATCGCTGTAAAAAACGCTTACATCAGAAAAGGCTTCAGCGACCGACTTGAAATATCTACAAGAGACAGCACGTCCATAGTTACCGATTATCAATAATCCTTTCTGATCTCAGCTGATTCAATCAAGAATCGAGAATGCTTCTGTCAGTAATGGGAGTTTTGACAGGCTTGGGTCTAAGCTTTGGTGCCGGGGGCGGGATTCGAGCCCGCGACTTCTGGACATTAGGCGCGTCTTGCCCCGTTGTTCTCCAGATTATGAGTCTGGCGCCCAAGCCAGGCTAGGCTACCCCGGCTTTGTGTTTCTTGGCTATTTTGTTTGAGAAGGGTTGATTTAAGGTTATTTGATTCTACCATGTTTTGTGTAATTCCTAGAGCTTCAGTGTTTTCTGTAGTTAGATAGCTCTATAGGGATTTCATAGGTTTTCATCGTGGTTCTGGTCCTGTGCTTACAGAGAACAAGGAGAGAGGTCAGTTTTGGTTGCGTCGGATTGTTCCGATGTCTGGCGCGCGCAAATTCCAGATTCACTTCTTAAGGATGCGTGAATTAAGGCTTTCCATCTTGGTTTTGTAATGGATATTGATGCTCTGTTATGCATTTTGACACAGAGAATGATGGATACGAAAATAGAAATAGTGGAAGGAACTTGAGGTTGTTCCCAAAACAAATGGGAGAAAAGAGAAAAGGGGAAAAGGAGAGCTTACTGGACTCGTAACCGCTGAGCCATCGTTTGGATAGTCTGTTCTAGGTTTCCGATTTGCGCTTCTAGATCGTTAACAGTTGCTTGAAGTTGCTGTCCTTGGGTAGTGAGAGTGTTTACCTCGACTGTCAAAGCAGTCACTTCTGTGCTCAATGCAGCTTTTTGCTGTGTCAAGGTGTCCACTTGTGTAGCTAGATTGTCTCTCTGGGCTTCGAGCGTGTTTACCTGTGCTATCAAGTTTTCTCTCTCTCCGGTTAGAGCATCGATCTGTGCGTGTGCATCTGCATTATCTGAGGTTAACGTGTTGATCTGTGCGTTTGCTGCTTCATTCTGTGCCTGTAGATCGTTGATTTGAGTTGTCAGTTCTGCATTCTGAGTATTGAGCGTTGAGAGTTGACCGTTCAACGTTGATACTTGATTATTCAACGTGGATACCTGTGTGTTTAGTGAAACGAGTTGGGTCTGCAATGCTGTATTGTCACTCTGGAGTGTGGTTACTTGGCTTTGTAGGTTCGTTTTGTCTGTTTGAAGTTGATCTATCATTGACTGGAGGTATGCTTTTTCTGTGTTGTAGTTGTTCTGAGTATTATTTGCTTGGCCATAGTATGCAACTGCTAGGAAAGCCATTACTCCAATTACAACGCATAATCCAATAACGGCGAAGGTTATCATCCTTTCTTTCGAGGCTATTGCCATCATTTCACCTCCCATGTGTGCACCTTATTTTTAGATTGAATAAGATGTGCTAGCGTTTAAGCGTTATTAAATACGAATTATTACCAAGAATAATGTTTAGAACGCAAAATATTTATTGTGAATAAGGATTACGCCTATTCGATTAAAGGCTTCCGAATCGTTTACCAGAGCTGGCCTTCTCAGATTGATTACGAGATTGTCTCGATTGATGCAATTATGCGACAGTTACTAGCGTGCAGGTTGTCTCTTGATTCCTTCCACGCCTGAGCTTCTTCCAATATACGCTAGGTCCGCCATTCTTACGAAGAGTCCTGTTTCAACGACACCCGGAAGAGTCTTCAGTTCAGTTGCCAGCTTTGACGGATCTTCAATCTGGCCGAAGCAGGCATCCAAAATCACATTACCGTTATCTGTTATGACCGGCCCGACTTTTCGCTTCGCTTCCCTCAAAACTGGTTTCCCACCCATCTTTTGGATCTTAAGCATGACAGGTTTTGCCGCAAATGGCACCACTTCCAAAGGAACTGGATGGTTGTTTTCGCCTAGAACTTTCACTTTTTTGTTTTCGTCTGCCACGATTATCAGTCTTTTGGATGCTGACGCAACTATCTTTTCGCGGGTGAGGGCTCCGCCCATGCCTTTTATCAGATCCAAGTTCGTGTCTATCTGGTCTGCGCCGTCGATGGTGAGGTCAAGTCTTGGGTGTTCATACAGGGTCGTTATTCGTATCCCGTGAGTTACCGCCAGAATTAACGCCTGATATGAGGTTGGAACCGCCAGAATACTTAGCTGCTCGCGTTTTATCTTCTTGTCTAGCTCTTCGATGGCGTAGGCAGCTGTGCTTCCACTTCCCAAGCCTATGACAAAGCCGTTTTCCACGTGTTTTATTGCTTCCAAAGCCGCGTTTCTCTTCGCTCTTTCCACACGTGCGCTCTCAAGATTCAATTTCCATCTGCCCCAATCTGTCTAAGACCTTTTCAACTTCGTTTCTGATTTCTTCTATTCTTTTTTCTGCTTCTGTCTTTTGGCTTGGTTTGGGTGGGGGTTTTCTTTTCTTTTTTGTTTTCTCCTCAGTTTCCGCTTTCTCTTCGGCCTTTGTGGGCGTCTGGGTGTCTTGGGGCTGTATGGTTATTTCCTTTATCAGTTTTGTCTCCGCTTTGGTGCGTAGTTCTTCTATTTTTCCGCTTATTTCGTCGAAGCGCTCGCTGAAAAGCTTCATCAAGTCTTCCTGCATGGCTTCAAGCTCGTGGAGGGCCACTACGGATTCGTCTTTTGAGATGGCGTCTTTCACCGTCATCATTCTTGACTTGTAGGTTTGTGCGAGTCTCTCTCTTTCTGCTTCAGTGATTTTCCCTTCTGCATGCGCTTCGTACAACCGTCGAATTGCATCGCTCAGAATCTCTCTTTCTAGGTCTAGGATTCGCAGTTCCCCTTTGGCTCGTTGCGCTTCATCAAGAGAAACGCTTTTGCCAATCTTGAATGGCAAACCCGTGTAGGCTGTTTCTGGTTTTTCCTGTTCTAATGCTTTCCTTCTTTTTCTCCGTCTTGTCAAGAAGTCGGCGATTATTATGCAGATGATGATTGCCCCTGCTATGATCAAGGCTATTGTTAGGGGATCATCAAAGAGCAATGGCTTTCCTCTCTATTCTCATTGTTATTTGTCAATATATAAATTATATTTCTTCGATTCCGCATGCTTTAGGGATGAAAAAAGTTCATTTTTGGAAATGAAAATGCATGCTCGCCGCTTATTGCTTTCCAACTAGATGGTGCTTCCTCTAAACGCAAGAAAAGACTGTTTTGGGGGTAGAAATGGTTGTGTTGTTTGAGCTAGTCAAACTCTGTGCGCGATATTGCTATGAAGACTAGGCTGAGTATTGCAAGTATGAGGACAGGTATTCCCAGTAATGCTTCAAGCAGGATTCTGTGTCTAGCTGCGAGCGCTACGACGTCGATGAATCCTGAAAGCATGATCACAGATACTCCAAGCAAGGCTATTTCGTAGAGTTTTCTTTTCAAGGCGGCTATTCCGCCTACTAGTCCGAATGCGAATCCGAGGAAAGCAATCAATCCTAGGAAGAGTAACCAGGGGTAGTTATAGAAAGACCATGCGTAGCGAAGCACTCCTACAATTCCGATGAAAAGGCAAAGGCACGCGTCGATTATTGTTAGAATGCCGCCGGTTAGCGGAAGATTGGAGCTCTTGATTTTCACGATTGGTGTGATCTCGATTGGTGCGCCGCAATGAGGACAGAAACTGGATTCTTCTGGAACGTTATCCCCGCATTTTGGACAATGTAAGACCATCGTGGATCAACATTACTAGTTAATTTCCATCACGTATTTTAAGTTATATGGATGATACTTCTATCGTGGCGGGCCTGCAAATGGTCAATAGCTATTAAAGTCAAGGCTGGAAGATAACTGTGTTCTCGACGACCATACGCTTGACATTCATTGATTCAAGCTCTTTTTTCTGAGAACTGGAGCCTCGGGCGGGATTTGAACCCGCGACCCCCGCCTTACCAAGGCGGAGCCCCACCAGGCTAGGCTACCGAGGCACATTAAGCCGTACTAGTGGTGGAACGGTTTTTTATGTTTTAAAGATTCCGTAAGGCTAGGCGGTTAAATAAATATAAAAGGGGGATGTAGATTCAGGGTTTGGGTCTCCACCTTTGCGGGGGTGTCCGAGCTTGGCCAAAGGAGACAGGCTTAGGAGAACGTCGCTTGCTGTTTAGGCGATGTTTTGAGAGACCTGTTGCCGCAGGGCTGCATGGGTTCAAACCCCATCCCCCGCACCAATTTCAAGTCCTATTTCGAGCTTATTTCAGTTAAATAACGTCAATTTATGGCGTTGCCCGTAAGAGTGTGCGGGGGTTGAGAATTGAACACGCGTTTACCGGTAAAATTGCTCGCTTGCGCTGTTGCACTGGTGGCTTGTTCATTTTATGCAGTTGGAGCTGATGGTTGAATCAGGTGCCATTCCACAAGCAATAAGAACACAGTATCAAATAGTGCTCTATTGATAGTGTGATGTGGAGAAGTCTGCTTGTCGTCTCTTGAGCGTGATCGTGTCCCAAGTCCTCGTCCTATTGCCGCGAAAGAGGTTCCGCTTGTCGACAGAACTGAGGAAATGAATGCTCTGAAAGAAGCTGTCTACAGAGCGGTTCACGGTGAAGGTGGACTTGTTTTCATTCACGGCGAGGCTGGCATTGGTAAGACAAGATTGGTCAGGGAGCTAGGGGCTTATGCGCAATCGCGAGGTGTCAAGGTTTTGTATGGCAGATGTCCAGCTCTTTTCAGAATGGATGGTGTTCCTCCCTACGTTCTATGGAAGGAGATTATCAAAGACTATTTAGGAGATTGTACTCCTGAGCAGTTGAACAGAGTTATTGGTTTCTATCCGGCTGAAGTTGCAAAACTCGTTCCAGAGATCAGCCAAAAGCTTAGAGCATTTCCCCAGTCCTTTCCGATAAGTCCTGAGCAGGAACAGAATAGACTCTTCGAAGCTGTATCGCAGTTCATTATAAACATCTCCCAAGAGACTCCTCTATTGGTGGTTCTTGACGATTTGCAGTGGACCGATCCATCCTCTCTTCTTCTATTGCATTATCTGACTCGTGGAGTGCAGAAAACGCCACTGCTTCTTTTGGGGGCTTACCGCGACACCGACATTGATTCCAAACATCCTTTGACTCCAGTCTTGGCCGAATTGAAGAGGGAACGTTTGCCGCAGTCTGTTTCCTTGAAGCGAATGTCACCTGAAGATACTTCAGAGATGATCAGGCAAATCTTGGAGCAAGACGACATCCCACAAGAATTTTGCAGGCTGGTCTACGATAAGACAAGGGGCAACCCATTCTTCGTAGAAGAGGTGATAGAATCTCTGAAAGAAGAAGGCGTAATCTGCCGAGAGGGAAACAGGTGGAAGATTAAGGAAGCTTCAGAGATCGAGTTTCCTGAAACCGTCAAGAACGTTGTCAAGGCGAGATTAGGCCGGTTGGACGATGACTGCCAGAACGTTTTGACCTTGGCTTCTTTTATTGGAAACGATTTCACCTTGGAAGCGATGTGCGCAGTTACTGGCATCGAAAAAAGCAAACTCCTTGAGTCAATAGACAAAATGTTCAAAACCGGATTGATTAAGGAAAGGGTGATACGTGGAGAAGGAATTTGCTCATTTGCCGACATACTTGTCAGAGATGTTGTATATGAAGAAATCAGTCCCCTGAGACGCAAAGAGCTACACGGAGTTGTGGGGAGCTCCTTGGAAAAAGTCTATTCCAAGAAAATTGACGAGCATTTTGGGGAACTCGGTTATCATTTCCTGGAAAGTGGAGACAAAGAGAAGGCGCTTGACTATTTCCTGAAGGCTGGAGACAAGGCGATGAAGATCTACGCCAACAATGAAGTTATTTCTTATTACCAGTCTGCGCTCAACCTTCTGGAAGGAAAGGAAGAAAGACTTCAAGAAAAAGCTCAGGTACTAGGGAAACTCGGAGACGTCAAAAGCACCGTTGGAGAATATGAAGACTCCTTAAAGTATTGGAATGAAGCACTACTCTTATCACTTAAGCTTTCTGAAAAAGAAAACGCGGCAATGCTGCACAGCAAGATGGCAGCCATTCTTTGGCATGATTTGGGTGCTACAGAAAAGGCCATGGAGCATCTTGGCGAAGCTGTGAGAATTTTGGAGGAAATGCCTGAAAGCGCGGAGTTGGCACGTGCGTACTCATTAAGGGCGCAGGCTCTTTGGCATGAGGGAGATCATGCTGGCACCCTCTCCTGGGCTGAGAAAGCGCTTGAGCTTTCGAAGAAGTTGAACGCGTTTGACGTTATGGCAGAGTCTTACACCAACCTGGCGCTGGGACTTTCGGATACAGGGAAAAAGGAGGAAGCCGTTGAATGCTTAGAGAAAGCTCTGAAAATAGCGCTCGACAATGGATACTTCGAGACTGCGATGCGCATATACAATAATCTTGCTGCAACACTTACAATGGAGCAGAATGAAAAACGTAAGGAGTATTCTGAGAAGGGATACGAGCTCGCAAAAAAGGTAGGGTGCATTCGTTGGATATCCTGGCTCGGGAACACTCTAGCATATGGATATGGTATCATGGGAAACATGGACAAGGTATTTCCACTGGTAGAAGAAGCTTTGGCCTTGAACAGGAAAACGGGCTCATTGACCGACCTTCATTATTCCCTGTCTGCTCTCGGAACTGGTTATCAGATACTTGGAGAATGGAACAAGAGCGAACAATGCTATGAAGAAGCTATGGCAATTGCGAAAACCTTGAATCGTCCGCCTAGAATCGCCATGAGCTATGGAAGTCTCGCAGCACTTTACTTCGAGAAAGGAGAATACGTCAAGGCAGAAGAGCTCTATGAGAAAGCGAATGAAATATACGAAAAATCAGGAGACAAGCCTTCCCAAATGGGCACCAATCAAGAGCTCATTCGAACATATGTAGAGCTCGGAGAGATCGAAAAAGCTGGCAAACTGCTTGTGAATTTAGAGAAGTTTGCCATCGAAACCAAGGATAAGCAAAGCATCGCTGACAAAGATGCGTTGCAAGCAATGCTCTTCCGCGCAGAAAAGAGATGGAACGAGTCGGTAGAGCTTTTTGAAAGGAGCCTCAAAAAATTTGAAGATTTGGGCGCAAGGCAGTTGAACATATATAACCTCGCCAAAATAGTTTTGTATGAATATGCTCGAGCCTTTCTTGAACGAGACAAAGAGGGTGACAGGGAAAAGGCCCGTAGCCTGCTCAATCAAGCCTTGGAAACATTCCAGAAAATGGGGGCCAAGAAAGACATTGAAAAAGTGGAAGCAAAATTGCTCTACATAGAGACGGGTAAGATGGCCTCGGTGCCCAAGCCCACAGAACTTGTTTGTACGGGCTATGCGGATCTTGACAGGTTGCTGTGCGGAGGCCTGCGTTCAGGCAGCGCTGTAGTGTTGACCTCGCCTTC
This sequence comes from Candidatus Bathyarchaeota archaeon, assembly GCA_963732715.1. Lineage (GTDB taxonomy): Archaea > Thermoproteota > Bathyarchaeia > Bathyarchaeales > Bathycorpusculaceae > CAZCRE01. Next base: position 909,480 of record CAVTAO010000003.1, on the reverse strand, counting down.
ATGTAACGAGAGGGATGCGCTTGTAAAGAGTTTTCTTGAGACTGGAGCAGAGAAGGGTGAAGTCACATTCTATGTTACGACAGACCCTGGCATGGCTATGCCTCTGACGGAGTTTCAGTCAAGCTTCTATCTCTTCGTATGTAACCCTCAGGCAGATGTTATCGTTGAAGACTCGCCTAATGTTGTCAAGTTGAAGGGTGTCGAAAACCTCACCGACATAAGCATTGCTTTGACTTCGGCGATGCGCAAACTTGACCCATCCGTGAAAGGCCCAAGGAGAGCCTGTATCGACGTAGTTTCAGATGCCTTGCTTCAGCATCATGCGGTTCAGACTAGGAAGTGGCTGGCCGCTCTCACTACTGAGCTGAAGTCAATGGGCTTCACGACCCTTGCAGTAGTTGATCCGAGGATGCATCCTCCAGAGGAGCTCTACGCAATCATAGGATTGTTCGAAGGGGAGATCAATCTCTATGAGAAAGAAACTGAAAAGGGTTCAGAGAAATTCCTCAAGATCAAGAGAATGGTCAATCAGAAGTACCTAAAAGACGAGCTACTTCTAAAAGAAGAAGAACCGCCAAAGTGAAAGCAACAGCTAACCTGAACCGCGCGCTAGCATACTCAAGGCATATTTTTACCGGTAAATTCGGGTGGGGACCCCATCCCCCGCACCATCTTTAGGTCGTCATTTTCGCCCAATTTCAACTCTTCAAGCGGAGAACGCGGAGAATCAACTTTTGGTTTTTTTGGTGGAAAGGTGATTGATGGTCACTAACTGCTGAGTTGGCTGTATCAGAAGAGAAGGGAAGGCGATTCGAGGGAACTGGGCGAAGGCATGTTCTTGTATGGCACTAGGTCAGGCTTGGGGGGTACTCTGCGATTACCCATATTCCAGAATTGTTGCCTTGGTTTACCATGTAGATTGGTGTGGTTCCGTCGAACGTGACTATTGCGCCATGCCATGTCACGTCGAAGGCGCTTGGCAAGCTCAATGGGGACATCGTTACTGGAAGCAACTCGATTTTGTCCGCGACTGAGTCTGTTTCGAGCGCTCCTCTATTTGTTCCGGGGCTGTCAAAGGCGTAGAGCTTCTGGTTGTCAGTGTCGGTGAACATTATTCCGGATCCTTTTGTTCCTGAAATGAATTGGCTCCAATGGTGCGCCCACACCGCCTGAGAGAAATTATAGAACAGACCCGTCGTGTTTGTGACTGTCGGATAACCTGCTGTTGTTCCATTTTCGGTCTGAATAACGCTTATTGGGGCGCTCAGACTCATCGGACACAAGTCTGTGATGTTTCTTGTTTGCGTAGTGCTCAGAAACATCAACCTGAGGGCATACGTGTAGTATGTCGCATTCGCAGGAAGCGTTATGACCAAGTGGGCTAGGAGGTCAGAGCAGTTAGGTATGCCGCCGTTGCCCCATTCTACTTCGTGATGTATGATAGCTCTGACTGGGCCATTGGTAATTGCATAGTTCGGTTCAGCCGCCCCGTAACTAGCATTTACGTTGTTTATTCTGAACAGTGTTGCTGTGCAGCTGGAAGTTCCAACCGTGGATATCACGTTGAACGTTCCGCTTGAGAAGTCAATCGTGAGGTTCAGAATCCCGTTGGTCACAGTTCTTTGGGTGGTGTTAACGGTGAAGTACGTGTTTGTGTATGCGAGTGGTGTTTGAAGTGCGTTGTCACTTCCGTTCCACCATACTGTGACTCGTGAAACCTGCGGCGTCGCTAAGTAGACTAGCATGTTTCGGCTGGAAAAGACGCTTGCGTTGCTGGATAGGCCTAGCGGGACTCTGTAGTTGGAAGCCCAATCCTCGATTTGAAACGGCACTTCTCTGTCTATTCCGTCTAAAGTTTGGTTCACGTGGAAAGATTGTACTGGTATGGGCGGGATCGGTCTCACTGTCGCTGTTGCCAGTTGTTGTCCAAGCCAGAGCATAGTGCCGTTTTGCAGTAGTTCTACGGCCACGGTCGCGTTTTGCAGTTGCCCGTACAGGCTTATGTTCGTTCGAACGAGTGCCGCATCTACTTGCCAGGTATTTTGTGATGTGTCTCCAGTTTGGGTGGCATCCGTGAATCTTATGGTGAAATTTGAAGATGTCAAATAAGAGGAGACTGGAGCGTTGTTCCAGCCGTTCGCGAGATCCGTGAATACGTTGTTCCAGGTCGCGCCGTTCCAGACGTCGACTCTGATGTTCTCATAGCCTGTGGAGTTTCCCTTTATGGCATAGATGGCTAGCTGGTCTGTGTCGTTGTAGTCTACGCTTGTCCATTGTTCCTCCAAGTCAAGCTTGTAGGTGGTTGTTGTGTAGTTCACGCCAAACTGGACGAAATCGCCACTCCAATTAAACTGTGAAGCTGTTGAGATACAAAGGACTTTTATTCTAAACCAGTTTGTGGAGTTTACGTAGTATGACGGATTTGCAGTAATTGTTTGTGGCTGCATAACATTTGCCGTTCCTATTATTGCCGATTGATAGCCATCTCCGCTTGTTGGGTATGAAGTCTGGTTATTGTATAATTGGCATGTGACATTTACGCCTGCAATGCTGCATTTGCTATCGACTGTCCAATTAACCTGCGCCACGTTTCCAGCATTGATTGTTCCTTCAAAAACTATTTCTGCTTTGAATTGACTTGGCAATAATACGTTTGTTACACTTGTTTGACTGGCAGAGGGAAGGCTGCTGTTGTCTATGTTGAGATAGGCGTTGGAAGTTCCAGCTGTCGTTACGTCAACGTAGTAATCTATCTCAAGATAATCTGTTTGGTTCAAGACTGTGTATGCAGACCAAGCGTAAGTTCCTGGAAGAGTTTGTGGAGTTGTGGACAGATTTGATGAAGGTGCCACATCGGATATTGTGGACCTGATTGTCCCATTAGATTGGCGTATTAAAATGTCAACTGACGCATGACCAACAGCAAGGGTTGCAGCGGGTTTTAGGGCGGCTACGGATACTGCCCAATCTGCGCTCCCTGACAGAGTCCAAGACATTGTTTGGTTTCCTGTTCCGTCCGGGCCTTCTTCACTTCCATGCCCCCTAATCAAATTGGAATAATATTGATCCCATCGCTGCGTTTGACCACTTCCTTCAGATGAGACTGCAGTAGTACCGTTTATTGCAGTATTACTTATCAAAAAACTATTTGCGGTATTCACCGTTACGTTTTGAGAAGGTGAGGATGAGGTTCCTGATCCTCCATTGTGGGCATCGATTGGAGATGCTTGAGAAACACCTGTGTAGGTGCATGAGCCACCTGTGACAATTGCATTATTCGACAAGTTCACTGTAACCGTGGCTGTTCCTGAAGCTGGTGCGATCAGGTACCACAGCTCGCTTCTGATTCCGTTTGGATTAGTGTCTCTTCTAATGAACGTTAGACTTTGGCTTCCATAGGTGATGTTCGATGCCGAGACTGTTGAAGACTTGATTGAGACACCGACGATCATTATCCTATTCGAGCCGGAACCGGTGGTGTGACTCCACGAAACACTATTGCGGAATCCAGTTGTGCCAAGAGAGACGGAGGGCATGACATTGCTGGGAGGGTATGCCCTCATTCTGGCCCAGCGAAAAGCGTTACTGCCAGCCGCGTAGTTGGACTGACCCACGTAGATCCTATAATTGGCAATCGAGGGAGACGAACTCGCTCCTGTTATGGTGTACACTCCGTCACTAGCTGACTCGCTACCAGTGGCAGACCAGATTAACTGCCATATGCCGGTGTTAATGCCGGACACTGAGCGGTGGGTCACGGATGTCCCGCCTGACGAATTCTCCGAAACGAGCTCGAGCTGGCTGGATACCTCGTCAACAGAGTATCCGTTGTACAAGGCAATCCAAGTGTTCGCGCTTGTCGTTGTTGATACTCCCATCATGGGATTTACCGTACTGTTCGCCGAGGTCAAGTATGCCTCGGCAACCTGTGGATAAGTCTGGTTGGCTGAAACAACAAAGGCGTAGCCGCTCGATGTGGAGGTTGTGAAGGTGACACCGTTATTCACGGTGACCGTTGCAGCTGAATTTTTTACCGTCGTCCATTTCGAGCTCAGTGACGTTCCGTTGAAGTTGTCGTAGAAGTTGAATACGTTCGCTCCGTTATCATACTGGCCATAGGGGCTTGACAAGTTGGGCGCGTCTCCCCAGTAATTACCGTCAAAAGCCGTGCTTGTGGAGAGGAATGCCATGTATATCGTGAGTGTGCCTCCACTCGGAGCTATTGGGCTGGTCAGTTTGATCCATGCTGTGGCTGAAGTGGCGGTGTTGGAGAGTGTAGGAGTACACGATTCAAGCCACGCGTAGAGGAGGTTCGTGAAGGCGCTGTCCGAATAGAAACGTATGTTGCCTAGGCCTGATGCTTCGTAAATCGCGTATGTGGAGGGGTTCCAGGTTATCTTCTCTTGGAACGGATTTGGGGTGGCTGATGATTGGGTGTTGGTGATATTGATTGGTATGTAACCTACTATGTTATTTACTCCTGATCCAACGTTATCCAAGGCAATGTTCGTGGGGGCATCTTCCCATGCTCTATAGTTAACTGTCCATGTACTAGCATTTATGATATCAATACCAGTCAATGGATACACTAGCTTGCCAAACAATGCTCTGTTCACAGAACTCATGCTTGCTGTCAGTGTCGTTCCTGTCTGGGTAGCGCTTGTCGGGTTCAGATTATAGTAACTGTAATTTCCGATGCTTGTGGTTGTTTGATTTGAATACAAGGAAATAGGTGATGTTGCACTTGTCTGAGAACCGAAAGTCATGTAGATGTTGTCATCGGTCGTTAGATTAGTCAGTGAGCCCGAAAGATACTTGGTTAAGCCTAACGGGGTGTAGTTGGATGGATAGTATGCCGTTGACTGTGTTCCAGTAACATTGCCTTCTGTCAAATTATCACAAATTGCGTCTGGGCCATTTTGTTGTGCTGCAAAGTTGCTGTGGGATCCAATTCCTCCAGACACGTAATTGTCAACATAATGGGCTGTGGGAATTTGTGAGGCGCCCCAATTCAGTGCGCTTGTAAGAGAGCTGAGAGAGGAGGATAAGACCATTAGACCTCTTTGGTCTTCTACTTGAACAACGTAGAAACTAGAGTCGACTCCTTGTGGGAGGTCCATGACGTAGGTTCCATTTGTGAAGGTCATTGACAGCGTGTTTGGGCCGGTAACGTTCCATGTTGAGGTTGTGTAATTGTAGCTGTAGAATCCGAAGTTTTGTGTTCCAAGGTTTGTTACGGGGCTTCCCGCGTCTCTTGTGACGGTGAGTCTAGCTCGACCGGTTGTGGTTTCATTGTTTGTCTGCACCATAAGGCTTGACGAAGAGTTGTAGTTTACGTTGGATAGTCCTAGAGCTGCTAGATCATACGTTATGGATAGAACTCCACTGCTGTAGCTATAGTTTGAAAACCAGCTCACTTGGAGCGCGGTTTGACCGACGCTCAAAGAGATCCCCCAACTGGGATACATACGTGGTATGTTTTTCATTTCATCGTAAAGAAAGGTTTGAGCGGAGCTTTTTGCGTATGAGGAGTTTCCAGTGACTTTCAGGACTGAACCGTAGTATCTTATGGTGGAGCTTAGGATCTGATCTATCGCCAAGTCAACTTCGTCAATTGCACTTAGAATCTGCGGCGACTCTTGTATTGAGTTGTCAAGTATTCTGGAGAAGGTGATTAGAATAGTCCCAACGAGAACTATTGCAACAAGCAAAGCTGCAATGATTGACAATTGGCCCTTGTTGTTCGTTGTTACATGCCTCCCATTCGCCCAATGCTCAGGACGACTAGTCTGGAACTGCTTGAAGCTGTTTGTTCACTGGGGTAAAGTGCGGGCGCGTAGTATCCAAGAAGCCCGAGTGCTGTGAGCCTTACGTCAGGTGTTCGAGTCAATCCCAAATCAAGAAATGAACCTGAAAAGGCGTTAGAAAACAGTGCTCCGCCTACACGTGTATCGTTCGCTGGGATGACGAACATCTGAAAAGCCATCGATAAGTGGTAGTTATTCAGAACTTGGGTTAAATTAATGCTTCTTGAAGCTGTTTGCCAGGAGCTTGGATACAAGCCATAATAATTGCAGTAATACAGAGCTTGGGAAGTTAGGCTAACGACTCCTTGTGAAGTAAAATTCACGTCCAGACTATAAGAGTAATTCTGGTTGTCCAAACCTTGAAGAAACGCGGTGCAACCATACCCTACGTTTTTGCTCATACCGTAGATCCCATACGTGTTCTGGCTGGTGGCAAGAGCCAGTTTGTTTGACACATAATAAAACGGCCAGCCAACCATGCTCACCCATGTCCAGTTGTAGCTTCGCACTTTTTGCCCAAGAGTGTAGCAATATCTTGCATACGAATTGTCTACGGAGTCATATCCTACATTTGTACTCATGTAGTATCCTTGAGGTATGGGAACAGCCTCTCCGAAGGCATTGCAGACCACAGCATTTTGCAGTGTCTCATTCTGTAAGGTCTGATTGTTCAGAATCTTGGCCAATTGTGTTGTGTCTTGAACGACCACTGTTTGTTGAAAATAAGGAGAAAGTAAGTTTAGCAGATCTTGCACGAGGCCTTGTGACGTATATCCGGTAATCCACCACCCATTCGCGTCACTGCAGTTTAGCATGTATAGTGTTCCACCGTATGTTCCGCCGATCTTTTGTGTCGTTTGACTGAAGGTCGCGTTTTGTGTGACAACGTAGGATGCCGTGTCTGTAGTCTTCCCTAGGTCTTGGCTGTTTGAAATGGAATTTGTGGGACTGTAGAGTGGTGTGCTGCTGCCGCTCAGGAGTTGGTAGACGGTTAGGTTATAGACCATGTTCGGGGGCAGAATACTGGAGAGTGCGATTTGGAGGCTGGTCCAGGCTGGATCATTGGAGGGTTTGAACACCGTTGCGCTCAAGCTGTCATTTGCGTCTAATGCTTCAAGCGTAGTCAGCGCTATTCTTCGAAGATCACTGGATGAGGTGCGCCGCAAGGAAGGCCAACTAACTAATAGAGACGTGGTCAATGCTGTTATCAGAAGGATGACCACCAACACTGTTTCGATTGTTCGCATCATCGTTCAGTCACCTAGTACCCCGACATACTCCATAGGGATAGTACCGCTTGATACGCCACATAGTCTACCACGACTTGTCGCATGACCGTGGAAACCCACTCTTTACCTGTTGGCGTGTCTCCGAAAGTTATTGGAAAAGCTAGTGAACCTATTCCCCAGGGCATCAAAGCAACACCAGTTGCAGTGTCACTCTTTCTGTAGGCGGTTACTAGGATTCCAGAAGCGTCTTTTGAAAGCGTCAAGTTTCCATAGGGTTGTCCGTCACCGGAGTTGATCAGGCCGGTGGAATTCTGTGGGGGGTTGTTGGTGAAAACTAGATTCCCAGTCACTGAGACAAAGGTCGCGTTGTACGTTAGGGATTGCGGGTTGCTGACATGGTCGATGTCACAGCTATGGGCGAGTGTTACATTTCCGCCTTGTACATCAGACACTATTGGAACTATGTAATTATCGTGGTCAGTCACTTGTTTGTAGTAGCCCATTCCGACCAACCCAGGGAGATAAGCGTAGGCGATCAGCACAAGGGATCTTGATGATCCGTCAACGCCAGAGAAGCTCAAGAGGACTGACCCGAGGTTGTCCAATGACGCAGTTCCGCTGTTCAGAGAGTAGGTGGGATAGCTGCCTTGAACGTCTATGGTGATGAGGCAGTAGTTTATGGTGCCGTTAGACAATGGAGAGCCGGTTCCTTGGGCGCTGATAGAGAACTTCAGCGGGTTAGGCTGCACTTCTGAAATGGAAACGGTTGTGGTTGGCATTAGGGTTAGCTGAAATCCATATGTCCCGTTCGTTCCTAGCAGCGTGGAAACGGTGGTGTAGTTTAGGACTTGTGCAAGAGGCTCAAGCAGCGAACCGCCAGACCCTGTCGTCATGTTGCTGTAGTAGGTAAGCGTTTTGGAATAGTAGACTGGCGTGGTTCCGGTTTTCAGTCGCATAAGCGAGAAAGAGCTAAGCCCATTCGTTAGGGATCCTGGATCTTGCAACCCAAACACGGTAGGCGCAGAGTTGCTTGTCCCCCATTGCGGCGGGACTCCAGGACTCAGCAACATGCTGTCAAGTAGGCTGCCGCATGTGGCGGCAAGGTTCATGTGGGTTTGATAGACGATTGCTGATTGAAGTGTCTGATTAGCTAGGCCTACAAAAATCAGAATCACCGCTAAGAAAATCGTCGTGGAAACGAGGTGGTCTATTGTTACGCCTGTCATGATTTGGCCTCCTTACTCTCCGAACCACAAAGATATCGTTCCGTTGGGGAACTTCTCAGCACTCACGATTGCATTATTTGAATTGCTTATGAAAGTCGAGTTGTACCATACAGCATTGTTGCCTAGAACAACCGAAGTTGAAGTTGAGACGTTGACCGCATTGATGAGTAGGGTTATCTTTAGGACTTTGCCTGAACCCGGTCCTCCGCCTTCTGTTGTCTGCAGTACTGCGTTTCCAGTGTAAAACTGATTTTCTATGAACGGAGGAAGATTCGGAAAATAAGATGCGCTTCCTGAGGGCGTAACAGCACGGTTGAGAGAAAGATACAGCTGTTGCATTACGCTTCCAAGAACGATGGCGGAATTCTGAAGCTCACCAGTTCTGCGGGCGTTCACCCAAGTGTTCATGAACGCGTTTGCCGCCAGCGGAAAGAGGATAATCTGTGCTATTAAGACAGGAATCATGATCATGTACTCGATAGCGACGTGTGCCATGATTGACCACTCATGATAGGTTAGTCTACTCCCATCGACACAGAGACGTTCATCGCGTAGAACTCTATGATGGTGCCACTGGTGACAGCGATCTCTTTCGTATCGCTGTCGAAATTGAAGAATGTTTGATCGAATCCTGCGTTGTTGCTGGGGTAGGAGATCTGAACTTTGACCTTTTGGACGGAATTTACCATATTGACCGAAACTGTGCTTCCCACGAGTCTTATGGATTGAAAGGTGCCGGAATAGCCGCTTGGGGCTAGAATGGGAAGGTAGAACTTGATGTAGTTTTGTGTGGCGTTAGTAGTGACTGTCGAGTTTAGCATTCTTATCGAAGGTGCAACAACTACTCTTATGAAACTGCCATCGCTCATTGGTGTCTTTTGAACAACATACACGTGGCTGATTGGCGCTGAGACGCCGTTCAGAAGAAAAGATCTATTCGTGGGATACAGGCTTTCGGAGTAGTTATTTCCAAGGGAAAACTGGCTGGAAATCATGTTGAACATGAGGATTCCCGTGCTATAGTTGGCAAGGCTGTTGTACCCTTGGCCTTGGTCAATGGAGACTGCGTAGTTCAAAGCCAACGGTTTGAAGCTGGCCCAACCAAACCTGCTCGTGTAGTAGGTAGTTTGGGTACGGCCTATTGTCCATGCAACGTCGTCTAGTTGAAGAGCTGCGGTCTGCATAGATTGTTCCATAGCACTGAACTCGAATTCAGCTGTTCTTGAATCCAGCAAGTTTCTAGACAACGGAATTGCCGCTAGCAACATAGCCACGATGGCTCCTGTGAGTATGACTGTGGAAATCGCGGGAGAAACCGCTCTTCTTCCCTTTCTTGATCTTACGAGGGCTGACGTTGCTGATATTGCCTGTGGGGCACTCTTACGTATCGTATGCGCACGGTGGGTCATTTGTTTTCTCCATATATGTTTTGGGCGTGGCATTTATTAAATCTTACTAATCACTACACTCGCTTCAGAAGGACGCGCCCACCTCTTCTCATGCTGCGGCCTCTTCAAGTTGCGTGATGTCTTTCTTGTTAGATCTCCATGATTCCAAGGAAGGTTTGGCTGGACTGTAATGGTTTCTTAAGCGTCATGTCAGAACTTGATGTTTATGAACATCGGCACAAGCTTTGAAGCCACAATTGCTAATACCACTAGTATCGCAGCGTGCTTAAAACCCGCTGAAATCGATTCCTCACTGATTTTTCCTCCCACAAGCCCTATCAAGTAGCTGCTGAAAATGGCTGCTGTATTGAACGTGATGATTATTCCCCCCAAGTTCGCGGTGGCCTTTGCCCCTGTGATGCTGGCGGTTGATCCAGTAAACATTATCATCATGATTGTCGTCGATACGAGCATTATGGCGGCAAAGTAGGGCATCATCACGTATGGTCGCACAGCCATTTTCTTTTCCTTGTCAACCTCTTGGGTCATGTTGTTGAATCTTGCCAATGCCTCAATCATGGCTATCGTTCCTCCGCCTACATCGATGGTTTCGACGAGCAAGAACATGACGACCTGGGTCATCCAACTCTTGGTCCTCTTCAGGAAGTCCATGATCACTTTTCTAACGGGCATGCCCCAGGAAATCTCCGAGCTTATCTTGCGGAGTTCTTTGCTGAATTCGCCATAGTCGCGGCTAGCTAGGCTCTCGATGCATTTTTCTGGCGACAGCCCAGTTTTCCTGACCTCGGTTAGATCCCTCAGGAAGCTGTTGATGCCTTTCTCGGTGCTGGCTTTCTTCGATGAAAGCTTATTGTGAACTGCGGCGGCTGGCGCGACTGAAATGAACAATGCTATGGCGGTCGCCATCGGCAAATCCACGATCGAATGCAGCTGAGTGAAGAGTGGAACTTGAATGTATCCCATAAAATCCGTTAGCAATAGGAAAAGCACCGCGGCTATTGCGCTGCAGACGCCGAAGACTTTGTAGGGGCGCATTTCTGTGATCGGAGTTTTAGGCTGCATGGTGTCTGCCAGATAAATGAACACTAGTGAAAGCATGGGTGTGAGAACGTAAGTGTACATGAGCATCGTTGAGCCCATGGACATTCCGCCGACGTTGTAGATTGATTGTACGCTGAACATTATGTAGAAACAGAGTGACATCATAACCATCACTATTATGAAGGTTTCGAGAAGCATCGCAAGCCTCTCAGCTGCAGCCTTCACGCGCAGACCCCTGACCTTGAAAATGTCTTCCGCTTTCCTCTCAAGAAAGTGACCTATGTCTCCGCCTATGACGACCGTTGAAGCGTAGCCTGACAGGAAATCCCTGAAAATCTCCAGCGGGTTCCTCTTTGCCGATTTCTCGATCGCCGTCAACGGGTCTATTCCGAAAATCTCCACGTCCTTCGTGATTTCCATGGCTTCACTCTTTGTGGAGGGCAACATGTCTACGGTTGAGAGCCTTTTGAAGCTCGAATACGGCGCTATTCCTCCAGAAGCCATGACGCTGATGTATGTGGCTGCGAAAGGCATCTCCCTCTCCATCATGCCTGCCCTGTCTCCGGCTTTGCTCATGGGCACCAGCATGAACCCTATCATTACATAGATTGGGAACGGAACTAGGAATATCATCGGTAGAAAGCCGTAAAAGTAGAGGATCAATAGGGATATTATCGGGACTGGGAGTGTCACAGTAGCGACAAAGAGCATCAGCGAGACGTAAGTTTCAGGGTAAATCTTGATTCTTGCGCGTTCCAGATAGTCTTTGAACTCTACGACGTTTCTGAGGAAGAATGGAGCGAATCTTCCGAAAACGCGAAAGGACCAGACTTCAAGTCTTTCCTGAAAACGCAATAGGTTTCACCTCTTCAGCTGCAAGAACTTGTTCGAAGGTCTCCTTCGGTCTGGTGTAGTACTCTGAGATCCTCTCCGCTACGTCCTTGTAGCTTCTAATGTTCTTTTCTCGCATCCAGTGTAGCGTGTTTCGGCGTCTTTCTATTTCATCAATCAGTTCCTTTCTCGTAACGCCTGTGCGCTCAGAGATCTTGGACAGCATTATGCTCTTTTCGAATGTCTGCAAATAGTTATCCTTTGTCGGATTCCACTTCAGAATGGTCCTGTAATCCTCAAAATCCACGATTTCATTGACATCGAGGATGCGCCTGAAGGCTTTCCTTTCATTACCTTTAATCATGTGCACTCTCTGAACTGACAAGATAATGTTCATCAATGGGATGTAGGCTGGAGAAATTTCCATCGGCTTCTGGGTCAATCGTTTAATCGCCGAGTCCAGGTTCTCAGCGTGCATGGTGCACATGCCTCCATGTCCGGTGGCTAGCGCTTGGAAGAGAACGTATGCCTCTGCGCCTCTCACCTCTCCGACGATCAACACGTCGGGTCTGTGTCTCATGGAGGTTTTCACGAGGTCAAACAGCGTTACTTCTCCAATGTTGCTTCCGCTCAAGCCGTAGCTTTGTCTGGCTATTAGTGAAACCCAGTTTTCGTGTGGTAAGTTGAGCTCTGCAGTCTCTTCTATAGTGATTATTTTGCTTCCAGGCCTTATTAGGCAGGCCAGGGCGTTCAAGGCCGTTGTTTTTCCCGCGGCGGTTCCGCCTAGAACCATTATTGAGGCTCGGTAATCGAGGCATAGCCATATGTAGGCTGCCATTTCTTCTGAGAATGTGCCTATGTTTATCAGGTCGATTATGGAGTAGGGGTCTTCTCTGAACTTTCTGATTGTGAAGGCGGTTCCGAAGGATGTGACTTCTCGCCTGTAGCAGACTGCGAGTCTGTGTTTGCCGGGCAGTGAGGCGTCTACTATTGGAAAAGCTGAACTCACGTGTCTTCCGGCCATGTGCACAAGTTTGACAACCATGTTGTCAAGTTCTTCATCGGTCTCAAATCTGATGTTTGCTTCGATGCTTTCGTAGTTTCTGTGCCAGACGTAGACTGGTTTTTTGACTCCGTCGCAGGATATGTCTTCAATGTTTGGGTCTTTCATGATTGAGTCGATTCTGCCGAAACCTACCAGGTCTCTTTCAGCATGGTATAGGATCTTGTACCATGAGACGTCTGGCAGCCAGCCGAGGCTGATGCGGTACTTGTTAACCGTTTTCTTCGCTTCTTCGGTGAAGAACTTTCGAGGGTCAAGTATTTCCCCTTTTGGTGCCTCCATCTCTGCTAGGAGGATTTCCAGAATCCGATTGTACACTCCTCTTTCCAAGACGTCGAGTTGCAGCTCATCCAATATGTACATGTGTTCGCCTGTCTTTGGGTTCTGCACGATCGCAACGTGGGCGAACGGTTCATAGAGCGGGTATCTTTCGACGACTTTGAAGCCTCGTGGCATGGGTCGCGGGGGGACTGGAGGGATCTCTATTTTTTTGGGTTTTCCTATTTTGATCTTGGGCATTTTGAGTTTGCTGAATGCCTCTTTGAGCTGCAGTTTTCTCATTGTTTGTCTCCTGTTTATATCGTGGGACGGGTCTATTAAATATTATGTCTCAATACACATGAATCCAAATCAATCAACCTTCTGCTGTCTTCACTTCCACAAAGGCTGACATCCAACATAATCTCAGAACAATTCCAGTTTAAGCATTATGAATCCAAAGTAAGACCTCAAAATCCTCACCGCACATCAGTGCACAAAGACCCTAAGCAAGACATTTAACGAGGCAGAAGCACAACCAAAGCCATGTTCAGGAGGAGACTGATTGATGAACTTCACGGTTATTGGCCTGGAAGGTTTTCCGCTGATTAAGGCCGGAGACAACGTTGTAAGAGCAATCATTGACACTGCTAGGAAAAGTAGCTTGGCGATTGAAGATGGCGACGTGATCGTGATCGCGCAGAAGATCGTGTCAAAAGCTGAAAGGCGAATCATGAAACTTGAAGACGTCATCCCATCTGCAAAGGCTCAAGGCTTGGCTAGGATGACTGGAAAAGACCCAAGGTTTATCGAGCTGGTTTTGAAAGAGACAAGAAGGATAATCAAGGTCTCTCGCGAGATTCTGCTGGTTGAAGACAAGCGTGGCTTGATCTGCATAAACGCTGGAATAGACAAGTCAAACATAGAGGGCAGAACCAGCTTTGCCTTACTGCCCAAGAATCCGAATGCGTCAGCTGAGAAGTACCGTTTAGCGATTAAGAAATTGACTGGCAAGAGCGTTGCTGTCATCGTGTGTGACACTTATAGTCGTCCGTTCAGGCGGGGGCAGGTCAACTTTGCCATAGGCGTGGCTGGGCTCAGGCTGTTTAGGGATTATAGGGGCAAGAGGGATTTGTTTGGGCAAATACTCAGAGTGAAGAACGTAGCGGTTGTCGATGAGATCGCGGCGGCTGCAGAGTTGCTTATGGGTCAGGCAAGAGAGGCGACGCCTGTTGTCATTCTCAGGGGTCTGGATGGCATGGTGGCTTTGTGTGAGAAATGCGATTTCGAAGAGATGTACATCGGAGAAGAGGATGATCTCTTCAAGGGCGTGCTGTGATCGCGTTGCTTACATGAATGGGTTGCTGCGTTTTTCTTCTCCCATCGTCGTGGTTGGCCCATGTCCTGGATATACCGTCAAGCGGTCTGGTAGGGCTTTCAGCTTCTGCAATGACTGTTGCATTTGGAGTTCGGAGCTTTCTGGGAAGTCGGTTCTTCCGATTGAGCCTGCAAACAGCGTGTCGCCTGTGATTACTTCTTTCTCTCCAACCAGTGATATGCTTCCGCGGCTGTGGCCTGGCGTGTGCATGACCTTCAAGCTGATTTGCCCAAACTTGACAAAGTTCCCGTCTTCTAGGAGAATGTCCGCTTCTGGTGAGTGATTCTTGAATCCTAATGCTTCTGCAATCGCCTGTGCAGGTGCTCCGAGTAGGTGCGCGTCGTCCTTGTGGATCATGATCGGCGTGTGAAACTTCTCTTTCACTAATCCGTTTCCGCAGGTGTGGTCTGGGTGGCCGTGAGTGTTGACGGTGTACTTCAGTTGTAGCCGGTTTTTCTCTATGAGGTTGAGGATTTTTTCTGCTTCCATTTGGTCGTCGAATCCGGGGTCAATGATTATGCTTTCTCTTGTTTTCGGGCAGGTCATTACGTAGCAGTTTGTTGAGAACGTTCCCACCGTGAATGTTTGGACTTGCATGTTCTTCAGTGGCTGAATGGTTTTGAGCTAATTAACCGTTTATTGTTCTTTGCAGGGAGATTAGATTTCAGAATAGGGTTTCTACGTGATCTGATGGTTTTGGGCTTCTCGGGTGGCAGTCCTTGCCATTTCTGGGGAAGCTTTAAGGCTTGATGTGTTGATGTGGTTAGCGGGCGCGGTTATTTGCGTAGCAGAATATCGCAGTCTCTGACGGCAACGGAAAGTTCAAAGTCTTCAGGGAAGACTGGTTATAAAGTGTTTGCGCTTTCGAGTTGGGCGCTGTATCTGGTGGTTCTTGGATCAGTTCTAGACGTCCTTTCAACTTTCTTTCCATGGAGCGAGCTTATTTTTGGTCTACCTGCTTTTCTGCCTTTTTCTGTTCCTTTGCCACTTGGATGGAGTGTGTTTTTTCTGGAAAGCAACTTCTATACGCTGGCGATTAACGTGATGGTGAGGCTTGCTTCCATCTTGGGATTTGCCGGACTATTGATTCGTGGGCGCGTTGGAAATGCTTCGTCTAACTGGGTACAATGTGTTTCGATCGGTTTGTCTTTTGCTGCCATTGGAGTCTTCTCTCGGCTTGAGATGGACTTCAGCTATGGGGTCTACATAGTCCTTGTCGCCGGCATACTGAAGTCCGTTGGTGTGATTGGGCAAAACGTGGAAATGGAGCTGGTTTCCGAAGGCAGCGACTAGTCGACCAGTCTAGGTTCTTGCAGTTTCCTGAATAGTCGGCGAGTCATCGTAAGAGGCAAAGACGCGGTTTTGCAGCGGTTATGACGGTCTTCTCATGGTGAATCGGAGCGAGAAATTTGACGGAAAACCTTTTAAATGTAAACCGTAACACTATTAAAAAGACCATATAAAAATGAGGAATAGGAAAATGAAAAAACCATTAATAGCGATATTGATGACAGCGGTATTTCTAATATCTATCTGTGGACCATTAATCTCTATCATGAAGGTTTCAGCAGCGGTTCCAAAAGATTCGGATACCTGGTATATGCAAGACAATGGACAGCTTGCCAGCGACTACTATAGTCTCTACCCGTACAACAAGTCAAGCCTCAA
Source organism: Candidatus Bathyarchaeota archaeon (assembly GCA_963732715.1). Lineage (GTDB taxonomy): Archaea > Thermoproteota > Bathyarchaeia > Bathyarchaeales > Bathycorpusculaceae > CAZCRE01. Next base: position 893,570 of record CAVTAO010000003.1, on the reverse strand, counting down.
CATTGGCCTTTCAAAGTACGGCGAGTTCATCGACAACACGACTAACGTTGGTCTTGAGTACGCAGGCGCACGTGACCCGTGGGCACCTCTGGTTGGGATGAGCCTTGACAATTTGAAGCTGCCGAAGAACGTATGGATAAACGGTTGGTACATTGACATCAGCTACGTTCACTCAAACTGGGGTTTCAGAAACCTCTGGGCAGGAGCCATGTTTGCAGACCTGAGCTCCTATGGTGGACCATGGCTGCATGTCGACAGTGTATTGGGCGACTACGATGAGTCGATGGAGAGCTTTTCGCAGCCGGGCTACGTAATCAGCGCAGACAATCCGACGAATTGGACTGGCACTCCCCAAGACGGTGGCAGGAAGACAAACGGCACAGTAGTCACGGACCCGATAAGTGTTCTGTATGACGGGCCAAGAGAGTTCGTTGCAATTCTAATGAACCACATTTATGACGTACGGGGAAGCACGAACGCAACCATTAACATTGTCAACGTGATGTTCACCGTGATCTTCAACAAAGTGTCGAAGGAAATCATTGTTCTCAAGGACATTAAGATCGCTGAACAAGCGAAGCTTGTATTGTCTGACCTTAAGGTAAGAGTACCGGTATGTGATGGAACAACAACAATTCAGCAATTTGATGTCCCGTCCGGCATTCTAGTCCAGTTCAGCAACAGAGAAGAATGGGACTTGGGCACCAATCTAACGACGTCGCCAAGCACGCAATTATACTCCAGCTACGCACACTTCTACACTGAAGGCACTGGTCCCATGTGGGGAAGCCCTGAAAACGACACCCTCGCGGAGGGACAGTCAACAGAGTACAACGCCCTATGGACAGCTCTGCCGACAATTCCAGCGGACACTTCCATCGTAGGCGGATGGCAGAACACCTCAGCCTATGGACCCGCGCCAACAGCATTAAGTGGAGACGATACATACGACGTTGCTCAGATGATCTCTAACGACAAGAAGTACGTGGGCTTCGCCGCTTACTGGCCAAGCCTAAGCGACTGGTCAATTGACGCTGGCAGAAGAGACATTAATCCATCTACAGTTTTAGCCTACGGACTAGACGCTGGAAGAAAGCTCTGGACGGGACCTATACTTGCCAATGAATCACACGACATTGACTCATACACGAACCCGAACCTTGAACCATTCACCTCGCCAGTGACGGTGGGAGAATGGGACTTCATACTGAGCGACCAAGCCAGAATAGTCGGACCGACAAGCGATCCAATGCTCATTAAGGCGAACGTTCAATTCAGAGGCGTAGCAGTCTACGGCGTGACAGACCTGCACGACGGAAGCGACGAGAACTTCCTACCCTACACCAGTGGACCCTATACCAATACGATTGACAGAGAAGTCCGCTACCAACTGGACATGGTGTTCAACCCATACGACCTGAGCCAAGCATCGAACAAGGACACGATGAGATGGGTTCAGAAGGAATACCTTGACGGCGAAACATATGCCATCCCACTGGAATACTCTTACGAGTACCCGGCAAGACCGTACATAGACGACAGCTGGCCATACGTAGACGCGAGCGACTTCATAGGCTCCCAAAGCAATTGGACGGGAAGCACATATGAACTCATATGGACACCTTGGGACTCCTACAACTACTACTCAGCCTACATGCTCAAGAACTATGGAATATATGACCCGACCGACGACATAACCACGGGTTCAAGCTTCCCTGAGAGGGTTCTTATCAACGGAACTCTCCTGAAACGTGGCGTCGACTACATACTCTGGACAAACGCAAGCACGGCTGGATCAGACGCTCACCTACACTACAGCTACGACGGCCTAGTGTGGATTAACTTCACAAAGGCACCAGGGCCACACGACCTCATCAAGATACTGTTCTCCACAGTAGGATACGAATGCGGAGGCGCTGGCACTGGTAAGTCTAGCAGCTATAGTTGGATAAATGGCGCATGGGAATGGGGCATAGTCGGAAGAGACTCAGCAACGATCGACTCTGTGGGACTTGGAATGGCTACTGAATGGGCATCGTTCAACGAGGCTCCAGTAGTAAACACAGGCTTCGACATGCAAGACACGGGTGCGCCAAGCACACCATATACGCTCGCTCCGTTGAGACCAGAATTGTTGCAAGCTAGGCCTGGATACATGGACAATGGCAGTCAATTTAGCGCAGAGGGAAACAGAGGCAGACTAGCGCTCAAAGACGACTGGTCCTGCCACATCGTGGACGATGAGTGGATCAACGGCGTGCCAGTGGCAAGCTCCAACATAATCGCCGTAGGCGGACCCTATGCTAATGCAATGTCTCAGTACTTCAACGACTTCACTAGTGCCTTCTTCACCATGAACGGAGGAACATGGACACCAAACCTGAATGACGCAGGGCAGATTATGCCTTTGACATGCTGGTCTCTCAACCGAACCGACACCAACGCGAACAAGATCTTCCATGGCTACGCGTCAGAGTACGACCCGACGTACGGTAATGAAACCATTGGGTACGGAGTCATAGCCACGACTAAGGACCTCAACGGCACAGTAGGACTGACCGTGTGGGGCTACACTGGTGAAGACACGTACTTCACGTCTTGGGCACTACTGCACAGCGACGTTCTGGCACTCGCGTTCGATCATATGCCACATGGCGTCACATCACTGATACTCAGATTCGACTACACACTGCACCCGACCGACTACTGCTTCGTGACAATAGTTGAAGCTCTTGGCACCATAAGCGAGTATGACTTCCAGTCGAAATTCGGCATTGGTCCATTCGTGTCAGAAACCTACACATTACCCACCTGCATCGCAACGCAAATCGCACTGTACGGCTTCCCAGACACGTGGGTAACTGACAAGTATCCGAACATACACATCGACCCATAAAACAATCCTCACCTTTTCTTTTTCTCCACTTTTTATGCACTCCAGCAAGTGCGAACTTCGCTATTTCACGCAAGTTCCTGACACGAGTTTTTCCAAGACTGATACCCTTGCTTGATCTTTCTTAGGCCAGATTGAAGGAGCAGCGAAGCGCATAATTGACGTTCACGAGGACAACAAGAACCAGCAGCAAACCCTTGATTATGACTGCTTCGCGGCGCTTCCCAACCAGAGTTCCCGCGAGCTTGAGAAGAACCACGAGGCCTAGACAAGCGAATACCTGGATTGGCAGATCATACAAGATGCGCGTTTGAACAACCCAATCGCCAAGGATAAACGGCACAATGGCAGCTAAAGCGCAGGCACTCAGAAAACGGCTGACAAATCTATCATCGAAAGCCAGAACCAACCCGCCTACGCAAGCCAAAAAAAGCATAACTGGATTCGCAAATGCGATCCCCATCTCACTTAGGAGCGTGCGATTCAGAATCCGCCAAAACTCCCAAACAAAGGCGCCGGACAAATGCGCTTGCGACAATTCTGTGACTTGCGCAAAAGCGAAATTGTTCCTCAAGGCAATGCTTCTAGCAATGCCAGTTGCGACACTCGCAACCAGAAAAGTGAGCAGCATCTTGGCGTCCAGAAATCCACTCTTGCTAGCCAAAGATCTCGCGAACGTGATTGCGAGGAACACTGCCGCAATCCCAATAGTCATCTCCCACGTTTCGACATGAGCAAAAAGAACGCAAACCTGAAAAAGTGCTGCAATACCCAATAAGCTCCATGAGCCTTTCCTCATAGACCAAAACAGAAATCCCCAAGCCAAATAGAGGAAAATCAAGCAAACCCAATTCGAAAAGAAACCACCGAACATGCCCACGGTCACCTGAAATGAGAAAGCCGTAAACAAGGCCACGAACGACGCAGCGCACGAATTGAAACCAGCCTTGCGGGCGAAAAAGAACGCGACCAAAACCAACATCAAACCCAAACACAAAGGCAGCAACTGAAAAAACTGCCCAATAGAGACTCCAGAGGCTTTCCAGCCCAAGTACATCAAGACAATGCTCAATGAATGAGACGGCGAGTCGGAGAGAGCTTGAGCGAAAATGCTTGATGTCCCTTTCTTTCCCATGTCCGCTAGCCATCCCACGTAGACTGGGACATCAGCTCCAACGAGTCGCCCATTCGGGTTCAAACCGGGCAAGTAAGGGTAAATCGCGACGCAGGAAACCACAAGAACGGACAGAGCCAAGACCAACACCCAACGCTTTGAACTTGTACCACTGGGATCAAACACGTCGTCCAAAGAAGATTGCAGCCCAGCTATGAGGTTAACTCCTTTTTTGCTACTGCTTAGTCTAAGCACCAAGCGCGGTCGCTTCTTAAGGAAGCTAAGGACTAATCTTAGCAGTCCGATGCCACCTGTCACCAGCAAGGTTGCCAGAAGAATAGGTGCGAGTTGCTGTAAAGAAAAGAATAGCCCAGTTTCATTGCTCAGAAAAAGAGACACTGCGTCCTTCCATTGCTCATTTGGGAATAATGAAGAAAAAGGCAACGCTAACCAGCAGACTAAAGAGACCGCTTCGAACACAACAAGAAAAACCAGAAGCCCTATCGCGAAATACACTATTGACGATCGTTGTAAGCTAGTGTGAGAAATGTTCATGCTGCCAGGGCATCCCCTGAAAGAACTAGTGAGTTGTCAATATATAAAATGAAACAGAGAAGGCGGCTAGTCAACATAGTATAAAGTGATAGTGTCAACGATAGCTCTGTCTCTTCGGTTTACTGCCTACTAGTCAACCGATCTGTCCCTGAAGCAATGCGCTGATGATTTGCAAGTCGCGTAAAGCGACTTTCCTCCAACCAAAGCGTTTGACAAAAGCTTTTGATGTGGAGGTCAAGCTTTCAAAGTCGTTCTTTCTGAGAAGGTTCTTCGCAACTTTGGCTAGTCTCTCAGAGTCTCCTATCGGTACGAAGAAGACGCTTCTGCATTCCCCAAAGATCTCTCGCAAAGCTGGAATGTCATAGCAAATGACAGGCAGCCCACAGGCTAATGCTTCCCCAACTGCCATTCCCCAGCCTTCAAACATGCTTGGAAACAAAAAAATCTTGCTGGCCTTCATCAAGCCATACAATTTACTATCATTGCAACTACCAAACAACGTTATGCTTCCGGAAATACCTGATCTCTGCACCGATCTCTCAAGCTCTGGCAAGTCAGGTCCACTACCCACTATCGCAAGCCTGTATTCAGGGTTGTCAATGTTGACTTCATGCCATATCCTGACTAAATCGAAAACTCCTTTGTCTCTTGCGATTCGCCCAACAAAAATTCCTTCAAATCTTGTTCTCGAAGGTTGAAAACGATTGATATAGTCGATATCAATACCGTTTCCACTGACATGCACCTTGTTTGGTGACATACCGTTATTCAAAAGAACGTTTGCAGTGTAATCGGAAACGGTAATGCACAGATTCGATCGTCTAAGTAGGTTCAGGATCAGTAGGAATGAAACTGACTTAATTAAGGCTACAAGTATACCGAACTGTGCTTTTCTATAAACCCTGTAGGTCGAAGCAAGATTTGCCTTCGTGTGCAGATACGGAAAGTCCAAATGGTGCACGATAACACACAGCGGTCTCTTGGTCATGATGTGCGCCGCGTAAGCGACAACTAGATTCGGGAGCGTGTTGTTTGGTGCGAGAACAACATCATAGCTCCGCCGTTTGGCTAGTGATGGGCAGACGAAACAAGCTTTGATTACCCATAGAATCCACTCAAGATAAATAGAAAGCAGACCCTTCCTTGAAGCATGTAATCGACTAGTCAATTTGACGATCTCACAGTTGATACTTTCTTTAAGCAGTGAAGCTGGATCTGGATCAACAACAGTAACGTTTACTTTCTCGTCGCACCACACTTTCAAAACTTTCAAAAACCTCTTTTCTGCACCCCCGACCGCTGTGAAGCTCGAGGAAGGGTGGAAAAACACGCTGAAGATCCGCATGTGTGTTATCCTTTCGTCCGCCGGCACTATGAGAGGGTTCCCAAAGTTCGAACTAGCGTCTCCAGATGCTTTTCAGAAGAATACTTGTCCTCAACGTACTGATGCAGACGATCACCCACAAGTTGCTTATCCACGTCGAAAGCTTTCATAATCTTTTCAGCAAAATCTTCAACATCATAGGGTTTGGCTCTAAAACCAGTCTCACCTTCGATCGTGGTCTCACAAGGACCCCCGCCGTCATCCCAAACAACCGCTGGGGTTCCACAAGCCATTGCTTCAACTGGCCCTAACCCAAAATCCTCCATCGGTGAAGCATAAGCATAAACATCAGCCACATTATACAATCGAACAAGTTCTTCCAAAGGTCTAAACCCTAAGAAATCCACATTCTCTCTAACACCAAGGCTCTCAGCCAACCCTTTCAGTTCATTTACGTATCCTTCGCCGCCGTTCGGCGCCTCACCAGCGATCACAAGTTTGACTGAAGGATAACTTCTCTTGACCTGAGCCAAGGTCTTAATCAACCACTCCCAACGCTTGATGGCTACAAGCCTTCCCGAAGAAAAAATCAGCGGCCAACCAAAGCTCTTACGTAAATGCTCCGTTTCGTTCTTGTCAAGCTTCTTGAAAACCTTTGTGTCCACAGGCGGATAGCAAACTTCACAGTCCACTCCGTAAACCTTCTTGACACGGCGACCCGTGAAAGCACTATTGACAAGTACAGCATCAGAATTCGAAACCCCCAGAAAATCAACTTTCTTAACCAAGGGTTCACTAATCTTGCTGAGCAGATAGACCGTGTTCCTTGTTCTGTCAAAACGCCAAAGTTTCGTTTCCTCTGGACTCGAATAGAACATTCGAGGCAGAAAATGAATATAGCTGATATACCTCACCCCTCTTAGCATCTTCTGGGTGTAGCCGATCCATGGTCCAGGTCCATAACCATGACAAATCAAAACGCTCACATTAGCCAATTTTCGAGTTGCAAGGGGAGCCAGAGGCAATGACATCAATATTCTGGCGGTCTTGAAATGTGGAATCTTGTTGCCAAAATAATCGTCTACATAACAATGCGGGTTTGAGGCAGGCGTTACCAACTTTTTGTCTACGTAGGCAAAATAGCACTTCACGTCATATCCTATGTGATGAAGCATATCAACTTGCTTCAAGATAACATTCTCTGCGCCGCCACGTTCAGTGAAGTGACTATACAATATGCCTATAGACACTTGAAACGCACCATTCGTGTTATAATCTGATATTCTGTTTTTAAAGCTTTGGCGAGGTAACTTGCCTTGTCACACATGGCGATGAATAGTCTCGTTTGTATTTGAAGCCGACGTTTGCAGTTGTTTCGAAATCCGCTTCCATGTGCTTGAAATTGTTGAGGTGGTTGCTGCCTGGGTGGAGTTCCCTTGCATAATGAACTGCTTGCAAACATCAAGACCGGTGCTAAACCTCACTCCTTCTGTCGACTGAGCCTCTTCCAAGAAATCCCTTAGGCCTTTTGCTTTCTCAATCTTTCAAAATTGAACTCGTGAACCGACACAGGGATAAAAGCCAAATGTCCCACTGTTCTTCATCTTCAACGACCCAATTCGACTCTTCTCAACCAAGGTGTTCTCATTTTCCTTGAACTTGCAGTTTTATTGATTGGGTCTAGGCCTTCCGAGTAGCCTTCGATTCATCACAGAGCGCCTCACCTTTTTAACAGGAGCAGATTTGACCAAAACCACTGCAACAACGAAAATAGTGCTACCACCTGAAACCACCAGCCCTATGTCGGCAACCTCTTGGCCTGTAAAGTACAGAACAACATCAAAGCTTCCTGTTCTGTTGATATAGAATCCATTGGCTAATGAATCGACAATTTCTGGCGATATTTCCTTGTTATCCACATAAGCTTTCCATAAGGGATGATATGACTCTGAGAATACAAGCAGGAAGGGCTTTGTACAATTGACATGAGCAACATATTTGCAAGGGTTCACTTCTTCGTAGACTACCGAAGGGGTTGAAAGATCAGACTTAAACGCGTCGTCAATCGAGTGCTCATTATCCGAAGCAGAGTATATGCCTATTTTGTCTAATGTCACGCTACCTGAGGCAAATATGCTCACGTTGTGTTCGCCAACATCGAGTAGCGCAGAACCTAGTTCGAACCACGTGGCTTTGCTTTCATTGGTTGGGCAGCTTATCGAGAAGAGATCATCATCTACTCTCAAATAAAGAGTACCAATTGATTCCTTGTCTGGAAACAATCTAGCTGCGAAGTTGTATTCTCCTTCTCTTGGTACAAATATTGTCGAAGACGGTGCTTCATTGCCTGTAAAGGTCTCTAGTTCCCAGATGCTTACCATGTTGAATGCGGGAGCAGATGTGACAAGTATACGTAGTTTTTGGGTCGTAACTGGCTGCGGGAACATGTGATAGCGTTGGAGCAAACTGTTATTTTCAATGGCGATTTGGTCTGTCCAGTCTGTCCCGTTCCATGTTTGTATGCGATAATCTTCAGCAAGCGCGCGCTCAAAGTTAATTCTCACGCCATAGAGTTCTTGCAACGTAGGAAATGTGATCTCCAACCACTGAGGCAAGCCCACAGACGATGCCCATCGTGTCGTCGAAGGGTCACCGTCAATTGCATATTGCGCTTCTAAGCCATTACTCACAGAACTTGCAGACGCCGAAGCTTGAGGAGAGACGTTACCGCCGCCTTCCATGTGGAGGGCGTATCCTTCGCCAGGAATTGCTAGTGTATACCAGCCTTCAGGGAGTTTCTCAGAAAAGGCTTTTTCCGCTTCTATGGACCAAAGGATTTTTCCGGTGAAACTTCCGAGAGCATTGATTGTTTCTTCCACTTGATTTGCTAGCTTAGAATGCTCAACGATGGCAATAGCATCTAAATCATTAAATCCTGTCCCGTCATTCAGCAGAGTGATCAAATGAGAGCCAGCTTCAAGATGGAAGTTTGATGTCAGGTTAATCCATTGCAGACCTGACGGGAAATCAGAGTAGGGTAAAACTTCAGCTAACGGAAGTCCATCTATTGACACAAGCAGTTTTCCTCTGTTTGCGGCAAAGCCCGCTCGAATCAACATATCATAATCTCCTTCCGTGCTCAATTCAACCGGAATGTTCATTTTACTATTCCCAGAAGTTGTCAGGACACTGCCACCCAAAACAGATGCTCCTGTGCTTGTCCACCAATCGTTCCTTATCCAGTATGCTGAGGTATTGCTACTCTTTATTCCGTAGCCAGCCAAATAGATGAGATGGGTATCACTAGGAGACATAGATAAGAGAGACATCGTTATCAAATCTGAAGTGCCAGTATCTGCGAAGACAATCGCTGAAGTATCGTTCAGATGACTGTCGATTATGGTTGGAGAATTGCTGGCTTGATTTGCTAAGATGACTGCTGTTTTGCCAAGATCAAAAGAATCAATGTCGCATAGGGAAGACAGGCTTTCGGGACCGCCAAGCACGAAAGCAGACTGTGTGGGCGCGTATATTTCTGGGGTGTAAAACTCGTTTTCCAGTACGAGAGAATCGCTTTGGTTATATACTAAGCGTCCACCATATTGGGACATGAAAAGCGCTCGTTCATTGTCAGTTGCATACGACGGGATAACGATATATTTATAGTTAAATGCTCCAAGCAGTTCCAGCAGGTTTCTGGAGATGTTGTTTCTCGCCAAGTAGAATCGCAAGTAGTTGACAAAATCTGTCGATAGTGGTGATAGTCCTCCATCTTGAAGAGAAGGCTTGTTAGTGATGAATGTGCTTTCATAGCCCAGATCATGACTCCAACCAACAGGAGTAAGCATACTGCCAACGAAGTCCATGTCCGGACCAGAAGTTGAGTACCAATCACCCCCGGTTCTGCCTACAGTCACTATCTTATAGTTTCCAGCAATATTGCTCAAGTATTCATAAGGCTGAAAATAATCGCTAGGAGGAGTATATACCTGTAAACCATTCCTGAAAAGAAACCATGTCGAAACAAACCCACTCATTAGAACAGCTACTAAGACACAAATCGCAGAATAGTATAGAAATCTTCTCGCGGAACGCACAATGCCGTCAAAACTAGGCAGTGAAACCCTCAGACTTCGCGACTCCTGCGAATCTCTGCCGAAATTCACTCCGAATTCCATTTTCTCCTCGGATCTGCGTAAAACCTTTTGGATATAACCTGTGAGAATACTAGATGAAACGCACACAAAGAATGAGTTTGAGAAGGCCGCTACCATGTCCCATCTTGAGATCGCTCGGAAACTTTGTAGATATGGAACATGCGACCACGCCCACAAGAAGGAGGATTCAAATGAGTAAGGCCCCATCGAGAGAATTATCGAAATCAATGCGGACAAACCAAAGAAAAAGCTATAGCGGTTGAGCCTAAACACCAGAGTTATCACATAAGCGAAAGCAAAGACAAGCAAAAGAATAGTCTGAACTGGCAAGATCTGTAGGCCAGCATCCTTTGTCACATCTACAACGTTTAGGTAGCCCACACTCTCTTTTCCAGTCAGCGTGAAGGCTTCATAGAAGGTCTTGTAGCCAGTGGTATAAGCGTCTTCTAGGCTTCCTCGACTGAAGTTAGTAGAGAGATACGGGGCTTTTATGTTGAACAGTAACGGCATCCAAAAACATGCAGAGAGTATCATGGTCAGTGCACATATGCTAACGAGTGTTTTCAGACGGAATTTGACACTGCCACGAAAACGCAACGATTTTTGTGGTCGCAAAAGATTGATAGTCATGAATAGAACGAGAAAAACTCCGTAGATCAGTATCATTTGTGGTTGAAAGCCAGTTAACATGATTCCCAACAGGATGGAACTGGCAACGATATCCTTCAATTTTCCATTCTCAAAAGCTCTATCTAAAAACAGGAAAATTATCGGTGCCAAAGCATAGCTGAACATTATGTCTAAATGAGCTTCGGTTAACTGGGTGAGGAATTGTCCATTAAGGATGTAAATGAGAGAACCTGCTAGAGCTGGTAGGTTTCTTCTGGTGCAATGATAACCGAAAGCGTACATTCCAAATCCTGCAAGAGCGAATGACAATACAGCGAAAATCTTGGCTGTGTTTACGGCATTTTGTGCGACAAAGTGCAGAAGCATAAAGAAAAAATCCAACACGTTTATTCCCTCAGGGTAACCAAAGGAGTTAGGGCGCCAGACAAACAGCCACTTATAGTCTTTCCAGTAAAGATATTCCCGCGATATGAAACCTAAGACGTCACCGCCTGCCGGCCATTGTGGTGAGAATATCCAGTTGCGAAAAACTACAATTGTGACAGCAAGAATAATGGCAAGATCAAGAATCGCACGTGTGTGTTTCCGACCAAATGCTGTAAGTGTTTCTAACACTTTCGGCAAAGTGCAGTCCTTCCTTTTTTATGTTTAAGGTAGACGTACGCTTCACCTATTTATAAGATTGAATCCATCCCTAGACCATTAAATACGCGCGGCACGTTCACGCGAGCAAGTGTCTTAAACTAACGCTTTGCATGATTCCTTTTTTTCTTACAGAATCCTCACGACTTACCCGTACAAACGGCCCTAAGAAAATCCTGAAGGAGTTTTAGTGATAGGAACGGATTCTTGTTGTTTCCTTTCAATTATCATCGTAAGTCCATGTCCTACATTTCGGATCGGTCTTATTCCCATTAGAATTCTATGGATAGTCTTATAAACCGCTCTCATGACATTGTATTTCTCTGTTTTAGAGAAAAACGTTGGAACGACACTCCATTGTCTCTCGTACTTCACCGAATACTCTGATTCTCGGAACTTTTCGCGGAGTTCTAATGGATTAAATCTTTTTTGTTCAATTCCGCTCAACTCCCCAACGTGCAGGTTTGATAAAGACAGTATCTTCAATAATCTGATGGGAAAATCTGGGAGAAGTATTCTGGCTGGTTCATCTCCTAATATGAAAGTTTTTGATATTCTTAGAGCTTCGCCAATGGCTTTCTCGGGGTTTGGTAGGTGGTGAAGGGATTGATAAGCAATAGATGCATCGAATGAATTCTTTTTGAAAGGAAGGCTTTCTCCATCAGCACATACGTAGCTTATGCCTGTGCCTCTTTTCTTAGATCTTTCTTTTGAAACTCTGCAAAACTCAAAAGATATGTCCAGGCCAACAGCTGTTGCCCCTTCTAGAGTCAACCATTCACTTAGCCATCCTCCTCCACATCCAATGTCAAGAATCGTTTTTTGTCTCACGCCACCCATCAGTTTCATGATAGCTTCGAAATTTCTTCTGTAGACATACGTCCACAAGATCCCAAAAGAGTATGGTTTGTCTGATTCCCGTTTGAAAGTCTCTTGACAAGACAGAAATAGGTCCCAGGCTTTTCTCTCCTTGTTTTTCAATTCAACTGACATTGCAGTTTTTCTCCTTCATTAGCTTGAATATCATATATTATGGTGTCGTGGCAGGGACGTAGGTCCACCTTCTGCGATTAATAGGTCTCACCCGTCGTATAGGGCTATAATCAAGAATTTCGGATCCGAGTTTTCGCAAGTGCAATCTCATGGTCTACAGTACTATCATTTGCTATCGTATCAACCGCTAGAAGAATTTAAGCATTAGAGGTGTCAATATGCTCCTTTATGTGGGAATCAATAAACCTAAATTTCTGTTTACCTTCAATACATTGCAGAAAGTACATGTCTCGGGTTTTGGTGTCTTCTGCTGCTCATGTTTTGTCTGACTATCTATTGACAAGTGAGTGCAATCACTGTTGACGTTTCCGTGAACCAGGTCAAAGTCAAGTCTTCTGTGAAGACTGTGAAGGACCCTATAGTAGCTTCGCAGATTCAGCCAAAAGCATGGAATCCAAAGCGAAGACCTGCGTATCACTGGAACCCTATGTATAGTGACTCTATGCTTCACGCACTGACTTCCCAACGCCGAATTGCGGCGTGAGCACGTGGACCTCATGGTCAAGCTTTGCAAGCTCCTGACATAGACACTCTGCATAGACCCCAGCGCCTCCTGCAATAAAAGGCGGGTATTCAATCAACACAAAACAGATTCTCATGACTTTCGACCATGTGCTATCATTCACTAACCTAAGCATTGCCATATTTCTCTTCTTCTCCTTCAAGCGCTGTTGACGCAGTCTGTAGCTAGATGTCAATTCCTTGTCATGAAGAGATTCCGACGACTGCTATCTTGCATGACTACTACTCCGAGAGAGAAATCTTGGATATAATAGCAATTCTACCGTAAGAAGCAATGCGGCGTCAGAATGGTTGTTGTCAGCAATTGCTTCTCTCAAACAGTAGTATTCTCAGTGGAGAAAGTAGGCCCAGAGGTGTCCTTCCCAGACGATAGTCCACTTGTCTGGCTATTCGGGCTACGATCTTTGAGATGATCGACAATATTTTCCCAAAAGGTACGATACTTGTTCTTCTCGTCCAGTAATAGTAGACCTCATTCTGGTCAAATGTGGTCGAAAATCTTCTCAGGCCCAAGACTGTTAGAGGATAAGAAATGTCAGTGGCCAGCGTGAAAACTAGCCGCGCCCCAGATTTTGCGAATTCGGCTTCATACTCTTTCAGTGTTCGGAAACGAAGATTTTGTGTTCTCCTCTTCAGGATGAATGCAGGCGCTACTTCGTAAAGGAGCAAATACCCTTGAGGCTTGGTGACCCTCGCGATTTCTCGGACTGCATGCCTCCACTTTTCATCAGTTAGGATGTGTTGCAACACAGTCACGCAATTGACAAATTCAAAAGACGCGTCTCGAAAACCAAGAACGGAAGCATCCATAACGCAAAAGGTGACCTGCCTGTAACATACTGCTGTTCGTTCTTTTGCAAGCCCTATCATGCCTGCGCTTGCATCAATCCCTGTTACCGAGAGACCTTTCTGGGCAAGCAATCTAGTCCATTTCCCTGGGCCGCATCCAATATCAAGGGCTTGACTATTGTTTTTGTCCAGAGCAACCGATTTCTCGAATGTCTTCAGAAGCAAATCCTTCGCTTTCGCATCTGCATATTCCGCTATCCAATTCCTGGAAGGAATCCACTCATCATTTGACTTGACATTCTCTTTGTCTTTTGCTTCCTTCGCGACGTTGTCCCAATAAGCCTTTGTTTCTGTTCTTTGCATGGACAATCCGATATGCCACCCAAGACTTCTTTTCGGTAACTATGAGAATGAAAAGTATTTAAGTGAATTGCGGAAGGCCGAAGCTAGCATTCTATGATGATCAATAATGCTATATCTTCGCTTCCTGACAACACTTGTGGACTAGGCATGTTTAGAGTCTTGGTGTCTTCGGCTTCTCACATACTGTCTGATTACTTACTGACTAGTGAAGGCACGCATTGCTATAACTTGTTCAAGCACATGGCCAAGTATGGCTATCAGTTTGAGGCATTATCCCCGTTTGTTCGGGTGCATAGACCATTGGACAATGTGATTTTTCATCAGGTCGGTTCATTCAAGATGTCGCCAACTAGCGGCATCATGCAAAGATATGCTTCACACTCTGAGTTTCTTTTTCGTAGTTTGATCAAGGCAAAGAAACTCGTCGATGAAATGAAACCTGATATAATACACCACATGCTTCCCGCAGTCTTCAACTACACGTTCAGTCCAATAGCATTGGTCAAAGGCTTAAAGCAACCATTCATTCTTGGACCTATCTCCATACGTTACTACAACATACCTTTGACTGAGAGAATTCTCCTCCCATTGACATCCAGACTTCATAAGGAGACGATTAAGAAATGCGCCAGAATAATCACGATAACCAATCAAACAAAAAACCTGTACAAAGAAACCTTTAACGAACGCAACATATCCGTAATCCCTTTCGGCGTTGACACCGACGTGTTCAAACCCGCTCGACTGAAAGAAAGACGTGAAGAATGTGAGATCCTGTATGCAGGTTCACTTTATCCTCTCAAAGGCGTTCACGATCTGATACGAGCAATAGCAGAAGTTAGGAAGCATGGATTAAAGGCCGATCTGACTATAGTCGGAGAAGGTCAACAAAAAGAAGCACTGACCACTTTGACAAGAGCACTAGGCATCGAAGAACATGTGAAGTTCGAGGGATTTGTGCCTTATTCGAACATGCCCCAGTACTATAAACGCTGCGACGTCTTCTGCTTTCCGACTCTGGGAGAACCATTTGGAAAAGCAGTGATCGAAGCAATGGCCTGCGGGAAACCAGTAATAGCCACAAACGTAGGCGGCCCAGCTGAAATAATACAAGACAAAGTCGACGGATTACTCGTGCCACCATCAAGCCCCAATGCAATCGCTCTGCAAATAACCAGATTGATTGATGACAAAAACGAAAGACGCAGATTGGGCGAAAGAGCCAGAGAAACAGCGGTCAATCGCTTTTCTTGGAGCACAATAGCCGAAAAATATCATCAACTATACTCAGGACTGTTGTGAACGTCACAGCATTGATGCTGGCATTTTCTTTTTCATTTGAATAAAGCATTATGAACTGTTCCTATGTTGGGCCACTTGCCTTTAGCATAAAGAGATCTTTCATCATCGTAAAACTGGTTCTTACCCATTTCAGATGTGCTCTCCTAGGTCTATTATCTGCCCACTTTACTGGGACTCGTTTAACCGGCATCCTTAATCTCCGTGCAAGGACCACAAGTTCCGTGTCGAAGATGAATCCATCATTTCGTATTCCAGCCATCAGCCTTCGAGCAACATCTATTCTCATTGCTTTGAAACCACATTGATGATCTCTGACACCCGTTCCAAACAGCGTTCTCACGAGAATATTATAGAATAGGCTTAGCATAACCCGAACAAAGCCTTGGGTTGACCTATCAGAAGTGCTTCTCTCGCCCACAACGAGTCCTCCGCTTTCACGCGCCTCTCTCACCAACTCTGGAACGCTTCTCAGGTCCGCAGACAAATCCGCATCCATGATGAGAACTACTTCGCCCTTGGCCTTCGTAATCGCGTTTTTTATGGCTCCACCCTTGCCTATTCTAGCGCCCGAGTGTATCAGACGAATCTTGGGATCTTTCGAGGATGCCCTCGCGTTTCTCAACTTATCGTAAGTCCCGTCCATGCTGCAATCGTCAAAAAACACCAGTTCGCAGTCACATTTTTCGAAGAACCTCTGAAGAATATTCAGGCTCTCAGTTATGATATCCGCCTCGTTATATATTGGGATTATCAGGGAAAACAGCGGTCTTTCCTCACAACTCTCCACTTCCAGTTGAGCGGTCTCAACAATCTGAAACTGCAAGCGTTCACTCTCTAAGTCAGTGGCAGACAACACATGGAAGCGCCTGAACCGCTAGAGTTTCTTACCAATTATATTTAAGACTATCTAGCGCGCGCGACAACTGCCAACGATGTGATCTCACAGCGGTCTTGTTCAAGCGTCAACACAGTCGCTGAATAATCGTACCTCTTCTCATTATCAGAGCATGAGCAAGGTCAAGGAACAATTCCAATAGACTTTTCTACTCCCTGAATACTCTATTACGAAAACAAAATGAAGAGTCTGTTCTTCATGACTAAAACGCCAGACACAACAGCAGAAGCACCCGTCTTCCAACAGAGTGATTTTGAAAAAGTGACTCAAGTAGTCTCTGCAAAGTTCCAATTAGAGGAGTCTCTAATGGAGCACGGCATTCCAACGTACTATCTTAAGCAGCCGCAGGAAACCAAGCAAGCCTTTCTCAGACTGCTCAAGGAACTGGAACCGATGAAGCTAATCCCCCTATTACGGCGAGAAGCGGGCAAGATAGTCCTCAGAGTCATTCCTAAGCCACCGGTCAAACCAAGCAACACCCTGATAAACTGGGCGCTCCTGCTAGCCACCGTCGGAACCACCTTCATCACGGGCTACATGATGTCCCCAGACGTGATCAACCCCTACCTTGGAGGAGCCTCCTTCACCGCAGCCATGCTCGCAGTGCTGGGCACGCACGAAATGGGCCACAAAATCACCGCAAACAAGAAAGGCATCGACGCCACAATGCCATACTTCATCCCTGGACCACCCCCCTTCGGAACCTTCGGCGCGGTGATAATGCAGAAGTCTCTCCCTCCAAACAAAGACTCCTTATTCGACATAGGAGCAGACGGACCTATAGCCGGCTTCATAATAGCCGCCATAGTCAGCTTCGTAGGTCTAATGATGCTGATTCCATCAGTCCCAGTTTCAGGAACCCAACCAATACAGAACCCAATACTCTGGATCCTAATCGGACGAGCATTGCAGGGCTTGAACCTGCTTCCTCAAACTCCTGCCGGCGGCGTGCTTCTTGTGCAGCCGTTTGCCTTTGCAGGCTGGGTTGGCCTATTCGTCACGATGCTTAACCTGTTGCCCGCTGCCATGCTTGACGGCGGCCACGTCTCACGATCGATACTAGGCGAAAAACCGAGACTAGTCCTATCTGCCCTGTCAGTCATCTTCCTGTTCCTCGACGGGGTCTACCTAATGGCTTTCCTCGTGCTGCTCATGTCCTTCTCTAAGCACCCTGGACCCTTGGACGACGTTTCCAGCTTGACTACAGGCAGAAAGCTCATCGCGATTGGTCTCATTGCGATCTTTGTGATGTGCATCTTTCCGAGTCTGCAACCATTCGGCTAACAAGGGTTGCATGAACTGGCAGCTTCAAACAGGGGTTAACCCAAAAAGCGGGAGACTCCAATCAAGTCTAAGCTTCAGGCTGAGACATGAAACCGGTAAGCTTCATGGTGGTTCCGCACTTCTTACACGTCAAAACAAGCTCTGCCAGCTCGTCGCCTTTGACTCTTGTGGAGACGATTTGATAGGTATCTTCTGACTCGTCGTCCGGAGATATCAGGATTCCACATTTCGGACATGGGAAAGCCCCGTCTCCATCTATCTTCGTCAAGTCGACCATGTACTTAACGACTTTCTTGAGAGTGGGTTTCTTCATCATTTTTCATTCAACACCTTTCTTCTTTTTTGCTTAACGTCTCCATGGTTTAGGCATGAATATATTAAACGATTATGAATTCTGGATTCAGGTACACCAGGAAAAACCGTCTTATTCGCCATCGGGTTCTACTTGGACTGAGGCGAAGCTGCACTGCTCGAGTGATAAAGCAGAGGCAACGCCAGCAGAACCGTGTTTCTCCCCCTTAATGTGAGCCCATACTCCACTCTCAGGGGCGGCTCCGTCTTGACGTTTCTCTCGATGTAGCCGTGCTGCTTCAGGGCCTTCAGCTTATCCGACAGAGTTCGCGAGTTAACGCCCAATATCCTCTTCAACTGGCTAAAACTGACAGCGCTCTTCAAGAAAAGCGTGTACAGTATCTCAAGATTCCACTTCTGCGAAAGCAAACTAAAGTTCTCCTCCAGGCTCTGAATGTTCTCCTTCAAATCCTCCAAGCTGATCTCCTGCTTTTCCAACAGGCACTGCAGCGTTTCCTCGATGCCCTTCAACGTGCGGTCTATGCGTGACTCGACGAGCTTTCGAACCTCACTGCCCAGCGCAAATCCAGAGTTCGTTCGCTTACACCTAGTGTGCATGGGCATACTTCACATTTTATAAGCGTTTACTCACACAACAAAGTGAAGGAAGATGCATCGTGCGCTCTGGTGGTGAAAGCTTGACCAAGTTTGACGTGATTGTAGTTGGAGCCGGCACAGCTGGATGCCTAGCTGCGAAAACAATGAGTGAGGCAGGCCTGAAAACCTGCATAGTTGAGAGCAAAAAAAGAGAGGACATAGGCGAAAAGGTCTGCGGAGACGCGTTAGGCGAGCATCACCTGAAGGAACTGAATCTGGAAAAGCCGAAAGGCGGAGAGCTGGAGAAGCGAATTGAGGGAATACGGATCTATTCCCCTGACATGAAGACCATTTTCACGATTCAGCACGAAGACTTCGTCGGCCACATGCTGAACAGACGACTCTTCGGACAATGGCTCCTCAACAAAGCCCTCGATGAAGGAGCAACCCTTCTTGATCAGACGCAGTGCTTGAAGCCCACAGTCGAGAAAGGCTTCGTAACAGGCATTTCAACAAAGAACCTGAAAACCGAAGAGAATGCTCGCCTAGCTGGCAAAATAGTTGTAGACGCCAGCGGCTTCATGGCAGTTGTCAGACGTAACCTTCCTCAAAAAATGGGGCTTGAAACGGAAGTTGCAAACGAGGATGTTGAAGCCTGCTACCGCGAGATCCGCCAGCTTAGACAAGAGATTGAGGACTCCAAATACTGCGAGATCTACCTGAACCAGAAAGCAACTCCGGGCGGCTACGCCTGGATTTTCCCAAAGGGCAGCGCAAGAGTCAACGCTGGACTCGGAATTTGCATGCGTGGAAACTTCCCGAAGCCCAAGAGCCAGTTCTACAAGCACGTTCTGACCAAGCCCATTTTTGCGGGTTCCCTGCTTTTGACTGGCGGTTCTTGGTATGATCCAACTCGCAGGCCTTTGGACAACATGGTCGGAAACGGCGTCATGCTGGTAGGTGACGCAGCGTGTCTGGTGAACCCCATTCACGGCGGCGGAATAGGGCCATCAATGCTCAGCGGATTCTTGGCCGGCGAAACAATCGTTGAAGCCCTAGAACGCGGCGACGTCAGCACAGCATCTTTGTGGCCGTACAACGGCAAATACATGAAGGAATACGGCTCTAAACAGGCGAGGCTGGACATTTTCCGCTTGCTGCTCATCGTCAGCCGAGATGAGGACTTGAACTACGGCATGAACTACAAGCTGTTGACCGAAGAAGACGTTCTCAAGGCTGGCTTAGGCGACGAGTTCCACTTGAACATCACCGAGACTGCCAAGCGCGTGTTCCGTGGGTTGAAGAACATGCGCTTCCTGAACAAGCTTCGGCTCACAGTCAACGTGATGAAACAAGTCGGCGTCCACTACAGGAGCTACCCTGAAAACCCAGAAGAATTTGCGAAATGGAGATCCAAGACAGAAAACCTGTTCAAAGAAGCCAAAACAAAGATACAATAAGCCACATGAAGAAACGCAGTGAGCGCCCGATAGACACTATCTATAAAAGGCAAGCGTCCCATTCTATAGTGTCGCAAGAGCCTGGAAAAACATGACCGAAGAATCTGAAAATAAGGAGTCAGCTTCAACAGAGAAGCTCTTAATCGATGACCAGTCAAGCTTTCAGTTTCACGCCGCCTACCTCACCTACTCCGACATCTTTGACAAGGCATCTAACCCCGAAACCAAGAAACTGCTGAACCAGAACATCGTGGCTCTCCAGCAGAACCAGATGGACTACCCTGCTTTCTACGAGAGCATAGACCAGTTCCGAGGAGGAGAATCCGCTCAACACGGTTATGGCAGGTCCTTCATCAAGGGAGTGAAGAAGAAGGAATGGCGCAGAAAGACGCAAAGGCACGAAAGGATCGAGCGCCACAGGAAATAGGCGTGCACACTCTCACACATGTTTCTGTAGCAATCTGCGAAAACGTTGGGCGGAGCCTCATGGGGCTTTGCTTTTTCGATGGCAATTCTTATAAGCTACGCTTCAACGCAATGTTACACAGTGTAAAAAGCGTTTTTTGCACGTGAAGAGCGAAGGAGTTGAAATCTAGATGTATGATAAAGAGATGCATAAGGCAGTCTGTGCTGATTGCGGAAAAGAATGCGAAGTCCCATTCAAGCCTGACGGGACCAGGCCAGTATACTGCCGAGAATGCTATTCAAAGAGAAGTCCCCCAAGACGAAGATTCTAAATCAAGTTAACAACCTTAATTTAGAAGCAAACCATCCTTTTTTTCCATACTTCAAATAGAGACGTCAAACCGTCGCGTGCCGCAATTTCTTGTATGAATCCCACGGATATCATATATCCAGAATCAACAAGTCAAAGCCTTAAGTAGACAGAACTGTCTCAATCGGAAACTACGTTTCTCCTTGATTCTCGGTTCCAGACGTGCTTCTGTGCAGTTATGCATGTGTGTTAACTGGGTTTTAAAAGTTTTGATTTTGTCGATTTGCTTGCTGTTACGTGCAGTCTTTGGTCGGCTGTGTACAATGTTGCATCTATTTCTTGGGTCGCTGCTATGTACAGTGCGTCATAGACAGTGATGCCTTGAGTCAGGGCTATGTCCACGGCCTTTTCTGCCAGTTCTCGAGTGGTAACGATGCTCAGCTTATCATATATTTCCAGAAGGTCTTGTATTGCCGTGTCTGTGTCTTCAGGTTTCAGGTCTTTGTGCAAGCGAGCATGTTTCCATATGGCATTCATGCTTTCGGCTAAGGCAAGATCTACGGTGTAGAAGCTGTAGTCTCTTCCTAATAGCGTTGCTAAGGTGGTTCTGGCTTCTTTGGAGTTGGGTTCGTTTATTACTAGTTTAACTAGGATGGCTGAGTCAATGACTAGTTTCGGCGTTCTCTGTCCTCCCTGATGAGGATGGCAGAATCTGTTTTGGCTCGTCTTTTTTCTGCTCTCGTCTCTATTTCTTGGAGAATTTTCTGCATTTCGAGATGCTTGATTCTTTCCTCAATGAAGCTTCTCACTTCCTCGCTCCATTTTGCCGGGTTTTGCTTCATCTTTTCTTTGAGTTTGCGGGGTATGCGTATCGTGATCGTAGCCGACATGAGTGTACTCACTGTCATACAAATTGTCATACAACTCTATAAGCATTGCTGTCATACACTGTCATCTCCAAAAAACCGTCTGCACAAAACCAGAAAGACTCCCCGCAGAGGGCTCATCCAAAACAATGTTAGAGGCGCCGGGGGTGGGATTCGAACCCCCACCACGGTGGCGATACCACCCGCAACCCCTCTTTTTTCTTAGAAACGAGTGTTTGAGACGCACCCGATTCTGAAAGGTATCGTCTCGCAGCAGGAAAATAGGGGAGGCTCGCTCATGGAAGAAATTTCGAACAAGATTTTTCATTTGAAAGCTCGACTAGCCTGTTGCAGTGCAGTTTAGATAATGACAGAAGTCATCTCATGATTCTTTTTCCCAAAACCTGTGAAACTGCCCACTCTGCCCTTCCAGGTTGTCCATGGTTTGTTGATGTCGTAGATTCTTGGCGCGCTAAGGAGCAAAACCTAAGGGAAACGATCATCTCTTATTGCAAATGTGTCAAGCGGAACGATTGCTTGCGGAATCATAATGGTTCTGCAAATCGTTTGGGTGAAGATGAGAGTGCCATGCTTAAGGCATGCTTAACACTTCCAGCAAGCCAGCAGACACGAGAACGCTCGCATAAACGGATTCGAGACCTTCAACTGACTTCGGGCAGATTCTAACGCGCGCCAACATATCGATTGGTGATTTGTTCAAAACTTTTTTATTCAGCATAATGGTTCAGAGTTCAGGGGAAGGAGATTTGAATTGTGGAGGAAGGCTATTTCTGGTCCATTGTTGCTATTTCTGGCAGTAAGCGCGTTGGCAACTGGCGGCCTAGTGTTCTCTTCTCCTGCTGTTACTGGCGGTTTGGTCTATGTGGGCTCAAATGATGGTAAAGTTTATGCTTTTGGCTCGTCAGAGAAGATTACCTTTGCGCAAATTGGCGTTTCCCTGGACGTTGCGGGCACGGTGCTTGTTGTCGACGACACTCCATATGGGGTCAATCAGCTTCCCACGTCGTTTCATTGGCCAATGCATTCCGTGCACACCTTTGCCTTCCAAACACCCCTAACCGTAAGCGTGTTTGCAACTAAGCAGTATATTTGGACAGGCACGACGGGCTCATCCTCTGCGCAAAGTGATTCCATAAATGTGACAGCCAGCGAAGATATCGTGGGAAACTACAAGACCCAGACTGTTTCTGCTACTGTCGGGGGTTTCTCGGTTTCTGTGACAGGGTACGGCACTGCAAAGTCTTCATCTTTCTATCTCACGGTTCTGGCAATGCTATCAGTTGCCTTCGCGACAGTTAGACGCAAGACGCGCAAGAAGAGATAACTCGGATCCGTGCATGCGCCACTTGCAGGTCGGGCTTCAGCTTCTTCAGCAAAGCCTCCGCGACGGCTGGCAAATCGTAGCCCATCTGCGGAATCGGCAGGTCACTGTTGGACGCGGATGATTTCTTTGCTGTAGGCGTAAGCGAACTCGCCATCGCCTGGAAGACCATGGCCCCTTCGGCTGACTCGTTCAACATAACCATTGAAAGTGGATAATGATACAACTGTTTTCTGATTGCGTTTGATGTTGCGAAGCGTAGGCGTGCTGCAACCGCTTTTTCCTCAATGCTCCTGTATTGCAAGGCTCCAGGGGGCAAATTCTGTGAGTGGGGTTCGAACCCCACTCACGGTGGAGATGCCACCGCCAGCACCCCTCCATTTTTCTGGGGTTTCTGTCGGCTTTTGGCGACTGCAAATGGCAGTGTGATCTGGGCTCCAGCTGCAACGGCCATTTGACGCACCGCCGGGTGGATGAGACTCTTCATTTTAGAGCTGGCCTGAAACACGGTGACATATCCGAGTCGGTTAGGCAAGAGAATGAAAAGTGTAGAAGGAACTGGAAATAGGAAATCAAACGAAGAGACGAAAAGCTCTAGCCGAACGAAACCTCCTTCCACAAGACTTATTTAGAATTTGACTACAACGTGCCCATGCTCCTTGAAGCAGAAAATGGGGTGATCACTTCAGGGATGATCTACCCCTCGTGGGAAACCCCAAGAAGCGTAACGGTCTTCCCCAAAAATCGAGGAGAAAGTTCCTCGACATGAAGGCAGTGTGGCAACCCAACGTTGGATGGGCCGCTACTGCCCGAAAAGGAAAGAAGAATCTGAAAGGAGAAAACGGGAAAATGAATAGAAGATCAGGAAAATTATGCATGGCGACAGTATTGCTCTTGGCTAGTGTGGCTTTGATGACTAATGCGCCGATTGGAAAGGCAAGAGGGGCCGTTCAGGTCGCCAATTCCTCTGCGTCTTCCTTGACGCCACCCACGGCATGGAACCAGACGTACGGTGGAACAGGCGCCGATTATGGGTATTCTGTGGTTCAGACGAGTGACGGCGGATACGCAGTAGCGGGCTACACAAGCTCTTTTGGTGCTGTCGGCGGTGATTGCTATTTGGTTAGGACGAACTATGCTGGCAGTATGCTTTGGAACAAGACATACGGTGGAACAGGCTACGAAGAGGCGGACTCTGTGGTTCAGACAGGTGACGGTGGGTACGCGATAGCGGGCTACACGAACTCTTTTGGTGCTGGAGGCAGTGATTTCTATTTGGTCAAGACGGACTATTACGGTAGCATGCTTTGGAACAAGACGTACGGTGGAACAGGTACAGATTATGGGTATTCTGTGATTCAGACGAGTGACGGCGGATACGCAGTAGCGGGCTACACGAACTCTTTTGGTGCTGTCGGCGGTGATTGCTATTTGGTTAGGACGGATTCGTCTGGCACGTTGCTTTGGAACAAGACATACGGTGGAACAGGTACAGATTATGGGTATTCTGTGATTCAGACGAGTGACGGCGGATACGCAGTAGCGGGCTACACGAACTCTTTTGGTGCTGTCGGCGGTGATTGCTATTTGGTTAGGACGGATTCGTCTGGCACGTTGCTTTGGAACAAGACATACGGTGGAACAGGTACAGATTATGGGTATTCTGTGGTTCAGACAGGTGACGGTGGGTACGCGATAGCGGGCTACACGAACTCTTTTGGTGCTGTCGGCGGTGATTGCTATTTGGTTAGGACGGATTCGTCTGGCACGTTGCTTTGGAACAAGACGTACGGTGGAGCAGGCGGCGATGTTGCGTGGTCAGTGGTTCAGACGAGTGACGGCGGATACGCAGTAGCGGGCTACACGAACTCTTTTGGTGCTGGCGGCTATGACTTCTATTTGGTTAGGACGAACTATGCTGGTAGTATGCTGTGGAACCAGACGTACGGTGGAACAGGCGCCGATTATGGGTATTCTGTGGTTCAGGCGAGTGACGGCGGATTAGTGCTGGCAGGCGACACGAACTCTTTCGGCGCCGGCGGCTACGATGTTTGGCTCGTCAGGACGGCTGGCAAAGCGGTGCCAAGCTACGTCATCCAGACAACAGCGTATCGATGGGTGGAAATAGGCGACGGGGCGGCCGGCTTTTGCTTGGGCGACGACAATGTACAAACTATAACGACACCGTTTCCAATAAACTTCTACGACGACCTCTACACAAACCTGACAGTCGGCTCGAACGGAAACATAAACTTCGAGGACAAGTACCTAGGGTTGGGCAATACGCCGATTCCTACTCAGAACGGCTACGGCGTGGAGAGGCTTATCGGCGTCTTCTGGGACGACCTCAACATGAGAACCGCCATCAGTCACGGAGTGGCGTTCTACGGCTTGCTGGGCGCCGCACCAAACCGAATGCTAGTACTGGAATGGAGCGACGTCGCCCACTACTACGACGTGGACAACGCGACGTTCGAGGCCATATTCTACGAGAACAGCAGCGACATAGTGTTCCAGTACCAGGACGTCTACTTCGGAAGCTCAAGTATCGATTATGGTGCAAGCGCCACGGTGGGGATCCAGTACAACCCAGGATGGGGAACACAGTTCAGCTACAACACTGCATCCTTGCAGAACAACTCTGCCCTCAGACTATCCATCGTCCGACCGTCCGCGGTGCAGTCCTTGGCCTCAGCGATAATGCAGGACCAGGCTCAAACGGTCTATTACCTTCGGACGGGCAACATCTACGATGACTCGGCCCTCGGCTTCGTCTACGGCAAGTCGGCACAGTCTCAGAACATAATCTCGCAGAATAACCCGACGTTCATCAACCAGACTTCTGGTGCGCCGCTGGTCTCGGGCGACATCGTCATCTTCGGCGGGAGGTTCGCGAGCAAGGTCATGCAGTACTACGAGAGCCAAGGTCTTGCCATGGTCTGGTTGGACGCGAATGCGACGTACTACACGTTCAAGCGCATTGACAACGGCCAGACGCTCTATCCAGTGGCGATTTCAACGTACAACCCGAACGTCATGGACTACTTCGTGATCCAAACTTTCAAGGATGGCAACAGAACGGTGCTCTCTCAGTGGGGAATGTCCGCGCAGGGAACTTACGCCAGCGGCCTCTGCTTCGCAGACCTGGTGTGGCCACACATCGGCGACTTCGTGTACTCGTTCTACATCTACAGCTGGCAGGACCTGAACGGCGACGGAATCCAAACGTCGAACGAGATGTCACTGATAACCTCAGGAAGCTAGCATCCAAGAAAACGGCGACAGCCACTATCTCCCACTACTTTTTTTTGCAGATGAAAGCTCAAGCAAGGACGTATCCTCATAGAAGAAGGCAGGTTGGATAATCATCAGCCGCGTATAATTCTCTGAAACAATGTTTCCGCCTAGGTTTGAACTCAACTAGAAGCTGGTCTTGACCGTTTACGTGTAGCTGGCGCGGAAAAAGAAAATGACCTGAAAAACAGGGACGACCTATCGAGGGATCAGCGTAGGCGCCGGGGGTGGGATTCGAACCCACGTGGCCCCGAGAGGCCACAAGCTGTTAGGCACGCGAAAGTGTCTCCAGGCTTGCTCCATACCTGGCTAGGAGACCCCGGCACGGTTGACCATTTTTGTGAGAATCTGTCCGTGTGTTGTCTTTTCTAGATTGTGTAGCGGATTTAAAGTTTGGCGCATGTTTCTGGCGGCTTTTGGTATGGCGGCGAGCATTGATGCGGTGAACATGGCTAGGTAGATTATGTGTGGCAGTATGAGCCACGTTGGCACTTGCATCGGGTATCTCAGAACTGTTGGGAGTATCACGGTGAATACCGGTATGGCTAGGATCAGGTTTGAGGCGCGTGGTCGCATAAGTCTGGCTACGTCTCTTGCTGCTATCATGATGATCAGTGCTGCGACAAAGCACGCGCATTCAAGTGCCATGCCTATCTGGCTGGTGATGCCCCATCCTATTCCGTAGCGCTGTGTCGTTATGGGCCAGAGCAGCGGGAATGGGCTTCCCAGCAGGAAATCACCGATTAGAGCGTGCGAGGCAAGGGCTACCAGGTAGGGTAATGCTTTCTTGCGGTAGATGACTAGGAATGGGGCAAAAGCGATCATGGTGAGGACGATTGAGTGAGTTGGTCCCCGATGGCTAATCAGCCCGAAGTGCTGAAACAGTATATCAGCGTCTGGGATTACGGACAGTGTGAAGATTAGTGGAAGATTGATTTTTGTCTTAAGCAGCTTAGAGGCTGCTTTGCCAAGGATGTATCCGAGCGACAGGTGTCCGACGGCGAAACGCGGGCTTGTTCCTCCCTTTCTTAGTGTTGGCTAAGGGGCCTGTGTTATTTAGGGTTAATGTCTCGGCTGGGCGTTGAACGGCCACCAGCTTCGAGAAAATGCTTCAGGATCCTGGCTGTTCTGCTTTTCTCGATTTTGACGTTGCTGCATACGGCCACTGCTTGGGTCACGACAACTTTTTCTGCTACCAAAATTAGATACTTGCGCATAGAAGAGCGCTCGCTAGACACTGCTTGAAGCTCAATTCGTCAATGCTTGGCGAGACCTAGCCTCCAGAATCGTTCGCAGTACCCTGTGGCACCAGTTCTATTTTCCCATGACATGTACAACCGCCTTGCATGATACAAAATGCTCTCTTTGGTTTCGTTTCCAAGCTGAGAATGGTATATGCCCACGAGTTTCTGCTTCAACGGCATTTCAACCGTGATATCAACGAACAAGGGTTCACATGCTCCCGTTCTCTTCAAAGCCAGCGACCTGATGAAATCCAGTTCGTAGGTAGATGCGTACGGCAGATCTTCGTAGAAGAATACCTCCGCTGATATGTCCTTGTCCTTTTCAAGCATCTGCAAACAGGCTTTCAGGACAATCATGTGGTCTACGTGGTTCCCGACCGCCAAAGGGCAGAGAACCGAGTCATAGGCGCCAGAAGAGGCGCAGTTCTCAATGGCCTTGAAGACAGAACCGTAGGTAGGTTCTCTGTTAACATTGTCCAAATCAGTAGAATAATGGCCAGCACGTTCCCTCATTGACGCGTCTTTGAAAGGCAAGAACATCTGCGTTGCAGGGACACTGTCGCAGAACCGCTGATCCTCTTTCTTGCGTTCCGCAGAGACATACGTGGCGATTATTCCTCTCAGAAAGTTCATGTTCAAGAACTTGACAGCCCCTTTGAGAGGCTTCAACAGCTTCAGATTGGGTGCATACGAGCATTTCGAGAACACAGTGAGAACCGTGACCTCTTTGGAGGTATTTTTTAATAGGAATCCTCCGGTTGAGAAGCATGCGTCGTCGAAGTGTGGACAGATCACCAATGTTCTTCCACAGAAGTGGGTCTGGCTCACCATACACGCCTCATGGTTTTGCAGCAGGTGGAATGAATCACGCGCCGGCTTCTATGTTTTCCTCCGTACGCGGGCTTACGGTGATCGGCCTGTTGATCATGGCGGCAGATTTGGGTTTTTGGGGCTTGTTTTGGGAGCCTATTCAGAAGAGACTCCATCCGAGTAACCAGAAGAACATCATGACGGGCAGAAGCACTAGGGTGACGGCCTTGTTGTGTACATGCATGCTTTTGTGCGGTTTCAAGACGATGCCTGCTTGGAGCTCATCGGAGTGCGGAATTAAGCCTTGCTAACGCGTAATTGTATATTGTTCATCATGGATGGTTGGCCTTGCTTTGCATGGTCTGGACGCGCTTTTCTGCGGTGATCTTTTTTGGGTTTTTCTGGAAGAAACTGGTTGTTGTTCTAGAACACTTGACTATGTCTTATATAGAATATCGTTTAAATACTATGAACCCTTTCGGAATTAATCCTAGAAGGGAAGCATGGGACGCTCCTCATTGACGTCGGGGTTTTTTCGGTTCCGCTCCTGCCAGGGAGGGATTGAGTTAGTGCAGGCTAGTAGCAGGGCTGAGCGGGATAAGTTTCTGGGCAGGCTCAAGGAGGAGTGGGGGCTTTTGTGGACGGAGCGGTTTGACGATAAGGTCAGGGCTGAAGGGGTTTCCTCCAGGGATTACCCGCTGCTTTTTGCGAGTCGGGGCGACGTTATTTTCGCGAGCAGGGATGCTAAGGCTCCAAGTTTTTCGGAGATAGTTGGGTCCTGGGCGTCTCAGGGTCTTGTTTATTCTCCTGACCCCTCTGTCGGAGGATGGGGAAAATTCATTCAGACGGAGTTGAAGAAGGGTGCCCACTCAAGAGCCAGATCCTTCATCAGTAGTCAGCCCAAGTGCCGGAGAGAGGAGCAGCATTTGAAGAAGGGTGGCAGGGGCTGGCTCCACAAGTAACGCGTCTTTCCTGAATTGGGTTTGCATATTTTCTCCCATGGTTTTTCTGTATTTGGTTGTGCCTTCTATGGTGAAGTACAGGGATGAGCTAGGCATCACAGCGGACATTCTGCATGCCGCCGGCAACGGGGCAAAGAAGACCCGGATCATGTACATTGCAAACTTGAGTCATGAGCTTCTGAAGAAGTACTTATGGGCAACGACCCGGAGCGGCTTCCTTCGCCCGAACGATGAGGGCTACGAGGTTACGGAGAAAGGTCAGGCTTTTCTGGAAAAGTACGGTGATTTTTCTAGTAAATATTCAAAGTTGGAGAATGAGCTTCAGAGCGCGATGTTTGAGAGGGAGATTTTGAAGAGGATGTGTCAGCCTAAGAGGAATGGCAAGCTCAAGGCGGTGTACGGGAGGAAACATCGAAAGTGAGCAGTCCATCCAAACGATGCGTTAGGAGCTTTGCTTGGCTACTGCTGGTTCTAGCGATTACAGGCTTGTTCTCGCATGGATCCTTCTATGTCAAGGGAAGCGACGGAGCTTCACCGAGTATTGGAGAAGCAGAAGCTGCGATTCGCCAAGCCTTCAACGCTACTTTGGACGCTGAGAGAGCGGGGGCAAACGTTTCTGGTTTGATTGTGAGGTTGAATGATGCTGGAAGTCTTTTGACCAAGGCTGAAGTCGCGTACGGGAACGGGAATCTGAGCGGGGCTGTGGACTTAGCTGGTCAGTCTCTTAGAACGGCTTACGATGTCAAGGATGACGCTTTGAAGATGAAGGATTCAGCTGCCCAGAACACCCATAGCTTGATTGTTTCGAGCGTGATTTTCTGGGCGTCTGGGGCTTCTGGTTTCACACTGTTACTGATTCTTGTTTGGATTTGGTTTAAGCGTTTTTATGCTCGGCGGTTGCCGAAGTTGAAGCCTGAGGTGACATCTGGTGCTGAAGATTGAAGACTACAAGGTTGCTTTTGCTGCTGTAGGGCTCATCGGCCTCTTGCTTCTTGCCTCTCCAGCCCTGAGTCTGACAGTGCATTTCCCAGGCGGAGAAGAGTTTTCGGAGCTGTGGATCCTGGGTCCGAGCCACATGGCTGAAGACTACCCGTTCAACGTTACAGCAAATGAAAACCACTTGATCTACGTTGGTGTCGCGGATCACATGGGCTCGTCAACGTATTACGTTGTTTACGTGAAGTTTCGAAACGAGACCGACTCATTCCCCAACGCCACAAGTGGGACACCGAGTCCGCTTAAACAGTCATATGAGTGCCGGGTTTTCCTTCAAGATGATCAGGAATGGAGTGCCCCATTGACCTTTTCATTGTCGAATGTTTCGTCTTTCGAAGATCATCTGGTGGTCGGGAGCCTAACGGTAAACGGAGTAACGTCTAGTGTTAACAAATCGAGTTCGTGGGATACAGAGAATCGCGGTTATTATTATCAGCTTTTTGTCGAGTTGTGGATTTATGATGCTAAGCTTGACACACTAAGCTTTCATGACCGGTTTGTGGGCTTGTGGCTGAACATGACGGCTTCTCAGTGACGTGGTTTTATCTTCTAGATTATTCCTCTATACTGGTTTATTTGGGTTTTAGCAATATTCCTTATTTGTTCATATCAGCGGTTTGGCAATAAGGCCAATATTAGCTTGCGATCACAGTTCCATATGAAAGGAGAAGATTCATGAGTTCCCACGAAGTGCTCGTTCTCGTTGCAGCCATGAACGAAGAAGAAGGAATAGGCTGCACTCTGGCAGAGCTGAAGAAGGTGCTCGGTGATCCTGCGCTTCTCGTGGTAGACGGCAACAGCACGGACAAGACGGCAAACATCGCAAGGTACTTCGGGGCAAAAGTCGTGATTCAAAAGGGGAAGGGGAAAGGAGACGCTATCGCCGAAGCGATTGCAAACGTGGATGCAGACGTGAAATATGTTGTTTTCATTGATGCTGATTTCACTTATCCTGCAGATTACCTGCTCAAGATGATTAGGATCTTGGAGGAAAACCCGCGTGCGGGCATGGTGTGCGGGAACAGGTTCAATGGACACATTGACTTGGGGGAGATGCACAACCTGCTCTATTTCGGGAACCGGCTGCTTGCCTTCGTGCACAACATGATGAATGGCGTGGAGCTGCGTGACCCGCTGACTGGGCTGAGGGTTGTGCGTTGGAATATCCTGCGGGGCTGGAGGCCGAAGTCTAAAGGTTTTGACGTGGAGGTTGAGCTGAATCACTTGGTTGAGAGGAAAGGCTACGGCATCCTGGAAACGCCTATTGAGTACAGGTCCAGGCTTGGAGAGAAGAAGCTGAAACTCAGGCACGGCTTAACAATCATGAACAGAATCCTCATGGAATCAATGGGTTGATTCTGGGTTCGCGCGCTTTGGCATCAAGGATCATGATTATGGTTTCTGATTTAGAGAGCTGAAAGTCTGAGGCTTGAACTTTGGAGATGGTTTAACATGAAGGTAGTCTTGGCCATAGGGGCACATCCTGACGATATCGAGTTGGGCTGCGCTGGGTCACTAGCTCTTCACAAGATGAACGGAGACAAAGTTTACCTCCTCGTCTTGACGAAGGGAGAGGCTTCAGGAAAACCAGAAGCCAGGGAAAAGGAATGCAGAAAAGCCGCGAAAATGCTGGGCGCTGACGCCCTGTTCTTCGGCGGACTACGAGATACTCACGTGAGCGATGGGCGAGACACCATTGACGTAATTGAGAGAATCATAACCAAGGTAAAGCCTGACATGATTTATGCGCCTACCTCCAAAGACACACATCAAGACCACAGAAACGCTGGGCAAGCCAGCATGTCCGCAGGTAGGCGTTGCAAAGTGATTCTGCTCTATGAGGGGGCGAGCACGCAGAGGGATTTCACTCCTCAGGTCTTCGTTGACATAGAAAAGACCTTCAAGCTGAAGAGGTGGGTGATGCGGGCTTTCGGCTCTCAGGTGAACAACGGCAACGGAGGGTACTCGCACGCCGTGAAAGCCATTGAGGGACTGGCCAAGTTCAGAGGTTACCAAGCCGGCGTGGACGTGGCAGAGGCCTTTGAGGTTGGCAAGTTCATTTTCGAAGTTGAGAATAACCATGGCCGCTGATTATTCCAAGTCCCCAACCAGCCTAGGGGAACTCTTGGACTCATGTATCGCTTTCCACAGAAAAAGCGGAGAGGAAATCAGCCAAGAGCATGTTCAAGAGACAAGGGCAAAGCTCTTGCATTATGTTGAAGCTTTCCACAGAGCTTGCGGGACACTGACATCCTCTGTTGAGGACAGGATCAAGCGTCTCAGGAATGGGTCAAGCATTGTGTTGATGACGGCGCACCAGCCGAACTTGTTTCCATACGGCGGGGTTCTCAGAAAGGCAACGTTGAACTTCGTCTTGGCTAAAAGGCTTGAGGAAAGGCTTAAGGTTCCTGTTGTCAGCTTTTTTGGGGTTGCGGATCAGGATTTCACGGACGATCGGTGGGTGAAGTCGGCGCTTCTGCCTGACGCTGAGAGAAGAGGCGGCGTTCTCGAACTACGTTTGGATCTGCCTGAGAAGCTTGTTCTCAACAAGGTTGTGAAGCCTTCTAGGCAAGTGTTGGACGGTTGGCGGGACGAGATTGAGGGCTGGTTTGAGGGCAAGCTCGGTTCAATAGAGTGCCTTGGCAGGTCTCTCGGGCTTGGGGTCCAAATGATGAACGATGGGATGGCGGAGGATTTTGAGGGTTTCTGGGGTATCGTGGAGGACGCGTACGCGAGGGCTGAAACGTATTCTGACTTCAACGCGTTTGTTCTGTCAAAAATCGTCAACGAGGCGTGGGGTTACGGCACGCTTTTTTGCAGGTTTTCTGAATGTGAGCAAGCGTTTGAAGACGAGTTCTCTGTTCTTCTGACTAGGTTCGACGAGTATTCCAAGTACGTGAAGGAAGCCATTGCTTTCAGGTCGGAGGTTGAAGGCGGCGTTTACGAACATGAGTACGACACGATTCCCTTCTGGCTTCATTGCAACTGTGGAAGCAAGGCGAGGCTCATGGCTGAGCGTCAAGGCGCTTCGCTTTTCGGCCGAGGAGAATGCATGCGTTGCGGAAGGCAATACGAGCTTGAGCTGTGCTCAAAGAGTGAGCCGCAGATTTCTGGGGTCCTCTCAAGAATATCGGCGAGGACTCTTGCTGTGCCTCTGGTGTTTTTCTCAGGTCTCGGCGTGAGCTGCTACGTTGGCGGGGTTGGGGGGAAGGGTTACTTGAGTCAAGCAAGGTGTGTTGCTGAGAAAATGGGCACGTCTTTTCCTCCGGTCGTCGTTTGGCGGCCACGAGATGTCTATCTTGGCGTGGGGCAGGTTGAGGCTTTGATGCAGTTCAGGAGGCTTTCGGGAACCTTTGACTTTTCGAAGTATTCGACTGTGGAAGATGATCTGAGGGGCAGGATCGACTGTGTTCGAAGGAAGATCGAGGAGGTTGAATCACGGAAGAATATGCTTGTGAAAGACGTTGGAAAAGAGAAAGATGAATCAATTCAGGAATTGAAGGCATTGTCGGGTGAACAGGACAAGATCAGGAAGGACACGAGCTTTGCGGTGTTGGTGCGGGATTCAAAGATTCTTGAGAACGCGGCGGCCGTGATGCATATGCACCCCTGTGTGGTTGATTACGCGGTGAACGTTGGTTTGAAGGAGACGAGTAAGCAGTGGATTGCTTTCTTGGAAAGGAACGGAAACTTGGCTTCAGATGTCAATCTCAGATCTGGTTTTGATATTGGCGTCAAAGGCATTCAGTTCAGGTCTGATTGAGAATGGAGAAGGCCAAAGAAAAGCCAGACTTTTGCCAATACTGCTACGGCGAATTGTTGTTGACGACGTTGCCCGATACGCGTGTGGCTCTGCCTCTGAGGAGGCGCTGGTGGGCTCTGAAAAGGAGAGTCTGGTACATCAGCGTCTTGGGTTCACGCAGATCTTTGGCAGACTTGCTTCGGTCTACGAGTCTCGGAAAGAGGGTCTTTCGAGGAAGGCGAAGCTCTTCCAACTTAGAAGGGAAAAGGGAGGCTTTGAACTTGGAACCTGGTGATTGGGTTGAAGTGCGTTCAGCTAGAGAGATTCTTTCCACGCTTGACGAGAATGGCAAGCTTAGGGGCTTGAGCTTCACCGCTGAGATGATGAAGTTCTGTGGAAGAAGATCCCAAGTTTACAAGAAGCTTGACAAGATAATCTTGGAGGCGACTGGGGAGCTTAGGCGGATAAAGACTCCTACGGTCTTGCTCAAGGATGCGTTTTGCGACGGGAAGGCTCATGGAGGATGCGACAGGTCCTGTTTCTGCTTCTGGAGGGAGGAGTGGCTCAAAAGGGCATCGGTTCCAGTCGGTCGAGAAGAGAGTCAAAGCATGTAGCGAGTGATGATCATGATTATACCACATTCGAGACCTCTGATCGATCAGGACGACATGAAAGCAGTTGCTGAGGTTCTCGCTTCGGGCAAACTGGCCCAAGGGGAGAAAGTGAAGGAATTTGAGGATGCAGTGGCGCGGTTTGTTGGAAAGAAATATGGTGTCGCTGTTTCCTCGGGCACTTCAGCGCTTCATCTGGCCTTGTTGGGCTTGGGCGTCGGGGTGAGAGACGAGGTTGTTATGCCCAGTTATGTTTGTTCTTCGCCTTACATGGCCATTCGCCATGCTGAAGCAACGGCCAAGATTGCTGACATCGAACACGCAGGTTTCAACTTGTCTGCTGCAAGCGTCAAGAAGCAGCTTTCGCCCAAAACAAGAGCGTTGATAGTGCCTCACATGTTTGGCACTCCCGCCAACCTTGACGAACTGCTGGACCTCGGAGTTCCCGTGATTGAGGACTGTGCACAAGCCTTGGGCGCAGAATACAAAGGGCGACAAGTGGGAAGTCTCAGTGTGCTTTCGGTGTTTTCTTTCTATGCTACGAAGATGATTACAACAGGGGAGGGAGGTATGGTGCTGACGGATGATGTTAAGTTGTACAAGAGAATTGCTGATATGAGGGACTACGATAGGAAGCCGCTGACTCCAGTCAAGTACAACTGCAAGATGACGGATATTCAAGCGGCGTTAGGGCTCAGCCAACTCAGGAAGCTTCCACGGTTCATTCAGCGCCGAAGGCACATTGCGTCAGTTTATGATGATCGATTCTCAGAGCTGGGTGCATCAGTACCTGTTGCAGGTTCTAACGAGGGAGCTGTTTGTTACCGGTACGTGTTGCGTGTTCAGCGATTGGAGCAAACGCGGGATCGAGCGCGAAGCAAGGGGATCACTTGTGAGAGGCCTGTTTTTCGCCCTCTCAACAAGGAATTGCCGATGTTCGATTGTCCAAACTCTGACAGAGCGTTTGATCAAGCCCTGTCAATTCCGTTATACCCAAGCCTCAGCAAGAATGAGATCGAGTATCTGCTCAAAGCATTTGGCACCATAATCTAATCTGCTTTGCATTTCTTGGGAATCGAATCTGAATCGGTCGCTGGAAGATATACTCTTTTCCGAGGATGGATTATGAAGGTCTTCTTTCTTGTTTTGGCTCGAGACGAGAAGCACGTTTCTGAGAAGGTCGAGGAGCTAGGACGCCTAGGTATGCCCTACTTGGTTGTGTGTGGTCAAAGGCTTGACCGCAAGAATGTTGTCTATCGCGAGCCCAAGGGCAAGTATGATGCCATAAACTTCGGTTTCAGACTTGTTCCACCAGACACTGACATCGTCGTTCTCAATGACGTTGATACCAGAATAAGGAATCTTGAAGCAGCCTTTGGATGTATCAATTCGAAAGATGTGTTTCTAGTTTTTGCGAAGGTTCGCGTTAAAGAAGGTCCCCAAACCCTCTTCTATGGTTTCCTTGATCGTATTAGGCGTAGGCTTCCTGTTGCAGCCAGTGGCGAGTTAATGCTGATGAAGTACGGAGTCTTGAAAGAGATCATTCCAATCAAACCATGTAAAGCTGAGGACAGCTACGTGCTTTTCAAAGTTCTAGAATCAAGAGGGAAGGTTATCTTCTGTGAAGACTGTTCTGTTGAAACAGTGAGGACTGACAGCCCTAGACAAGAAGAAACGTACAAGAGGAGAACTGTCAGCGGAATCTACCAAGCGTTAGCTTACACCCACCCCCCCTATAGTGTAAGGCTGTTCTACATCCTCTTACCAGTTGCCTCGTCGCTGTTGCTGATTTCTGGAAAAAGAGGTTATTACTGGACGAAGGGGATTCTCTTGGGTTTTGCAGATTATCTGCGTGGGGAGAAAACGGGACAATGGGAACCGATTGCCACAAAGTAGCTTGCGTGTAGTCCATTTGATTTGAAGGAAATGGCATTTGTTTGAGCTTAAGGGAAGTGTCTTCGCATGAGAGTAGCTCAAGTGTGTCCCAGATATTATCCGAATATTGGTGGAGTCGAGACTCATGTGGAAGAGATCAGCGAAAGATTGGCAAAACGAGGGTTTGAACTTGAAGTCCTGACAACCGATCCTACTGGGAAGCTAGCAAAAGAGGAAACCATCAATGGCGTTAAGGTTCATCGGTTCAAGTCATATGCTCCTGGAGAAGCATACTATTTTTCTGTAGGTCTGAAAGACTATCTGAAGAGAAATTCGGACAGTTACGACGTAGTGCATGCTCACAGTTATCACGCGTTTCCCTCGGTTTACGCGGCACAAAACAAGAATCGTGATAGGCTTGTCTTCACACCCCATTATCATGGTACTGGGCACACGCTTTTCAGGAGGCTTCTTCACGCTCCATATAGGTTCGTGGGCGGAAAAAGCTTCGAGAAAGCTGACAGAGTGATCTGCGTTTCAAACTATGAAAGAGGCCTTGTTATTGATCGATTTAACATTGATGAAAGAAAAGTCGTGCTAATCCCAAATGGAGTGAATTCACAAGAATTTGAAGGCTTGAGAAAGCATGAGAAGAACTACAAGACTATCTTGTATGTAGGTAGGCTGGAAAAATACAAAGGGGTCCAATATGTGCTCAAGGCTTTGCAAATGATGAACGAAGACACTTTAGTCGATGTCGTTGGCAAAGGGCCATACAAGGCGAGTCTTGCAAAACTTGCTAGAAAATTGGGAGTGGAAGAAAAGGTTAGATTCTTCCAAGATCTCCCGAGAGGAGAACTACTGCAGAAGTATGCCGATTCAGATGTTTTTGTTCAGCTTTCAAAACATGAAGCTTGGGGGATAAGCGTGGCAGAAGCCTTATGCGCCAAGACGCCTTGCGTAGTTGCCAAAACCTCAGCTCTGATAGAGTGGGTTGATAATAAGAACTGTTTCGGTGTCAATTATCCGATAGATGTTAACGAGCTTACAGGTCTCATAAATAGCGCCATTAAGACGCGCGGCAAAGGTCTCACGTTGATGGATTGGGATGAAGCGGTCAGAAGAACTGCCCACCTGTATGAAGAGCTAGTTTCCAACGACATCACCTACACCCTCTCTGATCGGCAGACAGATTTCTGCCTTGATGAGGACTAGTTTCAGAATGGTAGCAAGCGAGATCCAGACTACAGGATTAATGGCGGCATTACGTTGAAAACATGGAGAATGTTTCCTATCTGGTCCTAATAGCTACAACTAGCATTTATGTAAAGGAGAATCAAACCTGTGTTCTGGTTTCAGGAAGTGCTGGGTGAGTGAGGCGTGGGCTGATGGAGCCTTTGAAGATAGCCTTGTTGGATTCCTATGCTCGTCAAGGGGGAGGAAGCATTGCTCTTGGTAACCTTGCATACGCTTTGTCAAGAAAGGGACATGAAGTCCACTTACTGCTTGGACTCGGAGATGTTCCAGAACGACTTCTCACACTGTGCTCTCAAAAGTGCTACTTCCATCAGCTACATGGATATTCACACTTCGCCGACATAGAGAGGATCAAGGAAAAAACGAGATCGTTCATATCAAAACTGAATATGACTTGGGGTTTTGACGTAATAGCTGCCCAAGGAATATCAGGATTGTTTGTTCCTTCTTCATTCCAAAATCGTTCAATCGTTATCCTTCATGGGAATAACGTCGAACGCGGATTAAGTTTGGTCAAGTTTTCATGCACTAGTTCCGAGATGTGCATGGCCATTCCAAAAGCTCCCAGAAACTTTGCTCAAAACGTTATTGGACATTTCCTCTACGGTCAAATTGAGAAGAAAGCTTGTCAGAATGCAAGGTACGTAGTAGCGTTAACTCCTTCAGAAGCTTACTATGCAAGAAAGCATTATTCAATCCCAAGTGAAAAAAT
This sequence comes from Candidatus Bathyarchaeota archaeon, assembly GCA_963732715.1. GTDB lineage: Archaea > Thermoproteota > Bathyarchaeia > Bathyarchaeales > Bathycorpusculaceae > CAZCRE01. The sequence continues at coordinate 855,273 of CAVTAO010000003.1, read as the reverse complement.
ATCCGTTATCCCGAATGCCCTTCCAGATCTAGGAAATAACGATTCACGAATCACAAATGTCGCACTGCCAGACAAGAAAAAGATGATCCTCAGTGTGGGAGCTTTGGAGTTCATAAAAGGTACACCGATACTTACAAGAGCATTGAAGTACATCTTGGAATCCACGGAAGATGTAGCATATGTATCAGTTGGCAATGGGCCTCTACTTGGCTATGTTAAAGCGCTTAAGGACAAATTTCCAAAAAAAGTGACCATACTTCCCTTTGTATCTAGCGGTTTGCCTTCATTGTATGAGCGTTCCTTTGCCTTGATTCATGCAAGCCTCTATGAAGCGTTTGGCTTGTCGATAGGTGAAGCGATGCAAGCTTCAAAGCCGATAATTGCGTTTAAGATAGCGTCTATACCAGATTTGGTTACTGACAACCTAACAGGTTGTTTAGCCAACCCTGTATCACCACGAGACTTGGCATCGAGAACTATGAGTCTAATAATGGACGAAGGAAGAGCTCAAGCCATGGGCGATAATGCCCGGAAAAGCATAAACAAACTCTGCAATGCTGAAACAGTTGGCGTCACCATGGAGGAGCTTTTGAAGGAAGTCCAGAGCAATGCATGACATTAGCGTCTGTTACGTTGCCAACCATGCTATGGAAAAGGTTCCAGAAGGGCATAATTTAGGATCTGTTAGGATTATAGAAGCAGCCACGAAAGCTGGGATCAAGGCAAACGTTGTCAGCTTGGAAAACAGCAAAACATGCGCCAAGAAAGGCTTCTTCCTGGTGAGGTCTCCTTTCAAGGCAGTTCGCAAAACCTCCACCTTTCCCTCAGTGTGGGAACTGCTAACTTCATTACCGGCAATGTCCGTGACAAAGATGGTGGACTATGATCTTGTTCATTTGCTCAATATTACGAAAGAAATCTTCATGTTTAGCAGCAGAATGCTGATGATGGAAAAAGACTGTTTGTCTCATTTTTATCACTCAAGCTTTCCGTTTTCTGCGTATACAACATTTAGGCTTCGTTCGTTGCTTCTGAAACTTGGATTTTTCAATCATGTGCTGACAACTAATCGGCTACTACTGAATTACTTGATCAACCAACTGAGTTTAGACAGACAGAAAGTCCATTTGGTTCCATTCCCAGTTGATGTAAACCAGTTTAAGCCTGGGAACAAGGACAGACTGCGGCAGAAGCGCGATCTGCCGACGGATAGGCCAATCATAACATATGTCGGAGCAATCGATTCAGACCGAGGCTTTTTCAGTCTGATAGAGAGTTTCAGGAAGGTAGTGCGGAAAATACCGGATGTGATTCTTTACATTTCTCATCCGAACCGAGGAAACCTGACCCTTGAAATTGCTCGAGACGAAGGTATGAGAGATAACATCTTGTTTCGTGGGCCAGATCCTTCCATCGAAGAGGTGTATTCGTTGGCTGATGCAGTGGTTCTCCCATTTGACAAGCCCTACTGGATAACAGCTCCCCCTTTGGTTATCCTTGAAGCAATGGCTAGCGCAGCGCCAACAATCACTACTCCCTTGGACGCCATCAACGACGTGGGAACGGATAGGGTTGACTTGATATTCGCAAGGCCGGGAGATCCAAACTCGCTTGCAGACGCGATCGTTTATGCTCTCAAGAACGAAGATGAAGCAAGAGCTATAGGTCTCAGGGCGAGAGAAAACATAATGCGCAACTTCTCAATGGAAGTTGTTGGAGAAATCCTTAGAAAAACGTATACGGAAATAATGGACTCCTAAAGAACTGAGCAAGGGATGATTCCCATAGAACCGAGAATTCTTGTAACAAGCAGCTGGGACGATGTTACAAGGCTAGACATCAAGCTGTGCCAGCTGTTGGAAACCTACAAGCTCAAGGGAACTTTCTTTGTAATTAACAATTGGATAGGTAAAGAACTACCGTTAGAAGATCTGATCCACATTTCCGAAGAACATGAAATAGGTGCTCACACACTCAGCCACCCGGCTTTGACTGAGGTTTCGATAAGTCAAGCGAGGAGAGAGATTCTCGAGTCTAAAAGGTCACTTGAAGAAATTCTGGGAAAAGATGTGACTTCCTTTGCATATCCAAAAGGGAAATATGACAATACCCATGTCAAGATGGTTCGCGACGCGGGATACTTGTGTGCTAGAACAACAAGACCCTTTTTCACAACTATGAGTGAGAACCCTTACGAACTTGATGTGACAATATGGACTGCCCCTCACCGTCTGCGCGATGTCAAAGGTCTTCTTCGTTTATTTAACATGTCTCCACGAATCATTGCCAACCCCTTAGGAGTGAAAAGGTGGAACGAGCTGGGCAAGAAGATCTTCGATCTTCTCACGATCACGGGCGGGGTCTTTCATTTCTTCGGGCATGCTTGGCAGGTGGATCAAGCAGATGGATGGAACAAGCTTGAAGACTTGTTGGCACACGTAGCCTTCCGAAAGGACGCTACATACCTGACGATGACCGAGTGTATGAAATAGCGCGCGCTCTAGAACCAAAATGACACAGAAATACTGCTATCTGAGGTTTACTGGTCAAGCATGCGTGTCATGAGAAGAATATTCACAGAATGAGTTTCCAAGCAATGAAAGCGCAATCAATGTCTATGATCCGCGGAAGTGAGCTATGTGCAGGTTGCCTTAAGGTATGCGGCTCAGAAAGATGCAGCTAGATGGAATGACACAGTCAGAAGCGAGTCTTCGTCAACTTTTTTTGATACATTCGAGTGGTGTCAGGGACTGGGTAAAATATCGGAGAGAATTATACCCTTGCCTTTGCTTATCGAGGAAAACGGGAAAATCACAGGAGTGTTTCCTACGTGTTTGATTAGGAATTCTTTTCATTTGCAAAGATTTGAAAGTCTACCTTTTTCGGATTATGGTGGGGGTCCTTTTTTCAGGAAGAAAGAAATTACAAAACGTTTCGAGTTTATGGGGAACTTCGTGAAAGGAATATATGATCTTGGATTGAAGAATAAGTGCCTTGATATATCTATTCGACGAGCTTATTTTCCGAATCTAATTAGCCCAGCCATAATTAGGAAACCGATAATCACGGATGTTAGTACTTGCTCCTTCATTATTTCTCTTGAGGGAGATATTCACGAAATATATGGGAAAATGGATGGCCCTAGAAGACGCTCGATCAGGCAAGGTGAGAAAAGAGGCGCAGTCGTGTTTGAAGCTCAGGATTCGGAGGATCTTCAAAGCTTTTATAGCATATACGTTCGAACTCTTCAAAGACTTGGAAGCAACCCTCTTCCTTATAGTTTTTTCGATTATATATGGGGTTGTTTTATTCGAAAGAAGACGGCGAAGCTTTTCCTAGCGTCCTACAATGACAAGCCAATAGGAGGCATTCTTCTTTTTATCCATAAGGGGGTGTGCAATTATTGGACTGGCGGAACACTCAATCAGTTCAACGACAAAAGACCGATGGATCTGCTGATTTGGCATTCAATCAAATGGGCATTGACAGAGAATTTAGGATCATTTGACTTAGGAGCGACTTATAACGATCCATCATCGGGTCTCTACCTCTTCAAGAAAGCATGGGGAGGTCAGAAGAGAGTGCTGTACAACTATCGTGTTCTACTGCAACCCACCAAGTGGAGGTTACTGAAGTTCACCAGTGACTTGATGAATAGATTCAAGAATGCGCCTGCGCGCGCGAGCGAGCGACTCTGTGCATGATCAGAAGCTCGGTATTTGTACTCGCATTGCATCAGCTTCTAAGTACTAGACCACCCTGAGCTTGCATTGATAGAAGATTGCGCGCTATAAACACAATCTTATGTCACTTGAAAAGAAGTTAATAGCAATGATATCCCAATATGTAATCTACGGAGCAGTTAATCGTTAGAGGAGACAAATAACATGAGAGTTTTTTTCCAGAGCATAGGCGTATTATTTGAGTTTAATCTTAGCTTAACTTCCAGATTGGCCCTATATAGAGATGTCAAAATTACTGTTGGAACACCAGAACCACTAGTATATTTGTATGGTAATTATTTTTCACGCTGTAATAAGAATCTCAAGATTATCATGATTCAACCTCCAAGAGCTCCATACACACAAAAGGTTAATTCCTTAATAACAAATATAATAGCTCGGTCATCCTTCCTCAAGAATTTCTTGTCAAAGTTTGATATTCTACATCTCAATGAACCAGAACACCCGTACAATGAAGTTATAATTAATATTAAGAAGCCAAAAATACTAACAATTCACTCACTCCTTTCTGAAAGTCCAGAGAGGAAGTATATATGGAAAATGGATGCGGTGATCGCATGCAGCAAGTCTTTAGCGCAACTTGTATACGAGAAATTAGGGTACAAACCGAAGGTAATCTATAACGGGGTGGATACAACCCTTTTTAATACATCAATTCCCAAGACTGATGCAAAAAAGCATCTAGGTCTGCCAATATCTAAAAAAATCGTATTATGGAATGGTCGACTATCCCCTGAAAAGGATCTAAAAACTCTAATCGATGCTATACCGATCGTGGTTAAAGATGTTCCAGACACTCTTTTTATCATAAAGGGGAGAACTAAGCAGGAAAGGTACAATTATATTCTGCGATACGCTCATGAGCATCTCAAAAGTACAGGAACGGATCAAAATGTATTATTCAGGCTTGGCTACGAGTTCTTATCCAAAATGCCTTATTACTACCGATCCGCCGATGTGTGCGTTCACACTTCTCTATTCGAAGGATTTAGCCTTGTTCTGATTGAGGCGATGGCCTGTGGCATACCAATAGTTGTAACTGATATTCCTGCAGTCTATGAACCTGTCGGAGACGCTGGGCTGCATTTTGAACCAAAAAACCCCGAGGATCTGGCGGAGAGAATAGTGAGACTTTTGTGTAATGAGAAAATAGGAATAGCGTTATGCAATAAAGGTTTGAATAGACTGTCAGAGCTTGGTTTAACGTGGGAAAATGCCGCCAAATCCTATAGGGATTTATATCTTTCACTTGGATGAGAGCTTGTCTGCACGCGCTAATAAGTCTCCATCCATGCGCGACGAATACAGGTCCTTTACCAAAGGTCAAGAGTTGCTGAATCCAAGGGCTTTTTTCACGACAGATTTGAATGATGATATAGATTAGGTGACTGCCTTCTTTAGGAGATTAAAATGAAACGAATAATGATTTCTATAGCGTTGGTGTCTATTTCTGCTCTTCTGCTTACTTTGTCAATGCTACCGCATGCATACAATGCACAACCGAGTCCGTATCTTCATTTAGAGATCACTCCCATTGCATACTGGATAGGCTTCTGTGTGACCATTTCAGGAATACTAGCAATAATTGTTTCTAAAGATGAAAAAAAGGTATCCTACAGCTTTGGTCTTCTTCTTGTGATGTTGTTAGCAGTCTATGTCTATGATATACCCAAGCTCTTTTATGAAAATCCGATCTACACTGACACATACATTTTCGTGGGCGAGATGCTTTTCACCCTTCGTTATGGACATTTCGGCTACGGACATGCTCTTGAAACCCCAGGTCTAGCTGCTTTTTCCAGTCAATTCAGCATGATCACAAGTGTTAACTACGTGGTAATCGCGGAAGCAATTTTGTTTATTATACCTCTGGCATCCATCTTTGCTGTTTACCTTATAGCGAAAATGTTTGCTAACAAGCGTGTTGCGCTCCTAGCCTGTCTGTTTTTCATGGCGATGAATTGGTGGGGTTTTGTTTTCAATAGGCAGAGTTTTGCACTAATGCTCAGTCTTTACGTGTCCTATTTCACATTCGCAAGCCTTCTTCGTAGAGATAGCTCTGCGCCTTGGTACGTCTTAGCAATGCTTTCTTTTTTCGTTCTAGTGGTCTTACACCCAGTATCTTCGCTTCTTCTAATTATTACAATTTTGGCTACAGCTGTTTTCACTTGGTTGCTATCTTCAATTCGACGACCTTTGCTCAAGGGTAAAAACCCTTTTGCGAGGAATTTGTCGATCAAGGCAATATCAATGGCGGTTGTCTTTTTGATTATGTGGTTATCATGGAATATGTACACAGGAACAACCTTGAACTATGCTGCTTCCACCATGGATGAAGCCATAGGATGGTTTTTTGGAGGACTAAACCCGCTACAACGAGCTGGCACGCTTGTTTCCGGTTATGCGAGTCCATATCTTCCGATAGTTAGGTTGAGATACGTTGAAATGCTTATTGAAGTCATAGTTGGAATAGCACTGACAATCGCTGCGCTTATCAGAACGAAATCCTACCGGAGAACCATAGTTCTGTCATCATGGTTTTTCGGTTCCATGTCCATTGCAGTTTTTGCCTTTTATGGGGACTGGCTTCAGCTTTTATACAGACCCTTCTTGCACGCCATTGCTGGATTTTCGATTCTAATGGCTTGGACAATCCTGTCAGGAAAAAACCTTGGCAGAACCAAAGGCTTCTCAAAAGAAGTAATCAGAGTGGGAAAAGGGTTGGTCGTGAGCATGATGCTCCTTTTTCTTCTAGTTACCCCGCTGACAATGTATTCGCAAGCGCCATTCATGTATCCTCCTAATGTATATTTCGCAGAGTCTAACCGTATAGCTCAAATCGCAGATGGTACGATAGCTACGTTTGGATTTGGTTCCGAGTTTGGATATAACCAATTAGTAAATAATGCCTCTAAAGCAATTGTAGTTTCCTACGACCCATTAAACCAGAGTCAATACAAGACTATCGTTACGGACTACCGAGGTTACATGCTGGATGCCTTTTTTGTTAACGTTCCATCAACAACTTATTCCATGAATGCCCTAGAGACAGGATTCTCGCAGAATCCTGGTTTTGCGAAAGTGTACGATGCTGATACTTGGGATAGGGCATATGTCAATCAGACTATCGCTTATGCAAGACCTTAGTGCCAGCATATTGTGATTGAACGCAAAAAGTTAACGAGCACCCAACTCATATTTGTTCCTTGGAAAGTTCTGTCAGCATTTTGATTTTCAATCTCATGAGTATGTATCTGCTTAGCATCGTTCAGGAAAGTTAGATTCAAAGAATAGCTCGCGTGCTTTACTTCGTTGCTACAGGTGGTTGACACAGGATTCACAAACTGGCATTGGAGACTGGATTATCATGGTAGACAAGAGATCTGGAATTGCTATAGTCAAGTTTCCGTCAAGTGGTTGAGCCAGACTTCCCCAACGATGTTAAGATTGACCCCATCATCGGTTAAGCTGTATCCACCCATGGACCAAGCATAATAATTCCAAGGAATGGAGTACTTGTTAAGCAAATCGAAATAGTCGTATATGCTTTGAGGAGTTCCCGGAGTATATCCTTGTTGCCCAGGGGTTAGACCAGGTGTTTGTCCATCTGCAAAGCCAAATTCCTCGTTCATTATGCACATGTTATCTTCGATAGCATACTTCCAATATTGAGCATAGAAAGAAACTTCTATCTGCTGCTTCGCAAGCGCGTAGTTTCCAGCTTGATAGCTCATTACAAAATCTGGGGGTGGGTTTGTCCATTTATGATTAGACGCGCTTGAATAGTAGTAGTAATGCCAGAAGTAATCGTGGTAATCGTAGACGACGTTGGAAACTGGAATGGGGTTTGAAGTCCAATAGGGGTCTAAGCCTGCTTGGTTTGGGAGAGCTGCGCAGACGATTATCAGAATGTTCGGGTTTGCAGCATGTACAGCTTGTGCACCGAAGATAGCCCATTGCTCCCAAATGGTAGCATCGAATGGTGGCCATGGGGGCTCATTCCAAATAGAAATTCCACACATTCCTGGGTCATTCCTATATCGATTTACCAATTCTGTTAGGAAGCTTAGCCACGGCGTTGGGTTGCTTGGCACATCATTCGTAAACTCATCCCCCATCGGACTAATTATACAATAGACGCCTCTCGACGTGAGATTTCTCACATAACTGTCTATCAGATTCTGATAAGATGGCCCTAGAGCCGGATCTGACCAGAAAGTGTATGTTACACAGATGCGAACCCAAGTAACACCTAGCTCAGTCATTTCAGTCGTCATCGGTATAGGGTCTGTTGCGTGATTCCAATATGGATCAGTATCACGTCGCCAAGATGTTTGAGCTTCTGCGCAACCGACGAAATGAAGAATCTTGCCTGTGTTGTCTTTGATCCATCTTCCATCAACGTGTAACCAACCCAAATTTCCACTACTAGTGATAGTTCCCGTAGAAGAAATGATGTGAGCGTCTTGTTGGGCACCTTGAACTCGAAAAACCATCAAACTGAAACAAAGAATCCCAACTACGAAGAACGTCCTAAGAGTTCTTACGTGTTGGCTACTCCAACTTCCCATCTTGAACACTTTTTTTGGATGAGAATCTGGCTTTCAACGCCACTCCAGTCTCTATCGTGAGCGTATGATATCGCATGATTTAATAAACCTTCTCGCCTATCTGCGCAACACGTATACAGAATATCCACAAACTACAAGCCAAGTAAAAACAATCAGACCTGAATGCTCAGTTTGACACATGTGCGAAGTGCATTAGAAAACAACGTTGAGGATCTGATACATACATGAAAAAGGCCCGCTACATTGCAATCATAGGTGCAGATGGTAGTGGCAAAACAACACTTGCAGACTGGCTCGTCAGCTTTCTTCAGTTAAAGGGATACAACACACAGTATGCTTGGATTAGGTCGCAACACACACTTGCTTACCTCATTTCTCGAGTGCTTGCGACTCTGGGTTGGCAACGGAGTTTTCTAAATCCTAACGGGATTCTTGTATCTCGGTTCGAAGTTCGGGGCGACACTTTTTCCAAAAGAATCTGGTCAGTCATCGAATTTATTAGCGTCCTTCCTCTGGTCATCTTCAAAGTCAAGCTACCACTTCTCCTAGGTCATACTGTAGTATCTGATAGGTGTACTATTGATACGACAGTTTCAGTTGCGTTGACTACCCGAAACATGAACTTCACAAATGGTTTCCTCGGAGGACTGCTTTTGAGAATGCTTCCTAAGGAACATGTTATTGTTTTCTTGGACGCAGACACTTCAATAGTTCTTCAAAGGAAACCTGACATCATCAATTCACTTGAAGAAATAGACAACATGATATGGCTTTACAGAGTGATGGCTCGAAAAACAACAGTACACTCCATTGATCCTGCAGTTGAGACAATACTACAGATTAGGAATGAAGTCGTTGAGCTGATCTTCGGGCAATCGATGCTGCAAGGCTCAACAAAACACGATTCAACATTAGATTTTTCGATTGTCATTCCAACGATTGGCAGAGCGCTGAAACTCAAGAGCACCTTAGAGTCGATCCTCAAACAAGAAATGTTGCCAAAGGAAGTGATCATCGTCGACCAAAGCTCTATTCAATCGACTTATGATGTGGCAAAAATCATGGAACAGGAATTCTCAGAGAAGAAAGTCTTTTTGAAATACCTTTACTTGAACAAGAAAAGCAGTTCAAAGGCGCGAAACTATGGAAAAGACCATTCCAGTGGAAAAATCGTTTTTTTCATAGACGATGACGTAGAACTTCTAAGAGACTACACGGAGGGCATCCTTGAAGTATACAAGAATTATACAGATGCGTTGGGTGTTCAAGGGGTGATGAAGGACTTTAAGCTGCCGTACTCCCTGAATTCTCTTTCAGGTCTGATAGAGAATCAGCTAAGAAGATCATTCTTCCTCTCGTACTATAAACAGGACACTTGGAGGGTCATGCCATCGATCAATGATGTGTTACCATTTCCTTTAACGATGATAATAACAGCGGAAAGATTCCAAGGTTGTTGCTCCTATAGGCGAGAGATACTGGAGAACTTCGAATTTGATGAGAATCTTGAAGAATGGTCATTATTAGAGGATCTTGACCTTTCATACCGAATATACAAATCAGGAAAAGGGGCGCTGTACGCAACTCCAGAAGCAAAACTGATCCATGAAGGTGGAACTCATACAGCTTCGTCCCTCAAAAGTGAATCCTACAAGAAAATAGTGAACCGCACTTACATGTTTTTTAAACTCATGGAGCAATCACCACGCAACTGTGCAATTTTCTGTTGGAGCGTCTTAGGATTCCTACTCACAACTCTACTGGGCGCAATCATCGGGGGAAACCGAAAGAGCAAATGGGGTTCTATCTACTTGATTGCAGCTGTGTTTTCCACTCTCAAACACTTGGGAGAAATTAGGCAACTAGATCTCCGATTCTTTAATTCACACAAACTGTAAAGAATGTGCACACGCTAAATCAGGTTTATTTGCTTGAAAAGACGTGCAAGCCTAAAGCAGGCTCTGAGAGGAAGAAGTTTGACAGATGCTAAATTGCTTGTTTTGAACCTTCCAAATCCGCCGGGTAGAAAAATTAATAGGGATTATGCTGGAGGTTTTGGCACGTCGGTGCCTTTATCTCGCATTCGCAGGATGCAGAGCGGCAAGCCCTGTCTTAATCTGTTCCTTCCGTACTCGGCAGCCGTCGCCGAAGAAGCAGGCTGTGAATACAAGATTCTTGACGCACAAGCGTTCCAAATGTCAAGTGCTAGGATCCTTGAGAACGTAAAGAGATTTGATCCTAACATCGTTTTTTCAATGATCTCACTTCCATCAATCTACGAAGACAAAAGGCTTGTTAACGTCATCAAGGAAGAATTGCCCAATGCCGTGGTCGTTGGATGTGGGAGTGTATGTAGTGTCATGCCTGAGGAAGTTCTTGCTGGAACCAAAATAGATCTTGTCGCTCGTGACTCTTTCCCCTACGTTAATAGTCTTTGGCTTTTGATTAACGGCATCGGCAAATCAGCAGACTTGAGAAGACTGTCCGGTTTCTCCTACATTAAAGACGATGAGGCACACAATGTTCCTTCAAACCCGCCTGAAAAAGAATTCGTTGACTATATCCCAAAGTACGATGTCTTGCCTCTGAAAGAATATGAGCACATTGACTTGGGAAGAGGAAAAGATGCTGCTATCCCGATCTTGGGAAGCAAAGGATGTCCCTACTCCTGCTCATACTGTCCATACCCCATAGGCTTTGGAAGGAGAACAATCTTCAAGCTTCCCAAAGCTGCAGTCGACGAGATTGAACGTGTAAACCTAAGTGGAATCAAACACTTTCTCTTCAGAAACCAGTCTTTCACTCTAAATCTGGAATGGGCAAGACAAGTCTGCAACGAGATCATCACCAGAAAACTCGACGTGACATGGAGCTGCGAAGCCAGAGTAGACGAGACATCCAGAGAGATCCTAGCAGAAATGCACAAGGCTGGATGCAAAAAAATACATTATGGAGTGGAAACCGGCGACCCAACATTAATCGGAATAGCAAAGCCTGCAGTCCGTCTACAAGACACTCGAAATACATTCAAAGCAGCAGGAGAAGCTGGCATGCTGAGACACGCCCACATCATACTAGGATTACCCGGAGAAAACGTCAAGACTATGGAAAGAACCTCAAAATTTCTCACCAGTCTGGATCCGGACAGCATCACCCTGAACTTTGCAACTCCATATCCCGGGACAGAACTTTTCGAATTTGCCAAAAGAAACGATTGGATAATCACGCAGAATTGGAGATATTATTCATCCTTCGATGTTGTCATGATACCTCCAAGTTTAAGGCCTGAGGACCTGTATCGAATGGCCAGACGAATTGAAAGGAATTTTCTGAGGCAAAAATACGCGCAGCATCTTTCAGAAGGCCTCGGCACGAATACACTTAGACTTGTTGCAGACTACTACATTCGAACCGCGATGGCTGAATTGAATTACAGAAGTCACCTTCGCAGTTTCCACAAGAATATACTAACTAGCGCGAAAGAGAAAATGCGCCTCGGCAAAGACAGCAGTTAGGCCAAACCTTCCCAATCATGCTTGGCGTGGGCCTAGTAGGTTTCCCTCTTCACGTGGTCCAAGAAACCCGTAAACACAGTTTTTGTGAAACGAGGATTTGCCATTTCAAACGCCTGCAGCGCCACCGTCGTTCTAGTTCTCTCATCTTTCAATTTCTCCGTGAAGCACCTGATCAATGTTAGAAAATGATACTTATGAGGTGTGTCAAAATTGTTCACAACTAGTTTTCTTTGTTCAAGAGCGTTTACTCCGAGTTTTCTTGACAAGATAGCGAGCTTCTCAGGGATGAAACCAAACGCGGCATCATGCAACGCGAGGGTTATTGACAGGAATGCATTTGCAACTGCAACCAGATTATTCAGCTTTATTGACTGCGCTAGACTCTCCACTTCTTTTGTACTCATTTTTTCTACAAGCTTCATGAAAGTGTAAAACTCGGCTAGAGTGTAGACTTGTTCCTTGATCACGGAATGTGCGATAATAGTAGTGAGATCTGCTTCAGGCGCCAAACTGCTAGCGTGCTGGTTGTTCGGCAGTTCAACGCTGATGGCGCTTCTCTCAAGCTTCTTCTTGTCAATGTAAATGACCCAGCTTACGGCAACTTCCCTGTACAAATCTATTCCAACTTCTGCCTGTGTGTCAAAGAAAGTGGCTGACTGTGGACCGAATCCCAGCATTTTCCAACCCCCCTTCAGAAAGCTCTTGACAGCTATTTCGTATTTCTCAGAATCAAAGATTAGGGTGTCAATGTCAACGCTTGCGTCTGGGTAAGGCCGGATCGACTTGAAAATAGCATGTCTAACACCCAAACCGTCCAAGAAGTCTGAGACCTTGACCATCGTATCAAGGATCTTGAGATATCTCGAATACTGCTTCAAATAAACGGGTTTCAAACCGGACAATTTCCCTCTTTTCTCCAAATTGTCCAAATAAAGAAGCGGCATGCGATTCTTGATCGCGTGAAGATACAAATCCGAGACTTCTTTTTCCCGCAAAGGTTCTTGAAACTCTTCTGCAGCAAAGGGAGAGCCTATCACTTTCATGAGCTCTAATGTCGGGTTCATTACGTCTCTATTCTTTTCAAACATAAATGCCCTATGAAGAGTTACGCACTGGATATTTTAATTTGTACACTTGTGATCCGATCGGTCTCTATATTTCATCAAAAGAACAACGTATATAACGAAACAATCTACTAAGAACTCGGATACAACTGATAGTGGAAACATGAAAGCCAGACGTGAATCTGTGACCGCAACCATCGCTTTGGCAATTTGCCTTATGCTTGCCTCAGCTTGGACCGCATGGATTTCAGCAAATGCAAGCCCAATGGCCATCCATGTTCCAGCTGATTACACGAAGATTCAATGGGCGGTTGGCAATGCAAGCGCAGGATCTACAATTTTCGTAAGCACGGGAATTTACTACGAACATTTGACAATTGACAAGACGCTTGAATTGTATGGAGAGAACCAAGGAGCCATCATTGATGGGAACGGAACGGGGGACGTCATTAGAGTCCTTGCTAGCGGTGTGACGCTTGGTGGTTTCGTGGTTCGTAACAGCGGGACAAGCTTCTGGGACAGCGGCATCCACCTATCTAACTCAGACAACAGCAACGTCAGCAACAACACCATAATGAACAATGGCCACGGAATCTGGCTTGATGGTTCTAATCAAAGCATTGTAACCTACAACAACGTTTCTAACAATCAATGCGGAATCGGCCTGAGTTATTGCTACAATGACATTGTCGCAGGCAACAATGTTTCTTCAAGTGACGAATGCGGAATCGGATTGGACTACTCTGGTAACAACACTATCACTGGCAACATGGTTTTAGGCAACGGGTACGGAATCTGGATCACCCAAGTTGGAGGTAATACTGTTTTTCGCAACGACATTATAAACAACACTTGGCAAACAAACTGTTTCAAGTCAACAAACGCATGGGACAGCAATGGAACTGGCAACTACTGGAGCGACTATAAAGGTACAGATCACGACCACGACGGAATCGGGGACACCCCACACTCCATAGACTTGAATAACGTTGACCATTATCCTCTAATGCAAGCAATAGTCGTGCCCGAATTTCCCCCAAACGTCTTCCTGCTCTTGCTTTCGGCATTGACTCTTGCTGTAGTCTTCCTCTTGAGGAGAAAATTCACATTTCTACAAGTGTAGAGACCAAAGCGTCAAACTTGCTCATGAGGTGCTCTTCTTGAAACCCAAAAAAAGTGACCTGCGACTGGATCATTACATACTGCTGGCTGCAAAGGAAGGAATGCCTGAAAACGTAGATGACCTCGTCAAACTAGTCAAAATGAAATACAACCTACCAGAACAAGAAATCCTGCGGAGAGTCTTAGACCTTGAAAGTGCAGGAAAACTGACTCTTAAGAAACTGCCATCTCCGCCTTCATATTTCTTCAGCCCGCGCGATATCTTCTCGAATCAAACATACTGGTACTGGATCACAATTATCCTAGCTCTGGCTGCGGCACTATCAACCTCCACCATCTCAGAGGATGCCTATCCCGCAGTCTATGTGCGATATCTGCTTGGAACAATCTTCATCTGGTTCTTACCCGGTTACAGCTGCATCAAAGCCCTGTTCCCAACCAAACTGCCGCTCCCCACAAGCAGCAGCGAACTAGACCTCATAGAACGCGTCGCGTTGAGCATTGGAATGAGCATAGTCATAGTCATACTCAACGGGTTCATCCTCAACTACACACCATATGGAATACGAACAGACAGCTCCACGCTCAGCCTATTCGCAGTAACTATGGCCCTTGCCACAGCAGCAATCATGAGAGAATTCAAGATCAGGCTTGACACTTTGTTTAAGGCAGTCTCGCTCTGATCTTCTCGGAGCCTCATCCAGCTCCCTCCTATCGGGCCATCGTGTGCTATCCGAACTGGTGCGCTATATGCCAAAATAACAGGTTGAAAGCCATGTGTCCGAATGTCAATCGGTTTGTGGATGAATTGAGGTACAAGCTCAGCCGGGCTTTTGGGTTCTCTCACGTGCCCAATAAGCAATACAGCGAACTGCTTTTTTGGAAGCATGAAATCAGGAGATTAGTCAAATGGTACCAGGGGAGGATTTCCTCCCACTATGGCGTTCCCTCGCCTGCAAGCAACACACGAGTAACAGCATACAGTCTGAAAGAGAACGCGATACTCACTTGGACAAGAGCCCACATAAACAAATATCCAGATCTCCTACTTGTTCCAAAAGACTACTTCCAAGGAATGAGGGTTCTAGACATCGGTTGCGGGCCAGTCCCTTACGCCTGCGTTTTCACCAACTGCGAAATCTTTGGCTTAGACCAACTCGCAAGCGAATATAAAGATCTGGGCTTCCCGCTCGACAAGTACCCAGACCATCTGACCTATCTTACCGCTAGTGCAGAGAAAATTCCAGCCAAAAACGGTTCCTTCGATGCCGTAATCTCGGTAAACGCTTTGGACCACGTCGACGATTTTTCTGCAGTAGCAGGAGAAATACGTCGAGTCCTCCGATCTGAAGGTATTTTGCGATTCGAAGTCGCTTATCACAGAGCCACAACTTGCGAACCTTGGTCATTGAGTGACGAGACAATAATGCAGTATTTTGGAAGTCTGGGTGTGAAAAAGATAAGTCAGCGCCTTGCCACAGACATTTCTTCGGATTCCGGGACTTTTGAAAGCACAGACAAAGTTGTGGTTTGGGCCAACAAGGAATAGCACTGCGGTTTATGACCATAGTCACTGCAGTAATCTTAGAATATAGGATTACATCGAACGTTTGTCTAAGACAAGTTTGCCCTGATCTTCTCTGCGGTCTCATCAAGCTCTCTCTTATCGGGCCGCCATGCACGCTTCAAACCAAACCTAGATCTGACTCTTGTCTCAAAGCCATCGCCTTTGACCCTTGGAATCACATGAAGATGAACATGAAACACGTGTTGAGACGCAGCCTTTCCATCCGCAAGGAGCAAGTTTATTCCTTCACATCTCACTCCTGACCGTCTTAGAGCCTTGGCGACATGCATAGCCGTCTTAAACATATGCGCCCCAGTTTCTTCATCAAGCTCATCCAACTGTACAACGTGAATTTTCGGAAATATCTCAACGTGCCCCAGATTGACTGGCTCAGCATCCAATACCGCCATAACCTTATCATCCGAATAAACAACACTTGCAGGCACCATGCCCCTAATGGCGCGACAGTAAAGACATTCTTCCATATGGACACACACGCTTCAGTCAAGCCTTGCACCATATATAACTGTAACTCGATAGTCACCTGCAAACTACAAGAGTATGGGATCTTAGAATCTGGGACCAACCAAACTGGGAAGCCTCAATTCAAACATTGATATTGACTACCATAGGAAAGATTTTAGCTGTTGGAGTTTGATTGTTTTGAATTTGCGCTTGGGATCTCTTGGTCTAATGGCATTGATAAGTCTCTGCATGGTCACCCCTGCAGCATCCGGCACATCCACCTCACTGGAACAAATCGTCAGTCGCAGGCAATCCATACGCAGCTACACGAGCGAAAACATCACAACCCAACAGCTTCTCGAGGTTTTGCAAGTTGCCTACGGTTTCTGGAGCGATCACCGAAGCATCCCAACGATAGGCCAAAACCATTCGTTAACAGTTTTTGCTGTAAATGCAACTGCAAGCTATCAGTACGCTCCAGAAACAAACATTATCATCTCACACGATAGCAGCGCCAACAAAGAAACCATTCGCCCTCACGACTCAGGCTGGCCAAGCGACGCGAGCGTAGTCCTGATCGTGGTGTGGAACAAGACTAGACTGGCTAACCAGTATTTTGCCTCAGCCGAAGCCGGTTGCCTAGTTCAAAACGTCTACTTGGCAGCAGCGTCTCTAGACCTAGGAACATGCTGCGTCGGAAGCATAGACTCCGCAGGACTGAGCAACGATTTACAGCTTTCCAGCGACTCAGTACCATTGCTTGCAATGCCTCTAGGCTACCCGGCAAGCTCGTACCCTCCGGCATCTCCAAATTACGGCTTCATGACCGGTAACCTGCTGCCAGTCCAGTACAGCCAATCATCCTTTGAAGAATCAGTAGAAGATATTCATTACACGCAGGAATGGTCCTCAGAAAACCTTTCCCTGCAGCAGCTTTCCCAACTGTTGTGGGCCGCATACGGCTACACTAACGTCACTAACGGCTCCACTTTCCACCGGACAACACCAAGCGCCTTCGGAGACTATCCCCTCAAAATCCTCTTCTCAAATGCCACCGGAGTGTACCTGTACTTGCCTGAAAACCACTCTGCCATTGAGACCCTACAAGGCGACAAAAGGCTTGGCATTGCAAACGCGTGTTCGGGCCAAGCATGGGTGGCAAAAGCTCCCACAATCTTTCTAGTCGCTTTCGATTCAGCGTTTGATGGTGATTGGGGCAGCACACTGCCTCACGAGTTCGTCGAAGTGGACGCTGGAACAGTGATTCAACAACTCATCCTCGAAGCCTCAGCATGGAGCCTAAGCGCTAATTTGATCAGCAGCGGCCTTGAAGAATGGAATGGAACAGCGGCACAAGAACTCCGCAACATAACAGGCTCGCCATCCTCACTCATACCACTCTACGTAGTGCCTGTAGGCCTCCCAGCCAAAGATACGACGCCGCCAGTAATAGGCACCCCGACACAAGACCCCGCCCCCACAAACGTAGGAGCAAACCAAAACGTCACGGTAACAGTCAACATCACAGACACAGAATCCGGAATACGCGAAACCATCCTATCTCACACCACGGACGAAGGCCAAACATGGACCAACACCACGATGATCAACACTACAAACAACGTCTACGAGACAAGCATCCCCGGCTTCCCCACAGGCACGCATGTGCGATACAGGATTATAGCATACGACAACGCTAACAACTCGGCGACACAAGACAACAGCGGAGAATACTACGTCTACACTGTCATTCCAGAATATCAAGACTTCATAACGGCGATTCTCACCATCGCAGCCTCAGTCACCGTCCTAGCGATAATAAGGCACGCGCGAACTGCCAAACGTCATAAAATGAAGGAGTATGGGCAACAACAAAAAATCGTGCAAGCTGTGAGTGTCGTTGACTCTACATGCACACGGTTTCGCGGGGTCACTGTGTTCCTGTTATGGTTATGTCACAGCTGAAGTTTGTGATGCTGCTGATGCTTGACGAGACTGAAAGGGTTAGCACTGCCTGAACAACTGAGTTGGGTGACAATACAGTGGTCTGCTGGTTCCAAGTCAAAGTGATGTAATCTGAAGCAGTCGTGGGATTCCAGTTGCTTGGCATCATGGTTAACGTTACCGGTATGTTGCCTGTGTTCTTCACGTATATCGTGTAGTTCATTGTGGCGCCTGAGTTCAGTGTTCCCCAGCTGATAGTCGAGAGCACGGTTGTGCAAGCGCTGTCTTGATATATGGCTACTCCTATCGCCGTGATGCTCCCACTGCTGGTAATTTTCTGAGTTGCGACGAGTGAGCCAAAAGCGCTCACGAACACGCCCATAACCGCTACTAGCACGAGTATTCCTATTGTTGCTTTTTGCATGGCCATATTACTTCATCGAATCAAAGAGTGAATCGTGAATCTTAATAAACATTATTGTCCACATGACCAACACAAATACACATCACAAAACATATACATGCACACGCAAAAGCAAGCAAACTGGCTGTCTGCAGCCATCTTCGTTCCTTCATTCATGAGGTTGCGCATAAGCGGCGGGGTGTGACTTGCCTTAATCCGAACTGTTTCGACGGGGTTGACCTCGCAGCAATGGCCCGAATTGTCTTTCCGTCTTCTGAAGCGCGTGCTGCCTAGCCAGAAAACGTTGGACCACGCCCTCAGATTTTTAAGGCCAACGCTAGTCATCATCGTGCTGTGATAATTCCAGTAATCGTTCTTGCAGCAGTTTTTGTTTTGATAGCAACCAGAAGGATAGGCAACGTTAGGCTGCAGATCTGGCAGATAATGCTGTTCGGAGCAATCGCCGTTCTAGTGACAGGGCAGATTTCTCCGATAAACGCTCTAACGTCGATTAACGTTGACGTAATACTCTTCCTTTTCGGTATGTTCATCGTTGGGGAAGCCCTTGAAGAAAGCGGCTACCTTTCGCATCTCTCTTATAGGCTTTTCAAGAAGACAAGATCACCAAGCCAGCTGCTGCTGACAGTCCTTTTCGGAATGGGCCTAGCGTCAGCGTTCCTGATGAACGACACGCTGGCGATCATAGGCACCCCAGTCGTTCTGCTTCTCGCAAGACAGCACAAAATGCTCCCGAAACTCATGCTCCTCACTCTAGCCTTCGCAGTGACGATTGGAAGCGCAATGAGCCCAATCGGAAACCCACAAAACGTTCTAGTAGCAATCAACGGCAACATCCCGAACCCGTTCATCACTTTCTTCAAGTATCTCCTACTGCCGACCATCGTGAACCTGCTCCTAGCATTCCTTCTGCTGAAGTCTTTCTACAGAAAAGACCTGAACAGGACCGAATTGAACCATGTTGACGAACCCGTGAAAGATCCAAAACTTGCAACGTTATCCAAGCTTTCGCTCATCCTAATCGTTGCCCTAATCACCGCAAAAATCATGACCGTCTTCCTGAACATCCCCATAGATTTCCGACTAACCTACATAGCACTGATACCCGCGATTCCGATCGTAGCGCTGAGTCCAAAACGGTTCAAAATAGTAAGCGGAATAGACTGGCGCACACTGATCTTCTTTGCCGCAATGTTTGTCTTGATGCAAAGCGTTTGGGAGTCAGGGTTTCTCCAGTCAATCATGAACGGCCTGAACTTGAACGTGGCCTCAGTGGCAACCATTTTGCTGATCAGCACGCTTCTGAGTCAACTAGTTTCTAACGTGCCCCTCGTCGCCCTGTACTTGCCAATGCTCTTGAACGCTGGAGCTTCAACCAAAGAAATGATGGCTTTGGCAGCGGGAAGCACGATTGCGGGCAACCTCTTCATCCTCGGAGCCGCGAGCAACGTAATCATAATACAGAACGCAGAAAAGAAATTCGGAGAAACCATCACATTCCTAGAATTCGCAAGAATCGGCATTCTCCTAACAGCCACAAACGTACTCGTCTACTGGCTGTTCCTGTCCCTGAACCTCTAAGAATCAAAGGAAACATCAGCGGTGCAAAGCATGAATCGCTCGAGCGTTCACTAAGCGGCACTGACCTCACACCACGTGCGCAACTTCTCTTCAATACATATCTGAACTCCATAAGAGCTTTAACGAAATCCACCAACCATCAAAGCAAGATTGAGAGAAAGGGCTACGAATGGTCAACAAAACACGCAATCGCCTAATCACATTGCTGTTCCTGCCAATCGCGATAATACTCTTCATACTAGGATGGGTAATGCTACTAACAGGTTCTCGTAACGAACAAAAGAACCAGCCAGAAGAGCCCAAAACGACTCCACAGGACGATGGAATCACGCTAATCCCAATGATCCCCGAGGAAATCGAGAATAACTGACACAGACCTCGCATGCAGCGGTGACTCAGATCCTCTTCGCTGCAGCGGCGCCAGTTTCCAAGCGTCCGCTAACGTGGGAAATCGTAAAAGTCTGTTTTTGACGAGCAAAGCCAGCACGTGTTAGGCGGGTTTCGGCTCTTGGATATCTAGAACCCATTGGGTATTGTTTGACGCGACTACTCGCATGACGAACGTGCCTGTATAGTACACGGGCAAGAATCCCTGCGTGGCGTTTGTAGTCATTGGGCTTGTGTCTGTAACCCAAGAGTACGCGCCAGTGCTGTTCTGCATGTACACTGCGAGGACGAACATCTGGTCCGTCTGATTGATCATCCAGGCGACACGCCACTGTATGCTGTTTATAGTGAATGGTGCGATGTCTTGGATTCCGCTGCTTGAAAGTGGGGGGCCATCGTTCTGCCACGCAAGAGGCCTTGCAGACATGACAGCGTACGCTATAGCTGCAGCAACTGCGATGACAATTATCACCCCTACTAGAGCGCCCTGCTTCTCCTTCTTATCCATTGAGCTTTCCTCTTACTGTCACTGCGATGCACCAAAATAAAAGCCTTAAGTAACACGGGGTTAAGCACTCGCAATTAGCAAGCATTCTGCTTATTTATCAAATCCTGATTGTTCTAGTTGCGGGCGTTCAATATCGGTTGCCCGTTTCTTTCTCGTGCATCTTGAATTCTTCCAATATCTTCAACAGTCTGCCGTCTTCAGTTGCCTTCATAACATCCTCGTAGCTCGTCACATCTATCAAGCTGGGTTCGTCGTAATGGTACCATTTCTCCTCGTTCTTTAACGGGAAATGAATACGGGAGCGGTTCCAGTGACTGTCGTAATACTCTACCAGTTCCCATATACTCTTTGCAAGTCCGCCGTCTTTGACAAGCCTCTTTGACTTCTCTCTGTAGGGGCACTTGTACATGTTCTTGACTTGACAGCTCTTTCCTGCTGTGAACCCAACCTCATCATAGAACCTCAACTTGACGACTCGCATCTTGTCCCCCCTGACCACGTCAGGCAAGTTATAGTGCTCATACATCTCTCTCGTATAATCGGAGGGTTCAGTTGCCTTCATTTTCTCCTCATTCTCCCTCTTGTACCAATCTTCAAGAGCTATGTCCTCTCTGAGCCGCATGGCATCGTGAACCATGCAGTCCTGGCAGGGGTACCCTCCAAAGTGAACATCGTCCGCCTCGAGACGCTCACGGTCAAATCCCTCCAAACTGATACTTCTTCTCAAGCAAAAGACCAGAAACCTCTCACATCTCTCCACGTAATCCTTGCCCTCTCCTAAGAACTTCCTTTCTTCATCGCTCAGGTCCAGATCCTGAATAGTCGGCTTGCCCAGCTCCTCAGGCCAAGGTTTGCTGAAGAAAAAGTCTTCGTACTTCTTCATCAACTCCAAGTACCGTCTAAAGATTTCCGCGGCTGAATCGTTACTCTCTGAAGCCATTATCCCGCAATATTCTGTCAGAGACCTAACGGCGCTTTTTGGAAGCATTCCTTTTTTCGACGCTTGTGTCACTCTTGCCACTCCTAAACATGAACCTAAGCCTCGGCCTTTCAATCACCCAGTCTTCAATAAGCAAGCCCGCTGGTGAGCGCCTTCGCATTATCCTGCTCGCAATCCTCGACCTGCTAGCCAAACCGTTCAGCAACCGGTCCACATCGACAAACACATCATCCTTCTCCGCCTTCTTGCGCTCGCTCCTCGTCAAAGCCAGATCCCGCATCAAAGCCCTCAAACCCTTGTCAAGCTCACCTATGTACCTTCCCCAAACTGCTGAAGCCTCGGAAACGCCGACGCTAGCCTCGTACACCTCAGCCCTCACGATCCGAATCATGTACATGGCCACTCTCCCAGCCAGAACCTCGTCAGCCAACCCCTCCAGCCCATACTGGCTTATCAGCTCGGAGCTTAGCCAATCATAAGCCTGCTTCTCCGCCGAACATTCCCCGCCAGGCGCGAAGGACTCACACTTGCCGTTCAGTACACAGCGGTCACAAAGCATGAATCCACGCTTGAAAAACCCATGCTTCAAATTACTCATCTAAAACACCGCCTCAGCCAACCTTCTTCCTAGCCCAGCCTGCATCCTCCTTCTTCAGAACCTCCACCAAAGCCAGACGCACGTAATCCCCATCCGCAACGCCGAAGATCTCCCTCAGACGCTTAGGAACCGTAACCTTCCCACCTTTAAAAACCCTAGC
The DNA here is from genome assembly GCA_963732715.1 of Candidatus Bathyarchaeota archaeon. Lineage (GTDB taxonomy): Archaea > Thermoproteota > Bathyarchaeia > Bathyarchaeales > Bathycorpusculaceae > CAZCRE01. The sequence goes on along the minus strand of CAVTAO010000003.1, from coordinate 832,687 downwards.
AACAAACTCCTCCATAACAACCACAAACATCAAAAGGAGCAGCCTGAGCATTTAAAAATTCCCTGAACAACAAGGATCGCTTCAGCTTCTCTTCACAAAATTCCTACATCTTCCAGCAGCTCTAGCAATCTCCGGGAATATCATTATAAATCATTGACATGTTTAGTAGGCCACATGACATCCAGAGCAGATAGATTGTCCGGCTCTGAGATGCGCGTGCCTATTAGAAGGAATATTCTCTTCACGCAGATCAAGATCGTGAAATCATGAGCAAACTCTCAAAGATACTGGTAACCGGCGGAGCCGGCTTCATCGGTTCACACCTGACAGCCAAGCTTCTAAGCGAAGGCTACTCGGTAATCGTCTTCGACAACTTGGTTTCTGGAAGACCTGAAAACCTTAACCAAGTTACAGGCCTCGCTGGTTTCGAGTTCAGACAAGGCGACATACGTGACCGACTAGCCTTAGCCGAAGCCCTCTGCGGAGCCGACGCCGTAATCCATCTCGCAGCCCTAATCGACGTTGAAAAATCAGTCCTCGACCCAGCCCCGACACATGAAGTCAACGCCACCGGCACACTCAGCGTCCTGCAAGAGGCCCTCAGACAAAATGCCAAACGGTTCGTGCTCGCGTCTTCCACAGCCGTCTACGGCGACACCGAAGCGCTACCACTCAGAGAAGACACGCCGCTCAAGCCCATGTCACCCTACGCAGCATCAAAGGTCTCCGCGGAAAGCTACTGCCGCGCCTTCGCCAAGTGCTACGGCCTCAGCACTGTCATTCTAAGATTCTTCAACGTGTACGGACCTGGAAACGAACGCAGCCCCTACAGCGGCGTCATAACAAGATTCCTGAAAGCCGCCGCAAACCAGCAGCCCATAACGATAAACGGCGACGGAGAACAAACCAGAGACTTCATACACGTCAACGACATCGTCACGGCAATCACACTGACCCTAAAACACGAGAAACTAGCCAGCGAAGCCATCAACATCTGCACCGGCAAACCCACAAGCATAAACCAACTCATACAAGCCGTGGAAAAAGCCACAGGAAGAACCCTCACGACAAAACGCGGCCCACCCAGAAAAGGCGACATAAAAAACAACTACGGAGACCCAAACAAAGCCCAGAAGCTACTAAAATTCAAAGCCAAAACAGACCTAGAAAAGGGACTAAAACAACTAGCAGCAACTAAAAGCCACTAAAAGCAACCAAAAACAACCAAACAAGCAAAACAACGATCACCAACACACTAAGCTGACCAAAGAACAACTATGCCTCCGACATCAAAACCCTATAGCCACTACCACGAGCCAAAACCTTAACATTCCCAAAAGCCTCCTCAAGAATCATGCACAGCCTCTTCCCACCAATCTTCGACCTGACAACCATCTGAAAAGACCCTTTTCTCGCTATATGCGAAGGCGCCTCGGAAATCATGGCTTTAACTGTCTCCATCCCCGCCGTCACCGGCGGATTCGAAAGAATACAGTTGAAAGCCAAATCCCTCACAGGCTCATACAAGTTGCCACGTTTGACAACCACGTTCCCAGCGTTGTTGATCTCAGCGTTTCGCCTCGCAAGCCTAACCGCCCGAATATTAACATCTATCATAAAAACCTGCAATCTAGGATTGAAAACTGCTACTGCGATCCCAACCGTGCCATAACCACATCCCAAGTCTAGCACAATACCCTTTTCAGGCAAGACCATACTTTCAACTAGAAGTCTCGTACCAAGATCGACACGACTCTTAGAAAACAAGCCCGAGGCAGTCATGAATTCGAATGACCTGCCACAAAGGTAAGTCTGAATCATGCCAAATCTCGATCTTGATTTCGGAAAAGCCGTGAAATAATGCTCAAAGCCTTTGTCTTTATTAGGCATCAGCTTTTTCGCCGCTCTTCCAACATCTGAGGTACGTACTCCTCGGCATAAGCACGCGCTCAACCTTGGCCACAATTCCATGATTCATGCCTAACATGGCATCTGACCCCACCGTAGCTCTTGCCAACGCCACAGCTTCGCCCTTCAAAGACATGACAGCAATCACCGACCCTTCACCTATGCCTGATTCAAGCGACAGCACGCCGGGTGCGGTGAGACTTGCACCATGACAGACCGCATCAACAGCTGAATCCCTGATGTAAACTTTCGGAACCAAAGCCAAGGCACGCTCCATCGGCTGAATGAACCTCTTCAAAATACCCTCATCCTTCTTCTCCTGCCACTGCGGAAACTGATAGGCAACATCATGCAACGTGACCGTATCATCTTCCACAAAGGGTCCAGCCCGTGTCCTCCGCAGCTCCTGCATGTGAGCGCCACAACCCAGAACCTCACCCACGTCAAAACAAAGCTTGCGAATGTAGGTGCCACCCTCACAACCAACCTTGAAAAGCACGTTCCGCCCATCCATCTCCAGAAAATCCACATAGTAAATCCTCCTAGTACGCAATTGACGCTTAACCGCAGACCTCACGGGCGGACGCTGATAAATAACATCCTCAAACTCCTTCAAAACCCCCCTAATGCGCTCTTCAGGTGCTTCACCATGAAGCTTCATAACACAAACATACTCTTTCCCGCTCAGAAGCAGCGCTTGAACAACTTTCGTGGCATCCGCTAACGTGATCGGCAAGACGCCCGTCACCTTGGGATTTCTCTGGCTCTAACGATTCAAGCCTCTAGAGTCCCGCCGTGACCGACCGCCTGAAGCTTGAGGATGCGCTTAACCCACGCAGCCACTTCGTGACTCGTTGGACCAGCAGTCTTATCCAAGTTAATGACTCCATACCGCATGTATTCCTCAGCCGGCCTTTCTTCGGGTCTACACCCGTACTTAGGGTTGGTCCTGTCCTCAGCTTTGATCAGCAGCTTACGCTGCGATTCCCATGGAGCAACACTTCTAGGCATAGCATATTCACCCTTTACGGTAGAAAGAACGCTTGGAAATATAAGAGTTTAAACTCTAGCCCTTGATCAGTTCTATCCAATGGTTCACTATTTTCTTTTTTCCAGCTTCTTAAGGGCCTCAGCCACTTCCTCGTCAGTTGCGCCCCGCTTGATCTCCACCTTATCCTGAAGAAGCTCAATGTGGCTGATGTTCACTCTTCGTCTTCTCACACCAGTCACGGACTTCGGACCCGTCACCAACACAAAACTCTTATCAGTCAAATCAACTATGACACATTTCTTTCCAGTCTCTCTACCAGTCGCTTTAACACAAATCCGCCCGATTTCTATGGCTGTCAAACCAAATCCTCCCTCGACACATCACTACCAAACGGTCAAGACATGTATTTAATGCTTCACTACGTCATGAACTGCTCAACCACATTGTAAAGCACGCTCGTTCCAAACACCAGATTCCTGATTGAAATGCGCTCATCTATGCCATGGATCGTCTTCTGCATTTCCGAGTATGACGTCTCCGGACGCACTGGGTGAAAACCATAGCACAAGCTGCCCAGTTTTCGGAAGAAGCGCGAATCAGTTCCACCCGTGAGCAGAGTCGGCGTAACCGAGCAATTCGGCTCAAACTCCTTCAAAACCTTGCCTATCAACTCGTAAAGCGGCGAGTTCAACGAAGACTCCGAGGGCTCGCTGGCTTCGATAATCTCAAAATCCAGTTTATCCAAGCCCACGTCCTTTAACAAATCCTTCACAATCTCCAAAGCCTCTTTGGGACTTTGTCCAGGCAGCACCCTGCAATCAAAAACTGCTTCACACTCTGATGGAACAATATTCTCCTTCACGCCACCATGAATCATTGTGGGCGTAATAGTCATTCGAAGTCTCGCCCTGTTCTCTTCAGCCATGTACTTGTCCTTCTGAGCCAGCATATCCAATAGCTGGTCGCCCCTTCTTATGTTCTGAAGCAGGAGCGAAAAAGGCTGGGATAGAAGCTTATCTTCTCTGGCAGCATCCATCAGGAACTGCCTTTCCGTCGGTATGAGCGTCATCTCAGCCCGATAGTTCCCAAGTATATCAATAACTTTGTTCATGCGCAAGATCGCATTGTCTGCTGCGCCGGGAACAGAACCGTGCCCAGGTCTGCCTTTCGCCTTAACCTTGAACCACAGTATTCCCTTTTCCGCCGTGTTAATGGTGAAGACGCTTTTCCCATTAGTCGACATCGCCATGCCCCCACCCTCGTTCAGCACATATTCCGCACGGGTCTTGTCGGGATGATTCTCAGCCAGCCACCCTGCCCCAGCTTCCCCGCCCTTTTCTTCGTCGGCTGTTGCAGCCAGAATCACGTCGCCCTTGAGTTTCACGTTGTTCCGTTTCAAAAGCTTCAGGACCATGACTTCAACAGCCGTCATGCCCTTCATATCCAATGCACCGCGTCCCCAAACAAAACCGTCCTCAACAACACCCTTGAACGGATCAACACTCCACTCCTTCGGGTTCGCCGCCACCACATCCAAATGCGAAAGCAACAACAAACTAGGCTTCTCACCCGTCCCCTTCAAACGCGTGACTACACTACCTCTCCCCGGCGCCGACTCGAAAAGCTCACACTTGAAACCATCCTTCTTCAGGTTTTCAGCCAGGAACTTGGCTGCCGCCGTCTCATTTCCTGGAGGGTTAGTCGTATTGATACTGATTAACTTGCTCAGAAGCTCAGTGACCTCTTGCTCAGAATCCTTCAGCAATGCAGCTCGCATTTCAGCTATTCACCTTCACGGGACATATCCTGATCTAGTTTAAAGGCTTTCACTTCAGTGTTTAGCAAGCGTTTCAATCGTCATGTGCCTCTAGGGCGCGTGCGTTCATATGGAGAAGCTTGTATTCAAAAACGCGTACAAGACAACACCCACTGCAAAAGCTGACAACCACAAGACCAAAACCAACCGCATCACACTCTTTCGCTTCACACAGCCTTGGGTTGAAGACTTCAGATGCCACGACGCAACGACTCCTGCTCCAAGAATTATGCATAATGCGCCAACGCACGCATGAACCAAAGCCACTACGGAGACCGCGTTTAATGGCTGAGCTTCTATGATCGCTAGGCCAAGCAGAGACGGTAGCATGACCAGCAAGAAGGAGAACACGTTCAGCACAACTGCGACCAGCATTGTGACTCCATGCAGAAAGTATCTGTGCTTCTTCTTGAGGACAAGGCTTCCCAACAGAATGGTGGCTATGATGATCTGAAACACAGCATTGACTTGAGCTATGATAGGATTCATAAGCACCAAGCTCCTATCGATCAAAGTGCCTATAAAAGGCTTCACTTTAACTCATCTCTCTCCACTACGCAAACAAGTCGCTTCTCAGACGGTTTTAAAAGCCAAAAGGGCGAAGTATCTGCTGCAGGAGGTTAATTCATGGAACGATGCAGAAATCCGTGGCATGATAACTGTAAGAGTAGCGATATTGAAGTTTACATCCAAATCAGGGGAGAAAGGCTTCCAATCTGCAGACGCTGCTGGAGCAAAATAGCAGCGAACGACACGGAGTGGTGAAAAATGGAAACGTTCAGCGTAAACACAGCCAAGTCCTTTCTCGGGAGAAACGTCAATCTTCACCTCAAAGACGGCTCAGTGATAGTCAACGTTCTATTGTCAGGCATTCGAAGAGACGAGTACGAAAAGAGAGCCTTTGTTGAATGTATTCCGTATGGAAGCGAAAACGCGTTCAAGATACCGCTCAAAAACGTGGCGTGGGCCGAACTTCTGACTCTCAATGTGCTTTTAATGAGCGGATAGCCAATCAGAAGCCTCCGAAATAGATAACCACGAAACCTAAAATAGAGAAACCAAACCTAGACTACGCCCATGAAATGCACACACTGCGGTCTTTGCTGCGAAGAGACTGAAATGCTACTGTCCAATGCAGACATAACTGCTTTGAAGAAGCTAGGTTACCCTGCAAGAAGTTTCGTTCACTTCAGCAAAAATGGAACCGCTCAACTACGAAACAACAGGGGAACATGCGTTTTCTATAACGCTGAAAAACACCATTGCAAGGTCTACAGACTGAGACCCCTCGGATGCCACATTTACCCAGTCATCTTTAATGAAGAAGAAGGAATAGTACTGGACGATCTCTGCCCAGAGAAAGGAACGGTTTCTGAAAAGGAAAAAGAACGTAAGGGCAAGCAACTCCTCAAACTGCTGAGAAAAATAGACAGCGAAGTGCAACGACGCGTCAATTTAGACGGGTGGAGAGGGTCTCTTCCCCAAGGTGATTACTAGGTTAAGTGTTTCGTTTCCTCTCCTAATGTTGAGAGTTGCTTGTTCGTTTGGCAGCGTGTTCTCCTCAAGATAACTCGACATTTCGTCACCATTTTTCAAGGTTGTTCCGTTTATGCCAACTATTATATCGTCAACTTTCACACCTGCATTCTGTGCTGGTCCGCCTGCAGTGACTCCAGTGACCCTCCATCCGTAGGTTATGTTGACTTGCAGGTCTTGAGCCTCGTAATAGTCCATGTCTGTGCCTTCCAGACCGAGATAAGAATGGCTCTCGTACCCGCCGTTAACTATCAATGACTGTATCTCTTTGCGTATCGTGTTCGAAGGGATCGCGAACCCCAATCCTTGCGAGTTCGTAACGATGGCGGCCGTTATCCCAACGACTGTGCCGTTATAGTTCAAAAGTGGACCACCTGAGTTACCTGGGTTTATTGGCGTACTCGTTTGGATAATGTTAGCTATTGCGAAATTTCCTGCCAGGTCTTCGGTGATTGTTCTTTGGAGGGCGCTGACCACGCCTGTGGTCAATGAACCTACAAGTCCGTAGGGGGATCCTATGGCAATGACTGGCTCACCCACCATCAACGTTGATGAGCTAATGACATCTATGGGTTTGAATTCGCTTTCTGGGGCATTGACATGCAAGACAGCCAAGTCAGAGTACGGGTCTGTCCCGTTGACTTGTGTGGAGTAGCTGTTGCCGTCTGAGAAGGTTACGCTTATGTCCATTGTTTGGTGAACAACGTGGTAATTGGTGATTACAAACATGGTTCCTGAGTAGTTGTAGACGAATCCTGAGCCTTGAACCATTCCTCCGTTGCTCTTTCCTTGAATCATGACTATCGAGTCTTTCACGTCAGCGTAGAGTTCTGTGAGAGCTGTGCTATTCTGGTAGATCGTAATGTTTTGGTATGTAACGGTCTGATTGCCCGCTAGCGAGGAAACTTGGCCCTCAAGAGCCACAACATTGTCCTTCATATGGTTGATTTGTGTGAGGGCGGGATAGGCTGTTGCAATTCCTCCGATGATTAGTCCTGCTACGAGCGCAAGTGCTACAAGAACCGTAGTGGAGACAACTCGATGTTCACCATAACTACCCATGTTTCGCATCCTCCTTGAATAAAAACGGCGTAGGCTTGCTCAATAATAAAGCTTCCGTGAACACGATACTATAAGCCCATTACTCTCCCAGTGCAGTGGCAGCCAATAGAGCCAATACGCATGAGGCGGCGGCAGCCGCAATCAAGAGATAATACGGTGAAGCATCAAACAAGACCCCGCCAACGTATGGAGCTATGAATGAGCTGAACATGCTTACTGTTTGTGGAATAGAGACCCAGCGAGCACGAATACTCTCCGGAGCCAATGGTCCAACAACAGCGCTCAAGAGAGACCAAGCAATGTAGGAGCCGCCTGCAAGGAAAAGCGTGACTGACAAAACTATGAAATTGTCTGACAGAACTAGCAATATCATTGAGACGCTTGACAGAATCAGGGAAGCAACGATGGCATTCGACTTCTTTGTTCTGTCTCCAAGTCTGCCTATCATTATTCCAAGTACTGCTGACCCAAGAAAGCATACTGACCCTAGGACGCCGATTTCAAACCTGTTGAAACCGTATACTTTCGCCAGAAACTGAGGAATAAATGGTCGAAACATCATCATTACGAACATTATTGCAGCGAATAACCCTGAAAGCCTTAGCAAGGTTCTTGTTTTGAGAAGCTTGAAAAATGATGAATGAATTTGAGAAGGTTTCTGTGCAGAGGTTACTGCATGTTGGCTATGCACGAAGACGAGGAGAAAGCACGACACTGAATAGAAGAAGCTGGCAAGAAAGAAAACAAGCTGCATACCAAGCACTCCGCCTAAGTAGCCGCCCAGAGCAGGAGAAAAAATGTATCCCAAAGACCAAGCCGCCGAGATCGTCGTAAAAGTCAAAGTTAGTTTGTTCTTGTCGGCAGTCGCGATTACGTAAGCAGTGACTGTTGGGCCGCCCAGCCAGACACCCCAAAACATCATTCCTGGCAAAGCGTCAAGCCAATTTCTGGCGAAAGAGAATATCAATGGTGCTGGTACCCATGCAAGCCATCCTGCAATCATTATCTTCTTGCGGTCATACTTGTCTGCCAGCATCCCAGCAACAAGCAAAGTCAAAGCTGCGCATAAGCTCATAGCTGCGTAAAGTATGCCAACTTCCTCAGGGCTGGCCTTCAAGTTTTCAGTCAAATAGACTGGTAGGAGATAAGCATAAAGGCCATCGCCAAAGGAGCCTACTGAGTTGACGGCGAAAAGCAGTTTCAAGTCCCTGTTTAGAACATCAGAAAGAAAGCCGAATCCTAGTCGGTTTTTTCTCGTCAGCGTTGAAATTCGACCTCTTGCTGTCAAAACGTGGAGCATGCAGTTATTATGATTTTACTAGATTTTTCTGACCGTTTCCATTGCTTCACGCAGGTTGTTCACAATTGCGTCTGCTTCTTTGCAGTCTTCGCTAGGATACTGTCTTGCCCTATCCAGAAGAATTGCCTTCATCCCAAGTTTCTTAGGAAGTAGAATGTCCAATTCTAGTTCGTCACCAATCATAACCGCCTCAGAAGCCTTGACGCTGAGAGCCTCCAGTGTTTTCAGATAGATCCGTGGGTTGGACTTCTCGCAATGGAAAGTATACCCATCCACAGGAACGTCTATTTTGTTCCAAATGGGTTTCAAGGCTTTCTTGTACTTGAAACGCGCGATCGAAGTTATTATGGCTGTTTTCAGCTGAGCGCATTTTGCCATGTCCACAGCTGTGTCAGCGTCTGGAAAAATTTTCCGCATGTTACGTTCGTACAGTTCCATAAGATCCTTCAATGTCTGGGAATCTGGCCTAATGCCCAGTCTATTCAGCACTTGTTTGAGCTCTGCTCTGCAGGATTTGTAGCCGAGTTTGGGGTAGTCAACGAAAGAAACGTAGTGCCAAGCTGCCTCAAGTGCTTGTGGATAAACCTCATATCCGTGACTGACCAGAAAGTCTGAGGCATGGGCTTCGCTCATTGCGTTCTCAACAACGGCTAAAGTGCCATAAAGATCAAAGCACACAGCTTTAATGTGCATGGTTCCCCATCCTATGGCTTCTTGGTTAGAAGGCCACGTGAGCTATGACTGCTCAGGATTTATGTCAGCAATGACCACAAGTTCTGTCTCATTTTCTTCTGTCAACTATGTCAAGTGCCTCAGGCCCAGTGCCGACTAGCGCGACAGGGACAGCGGTTCGTTTCTCAACATCATCTATGAACGCTTTTGCTTCGCTTGAAAGTTCATCATAGTTCTTCGCGCCTTGGCACGCTGGAAAAACGCAGTCAAGCTTTGTTATCGCTATCTGTGTGGCTCCATTGATTGTCACAGCTTTCTTCGCCAGCTCAAAGTTGAACGGCGCAGACCGTCTATCGCGGCCAGTTCCCGCAGCTGTTTCAAACCAGCCGCGTTTCTGTGCTTCTTCTTTCGATATTTCCCCTGGCAACGGGCCTGCTCCAACACGTGTCATGAATGATTTGAGCACGACAAGGACATCGTCAATTCTTGTGGGGCCGACACCTGCTTCTGAACATATTGCCGCTGCACTTGTGTCCCTGCCAGTTACGTACGGGTATGTTCCATGGAAAAGCGAAAGCATCAACCCTTGCGTTCCTTCAAGCAAGACTTTTTTGCCCTTGTCGATTGCGTCGTTGACTTCTGCTGATACGTCGGCCAAGTAAGGTTTCAGTTCAGCCGTGTCTCGAGCTAGTTTTGCTGTTCTGCGAACACGTTCTTCGATCGCGGGGCCCACACCTCTGCCCGTGGTGCCTACTACCTGCTTCAGGTGGGCGCTTGCTTTGTCTTGTATGGAGTGTTTTTCTTCGATTATAGATGCTTGGCTGTCCACGCCTATGCGGTTTTTCACGTTTGTCACTTCAACTTCTTCGAGAAACTGTTTAATCTCAACGTTTGAACCAGCACTGATCAGTAGGCGGCATTTTTCGTTTACGAAACCGCCTGGCACCATGTGGAGTGCATAACGCTTGCCTTTGAACCAAATAGTGTGGGCAGCATTGACTGAACCTGTTCTAATGCAGAAGTCTAGGGGTTCTTTCAGGGCTAGGTAAGATATTATCTTCCCTTTGCCCTCGTCTCCCCAGAATCCTCCAGCTATAACTGTGCAGGGCATCGTTTTCACCGCTGAGACAGTTTATTGAAGATTATTTAATGATATTGGTCTTGTTTGTGTCTAAGCTCATAGTTCCTTTTCACTGTTGAAAGTACTGTCCAAGTTGTGAATGGCAAAGATGCTTTTGGTATGGGAAATCTTAAATATTGTTTCTCGGTGTCGTAGGTATCGAACAAAGCTGTGTGATATTGAATGGTCAATGAGGGAAAAGGGCGCCTTTTCAGGAGAAAAGACGGCAAATATCTAATCTACCTGCCACTAGACTTGGCTGAAGACAGCATGTTTCCATTCAAAGACTATGATCGAACCAAGAGGGGAACTGACGCGGTTTCTGTCAAAGTGAGCTTCAAAATGGGAGACGATGTACTGGTCATAGAAAAATGGAAAGACCCTAAAAGCCAAGAAGCCTAGTAGCTTTCACCCATTACTTGACAGTCGCAGTTTCTAAGGAAGTATGCTTATTCTGAACTCTGGTTTACTGTATGAAATGGAACACAATGCGCAATGTTCTCAGTGAAATCGAATGTCTCCATCAATTCTTGACACACATCATCTTGAAACTCAGCGTGTGAGAAATTGCAGATACTCAAGGTCTCTTCTGAAAGCTCACTGAAAGCGTGCAAACAGTTTTTATCAGAAGACCCTGTCGCGAACGTCCTGCCTCTAGGCGACCTAGACTCGCCTCTTCGAGAGATCAGTGAAGTCTATAGTGCGGTTGAAAACACTGCGGTGATGGGGGTCTGCTCCATCTATCATGCCTATTCCATGCCCAGTATAGTTTTTGGAGCAATCACTGCTGAGGCGAAGCAAGAGCTTATCAGAAAAGCAATGGACAGAATTTCTGGTAACTTCATTTCTCTTTGCCAACCAGATGAAATTGATCTATTCAGCGACTACTCAGCGGTTTTACAGTCTAGATCTGAACAGCAAATGATCGCTAATCCGCCTAGACATGTTGAGCTGCCTTGCATTGAACCGGCTAGAGTAAGAGAGGACGAGCTAGAGCTGCTTAACAAGTTCTATGAAGAACAGCATGCTGAAGCATGGACACCCATACAGTTCAAAACTGGTCCCTACTACTGCGTAAAACACCAAGGAAAAATCATTAGCGCTGCTGGTGTACATCTGGTCACACCTCAAATCGCACAACTAGGCAACATAGTGACAGATGAGAAATGGAGAGGTCAAGGCCTAGGAACAGCATGCACTTCAGCTTTGGCGTCAAAGCTGGCCCTTAAAGGAAGAATATTAAGCTTGTTCGTAAGAAGGGACAACACGCCTGCCATTCGCATGTATGAGAAACTGGGTTTTTTCAAAACAAGAAACATCGCGTTTCTAGTTATGCAAAAGAAATGACTCTTGGCGTAGCATCTTCATCAGAAAAGCTAATTTTACCAGTGTAGCGTATAGTTGCTAGCGGAGCGATGAATGTAACAGTGAATTCTGACACGCGACGAGTAGCCATGCAACGTATTCAAACGCTTTTTCACTTGGCAAATGGGATCTTCAATGAAGACCCCGATTTGGCGCAACGTTATGTTGATCTAGCCAGAAGAATAGCGATGTCAGCACGGCTTCGTTTGCCAAGAGAATATAGGCGTCAAGTATGCAGACACTGTAAAAGCTTTATCTTACCAGGTGTGAATTGTCGCGTGCGTATACAGCAAAGAAGAGAGCCGCATATGGTTATTACGTGTTTGAGCTGTGGTAAACACATGCGTATTCCCTTGGGAAAGGACAAGGAGAAGCTTGAAGTATGAGCGAGTTGACTGCTGGAAAGAAACGTTTCGTTAAACGCCATCTAAGAGATGAGAGACCAACGATTTTGATTGGAAAAAGTGGAGCCTCGGAGCAGCTTCTGAAAGAGATTGGGAAGCAACTGGATAAGAACAAGATGGTAAAGGTGAAGATTTTGAAAACAGGCCTTGCAGACGTCGATGCGAAGCATTTTGCCCAGAAAATCGCCGAACAAGCAGGGGCGGCTTTGGTTGACGTTAGAGGACACACGTTCATGCTATACAAAAGTCGCAAAAAGTGAAAGCCTTTATATTAGGCTTCATGATTTTACTGGAGGAAAACTCAAGAGGATAAAGCATCTTGATCACGCCTTATGATGTCCCAGCGTCAAAGCTCATCGGAAAACTAGCTAAATACCTGAAGGAAAATGTAGATGCAGTAGCACCTCCTGAATGGGCAAGCATGGCGAAGACTGGTTCGCATGTGAAGAGAGAACCATATGACCCCGACTGGTGGTACACTAGATGTGCCTCAGTACTACGGAAGATTTACGTTCACGGTCCGCTGGGAGCTGAAAAGCTGAGGGCCGATTTCGGAGGAAGAAAAAGGCACGGTTCTATGCCAGCGCACGTCGCAAAGGCAGGTGGGTCACCAGTAAGAAAAGCATTGCAGCAGCTGGAGGCCGCAGGCCTAGTTGAAACGGTTAAGCCAGATGGCAGGAAAGTAACGAAAGAAGGAAGAAAGCTTCTGCAGGAACTATCGGACGAACTTGGCAAGGAACTGGTGAAGGAGATCCCCGAATTAGCGAAGTATCAGCAAGGTGAATGAGGTGTCCGATGAGGAGCTGGAACAGCTTCGCAAGAGAAAGCTTTCAGCCTTACAGCGGCAAGCAACTGACGAGCAACAGGAAGCTCAAGCACAGCAACAGCTTGAAATGCAGAAACAAGCACTGTTAAGGAATATCTTGAGTTCTGAGGCTCGGCAAAGGTTGACGAACCTGAAGATGGTCCGACCGGAATTTACCGAGCAGTTGGAGCTGCAACTAATCCAGCTTGCACAACAAGGAAAAATCCCAATACCCCTGTCAGATGGACAGCTGAGGCAGATACTTGGGCAATTGCAGTCACGTAAGCGTGAACCGAAAATAACGAGGAAATAAACATGGCTAGAAACAAACCAGCAGCAAAAAAACGGAGACTAGCGAAAGCTGGAAAGCAGAAGAGAGCAGTGCCAACATGGGTTATATCTAAGTCAGATGGAGTGTTTAGAACCCACCCGAAGCAGCGACAATGGCGAAGAAGAAAACTAAGAGCTTAGAAAGGAGCGGCTGATGGTGGAAGAAAAGAAAGAAGTAAAAGACAAGGAAATCGAAGAAGAAACCGAAGCAGAAATGCCTGAAGAACAGCTTGAAGCCGTTGAGGAGCCAAAAACCGAAGAAGAAGCTGAAAAAGAGAAAACTGGGGAAGAAATTACAGAGGAAAAACCTAAAGCTGCAGAAGAAGCGGAAGAGGAGAAAGAAAAACCAATCGAGGAAAAGAAGGCCAAAAAGCCGAAAGAAGAGAAGGCTGCGGAAGAAGAGGAAATAGTGGAGGAAAGATTTTACACTGTTCCTTTGGGCAAGGCTTGGATTACGCCTCCGAGAAGGCGGGCACCAAGGGCCATGCGAATGCTGAAATCTTTTGTTACGAAGCATATGAAGTTGGAGTCTCGCAAGGAGACTGAGGAAGAGGAAGAAGAGGAAAGCAGGCTTATCATCACTAATGAAGTAAACTTGAGAATGTGGAGTCGAGGGATAGAAAAGCCTCCCAGAAAAATCCGTGTTAGAGCTGCAAAAGATAAGGAAGGCAATGTGACCGTTTATTTGGCTGAAGGAGACTAGTCCTTGGCCATCTACCTGTCAAGCCTAGGTGGAAGCGTTAACGTAGGCGTCTACTCTTTAGCCACAGACGACATCGTGATAATTCCAAAATACGTTCCATTGAAGAAGGCTGAAAGACTAGCGCAGTGGCTCAGAGTCAAACTGGTACATTCGAACGTTGGTGGTTCAGTTCTCGTTGGAGCCTTGGCATATGCAAACTCAAACGGAATATTGCTTCCAAACTACGTTCGACAGGAAGAACTTGAAGCCATCAAATCTGTTTTCAAAGGGAATGTTGCAGTAATGGAGACCAAGAAGACCGCATATGGCAACCTTGTTCTAGCGAATGATCATGGTGCAGTCGTTGATCCTCGGTGGAGAGAAGACGATATCCGGAGAATCTCTGACACTCTAGGCGTCGAAACAGTCACTGGCGAGATCGCTGGCCTTCCCTATGTGGGTTCATTGGCAGTTGCAACAAACAAAGGAGTTTTGGCCCATCCGTTGCTTACGGATTCTGAAAGAAAGCTTTTAGAAGACACGTTCAAGGTTCCTGTTGATGTGGGCACAGTCAACTGTGGAGTACCGTTTGTCGGAGCAGGTTTGATCTGCAATCGTCACACGGCCATTGTGGGTTCGTTGACAACTGGACCCGAGATGTTTATAATTGGGAATGCTTTGGATGTTGTCAAGGAGAACGCAGAAATTGAAAGTCTTCAGAGTAACAGGTGAAATCCACAAACCCAACTTAAAAACTTCATTCAAACAAGAGATATTGGCTGCTAAACCTGAGCATGCCGTTGAGAAGGTCTACGCTGAGCTGGGCAGCAGACATCGTGTTAAACGTTTTCACATAAAGATATTGAGTGTCGAGGAAGTTCCGCCTGAAGAAATAGTAAATCCAATGCTGAAGAAACTCGTGGCTGGAGAAGAGAAAGTTGGCGAGTAAAAGCGAGGAGGAGCTTCGCAAATTAACGGTTGAATTGCGATTTCTTGAACAGACAGCTGAAACCATTCAGTCAAGACTCAACATGATTAATGCTGTTATCACGGACCTGACCTATTCGAGTATGACACTGGAAGATCTGGAGAAGGAAGAGGAAAACGCGGAGCTTCTTGTCCCTGTAGGCGGCAGCTCCTACGTTAAAGCAAGGCTTGGAAACACTGACAAGCTGATCGTGGGAATAGGTGCAGGTGTTTCGGTTGAGAAGACTCTGCCAGAGACAAGAGAAGTCGTAAAGAAACGACTGGAAGACCTTGACAAGGCAAAGATGTCACTTCAACAGCAATTCAGTCAAGTAGTAGACAGGATTAACGAAGACAGAGCAAAACTCGAAGCGCAAGTAGCAGAAATGCGAGAGGGGAAGCCTCCAGTAAATGTTTGAGAAGCTCAAGAAAGGGCTAAAGGAACTCGTAAGCAAGGTCACGGTAACCGAGCTTAAAAGTGAAAATCTTCGACCCATACTTTCTGCTTTTAAAATGAGTCTTGTAGAAAACGATGTTGCTTTTCCAGTGGCAGAAAAAATATGTGACGAGATGGAGAAGCGGTTGAACGGAGTTCAAGTCAAAAGACTTGAGGATCGAAGGAAAATAGTGGAGCAGAGCCTTCGGGACGTGCTCTTGGAAGTCATGCTTACGAATGAAAGGATCGACTTGCTTAAGGCCGTTGAAGAAAAGCGCAAGAAAAATGAACCCTACACTATAGTCTTTGTTGGGATAAATGGCACTGGAAAAACCACGACGATAGCCAAAGTAGCGCGATTCTTCAACAAGAAAGGCTATTCGGTTGTCCTTGGTTGCAGTGACACTTATCGTGCTGGCTCGATTGAGCAGCTGGAGGAGCATGCTAGAAGGCTTGGCATCAGGATGATTAAGCACAAGTACGGTGCAGATCCAGCATCTGTAGCGTATGACGCGATAAGTCATGCGAAGGCACACGGGATAAACGTGGTCTTGATTGATACGGCTGGAAGAATGCAGACGAATCGCAACCTAATGAGCGAACTTGAAAAGATCAAGCGAGTTGTTAAGCCTGATTTGACTGTTTTGACCGTGGATTCGCTTACAGGCAATGACGTGGTCATGCAGGCTGAAGAGTTCCACAAATCAGTAAGCATAGATTCCACCGTGCTGACCAAAGTCGATGCGGACGTCAAAGGAGGCTCAGCCCTGAGCGTGACGTACGTAACTAAGAAACCTATTCTGTTTATCGGAACTGGGCAATCCTATGATGACTTGGAGCAGTTTGATCCAGAGAAATTTGTGGATATGATATTGAGGTAGTTGCTGGACTGATTCTTTTAGTGTTTGTCTAGCAGTTTTAGGAATATTGTTTTTGCTGAGTAGAGCCTGTTCTCGCCTTGCTCGTATATCACGGATTTCGGGCTTTCGATTACATCGGCAGTGATCTCGTATCCCCTGTGTATGGGCATGTCATGCATCACGAGAGCGCTTGTTCCTTTCAGCAGTTCCTTGTTTATCTGGTAAGGCATCATGAGCTTTAGGCGTTTTTCCTTTTCAGATGCGTATTTGGGGTCGGTGAAGAACTCCATGTCTACCCAAGTGTCAGTGTAGACAAAGTCTGCGTCCTTAACCGCTGCTTTAACGTCTAGGCTCGTTTGCCATAGCCCTGTCTTCTTTGCTTCCTTCAGAAGCTCGTCATCTCTCGTCGGTTCATTGAAGATTGGTGTCACAGTGGTGATCTTGGCTCCTGTTTTTGTGCATCCTTCAATCAGCGAGTTGCAGACGTTGTTGTGGATGCCGATGTAGACGAGTTTTGCACCTTTGAGTTTGCTCTTCTTCTCTTTCATGGTTATTAAGTCAGCTATGGCTTGGCTAGGATGATACTTCTCATCGCACCCGTTGATTACTGGAACATGCGAAGCATCTGCCATTTTCTGTAGGTCGACATTTTTTATCATTCTAGCCATTATGCAGTCAACGTTGCGTGAGAGATACTGGACTTCATCAGATATGTCTGCCAATGCGAAGTTTGTTGTCCTCCAATCTATGAAGAGTGCGTGACCGCCCAATTGGGTCATGGCAACCTCAAACGAGACTCGGGTTCTGGTTGAGGTTTTCTGGAAAATGAGTGCTGCAGATTTGCTCTCTAGCGCGTTTTGGTATTTTCTTGGGTTGTGTTTGATTTCAATGCCCTTATCAATCATTTCGGTGAGCTGTTGACCTGTCAAATCCTTAAAGCTGATTAGGTGCATATTCCCACCTTTCTCAAACCAAACCTGCCTCTTTTGCTATAAAGCTTTTCTTCACTTGCAGAGAGCTTTTCACGGTTCGTGGATTAAGATCCAAACCCATGAAGACTTTCTTTCAATTCCCTCTACTTGGGATTTGTCCATGAATCTTCATTAGAAACTGGAAAAGGGGAAAACGGCATTACTTCTTTCAATTCCCTCTACTTGGGATTTGTCCATGAATCGAAACTAGCTTGAAATGCTACATTTACAGCGATTCAGCTTTCAATTCCCTCTACTTGGGATTTGTCCATGAATCTCCAATGCGCTCTTGGGTAGCTACAACGGACTGATTCCTTTCAATTCCCTCTACTTGGGATTTGTCCATGAATCGAGCGTCATTTTCCCATTGGCAGATCCAAGTGAGCAGGCTTTCAATTCCCTCTACTTGGGATTTGTCCATGAATCTCCAATGCGCTCTTGGGTAGCTACAACGGACTGATTCCTTTCAATTCCCTCTACTTGGGATTTGTCCATGAATCACAGGAAAAGCGTGTTGTTGACCTTTTCGTCATGGAGTCTTTCAATTCCCTCTACTTGGGATTTGTCCATGAATCTTCATGCAGGATCAGATGCGGACAATGGACAGTGATGTACTTTCAATTCCCTCTACTTGGGATTTGTCCATGAATCGCCAAAACCCAAATCTTTATAACCAAACGACAAGAATCTTTCAATTCCCTCTACTTGGGATTTGTCCATGAATCTTCATGCAGGATCAGATGCGGACAATGGACAGTGATGTACTTTCAATTCCCTCTACTTGGGATTTGTCCATGAATCTTCAGAAGGCTTGGTTTATGGTCAACGTGGAACATTAAGCTTTCAATTCCCTCTACTTGGGATTTGTCCATGAATCGCCATCGCCAGATGCGAGTTTTATAGCGTGGTGCGCCTTTCAATTCCCTCTACTTGGGATTTGTCCATGAATCAACGTGTCCTTGATGATAAATATTTCCGCTATGACATCTTTCAATTCCCTCTACTTGGGATTTGTCCATGAATCGCACTGAAATCCATCTAAGGGAGATTTGAGCTATGGCCTTTCAATTCCCTCTACTTGGGATTTGTCCATGAATCATCAGTATTCAATGAAATACACAGTTTCTTAATGACTCCTTTCAATTCCCTCTACTTGGGATTTGTCCATGAATCCTACACGATCTCCACGGGGTTGTGGTCTTCGAACCTTGCTTTCAATTCCCTCTACTTGGGATTTGTCCATGAATCCTACACGATCTCCACGGGGTTGTGGTCTTCGAACCTTGCTTTCAATTCCCTCTACTTGGGATTTGTCCATGAATCTTAGAAGCGCAATCCATGTCTCGAATTGTTTCGGTGTTCTTTCAATTCCCTCTACTTGGGATTTGTCCATGAATCGAAAATGTCGGAACTTAAGATTAAGACAGCGAAGAACCTTTCAATTCCCTCTACTTGGGATTTGTCCATGAATCATTTCCAGCGTAATGTATGTTTTACTTGCATAATGAAGGTCTTTCAATTCCCTCTACTTGGGATTTGTCCATGAATCTTCGCCTAGCTTATCCGCTCTCAGGTCTGCTTTGCTTGCTTTCAATTCCCTCTACTTGGGATTTGTCCATGAATCGCTGACAAGCTGAAAACAGACTACTTTGACAAGATCACTTTCAATTCCCTCTACTTGGGATTTGTCCATGAATCTTTAATTTGAAAAAAAGCGATAAAGAACATGCTGATTTCTCTTTCAATTCCCTCTACTTGGGATTTGTCCATGAATCGCACTTGAAACAAAAGACCCTAAAGACTTGCCTTACCCCTTTCAATTCCCTCTACTTGGGATTTGTCCATGAATCACCACTAACTTACGAAGATTTCACCACCTATACACAAGTCTTTCAATTCCCTCTACTTGGGATTTGTCCATGAATCTTCATTGATGAAGGCGCTGCTTATCTAGGAGATTCTATCTTTCAATTCCCTCTACTTGGGATTTGTCCATGAATCGTCTAAGATGCAGGGAATACCAGCAGCGGGTTCAATACTTTCAATTCCCTCTACTTGGGATTTGTCCATGAATCATGCTTGCTGACGTGCCTAAGGGCGCTGGCAAAACAATCTTTCAATTCCCTCTACTTGGGATTTGTCCATGAATCCGACCCGTTTTTAGCTTGATTAGTCATTTCATGGTCTTTTCTAATATGATTTGAGATATGTATGCTCGATTATTATTGAAACGTAATTCAGTTTATAAAGATAATCGAATGAAACTCGTTTGATGGTTGGCCACATTGTACTTTCTGTCTGACATCGAGCACAAGCAGTTACTCTATCAGCTCTTGCCCACTGCCAGAGAAGTGGGTGTCAACAAGGAGTTGAGAGGCTGGAATTGGCATCAGCCACCGTTGAAGCCCTATTTTGACGACGTGAAGTTGCCGATGTACGAGGTCAGCTCCAAATACTGTCCCACAAACCGCGATGTGTATCTGCGGCACGTTGAGAAGACGTACCCTGTTCCGAGCCCAAGGATGGCTCTCGGCAAGCTATTTCATGGTGTTGTAAGTGATAGCCTGCAGGCTTTTCTGCAGCGTCAAGATGTGAGTTTTGAGTCTTGGTGGCAGAAGATTAGGTGGCAGGAGATTTCTGAGAAGCCTGAAAATGTCATGGAGCCTTGCAGGAAGGTTTGGGAGTTTATGCGAAAAATGTGTGAGGCTAGACTGGTTGAAGCTTCAAGTAGACAGCCGCATGCTTCTGAACTGGATTTGATGGCTTCGGCAATTCCGTTTTTGATTGAACACAGAATTTCTGGTGAGCTACTTGGGCTGAGTGACGTGCTTAGTGTGGACTGTTTTGACTATTTGAGGGCGATCATGTTTGACTTGAAAATGGCTAATATAAAAGAGGAGTGGCATAGGCTTTATGCCGTAGGTTACGCTCTTGTGTTTGAAAGTGTCCATGAAGTGCCTGTGGACATCTGCTGCACTGTCTATTTGCATGTTGATAACGGCAAGGTAAATGTTCAGAAAGACCTGTTTTTCGCCACTGATGAGTTGAGGCAATGGTGGATTGAAGAAAGAGACAAGAAGCTGGAAATTGTGGCGGAAAGGAAAGACCCTGGTAAGCCTGAACGTTCACAGTGCAAAGAGTATTGCCAGTACTACAACGCCTGTTACGGATGAGCGCCTTTGACATGGGTGTTTCTATGAAGATTTTTCTTGATGATTTCGGCATTTTCTTGGGTCGAAAGAGAAATCGGTTTATCGTGAAGAAAACTGGCGGTGAAGTCAAAGAGATTGTTGCAGATGATGTTGATTCGATAATCTGCTGTTCTTCCGGCGTTGCTTTTTCCGCAAGTGCTTTGGATTTGGCTGTGGAGAACAATATTCAAGTCATCTTTGCTCGTTACAGAGGTTGGCCATACGCTGTCTTGATGCCCGCCTCCATGACAGGGTCTGTTCGTGCTCGCAGGGAACAGTTCATAGCATACAACGATGAGCGGAGCTTGATTTTGGCCAAGAAGTTTATTGCAGGAAAGCTCGTGAATCAAGCCAATTTTCTGAAACTAATGGCGAAGAATAGGCGGCAGACTGATCCGAGTTTGGCTGAGAGGTTGTATGAGTCGGGCAAGTTGATCGATGAGGTGAATGAGCGAATAAACAGAGAGCAAGGTTCTAACATTGATGAGAAGCGGCAGCAAGTGATGAATTTGGAGGCTGAAGGCGCTCGGTACTACTGGAATTCGATTCGGCAGATCTTGCCAGCAGAGTTGGGGTTTACTGGAAGAGAGACTCGTGGTGCCCGTGATCCTTTTAATGCGATGCTGAATTTTGGTTATCAGACGATTCTTTTTCCTGAGGTTTGGAAGGCTGTGAGCTATGCTGGACTGGATTTCTATGCTGGTTACTTGCATGCTGATAGGTCAGGAAAGCCTTCTCTTGTTTTGGACATGATGGAGGAGTTTCGTCAACAGCTTGTAGACAGAACTCTGGTGGGTTTAATCACAAAGAGTGTTATAAAACCGAACGAGGTTTTGGCTGCTGAGGCGGTTGAGGAGGGTCGGGTTTTGAGTAAGGATGTGATTAAGGTTTTGTTGGCTGGTTTTCAGGAGCGCTTGGATAGTGAGGTGATGTTTAACGGCCAGAAAGGATCGTTGAAGAGTTTCATTTATTTGCAGGCTCGTTGTGTGGTTCGCTTTCTGCTGAAAGAGGCGGAGTATGTGCCTTTCTGTCTGGGATGGTGATTGCAGTTGCGGTATGTCGTGATCTATGATATTACGGATGACAATCTGCGGGCTTTGATTGCTGAGACGTTGAAGGATTATGGGTTGCAGCGTATTCAGTACAGTGCCTTCATTGGAGGTCTGCGGCGAGATAAGCTGAACAGTCTGCTTGTGGATTTGAAGAATTTGATTAAGGATTTGGTTGAGAATGTGCAGTTGTATCCCGTTTGCGATACATGTTTTAAGAGCAGAAGAGAGGTCGGCAAACCTAAGAAATACGAGTTGAAAGAAGCGAAGGAGAAGGTAGCGTATTTCTGAGTTTGACGGAATCGTTAAATATAACTTCAGTATCATTTAGTGTAATGATGGTGTTACTTGTGAGCTTGACCAAAACTCGTAAAGTTGGCGGATCCTTAGTTGTAACGTTGCCAAAGGGGCTAGTTGAAAGCAAGAAAATCAAGGAAGGAGAAATTGTGGAGATAACCGTCAAAAAAGTCAGGAAAGACGGATTCGGCACTTTCAAGGGTTTGACTCCGTTCGCCGCCAAGGATGAGCTGACTGCACATGACTGAAAAGTACGTTATAGATGCTTACGCTTGGATAGAATACCTTATCGGGAGCAAAGCAGGCGGGAAAGTTAAGTCGGTCTTGGAAGATGCAGCGAACGAGACATATACCTGTGCCGTGACAGTTGCAGAGGTGGTCAGCAAGACGGCTAGGGAAGGTCGAGATTTCGAAACCGCCTACGACATTTTGCTGAGCAATTCACAAATTGTGAACGTTGATGAAGAAATGTCAAAAGAAGCCGGTGTACTGCACTGCGAGATGCGAAAAACTACAAAGGATTTTGGACTAGCCGACGCATACGTGTTAGCAGTCGCGAGAACAGTCAACGCAAAGATATTGACCGGAGACCTTCATTTTAGAGGCGTCAAGGGAGCAGTTCTGATAGAGCGTTAGATTCGCTTTTCTGCACTTCCTCTAATGATCGTCAACGACCAAAGACTCGGAAAGAGAACAGGTAGACCGAAAAAGCATGAATTGGTACAAGAGAAAGACAAGGTCGCAGATTGCCAATCTGCTTGTACTTGGAGGAGCAACTTGAAGAAGACTAGAGAGTCAAGAGAAGATAAGTGGTTAAGAAGCAAACAGAAGCTGCCTGTTTCTGACATTGCTGAACCTTCCGTTTCTGTTACCGACATCAAACACTACATCTACTGCCCAAGGTTGATCTATTTTGACAAGGTTTTGCATGCAACTCCCATTTTTGGCTCGCAACAAGAAGACGGCAAAGAGTTGCATGAGGATTACGTGAGGAAAGAATTGAGGAGGAAGGATGCGGTTTATTATTCGTCCGAGTTTGTCGGAGCAGAGAAGCTGTTGTTCACCTCGCTCAGTTCTGGCGCTCTTGGTCTGCAGGGAAATGTGGACTGCATAATAAAGACGGCTGAAGATGAGTATATACCGGTTGAGTACAAGAACATGAACTCTGACAACGGCAAGGTCTGCATGGACCACAAGTATCAACTTGTCGCGTACGCGTTGCTCATAGAAGAGAATTACGACACGGTGGTCAAACGGGGTTTCGTGAACTACATTCCTGAATCGTTGATATTGCAGTTTGGGATCACGGCAGAGATGAAGACTCACGTTAAACGTGTTTTGGGACACATCAAGAGGATCATCAGGGACGAGGAACTGCCGCCCATACGAGTGGCCAAGTACAAGTGCACGGGCGGATGTGGGCACAAGCAAACGTGCCAGCAATAGCGTGTGGCAAGAGCACAATTTTCTTAGGGAAGAAACACCTTCTTAGAGATGAAACACTCTTCTGAATCGGGTGACATTATTGCCTAAGAATAAACTGACGCCTAGTGAAAAGGTGGACATGGCAATCAGCATGACAGATACTTGTGTCCATTTTTGTGCCAGTGGCATAAAAGAGCAGAATCCGAACATTAGCGAAGAAGAACTCATTGAACGGTTAAGGGAAAGGTTCATGTTTGCGAAAAGACACAAAAGCAGGGTCTAGAACTGGAGACTTTTGATAATCTAATCAGAAGAATCGTTGACAGCTTCAACGATACGGGAATTGACTACATGTTCACTGGAGCCTTGGCAGCAAGTTTCTACAGTGTGCCCCGCACTACATCGGATGCGGATGTTGTTGTAGAAGTCTCTGAGGAGGGATCACAGGCCAAGCTTGTGTTGGCGTTGAGGAAAGCAGGGTTGAAGGCTGAAGAGAGCAGGATCGAAGCAGCTCTCAGGTCGGACTTCAGGATAGCCACTTTCAGGGATGCGAAGACGCCTTTCACCGTCGACATCATACTTTCTGACGGAAAACTCGATAAAAAAGCGGGCATTATCTTGGGTCTGCCGACGTTCTTTCAGACGCCTGAGGAGTTGATCCTTGCGAAGCTGCGTATGATAAAGGCGACAGTACCGAGGGAAAGGTCTTCAAAAGATGAAGAAGATGTTAAAGCTATTTTAAAGTTCAACAAGGTTGACATGGGCTTCATTAAGAGGCGAGCAAGAAAAAACGACACACTATCCATTTTGGAAACCGTTAGAAATGATGAGGCTTGCTAGATAGAAAACGCAGGGTTAGACGCTGGCACAAGAAGACTTTTTGTTAGTCTTGATTTTTTGTGACGTGATCAAGTCCGAAGTCTTTGAGGTCGAATGCGAAGTACCCTTCTCTTCTCAAGCGTTCTTTTTCTTGGATTTTCTTCGCTATTATGCCGAAGTTGTCTTTTTTGTGGTTCCATCGGAATAGCAGAGCATTGGCTTTTAGACTGTTGAGTATTCTTTCGCAGTCCTGTTTGTTCAGTGTGCTCCATTTTACTTCAAAGAACGAGGCAATGCGATTTTCTTCGTCTAGGGCGACGAGGTCTATTTCGTGGTTCTTGAACCACCACTTGCCTGTTGTGCTGAAGGTGAAGGGAAGCAGTTTTCTTTGCTTCATCTCTGTTAGGAAATCCGTTGCAGCTTGCTCGAAGGTGTGGCCTAGGTAGGTGTTGTAGTCTTCTTTGATCTTGTTTAAGACGTACTCTGTATTTCCTGTTTCGAGGTCTGCTTTGTTCGGGAAGACGTATTTGAACCAGAACATGAGGTAGTTGTCTGCTATGGTGTATAGTCCTTTTCTGGGTTTGGGCTTGATGCCTATTGGGTATGTTCTCTTGATGAAGCCTAGGTCTTCCAGCACGCTCGTGTACTTTGAAAGCATGCTCTTGTCCATGCCCGTGAGGCTGGATATTTCTCCGTAGGTGCTAGCTCCTTGAGCTACTGCTCTCAAGATTGAAGAGTAATTGCGCGGTTCTCTGAACTCTTCTCTGAGAAGGGATTCGGCTTCCTCGTACAGGAACTCGCCTTTTGCGAGGATTTTCTGCTCAACGTTCTCCCAGAAGCCTTTGTCAGGGTCAAACTTCTGAAGATAAGCAGGCACTCCGCCTAGGCAACTGTGCACGTTTATGAGAGTTTCAACGCTGTATTCTGGGAAGAAAGGTTTCAGGTGGAACAGTTTCAGCGGTTCCAGTTTCCACTGGCCCGTTCTTCTTCCGTAGAGTGGACTCCTGTAGTCTAGCACTTCGGTTTCCATCATCGAAACAGAAGAACCGAGCAGGATGAGCATAACGTTTTTGTCTTTGAGGTTTTGATCCCAGATCTTCTGAAAGATCGATGGGATAGCATGGTTTCCTTCGATCAAAATCGGAAACTCGTCGATGATCAGGATGACTTTTTCGTCCTTTTGCCACTTCGAGAACTCCTGAAAGAGCTCTATCCAACTCTTAACGTCAAGCTTGGCGAAGCTTTCATCGTTTAGATAAATACTCATTCGAAGTTTTAGCTCATGTATCGACTCGAGTTCAGGTTGGCGGCCAGCCAAGAAATACACGTGGGGCTTGTTCTTTGAGAACCTCGTGATAAGTTCAGTCTTGCCAACTCTTCGCCTACCATAAAGGACTATAAGCTCAGCAGACTTCGCATCATAATGCTGTTCAAGGAAGGCAAGTTCTCGCTCCCTATCAACAAATAGTTGAAACATAAGTATCATACTCGTACTTCAACTACTTAAACTTGAAGCCAAGAATAGTGCTTAGCCACTTCTATGTTCAGCAGACACAAGAAAACTCGTAAAAGCTTAACTGAAACAGACACACAAACATGTTCAAAGCATTGGTCAAGTGTTAGGAGCCACTATCGGCAAGAGTGACAAGGCACGATTGCTTAGGGAAATGTGGGCATCAGCAAACATGCCAAATGTATTAGAGGGATAGAAAACATTTTTCAAATGGTCTCCGTCAAACCTGCTTGAATTTCACAATGCCTTTTCCAGAGCGAGTAGAACTTGTATGTTCGACCCTCAAACCACGTCTCTAACAGATTAGAAACCTTAAATCTTCCAACCAAGAATCTCGTAGAAGCATCTGTCAAACGTACGCCAAGTATCTCCTTGTCTTTTTGGGCCTCATATTCCTTAAGATAAATCATATCTTCGGTGGTCCATTCTTCTTTTCTCTCTTCGAACGTGACTTTTTCCCTCTTTTCGACGTAGGCCAGTGCGCTCTTCTTACCGATGAAAAGCTTGTCGTATAGCGGTTCAATAAAGGAAAATGCTACAAATCTAGACCCAGGAGCAATTAGTTCTTGATGCCCTTCAGTAACATATCTGAGGATAGCTGTTTTTTGCTCTTTCTGAAGATTTGCATTATTGATGGAAAAGAAGACTCTATGCTTCTTCACATCTAAAGGGATAGCGAATGTGCAAGGCACTTTTAGAGTTTGGTATTCATCGGTTCCAATAAAAGTAAACGAGTTTGTTATTCCAGCGAAAACTTGGCGATCAGTAAAAAAACTGTGAGTATAGTATGTTTTTCTAGTCAAATGCGAGACGTTTTGGCCGAATTCCTCAAGCTCGAATTTTATGGCGTACAACGATGGCGAAGCTGTCTTTTGAATGGACAAGTAGTTGCCTCAGTGTTTCAAGCGATCTTAAGAGGTCGAGCTTCCATAAATCTCGCTGCTGTGCTTCTTAATCAGTTCTGGTAGCTTAGCCCTCAGCGCATCCATTTGCTTCTCGTCAACAATTTCGTCTTTGAATTGATCTTTTAATTCACTAAAGTCGACGTTGCCCGTTTCGTCGACTTTTATCTTGCTGAGCAGATCTTTGTGGGACACTCTCAAGTTATCAGTTATAGCTATTATCTTCGTTTCCATAGTACCCAGCAAAGAACTTCGAGATCCGAAGCCCATTACATCAGACCTTCTGAGAGTCTCTAAATACATAGCCACATCAAATTTGGTCGGATTGAAGATTATGTCGATAAAAGGGAAGACTATTCCAGGTTTTACTAAGAGCAGATTGTACAAACTAGGCTTCTTCTGCTCTCCTCTCTCAGCTTGCTCCATACGAAAATCTGTGTGAACAATATTATGAAATTCTTCTTCATCGATTAATGCCTCCTCGTCGCTTTGGATCGAAAATGATGTTATTGTCTTTAATCTCGATTTTATTGCTTGGGTCTTGTCTTTTCTGGCAATAACCCCGCCATAGGTAAAGCAGTTATAGCAATTCATGCATTGGTGATCTGGAGTAGCACAATTATAGCTTTCATTATACTGCCTCAAGATCGCTTCGCTGGCACGGCGATAAACTCCGCGACGTTTCAATCCAGTTAAGTAAATGCGGGATTTGCCGGCATAGTCTATTTTGTCATTTGACATGTCTTCATGGCTTGTGAATCTTGCAAAATCCT
The DNA here is from genome assembly GCA_963732715.1 of Candidatus Bathyarchaeota archaeon. GTDB lineage: Archaea > Thermoproteota > Bathyarchaeia > Bathyarchaeales > Bathycorpusculaceae > CAZCRE01. The sequence goes on along the minus strand of CAVTAO010000003.1, from coordinate 805,494 downwards.
TGAGAACCTTGAAACCCACTACTGCAATATAGTCATTTTTCTGAACGTACACTTGTCTAAGGCTTTCACCACTGGCAAGCTTTAGTTTTTCACCAAGATTCTTGAATTCAGGCAAGTTGGAAAGCGCTTTTGGCTCGTTTTGCTGGTTCATTCTCTTCTGATTCTCCTTCTAGCTTATTTCGTAGAATTTCTTTGAGTTAAACAAGTATTTAGTCTTTTGGACGTAATCTTTTAGTTGGGCTCTTTCTCGATCGTTTATCCTGTCAAGGTCCCTTCTCAGTTTTTCATGAATCTCGATTATTTTTCCTCTTTTTTCAGCACTGAGCAGTTGGTTTTTGAGCAATCTGTTGGCTATAATATCTAGAGATTTAGGAGTCCCGTTGAAACCGACCAAAAAGGACCCAACATTTCTTCTTGATTCAAGAGAACCTCCGATTTTAGCCATCTCCCATATTTGGTCAACTAGACTAAACAGTTCATCATTCTTTGACATCTTTTGAACCAACTCTTCTGTATGATTAGTGTACTTTAGGGTACCTTTTCCCTTCTTAAATATTTGTGCAATACCAATAAACGGTCTTTTAGAATATTGGAGCACAATGTCTCTTTGTTGTTTGACTGGCAGATTCGTGTCGGTATATACGTACCAGAAGAAGTCTGTTCTAACATCACTGATTATAGGTATTTCTCCGTCGTCAAACTGAACAACATTATCATCAATAGTTGTAGGAACTCTGTTAACACCTAATGCAAGAATCAGGTGTTCTGGTTTTTGTTTCAATCTCGCGCCAAGTGACGAGAAAAGAAGCCTTTGAAAAACAATATTTTCTGATCCAGCCTCTGTATGTCTGATCGACAAAACAAGAAACTGGTAGTCATCCTTCTTCTTGATATACACAGACTGATTAGTTATTTTGAATCTTTCAACCAATTTTCTTATCGGCTCTTCAGTTGGCGGAGCCAGTTTTTCAAAAAAATCTTCGCTGATTCCCAAACCGCAGATGATCAGATGTGTACGAGTGTCAACTCGAGCTTGCATCCCCTCCAACTTTGTTCCGCAAAGTAGTGTGTTAAACATCGCTTCGATCTGGCAAAGACCACAGATGACTTTCTCTCTATGCCTGAACTCATGCTCAGTTTCTTTGAATAACGTTTCTTTGGCGTGTTGTTTGTACTCAAATACGAATGGAGTGAGTTCAACTTCTCCCTCAAACACGCCACAATTAGCACATGGATTCGCCTTGGCTATTCTTCTCAGCGAGATCTCATGATCGATTGCAAGATAATCGCTAACGTCAAAACTGAAATCAACTGTTGATTCTTGAATGGAACTGACCGCTACAGCCAAAGGAAAAAGCTTGCTGTAAACTTCCTCCTTGCATGTTATCTTAGACACATCTGCGCCTGCCTTAGAGAGAAATTTCTCAATCAAAGGTGTGCTGTTGGCGACGATTTTCTTCCTCAACTTGTTTTTGCTCTTATCAAAAAAAGCATCGGCAACCCATTTAGGAAATAATCCCTGCTCATCTGCAAACAAGTAGTATTTCGTTTTACTGATCCCTTTAATCCCTTTCTTGGCCAGATGGCAGACTTCATCCAGCTCCACAAAAGTCGTCAACGTTTCTAGGCTTAGCCCCACATCTTCTATTCTTTCAATCTTTTTCTTCTTGAGGGATGTTACAATATCCTCTTTGTACTTCTTTACCGTTAGCTCAACCAATTTCAGTTTTATCTCTTTAGGTAAATTTGTAAATTGGGAATAATTGTCTGGAGCTCCTCCTAGAATGCCATCGAGATCCTGATTCTCGATAAACGTTATGATGTTCTTGTTGAGCGCTGCAGAGAGATCCTTTCTGAGAGCATTAGATTCTGATTTAGTTACAACCCGGCAACCATCTAGAGTTTCATACAGAAGTCTTACGTTAGGCATTTGCTCAATGGTTTCGTAAAGTAGCTTCAGAAGAAAGAGTCTGCCAATAGCATTGAACTCGTTTTTGGAAAAGGAATAGAACCTTACATAGTAGAAATGTTGGTCGGAAAAACCGCGCATCTCGTTCAAATAAGTTATGAGAGTGGAAATCGGGTGCTCTTTTAGTCTATTCTTGAGATCTCCGTCATTTTCTGACGAAGCGATCTGATCAGCGATCGATACATAAGCGCTCAGTTCATCTTCGGAATCATGATGTCTTTCCATGGCATGGACGACGCGTTGATTTTGGGCCAGATCCTCGAAGTCAAATGCTTTGACGATCGTTTTGTATTCTTTCGTTTTGGCTATTGATGATAGGCCCTCTCTAGTTTTAGGTGTGTGTGGCTCACCAAGTTCTGACACAAGTTTTCCAACATCGTGAAAGAAGCAACAATAGAGGAACTCCTTTTGATCAATCTTCAGCTCTATTTGCTCATAGAGATACTTGCCCACGTGATAAGTCCTAATTGCATGTTCAATGAATGTTTCGCCTGCGGTAGAATCGCCGTATTTTGCCTGTTTTGTCAACCAACTCTTTTCCATATGCATCACTCAAAGAAAACACATGGTTCAAATGAACCGCGCCAAGGTACAAGCCTAGTGTTGTCGGTGAACTTGTAAATATAATCATTAAGCTGCCCAATCTTTGCATTTACCCAGAAAACAACATCTTGGAGTTTCAGTTGAAGGTTGTAGTAATTTGTGTCCTTATATCTTTTCTTATTGATCAAAGTAAATATTGGCAAATCCTCCTTCTTTGCGCGGCGATATTCTCTTCTAACAAGTCTACCCCCATCTTCAAGCTCGCCAACAAAGAAAAGATCTTCAACCGGTCTTATGTTCTTGTAGGCATCCTTGAATTCTAGGACTTCGAATAGAGAAAACGTTCTATCCTCGAATTTTATGGAAGGTGACGGTTCTCTAAAACCAAGATCAGGAAGAAAGTCTTTGAACTCCTGAAAGTCTCTTTCCATTTGTCCTGTAACTATGACTTCAACATGATCTTTAAGCCGTGTTGTGCGATACAATTTATACCACATAGCGTTCATCATACGCTTTTGTTGTTCAAATTCCCGTGGCTTGAATAGATTTGAAAGAACCAGTTCAAATTCTCCTCTAGAGACAATACTATCGGAGTTCAGGGTGCTGATGATTTGACTTTTGTTTGAAAGCAGTATGAACTCGCTTTTGCCATGCCGTCCGCATCTCCCGAATGTTTGAATCGCGTCTTGAGAGTTGACAAGTTCCTCAACAACTAAACGCTTTACATCAATGTCGACACCCTGACGAAATACCGACGTTGCAAACGTGAGCTCCCCATCTTTGCACTTGTCGAGGTTTTCCCTAATCTGCTCTTCCCTGACAGCCTCGTCTCCTAGATACCATCTTTTCCCAACCAATAATGCCGAATCGGCAAAGCGGGAATGAAGCTCCATTGCGCGATCTACTGAATTGCATATGTAGACAGTATCTTTTTGGAAGTCATTGCATTTTAAAAACTCTACAATCTTGTTCGTGTTGCGATAATCCAAAGTGGAAGCAGACACTCGTATTTCATTAGTCTTGCTTTCACCACTAATTGTGAGAAATGACGAGGAATCAATTACACCTCCGAGGTCCATGGTCGCACTAAGAAGATAAATGTGCATACTCGGACTTTGATTTTTCATGATGTTGATCAGATTTTTGATATTCATAAGAGTGTATGTATCAAACAGATGGAGTTCATCAAATATCGTGCAATATAGACTTTTTATCCACTCAGAAAACTCGTATTTTATGTGTTGCGTTTTCCTTTTTCTCAAAAGTATGAAAAAGATTATGTCGGGTGAAGCTACAATGAAATCGTTTTCAACAAGACATTTGAATAACTCAGCATACGAGTAACCACTCTCCAAAATCTTGCTGGGTATTTCAAATCTCTCCAGCGTATTTGTCAGATTCTCAAATTGGGATTGCGCCAGCAACCTTGTGGGAACGAGATAGAGACATTTTATTCTGCTGTTGCTTTGCCTTGACAGTAGATATTCATTTATGAAACTGAAGAGAAAACAGAACGTCTTTCCAGATGCTGTTGGACTTTTCAAAATAATATCATTGTTCCGATTCTTGAAAAATTCATATTGATGAGCAAAGGATCTTTTGTCTGGTGGGAAGCTCGGTATCGTCAATTCGGAGAGATTTGGCTCAGATTCGTGAACTTGTATAGTCTCACTTACACTATTGAAGACAGTAATCTTCATATATTCTCATCGTAACTAAAAAACTTACTGACACGAATCACGCTCTTTTACTGTTTCTGATCTGGATTTTTCCGCCATCTTTGAAGTGCAAGCTCATACTTTGTTCTTACATTTAGATGCTGGGTTCAAATGTCAGGGTCTGAACACCACTCTAGTTGCTCCGAATCCACCTGTGTTCTATTTCCTCCGATGTCGGCGTATTCTGCGAATTTCGCCATAATGCAAGTTGTCTTGTTCCATTCACTTTCCTTATCCTTAATCCTATGTGTTACCCAGCCCACAAATCCTGTTGTCTTCTTACTCCTCCTATTCACCTGTACTCATATTCCTATCTAGTATTTTCTTTGTTCGTAGCCAAAACGTGGATCCAAACCTGACTCACAGGTTCTCATAAGACTTTTTCAGTTGGACGCCGTCCTTCTCGTACGTAAGTCCTAGGAATCGGTATTCAATCCTGCTTTCAGATACTGCGCGCTTGATAGCATCCCGTAGCGTATCCCTTGTATCATACTCCTTCAGCATTTGCTCAAGCACGTCCCGTTTCGCGTCAGCAAACTTCAAGAGAGAGATTATGTCTACTCTGTCTTTCAGCCCTTTTTCTGCATGCCACCTGTCCTTGGCAGCTTGAGCCTTCAGCAAGAGCAGAACCTCAGGAACCGCCACCTTGAAGCCTTCAATCACTGAATACAGTCCACGTTCAAACACGTCCAAACAAGGAACCACCAACCTACTCACGAAAGGCGTGTAAATATCAACCTCCACATCACCCATCAAAGCCTCAAACTTCCTCAAGCGAACATTACGCTTCAACGCATAACCCCTCTGCGTCAACTCAGACTGAAGCCTGTAAAAGTTCTCTTGATCGATGTAGATGTCTATGTCGCGGCTCTTCATCTTCCTAGTCCATAAGTATACTCCCCAACCACCTATCAACACGAAATCCGCGAAACCCTTAAGCTCACCCAAAACGCGCCAAGATCTTTCAACAACTTCATCCCGCCACATTCCGATCACGCTCACCAAAGACTCAAACTCGGATATACTAGAGCAATGTCGCGCAGAAAAGGAGAGGCCTCAGGGCCATCCGCCGAATACGTGTCCACATAGAGTTGCGGAACACAAACAGCACCCTTCTCAGAAGAGCGAACAAGATGCTCATCATCAGCGTGCAATACAAACACGTTAGGGTTCACCTTGCGAGCCTTGTTCTCCCTGAAACTAAACCACGACTCGAAACTCTCTACATCCTTCACATAAAAGTACAACCGATCATACTCGGCAGGCCTCCGCCCAGAAACACTAACCCATCCAGAAAAACCGGTTACCAACACATTCCCGGGAAGGTCTTTCTCCACCTCTTCGACTGGATCAAGCCGAAACGACCGCCAAACATCCCCGCCCAGATCGCGTTCGGCAGCCCACAAATTCAAGAGCCTGGCGGGCGACAACACTCTAACACCCTTCCGCGTGGCCTCCACCGCCATAGCCTCCTCAAGCTTCCGCACAGTCTTGCTGACCAAGCCCAACGAAACCGCACACTCTGAAGAAATATCTTCCTGACGAACCAGCGAAACCTCACGTAGACTACTGAGAAGCAACTCACGATAGATTCTCTCAAACTTCCGCAACGTCAAACCTCCATCATGAACGAGCAGGCCAGTTTCACTTCTACGAAAACGACATATATAAGATTTTCACCGAAAAGCGAAACACAACACATCAGAAAACTGGCATCAAGGCTGATCTACTGTCGTCACACTGTCTTTTTTGTCGATCTTGCAAAACCCTCTATGTCTTGCAGGTCCAGCACCAAGAACCCTTCTTTACGTATCTGTTCCTTGTCCTCTACTCTCTTGGCCATCACTCCTAGGACGCACTCTTCAGCTTCACGCACTTGCTGAGCTTTGACCGCCAAATTTGTCAGCAGTCTCTTTGCCTCTTTGTAGCGGAGCTCAGCCCATTTGACCTCCACTGCCAAGGCCTTCTTGTTCCTTTTCTCCAGACCCAGCAAGTCAATCTCGGTTTCCTTCCACCACCATCTGCCTATTCTTTCTAATCGCAGTGGAAGCATGTTCTTCTTGGCCATTTCCGCGAGAATCTCGCGGCCGACCTCCTCAAAGACCCATCCCAAATACGTGTTGAACCCTTCTTCAGCGGCTTCCCAGCTGTTCTTCTCCAGCCCCATTTCGAGTTGCCTCTCATTCGGTCTGACAAATCTGAACCAGAAGCTGAAGAAGAAATCTCTTATCCTGTACAATCCGCGCTTCGCTTCATGCGACGTGACGGGGGTAACCCTTTCAATCAAGTCCAAGATCTCAAGGCTCTTCAAGTAGGTTGTGCTATTCTCCCTGCTCAACCCTGTCATGTCAGCTATCTGGCTTATCGTGTTCCTGCCTGAGGCCACAGCTGAGAGCATGTCCATGTAGCGCTGAGGGGCCCGTATCTCCTCCATGAGCAACATCTCGGGCTCTCCATGCAAAGGAGAATGTACATTCAAAATCTTCTCAACGATATTGTCTTCCACACTCAGGTTACCGTCCACATGCTCCAAGTACGCCGGCGTACCCCCAAAGCTACCATAGATCTTTACAAGCTCCTCAGGCGAACGTTCTCTGAACCACTCGAACAAGTCCAGATATTTCAGCGGTTCAATCTTCAGAGTAGCTGTTCGCCTTCCATAAAGCGGAGCATCTCCACTAAGGGCTACCCTCCGTATGGCACCTATTGAAGATCCCGAAAGAATCATGAAACACTTGGCGCTGACCAGTTTCTCGTCCCAGTACTTCTGCAACATTGACATGCCACCGTCAACGTTAGCTAGCCTTTGAAACTCGTCAATAGCCACGACGGCGCCGTTTCCACATTTCTTTGCGATGTACCCCAAGAAAGAGGCGATATCAGCAAACCTGAACCCTTCGAAAAACTCGCCTTCCACGACACGAGAAAACTCTGCTAAAATCATTTTCTCTTCTGCATTAGGAACATAGAAGTACATGCCCTGCCTGTTCTTCATAAACTGTTGAATAAGTCTAGTTTTGCCCACCCTTCTTCTACCATAAAGCAATACGAGGGCAGCGTCTCCTTTGCCCGCAAGCTTGTTGAGAGTTCGGAGTTCGTCGTCTCTGTCGATAAATTGTACAATCATGATTGTTACAATCTAGATTGTAATAATTAAACTTTATGTAACGATGCCTCTGTCAGATCCTGAAGCTGGGCCTCACAACTCAAAACGTTTAGGTGAAACCTCACCACTTTCTCTACTAGGTGCACTTCATGTCGGAGACAAAAACGGCCAAAATCAGCAAAGAAACATACGCCAAACTGTCAGAAGTCGCGGGAGGACTTCAAATGAGGCTGAAGCGCCCCGTTTCCTTAGATGAAGCCATGGACTACCTGATCAGCCTAAGAGGGAAAGGCGCAAAAATCTCAAACCTCGCCGGTTCTTGGGACATTTCCGATGAGGAACTCGCCGAAATCAAAGCTTCACTCTCAGAGGCATGGAAACGATGGCAACTACCAGGGTCATAATAGACACAGATGTCCTAGTGGACCTCCTCAGAAACGTGACAAGAGTCGTTAACTCTATCAGCGAAATGGAAAGAAAAGGGTGCCTACTCGCCACAACCACCGTAAACGCTTTCGAACTATTCTACGGCGCCTACAAATCAAGAACCGCCAGAAAAACCTGACCTCCACCAAGACTCTGTTAGGAAGACTAGTCATGTTGAAGATGGGCGTAGCATCAGCCCAGAACGCTGGACGCATATACGCCGAACTAGAGCAAGAAGGGCAACCCATCGGACTAAGAGACGCCATGATAGGCTCAATCGCCCTAACCAAAGGTTACAGTCTGGCCACGAGAAACACTGAGCATTTCAAGAAGATCACAGGTTTAGACCTCATACCCATTCCATAAAAAGGCCTAGCTCATCGACACACCACCTCCAACCCTCCTGAGGCGAAGATAGAATCCTACCTTCAGACGTAGGTAGGAAACTTTTATACGGTAGTACGTCCACCTCATTACATGAGAGGATGACACATGCAGAACGTTGTGAAGGTGACTCGAAGAGGCCAAACTACCATTCCCGCAGAGATCAGGCAGAGATTGGGAATAAGAGAAGGAGACCATTTTTGCGTGGAAACAACCGAAAAAGGAGTACTGTTCAAGCCCATACCGAGACTTGAAGACATGGCTGGTATCTACTCAAAATACGGCAAGGTGGAAGAGATCAAGAAGGAAATCGACAAGCTCCGCGAGGAATACTAAAGCTTGAAAACGGTTCTAGACACTAGATTCCTCATCGAACATCTCTACTCAACCAACACAGAAACTAGACAGAAAACAGTAAAGAAACTCCGCGAACTAGCCCAACACAGAGAAGCTATACTTCCCACAATAGTCATAAGCGAAACCATACAAGCCGTCTGTCAAAAAGCAGGAAAAGAAGAAGCCCAAAACTGCTATCAAACACTGCTCATGAACGACTTACAGATCATAAGCCTAACCCCTACAATCGCTAAGCAAGCCGGCCTAATCAAATGCCAGCACAGAGGCATCCCCATGGGTGACTGCATCATAGCCGCAACCGCCATAGCCAACCAAGCACACATCCTCACAGACGACCCGCACTACGACGCCGTAAAAGAAACAAAACGCACATGGATCTAAACTGACAAAACAAGCCTTACCGAGAAATGAGCCTCGTCACTACAATCACGATTATTACAATCTAGCTTGTAATAACCAAACTCAATATGGCAATATCTCTGTCAGGCCCTGAGGCTAGATCTTACGACGCCGAACCCGCCTGTCTTGTTTCCACCCACGTTAGCGTACTCTGCGAACCTTGCAAGCATACACGTCACCTTGTTCCATTCGCTCTCCTTGTCCTTCAATTCATACGTAGTCCATCCGACGAAACCTGCTGCTTTCTTGTTCTTCATAACCGCTAAACGCGTCCACAGCTCGTACTGGCTTACACCCGCGTTCCTAGCTAACCACTCCTTATATGCAACGTATTCTTCTTTGCTAAAATGTTTACAATCGCTGAACAGATCCCAAGATCGCATAAGACTCGAAAAAACCTTCACAACATCAGGAAACATCCAGTGATAGTTGCTCCCCTGACTTGCCAAATACGTGGGTGTCTTAAAGAATAGCCTAAACTCTTCAACCGCTTTGGCCTCTTTCTCCAAATCCTCGTAACTCTTGCACTTCACGTTCATCGACGCTATTTGAAAGGTCGTGTCGAAAATCAGCACGCTATTCTGGCCCTTGAAGAAGCTGAGCAAGAACGTTGCGTACTCGTCTTTCAAAAACCTGAAGCTAGTGCGACATGGAAACATCGGGTCCAAAACATAGCCCTTCTCAGTTCGAGCCTTGCTCTTGAACCTCAAGGGCGTCACGCTGTACGGTTTAGACACGTCTAGTTCATGTAACAAGCCAGACGCGCTCGGGTCAACTTGCCTCACTATATGCAGTAGCAGGCCTCTTGCGACGTGACCAGTAAAAAGGGGCAGAATAACTTCTTTTTCACCGTACATCTCAAGCCCTATCTCAACAGGCAAGCCAAGTCACTCCCACAAAGGGATTAACCAATTAACAACCACCCAATAACGCATTCACAGAATATATCACTACCGCAGAAACCCTTAGCTCTGCTTTGCATGCTGGAAGTCTCAGTTTCACCGAAAATCCAGTCATACCTGCCCCACCCCCTCCCCCTGCTATTTGAAACCCTGTTTCAAGCTCCTTCTCAGCAACAAGGTTTAAATCAGGTTTAACTCACGTCTAGTAGAGGCACCGAAAGGCATTGAAAGGTGTGGTTAGTCTGGAAAAGGTGAGCAAACAATTTGCCACTAACTGAGTCTGTCAGCTTCAAAGCTGTTTTGCAGAAGGGAAACCGCGTCCAGATCCCGCGACTCGTGCGATGGCAGTTCAAGCTGGAACCCACACAGATCTTGAATATTCAAGTAGAAGCCGAAGATCTTGTCTGCGAAGAAGAGTTCTTGGGCCAGATGAATAAGGATGGCCGCATCACAATCCCCAAATTGGTCATAAGCATACTGAAAGAGGAGGAGGAAACTCTGGAAGGACACATACTCAAAGTCACGCTCAAGCCAGCCTAAGACGCTTCAGCGGAGACCATCAACATGAAGCAATGTTTCATAATCCTTTTCTATCCCTTCATGCACAGATGGATCACGGGTGCAAGCAAGGAACAATCACAGTGTCTCTCCTTTCTCCTCTCCCTATCCCACCAACAAGGTGCGAAACCTTGCACCCTCCTACTAACCAATCACTTCAGAAAACCCAAACATTGTTGACTTCTCCTTGAGGCGTCAACATCGAGTAGCTCTTTCTCAGCTCAAATGGAAGCATCTCCCGCAAATCCCCTCTTTTTTCTGTTTTTCCGAGAAATCGGCAATGCGCTAAACGAATATCAGAGCATCGCATCGTAGGGCTTGCATCCTGTCTCAAGCGGCGGTGTCTCTAGCAAACCTCGGCCTTTGGGCGCGCGCTAATGGATTGGTCAAAAAGATAACTTAATATTCCTGAGAAAGCGGAAATACCCGAGTGAGCCGGTTAGAAAGGCTCAAAAACGTCCGGGGTCAGTCGAAAAGTTGCCGAGGTAGCTCAGCCTGGGAGAGCGCTCGGCTGAAGACCGAGTCGTCGCCGGTTCAAACCCGGCTCTCGGCACCAAATAGCCTTATTTTGGGATTGTTTCAGCGAACTAGGCATATATCAAGGCTTATTCTCTTTGGCGTTTTTTAGCGCGCTGCCTTGTCCCGAAATTATATTTTGAAGTTGGTTGCTATCTTTTTTCTTTAAGTATTAGAGTTGCAGCATTTTTGCAGGATAGGGTAACGTTATAGATTCCTGATGGTCCGAACCAGTGCCCTGCACAGTATAGGCCTTTAGTGAACGGGACCTTTTGTTTCCAGCGCTGTCCGCTGGTGTAACTCCAGCCTACGGGAGCTCCGTTAGTGTTTAGCGTAGCGCGCGCATATGAAATTATATATGGAGAAATCGCTGATAACTCTAGATTTGAGGTCGCAATCGTGTCTAAAAATCCGACCGGAAAGAAGAAGAAAGGAAGTAAGAAGAAAACTAAATAGAGAGCTAGCAGCGATAGGCTACTCTCCCTTTTTTCTGTTTTGCTGTGACTGTTTAGGCGTTTCTCTTCTCTTCGGCGTATGTATTCTGTTGGAGGTAGGTGGGTTTTGAATTTTCGTCTCAATTGCAGACGAAAGAAGATTGGGGGCCGTTCCTGAATATGGACTTTAGATAGATTATTGCACTTTCAATTGGGTTAGCGCGAGCAGTAAAATGCGGAACACTTAAGCCCTGAGGGGCGATAATCATATCATCACAAATGCAGAAAAAGGAAGATGCCAATGAGTCCGTCAAAAAGAAGCCCGAGAAATGCCAAGAGCAAACGTGGCAGAGGCGTTGGGAACTCCCCAGTTGAGACTGGAAAAGAATACGAAGTGGATATAACCGAAACAAGCCCTCAAGGGGAAGGCATAGCCAGAATCAAGGGTTTCTTAGTTTTCGTTGGTAACGCAAAGCCCGGAGACCATTTAAGAATCAAAATCACGACATTAGGACCTATGGACGCAGGAGCAGAAATAGTCACCTAGGACTTAAGCGCTCTTAGGAACACTTTTATTTAGGAACCCTTCAGCCTTGGATGGGTTTCCAGGTTCAATCCAACAAATGCAACTGGTGCCTGTCAGTTTGCTACAGGGTTGAATCGTTGGAAACCCTCTCTTTCCTTTTGAGGAAACGTGCAGGAGTAAAGTTTGCCTAGCTTGGGGACATTTAAGAAAGTTGACCCAACTTTCATAATTGATGCGCGCATTAGACTCGTTGCCCGATCAGGACTCCTGAGACTGTGCCAATAAGGCCTCAGCGTAAATAATGTTCTTAACCACCTGCGCTGGGTCAAGCCTCAGATGTCTAGACATCTGTACAATCCGCTCAGTTCTGAAAGTGTTCTCAGTATCAATGTAGAGCGTAGCACCACTAAGCCCGCCCCTTTCAGGAGGCAGCTGAACATTCACGCATAACTGATGGCAAATCTGACTTTTTCCAGTGCCATACTCTCCATAAAATTCTGTTATAGTCTGTGTTTCCAGTCCACCATCCAGAAGCCTATCTACAACTTTGCTTCCGCTGGTTAAACGCAAAACATGTTGGCTCATCTTGAGCGGTTCGTCCGCCCGAATGAAAGAAACACCGATAGACGAACGGGCAGTCTCAATTACGGCAAAAGCCTTTTTCTCGCTTATGCCAGCGCGCGCGATTGTTGTGCTTGCTGTTAAGGGCTTTTGGCAGGTTCTTCGCTTTCCCTTACACGCGCGCTCTATGTGGGCATGGCAAACGCAAGCCAGTCTTTCCGGGATAAAAAATGGGGGTTGGGGTGACATCACCTTTCGTCGCGGGCACAAACCCGGCCCTCGGCACCACTGTGGTTTCTCTCTGAAAAGAACCCTCGGTAAGCTTGAGCTTGCTCCTTTGTTTCGTTCATTCCGACGTTTCTTCCACAATTCATATAAAAACTGAGAGACAAATATAGTCAATTGAGTCTCGAGGTTCTTGAGAACAACAACAGCCCTGCTCGTCGTTTCGTTCATCTGCTTCTTTATTGCTATCTATCTCGGTGGTTTGTATGTATTTCAGATTGACGCCTTTCCGAGAATGCAAATCGTGACGTGGGCTACCACATTCTTCATTGCCGGAATAGTAATTCTTCTCATATTGCTAATCTCTCGCATAATGGGGAAGAGTTCCTCACAAGAAACCTAGCACTCGTCACTCTTTCATGTTGATAATTCGGGCGCGCTCCTAAGTCATGGGCAGCCCGTAATGTTCTTCTATGACGTGATGATACTGTTCTGGAGACATAAGGCTGCGGAATGCTCTTTGAACAACCTCACTTAGGGCTGGGTGAATATGCATCGCCTCCATGATCGGTTCTGCGCTTCCCGTGGGAGTGTACATCAGGTTTATTATTTCATGGATAAGGATGGACGCGTAGGGTCCGATTATGTGTGCACCCAGTATCTTGTATGTTTCTCTCTCAACTATGACCTTGACGAAGTAATCCTTGACACCCATCGCTAATCCTTTTGCGGTATCCTCATATCTCTGGATTCCGATCAACACGTTTTCTTTACCATACTTCTCTACTGCCTCTTTCTCTCTGAGTCCCACGCTTGCGATCTCTGGATACGTGAAGACAACATGTGGTACAGCATGATAATCAGCCTTCATGCTCTTTCTCAGTATGGCATTATAATAAACGATCATAGACTCGTAGTTTGCCACGTGTTTGAACAGGTACTTGCCATCTGCATCTCCCAAAGCCCAAACGTTCGGTTGTGAAGTCTCCAAGTACTCATTGACCATTATCCATCCCTTTTCATCTGTTTTTATCCCGCCCCTTTCTGGGTGGAGTATGTCACTGTTTGGGCCTCTGCCTGAAGCAACCAGTATTTCATCGGCGACGATTTCGACCTTTTTGCCGATCTGGCTTTCTACGGCTACGAGTTTTTTCTTTCCAGACAGCGTTTTTTCCGCTTTTCTTACTTCGTGGTTTGTGATGATTGTCATGTGTTTTTGGAGTTCTCTCTTAGCCAATGACGATACTTCTGGCTCTTCTTCTGAAATGAATTGAGGGTTCCTGCCTACCACGGTGACTTTTGATCCCATAGCAGCAAGGAAATGGCCGTATTCTGCGGCTATGTATCCACCGCCAATGATGACGATGCTGTCAGGCAGTTGATTCATCTCAAGCATGGTATCGCTGGTAAGGCAACCGGCCTTTTCCAGACCCTCTATAGGTGGGATCAAAGGCTTTGATCCTGTGCAAAGAAAAATAGTCTTTGAAGTTATCGTGCCATCGCCAACCTTCAACGTGTATGGAGCCGTAAATTCCGCCACAGCCCTATAGTAATCGACGTTTCTGGAATTGGAAAGCCCTTGGCGTACGTCATCCATGTCTTTGCCAATGAGGGTTCGCATTCTCTCCATAACGTCCCGAAAACTCACTTTCTTCAAATCCACAGGTATTCCGAACTCTCCAGCTCTCTCAATAGTTCTTACCAGCTCTGCAGGATACAACAGTATCTTTGAGGGAATGCAGCCACGCGTAAGGCAAATTCCTCCGGGTGGATCCTTGTCGACCACTGCGACCTTTGCGTTCGGGTTGTTTTGAGCTATGGCACTCACTATTTCCATCGCTGAACCTGTGCCCACTGCAATGTAATCGTATTCTTTCATGGCAAACGCCTCTGGCCTGCAATATTTAGGCAAAATGTAATAAGCCTTATCGGGAATGCGAATATGGTTAACCTTAACCGGTGTGATCGGCCGCATCTTGGCTTTTGGCACGTATATGCCGAAGGTGTTTAATGGATTTTGGTTTGGTTCAGATAAACTATAACGCACGCTCGTGTATTGTTCAAGGCTCTTAGGGTTCCTCGCTCAATCGGCCAGATAGGTCTTCCCAAGTGAACATTTCGAAGCAGATCAGGGTTTCCGACCTGCAGACAAATGGAGACTTCCTCATCTCCATGACCCTGACATCTATGTCCTTCATTGTTCCCCGAAGTATAATGACGAAGTCAAAGGATCCGTGAACAAAATCCATCCTTTCCACTTTAGAGTCTAGAATCAATCCTTTAGACAAGACTTCATCGCAGAACTCTTTCTCCTTCCCGGGCTGAATCTCCACGAGCACATAGGCGCGTACGCTACTGTCTTGAGACTTCATGAGCGTTTGTTCTATTGGCTACCTTATTATTGTTTCCCCAGGCGGATACTGCTAAGTTATTTGACCCAGAGGCTTTAGGCACATCTTGATGGGTATGTACTCATCTAAAAATCGTTTGCGTTATAACGATACGAAAACGTAACGAAAACGTAACACTTATATCTAGCAATTCTATATGTGGATACGAGTGAATTAGGTTGATAAATATAGGAAAATACTCATTCCCAGACGAAGTAACCTTCTCCGAGGCTCTGAAAATCGCAAAGCTTGCCATTACAAAATATGATGGCAAAATGTCTAACAAAGACGTTGCAGAGGCAATGGGCTATAAGATAAAGAACCCCAACGCAATCAGCGGTTACATCTTCAAGAAATTTGATGATATGTGCGCATACACCCTGATGAAAAGAGAAAGAGGATTCCTGACTGTTACCTTTACCGCAAGCGAAGCACTTGACCCTATTGACACACGCAAGGCTGAAGAAGGAAAAGCTAAGGCAATACGACAAATTCCTATCGTTAATGATGCTTTCACGAAATGGAACGGCGAAATACCGCTAGAAACGGCTTTTCTGTCAAAAGTGAGCACAGATTTGTCTATTATATGGCAAGAAGCTCAAAAACACGCTGAATCGCTGAGAAAACTTTTTATTGAGACTTTTCCTTATCTGAAGGCTGTCCCTGAGTCCCAATCGAATATATCGTTAGGGGCTGGAGGTGAGATCAACACGAGTAGCGGATCTATGAAAAGCAGTTTTACGATTCGAGAACCATACATCATGGGCGAGTTGCGAACTGAAGAGTATGGCATTATTAAGATTAAGGATACGACGAGCATCGCTATGGCCAAGATGGCATTGAATAGCTTGGAACAAAAAATGAAAGATCAAGAGAAAGAACAGAAAACAGAAAAGAAATCAGAGAAGCCTAGTGAGCAATCAAATGACTAGATAGTGAGAAAGGGTAGCGGTCAGGGGAGCAACACGGACAATATTGCGATGCAAGCCTAGTGCAAGTAGGCTTGTAAGAAAGGCGTGTCCTTTCCGCTACCCCTCATATCTACCCTATTTTATGGTCACTCGTCCTTTTATACGTTTTTCCCATTCCTCTTGAGTGAGTATGCCTTTTTCTTCGAGTATTTCCACAAGGCTTGAAAGCATGGTATCTAGTAAGTCGATTTCTTCCGCAAGCTCTCGTTTTGGCTTATTCTTTGCCATGTTTCTCACCCTTCTCCAAGTAACCCTTCTCTGATAACCAACTCATTATGATAGTCCTCAATGTGTCCGAGCATGTCTCGCCTATCTTGCCAACTAGCTCCTTGTTCAAGAGTTCCGCTATATTCTCAGGAAGTGCCACCAACACTTTTCTCATCATTTCACAATCGCCTCCACCCTGTCTTTTCCGTTTTCTTCTCTTTCAGGACTAAACGCTTTCGCTAGAACCATTGCTTCGTGCTTTGTTGCTTCATCTATCAGTCCTTTCCATGTGCTCGGTGCTTGCGTCCTAGCTGCCTGTGCTGGTGTCTTACCGTTTAGGCTCTGATGTGGCCTAACATAGTTGTAGTGGATAGTGTAGCCCTCAAGTAGCGATTTTGAGGATTCAAACGATTTCAGTCCTCTCATTGTCTTTGTCCTGTCTTTGAGTGTGCCATGCAATCTTTCAACTATGTTGTTTGTCTCTCTAGCTCTTATGCCGACCCTCTGCACTAATTCGGGTCTTGTATCCTTTCGCATTGTCCAGAAGACTTTGTTAAAGGCACTACTGTAAACGTGGCTACCATCCACAAACACAGCTTTTGGCCTAACCTTGCTTTGGTCGAACCCTTTCTGGAATATCGCTATTGTGTCTTCTAGGGTTCTTGTTCCTGAAAGGTGAGACGCCACTAGGAATCTTGTGTCTTCGTCTATCATTTCCCAGAACCACACATTTCGTCCTTCGCATGATAGAACGGTTTCGTCTTCATGCCACAAACCTGAAAGCTGTGGTGTTAAGGTTGCTACGTACTCTTTTACGAGTTTTGAGTATTTCTTTATCCAGTTCAGAATCGTAACTTGGCTAACTTTTTCTCCAAATATCTGCTCTAGGTTTCTCTGTGCTTTGCGTAGGCTTAGACCGTCATAGTAGAAGTTGAGTGATGTGACTATCATGTTCTTGCCAGTTCTCATCTTGGCAAACTTGCCGTTCTCAAAGAATCGTCTTCCACAGTCCTTGCATTTGTATAGTTGCTTCTTTTGCACAAAGCCTTTCTTGATGACTTTTTCAGAGCCACAATACTTACATTGCATGCGTCTCACAGGAATACTATAAGATACCTAGGGGCATATATAGCTTGTGGTATACCCACAAGACACCATTTATTAATGAATGAACTTACTTTAATGTATCGGAAGAACAAATGATTTAAATATCCCTTTCACAATCAATGACAACTAACTCAATTTAACCATTAAAGTTACGATGATTACTAGTGGTGAGGAAAATGCTCTCTCTAAGTACTGAGGTGAATACCGATAAACTTGAGCTTGTCAAAAGTGGAATACTTTTTCCTCAGAGTTTTGAAAATGAAGGCGATAATATCAACAAGACACTTCAAGATTATAAGTCTGCCATAGCTGATACAGTCACCACGAATCTGAGTTTACTCGATGAATTGCCACCATTGAAAAATCTTCAAATCGAAGATCTTAAAAAATACTTAGGGAAGAGGGTGGAGGACAACCTTAAGAAAGATCCTGTGTTTGAGAAGGCAGTTGAACTCTATAGATACGTAAATGATATTTCGCGCTATGTCACGAAATACTTCAGAGAGATTTTTGATCACCACGACAATCTCAGAAAAGAGTTTGATTCAAAACTCTTTGATACTTCTAGATTATATTTCAATTCTGACCTGCCTCTGTCATTTTTGACCGCTATTGAAGACGCCATACTTATTGAAAAAGACTATCTGGAAGTGTATGACAGACATATACGTAAGGAACACATTCAACTGCTTTTGAGTCGAAACAATAAAAGGAAATTTGAGAGACTCTGTGATGCACATAATCGTTGGATTGAACCATTTGAGAAGAAAATCGAGCGTCTGGTGCGATCACGAATAAAGCTATTCTGGTACGTGGACTTCAGCAATTCCGCTACTGTTGATGAGATATTTAAAGTGAAGCCGATCAAATCGAGTGCACTTGACATGAGTGTCGTTCTGAAATTTATTGAAGACCTGCGGGCACAGATTCATGAGATTGAGACATTAATCGAGCATGAGCTAAAGTTTTCTTTTTTCACATCTTATGAAGGAAGTAGTGGTGCAAGATCGATACGGAAAATAATGGAACTTGTAAGTAATGACATTCCTCAAGAAGGATGAGATTTGTCATTCGGTCAGTTTGAAGGCTTTTTCCTAGACACATGTATATTACTTCCGCAACCTTTGGAATCGATGATTAGAGCTTGTTCCGATTTTCTGAAGCAGGCTGGGAGTCAGTGCATTATATCTTCTTCTGTCAAGAAAGAAGCTTTGGACTTGATTGAACGCTCTCATAATGTCATTGTCACCTTTATCCACGATCCCATGAAATCATATTTGTCATCAAAAGGAATAAACGAAGTATGCAATAGGGATGGCAAGATATTCGCAGATTTCTTCGCAGAGCAAAAAGCACTGCTTAGGAATCTTCCCCATGAACGTTCAAACATACAAAACGAAATAATTGGGGCAATTGAAAGCTATGTTGCCTCACAACTTCATTCACTGAAGGATGGAGAGAAAATGCCAATTAGTATTTTCTTACCTGCTATATCAGCTGAACTCGGAATAATTAGACATGACATGGAAGCTCCTTTCAAAGGGGGAATCAGATGCGAGCAAATCCAACCTGATGCTTCAATCGTGTCAGCTGTGGTTATTGGAACAATAATGTCAAACGACAAAGATGCTGTTCATCTAGCTTCAGCCTTGCAGTATCAATTTCAATGTAACAAATGGACAGTTTTCGTAACGGCCGATCAAAAGGACATCCTAAGCAAAGAAACAGAACTCGAGGAAATGTTTCTTCAATGTTCAAGACCTGAGTGGGCATTGGATTATCACCGTGAACTAACCAAACAAAAGGCACCTATCCAACACGTTCAGGACATTAAGACATACACAGCCAAACAGAATCGTCTCTTGAATGCAGTAAAAAAGGTCGTTATAGTTTAGGTTCAAATGAAAGCGTGTGGATTCTGGATAGCGATTAATCTTTTAGCTTGGGTAACTTAACTTATCAAAAGGTTACACACAAATAACTCCCTTTTTCTCTTCAAACTAAACTTGCTATCTCAGTCTTATCAGTCTAACATCTTCTGGGTCAAATAACTTAACAGTATCCCCCAGGCGCGCGCACAATCAGAAAGAGAACACTAACTGTGAATCTGCTTAGATCCTAGCTTTTTCCGCAGTATCTCTTCTGCTTTTCTTAATGCTTCTGGCAGTCTGTCGATTCGTGTTCCTCCACCTTGAGCGAAGTTGGGCTTTCCTCCTCCCCCACCACCTATGATCGATGATGCCTCTCTCACCGCTTGGCCAGCGTCTGCTCCCTTTTCCAAAGCTGTCTTCCCTGCCATAACCATTATTCTCGCGTTCTTGCTATCTGAACCATAGAATACTGCGATGACGCTTTCGTCTTTCTTGATGATCTCATTTGCCGTTTGAACCATACGATCAACATCTATGTCCTCTTTGAAATCACGTTTCACTATTCTTACACCGTTTACCTCTTCGACTCCACCAGTGTTCTTTGTCCCGGCAGCCATGCCTTCGTGTTCCGCTAGTTCTTTGATCAACTTCCTTCTTTCAGCGTTCGCTTCCTTCAACTCTTTGACTAGCTTCTCTGCAGTCTTGTCCAGCTTCTCGATCGGGGCGGTTAACGTCTCCGAGACTTTCCATAGCAAGCGTTCGTTGGCTTGAACCGCTTTCACCGCTGGGATTCCAACAGAATATGTGAGTCTCTCCACGCCATCTTGAACTCTCTCCGAGTGAATGACCTTGATGAAACCAAGCTCGCCAGTGTTCTTCAAGTGCGTTCCGGCACAAGCTTCTACGTCCCAATCCCCAGCTCTCACCACACGTATTTCCTTGCCCGGAACCGCTCCGCCCTGATAGAGTCTAAAGCCGTAACGCGTTTCTGCTTCATTGCGCGGCATCCAAGAAGTTTCAACTTGAATGTTACGCATAATCGCCTCATTAGCCAAAGTCTCGATTTTTTGCATTTCTTGCAGCGAAAGCCTACGATAGTGTGAGATGTCCAGTCTGGAACTCTCAACGCCCTTTTGTGTACCGAACTGCCAAACATGCTGTCCCAACACGCGTTTCGCGGCGCCACCAATGACATGGGTTGCCGTGTGGTTCTTCATGAGGCCGTATCGTTTATCCCAGTCAATAGAGCCCTTGACAGCGCTGCGCTCTTTTGGAGAAGACGCGCCCTTGACTTTGTGGACGATTACTCTGCCAACTTTCTGAACATCGACAACCTCAACCTTCTTTCCATTGAAAGTGAGATAGCCGCTGTCGGCTGGCTGTCCACCGCCCTCAGGGAAGAAACATGTTTGGTCAAGAACAACGTACTCGCCATCTATGACTTTGATTACTTTGGCGCTGAATTCCCTCATGTACTGGTCTTGATAGTACAGCATCCTAGTCTCAGCAGCGCCTTCAACCTTGCTCTTAAGCCGCTCCTCCTGTTTGACTCCTGCTTCTTCAACAGGCTTCGACACCTGCATATGTCGCTCAGCGATCAAGGCATAGAAGTTGTCAGGAATGTTCACCTTCAATCCTTCATTTTCAGCTGCCTGCTTCACGATCTCGGGAGGCAACCCGTGAGAATCATACAGCTCAGTCAAAGTCTTAACAGGAATTTCCTTCTTCTTTTCGGCTTTCAGCTCATTTGAAATCCTCTTAACCATTCCCTCTCCACGCTTAATAGTGTCTTCGAATTTCTCTTCTTCAATGTGGAGCATCTCAACGATTTCGTTCTGCATCTCCCTCAGCAGTGGAAAATCCTTGCCCCAATAGTTGATCTGCATGCCCACAATGTCATAGAGTTTCTCTGAGATATCCAGCATCCGCAGAAGCCTGTAAACTCTTCTGAATAGCAGTCTCGCCAGATATCCTTCTTGAATGTTTGAAGGAACCACGCCCTCGGAAAGTATGAAGCTTAAGCATTTCGTGTGGTCTGCGACTGCGAAGGCGTTCTCAATTGGAAGCAAGAACTTGTCCAGTTCATTCACAGTCAAGCCGACGAGGTCGGCTTCTTTCTTTCTTGTCTTCAATCTGCTTGCGGTCTTGTCCAGACTGACTAGGCCCGACACTTCCGCAATTTTCTTCAGTAGCTTCTCGTCGATTTTGGTTATTCCAGCCATTTTGAAGATTTTGCCAAGCAGGTCGCCATAGATAGCGTGGAATCCGCTCAAGACGCCTTGAGAAAGCCAAGCGTAACGATCTATGCCGTAGCCTGTGTCAACCGTTCGAATAGGCAATTTCACAAATTCATCGTTAACCACTTTGAACTGCATGAAAACCAGTGTCGCAACTTCCATACCTCGAATGATGCACTCGACGTCTGGTCCAGCGTTTCCGCCGCCGACCCAAACTCCTTCTTTGTACACTATTTCTTCGGACTTCACGCCTAAGTCCTTGGTAACCCAGTCTTGGTGGTACCTGACTGTTTGGTCTTTCCAGTAGACTTCTTTGTCAGGGTAGTTGAACGCGTGTGCTCCTCCCATCTCGAATATGGTCAGGTGCCTTCCGAAGGTAGGTCCTGTGTTGGCTATGTCCGTCATGCGAATACATGGCTGGGAAATAACCAACGGGTTCGCAGGTGGTGGAGCTATGCCTTCGGTTACGTACGGTTGAAAGTCGATTATGCTTGCGTGAGTGAGGTAGATGTCTTCTCGCCATCTTGCCACAACAGGATAGGGCTTGATTCGAGTGTGTCCATGTTTTTCAAAATACGACAGAAAAGCTTCACGCATCTCTCCCAGGCTGTAGCTTCTTCTTGTTGGCGGATCGCCTATGAAGGTGTAACTGGCACATCCTTCCGACGTGGCTTCTCCACACGTTTCTTGCTCCGAGTTTTGCGTCCAAAAATACTCGCCGCACATTGGGCAAAGCTTCCTGACGTATCCCGCTTCTCTGAAGAAAGGAAGACGGTATTCTTTTTCTGGGAACCTGTCCAATATCTAGACACTCCGACAACTTGATCCGTTGGATTTTAAAGGATAAGAGAGTAGCACTGATTTAAACCATTTCGCTATCCTACCTTGGAGCCGAGCAGAGAACCGAACACCTAATCAGTGTATCAAAAGCTTGATTTAAACGAGTCTCCTAATACACGCAAAGCTTACAGCAGATCACGGAGGTGAAACGTCACGGATCTTCTAGACATATACCTGTTGAACCTTGTGCTCACGTTGGGCATGTTTGTCGTCTTGGCTATCCGAGCTTGGCTTGAACTGAAGAACTACCGCTTGATGTGGAGGGAACTTGAATGGCGACAAACGTATCGAACAATGGGCCGTCTGCTCAAAGCTGAGAAGGACATGTTCGCAAAAGTGGAGGGCGGAGATGAGCTGTACAATCTGCTCTGCGACATCTTTAAGGTTGAAGAAAAGTAGACGCTTAAGGGAAATGCCAATCGGCAACGAGCCTCACCGGTTCTGCACCATCTTTCTCCATTCCATACCGTCTAAGCGGTTTTGTCAAGTGCCTCTGAGACCTCGCTGAAGTGACATAGAGTCCTCTTCTCAACTCTCGCTCCAGCCTTACCTCAACCTTGCCAGAACCTGCATACATTTGCCTGCACTTTTCACATCTGAAGCCTTGGTTCTTGCCCATTGACTTAAGTCGCTTGCCGCACGTTGGACAAACAGGATTCTGGTAAACAATCTTTGGCGTAAGTTTCAAAACTCGAATCTTCTCAAGGTTTATCGTAAGAGGCCTTCCACTGCTTGCAGCGCGGACACCACCGTAAACCTCCAGATGATCACCGACAGCGAGTTCTCTCGCAACACTGCGCAAAGCGCCCGTAGGCTCATAGGCTGCGCAATCAACTTGTCCACTCTCATCTTCGATCGAGAAAATGACATGCCTTCCCCGAATTACCTTGGGCTTAGCCGACACAGTTGCTCTTGCAATAACTGAGCTGTACGGTATTATCTGATCTAATTTCTTGATTTTCTTCAGATGAGCATCAGTTCCCTGATTAGTGCGGAAGATTACCCATCTCTCAACTGGTTCAAGAGGCATCACCATTTTGAACGCTTTCTTCACTACCTGTGGTGTTTCACCCCTAATGCCAAAAAGAATCGGGTCAGGCCCACGAGGCGTGATTATTACTCTTCCTTTTTCAGTGTCAACACTATTAAACGTGTATGGAGCTGTTACCTTGTCCATCATGAAAATCGTGGCTTCATCCACTTTTCTTTTTGAACCACATTTTTCCGGGGTCCGGTACGCGAGGATTTCATAGGTGTGGTCTCCTTGAAGCGTATTGCCAATTGCGGCTAGGGCTCCGATTATTCCTTGGCCACTCTTGAAACCAATGGTCTCAGCCTTGAACTTTTCCAAGAGTTTCATTGCATCCTCGAAAGTTACGACTTCAGTGATTGCATTTCTCGCGAAGATCTTGAACTCCATCGGAATCCTTGAACCCTTGAAGAAGATCAGGCCGGGATCCGTGCCCTCGGACTCTAGGTCAGAATGTTCTTCTATAGTGCTTGCTGCAATTTCTTTGATCTCGTCTTCTGTTTTATGTCCGTACTGTATTCTTAGGCAAAGAGCACCGTTTCCCCTAGTTTTCCACGGCACGTTTGGGTTCAGTCTTATCAAGTTTGGATAATCTATGAATCTTGTTTTCAAATGGAGCAGTTTCTCAACTAACAAAGCAGCAACATAGGTAGTGCATCCTTTTCTTAGCGAGTCTGTGTCATCGAATCCGATGTGCATTGTTTCCCTGTTCATCTAAAGTGGCCTGCTTTCAAAGAATTAGAGACTGTTCTGAGTGCTAAAAGACTATCTAAAAACAGTTTTGCATTGCTGAATAGGTTCTGAGAGGACTATTTTCTCGTCAGGTACTCGTGTATGGCCTTTGCCGCTTTCTTGCCTGCGCCCATAGCACTAATAACTGTGGCTTCTCCTGTGACTATGTCTCCGCCTGCATAAACGCCTTCGATGCTTGTCTTTCCGTTCTCATCCGTCACGATCGTCCCCCATTTTGTAACTGCCAATCCTTCTGTCGTGCTTTGGATAATGGGGTTGGGCGTTCGTCCAGTGGCAACAATAACGGTGTCCGTGTCCATGACGAACTCTGAGCCTTTCACTGGAACAGGTCTTCGCCTGCCCGATTCATCTGGTGGACCGAGTTCCATGCAAATGCACTCCATGGCTCTGACCCAGCCCTTCTCGTCTCCGATAAACCTCAAGGGGTTGGCAAGAAACTTGCACAGGATCCCTTCTTCTTCAGCGTTCTCGATTTCTTCATGTCTGGCTGGCATCTCCTCACGTGAACGTCGATAAACGATGCAGACTTCCTCAGCGCCTAGTCTTAGAGCCGACCTTGCAGAATCCATGGCCACGTTGCCGCCGCCAATAACTACGACATGCTTGCCAATTCTAATAGGCGTATCATAGAGCGGGAAGGCGTACGATTTCATAAGGTTGACACGAATCAGAAACTCGTTCGCGGAATAAATCCCGCCTAGGTTCTCTCCTGGCACACCCATAAACGCGGGCAAACCGGCACCGGTGCCTATGAAGACGGCGTCAAATTGGCTTTTTAGCATCTCAGGAATCGTGTAGATTCGGCCGATAAGGTATCCTAGCTTCAGTTCAGCACCAAGCTTTTCGATATAGTCGACTTCTGCACGAACGATACTCTTTGGCAGACGAAACTCTGGGATGCCATACACTAACACGCCGCCTGGTAAGTGCAGTGCTTCAAAGATCATTACGCTGTGGCCAAGCTTGGCCAGTTCCGCTGCGACCGTAAGGCCAGCCGGACCTGCGCCGACGACTGCGACTCTTTTGCCTGTGGGCTTGGTCTTCTCCCGTATTTTGACTCCTCTACTTCTCTCCCAATCAGCCACGAATCTTTCAAGCCTGCCTATGCTCACTGGTTCGCCTACTTTGCCCATGATGCAGAATTTTTGGCATTGTTCTTCCTGTGGGCAAACACGTCCACAGATGGCGGGAAGAGCGTTTCTTTCTTTGATTTTCTCAGCCGCTTCTGCATATTTCCCTTCCTTGAGTAACTTGACGAAATCTGGGATGCAGATTCCTACAGGGCATCCGGCTACGCATTGGGGTTTTGGGCATTGCAGGCAACGACTTGCTTCTTCTAGAGCCTGCTGTTCCGTGTAACCCAATGATACCTCGTTGAAGTTCCGTCCACGTGCTTTAGGTTCTTGCTTGGGCATTTTCACGGCTTCTTTCTTGATCTTTGGCCTAGGCTTACTCTCCGCCACAAGCACAACCTCCACGCATCTGCCACACAAGGGAGCTTAGCCTTTCCTCAGGCAGAAACATCCTCTGTCTACTGATCAACTCGTCAAAATCCACACAGTGACCATCAAACTCGGGGCCGTCCACACAACCGAACTTCATTTTTCCAGAGACCGTGACTCTGCAAACGCCGCACATACCCATTCCGTCAACCATGACAGGCATCAGAGTAACCACAGTTGGAATCTTGAAAGGTTTTGTCATTTCTGAAACGTCCTTCATCATGACAACTGGGCCCATGGTAATGCAGCGGTCGAACTTTTCCCTCTCCAGAATATTCTTCAGGAAATCCAATCCCTTGTAGCCCTTTGACCCGTCATCAGTGGCCACATAGAACTTGTCGCTCAAAGTCTTCATTTCTTCTTCAAAGAAAAGAAGCTGCTCTATCCTTGCTCCCATAACAGTAGTAATCTTGTTTCCAGCTTCACGCAGCGCCTTGAGTTGCAGTAGCATTGGAGCAATCATCACTCCGCCGGCCACGCAGAGAACGTTGCCAAAATTCTTGATCTCGGACGGTACTCCAAGTGGACCAGTGATGTTCCATATGCAGTCGCCTTCTTTCAGAAACCCAAGCTGCTGGGTTGTCTTTCCAACTTCGTTGAAGACAAACGTTACTGTTCCTTTTGCAGAATCGTGACCTGCTATGTTTAGGGGTATCCGTTCGCCCCTTTCGTCTATGATCAACATTATGAATTGGCCGGGCTTCGCCTTTTCAGCCATCTCGGGCGCGTGAACCTCGAAGAGCTTGATCTTCGGAGCCAGCTCTTTCTTAGTGACGATTCTATACATTTGGCTTTGCCTCCACTTCCAACGGTGGCATTTTGGCTATCCTCTTTGAGAACTCGTTAAGCTTCTGGTTGAAATCCTCCGTGCATCTTGGCGAAAGGTTGTAAAGGTCGAACCTTTCAAGCATGTTCATCTTCTTCAGAGCATTTTTCAGCACGGTCATGTTTCTTTCGGCGGTTTCTCCTCCCTCTTGAAGCTTGCAGTCCTCCTTCGCGCAGACCACTGCCATGACTCCGTCAAAACCATTGCGCAACGCGTTGACTACATGAGCTGGATCAAGCGCTTTGAAGCATGGCACTTCTAAGACTACTGCTTTCTTGAGAAGCAAACTCTGTGGGTCATCCAAGGCTGAGAACTCTGACCATTGACAACAAAATACAAGGATTACAGGGAACTTTCCTTCCGCCTTCAGTTTTCTAGCTGCTTCTGCGTAAAGTTTCAAAACGTTTTCAAACTCGAAGCCTTCAACTTGTATTGCGTTGTATGGGCAAACCAGAGCGCAAGCGCCGCATCCCATACACTTGTCATTGAGTATCTTGGGAGTTGCGAATGGCTCCGGTTCGATGGCTTTGTAGGGACAGATAAACACGCATTTGTCGCAGCCAACGCATTTGTCTGTGTCATAAACTGCTTTTCTTGAATACTTGATCACTTTAAGAGCGTTCTTGTCGAGTCCTAATTGTTCAAGAACATTTTTGGTGAGTATGAGTCGTCTTGTGTTTATCTTGGTGCCTTCTTTGGACCTACAGAAAGCGTCTTCGCATTGAATTGAAACAATGTTCTTGATGCCCAGTTTCAATGCTTGAAGAATGAACTCTGTAGGTACGCGCCCAGAGCATGGCAGGCGCAGTGGAATGTAGTTCTTTATGTTCAGACCTTGATCTTTCAGTATTTTTTCTGTTTCATACGTTGGTGGCGAGTTTCCACGACACATCAGAACAAGCGTGTCACTTTTGCATTCTTCTTTCATCTTCTTGACATACTTAACCAAAGCGTCATAATCATAGTAAATAATCTCTATGGCTGACACGGGACAGGCGCTGTAACATATTCCACAAACCTGACATTTCTGCTGGTCAATTTCCACTTTGCCCGTTTCAGGGTCACGCTTTATCGCTTCGTAAGGACACACAGAGTGGCATATGCAACACTTGCTGCAAAGGTCTTGGTTGATGTTTACCGCGGCTGCACAGGTTTGAGTCATTCTGGTTTTCCACCAACACTCAAATGCGCCAAGTATGGCCGTGTCTACATGGAGCATTTGGAAACCTCTCAAACATAATCCAAATAATATAAGTTTCGCTCAAATTTCGCCTATCTTTTGTAATAAGGTCTTCTAATGTAACTATAAGCTTCTGTAGCCGCAGTTATCCCCTGTCCAACTGCCGTCCCCACCTGCTTGACCGGATGGTTTGAAACATCACCTGCCGCGTACACTCCGTCAATGTTAGTTCGCTGTAACGCATCCACCATTATGTAGCTATCTTCATCGACTACGACGCCGGCTTTTTTGGCGACTTGGCTGTTTGGATCCTCGCCGACTTGAATGAAAATGCCATCAATGGCTAACTCTCTAGTGGCGTTGGCTTTGTTATCGAGAAGTACTGCTTTGTTAACGAGTCTCTCGCCCTTGATCTGCTCGGTTTCTGTATTCCACAGAATTTCGATGTTTGGCTTCTCTCTTAGTGCCTGTACAAGGGCTGCCTCAGCTCGGAACGAGTCTTTGCGATGAGCAATCTTCACTTCAGCCGCGAGTCCAGCAAGGTAGAGTGTTGTTATTAAAGCTGAGTTTCCGCCACCCACAACCAGCAAGCGCTTGCCTTTGAACAGTGGTCCATCGCAGAGTCCACAGTAGCTTACGCCTTTTCCCCGAAATTCCTTCTCTCCCGGAATGCCTAGTTCTCGGTAATGGCATCCCGAGGTGATTATAACGGCCTTCGCCGTGTATGTTGCTTTGTCACTCTTGACTGTTTTCTCAGCAGTTTTCAAGCCCAGCTCTGTCGCCGTTTCAAACTCGTGAATTGTGACGCCTGAATCCTTGGCATGAGCAACCATTTTCTGGGCTAATTCAAACCCGCTTACACTTCTGAAACCCGGATAATTCTCGATCATCGGCGCGTCTGCCGTTGTTCCCCCTGCAATCTTCTCCTCTAGCACAAGTGTTTTCAGTCCGCCTCTGACTCCGTAGATTCCGGCTGCCAAACCTGCAGGTCCAGCGCCAATTATGATCAGTTCCCAATCGTCCATTCGGGACAACCTTGGAACATAGGTTTGGCTACTACTGGTTTATGAACTATTCGTAGAGTTCAGCTTTGGAAAACAAGAATAGGGTGATCAAAGCTTTTCTGGTTCCTTCAAAAAGCTTTAATAAAAAAGACCCTTGAACTAAGTCCTACTCCAAACAAGTCGAAGGGATCATTCGTAATGGAGGACTCCGCAACAACCCCTGCTGTTCGATCTGAACCAGGCAAGACAGGCATGTTAGCCTTCACAATTATTTGGATTGGTCAAATGCTTTCGTTGCTTGGCACTAGCATGACCCAATTCGCTTTGACCATCTGGGCTTGGGAACTGACTGGGCAAGCCACAGCGTTAGCTTTAGTGGGTTTCTTCGGCTTAGCACCGCTCGTTCTTGTCAGTCCAATAGCTGGTGCAGTCGTAGACCGTTACGACCGCAAAAAGATAATGATGCTCGCTGACTTTGCTGCAGGCTTGCCGACCGTTGCAGTCTTGCTGCTTTACACAACTGGCAACTTGCAGATTTGGCATCTCTACGTGACTGGAGCTGTTTCAGGAACTTTCCAAGCATTTCACTTTCCAGCCTACTCCGCAGCAGTTACCATGATGTTGCCTAAGAAACAATATGGTCGAGCCAATGGCATGCTCGCAGCAGCACAATTTGCTTCAACGATATTTGCCCCGATAGCCGCGGCGATCCTGCTCGTTTTCATCAGGATTCCGGGAGTGATGATGATTGACATTTCCACATTCATCCTAGCGATTAGCATGCTGTTCTTCATCCATATACCAAGACCGCCGGTGACTGAAGCTGGGCTTAAGGGCGTGGGAAGTATATGGAAGGAATCTCGGTACGGTTTCAGATATATCTATGACAGACGTAGCTTACTGGGTCTGCTATTGATCTTCTTTTCCATCAACTTCATCGCAACTTTCAGTAATTCCTTGTTGGCTCCGATGATTCTAGCACGCACGCTAAACGATCAGATTACACTGGCTAGTGTTCTTTCAGCCTCCGGTGTTGGCGGTGTCATTGGTAGCATCGTGATGTCGATTTGGGGCGGTCCGAAACGCAAGGTGCACGGAGTACTGATTGGTTTGTTCTTCGTGAGTCTGTTTGGGATGTTGTTGTTCGGACTGGGGAGAGAAACTGTCGTCTGGAGTCTGTCTTCCTTTTCCGCAATGTTCTTTCTTCCCATTATTAACGGGTCATCCCAGGCCATATGGCAAGCAAAAGTGGCCCCAGATGTCCAAGGCAGAGTGTTCTCGACACGTCTGCTCATCGCCCAGATTTCGTCACCAGTAGCTATGCTGTTGACAGGGCCTCTTGCAGACAGATTTTTTGAGCCCGCAATGACGCCAAGCGGAGGATTGGCAAGCATTTTTGGCCTGTTCGTTGGCACAGGCAAGGGTGCTGGCATGGCCTTGATGTTCGTCATAACAGGTGTCCTAGGCATGTTGATCAGTTTGGCAGGATACGCTTTTCGCGTTATTCGAGATGCAGAAAAGATCCTGCCCGATTATGATACCGGTTCGTCTCCACGTTTAGAGAAAAAGACTGAATGATTACTACAAGGCTTGTGCGAGCAATTCAGCTATGTCCATGATTTGGAGTTTTCCTTCCAGCCCGGTGGTTTTGACAGCGTCTTCAAAGGTCAGTAGACAGTAAGGACAGGCTACGGCCAAGATGTCTGCGCCTGCTTCGGCTGCGTCTTTGGCTCTGGCTTCGGCGAGGCGTTCCCCTGGGATGTCTACCCACATTCTTCCTCCCCCTCCTTCGCAGCAGATGCTTCTGGCTCTTGATCGGTCAAACTCTAGGAGTTTTACGCTTGGGATGCTTTCGATGATTTTTCTAGGTTCTTCGTATATGTTGTTCTGTTTGCCTAGGAAACAGGGGTCGTGGTAAATGACTTTCTTGTCAAGTGGTTTTGAGAGGGTTAGCTTTCCTGTTTCGATTAGGCTTGCGAGGAGTTGAGAATGATGTTTGATTTCGAAGCTTGTTTGGTTGTATCTGTTCTTGAAAGAGTGGTACCCGTGTGGGCAGCTTGTGACTGCTTGTTTTACGTTGTATTTGTTGAAGGTTTTCATGTTTTCTTCAACTAGGAAGTCGAAAAGTCCTTTTTCGCCCATGCCGTATACTTCGCTTCCGCAGCAGTTTTCCTCGTCTAGGATTCCGAAGTTCAAGCCTGCTTTTTCGAAGCATTTCACGAGGCTTTTGGGTACGTTCTGGACTCGTGGGTCGTATGCGGCTGTGCACCCAACGAAGAACAATGTTTCCACGCCTTGCGAAACGTGTTTGATGTTTAAGCCTTGTGTCCAATCTGAGCGCTTGTTGCGGATTCTTCCCCAAGGGTTACCGTTCTTGAATATGCTTTCCAGAGCGTCGCGTATTGTTGGCGCAATTTGGCCTTCTTCAACAGCCATACCCCTTATGTCGATCAGAAACTCGTATGGGTTGAGGTCCTTTGGGCACCTGACGCCGCATGTTGAGCACGTTGTACAGCTCCACAACTCGTTCTGTGGATGTTGGATTATCTTGCCCAGTGTGGCGACTTCGCGCATGTAGCGTCTTACGTTGAGATTGGCCTTCTTTGCCACAGGGCAGCTTCCCGTGCATGTTCCACATTGAATACATTCGAGAAGTTTGTGTTTCTGGGCAAGTTCTTGAGCGTTCATGTCATCCATCACGTTTGGCTGAAATGGGAGCATAAGATTATTAAAGCATTTTCCCATGAATCAGTTAAACCACAACATGGTATCAGGGGTTTGCTAGAGATGGAGAAGACGCAGCCGAGGATTGGGATCTTCGTTTGTGAGTGCGGCGGCAACATAGGTGAAGTTGTGGACGTTAAATCCGTCGTTGACGCGGTCAAGAGTTGGGAAGGTGTTGCCGTTGCCAAGTTCCACAAGTACCTGTGTTCAAAGCCTGCTCAAGAGATGATTGCTGAGGCCGTCAAGAAGGAGAATCTGGATCGTGTTGTCGTGGCCAGCTGCACGCCACGCATGCACCTTGTCACTTTTCAGAGTGTTTTGGAACGTGCGGGTTTGAACCCTTTCATGCTCGAGTTCGTGAACATCCGAGAGCAAGACTCTTGGATTCTTGGACCACATCCGTCGGCTGAAGCCACGAAGAAGGCCATAAGCCTGATCAGGGGCGGCTACGAGCGGAGTCGAGAGCTTGAGCCACTTCAGACCGTGAGTGAGAAAGGCTCTAGGGAGATCCTCATCATCGGCGGCGGAATTTCAGGAATAACTGCTGCGCTCGAGCTCGGGTACTTGGGTTACAAGGTTCATCTCGTGGAGCGCAAGCCTAGCATCGGAGGGAACATGGCGAAGTTGACGAAGGTCTTTCCAACCTTGGATTGTGCCCAGTGCATTTTGACTCCTAGAATGGCTGAGGTTGGGCGAAACCCGAACGTGGATTTGCTGTCTTATGCTGAGGTTCAGGAGGTCAGTGGGCGCCCTGGGAACTATGACGTGAAAGTTTTCATGAAGCCTCGTGGCGTTGACCTTCAGAAGTGCCGGAGTTGTGGTGTCTGTACGAAGGTTTGTCCGGTTTCCGTTTCTGACGAGTTTAATGAAGGCTTGGCGCAGCGCAAGGCCGCGTACATCGAGTTTCCGCAAGCTGTTCCGTCTGCTTACACGATTGATTTTAAGGCATGTACGAAGTGCAGAAAGTGTGAGCAGCTTTGTCCTGCCAAGGCGATTACGATTGACGATCTTGGCAGAACTGTGGATTTGCACGTAGGCGGCATAATCGTAGCCACTGGTTATCAGCTTTACGACGCCAAGAACCTTGCAACCTATGGGTACGGCGACTACAAAGATGTCATCACCATGATGGAGTTAGAGCGGTTTGTTTCCGCGACTGGACCGACGGGCGGCTACGTTAAGCGAGCAGACGGTAGCGACGTTAAGCGCATGGCGATTCTGCTTTGTGCTGGTTCAAGAGACAAGAACTACATTCCCTACTGCAGCAGGATTTGCTGCATGTACGCTTTGAAGCAGGCCTTTGTGCTCAAGAAGATGCTAGGAATCGATGTTACTATCTATTACACGGACATTCGAGCTACGGGGAAAGGGTATGAAGACCTGTACTGGCGTGATCAGGAAGCTGGTGTTAGTTTCATCCGTGGAAAGGTGGCTGAGGTTTACAAGAACGCCAAGACGGGTAAGCTTGTGGTTGTGGCTGAGGATACGCTTACGAGCGAGTTGACCAACGAGGAGTTTGACATGGTCGGTTTGGCCACGCCCATGGTTCCGCCCGTTGGCTTGAAGGAGCTTGCTGACAAGATGAAAGTGGCCACTGGCGAGGACGGGTTCATAACGGAGAAGCATCCGAAGCTTGACCCCGTGGATTCACTAGTCACAGGCATATTCGCTTGCGGTTGCGCTTTGAGCCCGAAAGACGTGCGAGACACTGTTTCAGACGGTTTAGGGGCTTCAGCCAAGGCTGCATTATTCCTGAAGAGTGACTACGTTACTACGAGTCCTGAAAAAGCATTCGTGATTGCTGACCTGTGCAACGGGTGCCAAGCTTGTGTGCCGGTTTGCCCGACCCTTGCGATATCGATGCAGAGTGGGAAAGCTGTGATTAACCCGTTCATGTGCACAGGCTGCGGTGCCTGTATCCCTGTCTGTCCGCAGGAGGCTATTGACTTCAAGAATGCCACGACGAAGCAGATCATGGCCCAAATGCGTGGCGTGTTAACTGACAAAGAGCCTGGCGAAGTCAGGGTCTTGGCGTTCGTTGACAAGAACGTGGGCTACACGGGGATGGACTTTCTCGGTCTTGACAGAACCAAGTATCCGGAAAATATCAGAATCGTCGCGGTTCCATCCACAGCCATTCTTGGCAAGAAGCATTTGCTAAGCGCTTTTGCATACGGCGCAGATGGGGTTCTGGTGATTGAGGGAACCGAAGAGATCGATGAAAAGTTTACGAAGAAGCGGATGATCGAGATGGGACGAGAACTCGCCCAATATGGCATAGAGAGCATGAGAGTAAGGTACAGTTACGTGCCGCTGCCCGTCTACAAGAAAGCCGCAGAACTGTTCACGATGTTCACGGATAGGATCAAGAAGTTTGGTCCATTACCAGAGGAAAAGCGTAACGCGATAAAACAAAAGATCCTCAACTAGCCACATGGCAATGTTGCATCGTCTTCTATTCCAGCGTGCCCTTTCTGTTGACAATTCTTTTAGTGTCAATAGTGTTCAACAACAAGGATGGACTGCTTAAGGGCAAGAACTCAAGTACCGCTTCTATGTCTTATATGAATGGTGAAGACAGTGGCTCTGTCCAAGAAATGGATCGTGCTCTTGCATATCGGGATCGTTGTTCTAGCTCTTCTTGTCGTGGTAGGGCTAAGAGTGTTGTGGGTTCCGAAAGAGCCTCCAAGAGAAGCTTCAGGAGTTACTGTGAACTATCCTTTCATGCTTATGATAACCACGGAAAACGACACGTACAAACCTCATGAGACGGTGGATATGCAGATAACCCTAAAGAATGTTGGCGATGAGAACGTGACTATGATGTTTACGAGTGGAGGAAATCCCAGCAAATTATGGTTTCAGTTTGTATACGATGAAAGTGGCTGCGTTGTCTTCTACTGGAATGGGGTGGGGAAGATACAAGTGGTGAATTACATGACTTTGCAGCCTAATGAATCTAGGGAAATCAGTTGCACGTGGGATCAGAAGAACACAGACACGGGAACCCAAGTACCGCTGGGATTCTACTATCTAACTGCAGCCGTGGGCTTCATACTGGGGGAAGACTTCAACGGAACAGTCGTAAGTCTGGAATCTCAAAAAAGGATCGCAATATCAACCTTCTAGCGGTTCTGACTATGTCAGTTTCGCATGTTTGTAATCCTTTGAAGGGTATCTCGCACTTTAGCTCTGAAACAGCACACGCGTTCTCAGACACATTTGCAAAAGGTCTCGGTGAGGCACCTAGAAAGTTCTTTTGTGTTTGAAGTTGGAATTATAGCGGTGGGGGCGGCGGAGGCGGTGGTGGGGGAGGCAGCGGAGGAAACTCGTAGCCAAGCTCCTCGCGTTTCCTCTTTTTGTATGCACGGAAGGCTAGTGCTGTCATAGCAATGAAGAATGCTCCTGCAAGCATGAGAGGAACAGGATAAGATCCGTATTGCTCGTTTCTTAGGCTGTGTTTTTGAATGTAGAACAGTAGGGTTGTCCCGCAGATGGATAACGTGACTCCGACGCCAACAAGAACATACGCCAAGTACTGCCAGTCTTGAGAACGCATCTGTCATTCCCTCATTTTTGTCATAAGAGAAAAAGGCAAAGCGCGTACAACGTGAAAGATACGATGAACAGTGTGACCCATAGGATCTTGCTCCAGTCGTAGATGTCTTTGCCGTTCATTGGTCGTACTGGGATGCTGTCAAAGAAGGCCATCGTTAAGCACATTACTACTCCAACATTTCCTATTGCTATGTAACCTTTGATGAAAAGCGCATAGAAGACAGTGGCGAACGCTAGGGGTACGACGACTGAAGCAGTGGCGACTAGTCCAAGGGAGCGTTTCGTGAATTTTGGGTGATGGTGGATGAGGCGACTTGGTGATGAGAAAGGAACCTTAAACGCCAATGTGGAGATTAGGAAGGTGGCAAGTCCAAAGTACCAAAGGCGGTATTCGGTCCAGACGTGTTTGCTTCTAGCTGTCACTTCCATGGCGAAGTTCTTGACAAACTCCATGATTACGCTCGTTGCTAACACGGTGGGTATCAGAAGGAGAACACTGTCAAGAGTCTCTGCTTTTGCATAAGAAAATGCGAGTGTCAAGATTGCCAAAGCTACAACATACGAGATGATCTCTCGGCGTGTCAACGCGAACGGCGAGCCCACGCGCTGCCCGACGATCGTCTTACG
This sequence comes from Candidatus Bathyarchaeota archaeon, assembly GCA_963732715.1. Classification (GTDB taxonomy): domain Archaea; phylum Thermoproteota; class Bathyarchaeia; order Bathyarchaeales; family Bathycorpusculaceae; genus CAZCRE01. The sequence continues at coordinate 770,043 of CAVTAO010000003.1, read as the reverse complement.
TTTTGCAGAAATGAACTCTGCCAGCCATTTCTTCAACGTTTCAGGAAACAGGCCACCTATCTTGTACGCTATTGCTTGACTTGGATAGCTTTCAGGATTAGACACGGCAGACGAAAGCGTCGAAACAATACTTGCGAGGCCTACGGTTAGCATGCCCGCGAAGAAGGCTCCTTCGACAGATGGAACCCAAATAGAATCTCCAGAAGTTATGACCTGCAGTTTCTCACTGATTGTGTCAGCAAACGCTGTTGGGCTTTCAACAATTCTGATCCAGCCGGATTTGGTGAAAGGTGGGGCCACGACACCTGGCTGTGGCCTGACAACCCCTTTTTTGAACCAGTCGAGCGTTGAATTGGGAAGCGCGATTCCTTCGACGTCTAGTTCATCAAGTCCTTGGCTTACCGCATTGTTCACGACTGCAATGACATCATCTTTTGAAGTTGGCGAGCCACCACTTTGATCTAGGTCAGTTGTTGCATTATGGTTTCTGACGTTTGGTTCTTGGTCGGTAGCCAAGTTGATCACTTGCTTGGTTGCAATCGCAAAATTTTGTGAGTTGTTCAGTTCTTTCCATCCTAGGTATAGTCCGTGTGCTGTTGGTGTGCTTCCGCCGCCTTTAGGCATTGCCAAAACTTGGCTGGCTGCCGTCGCATAGTTGGTGCTGTCTATCACTGTAGGTGATAACTCAGTCCTAGCATAAGTGGGGGATGAATAGCCAAATTGGACGATTGTGAGTTCGATTGAACCGTCGTGAGGCAGTGTGTCGTTTACTGCTTCTGCCAAAGCCTGCCTTATCAAGCTCCACTCAGTGTTGTTTATGCTGGCTGAGCCATCGACAACCATGCACACCTGCGTCTTGACATGAGATGCGTTGCCGCTTGTTTCTGTAGCGCACGTTAGAACCAGTGTCAATGTGCTAAACAATAGCAGTGTGAACAGCGCTTGAGACACGTTGAGTTTCATTCTTTATGCCTTACCATTGCAACTGTATGTTTATTGAATTGATTTTAGCTTTTCCAAGCGCGCGCTTACCTCTTGCTTGCGTCTTTTTGTATAAGACACAAAGAAGGGATTTGCGAGAGATATCGCCACTTGCTTTAGGTTCAAGCCCTATCGGCGGCGCTACAACTCTATCCGTGACTCTCGGTGAATTTGTGGTTTCCTGATGCAAACAAAAGCCTATCTCTTTTGGAGAGGCAAATAGCGCGTGCTGATAGATCTTCAACGATCATAACATGTCACAACACGAGAGAAAGCAGTCTAAAAGCAACTCCTCCCACGATTAGGGCAGTTGCAAAATTGGCTGCAGATATTATGGCGGTAGTTCTCCAACCGAAATCCTTGGCTAGAACTGCGATTGTTGACAGACATGGGATGTACAAGATACCAACCAGAGCGAGGGTTATCAGTTGAACAGGTGTCAGAAAGAGAGCAAGGTTTGTTGAGCCAAAGACAGCCACCGAAGCCAGCAATATGAACTCCTTCCTCACGACACCGAGGATCAAAAGTATCCCTGCAATCGCAGGCAGCCCAAGCCATGCAACTGTAAGCGGAGACAAGGCGTCACTCATAGGCTTGAGAACACCGACTGCATACAGGATTTGGACGAGTGCGCTGCCGGCGATGTATGTCGGAAAGACTATGTATATCAGCGATTTTGTCCGTGCCCACGTTTGCTTACTTACAACGGAAAAAGATGGCATCTTGAACGAATGCATTTCCATGATGAGACCAGTTGATTGTCCTGGGATAACCTTCAACGCTATTCTACCCAATGCAAAGATTATCGCAATGTCTATCGCGTAAAGGGCAAGGGCCCACCCGGCACCAACAAACGCTGCCACTAATCCCAGAATTAGTATCGTTCTGGCCACGCACGGAGCAAAAGTGATGGCGAAGGCTGCTAATAACCGTTCACGCTTTGTTTCCATGATTCTACATGCACGGATGGCTGGAACATTGCATCCGTAGCCTAGGATCAGCGGAATCAAGGCTTTTCCGTGCAATCCGATCTTATGCATCGCAGTGTCCATCATAAACGCGACTCTTGTCAGAACCCCTGAATCTTCGATCATTGCCAGCATCATATAGAACGGTAGTACGTAGGGCACTACTAATGTAATGCCGGCGACTAGACCGCCGAAGACGCCATTCCAAAGAATACCTACGAGTGAACCGTTAAACGTTGGATTGACGGGCTGAAGAAAATTGAGTGCATTTGAGAGCAAAGCGGAAAGAAGCCCTCCAATGGCGAAAGTCCAAAGAAGCAACCCAGCTATCACTCCCGCAGATGTGGCATAACCAAAAACTTTGTGCGTGGTGATCCAATCCAGTCTCTCTGAAAGCGTTGTTTTGATTATGCTCTGTTTTTGAACATCGGCAGCAATGTGGTTCGCGAGGGCATATCGCTCTGAGGCAATAACCGCGAAGCACTGTTCCTTGTGTATATGCGATATCTCACCTGCCAGAACCTCGGATTCATGGACTATTTTCTCAGACTTGGATCCTATTGACTTCTTGATCTCAGGGTCGTTTTCGAGGAGTTTGATCGCAACCCATCTGGGTGGATATCCAAGCGTGAGATTCTCAGACTTGATTGCCTGAGCGAGTTTTTCTATCCTCTCCTCTATTTCGATGCCATACTTGAGGCAAGGCTTCTCGTTTTTGCTCTTGTTCCTAGCGACTCTGATAGCGGTTTTTGTCAATTCATAGATTCCTTCTCCTCGTATGGCCACGGTTGAAACAACAGGCACTCCCAATGCCTGCCCAAGCTTTTCCACATCAATGGTTATGCCTTTTTGCTTGGCGACATCCACCTGGTTGAGACAGACAACGAGTGGAACTTCCATTTCGAGCAGCTGAATTGTGAAAAATAGATTGCGCTCAAGGACAGAAGCATCGAGCACGTTGATGACTACATCAGGATGCTCGAAAGCGATGTATTCCCTTGACACGATCTCTTCCATGGAAAAGGTAGAAAACGAATAGATTCCAGGAAGGTCTACGACCACTATCTTTTGTCCTTCAAAATTGAGTATGCCTTGAGCTTTCTCGACTGTCTTCCCAGGCCAATTGCCAATGATCTGACTTGATCCGGTGAGATGGTTGAACACCACACTCTTGCCAACATTGGCGTTTCCAGCTAAGGCAAATATCAGATTTCTAGCCAGTGGTAAACCCATGCTATTCTGAACTATCTTCTTGTTTACAGGTTTCATAGAGTGACATGCCATTTGGAATCATCGGCTCTACTTTTGTTTCTGCAAAGAATCGACGAAAACATTGGCGGCAATGTCCTGTCCGAGTGCAACTTTAGACCCTCTCACACCAACCTCTATTGGACCTTTGAGCGGCGCAACTCTCAAAATGCTTACGCTTGTGCCTGGCGTCAAGCCCATGTCCAGAAGTCTCTGCAGGACTTTGTGTTCCCCCCTTATGAACGAAACTCTGCCTTGATCGCCTTCTTTGAGGGCACATATTGAAACCAAGTTCCGGTTTCGTCTTCCCACTTCTTCTAGACCTTTCATATGCACCGCCACGCATTCTTCACAATTGGAGAAGGGCAGGTTGCATGCTGGAATGATCTTCTCATCATCTGGACATTTGTCAGGATGGTTCAGAAACCTGCACAGCGATTCTTCCGCATCATCTGACAAAGCGTGTTCCATCTCACACGCTTCCACGTGGACTTTATCCTTCCCTATTCTCAGGACGTCATGCAGAAATCTTTCCAGCAACCGATGTTTCCTCGTTATCTTCTCAGCAATTTGAAAACCCTTGTTAGTAAGATGAGCTCCATGGTATGGAGAATATTTCACATAGCCCTTTTTGGCAAGCTTTTTCAACATTTGCGTCACGCTTGAAGGAGCGATTCTGAAGTGTTCTGCAATCTCAGTCGTGGATATCGGTTTCCCATTTCGAGAAAGAATGAAAAGCGCCTTCAGGTAATCCTCAATGGTTCTGCTAGCCATGAACGCACCACCGTTTTAGGCGCACCTAAATGCCTCGGCGGCTCATATAAACTTTTAGGCACGCCTAAATGCTTTCGAGCGTGGCAGTGCATGGAAAAATGAGATTACAACGGATTACAAGGTTTTTTTGACAAAAGACCATCAAAGACCGATTTTTCTAATGATGCTTGATATAGGCCTCAGATCAGGATGAGTCTAAAAAAGGGGTTTGCGGGAGATGTCTCCACTGTGTGGGGGTTAAAATCCCATGCCTCACATCTATATGTTGAAAGCACTGTGCGTGGTAAAAAGAGGGTGTGAGAATTGCTGTGCATGCACACTTTTGCGTTCTAGAAATTGTTAAGGCGGAGGGCGCGACAGTGTTGATGGACTAGTTTCAGTGATCAGTTTGGACATTAACTTGAAATATGACGCGATAGCTCCCAGGATTACCACTACTTCCCCGACTATCATGACAACCATGCCTGCAATCATTCCTACTAGATTGATGCTTGAGGTGTCTATTGTTTGATTGGTCGTGTCCCACTTGACACTCGTTAGTCCTCCACCTACAGCCATCGTCAGTGCTCCCCCTGCAACTATTAGACCACCAATAAATGCCCAGAGAATCATGTACGCGAAGTATCTTAGGCCGTACGCAAAAGCCTTTCCCCACGATATTTCAACCATGGTTTTTCCCTGATAGCGCTGTTGGAGCAGTATGCTTATATGATTTACGCACGCGAACTCGATGAGGACAACGGGGTCTCGCTTCACGAAAACCTCGTTATTCAATCAACGCATGCAAAAAGCATAATAGGAATCCACGGGTCTAGATTTGCCTTGGTGTTTATCATTGAGCTTTGTTTGCATTTCTGCTTCCAATGTTGAGAATCTTGAACGTGAAGGAGCCTCATCTCGGACTGGTCAGATCATCGGAGAGTTGCTGCATCAACACGCGCCTTGGTCCGACTTCGAGCTAGTAAAGCTCGTAGACATCGGACTTGAGCCTTGCACAATGTGTGGAAGATGCCTAGGAAACAATCAATGCCCCTATGACCCATCTTTCAACCAATTATTCAGCAAGATGATAGAGGCTACGGGAGTGTTCATAGTGATTCCTCACTATGCCTCGATACCTGCAAAACTGGCAATCATTCTGGAAAAGCTGCAGGAGTTTGCATTTCTGCACAGCTACAACGAGTTGCCCGGACCCTTTGTCCTAGCTAGTAAGCCAGTCGGGCTGGTCGTTCACGGAGGTATGGTTGAGAACGAGCAGGTCATTAAGTATTATGAAAAGACATTGTTGGAGCCTGTTGCTAACGCGGTGAAAGGCGTGGGAATGCAAATAGCCGCCGCGGACACAGGCAATTCGAAGGGTGTGGTTTTCGGAATCAAGAGGATGATTAAGCCTGCAGGCAAGTGCTTACCAGAGTTTGAACACCAATGGAATGCTATTACCCAGCGACTATCCGTGTTGGTTGCCAACATGCTGAAAATGGTAGAAGGAGCGGAACAAACAAGCCGCAAAATGGCACGTGAACAGTAATGGCGAAGAATACTGTAAGTCAAACAAGCATTCTCTTGTTATTAAGGGAAAAGAAAGATTGCGTTGGAAAGCAAAAGAATTTGACACTTTTATCGATTATGTGACTGGCACTATCTTGAGAGAATCTACTGAAAGAACAGAAACGAACCTCAGCAGTTTTCTTGGATTCCCTGTGAGTTTCGAGCTTGCAGCAAAGGGTCTCTGCATGGAATCAAGCTCCTCATAAGCGGCCTTCACTTTCAAAATATTCTTTGAAGAATTCTTTGCTTCCTTGCTTCACGAGTTCTCCTAGCGTCTCTGTTCCGTAATGTTTTTCGATTTCTTGAGCCATGTGACAACCTGTGATGTACCAAAGCCGCTTTTCCTTTCGGCTCATCTCCTCAAAAACCTGAAAATCATGTTCTTCAAGCTCTTTGTCTAGATTGCTTTCAAGCCAACCGAAGATTTTGAAGTATTGGTCAACTCTTGCTGCTCTTTCTGCATCATCAAAGAGTGTCTTGTAGTCACTGTCTAGAGTTCCGCCTTGTGAGATTCTCAGTCTCAAAGCACTGATGACGCCCATTCCTTCAAGATGAGTCAGGAACTTGACAGCATCCAAGAGTTCTCTCATCGTTTTGATCTTCCAAAGCTCAGGCAAAGGGTGGTATCTCACATAGCCGGCATGAGCGAGTTCATGAATCAAATAGTACGTTGATTCACGCTTGTCCAAATGAAACTGTCCAAAGTTCATGTTTAGGGCAGTGTTCTCGCCGAAGACGATATTGTCGTACCCCATGATCAAATAAACCGTGGTGTCAAAGATGTGCCCTTCTGGGAGATATCGCAACACCTCGTCTAACCATTCTTTTTCCTCCTGGTTTTGCAGGTGCGTTCGAACTGTGTTGACGTTGGATTCGAGTTGGTGGCTCCAAGCCGTTTTGGGCAGCTTTTCACACCAGAATTCTTCAATGCCCATCTTAGGACCAGAAGAAGACCAAAGATAATGATTGTACGCAAGCTTGTTTCCAGGCTTAGAAACTAATCTCTTCAAATTTTTGTCGGATCGATTCCGTAAATAGTCGAGCGAAGCTTCTAGAGCTGAATCATCGAACGATACCCTTTGCTTACCACCCAGTTTGTCCATCAAATTCCACGGCAGCATTTTGAGCGATTCTATAGTTGCTTACCTATTTCGAGCATATTGCTATGAGATATCAGACTTATAACAAAGCGCGCGCGAATAGAAATCACGGTTCTGAACCCAAAGTATGGTGGGGCTGCCCGGATTTGAACCGGGGTCTATAGAGCCCAAGTCTACAAGCCTAGACCAAGCTAGCCGACAGCCCCTCTTGTCTCTGTAGAATTCATGTTGTCATTTAATAGCTTTACTTCTTCATGATTAGACCAATTTGATCACATTAATCCAAACTTGGATTGGCCCATCGTTTCCTTCCTCAAAGCCAAAGAAGCCAGCACGTTAAGAACGGTCATGGCAGAAAAAAGCTTGAAGGACACGTTTGTTCAGTCAGCGCCGTTTTCTCGCTATTTCGCACTGGAGAACTTTCGGGCAGATCAAGCATTCGTCAGGCAACGTAGAATCTCTGGACATCGTACTCAACAGACCTGAATAGTGGGCGCATTTTGCAGGCGAATCGAAGACTTTCGGGTATTCTAACGGCTTGATCCCAACGATCTTCTGGTTTTCCACCATCAGGTCTATTTTGGACATGCAATGAGGACACGCGTAGTACGTTTGTCTCGGGAAAACAGACGAGTCAGTGAGCACTGTTGGCTTCTCGAATGGTTTTCCGCAGCCCTCGTATGGGCATTTGAATTTTCCTTCGTGAGACGTGTGAAAGTTCATTAACTATTCCTTACGTATGTGTTGTGTCCTTCATAGTATCTGCAGTCTTAATATTTAATAAAAGTTTCTGTTCACATGCACAACACAAATACACATGCTTCAACATGCAGGCTTCAAAGGGTCTTACGTAAGACTCGTCACACTCTAAGAAATCTAAATAGACGGAGCGTCCTATAAGCCCTATTCGGGATCAACTTGGAAGAGAAGTCTGCGTGTCACAGACGCTCCCATTCTTCAATGTTATGGAATACTCAACGCTCTGATAACTGGAAAGGAAAGATGCCAAGAACATCGCATACCAACTTAGAATCTGTCCCACCTGTAAATACGCAATCTCTCGCTTACGAAAGAAGATTCTCACTGCTTCAAAGAATCTGGAAACTTCTAGTGTCGCCTTCCGAAGCGACGCAGGATATCGCGCTGGCCCCGGACTACGTTGGGCCGATTACCATAGTTTCCCTCGAAATTATCGTTGCGATCATAGCAGTTTGGGGCACCATGCAGAAATTCCATTTCGTCGGATCTTCGGATTACATTTCAAGAATCTGGGGCCTCGTTGGCGTAATAATCGCTGTGGCTGTAGTTGCCGCGGGGTTCTTAATGATAGCCCGCTGGCTAATAAAATCCCTAATTGTAAAGTATGCGTGTGACAGTGGAAGCGGCTGGGATTTCAAGACAGCTGCAGCTGTTACGGGTTATGCATATCTCCCAGACCTGATCTTCGGAATTGTCGGGCTAGTAGTGGTGTTGTATGCCATACCTCAGCTTACTCTAGACATTTCCAATCTGGAAGCCGCTAGACAATCTTTGGCAAACTTCAGCGCACAAATGAGCTGGTTGAAATGGTTGTATACCCTGCCCCTGACGATTATCTCCGTTGCCTGGAAATCTTACCTGGGCGGTCTCGGCACACGATTCGGAACTAAAGAACATTGCTCGCTCAGCAAGGCATTCGTGATATTCTTCGCCCTTGGTCTAATAGGCTTTCTTTTCGGGTTCGTATACCGAGCATGAATGGGCTAAATCGATGAGCAAACGGCCACTCTTAATGTTGACGAAAATGGAGCCTCGGCCGGGATTTGAACCCGGGGCCTGCTGCTTACGAGGCAGCCGCTCTACCGAGCTGAGCCACCGAGGCACGGTATTACCTTGTCAAGTCTCAGATATTTAAACGCTCAAATAACCACGTTGCATTCATATTATTCTTGTCGTTTCCAAGCCCATCTCAATTACGGATAAGAGAAGTTATGCAATCAGTACTAGTATCGCAATTGTGAGTTTTCACTATCTGGATGCTTCAAAGCTTGGACAAGACCGAATTTCATTCATGTAATTCCAGTTGATATGCGAGGTTCTTTTTGGCCACTTCAAAACCCAGCTTCCTGTACAGTTTGAAGGCTCCAGTCGGGTTTAGGTCATCCACGTACAACCATGCCTCATCCATCTGCCTTAACCTAATCCACTGCAAGCCAGCAAGCATCAAACTCATGCCGACTCCCATTCTCCTGTAAGGTTTGAGAACGCCAATATCCAGAATCCAGCCGTATTTCACTTTCTTCTCCTCGTTCAGCTCAACATCGATTCCAGCAATAACATAGCCCACAGCTTGGCCATCCAAAACAGCAAGATATCCATCCTGCTGCTTGAAGAAAGGCAGTCCCGAAAGCATGTTCTTGGTTTCTTCGACACTTTTGGGTCTGTAGTTGAAATGCTCCTTGAAAGCCTCGTTATCAAGTCTGTTCGCAAGCGAGATGTCATCATCGTCTTTCGGGCGCATCTGCCTCAATTTCACAGAATTGTTTTCCCCAATATTCGATGGAACATTGTCAAGCGTTCTCTTCATGACACTTCCCACACGAGCTTGCTTAAAGCCAAAACCCTCAAAAACGTGCATGCAAGTTTCTCTGTCTGTTTGCGCCCAAGCCTCAGCCGTCTTCATGCCTCTTTGTTTTAGACTTTCAATTGCCTTCTCCACAAGCCTTGTCGCTATACCTTTTCCTCTGAACTCAGGCAAGACCGCAAGCGATTGAATGAACCCTTTAGGCTCTTCTCTTTGCTTATCCACGTAAGCATTCACCATCCCAGCTATTTCACCGTTCCACTCAGCGATCAATACGCCGTCCGTGTTGAAGCTCATGAACTCCTCCATCTCATGCAATTCTTCAAGAGTCATACTTCTGATGTCATCGTAATCCTTGAAACCAGCATTATAGATCCTAACGTAGACTTGTTCATCTGCCCCTTTCTTGAAAGGCCGTATCTTGAGCAACGCTTTTACACCTAGAACTTTCATATCAACGTCCACTGTGCGAATTTAAGTATTGCCAATCCAAAGTTAAACCCATAAACAAGAATCAGCAGGAACATCATCAAATCAAGAAGTGGAGAAAGAGGAAAACAGTATGAAATCTCTAGAAGCTCTTGGCGAACGCAAAATAATCGAAATAATAAGAAGTCGCCTCAGTCTTATGCCAGAAATGCCAATCCCATTCGGCGATGACGTCTCTGCCTATGACCTCGGAAATGGCAGACTCGCTATTCTAAAAACTGACATGCTAGTTGACAAAACCGATGTTCCACCCGGCATGACTCTTCGCCAAGCTGCGCGCAAAGCAGTCATAATGAACATCAGCGACTTCGCAGCAAAAGGCGTCAAACCCCTTGCACTACTCGTCTCCCTCGGACTCCCCAGAAATCTGAACAAGAAAAACATAGAAGAAATCGGTGACGGATTGAACACCGGAGTACAAGAATACAACGCATACATCATTGGCGGCGACACTGGAGAAGCCTCAGACATAATCATAAGCCTCTCAGTGTTCGGAACCACGCGAAAAGACAGAGTGATGCTGAGAAGCGGAGCCAAACCCGGAGACATGGTAGCTGTCACCGGCTGTTTTGGCAAAACCGCATCAGGCCTGAAGATTCTCTTGAATGGTCTTCGAGCTCCAGAGAAAACGCGAAGGGTTCTCGTCGAATCAGTCTTGCTGCCACATGCCCGATTGAATGAGGGCATAGCCTTAAGCCGAAGCGGAGTTGTCACAGCGTCGATTGACTCCAGCGACGGACTATCATGGAGCCTTCAAGAAATCGGAAGAGCAAGCAACGTCGGTTTCATCATCAACAAAGTCCCAATTGCGAAAGAAGTTGAAGACTTCGCCAAAATGAACAAGCTTAACCCATTTGAATTAGTGTTTCACGGAGGAGAAGAGTATGAGCTTGTTTTGACGATAAAGCCAGAGTTTTTGGAAAAAGCGAAAAAGACCGTTGAAAAGGCAGGTGGGAAGCTCTTGCTAATAGGTAAGGTCACCGCAGGCAAGAGGGTTCTTCTCCGGATCAATGGCAAAGAACACGTTGTTGAGCCGCGTGGCTACGAGCATTTCAAGTGAGAACAAGATTACTCCAGTGGTGTCAACATCAGCCCGCGCTATTCCTCATAGTAAGTTGGTCAGATCTTTCTGTAGGAATGCTGAGGACACGCCTAAGAATCAATCGCACACGTTTGTGCGGCATCATTTGTGATGAATGAAAGCTGGGTTTTCGACACAAAAACTAAATTAGGAACAGCTAAATTCAATTTCGATCTCGTCTCTTCTTTCTGGATTCTTGGCGAGAACTATTCATCTGGCCTGTCTTCGTCTCTCCTATCCACTGAGGCATGTTCAGCTACATCCAATATGTAGTTTATGACGGTTATGCAAGAAGCGGCCAAATATGGCTGCTTTCCCAGACTAATCTTCTCACCGAACCGCAACGCAAAACTCTCAACAGTTCTAGGCAAACCTATGTGATCGCCTAACACAAAAACTGGATTGGAGCCAATGCTGGTTCGGTTGATCTCCTCTCCGCCTTCTTCGAGAACATATATCGGACTTGCCTGCGCCTTTGTTTTCAGTAACGTTTCAAAACCTGTTCTATTAGTGCCGATGCCTGGATGCGACTTTGATGACAGGACGTTTCTGAGGATTTGATCCCAAGTTTGTTGATCGGTCCGGACATCGTGAAGTGTTTGGCCATCGATTTGCACGTGTATGGGCGGTTTAGGCGGGCCATTCAAAATGGCATGGAAAGCGACATCCTTTCGAATCCCATGTGAGAGGAACAAGCTGGCAACGATACATTCATACACTATATCGAGGCGACCAGCATCATGCAGATTCCTAAATCCTGCGTCTGTTCGGCCCAAACGGGAAAAAAGAATGAACTCTCTTGACATAGCGCTTCCTTTACCAGATAGTTGCTACTCGTAGAACTTCGATAATAGTCTTGGCAAGGAGTTTACTGAAAGAAATGACGAGACTCGATGTTCTACAGCTTCGTTCCATAAACTCTGATGCTTGCCACTGAATTTGCGCATCGCCATCAGAGAAAATACTTGCACTTAAATCGAAATCAAACGGTGGAACAGGTGTTACTCTCAAGTTCATGTTAATGCATCTTCTGAGTTGTTACCTCTAGGCAAGGTCTCACAAGCAATTGTGCAGTTGGATATTTGAAGCCTATGGACACGTTCTCAGTGTCCAACAGTCGGTCGGTGTTGTTCCAAGTTTGCTGGCAATTCTCTCAATTTTTATACGGAGAATCAGTAATGACTACTTCATGTCTAGCGAAAAGAGACTCGTGGACTATCACATGCATTCAAACAATTCATGTGATGGTAGTTGCTCCATCTTTGAGATGTGTCAAAAAGCCGTCGAGCTAGGGTTGAAAGAGATCGGCTTTTCAGAACACGTGGATTTCGAACCCAAAGACGCTGGATACGGCTTCTTCAACTACGATAGATACTCGGCTGAAATCGAGAATGCTCGGCGATCTTTCAAGAACAGACTAGTCATTCGCAAGGGGGTGGAAATTGACTATCAACGCTGCTTTGAAAGTGATATTAAGCAATGGCTCAAGGGCAAGAAGCTCGACTTCATTATAGGGTCAGTACACTACTTGGATCATGAAATGATCAGTCGTCAAATGGTGATTAAGAAGGATCTGGGAGAGATCTATGATTCTTACTTCGATGAAGTAGGACGGTCAGTGCAAAGCGGTCTTTTCGGTGTTGTAGGACATTTTGACCTCGTAAGAAGATACGCCAGCAACGTGAAAACCGATTGTCGGGAAAAAGCAAAGGCGATCTTGAGCAAGATCGCAGAGAGACAGATGTATTTGGAAATAAACTCCAAGGGATTGAGAGAAGCATTTGGCGACACTTCACCAAGCAAGAGAATAGTCAGAGACTACCTTGAGATAGGCGGAGAACTGGTATCTGTGGGATCTGATGCGCACTCAAGAACTGAAATAGGTATGGGAATTAGAGAAACGTTGGATTTCTTGGGAAGCCAGAATGGAAATAGGATCAGGTTGCTCTTTGAATGAAAAGGGCTGTTTAGAACATTCTTGGAGCATAAACCAGCTGGAATCATGTTTCAGAAGAGTAGCGCGCTAGCAGGATGTTCTAGGAAGCATACCGATTTTCGTGTGAGGATCCAAAGAGCCTCGGGCGGGAATCGAACCCGCGACCTGCAGCTTACAAGGCTGCTGCTCTACCGACTGAGCTATCGAGGCATTGCTCTTTTCATTCCTATTTTGATTGTTGAGGCTTGATTTAGGGCTATTTGATTCTGTGTTGTTTTGTGTAAGATTTTGTGTAATAGAGTTCTTGTTTTGTGTAATTCCTAGAGCTTCAATGTTTTCTGCATTTAGATAGCACCATTTTGGTCTTTCTGGATGCTCCTTAGGATGTTGGTGGTACACATAGAGTTTCTTGTAATAGTATGCTTTTCCTTTAGCTTTAGTGATGGTGTCCTTCCATTGCAAGACCCCATCTTGTTTGCACATAGGGCATTGAATTCTCTGCATATTTTCTTTTCTCCTCTAATTTTGTAAGATAGATAGCATGTAGAGTTTATTAGTTTTGTGTAAGCACGGAATAACAAAAATGGATGGAATAAAGCTGTTCAGGAAACGAAAATAGCAAAGTTCCTCTTCCCTCTCTTTTCTTGTTCTTAGCTTGGTAGCGTAATATTCCACGGTTGGAATTTTGAGATCTAGAATGTTGATGGGCTTTACATTAGCCTCTTCTGGCTTTGCAGAGAATTTATAGCCGAACTCAAGAGATATTGCTCTGGTACATTGAAAAAAAAGGTGGTGATAATTTACATGGCGAACAGTTTGCAGGATCAACCTTTCAAGAACCGTGAACACGTGAAGGCTGAGATTAGGAGATGTGCGTGGGCTAGTAGCGTCAGTGCGTATCTTAGCTTTCTATTCGCTGCCTTGGGAGTAATCGGTGATGCTTTGAATACCACTCTTGTCCTACAACCAATGATTTGGCTACTGCTGGCAGTCTTTGCAAGTCTACACGCCATAGTTCCAGCTATACATCTCGTAGTGGCTAAACATCTGCTTGGCATAGAAGCTGAAAGCAAGAAAGGCAAGATTGAACTATTAAAGGAGTAAACGTTAAGACTGAACCTAGAAGACTATCCTCAGTTTCTTAAAGCCAGTTTTTTGGTTTTGCGGAAAAGTCATAGTCGAGCAACTATTAAATATCAAAATAGGAGATAATTAGGATTGATGAAAGGTAGATGATTTTTTTGGGGAGAATAGAGAGGTCAATTGAAATCAAGGCTCAACCTGAGAAAATATGGGCGATAGTTTTTTGGGATAGAGTTCCAGAATGGTTTGACATAATTAAGAAGGTTGAGCACACTTCTGAAACTAAGGATGGATTAGGTGCAACCACCCATGTAGTCGCTAAGGCAGGGGGCATAAACGCCGAATGGAATAGTGAGGTCTCAGAGTGGAAAGAAAATGAAAAGATTGCTTGGCACTCTACTGGTGGGCAAGTGACAATGACCAGTTCAATGACTTTCAGTCCCATCAAGGACGGAACTAAGCTGACATTTGAAATGGACTATGATTTGCCCTACTCGATTCTTGGCAAGATAATCGACAAGTTGTGGGTCGGCAAAGACATCGATGAGAGCAACGAGAGAGGTATGAAAAAAATAAAAGAGATTTTCGAGAAATAGGTATTCCCAAATCCCTCAAAACATACTGTTTCTCATTGATTTATGTTTCAAGATTTGGCGTTTTTTCTGTTCTACGCTTTCGACTATTGAGCCAGTTTTCTGTTTTGAGGAAAAGCTATAGCTGAACTGAAGGATACCGTGTAGGTTGGTGAATTCGGTTGAAGAATGATGAGTGCACGATCTACATCACAACTAAGCACGGCTATGAACAAAGATACCGTAGAGAGAGGAATGGTTGGGCACAGACCAATCCTAACGGTAAAGTTCGTCTACTCAGTGCAGAGCAATTACTATCACACATCTTACCATCTCTTGCTGGGATTGGACCTCTTAGCGTTAGGGTAGAACCAGATAGAAAGAAGAAAGATGTAACCATAACGAGCAGACTTCTTCCATAGATGCCTCTTCATGGAATTTTCTAGTAAATTTTCAAGATATTACTAGCAATCAGAATTTTCTAGTACATTTCCTTAAGCCACCGTTGGCAATGACCCATCACTAGTCATGACCCACTATTAGCAATGACTAACCTTAGCAACAGTTCATTCCTTCTCCCTGTCTCAGCGTCGAAGAAAGAGCATTACTTTCTATTATAGAGCAGACTCAAAGACTTGAGAATAAGGTGGGAGATCATCCTATGGGAATTCAACATAGTTGCGATATCGCAACAATGAATATATAAGGTAAAATTCAAGTCTTATAATGACCATAGAGGAAGCCGTAGTGGTATGATCTTCACACCCAAGTCAAACAAGCCAGCATTCTTGGCTTAGTAAGTCAAATTGAGTCCTCATCCCTCAACCATTTGAGCCTCAAGTCAAATCCCATGACTTACAGCTTCGAAAGGCATGTTTTATTGGCTGTATTCGGCTCGATTTATGGGCATTTGCCCATCCTCAGTGTCTAATCGTTGGTATAATTTCTTCCATGCATGATCATGGTATTCTTCTTTCGGATATCTTATTCTTTTAAACTTCATGTTCTTGAATGCTGTTGCTATTTCTTCGTCTGAGAGCAGGAGGCTTCCTTCAAGATTCTTGATTGTTGGAGATAAGGTTGGATTATTTTGTAGTGGCTGTTTTACTCTGGGCTCTGAGTTAGTTCCCTTTGTTATGGTTGGGAGTCCAATGCAGATATATTGGAAGAGTTTGTTTTTTAAGCATCCATTGATTCTTATCACGCACTTTTCGATGTTGGATTTGAACTTTGATTAGTAGATCTTCTGTCTCCTTATTTCTATTCATCCTGTGTATGATCTTTGCCTTCCTCAAGCTATTCTTTGAAAATGAAAAAAGACCCTGTAGTTCACATACTTCAAAACTCGTGCAGAAGAGGCAAAGTTCTGGTTCTGGTTCTATGTCTACAACCTTTGAGTATCTTCTGAATCTTTGCAGTTTTCTCCGTGGTATCTTGTTCTTCTTTCTCTTGTTCTTTTTTCTCTCGAATTCCTCCTTGGTTGCGAAAAACGTCCTCTTGTAGGCTAGGTTGGCTGGATTGAGAATCTCTGGGTTCTGCTTCCGAATTCCATCGTAAAATGTTAGATACCTTATTCTGATTCTTTTCTAGTGCATAACCAGAGTCTTTGGAAAGCTGTTCAAGTTTCTCCTCGATTCTATGCGGTATTTCCGAGCTATTGTCAGGGGTCTGTTTAGGATCTTTCAAGTTTGAATCTATGTTTGTTCCTTCCATCTCCTTTCCAGAATTGCTGTCAACATCACCAGAGTCATGATGCTCTTGAGTTCTTGGGGTAGAGCCATCAGTTGTTTCTTTTGTTTCATTGTTGTTGATGGTGTTGTAGCATCCTAGATCTTTGATATTCTTAGTCTGATTGTTAATAACAGACAGGATCTGTCTCCTTACTGGGACATACCAGCTTGCCTTATCCCCCTCTTTGAGTAGCTGTTTCCCAGTTCGGATGAGCTTGATTCCTAGTTCGCTTATTGTTTTCTTTACTATCGGTTCGGTGTTCAGATATGGAATTGTCAGCGTGAAGATGACCTTGGTTGGATAGCCGAGAGTGTGGGCATAGAACTGGGCAATAGGAAGCCCTTCTACAAACCTATTGAAGACACGATCTTCAAACCACGGATAATACATAAAGAAACTTTCTTTGTTGTTCTTACATTCATTCATGATCACAGACTTGCCTGTGAAGACCAAGTGGTCAATGTCTTTCTGTCTTTTCCCATAGGTAATATTCATGAGAATCGGGAAATCAGACAGAGATTCCTTGAACGCTTCCTCGCCTAGTCTTCCCTTTTCTGTATTTGTTGTCGGAAAAGCATTAACTAGAGTGTAATATGGCTCTGGATTACTCATTGCTCTACTGTCTCATCAGAACTTTGACTAGTCTGAGCATTTTTCCCTTTCATACTTCTCGCCCACCGCAAATATTGAGCCTTCCTATACAAGATATACTATGTAGAGTCATCTTAATAACGATCTCTCATTTTTCAACTGTCTGCACTAGCAATTTGCTTGTCCAAAAGTCATAAGAACCCAGTTGATGAATACATGAACTAGATATGGAAGTGGCGTGGGATAAAGACAGCTGTTTTTGTTTTGGTCACAATTCTGTGTTTGCTTTTCGCATCGTCAATAGTGGGCTTGATTCAAACGGTCAAGGCTGATGGTGCACCCATCTACATACAGGCTGACGGGAGCATAAGCCCGTCAAATGCCCCTATCCATTCGGCAGATAATATCACATATACCTTAACTGGCAACATCACCGCCAATGCCGATGGAATCGTGATTGAGAGAAACAACACTGTTTTGAACGGGGCAGGCTACGCCGTGACTGGAATAGGAAACGGGTATGGAATAACGCTTGCGAACATAGGCAACGTGACAGTAACAAACATGATGATAACAAACTTCACCGATGGTATTTATCTCGACTCTTCTTCTAACAATACAATCTACCATAACAACTTCATGAACAACACCATCCAAGTTGCTTCATCAAACTCAACCAACGTTTGGGACAATGGCGTTGAGGGCAACTACTGGAGCGACTACAGTGGCACAGATGCCAACCATGATGGCATCGGTGACACTCCATACATCATAGATGTAAACAACACGGACTATTTTCCGTTGATGGGTACCTTTCAGTGTTTCAATGTTACAGTTCCAGTGCAATTTGAAGTGGACATAATCAGCAACTGCACGATTGGACAAGTAGAGTTTGTGGGGGCTGATGACGTACGTTCTCCCACGGGGTGGGTTACATTCCTCCTTCTTAGTGGATTTGTGGGACAGAATGGAACAGTTGGCTTCTGCAGAATAACCCTCCCAAATGACCTTTTCAACTCCACATCTTACCATGTTGGCACATTCTTGCAGTATGAATATGGCAACCTTGCCATTGCCAAAGTCCTTAGTTCAAATGGCACACATACAACTCTGTACTTTACATGTGACCTGCCCATTTCAGACCCCGGTGTGGTTATAATTCCAGAATTTCCATCGTTCCTGATTCTACCGCTGTTCATGATAGCAACACTGGTAGCAATCATAATCTTCAAGAAACGATGTGTTAGACCCCAAACGTGAAGCAAAGATTTCAGAAACTCCTAGAAGTTTTTCATCACAGTTCAGGTTTCATGAGCACAGAGACAATTTGTGTACTAGTACATAATATTGAAAGGAGCTTCGAAGACGAAGGCAGAAGGAAGAAAACCTCAAAGACAGAAATCTTAAATCTGCATGCACTGAAATAGTTTAACATGGCAAAGAAAGAAAAAGGATTCAATCCTACTTTTGAGAACGGTGGTTATTGGGAGTGGTACAAGGACTTAGAGCGACAATTTGAAAACTTTCTAGAATATGTTCCTTACTTGGAAGGAAATGAAGATACTTATTCTTTCAGGTTGGCTAACCTGATTTTAGCTATTGGAGCACATATTGATTCTGCTTTGAAGGAAATCGCTAATCATTCAGCTTTTTCCACCAAGTACCCAGAGATGCTAAACCCAAAAAAAGAAAAGGGACCAAATAAAGGAAAACCGAGAAACCCTACCATTACTGATTATTACCCTATTTCAGAGGAATACAGACTTTATGAAAAAATCGTTGTATTCAAGCGTCTACCAGATCGAGACAAAGTTTTGCCATTTAAGGAATATCAAAAATCTGGAAAGAGAAAAATACCTTATTGGTGGACCGTTTACAATAAGGTCAAACATGAATTTAGTAAGAGCTTCAAAAGAGCAAAACTGGAAACTGTAAGGGATGCCCTTGCTGGAGCTTTTCTGCTAAATGTAATTCATGATCCAGCAGCTAATAGATTAGTTGATTTTAAGATGCTTGCACCAAAATATGCACCGAGAGGTTTTGAACAAACGCCTGACAAGTTTAGAGGCAAACAAATGCAACCTGATAAATGCAGCCCACCTGATACGGAAGATCCATATACAATCGAAACAGCAATTTTCTTGTATGATTATGAAAAACCAGTAAATCTTGAATTTGCACAGCAGCAGAAGACAAACTAGAGGTTCAAAAATGAGTGAAAAGGAAAACTCTAAAAGCAAAGGCAAGCAGCTTGAAGAAACAGAGAAACTGAAAGCTGAACTTGAACGAAGTCTTGCAGTAGCCAAGGTAAAGGCAGCTCACAAACAGATTGAAGACACTGAGAAACTTAGAAAACGTTCTGCTACTTATTCGATTCGCAGGCGTATTACTATTTTTCAAGGTAATATTAACTCGATGTTACTGATCCTTGGCGATGCCAAGTTCAGGGGACTTTCTGTGCCAGAAGGTATTGCGTTGAATATTGAGAGGTTTGAACAGACATATGAATCCATCACCTATGATTTTCAGAAGAATCTAGACTTGGGAGAGGAAGCCATGGCAAAAATGTTCCCAAAGACAAAAGTCAGAAAAGATACGGTAGACCACGCATTTGCTGATCTATTGAATTTGTCTGATCAACTGCGGCAAATGGAAGCTTATTGCGAACGTTTGCTTGTTTGAACCTCTTTCTAAGTTTCGAGATATGCCAAAAGGCTCTAGTCAAGCCGAAAGAAGAATATGAGAAAGCTGTTAGGTTTCTTCCCTAAGCTAGACTCTTTCCTTGGATGAATGGAGATTTCAGGGACCCTCTGGAAGTTCAATGTTCTCCATACTAGTGCCTCTCTGTAGAGACAGGGATGAGGGTTTTTCTTGTGACATAAGCTGTGATCTAAAACCTTAAGTTTCTAGTAGTTGCAAGTTTTGTTGAACTGGTATGGAATCTAGGTCAGAAGCTGCTATCATCTTTGCTCTCTCAGGTTTATTGATCCTTGTAAGCCTGTTCTTTCTCAATCTCAGTGTGCCAAGTTCTGCAGGACCTTATCAGGCAATAGATTTACAAAGACAGATTCCTATTCAGCCCAACCGATCCTTGGAATTCAATATGACGATCAGTGTATACCTAAACACCTACGAAATTGGAATGTTTGGCAATAATTCCCATTTTGGCAGAAACCCTCCTTATCCAACGTTAACTTCTTGGGACGAGGGAAGGTTATGTTTCAGACTGGAACAGACAAATCAGACCGATGACGTGGGATTTGCCATTGTATTCTATCCCTCTTCTGAGAATGGAAATATGGTTAGACTTGCCAGTATAGGTAATGAGTACAGGTTTCAAGGTTACATTGAACTATCCAGTGCTGAAACTTCCCTGACTGGGACTTACATTATTGCTATTGCAAACGGAAACAGCACAGAGATCAGCCCTGTCCTGCATGTGCATCTAGAGTGGGTGACCTATGAGAAACCATACTTCTACTATGGCATTGCAGGACTTGTCATAGCTCTACTCTCTCCAGTCATGGCTTTGAAGATGAATCGCAAACTACTGGGACTGATACTTGCAATAGTAGGTGTTGCCTTTGTGGTTTCTGGAACAATACTGTTTCTCATCCAGCCACCACAACGTTTGGACATCCCAGCATACTGCTGTTTTTACTTAAGCCACCCAATCTATTGCCTAAGCTGCCTTCATGGAATACTCTTTGACATTGGCTGGCTCCTCGTAATCATAGGAAGTATCATGATGCTCTTCTACAGAAAAACGAGAATTATCTCAACAGAACAGAGAAGAGAGAGCATGGAGATTTCAGAGGGTCCCTAGAAGTTCTTGTGTGTGCTATTTTTAAGTATCTGTAGCGTCATAATGGTTAGATGAGAAGCTATGTTTGAAGGTGAAAAGACCACTGTTTTCTGGCTAGGTTTCATCATCCTAGGTTTGGCTTCAATTTCCCTTTTCTCAATGCTATGGTACATGATAGTGGTTACTTTTGTGCCAGATTATTGGAAGTTTTTGGTTCCCCCTATTGTAGGAGGCTTTGTGTTCATTCTGATAGGGCTGTACATGATGAAGTCTGGAACAAAGAAGAAGGAAGAAGGAAAAACACAACTTCTGACCCAGTAATCCTTTCCAATGCAGACTTTATTTTTTCACAATTGGTTCAGGGAGTCCCTAGAAGTTTTTCATCGAAGTTCTATTGGGCATGCAGGTTCTTCCACAAGTCATAAGACTGGGCTGTATACAATAACAAATGGGAAGCAGATTGTTCAGAAAACTCGTATTTGCTCAATACCTGATGTTTTTTGCTGTTTTGTCTTTCATGTTATTTCCAAGGTCTTATGCTAGTGCTGGGCAGGTAGAGTTCGTGCCATCTGCTGATACCTATACTGAATTATGGACCCCATTCACAAACTATGGAGGACAATATTATCTTAGGATTTCATTTTCTGAATATGGACCCATGATTGTATGGCTGAAATTCAATATGTCACATGTACCTGATGGTGCTGTAGTCGACAATGCAACGCTGAAGATCTTTCCAACAGCAGTTGGTGTGACTCACAGTGTTTCTGTCTACTATTGCTCAAACAACTCATGGGATGAATACACTATCAACTACGATAACCAACCAAGCTACAGTGATGCCCAAGATACCACTCTGGTGAGCACGCCTAACCAGTGGTATAGCTGGAATGTAACTGGAGCAGTGAGAGAAGCATTGAACGAAAGCAACACTTCTGGCATGCTGACTTTGGTCCTTGACGAATATAGAAACGACTATTCTTCTGACCAGCTTCAGATTGTCTCAAGAGAATATGGTGCTAGAGTCACTCTATATGTTCATTGGACCAATGTTGTACCAGAGTTTCCGTCCTTCCTCGTCCTACCGTTATTCACGATAACAACACTGCTAGCAGTTATAGTCTATAGGAAGAAACATGCATTGACTTCAGAGGGTCCCTAGAAGTTTTTCAGCGAAGTTCAGACTTGATTAACACTAAAAAAAGAGAGGGATGTTTCGATTGTTTTCGATGTTCAGTTCAGTGTTTGTTCCAGTTGTGTGACTGCCGTTAGTGTTCTGTCTCTGAGTTCTGTTGGGTTCTCTTTGAGGTAGTGTCTGGCGAAAACTGATTTGGGCACTCTGCCTTGTAGCAGGTCTACTTCTTCGCTTATGATGTTGTGTCTGACCATGAAGGAAGCATAATATGATCTTAGTTCCTTTATTCTTAGATTGATTCCTTTTCTCATAAGATAGCAGTGTATTGCGTTGTATGAGACAGGTTTGCTGTTGGTTATCTGTGTTACAAGATCTTTGGGTATTATCGTGATGTAGGCATTCTTTGTGTTTCGGAGAAATTGCTTGTATTTGTAGTGTTCCAGCATTGAAAGCTCTTCGTTGAAGTATTCACTAAGCTTGTTTTCTCTGTACAGTTCAATGATTAGATTGAATGCTTGCATTCCCTCAGTCTTTCTAAGTCCAGACAACAGCATGAACTTGAGGTAGAGTTTCTCATTCTCATCCAAGATATTGCAGCCTTTCTTGTACCATTCAATCAAGTCTTTGTGGTTGTTGTTCATTATTCTCATAAAACTGCTGAAACAGTCAGGTCTAACCCATTTGATATCATACTGCTTGAGCCTCTCCTTAAACTGCACATAGCAACCAAGATACTTTGATAGACAGACCAAAGATTTCAAAGCATTAAGCCTCGAACATGGACTGCAAGACAGAAGCTTCGAAGGATTATTGAAAAACTCAAGGTACCTTCTAGCATTGTTGAACTGCATATTCGCATAGTGCTTAGCATATTTGCCATCAAGGAAAACTCTGTACTCAACCCAATCTATGGACATAATATTACAAGGCTGCTGCTCTACCGACTGAGCTATCGAGGCATTGCTCTTTTCATCAATGGGGCTCAAATTAAAAAGGTTTAGGTCAATGGGTTCTCAGCACGCGCGTCCTCCAGAGACTGCATTTTCTGCTCTTGCAGCAGGTTTTGATTGCTTCAGAGCATGGGGTGGAAATTGACACTATTTTACATCTAATAGGCTGATTTGTATTGGATGAGCCTATCAAAAGGCACTCTTCCTTCTACGGAGTCCTAGAATGTTTGGTGAACCATAATAGAAAATGGAGTGGCTAGAGCAAACAACTTTCTTATTCCTCCTTGACTCCATGACATAATGAATATCCCTTCAATCTTTCCAGTTTCCTTTTCTGTGCATTCTTTTCAGAAATCTTTTCCTTTTTCTAAGTTTTTTCCCAGACCTTTTCATGGAGAGACCCAGCTTACACCTATGCTTGGACTTATCACATGCTCTTTGCCCTATATTTAATGAATTCGTTTGTGAACTTTCCCTTTTATGGGGTCTCTGGAGGTCCAGTGTCGAAGCATCTACTCTTGCCTTAGAATCTTGTTCTGCCTTTTCTGGAAGTTTTCTTTCGCACTTTCCCGGTCCATTGATACCCGCACACTTCGCACTTCTTGGAATCAGCCTCAACGACTATTTTCTTACTACCACATTGGGGACATAGTTCTTTTCTAACCATTAACCCATCTTCTCCATCAGTCAAATACCCTTGTCTTTTGTCATTGTTAATTATTGCTTTCGCATAATCCTTTTCATCTGAACTGGAAGATTCGCATGTAAGTACCATGCTATAGAGCAGCTGACAGTGCATTTAGTTGATTTGAGCTTGTCGATAGCGGATCTTGGTTAGCTGTTATTTACATGGATGTGCTTTGGATTTGGAGTGGCATTCAGCTATCTGTTCAGGAGAGCACTCACCTGTCTTGGGCTTCTTATCTGGACGCTTACACGGTATTTTCTTGTCGGTCATATGAACCTCAGTCTCGTGTAATTGCAGTTGGCTCCTATTTTGTCTTTCCCCAGCCTATTTTATTCCAAATTCTTTCATGAAAATAATAGGCTATACTAGTGTAGACATTACTGACAATCATGAACCCAAGTGCAATGTCAAGCCTCTTGGTCATCAAATAGATGACGGTGATATCTAAGAAAATGATCAGTGCTCTATAGGTAATTGCTTTTACTAGTGACCTTCTCCAGTATTCCTTCAAAAGCACACCTTCCGCTAGACATCTTCCTATTGCTCTGCTAAAATAGTTTAGGTCCTTCAAGTTGGAGAATTCTGTTGGGATTCTCATTGTAACAGTGTTCAAGCATCGAGATATTTGTTGAGTCTGTCCGTTCCATACAGTTAATGATATGATTAGAGGCCTGAATCCCTTCACTGACCCTGAGACCAGATAATAGCACAGCGCTAAAAAAGGGAACACTCGCCAAGCAGTTTAGAACGGGGTTCAACCTTTCAGCATTTTCTCTGCCCTGAGCAGCGTCTTCTTCTCGTTAGGATAGGTTAAGGTGCTAAGCGCTTCTGAAATGCTAAACCACCTGGCTTCATCCACTTCAGAATCATGAGCATCCACTGAGCCACCAACACATTTGAATAGGTAAAAATGAACAGTCTTAAGATAGCGTTTTTTCCTGAAGAAGCTGTAACCAATCTCACCAATCTTGCCGACGAACTCGCCCACTAAGCCTGTTTCCTCTCGTACTTCCCTTGAAGCCGTGGCTTCAAGCGTTTCGCCTTCCTCTATCAAACCCTTAGGCAGACACCAGTAATCATCATTGAGAATCAAAGCCACCTCAAAGCCATTGCCAACTGCTCTATAGATGACACCACCGGCAGACACGACTTTTTCAACTTCAGACAAACTGCACCACACTGTTATTTCAGCATTGGATATAGATTAGACTGGCTCACCTTTCATTTAAACTATACAATCAGAAGTCACTTAATCATGTGACGTAACCCTTATATTATCGAAGAACGCTTGAGAACTAGCTTGGCTATTTACTGAAAGCCATAAAACGAGATGCAACTCCCATCAATCAAACGATGAGGAGTGAAGGGCGAGTGAGCTATCAAACGCTCACAATGACGCCATGCATAGGCCAATCAACCAACACACCAAAAAGTTTCACCGAAACGTTAAACAGACACTGCCAAAGGCCCGATATGCGACGCCGTCTGGAGGATGGCTCGGCTTGAGTGCTGAAGAAGGGCGCGGCAAACCGCGAAAGAGCCCCGGGTAAGCGCATGCAGCCGTAGAACCGGGGATACCTGAATGGGACTTCCTATCATGGTTCTTCGGAATCGTGGTGCTCCCTTTATGGGAGCGGGAACCCCCCGAACGGAAGCATCTTAGTAGGGGGAGGAGAAGAAACCAACACGGGATTCCCTGATTAGCAGCGAGCGAAACGGGAAAAGTCCAAACCGAATCCCACAGGGAAACTTGTGGGAGATGTAGAGTTAAGAGCCCAGCTTCATCCTCGCCGACAAAGCTGAAGTGGCCTGAAAAGGCCCGCCAAAGAGGGTGAAAGCCCCGTAAGCGCAAATCGGAAGGAGCTGAGCAGGGATCTCAGAGTACTGTACCCTGGTTTGGGTGCAGGAAGTCGGCGGTCACCAACCGCCAAGACTAAATACAACTCAAGACCGATAGCGCACTAGTACGGTGACGGAAAACTGAAAAGTACCCCGGAAGGGGGGCGAAAAGCGCCTGAAACCAGACGGTTACAGACGTGTGCGACCCAGAAGGGCAGATCCTTCCTGAAGGAAGCCACCGCAAGATGGTTGTACGAGGGAAGGGGACCAGGGTTGCACGTTCCGTCTATAAACACGGGCCGGGGAGCTCACAGCTGTGGCAAGCCTAAGGGTCTAACAGCCCGCAGGCGAAGGGAAACCGATATGCACGCAACCAGCTTTTGCTGGTGAGGTGCGGAGTCTGAAAGGGCTCGGAGTCACAGCGGTGAAAACTAGAAACCAGGCGATCTAGCCCTGGGCAGGGCGAAGCTAGGCGAAAGCCTAGTGGAGGCTCGCAAGGGTGCTGACGTGCAATTCGTTCCCCAGACCTGGGGCTAGGGGCTAAAGACCAATCTAGCCTGGTGATAGCTAGTTCCATTCCAAATAGATCTCAGTCTAGTCTCGAGCGAGGCAGCGGATGGGGTAGAGCACTGATTGGAAAGTAAGGGTCCGAAAGGATCCACTTTTCTTTCAAACTCCGAATCTATTCGCACCGTAGACCTCGGGAAACGGGTTACGGGGGGTAAGCTCCCGGACCAAGAGGGGGACAACCCAGACTGAGGTTAAGGTCCCGAAGTGCTGGCTAAGTGTCAAACCAAAAGGCGTCGTCAGCCTCAGACAGCGGGGAGGTAGGCTCAGAAGCAGCCACCCTTCAAAGAAAGCGTAACAGCTCACCCGCCGAGGCTGACGGCCCTGAAAATTGACGGGGCTAAGCCAGCCACCGATACCTCAGGACGCAACCTCAGTGTTGCGTCGGTAGAATGGCGTCCTAGCTGGGCAGAAGCTGGGCTGTGAGGTCCAGTGGACCGGTTAAGGATTGCAGATCCCGGCGGTAGTAACAGCAAAGAGGAGTGAGAATCTCCTCCGCCGAAGGGGCCAGGGTTCCCCGGCAACGATCATCAGCCGGGGGTAAGTCGGTCCTAAGATATGGCCTAACCGACCATGCCGAAAGGGAAACAGGTTAATATTCCTGTACCACGAAGGTACACGCGGCAACGCAAGCTCAACGCTGACGTTTTGGGGTAGGCTGAGCAAGGCTGTCGCCTTGTTTAACCGTATAAGCCTGGGGAGTGCCGCAATGGCGAGAACCAGGTGAAAGCGGGAATAGCTGCCCGTTTTAGGGCGGTTCAGCCGATTCCTAGAGCCAATGAAAAGGCTGTTGAGAAGGATCCTTCGTGACCGTACCTAGAACCGACACAGGTGTCCCTAGGCGAGAAACCTTAGGCGTGTCGGGTATACACTAATGTGAGGGAACTCGGCAATCTAGCCCCGTACCTTCGGTACAAGGGGTGCCTGCCATTTTAGCCTCTGGCTGGAACGGCAGGTCGCAGTAGCAAGGGGGTCCCGACTGTTTAATAAAAACACAGGGAGCCGCAAGCGCGAAAGCGTGTGAACGGCTTCTGAATCCTGGCCAGTACAGGTACCTGAACCCCAGGTCCAACTGGGCCAAGGGCCTGCAAACGCCGGGAGTAACTCTGACTCTCTCAAGGTAGCCAAATGCCTTGTCGGGTAAGTTCCGACGTGCATGAATGGATCAACGAGGGCCCCGCTGTCCCCACGTAGTACCCGGTGAAACCACATAACGTGGACGAACAGTCCACGAACTCCCAGCGGGAAAAGAAGTCCCTGTGGAGTTTTACTGCAGCCTGCCGCTGGAATACGTTTGCGGATGCAGAGCGTAGACGGGAGCCGTTAATCCCAGCTTCTCCGGGAGCTGGGGGAGGCAAAAATGGAACACCGTCTTTCTGCGACCGTGTTTCTAACCGGCGCTTCGGCGCTGGAACAACGGTTGGTGGGCAGTTCGGCTGGGGCGGCACGCCCTTGAAAAGATATCAAGGGCGCCCTAAGGTCGGCTCAGACGGGACAGAAATCCGTCGTAGAGTGCAAAGGCAAAAGCCGGCCTGACTGGATCCTCCACAGTAAGGGATCCAGAGGCGAAAGCCGGGCTTAGCGATCATCTATGTCCCCCTTGGTGGGGGCTGGATGTGTCAGAAAAATTACCCTAGGGATAACAGGCTCGTCGCGGGCGAGAGTCCCCATCGACCCCGCGGCTTGGTACCTCGATGTCGGCTCTTCCTATCCTGGCCCTGCATAAGGGGCCAAGGGTGAGGCTGCTCGCCTATTAAAAGGGAACGTGAGCTGGGTTTAGACCGTCGTGAGACAGGTCGGACTTTATCTGCTGGGAGTGCTGGTTGCCTGAGGGGAAAAGGTCCCCAGTACGAGAGGAACGGGACGTTGTGGCCTCTAGTTAACCGGTTGTCCGACAGGGCAAACGCCGGGCAGCCACGCCGCTGAGGATAAGGGCTGAAAGCATCTAAGCCCGAAGCCTCTCCTGAAAATAGGCAACCAATCCCCGAAAAGGGGACGAGGGCTCCCATAGAAGATGGGTTTGATGGAGCTGGGGTGTAAGCTGGAAGGTTTCGACCGACCAGCTCAGCCTGCAGCCTCCAACCGCCCAAGGTATTAGGCCTTGAAACAGTGTCTGGACGATATATTCGGTGAACTTCAAGGTGTGTAGGAAGCTGGTCTGTGCATGGCTACTATTCACATGAACCGTGAAAAGCTGTGACTTTGATTTCCAAGTTTGACCCTTGGCATTCAACGCTCTGCACGTGTCCATCTAAACTCACTTTTAATCCCTACATCGGTTGTGATCATAATTGCGTATACTGCTATGCCTCAAACTACATTCCAGATTTTTCCAATTGCAGGCCAAAGAAGGACCTATTGTCAAGACTAAGAAAAGAAATACGAAAACTGAAAGGTCAAACAGTGTCGATAGCTAACTCGTCAGACCCCTACCCAAATTTGGAGGCCAAAACAGGCCTAATGCGCAGATGCTTAGAAATCCTATCCAGACAAGACTGCAAGGTTCAGATAATCACGAAATCCGACCTTGTCGTTAGAGATGCTGATCTGCTAGAGAAGACGCGCTCCATGGTTTCCATTACTATCACAACAGACAACGATGACGTTGCAAGACTCATTGAGCCAAATGCTCCATCGCCTTCGAACCGACTGAAGGCAGTTGAAACCCTGATCAAGAAGGGTATACCCGTATCCGTACGAGTCGACCCAATCATTCCGTTCCTAAACGACAAGCCAGAAAGCTTGATAAGAACGATCGCGGCTCTCGGCGTCAAACACGTTACAAGCTCAACTTTCAAGGTAAAAACTGAGAACTGGAGAAGGCTCAGCGCTGCCGTACCGGAGATTGCAGGAAAACTGAGCCCTCTGTATTTTGAGAAAGGAGAAAAAGTGGGCAGGTGTACCTATCTGCCGACAGATTTACGGAGTGGTTTAATGGAGAGCGTGAGCGACTTGGCTAAGAGGAACCACATTGAATTTGGGACATGTAGAGAAGGATTAGCTCATCTCAACACTGCGGCATGCGACGGTTCATGGCTACTGAGCAAAACGAGTTCCAAACTCGCCTAGACCATATCTATACAGATCATGAAGTCTCAATTCGTCAGACTATCAGCTGCGGATTTCAACTGATATTGTTCTAAGAAGAAAGTGGAGGGTTTCTTCTAGGTTTTGCGTTTCGGCATCTTTTGTTCGAAGACCTTTCTTAGCAAGGATATTGGCAAGTATCCGTTAGCAGTAATCGTATCATGAAAGAGTTTCTCGTCAAACCCAGCACCCATTTTCTGCTTTAATTCCTGCTTCAGTTCCAGTATCAAGTGTTTTCCCAGAAGGTATGAGAGCGGATATCCAGGCGTTTGCGTGTAGCGCTTGACCTCAGCTTCAGCGGCTTCTCGTGACATTCCTGCTTCTTCCTCGAGCATTTTGACTGCTTCTTCAAAACTCATTTCACCCCTCGAAAGCTTGACATCTACAATTACACGTACTGCTCGCCAAATCATGTCGTTGACCTGAATCAACTGTGCTTCTAGGCCTGTTATGAAGCCCTTCTCGGCCATCATTTGCTCGCAGTAGTGTGCCCAGCCTTCAACGGTTTCGGTTCCTTGGGCCAGTATTTGAATTACGCTTCCCCGGTTAGACATGGAGCCCTGAAGAAAGTGTCCTGGAAAGGCTTCATGAACTGCCGTGTTTCTGATTGATGGAAAGTTCAAGTGCTTGCCCAGATTCGCTGGGTCTTTTGGTCGAGTCACGATGTATATGCCTATTTGAGGCTTATCGAATCTAGCTGGCATGTTCAAAGCTGCAAACGGGATCAGGGGCGCTAGAAAAGCAGGTGTTTCTTCCACTAGCAACACGTCTTCGCTGTTTACTGTTGCAACGTCCTTTTCTTCGACGAACTTTCTAGCTTCCTCCATGGTTTTCCGCGTAAACTCCTTTGCCTCTTCAAACGTCTTTGGCGCCTTGCTCTCTATCTTTTTCATTGCTTCTTCAACCGATTTTCCGGGAGCGATTTGCCGAGCTAGTTGCTCTCTCTTGGCTTTCAGTTCATTCAGGTATTTGACGCCTAATTGATAGATCTTGTCAGAATTCATGCTTAGCTGTCGTAGTTGAAGGAGTTTTTCGAATTTCTCTTTGCCCAATGCCCATTTCTCTTGCGTTTTCGGAAGCAAGGCTTGGAGCCATTCCGCGTGAGTCTTAAGTGCAGGCTGCATTTTCTCCCAAGCCAGACACAGTCTTGCGTAAACATTGTCCGAGACCTTGCCTTTTGCGGCGTGAAGTATGAATTGGAATAAGCCGCCCATGTTTTGGGCTGTTTCTATGGCTATTTCGGTCCAGAGTTTCACTGGATGCTTGTTTTCGAACCTTGAACGGAATTCTTGCAGATATTTCGGAATTTTCTCCATTCTGGCTGCGATAGCGTCTGCTCTCTTTTCCAGTGGTGCATAGTCTCGGGTGAACATTATGAAGACTAGCCCGCCAAGCATTGCGAAAGCATCTGGATCCAGCTCATGAGTGCGTCTTTCGTAGAATGCGAATTTCCATTGTTCATAAGCGTTCGCTAGCACTTCCCAATCCACCTTGTGTTGAGCGCTTAGTTCTTCGCGCTTCACTGCCTTGTTCAAGTTTGTTATCGTTTCCTCCAGAAGGTGGAGGTTTTCCGCAAGTAGTTTGGTAGAACCTGTTGGTAACAGGTAGTCGTAAGGTTCATGCAGTCCGAACTCTGTTGCAAAATCAGGGTTGTTTTCGAAGAATCTGTTCATCATTTCTTGGGTGAGTTTCTCGAAAGTTTCATCTGCGTTCATTTTACCGCCTTGGCTACAGAATTGATTATAAATGTTTAATTAAGCTTTAGCGAGAGAAGCCGATTGATTTGATGTCGTGTCACTGGGCATGAATGAGTCTTGTCTCATGGGTTCAAGACTGACCGCCTAAAAAATAGCTCTCTTCAGCCTTTCGAAAGCTTGTAACGCCGGCTTTCAGTGTCAATCATGCCCTTCTGGAACAAACTGCGCAATTCCCTGAAAACCTTCTTTTCAGATTCTCCGATTTTCTCAGCTATTTCAGCAAGTGTTAATCCTTCACCCGAATTCTTGAGCGCTGAAACAACGACTTCCTCAAGTTTTCCCATGATCTTCACTTGCAATGGTTGAATGACGCGGGTTAGCTTTGTTCTTCATGATTAATAAATTTTGTTCAGTCCCCTGTCATCACGTAACAATGAATCGACTCCCACAGAATGGCTGGAAATAGCAACCAAAAGACTCCAACGAGAGGGTCGCTCGAAACAAGAAAAGGGCCACATGTTAGAGCAAGTAGCATGGGTTCACGATAATTGTCGTGGGTTTCAAGCAAAAGTCTTATGATGAAGAGCGTGAAACACTCTCCAAACACCTAGGAGAATGACACGAATTGGACGTAATTGTTTGCGTTAAGCATGTTCCTGAAACAGCTGAGGCGGAACTAAAAATCGACGCTTCAGGCAAAGCCGTGGAAAAAACAGGCTTGGTCTACGACATCAACGAGTGGGACGATTATGCGCTGGAAGAAGCCGTAAGAATAAGGGAGAAACAAGGCGGATCAGTCACTGCAATAACTATAGGCCCAGATGATTCGGACAGCACTCTGAGAAAATGCTTGGCCCGCGGGGCAGACAAAGCAATAAGACTTGCAGACTCAAAATTCGAGGGCTCAGACGGCTATGCCATAGCCAAAATCCTCCACTCTGTAATCAAAACCATGCAATATGACTTAGTCTTGACAGGGATGCAGGCAGGCGACGACGGCAGCGCTATGGTCGGACCGATCCTCGCGCAACTCTTAGGAATCCCGCACGCCACGATGGTCAAGAAACTTGAACTTGGCACAGGCACTGCCAAGGCAAAT
This sequence comes from Candidatus Bathyarchaeota archaeon, assembly GCA_963732715.1. Taxonomy (GTDB): domain Archaea; phylum Thermoproteota; class Bathyarchaeia; order Bathyarchaeales; family Bathycorpusculaceae; genus CAZCRE01. The sequence goes on along the minus strand of CAVTAO010000003.1, from coordinate 738,511 downwards.
CGTGAACTCGAAGGCGGTCTAGAAGAACAAGTTGAAGTCAAGCTGCCTGCGCTTTTCTCGATTCAAACAGGCATAAACGAGCCAAGATACGTATCTATAATGGGCATACGGAAAGCGATGCGGAAAGAGATTAAGCTGATGAGCTTGGCTGACACAGGTCTAAGCGAGAATGAAGTCGGTTTGGCAGGTTCATGGCTCAACATAGAAAAGATGTATGTGCCTCCAGTTGAGAAGCAGGCTGTTTTCCTTAAGGGAACACCTGAAGAAATGGCAGCGAAGATCGCTGAAATTCTGAAGGCAAAGGGGTTGATCTAAGATGGCTGGGATTTTTGTCTTAGTTGAACATAGGCAAGGCCAGATTCGGGACATAACCTATGAAATGCTTACCAAAGCTCGGGAGCTAGCAGAAAAGGCAAACGTGAATGTAGCCGCTGTCCTACTCGGTAGCAACGTGAAGGAACATGCAAAGAATCTGGCTGAATACGCAGGCGCTGTCATGATAGTTGAAGACGCAAAACTGGAGAACTTCAACTCAGAAGCCTACAAGAAAGTCTTGGCCGGCTTGATTACTACGCACAAGCCCACACTAGTAATGACTGGTCACACTTCTCAAGGCGTGGATCTGGCGCCTAGACTTGCGGCTGCGCTGAATCTGCCATTGGCAACAGACTGTATTGATCTGGCGTTTGAAAATGAAACGTTTACTGTTACGAAGCAAATGTATGGAGGAAAAGTAAACGTCAAAGCCACTGTTCGCAAGGCTGAAACCTATCTTGCAACAATCAGACAAGCAACGTTCACCCCTAAGAAACCAGCAACCCCGATGAATGGACAAATCGTAACAGTTCCTTCACCTCTCACGGAAGAAATCAGCGAGAAACGATTCATACAGTATGTCCTCCCACCGCCGGGCGGGGTAGACATTACAGCCGCTGAGAAACTTGTGGGAATTGGGCGTGGAATCAAGGATGTAGCCAACATACCCCAAGTCGAAGACCTTGCAAAGACAATAGGTGGTGTCCTATCATGTTCGCGTCCTATTGTTGACAAAGGCTGGCTACCCAACGATAGGCAAGTTGGCACTTCAGGGAAGACAGTCAAACCGAAACTCTACTTAGCGTTGGGTATAAGTGGAGCCTTCCAGCACATTCTTGGCATGAAAAGCTCAGACCTCATAATAGCGGTAAACAAGGACCCCAAGGCTCCCATCTTCAGTTTCGCAGACTACGGAATCGTCGAGGATCTGTTCAAGATCGTGCCGCCCCTGAAAAACAAGGTTAATGAGCTACGAGCACAGAAAATATAACCCTAAACCGTTTGGAGAAAAGAGCAGAATGGACTTCAAGCTAACCCCAGAACAACAAGAAATAAAAAGAGCCGTGAAGGAATTCGCGGAAAAAGAGTTCACTCCTGAACTCGCATTGGAATTTGACCAAAAAGAAGAATTTCCAATGGCCCTTTACAAGGAAGCTGCACACTTAGGCTTCACAAGCATGCGCATTCCAGAACAATATGATGGACAAGGTCTAGGCGTCCTAGAAGACTGTATAGTCGTCGAAGAAATGTGCCGCGCTGAACCGGGAATAGGCGTCGCGATTTCACTCGGCAACCTCATGATACCTGACGTACTGCTAAAGCATGGCAACGAAGAACAAAAAAAGAAGTACATTCCACCACTTGCCAGAGGCGACAAGATAGCCGCAGCGGCATTCACGGAACCTGAACATGGAAGCGACATCACACGCATGGACTCAACTGCCACAAAATGCGGCAGCGAATGGTCCATAAACGGCGCAAAAGAATTCATCACAAACGCCACAACCGCCGACACTTTCATCCTACTTTGTCAAACAGACCCAAGCTGCCAACCAACCTATAGAGGCCAGAGTATATTCATCGCTGAAAGAGGCATGCCGGGACTAGAAGCCACCAAATTGCATGGAAAAATGGGAATAAAACCCTGCGTCACCGGGTCACTAGCAATGAGTGACCTAAAAGTGCCGGAAACCAATGTCATAGGGGAATTGGGCAGAGGCTTCTACTACACACTTGAACTTTTCGACGGAACTCGCATAACCGTGGCTGCACAAGCCGTGGGCATGGCTCAAGGCGCCTTCGAACGAGCACTCGCCTACGCGAAGACCCGCAAACAATCTGGACAACCCATAATCAACTTCCAAGGCATAAGCCACAAACTCGCTGAAATGGCAATCAAGATTGAGTCAGCAAGGCTCATGATGTACAAGGCTGCATGGCTCTACGATAAAGAGAAGCCGAACCCTGCTCAGACCTCAATGGCAAAAGCCTATGCAGGCCGCGTGGCAATGGAAGTCACAGATGACGCCATACAGGTCTTTGGCGGCTATGGATATCTAGCAGACTACCACGTGGAACGCTACCACCGCTGTGCGAAAATCACTGAATTGTATGAAGGGACAAGCGAAATCCAAAAGAACACGATAGTCGGTTACCTCATGAAGCAACAATAAAAAAAAGAATTCTTTTTTTTCTTAGCAAGCTTTCTGGAATGTTTAGTCTCGATTCAAAAGTTTTATTACCATTCTTCCTCCACCAATAACACTTCTAGGAGACGAAATCATCTTGACAACTGAAAGAATCAGAAAAGCAGCTGTCATAGGCTCTGGAGCCATGGGACACGGAATCGCACAGCTTCTCGCCATGAGCGGACTCGAAGTAACCATGGTTGACATCAACGATGAAATCCTGCAAAAAGCCAAAGAAAAGATCAAATGGAGCTTGGGCAAATTCGTTGAGAAGAAGAGGATAAGACAGGAAGATGCAGACGCAGCGCTGGCGCGGGTAGCCACTACCACGAGTTACGAGGAGGCTGCAAAAGACGTGGACTTCGCAATCGAAGCCTCACCTGAAAACATGGAGCTTAAGAAAGCGATTTTTGCCAAACTGGACGAAGTTGCACCTGCACACGCGATACTTGCCTCTAACACGTCGACGTTGAGCATAACCGAGATGGGAAAAGCTACGAAGCGTTCTGACAAAGTTGCTGGAATGCATTTCTTCAACCCACCACACTCCATGGCGCTTGTAGAAGTCATCAAAGGCGAAAACACAGGCCAAGAAACGATGAACACTCTTGCGGAACTAGCCAAGAAACTGGGAAAAACACCGATAATCGTACGAAAGGACGTGCGGGGCTTCATAGTAAACCGAATACTCGGAGCAGTATTCAACGAAGCATTCTGGGCTTATCATCGAAAAGAAGCCACGAAGGAGGGAATTGATGCCTCAGTGAAGTACACAGGAGGGTTCCCAATGGGCTGGTTTGAACTAGGCGACTTCGTCGGGCTGGACATCGCCTACGAAGTTGGAAGGATACTGTACGAGGCTTATGGCGAAAGGTTCAAGCCATGTCAAGAAGTCATCGAACCACTGGTCAAGGAAAAGAAGCTGGGACAAAAAACAGGCGTGGGCTTCTATGACTGGACAAAGGGCAGGCCAAGGATACCTTTCAACTTGCTCGATGAATACGATGTCGATAGATCATGGGCAGTGGCCGTGAATGAGGCTGCTTGGCTTATCAACGATGATGCTGCGGACCCAGTGGACATCGACACTGGGATGAAGCTTGGCACGTATTGGCCGTCAGGCCCCTGCGAACACGCGGATAGAACAGGCATAGACATTGTGTTAGAAAAGCTTAGAGAACTGCATTCGAAGTACAATATGGAAATGTATAAACCCTGCCCGCTGCTTGAAGACTACGTCGGCAAGGGCTGGACTGGAAAGAAAGCAGGAAAGGGGTTTTACTAGATGAAATTTGAATTTACTGAAGAACAACTCGGAATCGTGAAAGCAGTCAAAGAGTTCTGCGCTAAAGAGTTCAAGCCAGAACTGGCTTTGGAGCTTGATAGAAAGGAAGAATTTCCCTTGGAACTTTACAAGCAAGCAGCCAAACTGGGTTTCACAAGCCTCAGCTTCCCAGAGGAATATGGTGGACAAGGTTACGGATTGCTTGAGACTTGCTTGGCCATAGAGGAGATGTGCAGATCCGACTCATCATTAGGCGTGGCTATTTCAAGCGGAAGTTTTGGTAGCGAGTTCATAACTGTCTTGGGCACGAAAGAACAAAAAGAGAAATACCTACCACCCATCTGCAAAGGCGATTTCATCTCAGCAGCAGCCTTTACAGAACCTAACGTGAGCGGAAGCGACATAACTCGCATGGAGACAACAGCCACGAAGTACGGGAATGAGTGGTGGATAAACGGGACAAAGACTTTCATAACAAACGCTACAACCGCTGACTTCATGGTCGTTCTAGCGCAGACAGACACAAAGATCAGACCGACGTACAGAGGCGAAACCTTGTTCGTGGTGGACAAGGGCACTACAGGACTTGAAACTTCAAAGTTGCATGATAAGATGGGTATTCGCTGCTCAGTCACTGGCGAGGTTCGCTTCGACAACGTAAAAGTCACTGACTGGAACGTAGTTGGCGAGATGAACAAGGGTTTTCACAGCTCAATGGAGTTCTTCGATAAAACCAGAGTCGGGGTTGCCGCTCAAGCGGTAGGTATGGCTCAAGGCGCCTTTGAAATAGCATTCAAGTACTCTAAGCAAAGAGAAGCTTTTGGTCAACCGTTGTTGCAGCATGAATTGATAGGTGCCGGCTTGGCTGAAGCTATGACGAAGATCGAAGCCGCAAGATGGTTAACCTATCGAGCTGCATGGCTGGTTGATGCTGGAAAAATGGATCCGATGGCCACCGCTATGGCCAAACTATATGCTGGCGAGATCGCTATGGAAGTGACGGACTTTTCCATACAAGTATTGGGCGGCTACGGATACTTGGGCGAATACCGAGTTGAAAGATTCCACCGCGACGCGAAGATCACCGAGATTTATGAAGGAACAAGGGAAATCCAGAAGCTGACCGTGTTGAAATATCTGCTTCGAAAATTCTAAAAAGGTAATATAGACTCACGAGCTAAACATAGAGACGGTGAATAGATTGAGCAAATCATACGAAACTGTGAAAATCGAAAGAGAACAAAATACTCTATGGATAATCCTGAACAGACCACACCGACTGAACAGCTTCAACGACGTTCTCATCGAAGAGCTGGGAGATGCCTTGGACACGGCAGAGAAAGACTCCAGCATAAGATGCGTCATAATAACTGGCGACGGCGACAGAGCCTTCAGTGCAGGTGCCGACGTAACCATGTTTCCAAAAGCTACACCAGTCAAGGCTGAAGAGTTCTCAAGAGCTGGACAGAGCGTTTTTGGAAAGATAGAACAAATGTCCAAGCCAGTGATCGCAGCGATCAATGGTTTCGCGCTTGGAGGCGGTTTGGAACTGGCACTAGTATGTGACTTCAGAGTTGCAGCGGAACACGCAGAACTTGGAAGCCCCGAAATAGGCTTGGGCCTGATTCCAGGATGGGGTGGAACACAAAGACTAGTCAGACTAATCGGTCTGCCAAGGGCTAAGGAACTTGTGATGCTGGGTAGCAGGCTTAAGGCGGACGAGGCTTTGAGGATAGGCTTGGTCAACAGGGTTGTGCACTTTGAGAAGCTCAAAGATGAAACTCAATCCATGGCTCAGAAGCTTTCTGACGGACCACCAGTAGCGATGAAGTACGCGAAGCATGCCTTAAACTTTGGAACACAAGTGCCGCTGGAAGCAGGATTGCGACTGGAAGCAAGCATGATGGGCTTGGCTTTCTCTACGGAAGACCTCAAAGAAGGCGTCGAGGCCTTCATGTCACGCAGAAAAGCAGAGTTCAAAGGCAGATAGTTAGAGACTACCCACTTTTTCCTTATATTTCACACAAACCAACTACAGTCACGCAGAGGCGGCTGGTTTGCGAAAAGTAGCAGTAATTGGTGTTGGCAACTCGAAATTTGGCGTCAGAAGCGAAGTCAACGTGGCGGAACTGACATTTGAGGCGGTTAAGCCTTCCCTTGAAGATGCAGGTTTAACAGCGAAGGACATTCCGTTCGTTGCTCTTGGTTCTGTCGGAGCTGGCGCTTGGTACGAAGAGCTGCTTCCAGCCGTTGTCGTTGGCGAGTATTGTGGTTTAACTGGCGCTGGGTTGATGCGTTGCGAGGCTGCTTGTGCAAGTGGTAGTGCGGCTTTCTTCGCTGCTTACTCGGCTGTGGCCAGTGGCCATGTTGACGTTGCGTTGGCGTTGGGTGTTGAGAAGATGCGGGAAATCGACACCCAAACGGCCATGGAGTGGATAGGCAGGGCAGGGTATTACTTTTGGGAGTTTCACAATTTCGGAGTAACGTTTCCAGCATACTATGCGCTTTATGCTAATGCACATATGGCAAAGTTCGGCACGACGGAGGAAGACTTGGCACTGGTGGCTGTCAAGAGCCACAAGTACGCTGCCATGAACCCGAATGCTCACCTTCAGAATAGGATAACGGTTGACGATGTCTTGTCTTCTATGGTTATTGCTTCGCCTTTGAAACTGTATGATTGTTCTCCTATCACGGACGGTGCTGCCTCGGTTGTTGTTGCTTCTGAGGAAAAAGTGAGGGAGTTGAAGATTGATACGCCAGTGTGGGTTGCTGGGATAGGGTACTCGTCTGGAACGGCGAACTTGAGCAAGAGGCATGATTTCGTTGGATTGGACGCGAGCGTGTTGGCTTCTCAGCGTGCGTACAAGGCTGCTGGGGTCACGGTGGATCAGGTTGATTTCGCTGAGGTTCATGACTGTTTCACTATCGCGGAGATAATGGCCTACGAAGACCTGGGCTTCTGCCGCAGGGGCGAGGGAGTGAAGCTTGTTCGTGAAGGTCAGACTGAGATCGGTGGAAAGATACCTGTGAACATGGATGGGGGGCTTAAGGCGAAGGGTCATCCGATAGGCGCGACTGGCTGTTCGATGGTTTACGAGTTGACCAAGCAGCTGAGGGAAGAAGCTGTTGAGAAGGGTCGCCAGGTTCCGCTGAAGAACTATGTTGGGCTTGCCCACAACGTTGGCGGGACTGGACATTACTGCTATGTGACGATTCTGAGGAGATGAATGGAAATGACTTCAACATCCATGCCTGCGATAAGATCCAGACCGATAACGATTGTAGAAGAGATTCCCATATCAAAGACACTGAAGTTTTGGGAAGGATTGAAAGAAGGAAAGATCTACGCGACCAAATGCAACAAATGCGGGAGACTGTATTTTCCGCCATCAGCTGACTGCCCAGATTGTCTATACTCTGATATGCGGTGGGTTGAGTTGAGCAATGAGGCGGAGATTGAAACCTTCACGCATGTGGTGGTTAGACCAACAACTTTCGCCGAATACAAACCCTACACCGTAGCCATTGGTAAACTGAAAGAAGGCGTGAAAGTGCTCGCGTGGCTTACTGGATTCAAGCTTTCACAGATCAAAGTGGGCATGAAAGTCAAGTTAGTAGCCAAAGTGTCACAAGAAGGCAACCCAACATACGAATTCGTCCCACCCTAGATGCTATCTGCAATAGCCTTTATCCAACCAACCGTTTTGCTGATCAATTCAGCCTCTTTTCCTTTGTATATGTGGTCTGCAGAATCCATCACTAACAATGTTTTCGGATCGTGAGCTGCCTCGAAAATCTCTTGCGCTTCGTCCACTCCTACGATGGCATCGCTTCCTCCTATTACTACGAGCAATGGAATGTTTTTCAGCTTTGAAGCGGCTTCGCATTCGTTCAGTTTCATAAGTTTCTCTTTAACATATTTGGAGCGAAGATTTATGCCGTACACTTCGAGTTTGAAGAATCTTGAAACGTTGAATAGTTTGTCCAGCCGAGACAATACAAGGAAGCTGTACAAGCCGAAAGTTCCCTTAGTTCGCTTGATGAATTTTCTGACGTTGTAGTTGTGGTTCTTGGGAGTGGACCACAACACTAGCCCCTTGACTCGCGTCTCATCCTGCAACGCATAGAGCGAAACAGCTCCACCTAGACTATGCCCCACGACAAAAATCCTGCTTGAAACAACTTCGGGCCTCGATGCCAAAAAATCTAGCGCACATTTGACGTTTTTCCGCTCGCCAAGACCATAGTCGAAGTTTCCAGTACTTTTACCAACACCCTGAAAATCAAAAACAAGAGAAACAAAACCCCCTTTGCATGCAGCCTGGGCCAAACGACTGTAAAGCCTCAAGCCTTGAAAACCCCGTGCGTTCATGCCATGACAAATAAGTACCGCTGGGGCTGGAATGGCATCAGGGATGTGCAACTCAGCGTAGAGCTTTGCGCCTCTACAGGGAATCCATGCTTGTTCAGTCTTCACTGATTAGCCTTCCGTTGAAGGTAATATTTCGCTACCATATGGAGTCTTCTCCAGCAAAAAACTCTTCTATTGAGCGGTGAAGGAGTTGCAAATGCGCCATTACCATTTCATGCTGCTCTTGAAGTCTGAAATGTCTTCTCCTGTTTCGGGTTTTCTGAATATGAACAGATGCTCGTAGGAGAGGAGCAGGAAATCTGTGTAACGTCCTTTCTTTTCCTCCTTGTTAATATCTACCCAACATTCTTCTGCAACCTTTGACAGGCCTTGCCATTTCTCTCTGGTTGTCTTCGTCTTCCACTGGTACTTCATAATGTCCTCTCTTAAAACAAAACCAGCTTCCAAAAAGCCTTGCATCACTCTGAACGCTATAGAAACATGGTGTCTATGTCTCCTCGTGTCCCCGACCAAAATTGTACACATTCTTCCAGGCCTTAGAACTCGAAAACTTTCTTTTGCTATCTCTTTCATTCCTTCAAGGTAACCTTGGAGACTGCGGGATAAAGACAGATCTCCCGTGACGTGGTCCTTTTTGTTTGAGTAGGAAATTATGTTAGCGTATGGTGGATGTGTAGCAATAAGGTCTATGCTTTCGTTTTGAATTAGATTGAGGTTCCTCGCGTCACCAATGTAGGTTTTGATCGAGACCTTCGGAAAATCGGAGTCAAGCGGGCTGTAGTCAAAGGCAAGTCTGTCACGCGTCACCATTATGCTGCCTCGATTGATATCCACCCCTATCGCGTTTCTTCCCAAAAGCTTGCACTCGATTAACGTCGTTCCTGAACCACACATCTGGTCTAGAACAGTCTCACGAGGCTTGGAATACCTGATAATGATGTTTCGTGCCATCTGAGGGGGCCAATTTCCTCTGTAGTTTCCTTGATGCGTTGCCCATTTACCCCTATCAGGGAAAGACCACGCGTTAGTTCTTTCGAGTTGGAATTGCTCCGGCTGATAGTTATTGATTTTCTTTCGTTGCCCAATTCCTATTCTTGCAGATTCTACTATAACCTCTTGGTGCTCCTTGAGGAATTCTTTGAAGTCCTTATCTACCACTTCTGTCATAACAGTGTGCATTTCAAGTCCTCTTTCGGTTCTTTTTGACCCAATCCTTGATGGCTTCTTCCAGTGCCTTCTTCAAGAACCCTCTTCTCGCTTCAAATTTCTCAACAGCAGCCTTCCGAAATTCTCTGTCCAGTGCATCATCGATGTGCAGATTTACCTGTCCCAAGTGCGATCTACTCCATCTACTCCTATAGGTAGATAAGTTGTTTTCTACTTATAGTTATTTACACGATAGAGTTTTTCATCAAGCATGTGCGGAGAGTCAAATCAAGACGCCAGAAAGGGGATAGGCAAACCATATTACCACAGCACCAATGAGTAGCTTCAGGGGAAGTTGTTGGTCAACTACACGGTTCTGGGTTTTGGAAGTGAAATCGAATATTTTAATCACTTCCTTGGAACGCTTCTACAGACCAACTGGACTTACAGCTACTTCGTGGAGTGGAAGAAGGCCAAGGAAAACGTGAGAAGACATATGAAGGAAATAAGTTTGCTGAACTCTCTTTCCAGGGTGCCATCTGAGACTCGAAAACAAGAACTGAAATCAATATTCGCCAAATATCCAGAAACCATTCATGTTATTCCTTCAATTATCGCCCTAAGAGAGCAGAGCATTCCTATACTTGAGGTTGGAGAAAAAGCTCTTCATAGAGTGTTTGATTTTTCTAGGAGAACCGCAACACGTGAAGAATCTGAGGACCTTATGCTTTTCTGTGAGAAAGTGGGTATTCTCTCACTTTTTGGGGAGATTAGTGATCTTTATGCATATTTGCTTGGTGTGGAAGTCGGACTTGATTCGAATGCGAGAAAGAACAGGAGCGGAGAGATATTCCAAAAACTGGTGTCCCTGCTCATAAGAAAGAAACTGAAAGACATGGACCTAGTAGTCAGATCAGAAGACCCAACCGTCCAAACAGCAAGAAACAAGAGAGCTGACTTTGTTATACATTCTCATGGCAGACCAAGAATTGCGATCGAATGTAATTTCTATAACACCACAGGCAGCAAACCGATAGAGACAGCCAATGCTTACATTGATCTGCAACGTAAAATACATGAAAAGGGAGGATGCTCTTTCATTTGGATAACTGACGGTCCTGCTTGGAAGAAGATGAAGCAGACGATCTATCAATCTTTCAGAGAAATCGATTTTCCAATGAACTATACGATTGCAGATGAGAAACTGGACAAAGTAGTCTCTGCGCTACTCTAACGAGTAGGGCGAGCTAGTTACAAGCAGTCTAGGAAAAATCGCACGTGAAGTAAACTTTCGAAAGTATTATTACATCTTGTCTTTAATTACATAAGACACGGGTTTTGAGCAATGTCACCGAAAAAGAAGCCTAAGAAACAGGAACCTGAACCGTCTAGATTGATTCAGACTCCTAGTTCATCCGAAAAGCCTTGGTTTAGATTCTGGCCTGAAGGCGTACCAAGAAGCATTGAATATCCTGAGACTTCACTTTCTGATCTCTTAAAGAAGAAAGCGGAAAAGTATCCTGACAAAACAGCCATCGTGTATTTTGACAAGCCAATGACCTATCGAGAGTTGGACGTGGCTAGTGACAGATTTGCGACCGCTCTTAGCGATCTGGGTGTCAAAAAGGGGGACAAGGTTGCTCTTTTCTTGGCGAACATACCTCAATTCGTAGTAGCCTATTATGGTATTCTGAAGATCGGGGCGATTGAAACTGCGATCAGCCCATTGTATAAGGAGCGTGAAGTTGAGCATCAACTGAGCGATTCTGAGGCCGAGACGATAGTCATCCTTGACGTGCTCTATCCAATCTTGCAAAAAGTCATGGACAAAACAAAGCTGAAAAGGGTTATCGTCGCAAGCTTGAAGGACTACATGCCCAAGACGCTAGCGTTCCTAGGTTCACTGATGAAGAAAATTCCCTCATACAAAGTTGAACTCGGACCTAACACCTTCCTTTTCCAAGACTTGCTGAACAAGTACCCACCAAACCCGCCCAAAGTTGAGATTGATCCAAAAGAGGACTTAGCTGCTCTGCAATACACGGGTGGAACAACTGGAACAGCAAAAGGCGCGATGCTGACGCACATGAACTTGGTTTCAAACGCCGTTGCCTGCGCAGCGTGGCTCAGAGGCACTGAAGGTGAGGAAACCTTCCTGACCGTGTTGCCCCTGTTCCACATCTATGGAATGACAACAGGCATGAACGCCCCTATCTACTTAGCCGGAAAAATGGTCATGCTTCCACAATTTAACATCGTAAGCACGTTGAAGGCCATTCAGAAGCACAAGGCTACAGTGTTCTGTGGGGCTCCAACTATGTATGCCCTGCTTTTGGCTCATCGGGACCTGAACAGGTACGATTTAAAGTCCGTGCGTTTCTGCATTTCAGGCTCAGCTCCACTTCCGCCCGATGTACAGAAGAGGTGGATGGAAATGACTGGAGGAGTTCTCGTGGAAGGCTATGGTCTTACGGAGTCCTCACCCGTCACACATTGCAACCCACTCGACAGGTCGATGAAGACGGTCAAAGTAGGCAGCATTGGCCTACCTTGGCCTGACACGGACGCCAAAATCATGGATATGGAAACTGGAGAAAAAGAAATGGGATTAGGTGAAACAGGAGAGCTTGTGGTCAAAGGTCCACAAGTCATGAAGGGTTACTGGAAGATACCTGAAGAATCCGCTGCCGTTCTTCGTGATGGGTGGCTCTACACAGGCGACATCGGAAAGATGGATGAAGATGGCTACTTTTACATCACTGACAGAAAGAAAGATCTAATCAAGTACAAAGGTTACAGCGTTTACCCGAGAGAGATCGAAGATGTGCTCTACGAGCATCCGTCTGTCAAATTGTGCGCAGTCGTTGGTAAGCCCGATCCGGTGGCAGGAGAGATACCAGAGGCGTTTGTGGTGCTGAAAGATGGCGCGACAGCGACTGAAGAGGAAATAAAGAAATTCGTGAACGAAAAGGTCGCACCCTACAAAGCAATAAGGGAACTAGAATTCAGAAAGGAGTTGCCGATGACTTTGGTGGGCAAGGTTCTCAGAAGGGTTCTACAGGAAGAGGAAAAATCAAAGACAAGGACTTAGGCTCGCAACTCGCTTTTCTCTTATTCTATCAACAAGACTTGTCATATGATGCGAAAGTGTCTTTTGTCCTTGCCCGTATTCTGCTATGCTGATTCGCCTATTTTCTTGCCAGTTCTCTTCGTCCACTCAGTGATCGGTGTTGCAAACTGCTTTTCCACGTTAGGTCTGTGTATGCTATTGTAGGTGCAGAATGACCTTATCTTCATGTCTGGCGTCACATAATGGATTCCACATTGCTGAACCCTGTTCAAGTCAAAGTTCCAGACGTCTTGGAAATGCATGATGCCTATCATGACTATCCTGTGCATGAACTCTCCCAGCGCCTCGTAGCTTCCCTTGGTAATAACATTCTTGATCAATCCTCTCACGAAGTCAGACTTTGCCATTGGCAGAAGCTTGAGCATCTGCATCTTAGCCATCGTCTTCTTGCCCTTAACGCCAGAATAGTAAACGTCCCAGAAAACCTCTGCAAACTTGTCAACGTCCACGTAGTTCATTATAGGCTTGAATGAGCCGTCTTTGTCAACAACCAGAAACGTCGCGGCGCCGCACATGGGGTGCATAGTGAAGTCAGGGTACACCTTGTTCTTGATTACGCCCATGCCTTTGGTCATTGGCACAGGCCAGTTTACCGGTCTCCAATCCCAACGTGACACTACTCCTTGGGTCTGTTTCTCGATCTCTTTCATTGTGTCGGGAATCGTGATGCGCATCTTTCGCAGTTCGTCTTTCTTTGCTCTGCCCGCCATCGAAACAGGCTGGATATTGACGCATCTAACGACATCGTGATTCTTAACCGCGTAGTCGATTATGTTCCCCAATTCTTGGTCATTCACGCCCTTCGCTAGGGTGACGACCAAAACGATCGAGTCCAAGCCGATCTTTCTAGCGTTATCAATGACTTGCTGCTTGACAGGAATGAGCCCTTTCCGTGCTCGTGTCTTCACGTAGATTTCATCTTTCAACCCGTCAAACTGCAAGTAAAGCGTGCTCAAACCCGCGTTCAAAAGCTTCTTGAAATACTCGATGTCCTCGGCGATGCGAAGTCCGTTTGTGTTGACTTCAATATGGGTCATTCCCGCCTTCTTTGCTTCGCGAATCAGATCGGGTAGGTCATTTCGAATAGTCGGCTCGCCTCCGCTGAACTGCAAGGCATTGCATGCCCAAGGCTTGTTAGCTCTCAGAAGCTTGATCATCTTCACAATCTGTTCATAAGGAGGCTCATAAACATAGTTCGATGCTCCCGCGTAGGCAAAACACACTGGACAAGCCATGTTGCAGCGGTTTGTGATGTCTATGATGCCTAAGATGGTAGGCGTCTTATGTTGCGGGCAGATCCCGCAGTCAAACGGGCAGCCCTTCTCTGTCTTGGTATGTGGGTTCTCTAGGCCGTTGCCAACGTACCGAGCGTTATACCATTTGTCATAGAACCATTTGAAAAGCTCAGCGTCACCCCAATAAATATCGTCAAACTTGCCATGTTCTGGGCAAGTCTTTTCCAAGTAGATGATGCCGTTTTCCTCGTAAATCCTCATAGGAATCCTGTTCATGCACTCTGGGCATAAGCTGGTTGAATACGTCTCGAACTTTGCTTCACTGGACTTTGACATTAGCATCTTCTCAGAGGTTCGATTAGTAATCAACAAGGCTATTAATATTTCTAAGCTGGGTTCTGATAACTCTTAGGGATTTTCAATTCGTTTTTCTCCTTTGATTACTTTCGGGGTTTTCTTCATTTTCATTTTGTAGAGTCTTAGAAGCCAATTCTCTCAGTCGTTCTGACAAGTTCTCTTGAATAAAAGCTATACCAAAAACCCTCATCATATTCAGCAAAGGATTTCCAGAGGTAGAACCACTTTGCATGAATAGTGCTTCCCAAAGTAAAGACAAGTCCATCTCATGAAGCTGATTGTCAATTCTTACGATGAACTTTCTGTTTTCGAGCATACCAAACTCGATGTCATCAGACAACAGCATTTGTCTTACAGCGCAGTAGCCTGAGAATGTATCCGCTGAACCATGGAAACCTTTGATGAGTGAACAGAAATGTTCTGGAGATACATCTAGATTCAGGTAGCTCATGGACTTGTCATTGGTTGTTTTGAAGAACATATCCACTAACATGTTCCAAAATGAAACATATTTCTTGGTGAAGTACCTCATTGTCTGGTCTAGTTCGCTGTCCTTCAATTTGCTAAGTTTAAAAATCTCAAGTATCAGCTTTTCAGTCATTTCGTTCTTGGCTATCTTTCCAATATGTGTATTTTCCTTTGTGTCTTCTTTGGTAACATGACCTGAAATCGCATTTCCTTCATCAATCAATGTAATGTGCTTATTTGAATGAGTCAAACCGTAGACTAAGCCATTTGTTCTCGTGAGGCATGAGTAAACATTTACCTCCGCTTTATTTGGAAACTTTATACCGAGTCTCTTACTTTTTTTCGTCATAATGTCCCACTCTTTAGATGTTTGTGGTTGCAAGATAATCGCTTTTGCTTTTCGTTGTTTGCTTTTTTGATGAGGTCTTGCCACCTGTTGCCTTTCAGTTGTAGGTTTATTCCAGCTTTTTCCGCTGGAGTCTTCCCATCCAACGCTGAATGAGGTCTCAGAAAGTTGTAGTAAATGCGGTTCGCATCCATCATTGTCTGTGCTGTTCTGTCGTTATCTAGTCCACGCATGACTTTTGTTCTCTCTCTAACAGTACCGTTCAGTCTTTCCACCATGTTGTTGTTTGTTCCTTCCCTTATGTTCTTGAGCTTAACGTGCTTTGTTCTCGGATTTTTCAACGTGAAAAACTCTTTGTTAATAGCTTCTCTGTATGCTGGAAGCTTGTCTGTTATTATGAAGTTTGGTTTCTGTCCGTTTGCTACTTGTTTTGCTTCTTTCAACACTTTTCTAGCGTCTTCTAGGTTTCTATGTTTTGTGACTTCGGAAGCTATCAGAAAACGAGTCTCATGGTCAAGCAAGTTCCAAGCCCAAGAATAGTTCTCTCCGTCTATCGGTTCTGTTTTCCTTACGTTAATCATCATTTCGTCAGAGTGCCACATACCACCAAGCTGAGGAGTAAGCTTGTCCAAGTATCCTTTCATCAATTCAAGGTATTTTCTTATCCACTTCAAAATGCATGGTTGAGTAACCTTCACGTCTTCAAACATTTTTAGGTGTTCAACTATCTTTCTCTGACTTACTCCCTTGAAGTAAAGGTCTAGGGCTATCGTAATCGCTTTTGGTGTTGCTTTCACCTTCTCGAAACCATCATTTTCAGCAAACTTGCGCTTGCAGTCCTTACAGAGGTATCTCTGAATGTTTCCATGAATATTATGTCTAACTCCTATCTTGACCACGTTCATAGAGCCACAGTATTTGCAGCCTTCAACGTCTTGAGTCTCGATAGTAGGTTGAACCTTAGAAAGCACATTTTGCCTAAAGTTCAAAGAAAAGTAAACAGCATAGATGTGCTTGCATATCACTTGTCTAACTTGATGATCTGGACACTCACAAGCCCATTCTTTACCGTTTCTCACAACTAAGTAAGAGCCATTTCCGTTTTGAGAATTGACCCTGTATGTGTCAGCGTTAATTCTCTTGATTTGATCTCCTTTACCTAGTATTTCCAAAGCCCTTAACTCCCTTGTTGATTGGAGGGTTACCGCCATTATCTTCACCATTTCCGTATCTATTGGTAGCAATAGATACTATAACCGATAGGCTTATAAACGTTTCTATATATATCAATAGGTAGTGATAGATACATGATGAAAAGATACATGATCTCAGTAACAGAGGAAATGGCAAAGAAACTAGAAGAGGAACGAAAGAAACGACTCCTAGACTCAATCCCAGAAACAATAAGAATGATATTGAGTGAATACTTATCGCGCCTCTAGAATCGTTTTCGCTCGGTCATGGAGTGTCCTTAATCGGTCAAATGCTTGTTCGTTCCCGATTTTTTCAGCTTTTTCCATTTTCCTATCTAGTCTGCTATAGAACTCACGGTAAGCTTCTCGGTCTCTGTGCTTAAGCCCATAAAACTCTGTCGTTATGTCAGGAACAAGAGTACTGAATTTTTTAGTGCTCCACTGGTAAGCTGCATCATCGACAAGTTCCATCAAATAGTCCACGCTATAATCATGTAGTATCCCCAATGTACACAGAACATCAAAATCGTACTCTTCGTGTGGCTTTTGGCTATCAATCATCTCTTTGTTATCCATCATTTTTTCTAATTCAGTCAAGAACTTTTCTCTAATCATAGATTTCGTATGTTCATCGATATGAGAAAGAACTATCACTGTAAGCCACGCTAAATAGCTATTAGCGTCCATGTCATCAGAAAACTTGTTAGGTATGTAATTCAGAACTTCCATAATCCTGCTTTTTATTTCGTCGTTCCAACTCAATTTGCAGATGGCACGAAGCTTGTCTTCAAAATCGTCTAACCGTATCTTCTTTGTTTTAGGCTGAGATGCTCGTCTTAGTTTTTGAAATGAATCATCAAAAGCATGAAGCATGTTCAAGTAAGCTGTCTTGTGCTCAGTACTGGCGTGTCTTCGAGACTCCCACATGGTAAGGACTTCATTTATCATAAGCCAAACCGATAACGCTATCAAAAAGACCCCAATACCAAGCATGACATACCTGAATACGAGAAATTGGGGGTTCGCTTCCCAAGGTAATGATATAGGTGGAAAGCTAAGAACCATTGCGATCAAAACTACCCCACCGATTACCATCACAATCAAAAATGTCCAGACCTCAATTCTCTTCTCTTTCTTTATGGGAGGGACTCTAAATTTAGAAAACCAACTTTGCCCTTTTTGGCTAGAAGGAAGCACAGTGACTTTTTCTACTTGCGACGTTGATTTGCGTTTTCTTAGATAGATGTCATAGGTCAAGAGAAAAAGGCCTATTATAAAAAGCGGAACAGAGATATACCAAAATGGATTCCACAGATTAGGCAGAGTTGGTGCACCTTCCTTGGTTCGTTCCCACAAATCCGCTCCAATTGAGAAAAAGTAGCCTGTAATCAAACCACCTATAATTGTAGAAGCTGCCGCCAGCAAAATATTTCTCAGAGTTAATTGAACCATGGAACACACTATCAAATATGGGAGTATTTATGTTTACCCCGATAGTTATCAGCGAAAAGTTTTGACTCGCAAATCTCGAAGAGTTATCAGAACCCTAAGCTGCAGTAATTCTCGGTTTGACGCAGACACCTAGTCAAATCTAAGAATGCTGCAAGAGATTAAGACGTATATGTGACAATTCTCTCATAAACTGAAGAGATGACCGCTATGCGCATGAAAATTGAAGTCACAGGCATCGTTCAAGGCGTAGGGTTTCGCCCCTTCATTTATCGCATGGCGGTCAAAAACAGGCTCAACGGATACGTCAAGAACAAAGGCGATGCAGGAGTAGAAATCATACTCGAAGGCGAAGAACATGCAATTAAGACGTTCCTCAAAGACCTGAAAACAGAGATACCACCACTCGCACAAATCTATCATATCACGAAGAGAAGACTCAAAGGCAAAGACAAATACCAGAGCTTCACCATCAGCAAGAGCAGTTCTGAAGCCGAACACGCCGGTTCAATAATACCGCCTGACATAGCCATATGCAACGACTGTCTACGAGAACTCAGAAACCCAAAAGATCCACGTTACAACTATTTCTTCATAACATGCACGAATTGTGGGCCAAGATACACCATCATCGAAAAACTTCCATACGACCGCGAAAACACTACAATGCATGACTTCCCACTCTGCGACTTCTGCCAAAAAGAATACAAAGACCCCATGAACAGAAGATTCCATGCACAGACGGTAGTCTGCCCAGAATGCGGTCCAAAAGCATACCTAGCAACAAACAAAGGAAAACCGTTTCAACACAAAGACCCAATTCGAGAAGCTGGCAAACTACTTTCAGAAGGCAACATCCTGGCCATAAAAGGGTATGGCGGCTTCCACATTGCGGCCTCAGCAACAGACGAAACACCCTTAGCCAGGCTTAGAGAGGCTAAAAACAGAAGCCAAAAACCCTTCGCAATCATGGCGAAAAACCTAGAGACAATAACTACCTTTGCCAAAGTGAGCAAAGAAGAGGAACAACTCCTCAAGTCTTACGCCCGTCCAATAGTCCTCCTGGACAAGAGCGGGAGCTATTATCTGTCAGATTTGATTGCCCCAGGCTTGCACAACATTGGCGTCATGCTACCGTATACAGGTCTGCACTACATGTTGTTCGATGAAGTCGCTGATGCCGCATTTGTAATGACGAGTGCGAACCCGCCGAACCAGCCAATAGTAGAGGACAACGAAGAGGCTTTGAAAACACTAGGCAACACGGTTGACTACTTCTTGTTTCACGATAGACAAATAGCGCATCGATGCGACGACTCAGTGCTTCGCATGCACGGTAAACGACAAGTTTTCATAAGACGTTCACGAGGATATGCGCCAGCGCCAATAATTCTACGAGAAAAGACCAGACGTTGTATAGTCGGTTTAGGCGGCGAACTGAACAATACATCATGCATATTGCTGGAAAACAAGGCTTTTATTTCGCCTCACATTGGCGACGTTGAAAACGTTGAAACAGAATCTTTCCTAGAGAGTACCACAAGACATATGATACATCTGACCAACAGCAAAATAGAGGCTGTCGCTTGCGATTTGCACCCAAAATTTACAACGACAAGACTCGCACATCAACTTGCTAAGGAAAACAACTGGCAACTGATACAGGTACAACATCACCATGCACATATTGCAGCGCTAATGGCGGAACACAACATCAAAGAGATGGTAGGCATATGTTGCGACGGATATGGCTACGGTGATGATGGAGACGCATGGGGCGGTGAGATTCTGCTCTGCACAGAAGAAACCGAGGGCTTCAAGCGTTTGGCTCATCTTGAAGAACAACCCTTGGCAGGTGGAGACTTGGCTACACGTTACCCGTTGAGAGTAGCTGCGGGGATACTGTCCAAAAGGATGAGCATTGAAGACTGGCTTTTGGAGAATGTGCAACGCTTTCCCTATGGAAAAAGAGAGGTCTTGATACTTGTTGATCAATTGAGAAAGGGTGTTAGGGTTGTTGAGACAACTAGCTGTGGAAGAGTTCTGGACGCTGTAGCAGCCATATTAGGCATATGCTATGAGCGCAACTACGAGGGGGAACCAGCCATGAAACTTGAGTCCACAGCAATGAAGGGCAAAGACGTGCTGAGTCTTGAACCTGCCATAGATAACGGTATTTTGGAAACCACGCAGATGATCTATGAGATATTTGAGAACCGAGAAAAGCATTCAAAAGCGGATTTAGCCTACTCGGCGCATGCCTATCTTGCCAGAGGTCTAGCTACGCTGGCGATAGAGAACGCTGTGAAGAATGATGTAAAGGTAATCGGGTTTTCAGGCGGAGCTGCGTGCAACGAAATATTGACGTCGATCATGAGAAAAACTGTGAAAGATGCAGGTCTGCAATTTGTCGTTCATAGTGCAGTCCCGCCAGGTGACGGCGGCGTATCTTTTGGTCAGGCAGTTGTAGGCGGTTTTCTACGTTCTTAGACCATAATCGATTTATTAGCGGATAGTCTTGCTTAAACGTTGATAAGAATGTGTCTGGCCATTCCAGCCAGAGTCATTAATATCAAGGATGACAAGGCTGAAGTCGATTTCGGCGAAGGCGTTCTGAGAGAGGTAAACGTGGCTCTAGTAAAAGTGAACGTTGGGGACTATGTTTTGGTGCATGCAGGTTACGCGATTCAAGTTTTGGACGAAAAGGAAGCGCAAGAGACCTTAGACCTGTGGAACCAAATCTTAGAAGCTGAGATTAGGCAGAAATAGAAAGTTGAAAAGAGAATGGCTGAAAAGTCAAAGTTTAGAGACCCAGAACTGGCAAGACGAATAGCTCAGAAAATCAACGTGCTTGCATCGAAAGAAGGCGCGGTCAAGATCTGCCATGTCTGCGGAACCCATGAATGGACTATTACTCATTACGGGCTACGTAGCCTCCTGCCCAAAAACGTTGAGGTGATAGCTGGTCCAGGTTGCCCTGTCTGCATAGTGCCAGCGTCCGAAATCGATGAAGCTGTGCAACTAGCCCAAAAGGGCATTGTGATAGCTTGCTTTGGAGACCTTCTGCGAGTGCCTGGCTCGAAAATGTCTCTCTTAGACGCGAAGGCAGAGGGTGCTGATGTGCGAGTCGTTTATGGTGTAAGCGATGCTGTCAGAATGGCCACCAAGGATCGAGAAAGAGAGTTTGTCTTTTTTGCCGTAGGATTCGAAACGACATCCCCCTCAACAGCCGTTGAAATAATCAACAAACCACCTGAAAACATTAGCTTCCTGATCTCGCATCGGACGATTCCTCCGGCCATGAAGCTGCTTGTGGAAATGAAAGACTTAAGACTGAACGGGTTCATTGCGCCTGGTCACGTTAGCACGATTATCGGGTTGGAACCCTACAGGATCTTTCCAGAGCGTTATGGCATGCCGACCGTAGTGGCAGGCTTTGAGCCTTTGGATTTGTTGTTTGCCCTTTACATGATTCTGAAGCAGCTGAGCGAAGACAAGCCTGGTCTGGAAAACGAGTATGTGCGTGCCGTACGATGGGAAGGCAACGCAAGAGCACAGGAATTAATGCAAAAAGTCTATGAAACAGTTGACGGCAAGTGGCGGGGCCTCGGAACAATCGCTTCCTCAAAACACAGCCTCAAGGAAGAGAACGCAGCCTATGATGCCCATCGAAAGTACAACGTCAGAGTTGAAGACGGTGTTGATGTACAGCGTGGCTGCAAATGTCACTTAGTTGTGATTGGCAAGATAAGACCTAGGGAATGCCCATTATTCATGAATGCCTGTACTCCCCAAAAACCTGTAGGCGCCTGCATGGTGAGTACTGAAGGGACTTGCAGAATATGGGCTAAGACCACAGAAATCAGCTCAAATACGTAGCAGTAAACCTTTTTAAGTTCAAACAAGAGTAATTAACCGTGAGAAACCAGAAGGTCGTGAAGGAAGTGCCGGAAAGATCAATTGAGCAGGATTTAGCTGATCTTCGTGAAAGAGTGGTTCGATTAGAAGTACAACTCGCCGAAGTAACAAAGCGTGTTGATTCCCTTACCAGCTATACTCGTCAACTTTTCGAATATCTGAATAGACGCGAGTAGAACTCGCTTGGAATGGATCACTAGTTAGACGTATCCTTCCTTTTTGAGACTGGAAACTATGCTCTAGGTAGTTATTCTGCAGAGAAAAAAAACAAAAAAGGGAAAGTTATGGTGGAGGTGGCGGTGCATTCATTGGTGTGCTGGGTTTCCAAACTATGGCCAAGATACCGCCGATCAGTGCTAGCAGTCCTCCAAACGCAGTTACTATGCCGATCATTGAGATAATGCCAAGTATTAGCACTATGATACCCCACGTTTTTGCAGATTTAGGGTTGCTGTACATCATAATTGAACCAATGATGATTATTAGTCCAAATATCGGAAAGATGTAGAGGATGAGGCCAAGACCTGTGAAAAAGGCGAGAATCGTTCCGAGGATCGCTAGCCCTATTCCGCCCAGAAGGGCGAAGATTCCACCAAGTAGCGACAGCACAAATGCAGCAGTTGGTTTTTCTGACATTTTTTCACCTTATTGGTTTAAGTGAGATCATGTTGTTAATATAACTTTTTAATACTATTGGTCTTCCCATTTTCTATCTTATTCTGCAGATCAGCCTGGATTGCACTCAGTCTATAACTGTGATCAGCGTATTCTGGCACGGCACGCTAAGCTTTGATCCCTACCCATTTGCTGCCACTGATAGCTTGCATGGTGATATGTGAGAAACTCGGAAACGGGAAAGGTTTGACAATGGAATAAGGCTCAATTCAGGGTAGCCAAAACTGTCTGGAAACCATCTATGTTGACGGAAAGCCATATAAATCGCCATGTTGCTGTTGAATTGCACACTTGGAGAGAGCATAAAGTGCCAAAATGGGGATACTCCATAACAGACGAGGAATTAGACCCAGAAAAAACAGCGAAAGCCAGCGCTCGAGAGATAAGAGTATCCCATAAAGCGGCACGGGAAGTATGTAGAACGATCAAGGGAATGATGCTTCCCAAAGCAAAGCAGTACCTTAACGATGTTATAGACAAGAAAAAACCAGTTCCATATATGAGATTTACAAAGAAACTCGGTCACCGCCATGGTCTAGACAAAGCGTTCGTAGGCAGATACCCGGTGAAAGTATCGAAGTACATGCTAAAAGTACTTGAAGGCGCAGAGGCCAACGCAGAGAACAAGGGGCTGGACATTGACAGACTTCGAATCATTCACGCAGTGTCACATCAAGGGATGAAGATAAAACGTTTCAAGCCCAGAGCTCAGGGAAGAGCCTCACCGAAGATTGAGGTTCTGACCCACATCGAAATAGTCGTTGAAGAGAAGCCAGAGACAGGAGGAGAGGCATAGCATGGCTGTTGTCAAATACTTCATATCTGAGTCCATAAAGCGAACCGAGATCGACGAGTTTTTGCAGAGTAAGCTTGAAAGAGCAGGATATGGAGGCGTCTCAATATCGAAGACGCCCTTGGGAACTCACATAGTCATCTACGCCATGCGCCCAGGTCTAGTGATAGGCCGTGGCGGAGAAACAATAAGAGAGCTTGCAAGCCTTCTGGAGGAAAAGTTCCAAGTTTCAAACCCACAGATCTCCGTTTCCGAGATTGAGATTCCTGAATTGAACGCTTATGTTGTTGCCTCAAAAATCGCCTCAGCACTGCAGAGAGGTGTGCACTTCAGACGTGCAGGTTTCTGGGCTTTAAACCAAGTCATGGATGCTGGAGCCCTAGGCGCAGAAATAATAATAAGCGGCAAGCTGAGAACCGAACGGGCAAGATATGAAAAATTCAAAAAAGGCTACCTCCCGAAATGCGGAGAGCCACCGACGAAATACATGAGAAGAGCTGAAGTCCATGTTCAACTGAAGCCCGGCATGTTCGGCGTCAGAGTTAGAATAATGCCTCCAGACGCTCAGTTCCCAGACAAAATCAAGATAGCTGAGAAGTTTCCACCCACGGAAGAAAAGGTGGAAGTACCTGCTGATGAAGAGAAACTTGAACAAGAAACTGTGGAAATGAAAGAAACGACCGCGGTACTAACAGAAAACAAGAAGGAACCTGAAGAAACGAGCGACGGCGAAACAGAGGAGAAAACAGAGTAAATGCCTCTAATGAGAATCAAAGAAATCAGAGACATGTCCTCCGAAGAACGAACAAAGAGACTCGGCGAAATCAAGACGGAACTCACTAGACTGAGAACAATGATCAAGGCAGGCGGCATGGTAGAGAACCCAGCTCGAGTAAAAGAGTTGCGCAAGGCAATAGCCAAACTGTTGACCATAGAAAACGAGGAGAAACTAGGGCTAGTCAAGAAGAGGCCAAAAGAGAAGCCGAAAGAGAAAAAGAAAGAAAAGAGAAGAGGAAGAAAAAGGAATGAAAGTAACGCCGGAGATAACTAGACACGAATTCATTGGGACCGATGCCAAAATCATCAAAAGCACAAATCTCAATCAAAAGGCACTAACAGGAAGAGTGATAGACGAAACAAGAAATACCTTCATGCTTTTGAAGGAAGGCAAAAGAAAAATCATTCCAAAAAACTTGAACGTTTTTCACTTCAAATTCTCGGACGACACAATTGTCGAGATTGATGGAAGACTTCTTGAGGGAAGACCTGAGGATCGCCTTAAGAAAACTGTGAGGCGATTATGGTAATGTCGCTCACTTTCAAGAAACCTAAGAAGTCTTGCGAAGACTTAAACTGTCCTTTTCACGGGGAACTGTCCGTTCGCGGTCGCGTACTAGAAGGTGTTGTTGTTAGCTCAAAAATGGACAAGACGGTCATAGTCAAGCGTGATTATCTTCAATACGTCCCAAAGTTCCTGAGATACGAAAGAAGGAAGAGTCGAATCCCTTCACACAGCCCCCCATGTGTAGGCGCAAAAGAGGGAGACCATGTGAAAATAGCTGAGTGTCGCCCGCTGAGCAAAACTGTATCCTTCGTGGTTGTTGAAAGACTGGAGGAGAAGTGAGATGGCGGCAAAAGCGAAGCAAAGAGCTTCTGGCGCAAAAGGAATGACCGCACAAGGGTTCAGGATTTCAAGAGGATTAACGGCTGGTTCAGTCTTGAAATGTGCCGACAACACTGGAGCAAGAAGATTGCGACTCATACAGGTTATGGGGTACAAGGGACGACTGAGACGCTACCCATCTGGCTCTGTGGGGGACAGAATAACCCTTTCGGTCCGACAAGGAACACCTGATATGCGAAAGAAGATCTTTCAAGGAGTCATTGTGAGGCAGAGAATGCCTTACAGACGGATTGATGGCGTCTGGATACGGTTTGAAGACAATGCAGCGGTGATAATTACCCCTGAAGGAGAAATGAAAGGCTCAGAGATCCGTGGTCCGGTAGCTAAAGAAGCTGCTGAGAGATGGCCAAGAATCGCGAGCGCTTCTAGCATAATAGTGTAAATGGAGGGTGAGAAATGCAATCGTTGAAACCTGGAAAACAAAGAAAAATGCTTTTTCAAGCACCTGATCACAGGCGCCACAAGCATTTCGGTGCACATTTATCACCGGAGTTGCAGGCCTCACAAAAAGTGAAAACTCTCCCAGTGAGAAGCGGTGACACAGTTCGCGTCGTGCGAGGGGATCACAAGGGATTTGAGGGGAAGGTAAGCCGAATAGACAGTAATAAATACAGACTATATATTGACGGTTTGACCCGAGAAAAAGTAGATGGGACCTCAATCTTTGTTCCTATACATCCTTCCAAGATTGTGATCAAGAGCTTAAGTCTAGACGATAAGTGGCGCAAAAAAATCATTGAAAGAAAGCGTGCTACCCACAAGAAAGTGGAGAAGGCTGCAGAGAAACCCAAAAAGGAACCTGTCGAGATTAAGAGGGAAATCACCGAAGAAAAGGCTGAAGAAAAGGTGAAGACTGAGAAAGCAAAAGAAAAGAAGCCCAGTGGAAGAAAGAAACGGACACCTCGAAAGCCAAAAGCAGCAAAGACGAAGGAAAAAGCGATCAACAAGGAAGAAGAGAAGCCAAAGGAAAAGAAAGCAAGGACAAAGCGAAAATCCACTAAGAAATCCGAAGGAGGAGCATAAGGATTGGGTAGAAAAGGAGCATCTACAGGACTGAAACGTAAGCCAGCGCCAAGATTCTGGCCGATCCACAGAAAAGAAGTCACGTGGATTGTGAAGCCTTCTTGTGGCCCACATGCTCAGGAACAATGTATGCCCTTAGTCGTAATCCTTCGCGACATTCTGAAACTTGCCAAAACTAGGAAGGAGGCCAAGACAATAGTTTCACAGGGAAGAATTTACGTTGATGGAAAAGCTAGGCGGCAAGATAATTTCCCAGTAGGGTTAGGCGATGTCATTTCGATGCCTGACATCAAAAAGAACTTCCGAGTGATGCCGTCTGCAAAAGGCTTGTTCCTTCAACCTATTAATGAAGAAGAATCAAAATTCAAGCTTTGCCGAATAGAGAACAAGGGATTCACAAGAAAAGGAAACGTGCAGCTTAACCTTCACGATGGCTCTAACGTACAAGTGAAAACAGCCGATCCTAAGAATCCACAGGAAGACGCCTCCGAGACTCTTGACATCTTGAAAATAAGTCTCCCTGAAAAACAGGTAATTGAACGCGTGAAGATGAAAGAGAACGATTTTGCAATAATAACTGGCGGAAAAAACATCGGGAAACATGGCAGAATAACCGAAATCGAAAAAGCAGAAGGAAAGAAGCGCAGGGACATGCTCGTCACAGTTCAAGATGAGAAGGACAATCGCTACCAAACAATCCTAGACTTCGTCTTTGTCGTAGGCGAAGCACAACCGCTCATCACGTTGCCGGAGGCGGCCTAAGTTGTCAGAGGATGAAATTCGCAAAGCATGGGAAGAAAATCCGATGCTAAAACCCAAAATAGGCAAAGTAGTCGTTAACATTGGCGTCGGAAAATCTGGGGAACCCTTAGAGAAAGCAGTCAAGGTCTTGAAAGAGCTAACAAACCAAGAACCAGGAAAACGGAAGGCTAAACAGAGTATAAGGGATTTCGGAACTAGGAAAGGGGAACCAATAGCATGCATTGTGACACTAAGAAAACAAGATGCCATAGACTTCCTCAACAAAGTTCTACCTGTAGTCGACAAGAAAATCTCCAGAAAGAGCTTTGACAAAAATGGTAGCTTCTCATTCGGCATAAAAGAGCACATTGAGATCCAAGGAGTCAAATACGACCCAGACGTGGGCATATTCGGCATGGACGTTTGTGTAGCTATGATCCGTTCTGGTTACCGCGTGAAGAATCGCCGGAGAAAAAGAGCGAAGATCGGATCATCACACGTTTTGACTCCAGATGAGTCGATGGTTTTTGTCAAAGACACTTTGGGAGTTGAAATCGCCTAAAAAGGAGACACAGGTATGGCCAAGCAGAAACCCAAGAAGGAGCGGAAGTATGGCAAGGGAGCAAGACCTTGTAGCAGATGTGGATCGTACGGGCCAGTTATTCGACGTTACAATTTATATTTATGTCGGCAATGTTTTAGGGAAGTAGCCAAAAAACTCGGTTTCAAAAAATATGAGTAATGAGGGAAACATGATGGATACTTTGGCAAATGGTCTGACAACAATAGTAAACAACGAGATGCGCAACAAACGGGAGTGCATAATCAGCCCGGCCTCTAAGCTTTTGGGTAGAGTTCTACGGATTAT
This sequence comes from Candidatus Bathyarchaeota archaeon, assembly GCA_963732715.1. Taxonomy (GTDB): domain Archaea; phylum Thermoproteota; class Bathyarchaeia; order Bathyarchaeales; family Bathycorpusculaceae; genus CAZCRE01. Next base: position 711,321 of record CAVTAO010000003.1, on the reverse strand, counting down.
ACAGTTAAACGGCTACATAGGTGAATTCGAGTTTGTGGACGACGGCCGATCTGGAAAGTTCAAGGTTCAGTTGCTGGGCAGAATAAACAAGTGCGGTGCAGTCAGACCGCGATTCTCAGTCAAAGCGGATGAGTTTGAAGAATGGGAGAAAAAGGTTCTTCCATCAAGAGAAGTGGGCGTAATCGTTATTTCAACAGCCAAGGGCGTCCTTTCGCATAAAGAAGCAGGGGAAAAACACGTTGGAGGAAAACTGTTAGCATACGTGTACTGACAAGGGTGCTTTTTGATGCGAGCCATAGAAGTTTCAAGAACGATTGAAGTTCCAGATGACGTGGAAGCCGTTGTGGAGGGACGAAGAATAACAATCAAAGGGGCAAAAGGAACATTAATACGCGACTTTCAACAGGCCCCACTATCAATCAAACTCGACGGTAAAACCATCAGAATCTGGGCTGAATGGCCCCGCAAAAAGGAGACCGCCATCGTCGGAACAGTCTTCTCACACATCCAGAACATGATTACAGGTGTCACAAAAGGCTTCACCTACAAAACAAAAATCGTGTTCTCTCATTTTCCGATCTCTGTCAAAGTCAAAGACGACATAGTTCTGATTGAGAACTTCACTGGGGAACGAAACCCAAGGAAGGCAAGGATAGTAGGCAGTGCAAAGGTCAAAGTTCAAAGCGAAGACGTCATCGCGCAAGGCATAAACCTGGAAGACGTGAGTCAAACGGCAGCAAACATCGAACAAGCAACCAAAGTGAAAAGAAAAGACCCTAGAATTTTCCTAGATGGAATATTCGTGTACGAACGAAGTGAGGGAATGGAAGGATGACCGCACAAACAAATGGAACTCTTGAGAGAGCATTGAGACTCAGAAAGCGGATGAAGCAGAAGAAACCAAATTTCGTCAGGCCTGAAAGCTGGCGATATGTGCGCATTAAGGAAAACTGGCGGAGACCACGCGGCTTGGATCATAAAGTGCGTCTCATGTATGACGGATGGCCGCCTGGTGTGAGCATAGGATACAGGAGCCCGAGGGCCACGAGAGGGCTTCATCCATCTGGTTATAGAGAAGTTCTAGTGTTTAATGTTGAAGAACTCAAGAATGTTGACCCTAAAACTCAGGCCATAAGAATCGCTCACACTGTAGGCAGACGGAAAAGAGTCAAAATCCTTGCTGAAGCAAAAAGGAAGAGGCTAACCATCCTGAATGTCACGAGTGTCAAGGAGAAGGCAGCGGAGGAAAAAGAACCGACCGAGCAAGAGAAGCTTGAGATAAAAGAGGAACAGCTGAAAATGGAGGAAGATGACAAACCCAAGCAAAAGCGAGAGAAGCCTAAACGTGCAAAGGAGAAATCGAAACAATGACCGATCTTAAGAGCCAACGGCGTCTAGCAGCACAGATACTGAAAGTAGGACAGAATAGAGTTTGGATTGACTCAGAAAAAACGGAAGACGCAGAGACGGCAATGACTAGAGACGAGATAAGAAGACTGATTCATGAAGGCATTATCAAGGCGCTACCCGAAAGCGGGGTCAGCCGTGCGCGAGCCCGCGTTTTGCACAAGAAGAGAAAGAAGGGTTTACGAACCGGAGCAGGTAGCAGAACTGGGTCACCACACGCAAGGGTTTCAAGGAAAGAAGCTTGGATGAGCCGAATAAGGGCCCTGAGGAAGAGGCTCCGCACTCTGAAGGCCAAAAAAATAATCGCTGAAAGCGCTTATCGGAATTTGTACACGATGGCCAGCAGTGGAAGGTTTGAATCTGTTGCTGCCCTAGAGCGATATCTAAAAGCACATGAGCTCTGGAGGAAACGGTAGATGGCTCAGAACGCGGGTTATTGTGCTCCATACAGACGGCGAAGAGAAGGGAAGACAGATTACAAGGCGAGAAAGGCTCTTGTGCTTTCTGGGAAGCCACGACTAGTAATACGTGGTACACTCCAGAACATGACTGCTCAAGTAGTAATGGCTAAACCAGAAGGAGACCAAGTTCTAGTGTCAGCTCACAGCCGAGAGCTTGGGAAGTACGAATGGAAGGCCAATAAGGGAAATCTGCCTGCAGCCTACTTAACTGGGCTTCTATGTGGTTTTAAAACCAAGAGTAAGGGCATAACAGAAGCAATTTCAGACATAGGGTTGCACTCGCCATCCAAGGGCGCGCGGGTTTTTGCTGTTATGAAAGGAGTCCTAGATGCTGGAGTGAACGTGCCACACAGCGAAGAAAAGCTGCCAGACGAAAAGAGGATAAGGGGTGAACACATCGTGCGATACGCAAAAGATCTGGCATCAGACCACGAGGCGTACCAATCCAGATTTTCAAGGTATTTGAAACAGGAGTTGCCTCCAGAGAATTTGCCAGAGAATTTCGAAAAGGTCAAGAAGAACATAGTTTCTTCGTTCAAAAGTGGGGTAAGAAAAGTTGAGAGGTCGAAGAAGCCAAAGGCGTGATCAAGTAAGCCAGTCGAGGAATCTGGAACAATGGGTTCCGAAGACCAGACTTGGCAAAATGATTCAAGAAGGCAGGATAACCTCCATTGAAGAAATCTTCATGGGTGGCATGCAACCTAAGGAACCACAGATTGTCGATGCATTGCTTCCAGACTTGCAGGAAGAAGTCATAAACATCAATCTTGTTCAGAAGCAAACTGACGCTGGTGAGAAATCAAGATTCAAAGCGATAGTGGCTGTCGGAAACAGAGATGGATACATAGGTTTAGGGGCTGGAAAAGCGAGCCAAGTGCGAAATGCTATAGAAAAAGCTTCGGCAGATGCCAGATTGCACATTGTTCCTGTGCGAAGAGGATGTGGAAGCTGGGAATGTGGCTGTGGAAAACATCATTCAATTCCGTTTAAAGTTGAAGGAAAATGCGGAAGCGTCAGAATTGACATTGTTCCAGGACCGCGAGGCTTGGGCACAGTGGCAAGTGAAGTTGCGAAAGTCATACTCGGTCTTGCAGGCATAAAGGACTGCTGGACTAGAAGTTACGGGTCAACAAGAACAGTGCCCTCTTTTGCATATGCTGTTTTCGACGCACTGAAGGAAACCTATAGTCTCATAATTCCGATGGATTGGGTGGCATAATTGACTGAGGAAGCAAAGCAACGCAGATGCATCGTGGCAGTGCGAGTCCGTGGAACAATAAGTGCCAAGCGCGAAGCCAGAGAGACCTTGCAAATGCTTCACTTAACGAGAAACAACTACGGCGTGCTGGTCGACAATAGACCATCATTCCTTGGAATGCTGCAAGCAGCGCAGAATTACACTACGTGGGGCGAAGTGTCCAGAGAGACACTGTACGCATTGATAGAAGAGCGAGGGAGACTCCTAGGCAATAAGAGGTTAACCGAAGAATACCTGCAAAAGAATGGTCATAAATCCCTGAGAGAACTTGCAGACGCTGTTTTCAACTGCCAAGTCGAATACTGGAAACTACCTAACATCCAGCCAGTTTTCAAACTTCACCCACCAACTAAAGGCTTCAAGGGAAACATCAAGAAAAGCTACAAGGCAGGCGGGGAACTCGGGTACCGTGCTGCAAGCATCAACGAACTGGTAAAGCGAATGTTCTAACCGCCGTTTTTTTGACACCTTTGTTTGCGATATGTTTTATAGCTACCTTCTGAATGCCATTGTATTCCGGGGGAAGGAGAAGTTGAGCGCAAGGTGGCGAAGGATCAAGAGAAACGCCAAGCGATCCAGCATTTTCAAATCCTTCCACAAAACCAAAGATGAACGCATTCTCCCAGCCTCAGACTTGAAAAACTCGAACAAAAAACGCATCTACCGCACATACAAGATTCCGACGATCGATTCTGAAAAGAAAACGAAAGAGCCCGAACCGCTTATTGACGTCCTTGACGAGAAAGATGAAATAATAGTTGTTGCAGAGTTAGCCGGGTTCAACAGCGAAAACTCGAAAATTCATGTAAAGGATCAACGGCTAATACTATCTACTGCAACTCTAGGCCGCAAATACTATAAAAGTTTAAATCTTCCTAAGAGAGTGATTCCAAGCACTATGCGTACAACATATAAGAATGGTGTACTTGAAATACGACTGAGAAAAGTGAATGAGGAAAAAACCATAGACAAAATGGCTGGTTAGGAAATGCCTACTAGACTAAGAAAAAGCAGAAAATACCGTGGTTCAAGGACGTGTGGTTACGGCAAAACCGGCCAACACAGGGACCAAGGATCCAAATATGGACGAAAATGTGGGCGGCACAAGGCTAAATGGTCATGGGTTATAAGGTATGAACCTGACTATTTCGGTAAAAAAGGGTTCACATCGCCTAAGAGCCTCAGGAAAATCATCAAAACAACAAACGTTGGGAAACTTGACGAGATAGCCAGTCAGGCCTCAGTTGAGAAAGAAAAAGGCAAGTTCCTCGTAGATCTGGAAAGTCTTGGTTACACAAAACTTCTTGGCACCGGGAAAGTTACGCAGCCCTTAACTGTGAAAGTGGCTTCCTGTTCCAAGGCTGCCACCCAAAAGATTAAGGATGCCGGCGGTGAGGTGCTCGTGGAAGCTGAGGAAAAGGGAGAGTAGCTGCTGAGCTATGGCTGGGAGATTTCTAAGTCTTTTTAAACCGATTGCAAGAGCCATTCCAGAGATAAAGGCAGCAGAACGCAGAGTCAAGTTTAACGAGAAACTTTTCTGGACAGCACTTGTGCTAATAATCTACTTTGTCATGACTGAAACTCCCCTCTTTGGAGTTGAGAAGACGGCACTAGGTGAGCTTGCCGCCCTCAGGGTGATTTTCGCTTCGAGCCGTGGCAGTCTTATGGAGCTTGGGATCGGCCCCATAGTGACGGCTGGCTTGATTCTGCAGCTTCTAGTGGGTTCAGCTATGATAGATTGTGACATGTCAAATCCCGAAGACAGAAGCTTGTTTACCACAGCCAGCAAAGTGTTTTCCATAGTCCTGACAGGCGTTCAAGCAACAGCTTACATAATCGGAGGAATGTATGGGGCACTATCAGGACCGGTGGCTATCATAGTATTCCTTCAACTAATAGCGGCTGGGATCATTGTTTTGCTTCTGGACGAGCTTGTACAGAAGGGCTGGGGCTTCGGTAGCGGCATAAGCCTATTCATCATGGGCGGTGTTGCTCAACACATATTCTGGCAAGCATTTTCGCCTGCGCCTGCAGTCGGCGAAATTCACGGATACGGCTTTTTCGTGGCTCTGGGACAGTACTTGTCAACTGGTCAAAACCTGTCTGAGCTGTGGTTGCGGCAGAATTCATCAAACCCATCTCTACTTGGTCTCATAGCAACTATCGTAGCCTTCCTAGTCATAATATACATGGAAGGCGTCAGGATAGAACTGCCCTTGTCCTATGCTGGCTACAAAGGTTTTCGCAGCCGATATCCAATAAAGCTTCTGTACGTGTCCAACTTGCCAGTCATCTTTGCATCAGCCCTCTTTGCCAACGTGTACTTCTTTTCCCAGCTCTTCTGGGGAATGAACGGTAATCCTTCCCCGGGCAGTAACTTCTGGCTTGATCTTCTATGTCAGTTCAAACCTGTCGTGGACACAACAACAAACAAGGTAACAAGTTATACCCCTATAGGTGGCCTGGTCTATTACGTTACCGCCCCTAAGAGTTTCCTGGACGTTACTGGAGCTCCAGTTAGAGCCCTTGTCTACTTGGGTATCCTTATGGCTTTTTGTGTAATTTTCTCATTGACTTGGCTTGAGGTTGGCGGATTAGGGCCTTCAACCGTAGCTAACCAGCTGGTTGACGCTGGCATGCAAATCCCTGGATACAGGCGGTCTGGGAAGGGTATAGAGTCAATCTTGAAACGCTATATTCCAGCCGTCACGGTTGTAGGCGGAATAGCGGTAGCGCTGGTCGCCGGCGTCTCCGACTTCTTCGGGGTCTTCGGTTCAGGGATGGGTATTCTGCTTTCAGTGGGAATAATCTATCAATATTATGAGATACTGATCAAGGAGAGGGCTGAAGAGACGATCCCTGCCTTCAGACGGATATTCGGAGATTAGAATATGGCCAGAGTGACTATCGTATCAAGTGAATTTGGAACTGGAAAAACCGTTGTTCGTCACATTGGCAAAGCATCCGAGGAAACTGCGAGAATAATGTTTTTGAAAGGAGATGGAGCAGATGCAGTTTCCCCCAACTGAGATTCCCTATTCAACCCTCTTCCTTTTCTTCCTAGCCCTTCTCATATCTCTGTTAACCTCTCTTACTAATCGCCTTCTGAGTAACCCAGAAAAATCGAAAGCTTGGAGAAAAGAAATTGCGGAGTGGAATTCAGAGCTGCGTAAGGCTCAGAAAGCCAATGACAAGAAGACAGTTGAGAAACTAATGAAAAAGCAAAAACAGATTCTTCAGCTTCAGTCTAAAATGACTTGGCAATCCATGAAAGTGACACTGATTTTCTTCGTTCCGCTAATCCTCATATGGCAATTCCTAGGAGGATTCTACACGAAAAACGCACAAGCGATCCCTGTCGCTTATTTCCCAGGTGTAGGTCCTACGCTTTCAATACTCGTGCTTAATTTATCTTCTCTGGTGTGGTGGTACCTGCTTTGCTCTATGATGCTTGGCACCATTTTTTCGCATGTATTTGGAATAGTAGAGGTATCTGAGTAGTTGCCACAGCTAAACGGTCGCACACGGATCAAGAAACACAATCACAGAGCTGTGAGCGTTGATTCTGCAGTTGCAAACGTTTAGACACGGGTGACTGGAGGGTAAGTATATGTCTCGTAGCGAAAAAAAGGCTAAGAAACGTAAAGAACCCCTAATCATTTGCGTCTGTGGCATGGCTGGAAGTGGAAAGAGCACGTTAGCCAAAAGGTTAGCTGAAAAATATGGATTCAGATACTTTTCGGGCGGAGACGCGCTAAAAGCCTTAGCCATGGAGGAAGGCTACAAAAATGTTGATTATGGTTGGTGGGAAAGCGAAGAGGGAATGCGCTTTCTGGAAAGGAGAGGAAAAGATCAGGAATTCGATGAGGAGATTGACAGGAAGCTTTTGGAGTTGGCGAAGGCTGGAAATGTCATATTAGACAGTTGGACAATGCCTTGGCTTCTTGAAGAGGGCTTCAAAATATGGCTTGAAGCATCTCCAGAGATTAGAGCTGAAAGAATAGCTAGAAGAGACCACATGAATCCGCAAGAAGCATTGAAAGCTTTGAGACGCAAGGAAAAACATACGAAGAGTATATACAAGAAACTCTACGGTTTTAACCTAGGAGAGGACTACAACCCTTTTCAATTGATCCTGGACACCAACAGATTGGAAGCAGAGGAAGTTTTTCAAGCTCTTTGCACAGTGCTAAGCAATTGTGCCCTTTCCAAGTAGGTTCAGATCATAAGCTCGCAAGCCTTGCAGCTTCACTCGTGCATTAATCCCAAAATCGGTCAAACGCTGAGAAGCACGCTTCAGCAATGAAAATAGTTATATTGTGAACCAAGACAAAATACTGAAAAGATATCCATGAATCCGAGTCTGACTCCACAGGAAACTGTAACGCTGGCTTTTGGGGTTTCAATGGTCATCGTCATCGTGTTTTTGCTCGCTTTTTCCTCTTTGAGGAAAGAAAAGGGCATAGTTCCCCAGAAAATGACAAAGGTTTCACCCTCACATGTTCAAGTGCAAATATGGGCGCTTGAAAAAGCGGTTGATGGAGTCGAAGTGGATCAAGTTCTAAGAGAAAAAATGGCGGAAGCGATCTCTATCTTGCCGAACTTAGAAGCATAGGCTTGTTTCTCTTCCAGAGGATGCTAGCGTTTCTCCATCTGTCTTGGGCGATCTGGAAGTTACCAATTACACTCCCATGCAAGCTGTAGAAGATGTAGCACAAATACGTGCATTTGGCGCATTCACTGTAGCTTCTTCTCAAAACGTCAAATTCATGGCTGCTCCAAACATCGGGCAGGTCGAAGATCGATGCCACCGGCCTACGTAGGTGACAACCGGCCACTCGGCCAAGATGATCAATCATGAAGAAATTCTGAAGCGCGCGGCATTTCCATGTTCTTTTTCCTTCTCCGAAAAGATGCTTGATGGCTTCTAAGGTTTTGGTGGTTATTAGAACGTAGCCATTCTGCCTTTTCATCTCAGTCAGAGTGTTGCAGAGGTTCACCATTCCTTCTCTGTCAACGATCTCAAGTTCATTGTTCTTTTTGCCTATTTTGAAAAGCTGATTTGAATCCACGTCGCCATCATAGGAATACAGACAATACCATACTGGAATTTCTCTTTGCGTGAAATACTTGGTTAGGTCAACGATTTCGTGGAGGTTGAGCTGTGAGATAGTTGGGCTTATACTGACTGAGACGCCATTTTCATGTAACGCCTCAATGGTTTTCATGGCTTTATCCCATGAGCCTTTAACGCCCTTGGCATGGTCATTTTTGGCGGCGTCTAGAGTGTCAAGTGAGATAGCGACGAAGTCCACTTTTTGCAGGGCGTCTATTTTCTTCTCGGCCAAGCTTCCATTATCATAAACTGTGGTTATGAAGTAGCGTGAGGCATACTCTAAGATTTCGTCAATGTCATCTCTGAGTAGTGGTGCTCCACCCGAGAACACGATTTCCAGCACGTCAAGTTCCTTTAGTACATTCAAGCCCTCCTTGATCTTGTCTGTGGACAATTCCTCTACGTTTTGATCTCGCCAAACGTTGCAGCCTTTGCATCTGTAGTTACATCTTCTGGTAAGCAACCATTGGACGTGATAGGGCCTGTTTGGTAGTATTGAACACTTAGCGATTCTTGCGGCTTTTTCTAGTGTCATCACCAATGTAGCGCCACTTCACTTGCATTACCGTTAACTCTATCATCGATATTTTAAGTTAGCGCAAACATGAGAAGACGTTTCCTCCAAAAGAGGCTCTACTGTGACTGATTGTTGACTAATTACTCCTCAGACGGCTACACGAAGCAGTTATATTCCTAGCCTTTGTTAAGGTTCCACGATGTTGCAGAATCTCAGCGTTTCTATGCTTATTCGGACAAGAGACATTGAAAGTCGTTTTCGTGAACTCCTGCGGAGGATTTCGCGCCAAACACTACAACCAGTAGAGTTAGTTGTTGTGGACAACTTTTCGACGAAAGCGAAACTTGAAGAAATGCACAATCTCTTGTTACAGGCTAAGATTAAAATCTTCGGCAACAAGATTCGCTTGAAACTCGTGCCAGTCTCTGACAAAGAGTTTTCGCATGCATATACTACGAACGTGGGAGTTTTCGTCGCATCTGGTGAGCTTGTTTGTGTAACAAATGGGCACTCTTTGCCTTCTTCGGACACTTGGTTGGAGAGGGGCGCTCTGCATTTCAGGAATCCAAAGATAGCCGGTGTTGGTGGATACTTTACTTCTCATGAAGACGGAACAACTTGGGAAAAACTTGGATACGATTTGGGGTGGAAAAGGCGCAATGAATTGACCAAGGCTTATGTTAAAGATGACTATTTTTCAACCATCAACTGCATTTTCAGAAGGACATTGTGGGCAATCTATCCTTTCGACGAAAAGTTGCCATGTGAAATACCCGAAGCCAGGGGTTTTGGAGGAGAGGACTATGATTGGGCAGTAGAGATGCAAGCGAGAGGCTATCAGATAATTGTTGAACCGGAATTTGCTGTCCATCATTCTCATGGTGAAAAACTCAATCAGCTGGCTTCAAAACACATAATGTGGCGTCAAATCAGAAGAAAAATCAAGTCATTCAGTCGACCGAGGAAAGCCTTCACTAGACTGGAAAAGGAAAAACCAATGTGCATCCAGGTCTGATATTTTGACAGGTCGTTGCCGAGAGAGGGTTTTAATAGAGAGAAAGCCAAAGAGGATTTTCAAAAGCCTGTTTTGTCTATGGGAGAAGGGATATTGCCCAGTAAGGATCATAGTCTTCCAAGAGTTTCACTGATTGTTCCAGTTAAGAACGGAGCTCAAGAAATAGGTGGTCTCCTAGACTCGCTTATGCATGTTGACTATGACAAGGAAATGCTTGAAATAATCGTCGTAGATGGAAATTCCAGTGACAATACGCGAGAGATCGTATTGCGATATCCAACGGTCAAACTCCTGACAGAAGAGAGACCCGGTTTGAACGCTGCTAGGAATACAGGGATAAAAAACAGCACGGGTGAAATCATTGCGTTTACAGATAGTGACTGCGTTGTTTCAAAGGACTGGGTCAAAAGGATAGTTGAAGACTTTGATGAAAAGGAAGCTGGCTGTGTTGGTGGAAACGCTCAGGGGTTTTATGATGACCTTATTTCACGGTACTGTGACGAGAGTCTAATTCCTGTCATGCGGGTATTCAGGGAAAAAAAGATACTCAGTGAGGTCAAGCCTCCGCTTCAATACCCTGCTGGATGCAACATGGCTATTCGAAGAAGCACCTTGGATGAAGTTGGCGAGTTTGACGAGAACATTGAGTATGGTTTTGACGAAGACGAACTTGTGGAGAGAATTTGCAGCACAGGTCATACAATGGTTTTGGATCCAGATTTGCTGGTCTCTCATAAACATCGTTCAAGTGTCCGAGAACTTTTGAAGCAGACCTTTCGTTATGGAAGGGGCATGGGCGTTCTCTTAAGAGAGAAGGGATTGAAAAGCATCTTTTCCAAGTGGATTCTTCTCATTATCTTCGGCTTGATCCTTTGGACGACGCTACTCTCATCTTTGAGTGTTCTTGCGGTTCTCACAGGCTCTTTTGGCTTCTTGTACGTGTTTTCTAGTCTCTTGGTTTTTCCGTTTGTCGGTCTTGCGCTTTTCTATGTGTATCGAACCGTCGTGTATAGAGATGGAAAGTGGAAAAGGATTTTTGTGTATCCGCTGATGGATGTTGCACGGTTTGTAGCGTTTGTGTTCGGAAGTGTTTATCAGCTCGTGAAATCACATCAAAAAAATATCGGAACCTAGTGGATGCTATTGATGTTTCATCGATAATCATGACTGTTGGATGACTTGCCAAAGATGGTCTGATGTAGGCCTAGGCAAAGTTTGCACTTTTCCGCCTTTTCTGACGAAGATTCGCTCCTTGGGGTTTTCTAGGAAATGACCAATAGTAGTTGCTTGGATGCCTGATCGTAGCAAGCTTTTGATTATTGTGTTTGCAGATCTAGGTTTGGCCGATATCAGCAAAGCACCCGAGCTGATCAGCTGTAACGGGTCAATTTTGAAATATCTACATATTTGAGCCGTCTCGTGGCTTACAGGAATGTCTTCTTCAGAAATCTTCACGCCAAGGTGTGAGGCGTCTGCCATTTCGTGTATTCCTCCAGCTAGTCCACCTTCCGTTGGATCATGCATCGCGCTCACTCCTCCAGTTTTGAAGGCGATAATGGCTTCTTTGACGACGCTTATGCTGTCAAAGTATCTCTTGGCACGGTCTAACGTTTGCTGAGTTAGTGCCTTTTTCAGTTGTTCTTCTCTGTCTGATGCGATGATGGCCGTTCCTTCGATTCCCGCGCTTTTAGTCAGAAGGAGTTTGTCACCTTCTTTGGCTCCTGCAGCTGTCACGTAGTTTCCAGTTTCTGTGACGCCTATAGCACAGCCCACAACTATCGGATTGGCCAGCTTCGGGGTTACTTCGCAATGCCCTCCCGCGATTGCTATTCCCAGAGCCTTGGCCGCCTCGTCCATTTGCATACTGATCATTTCAACGATTTCCCTGTCTGCAGTTTCAGGTAACAAAATGCATGAGAAAAGAAAAGCAGGTTCTACACCGAATGTCGCTATGTCGTTTGCGTTTACGTGGACTGCAAGCCATCCGATCCTTTCCAATGCACCAGTAACGGGATCCATAGAAACGACCAGAGATCGTTTTCCTACTTCTATTACTGCGCCATCGATGCCAGCAGATGGGCCTAGAACAACCTCAGATCGGTTAACACCAAGGTGTTTGAAGACGATTTCCTTCAAAAGATCTGCTGGGATTTTTCCTGGAGGCAGATTCATCAAGGTCACTTCGAAACCTAGTTGATTCAGCTTCCAAACTGAGGAAGGCGTCGAGAAATCACTCTTGCCACAGGTATTGCAACGGCCATACCGACAAGCATTTGGAGTATGTTTGCGGCGACTTCTACGATTGCAACAGGGCCAACCACCAGCTGCTCATAGAGGTAGTACCCTAGAACCATTTCTAGACCTCCAACGAGTATGGCCAGAACGGCTCGTCCGGATTCTGGTTCCAGCTTGAAGCCCATCATAGTGATAGCCAAAGCAAGGACTCCACCTAGGATGTACCATATGTAGAAAGGTACGGACAGGCTGAATGTCGCAGTTTCAGGAGAAGGGTAACCCCAATACACGTCTAAGTTATGTAAATAGAAGGATCCGATTACCGCAAGCAGTATTCCAACGAGAATTCCGAGTGTCATGGTATAAATCCTCCATTTGTTCTTCGAAGATTGGCTAGGCATCCTTCTATTCAAGAATCCTACAATGGCTCCCTCGCAGCATTTCACTATAAGCGTTCCTGGGGCGTAGACTGGAGCGACCAGTAGATCAGAAATCGCAGCTCCCACCCCTCCTGCGAAAGCACCTACGAATGGACCGAAAACCAATGCGGCCACGTAAATCATAGTCTCACCGATGTTGAAGTAACCCTTGGTTGCAGGGATATTCATGATGAAAACTAGCGTGACAACGCATACGAGTGCTGCGAAGACCGCGGCGATTGCGAACTTGACGGTCGTTCTTGCAGAGTTTTCTTTTTCGTTCATCAGTGCACCTTCGTGTTCTGTAAGGGTCATATCTCTTATCTGTCTTTTGGGGTAAAGAGTCTTAGGAAATTCTCATAAAGGATTTTTCTTTTCAATTTCTGGGTGATGTTTGCTGCTTCGACTATTGCTGTCTGCGTGGGGTACCTGTAGTAAGGGGCGTCAGAGCCGAAAAGTATTCTGTTTTCGTCTATGTCCGCTGCGAGTTCGATGAAGTCAGGAAGTGTGCCTGACGTTTCGACGAAAACATTGCCGTTCTCTTTGAGGACGCCAAGTGCGCCTTCTCTTAGATGGCCGAGAATTATGGGCAGTTCTGCGTGTCTCTCTGCAATCTTGGCGATGAGGCTTGGTGAGGAGAAGCCGTCACCTGTGTGAAACAATATTGGCAGTTCGAGTTCGTTGGCTTTATGGAAGAATTTGTTGAAGAACGGGTGGTCTGGTCTGAAGCACTCCACGAACGGGTGCAGTTTCAGTCCCGTTAACCCCAAGGTGTGCTTAATGCGTGTCAATTCCTTTACGGCGTCTTGTCTTCGCGGGTCTACGCGCCCGAAACCAACCAGTCGCTCAGGATACTTACAGACACACTGGGCGATGTAGTCATTCATTTCGGGGTATTTGTCGCCGACGTTGGGATTTGGGAAGACTACTGCTCTTTCAACGTTATATCTATTGAAGAGCGGGATAAGCTTCTCTATACTGATTGATGGGTTCATGTAGGGTTGCCAAGGTCCTGATTTTCCGAGATGAACGTGTGCGTCACAGATTTTCATGTTTACTTCACTTACGGATTTGGTTGTTTTTAGTTGCTTTAAGTAGCTTTAGGTTTTGTGATGAGAAAGCTTGGAAAGTGGCGACATCTCCCGCAACCCCGATTTTTTCTCTGTTTGGCGGACAAAACTTTCTTCTTTGAGCGTGTATCACAAAGCTAAATAGCTCAGAAGGATGTGGTTGTTTTGAGAGGGGAAGTGGGCATGAAGAGGCTGATTTCTGCGTTAGTTCTGGTGATGCTTCTGGTTAGCATGTTTGCCTTGGCGTTTAGTGCTAAGCCTGCAAGGTCGTCTCCTGCGACGATTACGGTTCCAGACGACTATTCAACTATTCAAGCAGCCATAAACGCAGCCAGTTCAGGAGACACCGTGTACGTGAGGGCAGGAACGTACCGTGAAAACGTCGTCGTGGGTAGCAAGGCTTTGTCGCTCGTAGGGGAGAACCCGCAGAGCACGATCATCGACGGAGGCGGCACTGGAGATGGCATCAGCATTACTGGCGATGGTGTCAGCGTGAGAGGGTTCATGGTACGAAACGACTCCTCCAAATACTTTGCGGGGATCCATCTGGAGCGTGCAAGCCACTGCAACATCACAGGAAACAACATAACAGACGACTGGATTGGCATCGGCATCTTTGATTCTGATAGCAACTTTGTTTTCGGAAACAACATAGCAGGTAATCAGGGTGGCATCGTGCTCTTCGGTTCTGGCAACATGATTTTTCACAATAGCTTTGTCAACAACACTCTCTTTCAAGCCAGTGTTGGATTCTGTGATAGTTGCCCCGTGCAACCTATTAGTTCTTGGGACGATGGCTATCCGTCTGGCGGCAACTACTGGAGCGACTACAATGGCACTGACGTTTACAGTGGCCCATACCAGAATGAGACTGGAAGCGACGGAATAGGGGATACTTACTACCCCACCAATTATGTCCCACTTCTTTACAGAGATGACTATCCGCTAATGCAGCCTTGGGTACCCTTCGAAGGCCAAACCATATACATCAGGGCTGACGGAAGCATCTACCCCTCAGGAGCACCAATACATCGGAAGGGAGACCTCTACACGTTGACTGGCAACGTAACGAGTGACTCTGATGGCATCGTGATCGAAAGAGACAACATGACCTTGGATGGGGCTGGATGCACGTTTCAAGGAGAAGGGAGTGGGGCAGGAATAGACTTGTCACACAGAACCAACGTGACAGTCCAAAACACGCGAATTATAGCATTCTATTACGGCATTGTTCTCTACTCATCTTCGAACAACACGGTTTCTGGCAACAACATGACGGCAGACGAATACTGCGGTATCTCCCTCCAGTCCTCCTCAGACTATAACACTATCTCCAGCAACAACATGACGGACAACTACGATGGTATCTGGCTCGTTTCCTCCTCCAACAACACAATCTACGACAATACCGCAACAAACAACGGCGGTGGCATCGTGCTCATATACTCTTCCAACAACACTGTTTTCGGCAACACCGCAATAAACAACTACGCAGGCGTCTATCTCTATGTCTCCTCTGGCAGCAGGTTCTTCCATAACAACTTCATAGGCAACTTTCAGCAAGTTTCCAGCAGCCAATCAGCGAACGTTTGGGATAACGGCTACCCCAGCGGCGGAAACTACTGGAGCAACTGCGACGGCACAGACTCTCATAATGGCCCCTATCAAAACATAACTGGGAGCGACGGCATAGGCGACACGCCCTACGTCATCGACGCAAACAACACAGACCACTACCCACTAATGAACCCCGTGATCCCAGAGTTTCCTTCAGCAATCATCTTGCCATCGTTCCTGTTGCTCCTAGCGCTCGCAATAACAATAATGTCCAAGAAATCTCCTAGTAAGCCTTAACGGTAGACTTCGACTATGTTACCGAGAAGAGCGGTATCATGCTCTTTAGAAGGTCTAGAGGATTTAGTGTTTGCGAGCAGGCTAGAGGTTTATGATGGGAAAGCCTAAATGCAAGCTTTTGTGTGATAGATAGCAAATTGCGAGTTGAAAACCATGAGTGAACCCAATCTCAAGGAAGACCATGTTAAAATGCATAAAGAGGCTAATGCCCTGTTTGAAGCTGGAAAATACAAGGAAGCAAAGGAGATTTTTCTGAGAACTGCAGAACTCTATTACAAGGGTCAAAACTATTTCGACTCCACCACAATGCTCTACAGGGCAGGTGAATGCGCTTTTGCGCTGAAAGACTATGAGGCTGCCACAGAACACTTCATGAAAGCTGCTGATCAATCGTTTCAGAAAGGGTTCGACAGATACGGTGTCAGCGCACTCGAATATGCCCGAGACAGCTACACAGCGTTGAAAAACAAGGCCAAAGTCAAGGAATTGAACAAGAAGATCAAGGAAGTAAAGGCGAAACTGGAAGCGTCCTTCTAGCAAGATGCTCGAAGCTAGCTGTTTTTCTGATCGTGAGACCAGACAAGACTTATCCTTTCAAGACGTTTACTGAAAGCGTAGTCAAGGCTTTAAAGGGTTAGACTGATGCCCACATCTTTCAGGTTGTTGGCTGAGCTCTGTGAGAAACTGGGGGCAACAAAGAAAAGGCTTCCAATGATAGATGCCGTTGCAGATTTTCTGAAGAAGCTGGACCACGAAGAGGTGGAGCCCGCAGTCGCGATGATTCTTGGGAGGCCATTCCCCAAATGGAGCCAGCAAACGCTGGACGTGAGTTGGGCTACCCTGAGCGGAATCATAGAACGTATTGCAGGAGTCGGGCGTAAGGAGTTTTTGCAGGCTTTCAACAAGTCAGGTGACATAGGATCAGCTACTAAGACTATTCTTGAAAACAGCAAAGCAAGGAGACAGACAGTACTTTTCGAGAGAGCGTTGACGATAATGGGTGTCAGAAGCGATTTTGCAACTATAACAAGGACTGCAGGAGTTGGTTCTAAAGAGAAGAAAGAGCGATTGATAGAAACCCTATTGAGTCTAGCATCACCCCTCGAAACGAAATATCTGGTCAAGATCTTCATTGGTGACATGCGCACCGGCTTTCACGAAGGGCTGATGGAGCAGACTGTGGCAAAGGCTTTCGCTATTCCATTAGCTGACGTACAGAGAGCGAGCATGATCCTAGGTGATGTTGGAGAAGTTGCAGCCGTGTTGAAGGCAGAGGGCATGGAAGGGTTGGGCAGAACAAGTTTCAAGGTCTTCAGACCAGTTCAGCTTATGTTGGCTCAGATGGCAGACAACGTAGAGGAAGCTTTGAAAGAGCATGGAGGGAAGACGGCTTTTGAGTATAAATATGATGGCGCTAGGGTTCAGATCCACAAGCATGGCGACGAAGTGAAGATATTCAGTCGAAGATTGACTGATGTTACGGGAAGCCTTCCTGAAATCGTTGAAACAGTCATCATGAATGTTGGGGCAGTCGACGCTATTCTTGAAGGCGAGGTTGTGGCTGTTGACAGTTCTGGCTCTCCCATTCCGTTTCAGCATTTGATGCGGCGGTTCAAGCGGGTTCACGCCATAGAAGAATCAGCTGAACAGATTCCCGTCGTGCTTCGTCTGTTTGACGCTTTGTATCTTGATGGAGAAAGCTTGATTTCGTTTCCTTACTTGCAGCGTAGACAGAAGCTCTCAGAGATAGTTGGGAAGATTTCGCTCGCAACACAGATTGTTACAGAAGATGCCAAGATGGCGAAGCATTTTCTTGATGAGGCTTTGGCTGCTGGACATGAAGGCCTGATGGCTAAGGATGTCAACAGTGTCTATACACTGGGAATAAGGGGAAAGCGTTGGCTTAAGATGAAACCTGTTCTTGAGCCTTTGGATTTGGCGATAGTTGGTGCCGAGTATGGTTATGGCAGAAGACACGGGTGGCTTTCAGATTACTACTTGGCGGCGCGTGATGCTGAGACAGGAAAGTTCTTGGAGGTTGGTAAAACGTTCAAAGGTTTGACTGACGCTGAAATCATTGAGATGACAAAGAGACTCAAGGAAGTAACGACTCGGGAAACAATGGGGCATGTGTCTGTCGTTCCGAAAATAGTGGTTGAAGTCGCTTACAATGAGATTCAGAGAAGCCCAAAATACAGGTGTGGGATGGCTTTGCGTTTTGCCAGAATAACACGCATCAGGGAGGACAAGAGCGCTGAAGAGGCTGACACGATTCAAAGAGTTAGGGAGATCTATGAGAAGCAGTTTCTGAAAAAAGGCAGATATAAGACTGGTTAACAGCAGAAGTTAGCAAGGAGAACTATAGAATGGTCAGAGTCAGGAAAATCCCGACTTACGACGAGTATTACAGTCGCCAAATTGTTTTGAAAGAGCTTGGCAGTAAGGGGCAGAGGAAGCTTGCGGAGTCAAAGGTTGCCGTTGTTGGGTTAGGCGGGTTAGGCACGGTTTCATCGCTTTACTTGGCTCTTGCGGGAGTTGGACACTTGTGTCTGGTGGATCAGGACACTGTTGAGCTGGATAATCTGCATAGGCAGGTTCTGTATGGCCCAGATGATTTGTTGTATCCGAAGGTTGAGGTTTCGGCTAAGAGACTGACTAAGGCTAATCCGCTCGTGAAGATTAAGGCGTTTCCTGAAAACGTGAACGCGAATAACGTTGAAAGGCTTCTCTCTGGAATGGACTGCGTCGTTGACGGCTTAGACAACATGCATACCCGTTATCTGGTCAATCGTACATGTGCAAAGCTTGGGATTCCATATGTTTTTGGTGCTGCCATTGGCGTTGAAGGAAACCTTTCAGTGTTTGCTTCGCCTGAAACGCCGTGCTTAGAATGTGTCTTTCCCAGCATTGATGACAGCGTCTTATCATCATGTGACGTGCGAGGGGTGCTTGGCGCTGCACCAGGCATCATTGGCGCTATGCAGGCCATGGAAACAATAAAGACTCTAGCTGGAATAGGCGAGACCCTGAAGAACAAGCTTTTGATCTGTGATTTCAGCGACATGTACTTCACAACCATAGATATCTTCAAAAGAAGCAATTGTCCAGTGTGTCATGTTGAAAAGACCGTTCCTAAAGCCAGTGAGAAGCTTGCTTGGTTATGTGGACGAAAGACTGCAAACGTAAATCCTGAGAAGCCTTTGAAACTAAACCTAACTGACGTTTACAGATCAATCGAGCAGCAGTTCAAAGTTCACATAAAATCTCGGCTGGCAATAATATTCGATTACAAGAATTTCGAAATAACGCTCTTTAGCAACGGGAGAATGCTCATCAAGAATGTCAAAAGCGAAAAGTCAGCGTTAACTGTCTATAGAGAAGTTGTCGAACGATTAAACATCAATTGAACAATCTATTTATTGTGGTTTCAAAGATATCCTAAGCGCCGGGGTGGCTGAACGGTTGAAGCGGCGGCCTGCAGAGCCGCTCTATATGGGTTCAACTCCCATCCCCGGCTTCCAAGCATACATCCCAGTTCTCGGGGCGAACCCACAATCTCTGAATATTCCGTTGGCTGCTTGCTTTTTCTGAGAAGCTTTATTGACAAACAGTGAATTGGCAAAAGTCTTACTAGGGAGCTAGAAGCCTAACATGCAAATGATGCCAGAGCAAAATGTTCCCGTTTCGGTGATTATTCCCACATTACAAGAGGAAAAATACATAGCAGCCACTTTGCAGATGCTGAAGAAAGCAAAGCCCAGTGCAGAAATCATAGTTGTCGACGGTGGCAGCTGCGACAAGACCGTAGAGATTGCTAGACACTTCACAGACAAGGTGTACCAGGCAAGAGAGTCAGGCATTTCAAAAGGAAAAAACCTCGGAGCTAAACACGCAGTTGGCAGCATACTAGTGTTCATGGACGCTGACGTGACTTTTCCATCGAACTTTGTGGAACGCATTCTAAAGACTTTTGAAGATACTGCCGTGGTTGGGGCTACCTGCAACATAATGCCGAGCCAGCACAGATTTGGCCCCACAGCATTTTTCCGTTTTTACAACACGCTCATCCGAGCATCTGCCAAACTCAAACCTCACTCTAGGGGCGAATTTTTTGCTGTCAGAAAAGAGGCTTTCAAGAGCGTAAAAGGTTTTAACGAGAACCTGTCCTGCATGGAGGATCACGACCTCGCACGTCGACTTTCTAAACTGGGCAAATTCGTTTTCATCAAAGACCTGACCGTGTACGAGTCTCTAAGAAGATTTCAAAAACTTGGGTTCATTCGCGTCATGGGCACGTGGCTCATGGACTACGTTTCTGTAATGCTTCGCGGAAAACCCTTTTCGAAGGTTTGGCAACCAATACGATAAGAGCAATGCAGAATATGACCGCCAATAGCGTTGCTATCATGAGCATTGATAGAACAATGGTTGATGGAAACTC
Organism: Candidatus Bathyarchaeota archaeon; assembly: GCA_963732715.1. Classification (GTDB taxonomy): domain Archaea; phylum Thermoproteota; class Bathyarchaeia; order Bathyarchaeales; family Bathycorpusculaceae; genus CAZCRE01. Next base: position 691,528 of record CAVTAO010000003.1, on the reverse strand, counting down.
TGGAATGCTATAAGCGGTTGCGGCTGGTTTCCAACACCAGCCTAGGCTAAAAAGCCCGTACCCATATTCTCTTTCACTCAAGTTTTGGTCGAAGTGTGCGTCTGGATCTATCAGCCTAAACCAGTAGATCGTGTCTAACCAAGGGAATTTGTCTTTCGCAAGCCTGAAAGTTTCATTCAGGTAGTCTGCAACTTCTTCCCGAGAAAGGCCTGTACTATTGTCGCTGAAGCCCATTTCGCTAAAGATCACTCGCCTGCTCGTATCCCCGTGATTAACCGTAACGTTGTAAATTTCAGTGTTTGGGATCACCCAGTTTTGTTCAGTTGGCTCTTCGTTGGAGACGTAGGGGTGCCAACAAGCCGTTTGGAAAAAGTCGCTGATATTTGTGCTGGGCCATCTGCCGCTTTCAATGTTTTCATAGATCGCGTCCAGAAAACTCTCAATATCCTTTAATCTATTTCCACCTGGGCCAAGACCGCACATTACCCTTGTCGTAGCAGGGTTGCTTGCATTGATCGCTCGTGAACCGCAGTATAGTAGATCGGTTACTATGTCAACTGTTTCCGAGGGAGGGAACCATGTCTTGTTGTCGCTCTCATTATACCCTGAAGGATGGAGAAATTGAGGGAGATTATACTCGTTCCCAATCTCCCACATGGTTATGTTAGGAAACGTCTTTGCAAGAACTTCCCAGGATTCTTCATAGCTGTCTAGGAATTTCCTGTAAGGAGAACCCTCAGTGAGGTTTCGAGGAGAAGGAACAGCCTGATCATCGTTTTCAATTCCGGTCATCCAGCTTGGAAAGTCCTGAACCATCCCCATCACCGTAATATTCTGGGACTTTGCCTTGGCAACAATTTCATTCAATGCATCTACAATATTCTCATTCAAACCGTTGCCAGTTTCATTGAAAATCATCCATCTCCACACCCACTCTCGGAGTCTGCTAACATTTAAGAACTGCATTTCCTCGAATGCCTTAGTTATATTAAGATGCTCAGGACTCCATGCACTTCTGTACGTTAAGGGTTCACCAACACCCTTAAGAAAATCTATGCTTGATTCTGAAGTTGAGGCGCCCACTACTATCTTTCCATTCACAGAAGTCAATATAGTCGAGGACAATAGAATCCACATGAAAGCTAACAAAACCGCTTGCTTCATTCTAGTCACTTAGTTTTTCATCTATTTACATAATCTTTTCTCTTCTTACATTTTTCCCTTTGGCAAAAGTATGGGAGACGCGCAAAATCTGCATTCAAGTAAAGAGAAACTCGACTGATTAGTGAATATTTGGAATACGAACTGAGAGGTTGGAAAACAGAAAAAAGAGGTTTGCGGTCGATGTCGCCGCTGGGTCGCAGTTCAGCTCCTATTTCCAGCTTCCAGGAATAGACTCCTAGAATTATGATGGAACACGCGCGCAAACGATGTTCACTCGCGCTTTGTCAGAAGCTGGCGAGGAATCCGCTTATGACATCTCTTGCTGACTGAATCAAAGGGTGTTTTATTTGCACAGGTACTTTGAGCTTCTCCAGTCGACTTACTCTGAAGTATACTGGTGGGTGAGGATCCAAGCTAATCCATTCCTGAATGCGGTATGGTGGCGATCGTTCATATAGCAATCTCTTGAAACCTATTTTTTCCAAGGCAGTGGCTAGAATCTTGGGTTCGCCTACCACAATGGCGGATACGAGGTCAGCTCTTGCTTCAAAGAATTTGGCAATGAAGAATATGACAGTCATCACCCCCCAGAAATATAGTAAGAAGAGGTACGTGGAGAAGATGATTGGAAACAGCGGGAGAAGTACGTAGAATCGGAAAAGAAATTCTGCGCCAGTCAAAGCGAAGAGATTGAGAGGATCATGCCCTTTTAAGTGGCCGAACTCGTGTCCAAGAACACTCAGAATCTCTTTGTCAGTGAGTTGCACAAGGAGTCCTGTGGTTATCAAAACTACGCCACGACCGGGGCTTGGTCCTGAAGCCGCTGCATTAGGGATAATCGTGTTGGATACGACGACTTCAGGCATGGGAAAACCAAAAATGTCCTTGCTTCTTTTGACCAGCTCGTACACATTTACTTTCCTTGTTGACAAGTCCTCAGATTTACATGCAAATCCATGCTTTGCAAATACTTCCTGCACGCTGTTGCAGTCGACTTCGCCTTTTTTGGCCAGTGTTTCTTCGTATATCTCTTTCTTAATAGCCAATAGTTTGTCTTTCGAGTATTTCTGCCTGAAATCTTCGTGCTCGTCAATGGGCAAATGATACTCCAGTAGATGTATGTTCGGATTGTTTTCAGTTATGCGCCAGTCTGCTCCTCTTGCAATTAGTTTGTTAGAAAAGAATACGAGGACCAGTTGAGCAGCCAAGAGCACGATTGGAGCGTACCATCCTATCACGAAGAAAAGAAGCATGCCAAGGCTAATGAAAACTACGGCGAGAAGAATCTGAGTCTCAAGGAACAATCGATTGATAGAAGTTTTCTCTTTTCCGCGTAGTTTCTCGGGTACTATCTCTTCGCCCTCTCTCCATGCCAAGAAGAGCGTGCTGCTTCTCATTTTCTCTTCAAAAAACCCAACAAGAATGATAATATCTTGCCTGACCTCGTCTGCTCGTTCCGAAGAAATCGTGTCATCAAGCCATGTGATACTCAACTCTATCGGGTTACCACCTGTAATCTTTACATTCAGATTCTGTTTTCCAGCGGGGTCTAGAGAAGTGAAGGAAAGAGAAGCCTTACCCTCTACGATCCCTTTGGAGACATCGGTAAATCGTTCTTTCTGGGGCACTATGTATTTTCGATGAATGAACTCAAGTAAGTCCTGCATGTATTTTGCGGGGATTTCAGTTTCAATAGAGTAGGAAAGCGTCTTGTCAGCCATTTTACATTCTCACGCCATTCTCCATTTTCTTCGCCCATTTACCATGCTTGTACCATTCCTTTTCGCTATTATCAGATGAATTCTCTTATTTTTGTCGCGACCTTATCCAATTCGCGTTGCTCATGTATTTCACGAGTTCTCTGTGAATCCTGCCCTTCATATCTTGGAATTATGTGGACGTGAAAATGAAATATGATCTGGCGGGCAGCTCGTCCGTTGTTTTGAACTACACTTAATCCATCAGCCTTCATGCTTTCCTTAATGGCAGAAGCCAATTTCTTAACTATTTTGAAAAGATTCGCAATCTCCTCTTCTGGAATTTCATGAATATTCTCATAATGTTTCTTGGGTATTACAAGCGTGTGGCCTTCACCAACTGGTCTCATATCCAAGAAAGCTAAAACCTCTCCATCTTCATAAATGCGACTTGCAGGCTCTTCATGTCTTGCTATCTTGCAAAAAATGCAATGCTCAGCCATAAAACAACCTCCCCTTAGGATGTCTCGAACGTGCAATTGCTTTATAATCTTATGTGATCAATGTACGAGAAGGTCGGTCTGTCTGCCTTCATTTTCTATATGGATGAATTACTTTTCAACTTGGGCATTATTTACATTATCATGGAATGTGCGCGCTGCGCGAGAGTTTTAGAAAGTTGGATTGCGTCGAAACTATTTATCTCGCATTGATGCTGGAATACCCCGTAGATTTGCCGAAGATCAGTCGCATAAAACAACAGGAAAGAATCGTGAAATAGCATGCCTATGAGTCTTGAAGGTTGCGAATTTCTTCTTACATTCAAGTGTGTTGCGAAATGTCGCCACTGTTTCTATAGAGCTTCGTCTCTTAGACAAGGCGTTATGGCAGTAGATGATTTCAATAACTACATGAGCGTGTTAGCTCGTGAACAGTCTTTGGATTGGATAATTTTCGGTGGAGGGGAACCTTTCCTTTTCTACAAAACACTCAAACGTTGCATCGAAATTGCATATAAATTGGGTCAGAAAGAAATAGGGTTAATCACCAACGGATATTGGGGTGGAAACCAAACCAATGCCCAAAGAAAACTTCAAGAACTAAAGAAAGCCGGATTATCTTCCATTCGGTTAAGCGTTGATGCTTTCCACCAAGAGTTCGTTCCATTTCATTCCGTTCACACCGCCTTAGACGTGGCTAGAGCAATCGGATTCAATAAGCTCGTAGTCACCAGCCGATTTCTAGGATCTGCTGGCTCACGAAATCCTTTCAACATCAAGACTGAGGCACTCTTGGAAAGACTAGACTCCGCAGAAGACTTCACGATCGAACGAAAACCCTTGCTCATTGAAGGACGAGCAGCTGATCAACTGGCAAGATACTTACAGCATAAAGCGGGATCACCAAAGGGGTTGTGCATTTTGCAGTCACAAGCTGGTGCGGCGCTGAAAAACCCGACTGCCATACAAATCGATCCTTTTGGAAATGTAACGATCTGTCCGGGATTATGTATTGGTAACGCAAAAATCGAACCCCTCTCAGAAATATTGAAGGAATACAATTACGAACACAATCTAATCATGAGACTCCTCGTCCAGAAAGGACCATCTGGACTCTTGGAGCTGCCTGAAGCCAAAGGCTCTGTCACACTCGCGAAATGTGTTAGCGATTGTCACGTGTGCTATGAGCTGAGAAGACATCTGAGAGCATGTTATCCAGAGTCCCTGGCGCCTGAGAGCTGTTATAGTGAATAGTGAAAACCGGGATTCGGCTAGCATTACGTCTGAAAGGCATTCCAAAGAGAAACTTCATATTCATCGGTCAAGCGATCGTTCACGACGGTGGATTAACATGCCCAAGATTCTCATCCTCTACTATAGTCGAACTGGAAACACCAAGAAAATGGCGGAAGCCGTAGCTGAAGGAGCACAGTCAGTTCAAGGAGTCAAAGTGGAACTAACCTATTATGCGCCCACTGAAAAACTGAGCAACTACGACGGTATACTTGTCGGGGTGCCGACCTACCACCATGATATGACAATCGACATGAAGAAACTGTTTGAAGAAGCCGCTGAAAAGAACATAAACCTACAAGACAAGACGGCTGCAGCATTTGGTTCATACGGGTGGAGCGGTGAGGCTCCTAAGTTGGTTCTTGAAATAATGAAGAACAAGTTTGCGATGAACGTTACCGAACCACCTCTTCTGGTCAGATACGAGCCAGACCAGGGCGCACTGGAAAAATGCAGGAACTTGGGAAAAAGAGTTGCCGAAAGCCTTATTCATGTAACCTAGCATGTTTTGTGAGCAAGGGGATGAAAAGTCTTGGTCTCAAATGATGAATTGATAGGCTTTCTCAAGGAGCAAATCAAGATTGAAAACAAGATTGTGGATTCATTGAACAAATCCTTGGTTAACATTGGAAACCCGACGGTCAAAGGGGTTTTGAAAGGCATATCCCTTGACTCAGTGAAACACGCGGAGATGTACGCTTCAGCCGTCGCACTCATGACCAGCGTTTCGCAAGCACTCACTCAAGAAAACCTAGATGAGCAAAGAAAGCTTGTGGAAAAGCACATTCAAATGGAGGCAGACTTGATCGAGAAAATCGGCAATGTATTGCCGACAGTTGAAAACGCCAAGGTCAGACTGCTCTTGAACGCAATACTAGCTGACGAAAAAAGGCACCACGCGCTCCTGAAAGAGATCTTGGAGATACTTGTTCAAGGAGAGGCCATAACTGAAGCGGATTGGTGGGATGTTCTCTGGAAGAATGTTCCATTCCATGGTTCTCCAGGCGGCTAAACTCAACAGCATATTCAGTTGGTCTTCTGCAGAAGCCTTAATAAATCATTTTTCATATTCTAAAAGCAATTCGGGGCGAATCTGAATGGAACAGAAAGATAAACTGGTTCCTTTGATCAAGAAGCAGATAATTATTGAGAATGAACACGTAAGAAAGATTGCTGAATTGGAGAAGAGGGTTGGCAACGCGGCCGCAAAGCTTCTTCTCTTGGAAATGCGCCTCGATTCAGAGAAACACGCGGGAATCCTGACGGGCATTCTTGAGACTCTCAAAGGAGTTCCACCATCAAAGACGTTGTGGGAATATGAACTCGAAGGGTACATTGACCCTATTATCGTGAAGAGAAGCCTCGAAGAACACGTGAAGATGGAAGCTGATGTCTTAGCACACGTGCAAGAAGAGATGAAACACACTAAAGATGAAGGCTTGAAGCTGCTTCTGGGACACATTGCAGAAGACGAGAAGAAGCACCATAAAATACTGGAAGAAATAGTCAGAAACCTATACAAAATCACCTAGCAGAGCAGTACGCCATTCTTTTTCATCGTTCGCTGCTAGAATCGAGTGAAGACTTCTTCTGCCTGCCAAGCCTATTTTGGTTTGGGCCAGTCCAGCTTAACACGTCTAATGGCAGTAATTGGAATGGCGACACTGTCTCTTGTAGATCCCAGCCTGCTGATGTTATCGATTTCGGGGTGACTTGCATGCCCAGCCTTGGCAGGTTGTGACGTAATTGCTGATATTTGACTCGCTAAATCACAGATTTCTTTTAGCATTGTGGCCGTCTGAAGACCTCTAGCAGTCAGAGTGTAAAGCTTTGGCCTTTTTCTCGCAAAAATCATCTTCTTTCCCTTCAGCCGTCTAAGATACTTGTAGGTTCTTCTCAACGTTATCATGGTTCTCTCCGCAATCTTTTTGGCAGAAATGCCTGTTTCAGGAATGCTATTATAGACTTTTTTCTCTGTCTGTGAAAGCTGTTCCATTGCTGGATTTCTTTTCGTTGTGAAGAAAAATACATAATCCTTTTCCTTGCTCGTTTCCACTAGCAGTGCTTTTTGCAGGCGACCTATGACTCGCGCAAGATTCACTGGCGGAATTATGTCCTTTAGATCTTTCGTAGGTTTTAGGTCCATATGTAAGGCTAGACAGTACTGTTTCTTCATAGCATTCAGAGTGGGGAGGCAAAACGATTTCGAGGTCACAGGAGTCCTTAGCCAACTCGTTTAGTTTGGCACCAAACAATGTAGTATGCCATGTTTCTCGATCGACCTTCACAAGATCATTCTTGATCAAAGGGTTGATGTATTCTTCAAGTATTGTATTTTGACTATAATGGTAACCACGTTTCTTGAGTTCGTCTTGAAGCCTGCTTATTGAGTGGTATCCTCCACAAACTAGATCCAGAATCTGCACGCGTCTCCTATTCTTTATCGTATTAAGAAGCGATGTAGTGAAGCCTTTTTCTTGTGCTCTTTTGTGAAGTTCTCCGAGTTCGTTTTTGAGCCTCCAGACCTTGCAGTTTGTCACACATGAAACCATTGACAACGGTTTACATTTACTACAGGTTTCATCAATCTTCTCAATGGTTTCTACCAATTCCATTTTGGTTTGTGAATCTTCAAATTTGCTTCCATGATCATCGATATTCATTGAATAGTACGCCTCAATTGCACGTGTCATGACAGGGCAGGGAGAAAGGAGTGTTTTTGGTTAGAAATGTGGTTGATTTTGCTTTCCCTGTCATGACATACGTCATATCATTATGACATGCGTCATGTTTATATACCTTTTCCCACAAGAATAGGAACCAGACGGTGAAAAACCACGATAATCCCCTGCGAAATCGCAGTGAAATCTGTTATACCTGCAGTAAAAGCGTTGATGGCAAAGCAACTGGTTGAAAAACATGGACTGAAACAGGATCAAGTGGCCAAGATTCTTGGGATATCACAATCAGCTGTAAGCAAGTATACGTGCAATGTTAGAGGTTACGCGATAAAGATCGATGATATTGATGAAATCCAGCCTTTGATGGACAAAATGATAGCTTTGGTCATTAATGGAACTTACAACAGAAGAAGCTTCTTGTTGTTCTTTTGCCAAACCTGCGTTGCAATACGAAGAACCAATCTGATGTGTTCATTTTGTCAGAAGACCGAACCAGCAATTAAGACTAGTGAATGCGATTTCTGCCTAACGAATGACTCATGTACACTTGAAGGGTGATTATTTGTCTTCTTTTGATGAGAAAGCCGTTCTAGACACTCTGGAAAGAATGAGCAAAAGCGTAGTCAACATAAGCACAATCAAGATCGTCCATCACATATTCTATCAAGCCGTTCCGATCGAAGGCATGGGTTCTGGAACCATAATAGACCCGAATGGTCACATACTTACCAATAATCACGTTGTCGGCGGTGCTGAGAAGATAAACGTGACATTGTGGAATGGCCAAATTCTACAGGGAAGACTGATAGGTTCATGCGCAGTACATGATACAGCGGTCGTGAACGTGGACGGGGGGACTTGCCAGCTGCAGAGCTGGGAGATTCAGACAGGATAAGAGCTGGCCAAAGAGCCTATGCAATCGGAAACCCCTTTGGCTTGTCAGGGGGTCCTACAGTAACTTCGGGTGTGGTGAGTGCCGTGAACAGCGTGCTGGAATCGTGGCTGGCGACATGATTCTGAGAATAGATGCCGCGTCGATCTACAGCATTGAGGATCTGCTTGGCGAAATACATAACAGAAAGATCGGAGACAAGATGAGAATTGCCGTTTTTCGCAGAGGCCGAGAACAATCTTTTGAAGTCACTTTGAGTAAAATTCCATAAGATAGAAATACGGTGAGAAGCCTCATAAGATCTTCTAGAGGAAATCCCAATTTGACTTGATTGGTTTAGAGCATAATTCAAACTGAGGCTCTGTGAAAATGGTTGAGAACGAGAAGATAAAGGAGCGGCCTAACCTTTCTGTGTTGGCATTGGTTTCTTTCTTGGCCTCTTTTATGATTGCCAGAGTTTTCACCACACTGAATCCCAGCACTGTTTTGATCACCGGAGGCTATCACATTCACCACTACTGGTATGGTCTGATCATACTAGCCATAGGAGGCTGGCTAGGAATAAGCTACGAAAACGAGCGAATAAACCGCGTGGCAGCGATCCTTTTCGGTGCGGGAGGAGGAATAATCGGCGATGAAGTCGGTCTTATGCTCACCTCAAACTACTGGACGGGAATCACCTACACGTTTATGACCATATTTCTAGCATTCGCGTCAATCCTGATCCTGCTGTTCCGATTCTCCAGAATAATCCTCAACGAGTTTTCACAGTTCTTCCGCAGTCAAGCCAGCTTCTATCTAGGCGTTTTTCTTGCAACGATCTCAGTGTGGTTCATCTTGGAGACGGAAAACATTGCTGTGATTATAGCTTCGATCGTGCTAACGATGATTGGATTAACTATTATTATGTTGTATTCTGTTCATAGATTTAGAACGAGAAACAAGTGTTCGTTTCCTTCTGTCGAATCAAACAATTAATACACTTAGGTTCCATACCAACTATGTAGTGGTGGCCATGGTTAACGTAATCGAGGTGGACGCCTTCAGTTGGGCTCAGGAGGTCCTGAAATCGGCTGTTCTGACAGTGGTTTACTTTTGGCATGATCAATGCCCTTGGTGCCTTAGACTCAACCCAATATTCAATGAGACAAGCGAGGAATACAGAGGAAGAATCAAGTTCGTGAAACTGAATGTTTTGGGGTCTTCTGAAAACCGAGAATTAGCCACTGGTAACGGTGTAATGGGCACGCCAACGCTGATGTTTTTCTGTCAGGGAAGACCGATTGGCCAAACCGTGAGTTTCATGTCCGAAGAAGATCTGAGAAAAACGCTTGAAGATATGCTTGACAGATCCAAGCAATGCATTAGACAGAGCTCAGACTTGCGGAACTACGTTGTCTAAATTGATTATTCAGGCAGGGGGTGAAAAGATGAGCAAAGAAAACGTGGAAGAAACTTTGAGGAGATACAGAATAGTGGCCGTCGTGGGGTTGTCGCGCGATTCATCCAAGGACAGTTATCGAGTGGCTGAGTACCTAAAGAATCATGGTTTTCGAATTGCACCCGTGAATCCTTTTGTGAATGAGGTTTTAGGAGAAAAGTGTTACAAGAATCTTCTTGAAATGCCAACTGAACTTCAGAAGACAGTGGAGATCATCGACATTTTCAGACCATCTGCAGAGATGCCTTCAATAGTAGATCAGGCTGTCAAACTAAGGCAGCTATATGGCGTACCTTACGTGATATGGATGCAGATTGGCATAATCAATGAACAAGCTGCTGAAACGGCGAGAAATGCAGGACTGACCGTGATTATGAATAGATGCATGATGATCGAGCATCGAAGAATAACTGAGGCAAACTAAGGTCAGAGTTTCAAAACAGTCTCTTTCTTATTTCTTTGGCTACGGACATGCTGGTATCCTAAGATATGCCGCCCATTACCAGCGACGCGATGGTTGCAACCATGATTATTGCAGCTGTTTCGAGTAGTGTTACTTTCCAATGCACTTTTGTTCTCTTGGAACGGTAGCGTACAAGGAAGATTCCGGTGACTACTGCAACTATTGTGAGTGATAGGGCAACGTTGTATGGTCTCGGCAATGCTAGGAAAGCTATTACAGGCGTGGCGCCTGCCAGAAAAGTGGTTGTACTGCAGATCACTGCCGCATAGAGATTTGACCTGCTTATCTCTTTGTGCAAAACGGTGAACAGCTGTTTGACTAATAGCAATGACTTGTCGCGTTCAGTCTTATCTGGAATGTCACTTAAGCTATAGTCCATTAGAGTCCGAAGCGTCAGCATGTCTGCTAAATCCTCGGTTATTCCGCCAAGCAAAAAGCTGGAAAAGTTCGTTATAGAGACAGCAGCTAATGACAGGAAAGCCGCGAAGGCCGCTGCTTTGTAACCTAGGTTTGCTAAGAAGGCCGATAGAGTCACCACCAGTCCAGTGATGGAGCCATCAACCAAGCCCGCTACGACCTCAATTATGGGTTCTTTTTTCATGAGCAGGCTTTGCCATTCTTTGCCAAGCTTGATGCCTTGTTCAGTGAGTTGAACGTTGTTATCCTTTTACGAGACCAACCCTTCATTAGCCATGTCTTTCAAAGCGTCATCCAAGTCGCTTGTTTCGACGCACATGTGGCCTGTGCAGATCTTGTCGATGTGACTCTTGAGTGAAGACTTCTCCAATTTGATTCCTTTGCTGAGGTCTATCAAAACAATTACTCTAATGATATCCAGCAGTTCTTGGATTTCAAGCGACAATCGATCCGATCACACCGGTCGCTCGCTAAAATATGGTGACGAACTAATAACATTTATGCATTGTTTCACCTATCTAATTCTGAAGTTTCTCGGTCCAAACGACCAAGGCTTCAAGCAACTCTCCTATTTTCTTTCTCGTTTTCTCGTCCACAAGCCTGCCTTTTTCATCGATCTTCTCGTTAACAAACGACACGATCACTTCTGGCCTATTGATAGGATGCATATCAAGGAAAACAAAAGTCTGTTTAAGATGATATTGGGCTCTTGCGCCCCCAAGCATTCCACCAGACGCGCTCATGATAGCCACAGGTTTGTCCTCTAACGCGTTGTCACCGTAAGGCCTCGAAGCCCAGTCAATCGCATTCTTTAGAACTCCGGGTATCGAGTAATTGTACTCTGGCGTGGCGATCAGAATCGCGTCTGCGGCCCTTGATCTTTGCCTTAAATTCTTTAACTCTCTTTGGGATTCGTGATTCCAGATCTTGGTTAAATGGAGGTATTCCTTCGAGGTCAAAAACCTCTATCAGCATTTTCTTCGGCGCTAGTTCAACAGCTGCTCGCAATATTGCCTTGTTGTAGGAGTCTTTTCTTAGACTGCCAGCAAAACCTAGGACGGTGATTTTGCCCATAGCCTCAATGTATCATTGACTAGGCTTAAAATGGTTTTCGCCAGAATTTCACCCAAAAGTGAAGGCTGATGGGCAGAGCTTGTTCACAACGCATGTTTCACACTTTGGTTTCCTTGCGGTACATGTTTTTCTGCCATGAAAAATCAGCAGGTCCGCGAATCTCATCCACTTGTCCCTTGGAACCAGTTTCATTAGGTCCTGTTCTATTTTGTCCGGGTTTTCGTTTGCTGTAAATCCAAATCTTTGGGTGAGTCTGCGAACGTGTGTGTCGACGGCTATTCCTTCAATGACCCCATATGCGTTTGACAATACGATATTAGCTGTCTTTCTGGCTACTCCTGGCAATTCGAGGATTTTTTCCATTGTTTTCGGGACTTGTGAGCCGGATTTTTCCACGATCATTTGGCAGCATTTCTTTATGTTCTTGGCTTTGTTCCTGTAGAAACCTGTCAACCTTATGTCTTGTTCAAGTTCCTTCAAATCTGCTTTGGCATAATCTTCCACAGCTCGGTATTTCTTGAAGAGGGTCTTTGTCACGATGTTTACTCTTTCGTCCGTGCATTGTGCAGAGAGAATCGTCGCGATCAAGAGCTCTAATGGATTAGTATAGTTCAGGGCGATCTTTGCGTCTCGATATTCTTTTTCCAGTAGCTCTATGATCTTCAGTGTTCGATTCTTGTCATTGCTGTTGGTGTTCAGTGGTTGTCTCAAGTCAGAACCTCCATGCGTAGTCTTACGTTCTTCCTTAATACTCTATAGAAAGCTTTTACTTTTTCAGTCGAGTCATTGCTTTGAGGTGATCAGAATGGGCATAAAGCTTCTGGTTGACGGTGAAGAAATAGAGTTAAACGAGTTTGTATCAAAGATTCTAGATGGTACAATTGTTGGTGCTGTCACTTCTTTGCGTGGGATCAAGAAAGATTGGAAGGAAATTGGAATTAAGGTAACTCGCTGACTATGTCTATCCAACGTCTTCTACGCGTATCGATATCTCTGCAAACATCTCTCTTTTCGCTTTGCATATCGGGCAAATGTAGGGTGGGTCTTCCCTGTATACTACGTATCCACATTGTTTGCAATACCACAGTTTCTTCTTAATTTCGGATGGTTGCTTCGCAGCAGATGCACTTCCAGTCTTCTTTTCGGGTTGAGTATCAGGGCTAACTGAATAGGATCTAGTCTGTTTTTCCAGCGGTCTGCGTTCCGGCACTGGTTGCACAGGGATCTTTCCTTCAGATACATCTTTCCTAACGTATAAAGCGCAGTAACATGCTCCAAACTCGGCAACGTCTGGGTCTCGATAGTCACATGGGCATATTATGTCTCGGTCGATCTCCAATTTCCCAGATGCAAGCCGACATGGGCATGCTGGATAGCCGAAACGTTCCTCGTTGCTTTTGAGTCCTTCCAAAAGATCCTGCAAAAACTTGGGATCTGGGTTTAGGTAATAGCCATAAGTTTTCGCGTCAGATTCAGCTCTTTGACGCACTTTTTCCAGAGTTGTCAAATTCCTAGGGTCTCCTTGATCCTGTCCTTGCGGAAACCGTTTATCAAGATCTTGTCATTGACTATTATCACGGGGTAACTCAAGCTTCCTCCCTTGCTTAGGATGTCCTCCCTGACCTTCTCAAGGTCTTCATCGCTACACTTGTCAACATCAACATACTCGAATTGGACTTCATTGTCTTTCAAGTATTGTTTCGTCATTCTGCACCATGCGCATGTGCTGAGTGCGTACATGAAGACTTTGTGCTTGTTGTTCTTTCCTTGAACCTTTTCTATTTTCATATCTGGCTTACCTCTTTGGTGAATTATTGACTCTGACAATATAATAATTTAGCTATAGAGTCTACTGGCTGTGGCTAAAACGGATCCCATTATGAAAAAATGGAGATTGAGAGAGTTACGCTACTTCAGCGCTTTCTCAAGTCTTTTATTTATTTCATCCCAGTTGACCATGTTCCAAAACGCTTCGACAAACTTTCCTCTGTCATTCTTGTAATCTAGGTAATATGCGTGCTCAAAGACGTCTAAGACCATTAGGATTCTGAACGACGGGTAAATGTTCGTGTTGTGCTTTTCCACTTGCATTATTATTGGTCTACCAGTCTGTCTACACAAAGTCAGTGCGGCCCAGCCGGAGCCCTCTACACTTGAAGCCGCTTGAGAGAATTCTTTCTTGAATCGGTCAAAATTACCGAACTCTTTTTCCAATGCGGTGCCTAGGGTTCCGCTCGGTTTTCCACCGCCACCCTTGCTTGGCGGTGCCAGGTTGCCCCAGAACAATGAATGGAGCAGATGTCCTCCTATGTTAAAAGACAGTTCCTTCAGGGTAGACTTGATGTCCAATTCGGCGTTTTCTTTTCGTGCTTTGTCCAGTTTTTGCAGTATCGCGTTTGCGCCGTTGACGTATGCTTGATGATGTTTTTGATGGTGTATTGTCAACTGTTGTTCCGACATGTATGGTGCCAGTTCGTTGTATGCGTACTTTAGTTGTGGCAAACTGTAAAGTCTCTCTTCCATATTTATCCCGACTAGACCTCTTGGCTATCAGATATTTTATGTTTTTGCTATTTCATCGATTCGATGATTGAGCTTATGTCTACGTTTTCTATTGGTATCTTTGTCAGCGGAATGCCTTTCAATTGTGGAAGATTATCGTGATAGGCCGGGCGTTCTTCTTTGTAGAATATTCCTATGGGTATCTTGTCGCCCCATTCGAAGCTTCTTTGAAGGGCTTTCATTCTGTCATGGACGTCGTGCCCGGCTTCTTCAAGCTTGTAGACTCGCTGGCGGAACCATTCGTAGGTGTTAAGGTAGTTGAAAGTGACACAGGGCTGGAAAACGTCAATGTAGTTGAATCCCTTGTGCTTCATAGCTTCTACCATGAGACTAGTAAGGTGCTTAGGGTCTCCCGCAAAGCCTCGGGCAACAAATGCTCCGTTGCTGATCAGGGCGTGAGCAATCGGGTTTAGTGGCGTGGCTATTGCTCCAAAAGGAGTGGATTTTGTCTTGAAACCTGTTTGGCTTGTCGCCGTGGTCTGTCCTGTGGTTAAGCCCAGGATCATGTTGTTATGAACGATCAGGGTCAAGTCTATGTTTCTCCGGATGGCATGGCAGAAGTGATCCCAGCCTTCATCGTAGCAGTCAGCATCCCCGCTGAAACCTATCACGGTCAAGTCTGGGTTAGCTAGTTTCACGCCAGTTGCCAAGGGCAAGACTCTTCCGTGAAGGCCGTGGAAAGCATTCACGTTCACGTAGTCGCTTATTTTTCCATGGCAACCGATCCCGGACACTATGACGACCTGTTCCCTTTCAAGGCTCAACTCGACGAGAGCGTTCTTGAACGCTGAAAGAATGCCAAAGTTTCCACATCCTGGGCACCAGGTGTTTTTGGCAGGAGCATTGAGGTCTTTCAGAACCACCATTTTAGAGCACCTCTTTGATGCGTTCGGTTAGATGTTCTGGGCTGAAGGGTCTGCCGTCATATTTCAGGATTTTATGATCTGGTTTTCTGAGGGAATGCTCACGAATGAGGCTGGAAAGTTGAGAAGTCTTGTTCTGCTCTACAACTATCGTTTTCTTGGCTTTTTCCAAAACTTTTTCCGCTCTGGCCTTTGGAAACGGATACAGGTACAGGATCTGTAGGAAGTTGACTGTTACTCCTTCAGAGGCAAGAACTTTCATAGCCTCTCTTATTGGACCCTTGGTTGAGCCCCAAGAAATAATCGTTGCTTGAGCCTCTTCTGGTCCGTAGAGCTTTGTGGTTTCGATTTTTCTTTCCTCGAACTCTTTGGCCATCGTTTGGAGCTTTCTCAGTCTCTTGTCCATCATCGTCGTTGTCACGTCTGGGTCTTCACTGGTTGTGCCTTGTTCGTCGTGTTCATCCGAGTTGGCGTGAACAATCGCTTTCTTAGTTGATGGAACGGCTCTCGGGGATACTCCAGTCTCCGTATCCTCGTATCTGGCGTACTCCTTCTCGCTGCTTTCATATTGCCCGTTCATGAATAGTCCGCGTTCAATCTTCACTCGATCCATGTCAAAAGGTTCAACGGACGTCTCACTCTCAACAACGTACTTGTCGGTCAGGAGAATAACTGGGATCTGATATTTCTCAGCCCAATTGAAAGCTCTCATAGTTTCATAGAAGCATTCTTCCAAGTCGCCAGGAGCTATCACCACTCTCGGAAACTCCCCTTGCCCAGCATGGATCACAAACCTCAAGTCGCCTTGCGCTGAGTACGTAGGCAATCCTGTGCTTGGTCCAGGTCTTTGACCTACCATAATGACGACGGGTGTCTCTGTCATCCCGGTCATTCCAAGGCCTTCACTCATGAGGCAGAATCCGCCTCCAGAAGTTGCCGTCATTGCTCTGACGCCCGCGTAGGCTGCTCCAGCGATCATGTTTATGGCTGCTATTTCTCCCTCTGGCTGCATTCCGATCATGTTGTAGTTTCTCTCGTTTGATGTCATGAAATGAAGTAGACCAGTTGTCGGGGTCATCGGGTAGGCCGCGAAGAACTTGCAGCCAGCTCTCAATGCGCCTAGGCCTATGGCTTCGTTGCCGCTCAGGAAGATTCGCCGTTTGCCTGCTGACCCGGTTTTCTTCAGTTGGAATTGGAAATCATTTTCAAAATTCTTTTTGACGTAATCGTATCCTATTCCAGTTGCTTTTATGTTTGATTCAGCGACCTCTGGCTTGAATGTTTCCTTCAAGACTTCCTCCAGCAGCGCGGAATCGTAGTTTGTAAGGGCATTTGCGGCTCCCAGAGCCACAGTGTTCCTCATTATGAGGTTGTGCGGCTCCTTCAGTTCATCAACGACGATCTTTCTTAGTGGAATTGGGTAGATTTTCAAGTCTTGTCGGCCAAGTGATTCCTTGGTGAGTTCTATGTCCTCTTGGTCGTATATGATTCCTCCATTAGTCACAAGCTCATGCTTGTGCAGTGTGACTGTTTCAGCGTTCAACGCGATTAGCAGACTGATCTGGTCAGCATGTGAACTTATTTCTTCACCGGATACTCTTACGGTGTAGAAGTTGTGCCCACCTCTTATGAGCGATTGATAATCGTTTGCGCCGAAAACGCGTAATCCTCCTCTCATGCAAGCCTTGGCAAAGAGGAACCCTGAACGCGATATTCCTGCTCCAGCTTCTCCTCCAATCAGAAAAGAGAGATCATTGACCTTCAATCAACTCACCAAGCAATTATGAGGTGTTACAATCATAAAAGTTGTTTCCTACACGCATAGAGCGCTCTTATGGCAAAAATTTATCCACGCAAGACAGCAAACTGTTTAACAATCCGCTCGAACTAGAATGCTTTGAAAACAAGGAAGCTCAATGCATGGAGACCACAACAATGATCGTCAGCAGTTCTCCTTATGGAGATGAGAGAATCTGGAACGCTTTGAGGTTAGCAGAAGCACTGTCTTGCTCAAGTGCGAAGATGAAGATCAACATTTTCCTGATTGGAGACGCCGTAAACGCGGCCAAGAAGGGGCAGAGACCTGCTAAAGGCTTCTACAACATTGGAAAAATGCTTGCAGACCTTGTCAAGGTAGGCGCAAACGTCTATGTTTGCCATACAAGTATGAACCTAAGAGGGTTAACAGAGCAGGACTTGGTCGCGGGAATAGAAATGGGTACGATAACAGGGCTTTCCAAGTGGATAGAAGAAAGCCACAAAGTCCTATCTTTCTAAGACGCGCCCCATCGTTACCCTAAGTGTTTCTTCAGCTTTTCATCAATGTATTCTTTGATGAGTTGGATGAGATCGATCATTTGTAATACGATTCTGTCAATTTCGCGGCCATCCTTTATTATCAGATGTTGGGACGCCTCTGATATCGAAGTGCTCTACAATTTTCGGGTTTTGGTCTGCACGAATCTTCCCCACAAAGATTTTACCTGCATATTTCTTGGCAAGTTCCTCAATGATCGGCGCTATCACCCTGCATGGTTGGCAGTCTGCGGACCAAAAGTCTATTATTGCCATTGACCGCTCATGAACACATTTGTCAAAGTCTGCGTCTGTTAAGTCGGCTGGTTTTTCTTCCATGATTGGTTCTCCTCCAACAATCGATTCACCAAACCCGCCTAATTAAGGGAAACTCACCCCACGCAATCACAGCTTGTTACTATTACGTCTGCTGGACAATACTTCGCTGTGATTTGAAGTGCAGAGTCAAAATGGATTAGCATTCACTAACGATCTAAAACTCTCACCTACAAATATCAGGGTGCATTTTGGGACAAGGGTTGGTTGGATAAAACTTTACCCCCAAACCCAAAAAATTGTACCTTTTTCTATATGGCGCGCGCTGGCAAGGTATTACACCCAATTACGATCCGGGGAAGCTGAAAGAGATCTACAGAAGGGCATTACTAGACTCGTTTAGTAGAATCGTGTAGCTGACTCCGCTGGTTTTTGTAAGAGCTATTTCGTTTCCTACGTATTTCTGGTTGCTCATTTTCTTGACTTTCAGGAATCTTTCCGAGCCTTTCTCGTAGATGTTGATTTCTCCTTCGAATAAACCTAGAATTGCACGGACTTCTTGACGCGGATGCACCGTGGGATCCATTACAGCTAGTGTGGTGAAACCTTTTGACTTCAACTCCGAAATAAGTGCATTTAGCCATCTTCTAGTCTGAACGGTCCCATGCTGCAATAGAACGTCTGGGATGATTTCTACGCATACTCTTCTTGGCTTCTTCCTTGAGTCGTCTAGTATGCGGAAAGCTGAAGATAAGGCAATGCTAATGTCGGTCAAGTTTTCCACCCCTCTCAGTTCAAATACGTTAAGGAAGTTTTTCGTCATTGCGGCTGCCTGGGGATTGCAGATGAAGAGGTAGAAGTGGGATTGTAATTCTTCGGTGAGGGTCTTCATTCCAAGGGGGCTGATGGTTACGTAAAATGTGACTTCACCTCCTTTTGCCCCTGTTTCAAGAAACTTCTCGATCAGCAAATCCCTCTCATCACATGGTGGTGAGGTTAGAATAACTGCGTAACTCTCAGGTATTCCACCAAGAAGCACGCTGTCAAGGTATCTATATCCTGTGGCTATACGAAATGGAAGAACAGTGTTCGAAGCCTCTGGTTCTAGAGGTTTAGGCACTTGGACCGTTTTATGTCTCGATTCTTGACGATAAGAGTTGAAGTCAGCTTGTTGAAAAAGCTGTCTGTAGGCCGTTACATCATAGGTGGTGAAGATTCCGACAACTTTGTCGTTTTTGACTACTGGAATGTGCTTTATTCCGTTTTTTATCATTAACTTGGTTGCTTGAAGAACCGAATAGTCGGGAGAGCATGTTATTGGAGACGCAGTCATGAACTGTCTTACCTTTGTTTTGCCTGGATTCAGAGCTTTGGCAACAACCTTTGTTAGTACGTCCCATCCTGTAACCATACCAATGAGTTTTCCGTTTTCTGTGACCGGAAAACTATCTATTCTATGCTCCAATATGAGTCTGGCCACTTCATTCGCTGTCATAGTAACATCTATGCTAACAACCATTTTGGTCATTAGGTCGCCCACTTTGACAGAAAGAAACTGATCTGTAGACATCCTAGCCTCCTCCTTGGAAAGCGATGTTGCATTTAAACTTTGTCTCATGGCGTGGGCGCGCGCGGAAAGGAGATCGAGTGGTAAACGGCTTTGCTCGCATCGGTGGGAGTTTGGCGGAAAGCCAAGCATTGTGTGCGCGCTGGGCGTTTGAGAGACGTACGTAACTGAGAACGTGGGTAAGAACGTGAACGTGTACACGTGGGTTTGGGATAAAACTTTACCCCACACATGAACTACTACGGTTAGTGGAGTTACTTGGTAGCAAGCTGGAAGATACCACTCTATCCCTAGCCTTCCCTCTTGAAGGGAAGGAAAGCTTGGTGGATATTTCTCTTCAGGTCCACCAGTTTTCATTCAAGTCTCAATTCTAGTTCTGGCATTTTGGGTTCCACAAATCCAGCTTTTCTGTAGATGGGTTCACCGTCTTTGGAAGCATGAAGATGCACGTATCTAAGTCCCATTGACTTAGCTTTTCCAATCAGCTCGTTCAGCAATCGAGTAGCAATCCCTTTTCCTCTTGCTTCTGGAATTGTATAGAAGTTTAGGAGGTATCCAAGTTTGCCGGATTCGACGCCGCCGTAAATCGCAGGTTTCTGCCAGACAACCATTCCGCTTGTAGCAACGATTTTCCCACCATATTCTGCCACCCAGACAACGAAATCCCCAGAAGGAATGGCTTCAGTGAAGTATTCCAGAAGAGACTTCCTCACAACCTTAGTTTCGTTATTTTCCGGATGATTGAGGAGCCCGTTCAGGAACCGGACTCTGAGGTCAATCAAGACCTGAACATCATCAAGCGTACCGCGACGGTAGACTATCTCTTTTCCAATTCTCATTATTTCTCCCCACAAATCACTTTACTCTTGACTCATGCTCTTCGTGGAAATGAGATTAGTTGGCTTCAGAATCTGTCACAGGCTTCTCTGATTGCCATGAAAAGCGTGTTCGCGTTGTCGGCTATCTTGTACCGAATTGCAAGTTGGCCGGTCTTGGATAATGATGGGACTTTCTCTACGATTTTTGCTGCCAAAAGCACTCTGAGATGTTTTTCGATAGTTGACCTGTGCCTGTCCAGTTTTCTAGCTATCTCGCCTGGATTGGAAACCCCGTTCTGTATGCATTCGAGTATTTGCAGTCGGGATTTGTCTGCAAACGCCTTCAATATTCTCTCAGTTTTTTCATAGTTATTCATTTCAATCGCCTAAGTCACTTGTCATGTTGCTATTTGGCAAATAGATTTGCCCTCTGGAACATAAAGTTACTGAACGGAAACAAAAATCGCCGCAGGCTTCGGAAACGATTATTTCTAATGAACGCAATCAAAGACACAGGAGCGTGATATGAGTGTTTCATCCTATAGTCAAAGGCACTTATTACGAGATGGGACATCGATATGGAGCCATTCTGTACAAGCATGGGTTCAAAGTCCCCGAGCAATCCAACGAGAAACTTGAATTTGGGAGAAAAAGCGAGGGCGAGGTCAAACGTGTCTTCCCCGATATACTGGAAGAGATCAAGGGTTTTGCCGATGCTTGTCACAGTTCCTATGAACAAGTCTCAGCGTTCATGTTCGGCATTGGCGCCTTCAAAGCTCTGCCTTCATGCAGCGTATTTGCGGTTTCCACTGGCTCTGACGTGGTCTTTGGACGCAATTATGACTTTTTCTACAGCTTCAAGAAGTACTCGGAAAGCTACTTGACACGTCCTACGGAAGGCTACTGGAGCTTAGGCCACTCAGACGTATTCATTGGAAGAGAAGATGGCATCAACGAAAAAGGCTTGGCAATAGGCATGACAGGCGTGGAAGGAAATGCGGTCAAACCCGGGATAAGCTTCTGTCTTGCTTTAAGATGTGTCCTAGACAAATGCGGTACCACAGATGAGGCCGTGAAACTGCTCACAAACGCGCATGGATTGATGGCGTGCAACTATCTTCTCGCAGATAGAACTGGAAATCTGGCGGTTGTTGAAGCTTCTCCAGACAAAAGTAGCGTCAGGAGACCTGAAGAAGGCAACAGCTTCATAGTTTGCACAAACCATTTCATGCACCCAGAAATGCAGGACATGGAAAACCAGCAAGAACGACAGAAATCAAACTGGGACACACTACCCAGATACGCGACTATTTGCAACGCAATCAAAGAACAGAAAGGCAGAATTAGCATAGATGATGCGCAGAAGATCTTGGCAAACCACACTGGATACGTGTGTTCACATCAGCAAAAAATCAAGCTGGGAACCATCTGGTCCATTGCCGCAACTCTGAAGCAACCACAAATACTCAGAGCAGAGGGACATCCATGCAGAACAAAGTTCAAGCCAGATCCACGCCTCTCCAAAGCATTGAAGCAACGAGGAGACTAGATCCAGGCACACGTTTTTCTCTTTTCGAAAAAACGGAAGTTGGTTTGGTTGGACGATTCTTTGCCCTCTCCTCATTGCCACAACGAGCAGTGACTCTTGAGTGCTGCTTGGGTTAGGACTGTATGCTAGACTTTAGTAAGGCATAACATATTATAGTGGGTAGCGTACGCCTACGCTCTAGTCGGAATCGAGTACGCTTTCTTATTTCAAGGTGTGAGATGCTGCTGAGAATTTCTCTCTGGCTTTCTCTAGTGAGCTTCCGACGACTTCGATATTATCTATGTTTCCTTCTCCGAGATGTCTCTTGATGGCTTCTTTCAGTATAGGCATTTTGTCCAGTTTCAAACCTGCGAGTATTGCTCCGACAGTTTCCACGGCGATTGCGTCTCTGCCAACTATTAGATTGTTCATTTTCACTCTGTATCTGGAGGCGTCCTTTGTGGCATGTGGATTGGCTCCTGCACCTCTGTACAGGTAGGTACCGTCTATGACGGCTAGGTCTATTCCTCCTATTGCTTCGTAAATGTCTGGCAATAGAGTGTCGAGTTTCCTGTGGAGCGGTGCTTTGCTCACGTCTGGTACAAGCCCGAAGAGGTTCTTGAGGATGGTTCCTCTTTCGAAAGTGCGGAGGATGTGTGTGCTGACGAAAACGTTGGGTTTGAACAGGATGTGAGAAAGCTGCATCTCTTCGTCTGCAACTTTGACTTTCCTGGTTTCAGTATCATCTGAAAGGTTGAAGGGGACGACTCGGTTGGTGAAGAGTTCTTTCCAGAGCTGCAGGCGTTCTGTGCCTTTCCCACGATAGTTGTCTGACTCAGCCAAGTAAATTTTCGGGGCTTTGTTGAAGCTTTTAACTATGGCATCAACCACACCGACGCTCGAGTGGTTTTCTGCATTTTGGTCGAAAACACCCACTTTGATGACAACGGAGCGCTTAGACGTGTTTAAATCGGTCACATTTCCTATGAGCTCAAGCGCTTTTTTGAGGGACTTGCAGACATCTCTTTCAAACTCAACTATGGCAACCTTTGAGCCCATAAGTCATCGCATCTTGTCTTCTTGAGAGGGTCGCGAGTTATATGAATTTCCGTTTGATGATACCGTGAAGCTTGGGCTTGGTGTGAATAGGACTTTACCCCCAAACTTCAAAACCCAACGTTGACGGTGGCGTAGCAGAAGACTAATCACCCATCATTGCCCTTGCCATTTCGTCAAACTTGCCTGGTGATTGAATCGATGGTTCTTCCGCAAGTCATATAAACGGGTATGAACAGTATTGTTAATGGAGAATTTATGCGACAACGCTTTCTACGCGTGAGCACATTGCTGCTGATCTTGATCTTTCTGTCAGGCTATCCTCAGCATTCAATGGTTGCTGCGAATCCGGCTATTGGATCTTTCAAGACGACACTATACTCAACAGCAGATGCCTTCGTTGACTCTTCCAATCCCAGCACAAACTATGGGGGAGCCCAAACTATCAATGTAAGTGCCAACGCAAACCAAGGTTTCGCCTACCTGAAGTTTGACTTATCAAGTGTGCCACCCCAAGCACAGATTCTATCGGCCAAGATGATGATCTATCTTACTGACACATCAGGAGCAATCTACAGCCTCCCAGCCGACACGATTGGCACTCACTATTGCTCGGATACTTCTTGGACAGAGAACCAAATCACGTGGAGCAACAAGCCCAGTTTTGATTCAACACCGACAGCAACATGGTCATTTTCATTGCTAACTTCGAAGGCCTACAAGACATGGGCCGTGAATGTTGATGTCCAAAGAGCAATTCCAACTGGAGCCCTCAGCGAGGTCTTGGAGTTCGAACACAAAACAGGAGACGGAGTTGCAGTGTTCCAGTCAAAAGAAGGGGCGAACAGCCCAAAGTTAGCAATTGAATACTCGTTAGAACCTGTTTTCACGGTTCATCTTTCCTCCGTTCAAGACACGGCTCAAACTGCTAACCTTGGCCTTGTAACATTTGAGAACTCGACTCTCGGCCTTCCGACCGACATACAGGTAGTAAATGGAAGCTATATCATTTCGTATGATGGAGGATACACGTTCATTCGTTGGGAAACTACAGGTGGGGTCACCGTATCCGATGAGAACTCGAAATCCACTCTTGTGACTGTTTTGGGAAATGGAACCCTCAAAGCTGTTGGCAATGCAGGAAGCATAGAATACTTGTATGACCACGAATCGCCAGCATGGCATTCAGAACAGTCTGGACATGCGAATGCGGTCGTGTTCACACCTGTGTTCTCAGGACTACTCGTTAGAGCTCGGTGCTACGTCTATGACCTCTCCATGTACGAGCAGAATACGTGGCGAGTCCATGTACTAGACGAGAACTTTGATGACCTCGTCACTCCCTTCAACGCAACGCCCGTAAGTAAAGGATGGTTCGATGTAGACCTGTCTGCATACAACTTGCAGGTCACTTTGAACAAGAACTTTTCCATCAGCATAGAATGGCTTACTGACTACAACCCAGACATAGGGTCAGATTCCACGAGCCCATCTCATCGAAGCTGGTTTTGGAGCGGCACAGCCTGGCAAGCACAGCTTTCCTATGATTATATGATTCGAGCAGTCGTAAGCGCAACTGGTCCGCAGATATTCGTCCTTTCTCCGGAAAACAAGACATATGCAACAAGCTCCATCCCTCTGACTTTCACGGTCGACAGAAGCGCTTCATGGATAGGTTACGACTTGGACATGAATATGAACGTGACTGTCACGGGAAACACGACTTTGACTGGTCTCCTTGACGGTTCTCACAGCATCATGGTTTATGCGAACGATACATCTGGCGAAATGAGAGCATCGAACACTGTCAGCTTTTGTACAGACACTACTCCCCCGCACATGATCAATGTGGTTCAGAACCCTTCAGCAGAGAACGTCACTGCCATGGAGCAGGTCGCAGTCAGCGTTACAATTAGTGATGCCACAAGTGGTGTGAAACAGGCAGTTCTGAACTTCACAAACGGCAATGGAACATGGATTTCAATTCAGATGGCAAAAACGATAGGAGATCTGTGGAACGTAACTATCCCTGCGCAGCCATACGGCACCTATGTGAACTACACGATCCTTGCTGAGGACAACGCAGGAAACGCTATCAATACTCAAGACTTTTTCGGATACCAATATCAATACCATGTCATCCCAGAATCGCTCTTTTCTCTTTTCTCATCGCTGCTCATTATGTCAACACTGCTGACAGCCATTGCCTGCAGAAAGAAACGCAATCTAGCCCTATAGCCCAGTGAATCGGCAAGTGTCATTGGGTTTGGGGGTAAAGTTTTGTCCAAGATGCTTGTGATACGGTATCGCGGATTGTTTTGGTTGGACCTGACCTGATTGTTGTATTGATACTGATTTACGTCATTGTGCCTTTCACCTAAGCCTCTGATTCTTCTAAAGCAGATTGGGGTTCTGACACTGCCTGAAATAATGGAACTGCTCTGGGATTGCACGGCAAAATCTTAATATTCGTAAGTTTCTGAATTACGTGTGGTGAGATTTTGCCGATTGATCCGAATTTCCAGAAGAACCGGAAAGTCGTGGATCAACATAAGGGTCATGACGTCTGGGGACCAGTTGAACCTCCAAAGAAGCTTGGTATTCATGGGACTAGCGTGGCGGTTGACTGGGATGTCTGCACTGGTGACGGCATTTGCATTGAGGTCTGCCCTGTAGCATTGTACGAGTGGGCTGAGACTCCGGGTCATCCGGCTTCAGCAAAGAAGTCTGATCCAGCCCGCGAAAAAGACTGCATACAATGCTTAGCGTGCGAAACTCAGTGCCCCACTCAAGCGATAAAGATCAAGACTCAATAGTTTAGTGGATTGGAAGACAGCGGTGTCGTGTTGTCCTTTTCTTGCTCTCTCAGACTGAGTGCTATGTTGTATGCGTCGACAGAAAACGCTTAAATCTCTTCTTTTAGGCTTGGTTTTGTTGAGATGAATAAGCATGAAAGACAAGCCGGACCGAAAGCTTGACTGTATTGGTTTGTATTGTCCAGAGCCTGTTTTCAAGACGAGGATGGAGTTGGATGAGATGAAGAAGGGAGAGGTTCTTGAAGTCGTGGCTGATGATCCAGCGGCAGAGGAGGACATAAGAAGTCTCGTGAAGCATCTGGAACAAGAAATATTGAGCGTAAAGAAGGATGGGAATGCGGTTAGCATATTGATTAAAAAGGTCAAGTAACATAGGACTAGGTGGTGAAAGAAAATGCCGGAGAAAAAGAAGATATTGTACGTTCAAACGAGCGGTGTTGACCAACCTGAGCGAACCTATGCCCCGTTCATATTAGCTACTACCGCAGCAATGATGAACATTGAAGCGACAGTCTACTTTGTCATAAAGGGAATAACTGTGGTCAAAAAGGGAGAAGCAGAGAAGATCAAGCTTGGCAGTTTCCCCTCACTGAGAGAAGTGATGAATCAGGCAGTGAAGGCTGGAGTGAAGCTGGTGGTCTGTGAACAAAGCTGCAACCTGATGGGAATCCCCCGCGGAGACTTTACACAGGAAGCAAAGGTTGTAGGCGCTGCAACACTGAACGATTTGGCTCTCAGCGCGGATGCTGTTCTCTGCTTCTAAGTGAAACAGACATGTCGGCGACAAAGCGCGTCTACATGGACCACAACGCTGGGAAACCAGTAGATCCCAGGGTAGTAGACGCCATGCTGTCATATATGGAAGCGCTTTATGGAAACCCTTCGTCTTTGCACACTTTTGGGCAAGAAGCAAAACAAGCAGTGGAACAGGCAAGAGACAGAGTAGCGAGATTGATCAATGCTGAGAAAAAAGAGACTATACTCTTCACTTCGGGAGCAACTGAAAGCAACAACCTGGCCATCAAAGGCGTCGCCTACCGTAACAAGGATCGTGGAACGCGAATCTTGACCTCAAGCGTTGAGCATATGTCTGTTGTTAACCCCTGCAAGTTCATGACGACCAAGGGTTATGAAACCATTTTTCTTCCAGTCGATAAGTGCGGCTTTGTGAGTCTTGAAAGCTTGGAAAAGGAGTTGACGGACAAAACGGTTCTAGTCTCCATCGTCTATGCAAACGGCGAAATCGGGACAATAGAGCCGATAAGTGAAATCAGCAAGATAGTGCACAGCAAGAACGCTTTTCTGCACGTTGACGCGACGGCTGCAAACGGACAAGTCCCGATAGACGTGCAGGGAGAAGGAATAGATCTGCTGACGCTTTCTTCCAACGATATGTATGGACCAAGGGGGGTAGGCGCGCTTTACTTGAAAGACAGAGTTCGCTTGGAGCCGTCGCTTCATGGTGGCGGACAGGAGCGTGGTTTGAGATCTGGAACCGAGAACGTTGCTGGAATAGTCGGATTTGGAAGGGCAGCGGAGATCGCTAAGGAGGAAATGCAGGCTGAAAGTCAACGGTTGACTAAGCTCAGAGACAGAATGATCAAAAGAATGCTTGACCCCATTCCCTATTCGTTTTTGAACGGCCACCCGACCAAGAGATTGCCCGACAATGTTTCCGTCCGGTACAGCTTCATCGAAGGCGAATCAATGCTCTTGAGTCTGGACTTGATGGGCGTGGCGGCTTCTTCAGGGTCGGCGTGTACAGCGAAGACTCTTGAGCCGTCGCATGTGCTGCTGGCAATAGGGTTGAAGCATGAGGAAGCCCATGGTTCACTGATGTTCTCGCTGGGCAGGCAAAACAAGGAAGAGGAAGTTGATTACGTGGCGAGCCTAATGCCCGAAATTGTTAAAAGGTTAAGAGCGATTTCGCCTTTAACACCAAAGGAGCTGATGGGATAATGTACACTGATAAAGTCATGGAGCATTTCAAGAATCCGCGGAACATGGGCGAGATCCCAGACGCGGACGGTGTTGGCACAGTGGGAAACCCAGTTTGTGGAGACCTCATGACCATTTACATCAAGGTCAAAGACAATCGTCTGGAAGACATCAAGTTCAAAACGTTTGGCTGTGGCTCGGCAATTGCGACTAGTAGCATGATAACGGAACTGGCTAAAGGCAAGACGTTAGAAGAGGGGTTGAAGATCACTCGTGCAAACGTAGCCGATTCGCTGGGTGGATTACCGCCTGTCAAAATGCACTGTTCCAACCTCGCTGCAGACGCTTTGCATGCTGCGATAGAGGACTACTACAAGAAGCAGAAAGAGGTGAAGAAGTGATGCCAGAGTTTGTCAGATGCGAGTTTTGCAGGACCGAGATTCCATCAGAAACGTGTAGGCTTGCAGCTTACAGCACCGTGATTGATGGTAAACCGTACGTTTTCTGTTGTCAGCAGTGTGCGGAGCGGTATAAGAAAAAGAAGACGAATAAGCCGAAAAAGTGAATATTCCAGCTTTCCAATTTGGAACAGCTTAGGCAGGTGAATGCAGAAATTCCTATTTTTCTTTTTGGCACTTCGGACAGATGTACGATGCTGTGCTTCCCGTCCTGATCTTCTCGACGAGCGTTTTGCATTGTGGGCAGGATTTTCCTTGTTTGTATCCTACGAGGAATTCGTCTGTCGTGAATTTGCCTTTTTCTCCGTAGAAATCCATTTCGTAAGCTAGGCCTTTCAGTTTGATGCTTCGGTTCAAAACTTCACGGATAGCGTGATGTAGATCGGCTATTTCCTTTTCAGTCAAGGTTGAGATCTTGCGGTTTGGATGCAGTCTTGCCTTGAACAGGATGTCCTGAATGTAGACGTTTCCGATTCCAGCCACGTTCTTCTGGTCGAGCAAGAAAGTCTTTATTCCCGTCTTCTTGTGGGTCAGCAGTTCCTTGAAGTAGTCTAGGGTGAAGGTCGTGTCGGTGGCTGATTTTCCAAGCTGACCTGTCATCTTGTGTTTGCTCAGGTTTTTTTCCGAGACGAGATGAACATAGCCGAACCACCAGAAATGGATCGTGAACCCTGTTTTGTCCGAAAACGTGAGATTGAATTGGGCTTTTTCTGGGAGCTTCTGGTTTGGCTTGAAGTGCAGTAGTTCAGCGCCCATGCCAAGGTTGATGAGCAGAAAATACCCGTGATCCAGCTTCATGAAAAGCCATTTTCCCTTGCTGGAAACGCCTTCAACTGTTTTTCCTGTGATGATCTTGGTGAATTCTTTGGCTGGTATGTTGAGGTTTTTTGGCTGTTTGACTTCAATTCCTGTGATACGTTTTCCCTTTATCTCTTGGCTCATCTGTTCCGCGATTACCGTTATTTCCGGTAGTTCAGGCATCAGTTTCACGCTGCAGCAATAGTGTCTCATCTGTATTTATCGGTTTTCTGATGTAACACGCGCACTGCATTTGTTGATTATTCGAAGCCTTTCTATTGGTTGGAATTTTCGTCAATACAGACCACCCCATCCCCCCTACCCATTTTCTGAGTACCATCAAGAAACGTTGCTTCAAACAGGAAGACACCGTAATGCAATGCATCGGTAGAGGGATTGACATGGGAGAAAGGGTGTGCTTCTCAACTTTCGAGGCATTGTATAGAAATTTCTATATATAGAAACTCTACCTGAAAGAATAGAGCCTGCTGAAATCATACATGATAGAAGTCTCAAATCAGAAGCAGGATTGGTGAACGAGCCAATTGTGAAAGAAGTCTTATATGTGCAGGTTCATGAAATAGCAGCGGCGGAACTCGATGTCTATTCCATCAGCGGCAGACCTTGTTGAAGAGGCTGTCCGTTCCAAC
Organism: Candidatus Bathyarchaeota archaeon; assembly: GCA_963732715.1. Taxonomy (GTDB): domain Archaea; phylum Thermoproteota; class Bathyarchaeia; order Bathyarchaeales; family Bathycorpusculaceae; genus CAZCRE01. The sequence continues at coordinate 662,281 of CAVTAO010000003.1, read as the reverse complement.
CCTTCTGCAGACCTGAACACGATTCACAGCCGAACTTATGAGCTAATGATCCATTACAGGGAAGGGTATTATGAGCGCAAAGTTGATGCTTTTGTCGCCCAACTCAACCTTACACCAGAGCTTCGGGAAAGAATAAAGGGAAAAATGCTTGAGCCCTTAGTTGCAGATGGTGTTGAATACAGCAATTTTATGGAGGAGGCATCGCGAAGAGTCAGTCAAACGTTTCAAGTTATCAGCGGAAACATCGCGGAACTATGCGCTGAAAGAGAATTGACTAGAATTGGAATGGAGAGAAACGTGCATTATAAACGAAAAATAGAGGGAACAGACATAATAGTTTACTTTCCAGATTTCCTGAGCAATAGAGCAAAACACAGGGTGGAAGTCAAAAACGTCAAACTCAGGGAAAGAGGGACAAGAGGGCTAGCATTCGATGGCGATTCCATGTTTGGGTTCTTTGATGAACCTTCAGAATTCACGGAGTCGAACGTCAAAGTCATAAACGATCACTGTACAAGAGTCGGTGGCTACTCCTACGTTCCACCTGAAACACTAAGACAGATCAGAAAAGCAGGCCCGAGATTTCGGTCAAATTCCTTGTTCGGTCAAGATATGTTGCACTTCGTCCGAGATGGCATACTCCCCTAGCGCGGGGGACGCCAGAAGTCTAGTATGTATTCGAAAGTCGTTCCCAAAGTTATGTAATTGCTGGGCCAGCCAAAGATTCCCACTTTGTTGACCAGGTTTCGTCTGTCCCAGATTATTATGTTCCTAAGCTCGTATCCTACTTTCTCCATTTCTTCTGTAATATATATGTGAATAGGTATTCTCTTCCCACAGTTGCTGTCCTTCCACCATATATCGGTGACATTGATCACTGCGTGAGCCTTGACTTTAAGCAAGGGAAGTATTCCTTTGTAGATCTCACCTAAAGTCTGGGCATACTTCTTTGGCTCCATCGTCCCCAAGTCTCGTGGATCCGCTGAGTATTGTTGAACTTTGAGGTAATGCTCGTTCTGTCTCAGGTTGCCTCTTATACTCTTGTTCAATCTCGGCCTGTTTAACATGTTCGCATAAGGAGGTGACGTGACAGTGAGAGCCAAAGTCTCCGGTTCAAGGTACTCAGGTATGTTATGCGCCTCATCACAGATCGCGACTTGCATTGCTGTGCCTTCAGGTCTATCGCCCCACAGATCGAGTTTTGTCTGTGAAACCCTCTTATCTGCAAAATCCACGTACTCTTTCTTGAGGTCAAAACCAACTGCATTTCTATCCAGGTCAGATGCTGCCACGAGTGTCGTTCCTATCCCAACAAACGGGTCTAAGACTAGCTCTCCTTGATGAGTGAAAAGCTGTATGCATTTCTTCGGTAACCCAATTGGAAATACCGCCGGGTGGATGTTCTTGTCACGAATGTCTCGCTTCTCATAGAAGAACTCCCAAATAGCCACCTGACTTTTCAACCACTCTTTCGCAGAAAGGCAATTGATATGCTGATGTGGGCATTCGCAGGTCCTTTCATGTCCAATCTTGAGAGGCTTGGTAATTTCGATTAGCTCAGTCATTTTTTCCTATCACATCTTAATCTGCCATCAACTTAAGCTTTACCGACATAAAAATGCATGAATTTTTCCTGATCAGCCCATCATCTTTGGTTTTCATTCCACTTGCTTCGTAACTTTGTTAGATCATTCCAGAAGAGGCTCCGCGGATTTATAGAGATCTGGCCAATACTTTTCCCAAGTTCTGAAACCAGTGCCATGATTGTGATGAATGCGAGCATTGAATTCAATTTGTAGCCATCCCCGTTTGATACAATCTAAGAGTCTCAGCAAATCAGCTCCTTGCAACAATTGTGCCTTTGCTATTCTCATTTTTTGCCTTCCATCTTCAGCATGAGTATCCATTGAAACATAAACCATGTTTTTTATCTTGAGTCGAATTTTCTTTTCTAAGTCATCGAAAGTCCAGTATGGTGTTGGCTGAAGGTCACCTAGTCCTACATGTCGTCGAACGTCTTCAAGCCAACTGCGATAGTCAGCCCTATCCGGAACTTTGTTGCTGTCGAAATGAAGCTCGACCCCCTTCAATTCATCGTTGATTCTGGCGATAAACCCACGTTCCGAAAACCTCGCCGCATCAATGTCAATTCTCAAGCTCCTTTCTCTTGGTCCATACTTAGGAATAGACCGACCATAATCCCTAAGGAGTTTAGGTATTACTCCTCCCGGTTTAGGCTCAAAACGGAACAGACTGATCAAAGAGTTGCTGCTGGTTCGGTGAGTCTTCAGTTCAAATTCGCCATAGTCAGCCAATGGTATATTGTTCTCGGGTATGTGCAGAAGATCCTCTAGTGTATTGCCTAGTCCTCCATCCTTGTCCTGCCTATGACTGGTGAGAGTAATCCATCCCTTCTCTCGGATTTCTGAGAGACGATGAGCCAACTCATCCTTGGTATAAACTAGCTCTCGCTTGACTGGCGCTTTTTCAGAGCCAAGAATCCACCTATCCACTGTAAACGACCCTCACAACTTCAGCTAGTCTGAGTCTAGTATTATTGAATCGAGTTCAGATATCATTTGCCCTTTCTTGCAGCCAGACATGAGACTATCGCAGAGGAACTCTCGTTACCGCAAGAAACTTATCTGACCCACTGAATAGTTGAGCAAGTCAATATGCGGGAGGTTTCTGTGTTGTCGCCTCGAAACACGAGATATCAAACTCCCGAATACATTGCTGGTGCCATAAGAAGTAAACGCAAGAAACTGTTGTACGGGCCACATTTCTGCCCGAAGTGCGGGCTGGAGAAATTGCGAATCGAGGTTGACAAGAAAAACAAGCAAGTCGCCGTAGTATGCATTTGTGGTCTGGAAAGTCAGCTGGATTATATTCCGGCTTTTGAAGGAGTAGACTACTACAACAAGTTCGCAGACGGCTTCAAGAAACAGAAATAAGGCGCAGCCAGTTGCCTTACCGTCTACTTGTTCTCTTCTTGAGACTATGAGTAGTTTTTTCCTTTTCAGACATTAACCTGAGGCGTACAGTGTCTTGTATGAATTCTTCTCTCGTAGCATAACCTAGGTGTGGATTGTTTCTCACGAAGGTTTCTACATTGTCTAGTAACTCCGTCGACATGATCACTGACCTGCTCAACATTGCGTCTATCGCGTCAGAGTATGTCTTCATCTTTCCAGTCTCTGCCATTAGCCTTCCAACGACCGAAGTCAGCTTGCATAAGCCTCATCAGAAATCCAAGAAAACAGGTCCTCAAGACTTGCGAAGCTGGGTCACGGGTTTTCTATCTTCTTCAGAAGCCTGCCACGAAGCCTCTGGGTGTCAACCTCGAGAATCCTGCGACAGTAGATTATGCGGTTCAAGGCCATTCTATTCGCGCTGATCTTAACCATTAGCGACCTACCCCTATCCCCCTACCCTTTTTTCAAGAATCAAAAAACGCTCCCTTGAAAGAGACAAGAGTCTCACGATCATACAATCCCCTGCCGGCCACGTCATGAACCACGGTCCCAGAATCACATGCTGCAAGATGCTCAACGAAGAGGACCACTCTATTGACGTCTCGGACCACACGTCTACAAGGCGCGACCTGCCTAGTAGCTACGACGTCGCCATTCTGCAGCCTACGAATAGGCCTAAACCTAGCAGCATCCCTTCTTATAGTCGATGGACTTTTACTCAAAAGCTCGATTCGCCAACCTTGTCCTGGCTCAAGGACTCTGCACGCGGGCGCACATCGTCCAAGTGCCGGCAAACAAAACAGTTACCCAAATATGAGTAGCTACACGTTTATAAAGTTAATGTGCCACGTGCCTCTCCTTTATTCTCTACTTGTTAATCGGCTTCGGCGTTTCCGAACTGGTTGTCTATCCCATTTATCTGCTGTCCGCAAAGTCAATCACTCCGTTGTAAGTAGTATTGTCTATCCCACTTATCAGTTGTCCGCAAAGTCAATCGCTCCGTCGTAATTTCAAGTAATTCTCTCGCCATTTCTCAAACTTCTTCAACGCAAAAACATTACGGTCAGCAATAATTCTAACAGCCGTCTCCTCATCAACACCATAGTTATTCATGACTTCCTTAACAATCTCTCGAGTTTCTATATCCCCCTCATATCCACCACTCATTGTTCCGTCTCCTTTGTTCCAGACCCTCTTCTTACTGGCTTATCCCTATTTCTAAGGTCTTCGACATACTTTGTCCAACGCTCACAGCTACTTGGCTGCATCCCCAGAAAGTCCAAATGCCTTTCTTCGCACTTAGTTTTAGGGCAAGCATGGTTCTGTGAAGTCTTCGGTGATTCTTATGCTCTTACCTCTCCTTGTCAAAATTCGGTGATACTCGATCTCTACGATTGATCAGGTTGTTTGTAAGGCTGTTACTTTTCGGTTGATAGCAGAAACGAAGGAATTTAAGGAAAAGGTAGATTTCAATTGTTCCCAGGTCTGTGCCTTGTATGACAAGCGAATAGTATTGTGGAAGTGGGCAAAACCTACCACATTGTTTGACCCCGTGGAAAACCCTTATTGGACTAATGCTGGTTTGAGGTTCAAATCGCATAACAAAGTTGTTTATGCTGGATCGAACCCTGTTGATTGGATGGAAACAATTGGAAAAAACGCATCTTTGCACAAGATCATCCTGACCAAACAACAAGCTGAGCTTTGTGTAGTGGCAGAAGCTTGCTTTCGCTCCATAGATGAAGAATTGGGCAAGTTCATAGAAAAGAAGCATCTTCCCCTCATAGGAAGTACAAGAAGTTACACATACGAGCATTATGAAGAATCATTCATACCTTTGTTGGAATATTCAGGTGGGTACAATCTCCCTGAGGTCTTGATCCCGTTTTCTGTCAAAGCTGAGATTGTTCCTTGTGCTAAGATGATGTGCCTAATCTGGAAACTGAGGATGCGGATTGAAAAGAAAATGGGATTGAGGAAGGATTAACCCTCCTTCTTGGGTTTTTTAGGTTCAATTTCCAAAGCGTTTAAGAAATTGACAGCGATAGCCTTTCCTTGCTCTGTATAGGGCAGACGCTGGTAAAAAGGTCCTGCTTTGACTTCTATGAACTGAATGGCTTGATTTTGTGGTTTTCAAGGGTATGAACAAAAAGGAATCAGTTAGCGACATAATTCTGCTATCCAGAGAGTATGAGTGCCCTCCTCTAAACCTGATTAGAGAACAGGTGAAGAATGCCGTCTCGAAAAGGAACTATGAATTCCAGCTTGCCAGAGTAGATGAAGAGGGTCGGATTTCATTCACTTAGCACTTTTTGCTGGGTCCAAGATAGCGTGTATGAATTCCCAAAATGGTCAAAATGAGTGTATTTTGGCTGTGCTTAGGGAACAAAAACCATTCTACACCAATTTAGGAACAACCATGCGCGCTTCCTGTTTCTTTGAGCAGCAGAAGGAATGTTGAGGGTTTGGGTGTGGTGCCCGCTAGTCCTTTACGACTAGAACATTGCAGTGGGCGTTGGCAACAATTTCTTTTGAAACGCTTCCCAATAGCATTGACAGTGTGTTTCCTAAGCCCCTACTTCCCACAACAATAAGGGCAAAGTTTTCTTGTTTGGCAATGATCAGTAGAGCTTTAGCCGGATTGGAGCCAAGTACCAATGATACATCATATTCTACTTCGGCTTTTTTCAGCTTTTCCTTTACCTCGATGACCGCCGTTTCAGCTTTTCCTTCCATGCCCTCCCCGTAGACATAGACTACTTTTGTGAACCCGGAAAAACACCTAGCAATAGTTATTGCTTCCTTGACTGCATTTTTTGATTGCGGCGATCCGTCATAACCAACTAGTATTCTGATTTTATCAAACATACTTTTCAAACCCATGTTGAATATAACTGCAGGAAAATAATACGTTTTCGATTGGTTTCTTCCGAGTTCGGAAATCGACTGTTCGACTCTGGTATGGACAGCACCCACCAATCAGAATGACGAAGAAAACTCGCACTCTATCCTTTCTTCCTCAGCCTACCCTTTTTCCAAGTCAGGTTTTTTTGAGCGAACTGGACTGCAGCAACCACACAAACGTAGCGCGCGCTTAGGAACCTGACCGTTCGAAATCAAAACAAACCTAGTGCTTCTTTCGTGACTGTTTCCATTCCTCATATTTTTCTAGAGCTTCCCGCACTTGCCCGACCACGAATTCTTCTGCGTTGCGATAAAGCGTGCTCATCTCCTTCAATGCTTCTTCAAGCTGTTCACAGTCTTCCCTTGGAATTTCTACGAGTTTGTACTCGCCTTTCAGCATAGTCAGCCTGAACCGTATCGCATCGCGTATGAGCTCTTCTTTGGTTGTGAAGCCCAATTGCTTGTTTTCCTCTACGAAGCTTTCAATCTGAGCCAACAGTTCTGGCGGAAGCATCACTGATTCTTTCAGCAAAGCCTCTATGGCGTCTTGGTAAGTCTGCATCTTATTCGTTTGAGCGAGTTCTCCTAGTAGCCCCGTGAGCTTCTGGTGCACGTAAGATAATAGATCTGTTCTAAGACGCATTAGGGCGATTCATGACTGATAGTGGTGACCGTAGCAATCAGAAAAATTGTCTTTGAGGTTTGTAAGATACTGTTCGATTAAGATCCATGTGGAAAAATGCTTAGATAGAAAGGTAGTTCTAGAACAAAGTTCCTTAACGTTTATCTGTTGGAAGTTGAAGAGTAGTAACTTGCCGATAGACCTAAAAGGGATGTAGTGAATAGTAAGACATGTGTCGCTCAATTCACAAGAATTAAATACCCTTATGGGAGCATAAAGAAAGAACTATGTCAGAAAAAGAAGTCTCTAAAGCTAAGCCAGCAGATAAACCAGAGCCGCTAAACGAAGAAATAATGAAAGGCATTTGGATTGATGGTATTGGAATCGGACTAAGCAGTGATTATGTTATATTGGAAGGGCTAATTACGCCGCCTCGTTCTAGCAAACCATGCATAGTTGCTCGCTTACTATTTCCACCAAGACTGCTTGATCACTTGGCGAAAAGCTTGGGTGACGCTGTACGAAAGCAGAAGGAAATAACACCCTCTGAAGTAAAGGTAGAAACAGGACCATAGTGGAGTTGAAAGTTCATGCAAAATTCGAATGTTCAGAACCTTACAATCTTAGTGCCGCCTCCCAAAATGCAAGAGAAAGTTGCTAGACTCGGCCAAGGACCTTATAGATACGAACTGTTGAATGGCCTAAAGTTTGTAGTTTTACCTAAGGTATTTGATAAAAAGAAGTTTCATAGTTTTGTAATTGATTTTGGAGTAATACCTTATCAAGTTCCTAGTTCACCTGATTATCTGACTTTGCGCGAAGCAGACGATGTTGAGGCAAGTCTTGCGGAAATAAAAGCAGGGAATGCAAAGAAATTCAAGAATGTTGATGCGTTCCTCAAAGAGTTGAAAGAATAGGAAAGTACCATGGTATGCCATGGACCATTATACGAACAAGCAGATTCAAAAGTCGGTATCAAGAAAAAACGCCAGAACAACAAACAGAAGTTAACGAAGCCATAAAACTGCTTGTTCAATGTAAGGACCCCCGAACCTTAGGTCGTCCTAAGCAAGGCAAGATAAAAGGGTGTTATGGTCATGATCTCGGCTTTCACAATCGAATACTCTATGCTGTCGATCAAGTGAAACAAGAAATTTATTTTTTAAGAGTATGTTCTCACGATGAAGTGTACGGTTCCTAAAAGCATAATCAACATACCGATCACTGCACAGTGTGTAACATTCGGGTCGTCTTAGGTGTTTATGATTGCAAAGTAGTTGTTAAGTTGAGTTTTCATAACAATTCTTGAAACCGCAAACCGCATTTCGCACAGTAACAGTATATGTTATATACTACCTCAGCAGTAAGTAGCAGTAAGAAGTAGGAAGCGGGAAGATGAATATAGGAAAATATTCCGTTCCAGATGAAAGGATCCATCCTCAGTTAGTCGAATGGACAACACAGATTTATAACAAGTATACTACCACAGATGCAGATCCCTTAGTCGTAGCTCAACTACTGGGACATAAGTCAATAGGTGGGGCTTTCAACACTAAGACAGCAAAAATGGGTGCCTACGGTCTAATTGAGCGGCGAGGCGGAACCATCAGAGTTACTGATATAGGCAGGAAAATAATATCTCCTAACGAACCCAAGGAAAAATATGAAGGCATTAAAGCTGCATTATTCAAGGTCGAATTATGGGAGCGACTTTACCAAGAATATACTGCCAAAGGCGCGGAGTTACCAAGTAATTTTTGGGTTGATTTAGCAAAAATAGCCGATATTCCGCCCGATGATGCTAAAAACAAGGCAGAATGGGTCGGAAAAGCTTATTTAGACGATATTGCATATCTTAAGGCGGCGGAAAAAGATATGTTAACCACCACCCAAACTCAACCATCATCTAAGACCCAAACAGATTCCAAGGAGAGTCAACCAAGTAACCCTCAAATCGCAACACTTTTACCAACCATGACACCGAACGGCCAGATCACGTTCACATCTCCTGATGACCGTATTCAATTGACAGTACCCAGAAGCGCTCGCCATATCAGCATGTTAAAATCATTTGTGGAAGATGCCTTGAAGGTCATAGAAGAGGAACTTGTCGCCGAAGCCAAGCTTGTCACCGAACGTGAAAAGACAAAAAATAAGGATGCCACAGTCAAACCAAACTGACAATCGCAAAGATAATTGCAAAAATACTGAAAGATATGGACATGAGAAAGGGTAGTGGTTAGGGAACCCAACACACCATAAGTTGGAGTACCCATCCTAGGGGTCTAGGAGCAAAGTGTGTCCTTGCCACTACCCCTCATAACACTATTTACTTAAGGGCTACACGCTTTTTTATGTTTTGCTCCCATTCTGCCTCTGTCATTATGCCTTTCTTTTCAAGCACTTCAGCTAGCGATGTGATCATTGAGTCGTGAATGTCCAGCTCACCTGCTATTTCATTCATTGATGGCGATTTGCCCTGAGGCTTGAGAAGATAACCACGTTCTATCAAGTAAGATAGAACTATGTTTCGTATGACTTCTGAATCTCCGTTGCCAATCTTTCCTTTTAGCTGTTCGTCTATTACTTCCCATACTCCTTCTGGAAGCGTAACTAAGGCTCTCCTGCTTGTTTTCATGCTCTCACCAAGACCTCCATAGCTTGCTTATCTTCTATCTTTCCTCCCGACTTTTGAATCTGCGCAGTTTCAATCAGTTGCTTCCACCCTTTGACTTTTATCCCTGCTGCCTCTGCTGGTGTCATGTTTATGCTCTGGTGCTTTCGGCAGAAATTGTAGTTTATCACGTAGCCATCTAGAAGTGTTTTGGCTCTTTCATCGTTCTTTAGCCCTCTCATTGGTTTTGTTCTGTCTTTCAGTGTGCCATGTAGCCTTTCGACCATGTTGTTTGTTTCTCTAGCTCTTATCCCGACTTTTCTCACCCATTCAACACGATCTTCCTTGTACCTTGAATAGTAAACCTTGTTGAACGCATCGTCATACGCAAAAGAACCGTCTGTGTATAGAGTTGTTGGCTTTTGCACTTCCAAGGCTTGCTGGAAAACTTTCCTTGCGTCCTCGCTGGTCCGTGATTCTGTTAGCAGGTGAGCCACGATCATGCGAGTACCTTCGTCAATCGTTTCCCAGAAGTATCGCCCTTCTCCTCCTACGGCTATTTCTGTTTCGTCATGGTGATACTTTCCCGATAGTCTTGGTTTCAAAGTCTCAACAAAGTCTCCAACTAATTCGCTGTATCTGTGAACCCAATACCACACAGTAGTTTGCGAGATGTATTCGCCAAAAATGTTCGATATTTGTTCTGACACTTTTCGCGTGGATAGACCACCGTAGTACATGTTTAGAGAAGTTACGATTACATGTGAATCGACTCTCATTCTTGGGAAGGTTACGGCGTTGTCGTAGAAGTGGTGGTTGCAGTTTTTGCATAGGTATCTTTGGATGCCTGCTCTTACGCCATGCTTTACTGTTTGGTCGCTGTGGCAATATTTGCATGTTTGCATTGTTATGACACCGATATATCTATAATATATCGCCATTATATAAGTATATCGCCTCTATATCTAGAGTATATCAATATGACGAGTTGTATAGACCGAATAAAACAATATGTGTCGATGATTTTAAGACTTTGCAACTGACCGAATAGCGCACAAACCATAAAAGACGAATTGTGCATATCTCTAGGAACGTCCTTTACAAGAGGCGTAGAAATGCCAAACAATCCATTAGCACACTTGCGCGCTATCCATCCATTCGGAACCAGAGAAAGAATGGAGGACTATTGGAAGAGTATCATGAACGTTTCTGATAAGAGTAGATACAATCTTTCAAAGAACTTCGGGTATTTGAGCGGGAAACACTTCGAAGCACATATAGCGGCCGTAAACGAGGGTGTTAAGTACTATTGGCTAGTTTATGAATCGAATTTCAATGTCAAAGACTGGGAAAATTATATTTCCGCACTTAAGAAGGAAGTAGACTCAGCAAAGGTGGATGAGCAAATCCATTGTCATATACTTCCAATAAATGAACAAACGAGAAGGATTGATTGGAGAATAACAGTATTTGAAAAGCAAATCACTTTATGTGCGAGGGAAAGAAGAAGGGGAGATTACGAAAAGTCCAAGGTTACAGTTGAGTTTGATGAGAAATCAACATCTAAACTTGTAGAAACCCTCAAGAACCTTTTCGACCGTTGCCCTGATGTCAAGTATGCAAAGCCGAGTAAGGTCATGGAAAAGGATGACGAAGGTCGAGATCTTTTGAAAGCTATAACGAACTTGCATAAATCCCTAAAGGACATTTTTTTGTGTGGCTTTGTAGGAAGTTATTCAAAGGACATAATAATCTTTCACACCGAGGAAACATTGTGGTACTCTTTGTGGATTCTCGGACTGACGATTGTTACTCTCGGGGTGTTAATCCTCACAAATCTATGGTAGTGTCTGTGTACCTTAATCGAACAGAATCGTTTGTAATAAAACCTAAATCAAAGTATCTGCTTTAGTATCTGTGCGAGTAAGTCCTATCCGAGGCAATGATGCCCGCAATTGTGGGATGGGAGCAATAGGATAGGGTTCGCATTTCTGTCTTATTGTTCGGCATCATGTTTTTCTTGTATTATGAACCAGTAGGTGAGCAAGTCTTTTTCTTTGGTTTGCCATTCTGGAAAGGAGACGTCTGTCCTCAGTGCAGATCTCGTTCCGCATCAGAAGAGAATCGCGTTTTGGAAGGAACGCTTATATTATGGCAGACATCATTACTTTTTGGTGAAGTCGCTTGGAATCTGGAGTGGAAATTAAGAAAGTGGATTCTCAGGGTCGCCTCATCTTGCCCGCTGACTGGCGCGAAACAGAGATTCAAGAAAGCCGGGAACTCTACATTATCAAAAGAAAAGGATACCTCAAACTCATTCCCAAACGTCGCATCGACCTAACCGAAAGCTTCGATAAAGTCGATCTGGGCACAGAGTCAATCGGGAACTGGAAAGAGTTCCAGAGGAAATTCTACGAGGGACGCACTTGAGGTTTCTGGACGCTAACATATTTGTCTATGCCTACTACAAACCCAAAAAACAACTAACCCCGAAAGAGAAACAAATGAAAGAACAAGCCAAAAGAATAATCGCTGACGTTTCCCAAGGCAAAGAACAAGTCACCATGAGCGTCGTACACTTATCCGAAATGGCCAACATTCTCAAACACGGCATGCCACTAGAACAACTCACCAACGTCATCCGCGGCCTGTTCATGCTCGACACCGTGACAATACACGGAGTAACAAGAGAAGCCTACTTCGCAGCAACAGAGTTAGGTGACGACCTGAGACTCGAAGCTAATGACGCTTTGACCGTTGACATCATGAGGTCACACAACGTGACCGAGATATACACGTTTGACGAGGACTTCGACCACGTAGAAGGAATAACAAGATTACCCAAATCAGCATGATGGATATTTACGCCTTTTTCAGTCAACGTACATTATATCAGAACTACAAAACACTAGACAAACAAACCATTATGGGAACTCACGAAAATCAATTTTGACTGCTTAATCTTAAATAAGGTGATCCGTTACGATTCTAAAAGTGGTGAATGATTTGGAGAAGTGGGAATGCACTATTTGCGGTTACATTTATGATCCTGCAGTGGGCGATGCAGAACACGGCGTGAAAGCCGGAACCCCATTCGAAGCATTGCCCGAAGATTGGGTCTGTCCAGTCTGCGGTGCCGCCAAGGATCAGTTCGTCAAGAAAGAGTAAACAGCACAAGGAAAATGCTTTTCTCAAAACTTTAATACTTTTGTCAGCTTAAGTTCGGTTGAACAGTCATGCCTATTACTAAGATAAGGAAGAGAGACGGGCGAATCGTCGATTTTAACCCGATCCGAATCCAAGACGCTATTCACAAAGCCTTGATCGCCGTAGAACTGGGAGACGGCGAAAGAGCTGAAGCTCTAACAAGCGAGATCGTTAAGCGGTTAGAAGATCGGTTCAAGATTGAGATACCATCCGTCGAGGATGCACAAGACACTGTTATAGAGGTTTTAAGGAAAGAGGGCTATGGGAGAGTTGCAGACGAGTATCAGGCTTACCGAAAGAAGAAGGACGAGATAAGAAGCCTAAGAGAAAAACTGGGCATAGAAGAGCCAAAACTAACCGTCAACGCTCTTGAAGTCTTGAGACAGAGATACCTCCTCAAGGACCTGAATGAACGCATAATCGAGACGCCTGCCCAGATGTTCAAGAGAATCGCCAAAGCCATAGCCAAACCTGAAGACAAATATGGCGGAGACCCGAAGAAGAGCGAAGAAACCTTCTACAACATGATGACAAGACTCGAGTTCATCCCCAATTCTCCAACCCTCTTCAACGCTGGAACCCCGCTAGGCCAGCTGTCCGCTTGCTTCGTACTTCCAGTCGAGGACTCTCTAAACGGTATATTCACCTCAGTCAAGAACATGGCCCTAATCGAGCAAACAGGCGGCGGAGTAGGCTTCAACTTCTCCCGACTCAGACCAAAAGGAGACATCGTCAAATCAACCAAAGGCGTAGCCTCAGGCCCAGTGAGCTTCATGCGCGTCTTCGACACATCCACCGAAATCATAAAAGCCGGAGGAAAAAGACGCGGCGCCATGATGGCCATACTCAGAGTCGACCACCCAGACATCCTCGAATTCATCACATCCAAGCAGCAACCCGGCTTCCTCTCCAACTTCAACATCTCAGTCGCCGTAACCGACGACTTCATGAAAGCGCTGGAAGAAGACGGCGAATACTGGCTTGTCAACCCCAGAAACAACGAAAAAACTGGAAGACTTATCGCAAGAGACGTCTGGAACCTCATGGCAAAATCCGCGTGGCAAAGCGGAGACCCAGGAATAGTCTTCATAGACGAAATCAACCGTCACAACCCAACCCCACAGGTCGGAAAAATAGAGTCGACCAACCCCTGCGGCGAATTGCCACTGCTTCCCTACGAGTCCTGCAACTTAGGCTCCATCAACCTTTCACGAATCGTCGAAGAGAGAAAAATAGATTGGGAAAGACTGAGGCAAACAGTGAGAAACGGAGTTCATTTCCTTGACAATGTTGTCGACGAGAACAAGTATCCCATGAAAGAGATTGATGAGATAACGAGAGCAAACAGGAAAATCGGCTTGGGCGTGATGGGTTTTGCTGACATGCTCATCAAGCTTGGCATCCCCTATGATTCTGAAGAGGCTTTGAGCATCGGCGAGAAGATAATGAAGTTCATCGAAGAAGAAGCACTCAAGAAATCCGTGGAACTCGGCGAGGAACGAGGATCATTCCCCAATTTCGACGGAAGCATCTGGAAAGACAAGTATCCCGCCATGAGAAACGCCACAGTCACAACCGTTGCGCCAACAGGAACCATAAGCATCATCGCGGGCTGCTCGTCAGGCATCGAACCGATATTCGCCATCTCGTTCATAAGAAACGTGTTAAGCGGAACCAGGCTGTTCGAAACCAACCCGCTGTTTGAGACGATGTCAAAAGAAAGAGGCTTCTACAGCGCCAAGCTTCTCGAAGAAATAGCCCGAACAGGCTCTGTCCAGAAGATCGAAGGAGTCCCAGATGACATCAAAAGACTCTTCGTCACAGCGCTCGGCATCAAACCCGAATGGCACATCAAAATGCAAGCTGCCTTCCAGAAGTACACCGATAACGCCGTCTCAAAAACCGTCAATCTACCAACTGAGGCAGCTGCTGACGACGTCAGGAACATCTACGAGCTAGCTTGGAAACTCAAATGCAAAGGCGTAACCGTCTTCAGGTACGGGAGCAAACCTGAACAGGTGCTTTACATCGGGGAAATAAAGACCGAAAAGGGCAAATTCGTATCTCTAGCATCAGAGTACGCGGGCGGATGCCCAACCCAGAACTGCCCATTCCCAAGCTAGAAAGCACAAAAAAGAGAGTTGGGGAACGCTATTCCTTTGCGGTTCTCAGGTTGTACCTTATCTTGACGCCTGCTTTTTCGAAGAGTACGCCAACAGGGCAACTCTTCACTGTCAATTCATGCGCTCTCTGAATCCTGTCCTTCGCTGCGTCCGCGTCAACTAAGATGTCAACGTTTGCTTCGGTGATTGTTCCAGCTTCTTCAGACTTCACCGCGTCAACTTTGACTTCCAAGTCCTTCAAAGGAAACCTCATCTTCTTCGCCGTCAAGACAAAAATAGAAGCGTAACATCCAGCGAAACTCATTAGGCACAGTTCAAGCGCTGACGGTCCCATGTCCATTCCGTCAGGAGGAGGCCAGTCCAAAGCCACTGCGTGTGCCCTCTGGTCATCAACATCAACTCTGAACTTCTCAACCAACTTTGCTCTTGCGTGAAGCTTCGTCAACGTCGTTCGCCTCCAAGACCACGTACCGTCTCATTCAACCTCAGGAGCGATCGTCTTGTTTCAACCTTTCCCATATTTCACACCTTGTGTTCACGTTGTTTGACACGGAAGACTTTTATTTTCGGACAATCTTATATAATTTTCGTCCAAAACCAACCGAAAAACGCACACAAACGCACGAAAATCGGAAAGAGGCAAAATGTTCAACCTAGATGAAATCGACACAAGAATACTCAAACTCCTGGAAGAGAACGCAAGAAGACCCTTCACAGAAATGGCTGAAAAACTGAAAGTCAGCGAGTCCTCCATCAGGAAAAGGGTCTCAGCCCTGCAGAAAGAAGGCGTAATAAAGAAATTTACTATCAAAGTTGACCACGCGAAGCTGGGCCTAAACACTGTAGCCATCGTAGGCATCGACGTTGACTCCGACAAAATGCTTGAGATCGCACAAAAACTGTGTGATTTCAAAGACGTGAAATGCGTGGCAACATCCAGCGGAGACCACATGATAATGCTCGAAGTCTGGGCGAAGAACGGGAAAGAACTGAACAAACTGATAGCTGAGGAAATCGGAAGAATAGAAGGAGTGAGGCAAATCTGCCCTGCGTTGATTTTGGAAAAACTGAAAGACTAAACCAAAATCTGGATGTGATTCGAAACGAGTCTAATACCAGACGAACACAGAGAACAAATAAAGAATCAACTAGCTGAAGCTCTAGTCAACCCTGTACGATTGATCATGTTCACGCAAGAGCTGGAATGCCAGTTCTGCGCACAAACCAAACAACTCGTAACTGAACTTGCCGGGCTGAATGATAAAATACTGGCAGAAGTCCGCGATTTCGTCGCAGACGCAGATCTCGCCAAGCAATATGGAGTAGACAAAATCCCGGCAATCGTCATTTTGGGGCAGAAAGACTACGGCGTTAGGATCTACGGGCTTCCGTATGGCTATGAATTTCAAACTCTAATGTCAACTTTGGCAGCGGTTTCCCAAGGAAAAACAGACCTGTCAGAAGAGACAAAAGCCAAGCTTCACGCAATCAACACTCCAGTGCACATTCAAGTTTTTGTCACACTTACGTGTCCACACTGTCCCGTTGCCGCTGCAATGGCTCACAAGTTCGCCGTCGAAAACGAATTGATACGGGCTGACGTGGTCGATGCGAACGAGTTTTCACAGCTTGCCCTCAAATATGGAGTCATGGGCGTCCCGAAAATAGTGGTGAATGAAAAGGTCGAGTTCATAGGGGCAGTGCCTGAGAACATGTTCTTGGAGCAGGTGCTTCTTGGCGCTCGCCAAAGTTAACGCAATGAAACGAGCAGAGGCTTGTTCTTGAAAGAAAAAGAGGTAATCCTTCAGATACTTGGAATGCACTGCACCGCATGTGCAACAGGAATAGAATCAGGACTGAAAAGACTCGACGGCGTGACAGACGCAAGAGTGAACTTCGCAACCAAAGAAGCCATCGTCAAGTTCGACGAGGACAAAGTCACCCTAGAAAAGATCAAGGCCTCAGTTAAGAGAGGCGGATACGAAGCCGTTGAGCGAATTGAAGACGTAAGCGAGAAACGAAGAAAAGAAGTGAGAGGCAAAATGCTGCTCTTTTCCCTCGGCCTAGCCCTCACAATTCCCGTAGCGGTCATCACGTTTCTCACAATGTTTCCAGAGAAGAACTACGTGCTTCTGGCCTTGGCAACGCCCATACAGTTCATCGTTGGCTGGCACTTCTACAGGGCCGCCTACGCATCAATCAGAAACCGCTTCGCAGACATGAACGTACTCGTTGCACTCAGCTCCTCAGTTGCCTACGTCTATTCAGCCTACATCACGTTCTTCGTGCCCGACGGCATGGGATTCTTCGACGCTTCAGCAGTCGTCATAACAACGATAACGCTAGGCATGCTGCTTGAAGACATGGCCGTTGAACGAACCGGAGACGCCATAAAGAAGCTCATGGGGCTCCAGCCCAAAAACGCCACCGTGATACAAGAGAGCCAAGAGAAGGAAATATCGGTCGACGAAGTTCAGATAGGCGACACAGTAGTCGTCAAACCAGGAGACAGAATTCCGGTTGACGGAACAGTCACTGAAGGCCACACATTCATCGACGAGTCAATGATAACCGGAGAGTCAGTTCCCGTTGAAAAGAAAATAGGCGACACGGTCTTCAGCGGCACAATCAACAAAACTGGCTCTCTCAAGTTTGAAGCGGAAAAAGTTGGCTTGGAAACAACTCTGGCTCAGATAGTGCGTTTGGCTCGGGAAGTACAGGCAAGCAAAGCTCCGATCCAGAGGCTTGCAGACAAAGTAGTCAACGTCTTTGTCCCCGTCGTCGTGTCGATATCGATCTTAACGTTCGCTGTTTGGTTCTTCGTCTTTGGCAATCAAGGCTTGGCTTTGACCACGATGGTTGCAGTCTTGGCTATATCGTGTCCCTGCGCGTTGGGCATTGCGACGCCAGCCGCGATAATGATCGGTGTAGGCAAAGGAGCCGAGAACGGTGTTCTCATAAAAAACAGTGCAGTGCTTGAAGTGGTGAAGAACCTCGACACGGTTGTTTTCGACAAAACAGGCACGTTGACCAAAGGCAAACTCGACGTCACTGACATAGTCGCCGACGACAAGAAAAGCGTTCTCGACATTGCTGCCGTTGCTGAGAAATGGTCCGAGCATCCTATCGGGCAAGCCATAGTCAGAAAGGCTGAGAGCGAAGGAAACAACGTTGCTGAACCCGAGTCTTTCGATGCGCTGCCAGGCCTCGGCGTAACTGCAAAAGTCAAAGGCAAGAAAGCACTGATTGGAAACCGCGCTCTGATGCGAAACAACAACGTACAAATTGATCATCTTGAAAGCGAAATAGAAAGGCTGGAAGCCGAAGGCAAGACTGTTCTCATACTCGCCGTAGACGGAAAAGCAGTAGGAGCCCTTGCCGTATCTGACACGGTTAAAGAGCATTCAAGAGAAGCAATAAACACGCTTCAAAAGATGGGGTTAAAGGTCGTTATGCTCACAGGTGACACAAAGAGAACTGCTGAAGCAATAGCCAAGCAGCTGGGCGTCGACGAAGTCCTCGCAGAAGTCGTGCCAGCTCAGAAGGTTGAAGAAATCAAGAAACTACAAAGCAAAGGACGTTTCGTAGCCATGGTAGGAGACGGAATAAACGATGCACCCGCCATCAAACAGGCAAACGTGGGCATAGCTATTGGAAGCGGAACAGACGTCGCTGTTGATTCAGGGGACATCGTTCTGCTCAAAGATGACCCGCGTGACGTCGCCACCAGCATAAAACTGAGCAAGAAAACATTAGGTAAGATAAAGCAGAACCTGTTCTGGGCATTCTTCTACAACCTAATAATGATCCCTTTGGCAGCAGGCGTCCTACAGCCGTTCTTGGGCGTGCTCATCCCACCCGAAGCAGCTGCAACTTCGATGATACTCAGCGATATCACGGTTGTTGGAAACTCGATGCTTCTAAGAGCATGGAAGCCATAAAAACCCTGATTCTTTAGGCTGCCCGCTTCAAGAAATTGTGTATGTAAGGCCTGCATTCTGCTCTGATGTCATTCTAGTCGTTTGACTGTGTGTTTAACAAAAAAGTTCGTACATTCAACGTTAAGGTGTTGACCTAATCCACTCCCTCAGAAAATGTTACTTGAGGTCTTCACCGCACATTAGACACTCAGGGCGTGCCTTGAGGCAGATTCAGGCTCAGAACTAAACTAAGTGAGGTTTCCTCAAGAGCGCGCGCTCAACTGAATTCGTGTTTTGATTTTGCTAGGAAGATCAGGCTCAACACTGAAAGAACAAGTACCACAGGGGAAATGGCGATTGAGAGTACTGAGGAGACTGACATGGTGACATCTTCTGCAAACATCAGCACAGGCATCACTAGCCAATTTAAAGCAAATGCTATGTTCGACAGTGATTGCGGAATAAGGATTGATGCACCGAAAACTGCAAACAGAAGGCGCTTCCTAGCCAAAGCTTGAACTCCTCCCAATATGGCAAGAATACTAAGCATTACGGAAACCGCGAGATTTGGCCACTCAATCAAGAAGACGCGGCTAGGATAACTGAAACTCACCACCAAGCTGACAACAGCAAGTTGGCAGGCAGAAACGATGATCATGGCACCAGCAGCGGTAGGGTAAGCGCTTCTCTTCGGCTGTGTTTCAAAAGGTTGTGACAACCGACTTACACCAAGGCTTAGTTTGCATTTGTTTCCTTAAAAACTTGCGGCAAAACGCTTAGTAGCGCGCGCTATTCTAGTCGTTTCACTATGTGGTATCCAAACTTTGTTTTCACTATGCCTGAAATCTCTCCTTTGTTAATGGCAAAAGCGGCATTTTCAAATTCCTTGACCATTTTTCCTCTGCCGAAAGTCCCGAGGTCTCCGCCATTCTTTCCCGAAGGGCACAGTGAAACTTCCTTAGCTATGTTTGCAAATTTCTCGCCTTTCTTTATACGTTCCAATATGGTCTTGGCTTCTGTTTCCGTCTTGACCAAAATATGGGCACAATGAACTTTGTCTGGCATAGAATACACTAGGGATTCAGTCGATTATAACTTTTCTCATGGTTTGCGATCTGTCAAAGCACAATTATCCTATCTCTTCATGCTTATCGAAGCAACGGCAGGAAGCTTGACGCCGATTTACCTTGAATCATTGGCAATGTGCGGAACTGTATCTATATGTCGCAAGGTTTTAATCTGCGCCACAGAATCACCAATCCACAAGAAGGGTTATCCGTTATGGTTACCTTGAATCTTGACAAGATTTTCAACCCTAAGAGCATAGCCATAATTGGCGCATCTGATGAAGAAGGCACCGTCGGCTGCGCCCTAATGAAGAATTTCAGGGAGCTTGGCTTCGAAGGAAGACTGTACCCAGTAAACATACGCAAAAGCGAGGTCTTCGGTCTGCAAGCTTACCCGAGTGTCGAGCATCTCCCAGAGGTAGTGGATCTCGCTATCATCGCCACACCTGCTCGAACAGTTCCTGACGTCGTAGAGCAATGTGGGAAAGCAGGAATAAAGGGTCTCATCATCATCAGCGCAGGCTTCAAAGAAATAGGCGCAGAAGGTAAAGCACTTGAGGAAAGAATCACACAACTGAAAAAAGAATACGCTTTGAGAATAATAGGACCAAACTGCCTCGGGGTCATACGGCCAAGCAGCCGCCTCAATGCCACTTTCATTAGTAAGATGCCCAAACCAGGTAACATAGCCTTCATAAGTCAAAGTGGCGCGCTCGGCTCAGCTATTCTTGATTGGGCTCTCCATGAGAACATTGGATTCAGTAACTTTGTGTCAATTGGCTCCATGATTGATGTGGACTTCGGCGACTTAATAGACTATTTCGGAACTGACCCCAAGACAAAGAGCATATTGATGTATATTGAGGGTCTTTCTGATGCACGCAAGTTCATGAGCGCTGCAAGACACTTTGCAAGGACAAAACCCATCATCGTTGTCAAGGCTGGAAAATTCAGCGAAAGCGCAAAGGCCGCAGCTTCACACACAGGCTCGCTTACAGGTGAGGACAACATCTATGATGCAGCTTTCAAACGCGCTGGTGTAGTGCGCGTGGACGAGATCGCTGACTTGTTCAACTGCGCCGGAGTCCTTGGTACGCAGCCTCTTCCAAAGGGTCCGAACTTGGCAATAATCACCAATGCAGGCGGCCCGGGGGTGATGGCAACAGATGCTCTCATTGCTAGGGGCGGAAAGGTTGCCAAGCTCAGTCCAAAGACCATGGAAACTCTCAACAGTGTATTGCCTCCTTTTTGGAGTCGAGGCAATCCTATCGATATTCTAGGAGATGCTCACGCTGACCGTTACAAAGCTGTGCTTGAAGTCTGCTTAGATGATGAAAACGTCGATGGATTGCTTGTAATCTATACTCCTCAAGCAGTGTCTGAGCCCGTTGAAATCGCCAAGAGCATAACCGAGCTCGTAAAGAACAGAACCTACCATAACAAGACTATATTGACAAGCTTCATGGGATACGGCGCGGTCGAAGAAGCAAATCGCATACTAAGTGCGAACAGTATCCCAACGTACTCAACGCCGGAGCAGGCCGTCAAAACCTATCTTTACATGTATCAGTACAAGCGTAATCTTGAGCTTCTTTATGAGACGCCTGAAGAGATGCCTGTGGATGTAATGGCGCCTAAGCGCCCCCTCATGGTCATTCTGCGGAACGTGGCTGCTGCCAACCGAGAGAATCTCACAGAAGCTGAGGCGAAAAAATTCCTTGAATGCTATAACTTTCCAGTAGTGAAGACCGCAGTAGCTCAGACCGCGGATGAAGCCATACGCCTAGCTGCCCAGATAGGTTACCCAGTAGTTCTCAAAATCCTCTCACCCCAAATTATTCACAAGACCGAAGCTGGAGGGGTTGTCCTCGATTTGAACAACGAAGCTGAGGTTCGTGAAGCATTCGACCGAATAGTGCAAAGAGCCAAGCAGTACAATCCGAATGCTGAAATACAAGGGGTCATCGTCCAAAAAATGATCAAGAGAACGGGCTATGAAGTCATAATCGGAGCAAAAAGGGACCCGTTGTTCGGACCAGTTATCTTGTTCGGAATGGGAGGCGTCGGCGTTGAACTCTTCAAAGACTTCGCGTTGGGACTCCCACCCTTGAACCAAACTTTGGTCAGAAGAATGATGGAAGAAACAAAAGTCTACCAGCTTCTGAAGGGCTACAGAAACGTTCCACCAGCAAATATCAAGATTCTGGAAGAAGTGATGGTGCTTTTCTCGCAGCTGCTAGTGGACTTTCCACAACTTAGGGAAGTTGACATAAATCCGCTCTTCATAAATGAGCAGGATGCCCTCGCCATTGACGCCCGAATCGTACTAGACAGAGAGCAAGTCTTCCAAAAGCCTGAACCCCACGAACACCTCGTCATAACACCCTATCCAAAGAAGTACGAAACCATTTGGACTTTGCGCGATGGCCGCACAGTAGTTCTGAGACCAATAAAACCCGAGGATGAACCACTGTGGCTAGAAATGTTCCAAAACTTCTCAGAAGAATCAGTACGCTTCCGATTCTTCCAGATTCTCAAGGATACTCCGCACGAAACAAGAGTCCGTTACTGCAATATCGACTATGACCGGGAAATAGCAATAGTGGCTGAACTGACTGAAAATGGACGAAAAAGGATCTTGGGCGTTGCAAGAGTAGGATTCGAGCCTGACAGTAAAACAGGTGAAATCGCATTCATCGTGGCCGATCCATGGCAAGGCCTAGGTCTTGGCACGAAAATGGTGGACTATGTACTAGAGATTTGCAAAGACATGAAAATCGAAACAGTCTACGCTATAATGTTATCAGAGAATTTCCGAGCTGTCAACCTGATGAGGAAGATGGGCTTTGCTATCACCTTCATGGACGACGGCAATGTTAAAGGAACGTTAGATCTCAAAGAGGAAGAATCTGGCATCTGCCCTGAACCGAAAACTGCCGAAGAACCTCAAATCCAAACTAGGCCAGCTGAAATGGAGCAGGAAAACCAGAGAGAAAAGGCAGAAGCAATCTCGGAATAGAATGCTTAATCATTTGAACCAATGCTTGAACATAAGAAGCTTTATTAGGTGTACGTGTTCTTTTGACCTAATATGACGTATGTCATATGCTGAAGGAAGCACCGACGCCATGATTCTCATTTATAAAACCAATTGCATAACCATTAAAACCAAGCTTTGCAAACGTAAAGATTATTTAGCTTCCTTTCAGTCAGTCATTCATCCAAGATAAAGAAAGGGACCCCATTCCATGTCTAAATCAGTTTTAGTCGTCGGAGGCGGGATAGCAGGAATCCAAGCCTCATTAGACTTGGCCAACCGCGGAACCAAAGTCCACCTTGTTGAGAAAACTCCAAGCATAGGTGGACGCATGGCACAGCTTGACAAAACCTTTCCGACACTAGACTGCTCAATCTGCATACTGGCACCAAAAATGATAGAATGCTTCAGACACCCGAACGTCAACCTCCTGACGTACTCGGAACTTGGCGAAGTCAAAGGTCAAGCAGGTAACTTCACCGTGAAAATCCTGAAGAAACCCCGCTACGTAGACGCTGTAAAGTGCACTGGTTGCGGCACATGCATCGAGAAATGTCCAGTCAAAGTCCCAAGCGAGTTTGAGATGGAACTGGGAAACAGAAAGGCCGTTTACATGCCATTCAAACAGGCAGTCCCACTTGTTGCAACTATCGATCCAGATCACTGCCTGTACTTCACAAAAGGCGTTTGCAAGATTTGCCAGAAAGTCTGCCCGTCAAACGCAATCAACTATGAACAGAAGCCAGAAGAAACCGAGTTGAACGTTTCTTCAATAATCCTAGCAACGGGCTTCGATGTGTTCAACCCCTCAAAAATGAGTGAATACGGCTACGGAAGATTCAAGAACGTAGTTCACTCCATGGAATTTGAAAGAATAATATGCGCATCTGGCCCGACTGACGGACACCTAGTCCGACCTTCAGATGGGGAAGAACCGAAAAGCGTAGTTTTCGTCCAATGTGTGGGTTCAAGAAGCCAACATGGCGACTTTCCATTTTGCTCAAGCGTCTGCTGCATCTACGCCACAAAAGAATCAATCCTCATAAGAGAACACGCTCCAGAAACCCAAGCCTATGTCATGTACATTGACATGAGAGCTGTTGGAAAAGGCTTTCAAGAATTTGTCGACAGAGCCAAGAAAGAATACGGCGTGAAATACATCAAGGCACATCCTGGCGGAATTACCGAAGACCCAACCACGAAAAACCTGCAAGTTCACTACGAGGACATGAAGACTGGCAAAATGAAAACTCTTGATGCCGACATGGTCGTGCTATGTCCCGCGTTGATTCCGAAAGCAGATAACAAGAAGCTCGCCCGAGCAATGGATCTGGAGGTTGACGAGTTCGGCTTCTTCAAATCCAAGAACCTGCTCACTGCCCCCATGGACACGAATGTCCCGGGAATATACATCTGCGGCTACTGCCAATGCCCAAAAGACATACCTGAAAGCGTAGCACAAGCCAGCGGCGCAGCAGCCCGAGCAGCAGAAACAATAGTATGCACAGCAAAGGAGGCCAAGCGATGAGCGAGAAAGACAAACCACGTATCGGCGTCTTCGTCTGCCACTGCGGAGTCAACATAGGAAGTGTAGTCAACGTTCCTGAAGTCGTGGAATACGCAAAGACCCTGCCCAATGTTGCATACGCAGAAGAAAACCTTTACACATGCTCATCCGAAGGACTAAGCAAGATAAAGGAAGCCATCAAGAAACACCAGCTTAACAGAGTCGTCGTCGCATCATGCACACCTAGGACACATGAGCCCCTATTCAGAAGCGCATGCGAAGAAGCAGATCTGAACAAGTACCTGTTCCACATGGCAAACATCCGAGAACAATGCAGCTGGGTTCACGCCAAAGAACCCAAGAAGGCAACAGAGAAAGCCAAAGAAACAGTCAAAATGGCAGTGGCCAAAGCAGCCCTACTCGAACCGCAGGCAGAGCCCGAGATTGATGTTCAAGGCTCAGCGGTCGTGATCGGTGGCGGAATATCAGGCATGACCGCAGCCCTCAGCCTAGCAAACCAACAATTCAAAGTCCATCTCATAGAGAAAGAAAAGGAGCTTGGCGGAAAACTCAAAGAGCTATACAAGCTTCACCCAAACGACAAACCAAGCTCGGAAATTCTGAACGAGTATGTCCTATCCGTGCGCTCAAACCCAAACATCCAAGTCTACACTTCATCAACCCTGAAGCATGTCGATGGCTTCATAGGAAACTTTGAAGCAACAATCGACCACGAAGGCAAGGAAGAAACTCTCAACGCCGGCACAATAATCGTCGCCACAGGGGCAGACGTTTTCAAACCACGTGGCATGTACTGCTATGGTGAGAACAAGAACGTCATCACCCAGCTTGAGCTTGAAAAGCTCATGAAGGAGAACAAGCTTGAGAAACCCAAGAACGTCGTAATGATTCAATGCGTTGGCGCAAGAGAGGAAAAGGAAGGCGGAAGAAACTACTGCTCCAGAATATGCTGTGCCGTCGCCGTCAAGAATGCTCTACAGATAAAGGAAATGATTCCTGAAGCTGAGGTTTCAATCTTGTATAGGGACATGCAGACCTACGGCAAAGTCGAAGAACAATACGAGAAAGCCAGAGGAAACTTTGTTCAATTCATAAGATATGACGTTGAGAACCCACCCGAGATCTGCACTAGACCAGACGATAGACTCTCTGTGAAAGTGCATGACATTCTAGTCAATGCCACGCTTGAGCTTGACGCTGACCTCGTGGTCTTATCCACTCCACTCGTTCAATGGGAAGGCGCGAAGGAACTTTCCAAACTCCTGAAGGTTCCGCTAGGGGCTGACGGCTTCTTCTTCGAAGCACACGTCAAACTCAGACCCGTGGACTTTGCCACAGACGGCATTTTCGTATGCGGAACCGCTCACAGCCCAAAAACAATCGCTGAAAGTGTCGCACAAGCCTACGCAGCTGCCTCCAGAGCAGGCATTCCCATGGCCTTAGGTCGAGTTAGAACTGAGGCCATAACCGCTTTCGTTGACGAGGGTCTATGCACCGGATGCGGAACATGTATCAAGCTGTGTCCTTACAATGCCATAAGAAAAGATGAACAAGGAATCGCAAGAGTGAATGACGTTCTATGTAAGGGCTGCGGCGTGTGCGCGGCAAGTTGTCCAGAAAAAGCCATAGACATGCGGCACTTCAGCGACGCTCAAGTGCTTGCTGAAGCAACGGCTGCCTTAGGAGGATCGTGAAAGTGAGCGAGTTTGAACCAAAGATAATTGGTTTCCTCTGCAACTGGTGCAGCTACGCAGGCGCAGATTTAGCTGGTGTGAGTAGACTCCAATATCCGCCTAACATACGAGTCGTCCGAGTCATGTGCAGTGGAAGGATAGATCCCATAATCCCACTTGAAGTCCTTTCGAAAGGCGCTGATGGAGTAATCATCTTGGGATGCCATCCAGGCGACTGCCACTACTCAGAAGGAAACCTGCACGAGGAAAGAAAAATCAAGATGCTAAAGAAACTGCTGGCCTTGACAGGCGTTGGATCAGACCGACTGGAACTCGAATGGGTTTCAGCATCAGAAGGCCAGAGATTCGCCCAAATGGTAACCGAATTTACAAATCAAATAAAGAAGCTAGGGCCTTCACCCGTGTCAGGGAAAAACCCAAACAGCAAGATCCTTCAGAATCTTCAGGCAGCAAAAAACGCGGCTTCAGATTTCAGGCTGAGAGTCTTGGTTGGCAGAGAAAGAGAGCTTACCGAGAAAAACAACGTCTACGAGGAGAAAATTCCCCAAGAAGAATTCGATGCTGTCCTTGATTCAGCAGTTGAAGCTGAGTTCATCCGGCACAAGATTCATCTTCTGACAAGAGACAGGCCTCTCCCAATAAAGACTCTAGCAGAAGCAACTGAGTTGAAACCTGCTGACGTTCTTAAGCAGATAGTAGCCATGCGCAGAAAAAACATGATAACAATGGATCACGTTGAAGGGACTACTCCCTTCTACAAGGCTCTGGAGGTTAATTGAAATGGCAAATGAGAAAATCGGCGCAGTTATGGTTGTTGGCGGCGGCGTCGCAGGCATTCAAGCCTCTCTCGACCTAGCGGATTCTGGATTCAAAGTGTATCTAATTGATCATGGATCAAGCATTGGAGGAGTGATGGCTCAGCTTGACAAGACATTTCCGACGAACGACTGTTCAATGTGTATTCTCTCGCCCAAACTTGTGGCAACTGGAAGACATCCGAACATCACGATCCTGACAAACGCGGAAATCACAGGTTTGAATGGAAAAGCTGGGAATTTCGAAGTCAAACTTCGAAGGAGAAGCCGTTACATAATCGAAGAAAAATGCAACGGTTGCGGCATCTGCGCGCAGAAATGCCCCATCGAAGCAGTTGATTCGTTCAATGAGGGACTGGGCCAAAGAGGCGCAATATACGTGGAATACCCCCAAGCGGTTCCACTAAAGTATATGATCGACCGTGAAAACTGCATTGGATGCGGAACATGCGACGAGATCTGCAAAGCCCGCGCCATTCAATACGATCAAGAAGACAGCGAAGTCAAACTGAGAGTAGGCTCAATAATACTAGCGCCTGGATTCGAACCTTTCGATGCAAGATTAAAAAGCGAATACGGCTACGGCCGCTACCCAAACGTGTTGACGAGCATAGAGTTCGAACGTATCCTCAGCGCCTCAGGACCATATGGCGGGGTAGTTCTCAGACCGTCAGATGGCGAGATTCCGAAGAAGATAGCCTTCATCCAGTGCGTTGGTTCGAGAGATTTCCAGCTCGGCAACAACTACTGTTCTGCCGCATGTTGCATGTATGGCATGAAAGAGGCAGTAATAGCTAAAGAACACACGCCCTCAAAACTGGATGCCAAGATCTTTTTCATGGATATGCGCTCCTACGGAAAGGAGTTTGACGCTTACTATGAGCGTGCTCAGGGGGAATGGGGCATACAGTTCGTGAGGTCGAGAGTAGCTGGCGTGACCGAAGACCCGAAAACAAACAATCTTTTTGTCCACTACGTTGAGGACGAGAACCCCAAGACAGAGGAATTCGACATGGTCATCCTGTCAACCGGAATGCAGCCACCGAAAAACGTTGAGAAACTGGCTGAAAATCTCGGGGTGAAGCTTAACAAGTACAAATTCTGTGAAACAGAGACTTTCTCGCCTATGGAGACGTCGAAGTCCGGGATATTTGTGTGTGGCGCGTTCTCAGCCCCAAAGGATATTCCCGAAAGTGTTGCGCAGGCAAGCGGTGCAGCTGTGAAGGCAATGAGCGTGATCGCGACTGAGAGGGGAACGCTGGTTACAGCGAAAGAGTATCCACCCGAAAGAGACGTAAGCCAAGAAGAACCTCGTATCGGCGTTTTCGTGTGTCACTGCGGAATCAACATAGGAGGAGTGGTGAACGTTCCAGAAGTGGTGAAATATGCTAAGACTTTGCCTAACGTGGTCTATGCGGAAGCAAATGTTTACACGTGTTCGCAGGACACGCAGAAGCTCATTAGAGAAAAGATTGTTCAGAACAAGCTGAATCGCGTTATCGTAGCGTCGTGCACGCCGCGAACTCATGAGCCTTTATTCAAGGAGACGGTTCAGGAGGCTGGGTTGAACCCGTACCTATTTGAGATGACCAACATTCGCGATCAATGCAGCTGGGTCCACATGCACAAGCCTACGGAAGCAACAGAGAAAGCTAAAGACCTCGTGCGGTCGATCGTTGCGAAGGCCAAGCTTCTGAGACCACTGCAGAAGCCACTCATAAACGTCACACAAGTGGGTCTCGTTATCGGTGGCGGTGTCTCTGGCATGACTGCAGCTCTAGAACTTGCCAAGCAAGGGTTTGAGGTGCATCTGGTTGAGAGAGAAAAAGAGTTTGGTGGGCATTTGCGTTCGATTCACTACTTGCTTGGCGATAGCACTGATCCGAAAGAGAAGCTTGGGGCTTTGATCAAGGCGGTCAAGGAAAATGACAAGATACATGTTTACACTGGTGCAGAGATCGTTGATATTTACGGTTTTGTGGGCAATTTCAAGTCGAAGATAAAACAACCAAGGCGCAAGCTGAAGGAAATCGAGCACGGCATAGTCATAGTGGCTACTGGCGCCGTTGAATACAGACCTACCGAGTACCTGTACGGCTGTGACCCAAGAATCATGACGCAACATGAACTCGAAGAGAAGCTGGCCAAAGGTGAATTCAAGGTTAGGAGTGTTGTCATGATTCAGTGTGTCGGAGCTAGGAATGAGGAAAGACCAAACTGTGCACGAATATGCTGTGGTCAAGCCATAAAGAACGCGTTGAAAATCAAGGAGACAAATCCAGAAACAGAAGTCTACGTCTTGTACAAGGATCTGAGGACGTACGGCTTCAAGGAAGACTACTATCGTGAAGCAGCAATGAAAGGGGTCATGTTCATCAATTACGGTGATGAAAGAAAGCCGCAGGTTGCGATGGAAAACGGAAGGCTAAAGGTCACTTTCTGGGAGCCAGTGATCAAGGAAGAGGTTGAGGTCGAGCCAGATGCTGTGGTTCTGAGTGCAGCAACTATCCCTAATCCTGACAACAAGCACGTAGCTGAAATGCTCAAAGTACCATTGACGAAGGACGGCTTCTTCTTGGAGGCACACATGAAGCTTAGACCCGTAGACTTTGCAACCGAAGGCGTTTTCCTCTGCGGCATGGCTCACTCGCCGAAGTACATAGAAGAGAGCATTGCTCAGGCTTGTGCCGCTGCTGCAAGAGCGACAACCATACTTTCAAGAAAAACGCTTGAAATGGAAGGAATCGTCGCAAACGTGAACGAAGATTTATGTAGTGGTTGCAGAGTTTGTGAATATCTGTGTCCATACAGTGCAGTTGAAATGAAGGACAAGGACGGCAAAACCATCGCACATGTGCTTGAAGCACTGTGCAAAGGCTGTGGTGCTTGCGGTACGGCTTGTCCAACCAAAGCCATAACCATGGGACACTTCACAACGGAGGAGATACTTGCCCAGATTGAAGCCGCATTGTGCGAGGCGAGAGAATGAGCGAAAAGAACGGGTTTGAACCGAAGATAATTGGTTTCCTCTGCAACTGGTGTAGCTACGCGGGCGCAGACCTCGCCGGAGTAAGCAGAATCCAGTATCCTCCAAACATAATAATTATTCGTGTAATGTGCAGCGGCAGAATAGATCCAGCTTTTATCCTTGAAGCTTTCAAGGACGGCGCCGATGGAGTGCTCGTTGCTGGTTGCCACTTACCCTCGGACTGTCACTACATCAGCGGTAACTTCAAGGCCATGCGCAGAATAAACCTACTGAAAAAGGTTCTGAAACAGTTCGGCATTGAACCAGAACGAGTTCGGCTAGAGTGGATTTCTGCAAGCGAAGGAGACAAGTTTGCCACCGTAGTGCGTGACATGGTGGAAGAGATAAAGAGGCTTGGACCAAACCCATTGACCAGTAAGGAGGCTAAAGCTCAATGACGGAAACAGGGCAAAAGGTGATAAAATCATCGGAAATTGACCCCAAATTCAAATATGAAATCTCGAAAATGCACGGCGGCGAAAAGCTGATGCGTTGCTTCCAGTGTGGAACATGCACTTCAGACTGTCCGATCGCGAGGTTCAGTGACACTTACAGACCAAGGCAGATCATTCGCATGACCCAGCTTGGCCTGAAGGACAGAGTGCTGAACAGTGATTCTCTGTGGCTGTGTGCATCGTGTTTCACATGTACAGACCGTTGCCCACAGGACGTCGAGGTTGCCAGCGTCATACGTGTGCTGAGAAACCTTGCAGCAGAACAAGGTCACATTCCGCAGGTTTTCAAGGAACAATGTGCAAGCATCCTTGAATCGGGATATGCCTACAAGATTCCAGAATTGAGAGTGAGGAAGAGAGAAACCTCTGGGCTTCCACCTTTGCCAAAGGGCAACCCTGAGAGCATAAGGAAAAGCATGCGAGAAGTGCATCTTCTCAGGCACATGGAGAAGAAGGTTGAATGAGATGGCTGGACTTAGGTATCTCATGTTTCTTGGGTGCGCAATCCCTTACCGTGTTGCTGCTTTTGAGATCTCGTCAAGGAAGATTCTTGAAAAACTTGGCGTTGAGCTTGTTGAAATGCCCGAGTTCAACTGCTGCGGTCTTCCGCTGGATCCCGTGAGCCACGAAACAATGCTCATTTTGGCAGCGCGAAATCTAGCCTTAGCCGAACAGAAAGGTTTGGACATCATAACCCTATGTCCGGGTTGCGCAGGAACCCTGAAGAAAGTCAACAGGATGCTGAAAGAAGACAAGACGCTGCGTGATGAGATAAACTGTCACCTGAAAGAGGCTGGGCTGGAGTTCAAAGGAACGCAAAATGCCAAACATTTCATGCAAGTTCTGATCGAAGACGTGGGGTTGGAGAAGATAAAGAACTCTGTTGTCAAGCCACTCACGATGCTTAGGGTTGCAGAGCATAATGGTTGCCACATTCTGAGACCGAAGGAGTATATCGGGTTTGATGATCCGGAAGACCCGAAGGTGCTCAAGGCGCTGATTGAAGCAACAGGGGCAACTTGCCTGGATTACATGGACGAGACTGAATGCTGTGGTGCGCCTAGCGTAGGAGTAAACGACAAAATCGCGTTGCAGCTTGCGAGAGACAAGCTGAACCACATCAAAGCGGTTGACGCACAGGCTATGATAACGATTTGCCCGTTCTGCCACATAATGTACGACACGAACGAGTTGCGCATCGAGAAGATGTTCAATGAAACATACTGTATTCCAGTTCTGCACTATCCGCAGCTGCTCGGTTTGGCGATGGGCATGAAGCCTGAGGAACTTGCCTTCGGTGAGCTGCGTGTTGACACTTCTAAATTCATCAGACAAGCTTGTGAAGGTGAAAAATGATGCCGAAAGAGAAGCTGAAGATAGCCTTCTACTGGGCTGCAAGCTGCGGCGGATGCGAGATCGCGGTGCTCGACATAAACGAGAAAATACTGGACGTTGTGAAGCTCGCAGACATAGTTTTCTGGCCCGTGGCGATGGACGTCAAGTACAAGGACGTCGAGGCAATGCCTGACAAGTACATCGACATCTGCTTCTTCAATGGGTCGGTGAGAAGCGAGGAACAAGAACACATGGCTAAGCTTCTGAGACGAAAGTCCAAGACGCTCGTAGCTTTTGGCTCCTGTGCCCAAGAAGGATGCATACCGGGCTTGGCGAACCTCCACGACCGCAAAGAGATTTTTAGCAAAGTCTATCTGCATAGTAAGTCGATTTCCAACCCAAACGGTGTCTTGCCGCAGACAAGAACTGAAGTTAAAGAAGGATCGTTGAAGCTTCCTGAGTTCTACGATACCGTGAAAACCTTGGATCAGACTGTTGATGTGGACTATTATTTGCCTGGTTGTCCGCCGCCAGTCAAACTGATAGCGAACGCGGTTGATGCCATAG
The DNA here is from genome assembly GCA_963732715.1 of Candidatus Bathyarchaeota archaeon. GTDB lineage: Archaea > Thermoproteota > Bathyarchaeia > Bathyarchaeales > Bathycorpusculaceae > CAZCRE01. The sequence goes on along the minus strand of CAVTAO010000003.1, from coordinate 630,390 downwards.
CGAAAGGCGCGTTGCCACCGAAGGGTTCGGTGCTTGCACCGTTGAAGTCTGTGTGTGATGAGTGTCCAAGGAAAAAGGAGAACAAGAAGATATCTAAGATATACCGTGTTCATGAGAAGGTTCCTGAGCCAGAACGATGCTTGCTTGAACAGGGAATAATCTGCATGGGTCCAGCGACTCGCAGCGGATGTGGTGCTCAGTGTTTGACGGTTGATATGCCCTGTACGGGATGCGGTGGGCCATGTCCCAATTCGCCTGAGCAGGGTGCAGCCATGATGAGTGCATTGGCTTCAATCTTGGGTTTGGAGGGTGAGCAGGAGCATTACACCGAGGAAGATGTTGAGGCGCTAATGAGTCAGATCAAGGATCCAGTTGGAACATTTTACATGTATTCTTTGCCATCGTCGATTCTTAGGAGGAAAGTGATGAAGCAATGAAGGAAATAATCATTGACCCGATAACCAGACTTGAGGGTCATGGAAACATTTCAATATTCTTGAATGATGCAGGCGAAGTTGAAAACGCCTATTTGAAGATTCCTGAACTCAGAGGATTTGAACAGTTCTGTGTTGGCAGAAGAGCCGAGCTCATGCCCATCCTGACGACTAGGATCTGCGGAGTCTGTCCCGTAGCTCACCACTTTGCCGCAACGAAAGCGCTAGACGCCGCTTTCAACGTTGAACCACCGTCAGCAGCCAAGAAACTCAGAGAACTGATGTATGCAGGCTACATTATCTACGATCATACCCTGCACTTCTATTACCTGGGGGGTCCAGATTTCATAGTTGGCCCAGATGCTCCGCCAGAGAAGAGAAACATTTTGGGTGTCATCGAAAAAGCAGGTATGGACGTTGCCAAGGAAGTCATCAAGCACAGGGCTTATGGACAAAAGATAACGGAGATCCTTGGAGGAAAGGCGACTCACCCAGTGTGCGGGTTGCCGGGAGGCATTTCCAAACCCCTGAGCGAAGAGGGCAGAGCCGAAATTGAGAAGATGGCTGCATCCTCCTTGGAGTTCGCGAAGCTTACCCTGAAGATATTCCATGACATCGTGTTGGGCAATAGCAAGTACGTGGACATGATCAAGAGCGACGCTTACACGATGAAGACTTACTATATGGGTTTGGTTGATGAGCACAACAAAGTGAACTTTTACGATGGAAAAATCAGAGTCGTCGACCCTAGCGGAAACGAGTTCTTGAAGTTTGAACCAAAAGACTATCTAACACACATAGGCGAACACGTTGAGCAGTGGAGCTACTCCAAGTTCCCGTACTTGAAGAAGGTTGGCTGGAAAGGCCTAACTTACGGCGCAGACAGCGGGGTCTATCGTGTCGGCCCACTTGGCAGATTGAATGTTTCAAGCGGAATGGCTACGCCACTAGCACAGGCTGAGTATGAACAGATGTACAAGACTCTGGGCGGCAAACCCGTTCACGGCACGCTGGCCTTCCACTGGGCGCGACTGGTTGAGTTGCTGTACGCTACCGAAAGAGCATTGGAGCTTGTTAGAGACCCAGAAATAACGAGCACGAACGTGCGCAACAAGCCAGGAGAACCCGGCGAAGGCGTGGGCGTCGTTGAAGCGGCCAGGGGCACGCTGTACCACCATTACGTGCTGGACAAGGATGCGCTAGTCAAGGACGTTAACATGATAGTGGCGACAACGAATAACTATCCTGCGATTTGCATGTCCATTCGAGATGCCGCCAAGGGCCTTATTCACGGCGGCAAAGTAGATCAGGGCATGCTTAACAAGGTGGAGATGGCTTTCAGAGCCTATGACCCGTGTTTCGGATGCGCAACACACTACGCCATAGGGCAAATGCCGCTCACGATAGAGGTATACGACAACGACAGACAATTGATCAATACGGTGCAGCGATAGGATTTTTCCATCGGGCAACACTTTCTTTCGCCTTTGGCCTTGCAAAAGGAGTTCTAACGTGACCAGAGAAAACTACAACGTAGAACAAGAACTGAGAAAATGGCTTGAGGGTGCCGAAAGGGTCGTGGTCGCGGGAATCGGAAACCCTATCCGAAGCGACGATTTTGTCGGCGTCAAGATCGTTCAAGGTTTGAAGGCGAAAGTGCCTGACAGAGTGATGCTTATTGAATGCGAAACAGTGCCAGAAGCATACTTGCAGCAAATCACGGAGTTTGAACCCACCCACGTTCTTCTCATAGACGCCGCAATCCTAGCGTTAAGGTCAGGTGAATCAAGGCTCATTGAGCCTACGAGATTAACAGATTTTCCCGCATTTTCAACTCACATGCTTCCATTAAGACTCTTCTGCGAATACATCAACGCGAGCACGAAAGCAAAGATCTCTCTTCTACTAATCGAGCCGGAAAAGACAGACTTCGGAGAAGAAATGACAAGTAGCGTCAGAACTGCTGTAAAAAGCATCGTAGCAGTTTTGGTTCGCATCTTTTCGCAGTAACAGTGTTCGTTATGTTCACACAAACGCTGTGGCAATTCAAGCGCCCGGAATTGAAGACACAGAAAGCTGACGTGTTCTGGGCAACACAGAACGCATGACTATGTTCTCCAAGAACTCGTATGTTGTTGAATGACGGGAACAAGAAAGAGCATTAAAGCCAGAGGATTCATATCAAACTAGGTCTTGGCTTCTTTCATGGCTTCTTGAAACAGTTTCTTGACTGCTGTTATTCTTGCCTTCTGTGCTAGAACGTCGCTCGTTACTAGGTCTAGTGCTTCTTCTGGGCACCATTTGATGCATTGTGGTTCGCCTTTTTCCTTGCATAAGTCGCAAGCATAGACTACTTTCTTCTCTGGGTGCAGCATGATTGCTCCGTAGTCGCATGCTTCGATGCACCATCCGCATCCGTTGCATTTGTCTTTGTCCACGTTTATGGTTCCCGTTTCTTCCGACTGCGTTAGAGCGTCCCTTGGGCATGCTCTTACGCATGGTGGGTCTTCGCAGAGTCTGCATGTGACTGGCAGGTTGACCAGCTGGTTGATTCTGACGACTCGTATACTTGACTTCAGTGGGTTGAACGCTTTGTCCTTAGTGTAAGAACAGATGTATTCACATACTTGGCAGCCCACACACTTGTCGGGGTCTGCTGAAACGAATTTTCTATCATGAATCTTGACCATGGCCTAGGCCTCCGTTCCTTTCTTGACGATAGTTAGCAAATCGTCCATGCCCAATTCCTTCAGTTTTGCCTCGGTAGGCACTCCTTCCCGCGTCCATCCCCTTGACTCATAGTAATCGTCCAACAACAAGTCTAACTCTGCCTGCGTTACCATTGCTCCTTTTGATGGGCCTTCATCTGGGATCGGTTCGTGCATGACTTTCCATGGGAGCGTGTCGTCTTTTCTGCCTAGGCCTTCTCTGACGTTGAACAGCCTTGCTGCGTTCTGTATTCTCTCGCCGCATCGCTTGAGTTCTTCAGGCGTCATTTCCAAACCTGTCACCAGAGAGTAAAGCTTGGCCATGTCGGGCAGTTCCTTGTAGTACGTGCCTCTTGAGAACTTGCAGACAATGAACGAGTCAATCAGGTTGTAAGTGTCTTCCATGTCCCTAACCAGTTTCCCCCGTCCCTTCTCAGCCACAAGCCTGTTGACTTTTCCTTTCACGTCAAAAGCGTAAGCTCCATGCCTGTTGTGATCAGCACCACGGAAAGAGACTGCGAAGCCCAAGGCTGCCGTCTTCAAGGCTCTCAAATCGTAGCCAGTGGTCTCTACGCCTTTAATGTGGGCTGCCAGCTTTCCCGAATCCTTTCCGATTCTCTCTGCAGCCACTTTCACGCCGTCAGCAAGCAGCTCGCCGACGCCTTCGCGCTTGCCGATCTTCTCAACAAGCTTGACCATTGCGTCAGCATTGCCAAATCTCGCGTCTATTCCGTCAAGCTCCTGCTGCGACAAAATGCCCCTTTCGTAGCAGTCCATGGCAAAACCAACCGTGACCCCAGCGCTGATCGCGTCCATCCCATAATGATTCGACAATTCCATGCCTTTGATGATGGCATCAAGTCTGTCCACGCCACAGTATGGGCCTAAAGCCCATAGTGTTTCATACTCCATCCGCGTCATCGTCTTCGCGTACGGGCCTGAAGCGACCACGCACATGTGCTCACACCGCATTGCGCAGCTACTGCAACCGATTATCTTCGCAACGTATTTCTCGTTCAGAATCTCTCCACTGACTTTTTCGGCTCCCTCAAACTTGGAATTATTGTAGTTCCGGGTTGGCATGGCCGATAATGAATTGTGCACGAGAACATTTTCAGGTGTTCCCAGCGTCCTATACTTCTGTGCTGCTGGCCCCTTCATTCTTTCATGGAACTCTTTCACGTATTCCATAAACTCGTCAGGCTTCGCGACTACTATGTCACGAGTGCCCCGCACGGCAATTGCTTTCAGGTTCTTCGAACCCATAACTGCCCCTAAGCCTGTTCTCCCAGCCGCTCGGGTCTTATCATTAATGATGCAGGCAATTCGCGACTGCTTTTCTCCAGCCACACCGATAGCAGCCACGCGAATGTAATAATCACCCAGTTCCTCTCTGATCGCATCTTCGGTTTCAGCAGGCGACTTACCCCACAAGTGTGAAGCATCCAACAACTGAACCGAGTCGTCATCAATCCACACGTAAGTGGGCCTTTCGGCCTTACCCTTGAAGATCACGACATCATAGCCCGCACGCTTGAGTTCAGTTCCAAAAGAACCGTGAGCCTTAGCTTCACCAACTCCAAAGCTCTCCGGTGATTTCGCAACAAACGCGTGCCCATTTCCGCCAGTGGGCCACACCGTTCCTGAAATTGGCCCTATAATCAAAAGCAGAGGGTTCTCTGGGCTGAGTGGGTCAACTCCTGCCTTGGAGTGGTCCAACCACATCCTGATTCCTAAGCCAATTCCGCCAATGTATTTCTTCGCGTAGTCTTCATTCAACGGTTCAATAGACGTCTTGCCAGATGACAAATCCACGTGGAGTACGCGACCAGCATAACCAAACAATACGTTTTCCTCCATGCCTTGCTGATTGTAAAAAACGTTTCAGTGTTTATATTAGTTTATCTCCTTGACCTGAGAAAACCGCATGTTTAGACACGAGACAGTCTGACAATGACAAAAGCGTGCAAAAAGAGATTGCTAATGATCAAAAGTGGGATGGTTGAGGCTTAGAGTGCTTCCTTCAGCAGTTCCAGGACGTCTTTCACTGCAATCTTGTTTTCTATGTCCAGCACTTTCACTGCGTCTTCTAGAGTCGTTACGCAGAATGGGCAAGCTACGGCAACCGTGTCAACCCCCAAGTCCAAAGCCTCTCTGATCCTGTTGACGCAAGGTCTTTTCTCAGGCTGTGCGTCTTCTGTCCAGACTCTTCCCGCACCGCCACCACAACAGAAGCTACTCTGCCTGTTTCTCTTCATCTCAACAAGCTCCAAACCAGGAATCGCTTTCAGGATCTGTCTAGGTGCATCGTATATGTCATTGCGTTTTCCGAGGAAGCATGGATCGTGGTAGGCTACTTTTCTCTTGACAGGTTTCGTGGGTTTGATTTTGCCTTGTTCGAGAGCCTCAGCGAGGAACTGCGTATAGTGTTGGACGTTCAATTTCTGGTCGCTGTAAGGTTTGTCATTCTTGAACGTGTTGTAGCAGTGCGGTGAGAGGGTCACGATTTTCTCTGCACCGAGTTTCTTGAGCATGTCAATGTTGTGCATGGCAAGCTCTTCGAACAATCCTTTTTCACCCAAGCGTAGCATGTGGTCTCCGCAGCACCATTCTTCAGAGCCCAACGTGGCAAAGTTGACGCCCAGATGGTTGAACACTTGAACCATGTTCCTCGCAACCTCTTGGTTTCTAAGATCATAAGCGTCTGAACAGCATACAAAGAAGAGAACGTCTGCCTTCGAGGTCTCTGGATAGGTCTTGACGTTCAAGTCCTTGGCCCAGTCCATCCGTTTGCTCTGGTGCGTTCCCATCGGGTTATGGTACTTGTAGACTCTCTCAAGCACGTCAATAACCGTTTTTGGAAGGTTTCCTGCTTCCACTAGCAGACTGTGATCATCAACTATCGCGTTCGCACATCCGACCAGTTTTGGACAGAACAGCGTGCATGAATTGCACTGCGTGCAGAGCCAGATGTTGTCAGCCATGGGTTTCAGTCGTCCTGGGCAGCCTTGATCTCTGGGGTCTGCGATGAACCTGTAGTTCGCGGTGAGGCTTGCTGGTCCGAGGAATTTCTCATCAATTGCCGCGGGGCAGGCTGAGTAGCAGATTGAGCATTTTATGCAAAGAGTCAGATCCCAGAACTTGCTGAGTTCGGCTGGCAGCTGTGTGAACTCGTTGGGTTTCTTTAATTCCTCTTCTGGTTTGATTAGGATTGTTCTGGTTTTCCTGTATTGGTCGAAGAATGGTTCGATGTCGACTACGAGGTCTTTTATGATTGGCATGTTCGCGAGTGGTTCGATGTTTAAGGAGTCTGCTTCAAGATGCAATACCTGTGTGTAGCAGGCGAGCATTGGTTTTCCGTTTATGTTGATGGCGCAGCTTCCGCAAATGCCCATTCTGCATGAATGCCTGAACGTCAGAGTCTCGTCGAGATTGTCTTTTATGTACATGAAGGCGTCAAGGACTGTTGTTCCTTTACGAATTGGCACTTTGAAGTTGGACACGTAACTCTTCTTGCTATCTGGGTCGAACCTGCTGATTTTGAACTCGACGATCTTTTCAACTTTCGTGCTCACTTCATTCATTCTCCTAGTAGGTTCTTGCCTCTGGCTGCCACTTCGTTATTGTGACTGGCATGTACTCAAGTCTCGGCCCGTCCACTGAGTAGTAAGCCAGCGTGTGTTTCAGCCAGTTCTCATCGTCACGCTTCGGATAATCCGTTCTCGAGTGTGCCCCTCTTGATTCTTTTCTCGGAATTGCGCAGGCCACAGTAACCTCGGCAAGCTCCAGCATGAAATCAAGTTGTAGCACGTTCAAGAAGCCCGTGTTGAATGAACTGCCCTTGTCGTGAACTCTCACATTCCTGAATCTTCTTCTAAGCTCGCGTATCTCCTTCAAGGCGCTCTCAAGTTGGTCTCCTCTTCGGTAAATCCAAGCCTTCTCGTTCATGACCCGTCTCAGTTCATCTCTCAACTCCGAGATTTTTTCATCGCCTTCTCTGCGGAACAATTCAGCCAATCTGTTCTCCTCTGCCAAAAGCTTCTCGTTTGGAATCTCATGCAACGTGGTCGATGAAGCGTGTTTGGCGGCTTCCTCGCCTGCGACTGCTCCGAAAACCAGACAGTCGGCTGTGGAGTTCGTGCCAAGCCTGTTAGCCCCGTGGATGCTGACGCATGAGCATTCGCCTGCCGCGTACAAGCCGGCGATAGGCGTTTCGGTCTTGATGTTGACTTTGATGCCGCCCATTGAGTAGTGTGCAGCTGGCCGGATCGGTATGGCTTCTTTCACCGGATCCACGCCTCCAAGCTTTATTGCAACATCACGGATGAGCGGCAATCGCTCGTTGATTTTCTGTTCGCCCAAGTGCCTGAGGTCCAATGCGATGTAAGGTCCATGAGGTCCTTGTAAGCCTCTTCCTTCGTTCATTTCTGTCTGTTCAGCTCTTGAAACCACATCTCTTGGCCCCAGCTCCATTTTCTCAGGGGCATACTTCTTCATGAAGCGTTCACCGTTAGCATTAAGCAGGTATCCGCCTTCGCCTCTGGCTCCTTCCGTTATCAGAACACCAGATGGCACTAGGCCGGTTGGGTGGAATTGAACGAATTCCATGTCTTCAAGAGGCGCCCCTGCTCGGTAAGCCATTGCCATTCCGTCACCCGTGGTTGAATGCGAGAAAGTGGTAAATTCATAAATGCGTTCATGCCCTCCCGTGGCGAGGACAATAGACTTGGCTTTTAAAGCCTGCATCTTGCCCGTCTTCATTTCGATGGCTGTCACTCCTGCCGCGGTCTTGTTTTCGGTTATGATTGATGTGACAAACCATTCATCATAGAACTTCACATTACCATACGTCAGGGCCTTGCCGTAGATAGCGTGCATTTCATGGAAGCCAGTCATGTCTGCCGCGAAGCAAGCTCTTGGAAAACTGTGTCCTCCAAAGGCACGCTGGTCGATTTTGCCGTCTGCTGTGCGGCTCCATGGGCATCCCCAGTGCTCGGTCAGCACTATTTCTTTCGGTGCATGTCCTACAAAGAACTCTACGACATCTTGATCCGCAAGAAAATCAGCGCCTTTAACCGTGTCATAAGCGTGCAGTTCAAGAGAGTCTTTCTCTCGCATCGCGGCCCCTGTTCCGCCTTGGGCGCAGACAGAGTGTGAACGCAATGGATGGTGCTTGGAGAGAACGGCTATGTCGAGTTTGTTGCTTGCTTCGGCGGCTGCTACAGCGGCTCTGAGTCCGGCAAGGCCTGCTCCGATTATGAGTAGATCGTGGGTGTTCTTTTCCATCAGATGTCACCTTTTTATTGAAGGTAGAGTAAGGATGTGACCTACGTTTTATAGTTTTTTCCGAGGGATGGGGTTTTGAATTGTTTGTGTTGTGAAAAGCAGCTTGAGTGTTTTGGCTCTTGTGACTCGTTTTGCCATTGTGTCTTCAGCGTTACTAACATCAAATTTCCAGTGTGAGAGTACACTTTTTCTTGCGTGCAGCTTTCGCTAGAGCGTGTTTACGATTTTTATAGCTAGTTCCTTTCCCTAGTTCTTGATTAGTCAATGTTTGACGCTGAGAAGTTCATACAGGAAAAAGTGAGAGAGTTAAGGGATAGAATCAGAGGCAAGGCCATTATTGGGGTTTCCGGCGGAGTTGACTCCACGACCTCAGCAATCTTGGTCTATAGGGCCATAGGTGAGAGCCTGCTTTGCGTTTTGGTAGACACTGGTTACATGCGGAAGAACGAAATAGAAAACAACGAGAGACTGCTGAAGAAGCTTGGTCTAAACGTTCTTGTTGTAGATGCGAAGAAAAGGTTCTACCACAAGTTAAGCACCGTTGTTGACTGTGCGCGACATCCTGCAGGCACTATCAATTTTAGGCGAAATCGAAGCCCTTTCAACGTAGAAACCGTGCCATGCGCTTTTGCACAAGGCATAAATACCGATGAGGCATAATTTCTGCCTATCCAAGGTGGGATATGTTGTCCAAGAAGATTCCCAGCGGCGTCAATGGGTTAGATGAACTGATCGGCGGCGGCTTTCCGGAAGGAAGAGTCGTTTTGATTGTCGGAGGACCAGGCTCTGGCAAGACCATATTGTGCAGCCAATTCCTGTACAAAGGAATCCACGAAAGCAAGGAGAATGGTGTTTACGTTAGTCTTGATGAAGGCAAGAAACACTTTTGTACTGAGATGAAGAGCTTTGGATGGGATTTTGAGGTAGCAGAAAGCGAAAGGAAATTCGCCTTCATAGATGCTACGAGGGTTTCACGAGTTGCTATGCTTAAAGAAACGCTGTACAAGGAAGAGTCCGGTAGCCTGCGAGGCAAGCATCTGCCTATAGACAAACTCGTAGAAGAGATACAGTCCAGCATTGCGAGAGTCAATGCAAAAAGAGTCGTAGTCGACACCTTGGCTTCGCTGATCTACAGGTTTCCAGATCCAGTGGAAAGAAGAACCACGATCGTGGATCTGATCGAATCGCTCGCGGACTTGAAAGTTACAAGTCTTGTTACAACTGAGCTTGGGCACATTGGTCTTGAACGAAGTGTCTTGGAAGAAGAGTTTCTGGTTCACGGTGTCATTATGTTACAGACGCTCTTTTCGGGAGGAACCACGACGAGGGCTATGCAGGTTGAAAAAATGAGAGAAGCAAAGGTTAACCCAAGCCTTGTCCCATATTCCATAGACCGCAATGGAGTCGAAGTGTTTCCGAAGATGCCGCTGTTCGGCGAGAAATAGGCCGACAATATCCTTGGAATGATTTCAAAAACTCTTCGCATCTCTATTTTTCCAGTCTATCTTTCATAAGGGGCAATTCGCAATCCAAATACTTTTGGTTGAGCATCTTCCTGATCTTCAGATATTTCCGTAGAACTCCCTCGGTCTCTCTTTCAGATATCCCTATCTCTCCTTCGAAAAGGTCCAACAGCGCCTGAACTTCTTGTGGTGTATGCATCTGGGGATTGATTATGGCCAGAGTCGTGAAACCTTTTGATCTTAGGTCTGGGATCAAATCGGCCAACCATCCCCTTGTTTGAACGGCGTGGTGCTGCAGCAAGACATCTGAGACGATTTCGATGCAGGCCCTCCTACGTATGCTGAACTTGCAGTTGAATGCTTCCTGAACTGGTAGACTTCACCTGCGAAAAAGGGCCGCACATTGACGCGTGATGATGCCGCATCCTGTTTGGACTCATGTGTAGTCTTCGCCAAAGGTGTTTGCAAGGTTTTTATAGTCAGTTCTTTTTCCTACATATCGGTTAGTCAATGTTTGACCCTGATAGATTCATACAAGAGAAGTTGAGAGAGCTAGGGCAAAAAATCAAAGGCAAAGCAATTATCGGGGCTTCTGGGGGAGTAGATTCCACTACTTCTGCAATCTTGGTCAACAGGGCAATAGGCAGAAATCTGCTTTGTGTTCTAGTGGACAATGGTTACATGCGGAAGAACGAAACAGAAAACAACGAGAGACTACTGAAGAATCTTGGCCTGAACGTTCTCGTGGTAGATGCGAAGACAAGGTTCTACGACAAGTTGAGCGCCGTTGTTGACCCTGAAGAGAAAAGAAAGATCATCGGCGAATTGTTCATCAGAGTCTTCGAAGAGATAGCTCGGAAAGAGAATGCACGGTTCTTCGTTCAGGGAACGATTGCGCCGGATTGGATTGAGAGTGGCGGTGGGCTCAGGGACAGGATCAAGTCCCATCACAATGTTGGCGGTTTGCCTGAGAAAATAGAGTTTGAGATTGTTGAGCCTCTTCGGGACTTGTATAAGGATGAAGTGCGTGTTGTTGGGAAGGCGTTGGGGTTGCCTTCTGAGGTGTATGAGCGGCAGCCGTTTCCTGGGCCTGGCTTGGCTGTGCGCATTGTTGGTGAGGCAACGGCTGAGAACGCGAGGATTGTCCGTGAGGCATGTGCTATTGTGGAGGAGGAGATTGAGAAGGCTGTTGTGAAACGTGAGATGTCTAGGCCTTGGCAGTATTTTGCTGTTTTGTTGCCTTGCAAGGCTGTGGGTGTTCATGGCGATGTGAGGGTTTATGGTCGTGTTGTTGTGGTTCGGTCTGTTGAAAGCTTGGATGGGATGAGCGCGGCGTATTCAAAGATTCCTCACGAGGTTTTGGAGCGCGTATCAGTGAGGATTTCGAACACTTTGAAGGATGACGTTAGCAGAGTCGTGTTTGACGTGACTAACAAGCCGCCTGGGACGATCGAGTATGAGTAGACTAGTCAAGGTTTATGTTGTGGATAATGGCGGTCAATGGACGCACAGGATCTGGCGGGTTTTGAGAGAGGTTGGTTGCGACTCCAAGATAATTCCTAACACTACGCCAGTCGGTGAAATAGATGCAGATGCGCTTGTCCTGAGTGGTGGAGCGCCGCGAGTCGTTTGGGAATCTCCAAAGTTGGGTAACTGTATTGATTATTTTGAGCGTTTTCAAGGCCCGATTCTGGGTGAGTGCCTTGGGATGCAGCTGATGGCTATTCATTTTGGCGGCAAAGCGGGTCCATCTGAGATTCCAGAGTTTGGATTGTCTCGTTTGAGGGTGATTGAGGAGGATGACCTGTTCAAGGGTTTGCCGAAGGAGTTTTTGGTCTGGGAATCTCACAATGACGAGGTGAAGGAGGCGCCCAATTTTACCGTCCTTGCGCTTTCAGAGAATTGCAGGATTCAGGCTGTAAAACACTGGGGCAAGCCGTTGTACGGAGTGCAGTTTCACCCGGAAGTTAATAACACTGAGCACGGGGAAGAGATTCTGCGGAATTTTGTAAGAACCGTCAAGGTTGAGCAATAAGGAAGGGGCTTATCCTCTTATCATGGTGAGGATCATTTTGAACCTCTTAACGGCTTTCAGACTGTGCGGATGATTAGCCGGCATGACAATCGCTTCACCTTCTCGCAAGTGGTGAGTTTTGCCCGAGATGGTCATTTCCGCTTCGCCTTCGATGATTTGGACCATCGCATCAAACGGTGCTGTATGCTCGCTCAGCCCTTGCTGTTCATCAAACGCGAATAGTGTCACTGTGCCCGCTTTCTCGTCGATTAGCGCTTTACTCACGACTGAACCTTCTTGATATTCTATCATATCTTTCAGTCGGGCCGCTTGTTCGGGGAGTTTCTCGACGTTTTCTCGTTTCTTGCTTTTGCTCATGATATTCTTCCTCTAAACCGGAACTGTGGAGGCAATTCAGTCAGGTTTTCTGGGTTTTCTCCATTCTTGAGAAAATGCACTGTTGATCTGGCGTTGGGCATTCCATGGCTGGGTGGTGCAGGCATTTTCTCCTTTTGGTTCTTGTCTTGTCTGTCATTGAGGCCACTGTCGCCTTGTTGCCTTGCCACTCTTTCCTTGCATGTTTGCTAGGTGCGACATGGATTTTATAGTTTCCTCCTCTCTGCAATGCTGATGCTTTTCCCAGAAACTTTTTTATGACGTTTCCACTATGTCATTAACCATTCGGGAAAGGAGTTGGAGCATGCATGTTTGTTGGTATGGATCATGTTGGAGTTGCTGTGAAGAACATAGATGATGCTATCCGCGTTTATCGTGACGCTTTGGGATTTGAGCTTAAAGGCATTCATGTCTTAACAGAGCGAAAAGTCAGAGTTGCCTTCATTTCTACAGGTGGCAAGACACAGATCGAGCTTTTGGAGCCACTTGACAGCAATAGTGCTATTGCGAAGTTTCTTGAGACTCGTGGTGAAGGTATCCACCATTTTGCCGTTGAGGTAGACGACATTGATGCTGTTCTTGCAGAAATGAAGAAGAAAGGCGTTTCGTTAATCGATGAGCAGCCTCAGATGGGTGCTGAAGGAAAGAGAATCGCGTTTGTTCATCCCAAGAGCACTAAAGGCGTGCTTATGGAACTCGTCGAGAAACCCAAGCGGTAAGACTGAACAGTGCAAGCAAACATCGACTTAAACAAGCTTCTCGAAGGCTTAGATACCAAACGTGTTGGAAGAAGCATTTTCTTCAAGCGTTCCGTTGGCTCAACGAATAGCTGGGCAAGAAGGTTTGCGAGGCTTGGTGCTTGCGATGGAACCGTTTTCCTTGCTGAGTCTCAAACTGCTGGGCGAGGAAGACTGAAGAGGAAATGGGTTTCGCCTGCTGGAGGATTATGGTTTTCCGTTGTCCTTAGACCTAAGCTCAAGCTGGCAGAGGCGTTTGGGCTTGTTTTTGTTGCAAGCTTGGCTGTAGCTGAGGTTCTGGAAGAGTTGTACGGGTTAAAGACGCAGGTGAAGTGGCCGAATGATGTTTTGGTGGATTCGAAGAAAGTCTGTGGAATACTTGCAGAGACGAAGCTGGAGAGCAAGAATGTCGAGTATGTTGTGGTCGGAGTAGGCATTAACGCGAACTTTGGAGTGAAGAAGTCTTTACCAGAAGAACTGTGGAAGACAGCTACTTCGCTTGAAGATGAACTTGGCAGAAAGATCGAGTTGGAAATGCTTCTTAAAGCGTTGCTGGAGAAGCTGGAAAGACTCTGTGATGTTTTTTTGGAGAAGGGTTTCTGTGTTGTTTTGGATGAATGGAAAAAGCACGCTGGCTTTCTGGGTTGTCAAGTGGAGGTAGTGAGTATGGATGAGAGGTTGACTGGTTTGGCATTGGATGTTGATAGTAGTGGGTCTTTGGTTTTGAAGCTTGGGGATGGAACGGTGAAGCATGTTTTTGCGGGAGATGTCGTATTACGATCAGAATAGAAATGGAAAGGGCTGCTATCTGGATCTACTTTCTTTTTCCTGTGATGTTGAAGCCTCTTTTCTTCAGTTGGTCAAGCAGTTCCTTTGGGTCTGGGTACCATTGTCCCCATTTTCTGCAGATGTGCTCCGTCCAACTGTATTTGTCATAGGTGTAAGTTTCCTTGCGGTTTTTTTCCAACGGTATCTTGGCCTTTGCTTTTCGGTAGTAGTCTTGAGCGAGGTATCCTTCATCCATCGTTTTCATGGCTTCTGAGATCATCTTTTGGCTGAGCTTTGGGTATTTGTCTTCGAAGAGAGTGAACTCTAATGGGTATCGGGGTCTCGTGTGTGGGTCTTCAGCTGGGTATCCCATTGCCAACTGCACCAGTGGGAAGACTTTCTTGGGCAAATCATATTCTTGTGCGATTTTGTCGGCTCTGTAGAGCGCGGCTCCGAGGAAGCAGCTGCCGAGTCCGAGGCTTCTTGCGGCTGTCACCATGTTTTCTGCCATGTATGCCGCGTCTTGTACTCCGAAGAGTAGCAGTGTTAGGTCGTTGGTGGCTAGTTTCCATTTTCTTTTGGTCATTATTTTTTCGAACTTGTGAAAGTCAACGCAGATCGTGAACAGTAATGGGGCATTCCAAGGGTTACGTTTTCTGTTTCGTGATAGTAGTACGCTGTAGGATTGTGAGGCAAACGGCGCCTGCTGACCAGCCCTCACAATTGCTTCCACGGCTTCTTCGGAAGGCACAGTATCTGTGTATTTTCGAATGGACTTGTGAGCGAGCATTGTCTGAATTACAAGATTAGATTTCATGACACAACCTTCTTCTGCTGATGTGAATTCGAAATCCTGCAGATTTATGGTTTTCCTATGCAGCCATGATGCCACGTTTTTGAACCGTTCGTGTGCTAATTAATGGTTTGAACTGGAATTTCCAGAGCAAAGTGAAGATTCCCAAGAATAAGGATGGGAGACACACAGGAAATTGAGACTCTGATAAATGAAGAAGCTATGCTGTTTGCGATGTTCTTGAGGCAAGAAAGACAAACATGGAAACCGAGAATTGCAGAGCTTGCAGAATAGCTTCTCTGCACAAAAAGCTAGAATTGGCTTCTATAACACGTTATGGGGAAATCTTATATTTGCACAGCAACTAGAGACAAACTAGGGATTGAAAAATGAGTCAAAAGAAAGTCGTAGGAAGAAATGTTGCAATTGCCCTTGGAATAATCTGTATAGTGTTCGTCGCTGCGCTGGTAGCTGCTGTTGCACAATATACTTCTATTATTAACGAAAGGGACAAAACGATAGCGACCAAAGATACGGACTACCAGAACTACGCTTCAACACACAGCCATACCGATTCTGAATATAATGGCTACGTAGCTAGTCATAGTCACACTGACAATGAATACGCTGCTTTGACAGAGCCATGGCTCACGACTGTAGGTCTAAGCGTAACTAACTTCAACAAATACTGGTCGTGGGACCCACCGAGCCATCTGACAATCTCAAGTTATGTCTTCAATATGGGAACCGACACAGCCTACAACTGCAAATTCCATGTAAAAGTGTGGTCAAGTGATGATACACTATTGCTTGACACTACCGTTGATTTGGGAATTATATCTGGGAGGGGTTACGTGTATAAAAGCGCTGAAACCCCTTACACTGGTTCAGGAAGCTATTGGTCAGTTGTCACGGAATTTACAGATACTCCCTGAGCCTTCCTTTTTCAACGAATTTATGGCATATCTAGCACCTCGGGCGCTACGCTTCCAGTAATTCTTTTTTTTGGGTTTGGGTTTGGGGGTAAAGTTTTATCCAAACCAAACCCATTGACATTAGCGCACGCGTGTTTAAATTCTCGAGATCGTGCACATAATGGCGAAGAAAACCAAATATCTCTCAAGTCGGGATAAGCTGGGCAGACGTCTTTGTTAGCCGAATCATCCTTACAAACTAATCTTGAAAGAGTGGCGAAAGAATTAGGGGCTGATTTATTTGGAATTGCAGACGTAACAATCGCTCAGGATTTTGTGTGTAAGCAGGGTGGAGAATATTTAAGAAAGTTTTCAAGGGCTATATCAATCGGCATTCGCTTATTAGATGCAGTTGTTGACGAGCTGTACAGACATGAAGATCCAGCAGTCATTTATACCTATACAGCACTTTACAACTCTGTTAATTCGCGTTTAGATCACGTTGGTTTGTTGTTAGCAAAAAGAATTCAAGAGAAAGGTTACCAAGCTTACGCTATACCTGCTTCTCAAACTGTTGATTCTAACAAGCTCATTGGAGTATTTTCTCATAAGCTTGCAGCAGACTTGGCTGGTCTAGGTTGGATAGGGAAAAGTTGCCTTTTAATTACACCAAGCTACGGTCCAAGAGTAAGGTTTGCAACTATCCTCACAGACGCGCCTCTGAAAGCGGGTTCTCCAATTGGTGAGAAGTGTAATGATTGTAGAGAATGTATGGACATTTGCCCCGTTAAAGCATTCACTGGAGCCTCATTTAATCCTTCAGAGCCTAGGGAAGTCAGGTTTAATGCCCATTTGTGCAGGAGTTATCGTAAGAAGAGAGAAGAAAAGTTAGGAGAATGCTTATGTGGTTTATGTGTATATGTATGCCCTTACGGACGATCCAATAAAAGCTTGACTTAAACCAAGTTTTTGAATAAAAGGACTACAGTCTACGTTTTTGATAAAAGCCTTAAGTCAAAGACTACTGAGAATTTGAACCGAGTTTAAAACCTAACCTCCCCACATCACCAATCCGAGAGTTTTGACTCGGTTCAGCTATAGCTTTTCGGCAAAATTGGCGTATACTCGATTCCGACTATACCTATACCTGAATACTGACTATACTAAACCGAGTATACACTTAATCAAGCCTCTTTTTCCCTGAAACACGTCGTTTTTGGTTTGGTTTGGTTGGGTAAAACTTTACCCCAACACACACCTCATCTGTTTAGCTGACCATGACCTTCAGCTTGAAATCCAATTCCCTAAGATACGTGCTACTTGTCGTTATTATTGACTCAAACCCGAGCTTTCTCCAGAACCCTTCAGCTTCCTTATTGCCGATAATGTATCTCACAGTCAAGTCTTCAGCCTTGTTTGAGTCAAAGAATTTACAGAGTTCCTTCATCAAGCGTCCCCCAACGCCCTTTCTTCTAAACTGCTTCACGACGTACATAAGCGAGACAAGACCAACAGTCCTTGGCATATAGTCACTTCTGCGCGTAACCTCGCCTTGGACATACCCTATTATCTCGCCATCTGCCTCGGCAAGCAATACATGAATGTTGCTGTCCCCTAGGTCATTCTCAACTTTCTGTTCGAGAAGCTTCTTCCCCTCTTCAGTTATTCGCCAAATCAAGGGGTTCGATTTTTCAAAGTGCTCCTGTGACAACAATCTTAGCTCAACAATTCTCTCCACATCCGAGGAAGCTGCTCTTCTAATTGTGAAGTTATCCATAGGATTCACCTGTACAGGATTTGGGATAAAACTTTACCCCCAAACCATCGGCAGCCTGCATCAATTCGAGATGGACATTATCTTTCGTGCGAAATCCGAAGCCTTCTCCAAATCCTCTTGACTCGGATGCTTCCGGGCTTCCTGAATATACGTTTCCCATTCATCATCCGACTTGATTATTGCGCTGCGTATGAATGCTTGGATCGGGAGGCTAGGTGCACCTTGACAGTGGTAGTATCCTCTGAAGTCGATTCGCTTTTCTTCGCTTACGCTTTCGAAGGAATCTGTGCATTTGGACGCCCACTCGTCGAAAAGAGCCTGACCATGTTCGTTTTGTTCAGGAGTCCACGTTGAGTGTGTGAAGAAGCCTGCTAATTTGAACTTTGGTGATTTCGGAAGCGCCTTCAAGATTTCCTTGACTGGAGCTGCCAAGTCCGCCGAGTGACAAGTGGAACCCAGAAAAACCAGGTCATAATCATTCAACGTATCTGCGCTGATGTCCTTTACTCTCTTCAGGTGTGCTTCATGTTCTTTCGAAGCCTCTTCATAAATCGTCTTGGCGATTTTCTCCGTGTTTCCAGTTTCACTGTAGTAGGCGACGAGCACTTTCAATGCGATGCCCTCTTCTGATGTTTTCAAGGCAAGCATGCTTATTTGTTTTTGCTCGCATTGTACAAATCACGTGCATCGGTTGGTGGTTGGTTGGGGCAAAGTTTTGTCCAACCACCGTCGACCACAAATCCAGTGGTCAGTAACTGGAACCAGTGCCAAGCGTTGCCCCGCCGAGAGGCGCGGCGCTTTTCACTGTCGCCTTCACTTTTGTGGTTCATCTTTCTTCAGAAGGAGCTCGGTCTCCAGATACTTCTGGTCGCTCATTCTCTTGATCTTCAGGAATCTTCCCAATCCCTTCTCTGTTTCTTTTTCGTAGATGTTGATTTCCCCATCAAACAGTCCTAGAATGGCGTGAAGCTCCTCTGGAGGGTGCATCTGCGGATCAACTACTGCTAGGATGGTGAAGCCTGTTGACGTCAATTCCGTAGTGAGAGCGGTCAGCCATTTCCTAGTTTGAACTGCATGATGCTGAAGCAGGGCGTCTGACACTATCTCGATACAGGCCCTTCGTGGGCCTTTCAGGGATGCGTCCAGTTTGTGAATGGCTGAAGTCAAAGCAATGCTAATCTCAGTAAGGTTCTCTACACCCTTCAACTTGAAAACGTTAGCTGAACTCTCGGCGACCGCATCTGCTTGAGGATTGCACACGAAGAGGTAGAAGCCAGATTGAAACTCTTCTGCGAGAGTTTTCGCTGCCCTAGCACTAGTGGTGAGGTAGAATGTGACTTCGCTTCTCTCTGCCCCTGTCTTAAGAAAACTCTTGATCAACAAGTCCCTCTCGTTGCATGAAGGTGAGGTCAACACTACAGCGCTGCTTGAACGTAGGCCTCCACACAGCAATTTGTCAAGATCTGCATATCCAGTGGCAACAAGGTCTATAGGCTTTGGCACTGAGGCCACTTTACCTGTTTCTACGTAAAGCATCCGTGCTTCTACTTTCTCAATCTCCTTCTTGGCACCCATTTTCAGGAATATTTCCAACGCTTGACTGAAGAGGTTTCGGGCTTTTTCTTTGTCGCCTTCCTCGTTTCTGTCTACGTATGTTGAGCCGTATTCGTATAGAAGGCTAGCGAAATAGGGCACGTACCATTTTTGCGCGTTCAAGTCTTGGAGCGTCTGGAGGCTTTTTTCGAAATGCTGTATGGACTGTTTCCAGCCTTTCTCTGCCCTGAAAAGCATTCCCTTCAACATTTCAGCATTTGCAATGAACAACATGTTTTTTGACTTTGCTGCGAATTCATAGGTTCTTTCAATTAACTCTTTCGCTTTTTTGATTTCTCCTTTTTTCAGATATAATCTTGAAAGGGCAGGAAATGTCCATACAAGCAGACTCGCTGTGTCTCCTGCTTTTTCATAGACTTTTTGGCTTTCGTTGAAGTATCTTTCCGCTTCCTCATAGTCTTCCATTTCCATGAGCAGTTCTCCAAGGCTTTGATTCGCCTCAGCAGAAGGCACATACTCTTCAACTTTCTTTGCTATGTTAACGGCCTCAGTCAAGTACTGAAGACTTTTGTCCCATTCTCCCAGCGATAGATAGCATTGTCCGATACCCAGCAACGCATTTGGGGTGAAAGACACATTTCTAGTTCTCTTAACCAATGCCAGATTATCCTCATATATGGAAACGGCTTTCTGCAACTCGCCCATAGCCAAATAGCAAAAAGCCAGATTCCCATCAAGCCAGACCATTCGATTTAAGTCACCAACTTTCTTCGCAAGTTCCAACCCTTTTTGAACGGTCTCGAAAGCCTTTTGAGGTTCTCCTGTCCACCAATAGAGCCCGCAAAGGTTACAATACAAGCGGAGAGCAGCTTCTAGGCTATTGCTTTCGAGGGCTATTTTCAGTCCTTGCTCGTGGTATCTTTTAGTTTTTTCAAGGTCTCCAGATAGCGAACTTAACGCTCCTAGGTCGTTGTAGCAATCTGCAAGCACTCTGGAGTCGCCTAGCTTCTCTGCCAATTCAAGTGCTTTCTGCAGCCAAGACAAAGCTTCGGGCTCTCCACTTCGCCAAAGCCTATGCCCTATGTCCTCATATAGATTGGCCAATTCAACATTCTCAGGTTCTTTCTCAAGTATTTCCAGAGCTCTTTGATGATGCTCAGAAGCTTTCTTCTTGTCACCTGCAACATCCCAAAATGCATGTGCCATCTTAACATGAAGCCTTGAAACGCTTTTTCTATCTTCCAACTGTGCCCACAGTTTTAATGCTCTGTCCCACCATTCCATGCCATCATCGAATTGCCCAATCCAAGTCTTAATGTCACCAAGTCTTTCCGTAATACGAGCCTTCTCTTCGATACTGCCATCTTTCTCTTCATTAATCTCAAGAACATGACTGAGATAGGAAAAGGCTTCATCATAGGCATACATCTTCTGCGATTTTTCACCAGCCTTCAGGAAATAGTCAAGCGCCTTCTCTTTGTCTCCGGTTTCTAGAAAATGATAGGCGAGTTCTCCAAAATGCTCATCAATCTTCGCAGCGTAGACCTTTTCAAGGGCACATCCCACAACCCCATGAAGCTTCTTTCGCTTCAAAAGACTAACTTCATCATACACGACATCTCTGACCAAAATGTCGGCAAAAGAACAGATGCCTTCTCCACGGACTTCTCTCTCTTTGATCAAGCCGGTTTTGAGAATTCTGTCCATCAATTCAAGAAGCCTATTTTCCTCAATACCCGTAAGAACAGACATTACTTCCAAAGTAAAGTCATTTCCAACAAAAGAAGCCAAGGTCAAAGCATTCTGGCATTCATCGTCAAGTCTACTGAACCTCGTCTTCAGGACATTCTTGACCGTTTCTGGAAACTCAATCTTTGAAACATTTTTGAACTCCCACCTGTTACCTTCTCGGAAGATTATTTCCTCTTCCTTCAGAGACTTCACAACCTCCTCGGCGAAGAACGGGTTGCCCTTTGTCTTCTCGTAGACAAGTGTGCAGAACTCTGCCGGAACATCCTCCTGCTCTAAGATGTTCTTTATAATCTCTGAAACGTCACTGAGAGACATTCGCTTCAGGTGAATCGATTGAGGCAAACGCTCCCTATTCAATTCCGCCAGAACTGGTGACAGCGGATGTTTTGAGTCAATGTCAGTGCTGCGGTAAGCCCCCAAAAGAAGCAATGGCGTCTTCTGCACACAACAGGCCAGATAGTGCAATAGCAGAAGCGAGGATGGATCGGTCCATTGCAGATCGTCAAGAATCACTAGCAAAGGAGTCTCTCTGGAAATGTTGGTCAAAAACTGCGAAACTGCTTCAAAAAGCCTATTTTGCTCCTGCTCAGGGCTTATAGGGAAGGATTGAGGAATTGTTCGAAGCTTTTGGCTAAGCTCGGGAACCAGCTTGGCAACCTCAGCAGGATAATAGCCGATAACTCTGTACAACTGCTCAGGAGTGCATGTTTCCAAATAGTCTTTGATAACCTCTTTCCAAAGAATATACGGAGGAACACCATCCATCCTAAATAGTGCTGGGCATCTACCATGCAGAACCTGCACTCCACGGGAACGTGCATAGGCACCGAGCTCCCTGACCAATCGTGTCTTTCCAATCCCAGCCTCACCATGAATGAAAACGAGACCCCCCTCGCCGTGAACCGCCCTGTAAACAGCTTCTTTCAGAGCATTCATCTCTTCAACTCTATTGACCAGCGGAACCTCTTTCGTAGCAATAGGACGAGCACTCGGAACTCGATCACGCTCAAGAGATGTCAAGAAGACTTCTCCACATTACCCTATCAATAGAACACTATTAGATACTATGTTCTTATTGCTTGCGGAATAACAACTGATTCAACCATCAGCTCCAATTGCACAAAATGAACAGGCCACCCGGGCAAAATCGGTCCGTAATTCAGGTTCATCTGCACGCATTCTTGAATCCGTCAGAAAGGGTGTGTGGGGTAA
Source organism: Candidatus Bathyarchaeota archaeon (assembly GCA_963732715.1). Classification (GTDB taxonomy): domain Archaea; phylum Thermoproteota; class Bathyarchaeia; order Bathyarchaeales; family Bathycorpusculaceae; genus CAZCRE01. The sequence continues at coordinate 608,582 of CAVTAO010000003.1, read as the reverse complement.
ACTTCACCCCCAAACCCAAAAAACGGTAAAGTTTTATCCCTGAACCAAAAGGCGCGCGTTTGTTTCAGATAAGCGTTCTACCGTGCGCATTGTGATGTTGCAAGGTTGTCAAGACACCAGTTGAAGCACTCAATCGAATTCATTGATCTAGCGCGCACCTACGCTGATGTCAGTCGCTATCGTTTAGATTCTGCCCGTCGGAAGGTTTTTATCGTGGCCAGTTTTGCTCCGCAAACTGAGCATTTACCTTCAGCAGTGATTTTCGGTTGCTCCTTCACTTCAGCGCCGCAAAGCCCGCATTTTGGCATCGAATCACCTCCTCCAAAGATTCTGATCAGCAATCTAGTAGCCTTTTTGCGAATAAAAGCTATACTACTTGTGTACAGGGTGTTCTTGCGCACTTGAGAGGTTTGTTTCATATCTTGCAGTTTCACGCGCTTTCCATATGTTCTAAATACCCCTTGAAGCAAATACTACGCAATAATCAGAGGGATTTGTAGTTGCCACAGATCAAAGAACCGACCGTGGATGAAAAGATCAAACGCCTCAAAGAGCTAAGCGAACATGCAAAACAAGGCGGCGGCCAGAAACGAATCGAAGACCAGCACTCCAAGGGCAAGTTGACGGCAAGGGAGCGCATAGATCTGCTTCTTGATCAGGGAAGCTTCAACGAGCTCGACCAGTTCGTGGTTCACCAATGCACAGAATTCGGCATGGGAGAACGAAAAATCCCCGGAGACGGCGTCGTCACCGGCTACGGAACAATAGACGGCAGACTCGTCTACATCTTCTCCCAAGACTTCACCGTCTTCGGCGGCTCACTAGGCGAAATGTTCGCAAAAAAAGTCTGCAAACTAATGGACCTAGCCCTGAAAACAGGCGCACCAGTAATAGGCCTAAACGACAGTGGCGGAGCACGAATACAAGAAGGCGTTGCTAGTCTTGGCGGCTATGGAGACATCTTCTTCCGGAACGTCATAAGCTCAGGCGTCGTGCCGCAAATATCTGCAGTAATGGGTCCATGTGCAGGCGGAGCCGTGTACTCACCAGCCCTGACGGACTTCATAATCATGGTTGACAAGACAAGCCATATGTTCATCACAGGCCCAGACGTGGTTAAAACAGTCTTGGGACAAGAAGTAGGCTTTGAAGAACTCGGCGGGGCCATGGTTCACAGCCAAACCAGCGGCGTCGCCCACTTCATCGCAAAGGACGAACAACAGTGCATCGAGATCATAAAGAAACTTCTAAGCTATTTACCAAGCAATCACCTCGAAGATCCACCATCAATAGAACCAACGGATGATCCTAACCGAACAGACGAAACCATAGCCAAGATAATCCCAGACGACCCTGACAAACCCTACGACGTCAAAGAAGTCATACTTAGGATAGTTGATAATAGCGATTTCCTCGAAGTTCAGCCTCTGTGGGCGCAGAACATAGTGGTCGGATTTGCAAGGCTAAACGGCAAGGTCATAGGCATAGTAGCGAACCAGCCTAAGCACTACGCAGGAGCACTTGACATAAACAGTTCGATGAAAGCAGGAAGATTCATACGCTTCTGCGATGCCTTCAACATTCCAATTATCACATTTGTGGATGTACCGGGATTTCTGCCAGGCGTCGACCAAGAACACGGTGGCATAATCAAACACGGTTCAAAGCTGCTGTACGCTTACTGTGAAGCTACTGTGCCAAAGGTCACAGTTATACTACGCAAGGATTACGGTGGAGCCTACGACGTTATGGGCTCAAAGCACAGCGGTGCGGACATAAACTACGCTTGGCCTACAGCAGAAATCGCAGTCATGGGACCAAAAGGAGCCATAAACATCATATTCCGCAAGGAAATCCAAGAAGCCAAAAACCCGCAGCAGAAGCACCAGGAACTCGTAGCCGAATACCGCCAGAAATTCGCATCACCCTACATAGCTGCCCAAAAAGGCTACATAGACGAAGTCATAGAGCCAGCCCACACGAGACCAAAATTGGTCAGCGCTCTGGAAAGCTTGGCGACAAAACGCGAACAAAGACCATCAAGAAAACACTCAAACCTACCACTGTAAGCCCAGACGGATCAAGACGCGCGCATTAATGACAAACAGAATCCTTGGTTTACCTCGTCGAAGATTGTTTTGTCAGTATTCTTGGTTCTTTCCATTCCTCTCTAAGTATGCTGTACATGCAGTCATCTCTCCATTTTCCTCTGCAGTAGAAGGTTTTTCTCAGGACACCTTCTTTCTTGAATCCAGCTTTTTCAAGAGCTTTCCATGACGCCAGGTTCTCTGGGTCAGCTTTCGCTTGAATTCTCACTATTCCTTTTGAGAGGAACAAGTAGTCAACCATTATTTTGATGGCTTCAGTAACATAGCCCTTGCTTCTTTCATTCGGCACAACAAAATATCCAAGCTCCACTTCTCCTGCCATTAGAAAGTGAGCTATGTAACCGATCTTTGTTCCGTCCTTCTTCTCCACCAGAAACCACTGCGCATCTTGGAGATTATCGTAAGTCTTCTCCAACTCTGTTCTTGTCTCCTGTCTAAACGGTTCATACTCGCCCATGAACTCGGGGTTGTTATCCCATTCCAGCAGGACTCGCAGATCTTCCTTCTCCATTATCTTAACGTTCACATTCGGTCCTTCAAGCAATCACTAACACCGTCCAACTAGTCTCAATTCTTGGTTCATATGACTTTTGGAAGACTCTTAAATTGCTTCATGCAGAGCCAGGTGTCTAAACCGTACCCTGTTTGCATAGACCTGAAACGTGAGAAAAGGTAATAAACACAAAAGAATGAGTTTCAGAGCGTATATTCGGGAGTAGAGTCTGATGAAGATCGGTGAGATCAGAACAGAAAAAGACGTTATAGAGCATTTGATTGATAAGACGAAATTCGAAAAAGACATCTTAGTAGCCACGTTCAAGATCCCTAAGGGAAAAGTCAGCACGTACAAGCGAATAGCTGAGAAGATTGGCAAACCGCGTGCTTATCGAGCTGCTGGCAATGCTCTGCATAAGAATCCGCTTGCGCCTGTCGTCCCTTGTCACCGAGTCGTCAAGTCTGACGGCACATTTGGAGGAGAAAAGAGGGGAGCCGAATCCAGAAAGAGACTTTTGGAAGAAGAAGGAGTACCCATCAAGGACAACAAGGTCAAGATGAGCGACAAGATCTTGTACTAGCCTGCTACGATATTCTGGTAGAGTTCATGCCTAAACAGATTAATACGGCAAACCCTAACTTTCCAATTTCTAATTCAATCCATTCATAGATATGGTGATAGGCTCTGAAACAGAAACCAGTCAAGATCACTGATACAACGTTCCGAGACGCACATCAATCGCTGATGGCCACGCGGATGAGCACCGAAACCATGCTCAAAATAGCCGAAAAAATGGACCAAGTCGGCTTCTTCTCCCTAGAAGCTTGGGGCGGAGCAACCTTCGACGTGGCAATACGCTACCTAGCCGAAGATCCTTGGGAGCGCATTCGCCAGTTGAAGACGCACGTCAAGAAGACACCCCTTCAAATGCTTCTGCGAGGCCAAAACATAGTAGGTTACCACAACTATCCCGACGACGTTCTCGTCAAATTCGTTGAAAGGGCAGCCGTTAATGGCATAGACATTTTCCGAGTATTCGATGCTTTGAACGACATACGCAACATGGAAGTCGCCATCAAAACAGTCAAGAAATGTGGCAAACATGCCCAAGGAACGATCTGCTACACTATCAGCCCAGTCCACACTGTTGAACACTTCGTCAAGTTTGCGAAAGAACTGGCCGCCTTAGACTGTGACAGTATCTGCATAAAGGACATGGCGGGCATGTTGGCACCAGAACCAGCCTACGAACTTATAACAGCTCTAAAAAAGGAAGTCGGTCTCCCTGTGCATTTGCATTCTCACAGCACTAGCGGCATGGTCATGATGACATATTACCGCGCATGCGAGGCCGGCGTAGACATACTGGACACAGCCTTTTCGCCTTTTGCATGGGGCACATCCCAGCCGCCTGTTGAATCAGTCGTAGCCGCACTCAAAGGCACACCATACGACACGGGACTAGACCTTGCACTGCTTAGCGAGGTAGCCCACTACTTCAGAGAGCTTCGCGAGAAATACTATGATCCACTGAGGCTCATCGATCCAAAAGCCGAGCGCATTGATGCTTCAATAGTTGTGCACCAAATCCCTGGCGGAATGTTCAGCAACCTACTGAGCCAACTCCGTGAACAAAAAGCTGAGAATCGTCTAGCCGAAGTTCTGGAAGAGGTTCCGAAAGTGAGAAAAGAGCTCGGTTACCCACCACTTGTAACGCCGACCAGCCAACTCGTCGGCATCCAAGCAGTAATGAATGTTCTTTCAGGTAAACGCTATGGCATCGTTCCCAAGGAAATCAAAGACTATGTTAAAGGCTTGTATGGGAAATCCCCCGCCCAAATCGATCCGAAAATAAAGAAGAAAATCATCGGAGACGAGCAATCTATGACAGGTCGCCCAGCTGATCTTCTTGAACCAGCTTTGGGCAAGATCCCTGAGGACGTAAAGCCTTACATCGAAACAGAAGAAGATGAAATAACGTATGTCCTTTTCCCACAGATAGCCTTGGAGTTTTTCAAAAAGCGCAAGGCAAGACAGGAAGATGCTAGAAGCGGAATCATGCCTGAGCGAGTCGCTGAGCTAGAACAAGTCGCCGCTATCACGGTTGCTGTAGCACTTTGTTCCAATAGTTCAAGCAATGTTAGAGCGCTCACATTCGTTAAGAAGAAAGATAGTACGTCAAACTGGGTCTTGGCAGGCAGACAGAGTCTAGCGGAATACGGTGCATAATCATGCCAACATACGAAATCCTCATAGATGGTAAACCTCAAAAAATCGAAATAACAAGAAACAACGAGAGAAGCTTCACTGCCAAAGTAAATGACAAATCCATAAGCGTGGAACTGCAAACCGAAAGAACTGACTTGCAGGAACGCTTTCCAATAAGGATAGCTGACAAAACTTACCAAGTGCATGTACCCAAGACTGATCTCGCAAAGACTTTCCAGATAGAAGTTGAAGAAGTCACATTCAAAGCTGAAGTCAGAACCTCACCGCAGAAAACAGCATTGACTGTCTCTGAACCAGCGCTCATTACGCCTACGAGAAGAATCGCTAAAAACCAATTCGCGGAGGGTTCCGTGACTGCTCCGATGACAGGCAAAATAGTGTCCATCAAAGTCAAGAAAGGTGATCAAGTCAAAGCTAATCAAGTGCTCTGCATCATCGAAGCCATGAAAATGGAAAACGAAATCAACGCGTCAAAAGCTGGTGTGATAAAAGAAGTGAACGTTTCTGAGGGTTCGCCTGTGAATGAAGGCGACGTCCTATTTGTAATAGGTTAGAAGATTGAAGGCGGCTTGTACTCGCCAAACACGTCGCGCAAAGTGCCGCATATTTCGCCCAGTGTCGCGTATTCTCGCACCGCTTCAAGTATGAGGGGCATCAGATTCACGTTTTCTTTCTCAGCTCCTCTTCTTAGCTTGCTCAAAGCTTCATTGACTTTGCCTTGGCTTCTCTGCCTCTTGATCTCCTTCAATTGCTCAACAAGCTTCTTTTCAACTGATGGGTCTATTTGGAGAAGCTTCATCGGGGCTTCCTCCTCACTCTTGAAGTCGTTTACGCCGACGACGACGCGTTTCTTTGCTTCAACTTCCTTCTGAAAGCGATAAGCACTCTCGGTAATCTCTCGTTGCATAAACCCCTTCTCGATAGCCGAAACAGCTCCTCCCATGTCATCAATCTGCTCAATGTACTTCTCTGATTTTGCTTCAATTTCATTCGTCAAGCATTCAATGTAGTAGGAGCCTGCAAGCGGATCAACACTGTCGACCACTCCGCTCTCGTAGGCAATTATCTGCTGGGTTCGAAGTGCAACGGTGACAGCTTCCTCACTGGGTAAAGCATAAGCCTCATCAAACGAGTTCGTGTGCAAAGACTGAGTGCCTCCTAGGACAGCCATCAAAGCCTGCAAAGTGACGCGGACAACGTTATTATAGGGTTGTTGAGCCGTAAGCGAGACTCCAGACGTTTGCGTGTGGAAACGAAGCATCCACGAGCCAGGATTCTTTGCTTTGAAGCGTTCTCGCATAATCCGTGCCCATAACCGTCGGGCAGCTCTGAACTTGGCGATCTCCTCTAGGAAATTGTTGTGTGCAGCAAAAAAGAACGACAACCTGCCCGCAAATCTGTCCAGGTCAAGACCTCTGTCGATAGCGGCCTGCACGTAAGCGATCGCATTTGCAAACGTGAATGCTACCTCTTGAACGGCGGTGGAGCCAGCCTCGCGAATGTGATAACCGCTTATGCTGATAGTATTCCATTGCGGCATGTTCTGGCTACAATACTCAAAGATGTCTGTGACCATGCGCATGGAAGGCTTCGGCGGAAAAATGTACATGCCCCTAGCCACATACTCTTTCAAAACGTCGTTTTGAACTGTGCCTCCTAGTCGAGACTGATCAACACCTTGTTTCTGTCCCACAGCAGCATACATGGCAACCAAAACATTGGCTGGAGCATTGATGGTCATTGACGTTGTAACCTTGTCCAAAGGAATCCCATCAAACAAGACCTCCATATCACGCAGCGTACTCGCGCTGACGCCCACTTTACCAACCTCACCTAACGCCAATGGGTGATCGCAGTCATAGCCCACTTGGGTTGGAAAGTCAAAAGCCACACTCAGGCCGGTTTGTCCATGCTCCAATAGGTACTTGAAACGTCGATTCGTTTGTTCAGCCGTTCCAAAACCAGCATACTGCCGCATAGTCCAAAAACGTCCTCGGTACATGGTTGGATAAACGCCTCGAGTAAACGGGTACTCGCCTGGAAAACCCAGGTCCTTCAGATAGTCTGACTCTGCAAAGTCTGCTGGAGTGCAGAGTCGCTTGACTTGAATGCTGGAGCTTGTCGCTATTTCGCCCCTTTCAGGGAGCTTGTCAAAGCTTTTGGCAACGGTTTCCTTTTCCCATTTTTCCTTCTGTTTGCGAATTTCATCTAATTTGTTCTTGTCAAACATCGATGTGGGCACCTAAACGATTAGACTGCCCGAGGAACATAAAAGAATTGTCAATAAGCCAAGCTGTAACAGATAATAACGACAAGAAACCTTAAGACTACTGAGAGACTCGGTGCCAAACTTGAAAGTCAAGGTTGAGTATCTAGGCCACATAAAGAACATCACTCAAAACAGAAGGGAAGAAGAAGTTGAAATGGCAAACAACGCTGCCGTTGTCGATCTACTCAATCTTCTTTTGAAGGAATATGGCGAACCATTCGAAAAAGCCATTTACGAACCTAAGGCTGCAGACTTGAAGCCAAACTACATCGTCACAGTGAACGGCTACCTTCTCAATCAATTGAAAGGCATTCAAACCAAGCTCAAGAATGGCGACCATATAGCGCTATTGCCAATTGTAAGCGGCGGCTAGTACTCTTCTTTCTTGTCTATCAATCCGTCTCTTCGAGCCATGTACATGGCAAACTTGAAAACAGCAAAGCCAACCATTATCGTTGCGAACATCGTCAAAATCAGGTACAAGAGATCTGACTGCACCGAGAAACCCGGTTGTGGCAAAACAGAGTATCTCATGATTCTGAGGAAGTAGGTGATCGGCAAGGCGCTTGAGATTGCTTGCCCCCAAACCGGAAGGATTTGCGGCATGAAAATTACTCCGCCGAACAAGTAGAGGATGCCCGACACGTATTCCGATAACATGAACTGGACTTTTGACGTCATTATGTTTATTCCACAAAGGATGAACCCCATGGCTGTGAAACAGACTATTCCTAGGATTAAACCCAAAGCCAGAAGTGAAAAATCAGTCTGCATCCAGTTGATGGGAATTTGAACCCCTAGCAAGCCTTGGAAAATGGCGACTCCAAAACCCAGCGTCAAGAGCAGTGACAACGAAGCGTTCATCACTCCATTCAAGGTTCTGCCCAAAATGTACCACGTTAGAGAACCTGGGCTTAAGTAGATGTGTTTCAGGACTTCATAGTGTGATCTGTCTTCATGAATAAGCATGGTCATCGTCATCATGATCTGCACGACGTAGATGAAGAAGCTGTTTCCGACGAACATGTAGGCAAAATACTGAGGGTTAAGTGCTCCACCTGCTGAAGCGCTGCCGACGAGGAAAATGAAGCCAACAGTGAGCAGGCCTGCAAGTGGCCGAATGAGATAGTATATGGCAAATACCACTGGGTCAGCCCAGTTGGTTTCGACTTTCCAGCCGAGCCAAACGGACTGTTTGACTGCTCTCAGAATGGTGCTTACTGCCATCTCAGTGTCAGCCGTCCTTCTTTCTTTCCTAGGTTCTCCATGTAGTTCAAGGCAAATTTGGCCAGTGGCAACAAGATCAATATGAAGACTACAAGTGCGATCACGTCCAACCACGTGGTCGATATTCCTTCTCCCAGAATTACGGTTCTCCTTATGCCATCCAAGCCGAATGTTAATGGGATTAGGGATGACAGAAGCTGGATCAAGGAGGGGATTGCGGGGCCGTTCATTGGGAAATAGGATCCTGAGAGGAACGTAACAGGCTCTTGAAGAAGGTTTGCAGTGTGCCATGCTTCTCTGCCGTACATCATGAACAACGAGGCAAACAACATGCCTAACGCGTATAGCGCCGTTATTGTGAGAAAGAATATGAGCAATGCCGTCAAGGGTTCATAAATCATCAAAGGAACTTGGAAGACAAGTATTCCAACGATGAGAATCGACATGGCTCTGAGAGTAGTGTTCACGATTCCGCCCAGTGCCATGCCGAGAAGGATGGCCATTCTTGAAACCGGCGCGACAAAGTAAGCTTCCAATGTTCCAGTTTCCTTTTCCCAATAGAACTGTGATGACATGTTCCAAAGCACATTCGACCAGAACGCGATCATAGTTCCACCAATGATCACAAAGCCGGAAAACTGAGCTGGAGCATTAACCATCTTGTACATGTAAATGTAGGCAGCCAGAGTCAGTACGGGAATGATCATCTCTGCGATGACCCATTCAGGCTCTCGGTTACTGCCCTTGATTCTGACCCAGAGCCTAGCGTACACTGCCCTCAGGTTAAGCATCAACTCTTCACGCATCAGTCGTTGCCTCTGCTTGATCTTCGAAGCCTCGTCCACAAAGACTGATGTAAACATCTTCCAAAGTTGGCTCTGCCTTATTGACTGTAAGTATTTTCAATTTCTGCTGTTCCAGTTTGGACAGGATCTTCGAGAAAACGTCTTCATCTTTCACCATGACTTTTAGCGTGGTCGTGTTTGTCTGGATGCTCCGCGTTTGAGACGATCCTACGATTCCTGCCATTTTCTCCATGAAACCAAAATCAGCCTGAACAGACGAAACCTCAACTTTCATTATCACATTCTCTTTGAGGTTTTCTATAAGTCTAAACGGGCTGTCACAGACTAGGATTCTGCCGTGGTCAATGATGGCCACCCGATCGCACATCTCATCAGCCTCAGCCATGTAATGTGTTGTAAGCAGAACTGTGCCTTTCCTTTCCCTTTTGGCCCAGTCCACGATGTACGTTCTCAGTTTTTTCGAAGTCAAAACATCTAGCCCCAGAGTAGGCTCGTCTAGGAACAGTATTCTGGGATCACTCAACAAGCCTCTGGCGAAATTCAATCGTTGCTTGTAACCTGTTGAGAGCTTAGCCATTCTCGTGTTTGCGTATTCCTCAAATTCTAAATCCTTAGTCAATTGACTGATCTTTTCTTTCGCTGCAGAAGAGGATAAGCCATGAAGCTGCGAGAAAAACCACAAATTTTCCTTTGCAGTGAGTATCCCATAGCCTGGTGTTTCCCCTCCCGAGACGAGACTGATGATTTTCCTCACTTTGTTCGATTCGCTTGCTACGTTGAATCCGCCCACGTACGCTTCACCGCTTGTCGGAAGCAACAAGGTCGTCAGAATCTTTATCAGGGTCGTCTTGCCCGCACCGTTAGGTCCGAGTAGCCCAAAAATCTCTCCTTCTTCAATGGAAATCGAGACTTTGTCGAGAGCAACCACTGGCTTGTCTTGTCCCTTGAAGGTTCTAGTCAATTCTCTGGTTTCAACAGTACGTTGCAAGATATTTCACGAACCAACAAAGAATGCAGTCTAGCATAATTAAGAATTTCTATCTTGAGCCAAAACGTAAAAAACCCGCAAATGTCAAGGTATTTAAACGGATCATGCATAATCTCTTTTGCGAGGATGATGCACTTGGATCGAGTAGAAGCTTTGAAAAAAATAGCTTTTGAGAAGAAAAGGTTTGACGGATTCCTCGTTTTCAACGCTGCAAACCAAATGTATCTAACAGGTGTGTCCGGCGACACGGTTCGCCCTATGCTCGCATGCGTGATGATTCCAACCAAAGGTGAAAACACGGTTTACGTGTACAGCGTGAACTTTGAAGAGGCGAAAGTCGAGGGCAAAGGGTTCAAGGTTGAGCTTGTGAAGCGACGCGAGGATCTCGTTGCGAAAATAGCGGCAAATGCCAAGTCCCTCAATGCCAAGAATCTGGCTGCTGACTCGTTGAGTGTTGAGACTTATCCTGTTTTGATGAAAGGCCTGCGTGGTCAGGCGAGGCTGAAAATGCAAAGTGATCTTTTGTGGGAGCTGCGAAAAGTGAAGTCCGAGAAGGAGATTGAGCTCATGCGGAAGGCTGGTGACCTGACTAGCTTAGGCATGAAGGCTGCTTACGAAACGATAAGGCCCGGCGTCAAGGAAGTTGAGGTTGCTGCTGAGATCGAGTATGCGATGCGGAGACATGGTGGGTGGGGCACGGCTTTTGAGTCCTCTGTGGCCTCTGGTGCGCGTTCTGCTTTTCCACATGGTGGCTGTACGGACAGAAAAATCGCTAAAGGCGACTTAGTGGTTGTGGACATAGGGGCCACGTATCATCATTACTGTTCGGACATGACGAGGACTGTTGTGGCTGGAAAACCCTCGGAGAAACAGAAGAAGCTTTACGAAATCGTCAAGAAAGCACAGTTTGGAGCCTTCAACGCTATGAAGCCCAAGGCAAAAGCCAAAGAAATAGACACGGTTGCCAGAAACGTGATAACAAAAGCTGGCTACGGAGAATACTTCGTTCACGGTTTAGGACACGGCGTAGGTTTGGAAGTTCACGAGCCTCCGACTCTGAATTCTGAAAGCAAGGACGTGCTTACCGTGGGAAATGTGGTGAGCAACGAGCCTGGCATATATCTTATCGGCTATGGAGGCATACGCATAGAAGACAGCGTTCTAATCCAGAAGCAAGGCGGCGAAAACCTGACAAAGGGCCCTTTCACGTTGGAAACTGCTCGATGAAGCAATTTAGCTAGCAATGAGCTATTGTTGACGCCATTACTTGCACTCAGAAGAGGCAGTAGACTGATTTGGAATTGACTTGACCATGTCACTGCTTGGTTCTTTCGGGGAGTTTGTGCATTATTAGCGCGCGCGACCCAAACTGTCCATGCCGTAGTACATCTCCCTATATTCTGCATTAAATCCTTGACAGTTCATGATCTGAAATAGTGTTAAGCAATAGTGCGACGAATTGAAATCGGGTTTGCAAGGCCGTTCTCTTGCACTCATTAGGTATGGTACCGGTTCCCACCACCCGTGGTGGGTGGGATCTGCTTGAAAACCGCTCTTAACGTGTGATCGCTGTCCATTAGAACAGGGTAGCGTTCAGTTGAACCCACGTTAAATGTGTCGAGTTCCCAGTGGTCGAATGTGTAGCCTGCGTTTGCGATTGCAGTTACTTGCATGGTCGAGTTTTCCGCGAGGCTGTAATTTCCGATCAGAGGATTTGTTGAACCGCCCGTGGTTGTTTCGATGGTGAGAGTGTAGTTGCTTGTGTAATGGGCTGTTGCCGTGTGGTTGGCGTTCATAAGCACGGTTATTGGGTTGACTCCGCTGCCTTGTGGTGTTCCGTCAACATCCCAATAATTGAAGTTGTAACGAGTGCTAGATGAGACATTGACAGATCCGGGAGCGGTTAGCACAGCATCGGTGGCCTGAGTGTACCAGCCTCCACCAGGAATTGACACTATGCCTGCTGGTTCTGTTTGAACGCTCAAAAAGTTATTGGCCCATGATGATCCGTCGTAGGTTCCCGTGGGACTCATTTCTATGTCTATTTGAGAACCGATAGATGGGGGTAGGTTAAACGCAAAGTTGCCGTTCGCATCTGTCAAGGTATACCAAGTCTGTCCATTTGATTCCACCTTCAAATAGACCGGTTGGAGCAGTGATCCACGTATGACCGTCAATTTGCCCGTTATCGTGCCACCATTCACGCTTGCGTCTATGCGTGTTTTGTAGCCGCGTGTGGCTGCGGGGTCTGTTGTGAACCGGATCTTGTTGCCGTTTCCATCGGATGCCTCAACAATTAAAGACAGTTTCTGAGCGCCTGTGGGAAGCGTCAAGTCTGCGGAGAAATAATTGTTCCCAAGATTTGTCAGCGCTGCCGGAAGGTATGGGGCGTTGTCTGTAGAGTAGAAGAGGGATACACTGGTAATCCCATCGTTATCGGCCAGTTGTATTTCCACCGGGTGATCGTTTCTTGTGAAGCAGGGTTCACAGTCTACTTCTGTTATTGACGGTGGGATGAGGTCTGTGCTTGTGCTCGTGTAGTTTATCGTGTATTCTGCAACGTTTTGTGAGCTGTAGTTGAAGCTTGTATTAGTTTTGACTACGAAAGTGTACAGGCCGGGACCGTAGGAATCTAGGAATTGACTGATTGGAATCGGAGCTTGCGACCAGGTGGACGTTTCATTGTCTATGAGGTTGCCGTTTTCGAAGACTTCAAGTCTTTTTGTCGCTTGCAAGCCAGTTTCGTCTATGAACAAGTTTTTCTCGATGCGTAGGGGGTAGTATGGCACGTAGAGTCCGCTCCCAACGTCTGGGGGATCTTGTACGACGTCTTGAGGCAGAAGCGGCGTTTTCCCAACGCTGTAAGAAGAGTCTTCTCCTTTAGTGATTGGTTGAAAATGTCTGTCTATCACGTAGTCTTCAGCTGAGCCGAAGTTTGTTGAAAAGGCGTAAATGCACGACCATTCGAGCTGGGACCAATTTGCTGATGGAGACGTTCTGTACTGGTAGGGCAATATGTGTGTTTTCCAGAGGATGCCGGGATGAGTTTGGTATCCGTACCAGAACCCGCTTTGCCACATTCCAGCGATCTGGGTAAACCATATTGTCGAGACGGGCGAAGACTCGGGAAGCATAGTGTCAATGTTGAATGTGGCCAGTTCCGAGTTTGTGAAATTTAAAGCGGCCGGCATGTTTGAAGGCCCGAACGTGCTGAGGTCCCACCCCACGAAGTACATGTCAACCTGCGAGGTTAGTGTTCCTGTTTGATTCCAACTGTTATAGTCCTGGGGGAAACCTGCGAACCCAAAAAAGCATGGACCTTTCAAGTAATCGCTGATGTCGGTCAAGTAGATGTACTGGTTTGCGTATTGGCCCAGTGTGTTCGAGAGGTATTCCATGCCGGCGTAGAAGTTGTATAGCTTTTTGTCGACCAGATGGAGGGGAGTGTTTTCCACATCGGTGCTTCGTACCGGTAGTTTGTATGTTGAAGACAATGAAAGCTGTAGGTTGATGGTTTGAGCGGTTCCGAGAGTGACTTCTTTGAAGATGAGGAACGAGATAGAGGTGTCCATAGTGCCTAGCGCGGGATTTGATCCGTAAATGTTCATCGCTTGAACGATGTAGTCTCCCGGAGGCACTGTAAATTCTGCACTTGAGCATTCTAAGAAGTAGGCTTGCATCTCGGTTGATGTTGCATTGATGAGGACGAAGCTGGACATGAGTGTTGAGCCTTTTTCATCGGTGACTTGAACGTTCAGCTGCGACAGTATGCAGAAGAAGATGGGTATTCGGATATTTGCACCGTTGAACGTGGCGGTAACATTTCCTTCATAGTAGCCGTCCTGGAGCGCTCCGTTGGTGGTGAGAGTTAATTCAACGTTTCCTGTTGCGCCGCTGGCAAGGGTGAGGCTTGAAGTGCTCAATGAGGTCAGGTCATAAGGAGTTCCATCGCTGATGCTCCAAGCGTAGGAGTTCAGGGCCAGGTCGACGGTTCTGCTGGCGAGGTTTTGAAGGGTTACGACGCAACTGCACGCTGTGTTCAGGTCTACTTTGCCAAAGCTTAGGCTGGAGTTTCCTACAATCGATGCGTTCACGGCTTGGCACACGTCTATTCTTCCTGATCCTTGGGCCAACACGTTTGCGCCGATGTCTTGGGCGTAGTTTGATAAGGCCGTTTTTACTATCGTTGGGTTCCATGAAGGGTGAGCATCCAGAAGCAGCGCCGCGGCGCCTGCCACGTGGGGCGCGGCCATTGAAGTGCCTGAGGCCATAGTGTAGTAATCAGAAACGGGCGCGCCTATGCTTGTGCCATTGGCCCGTGCTGCAACTATGTCAACGCCTGGCGCTACAACGTCGGGTTTTATTCTATAGTCACTCGTGGGACCGTTCGAGCTGAAATCTGCAATGACGTCGCTCTTGGATGATGCTCCGACCGTTATTGCGAGCCCCGCGACTCCTGGAATGCCGAGGGTGTACATTTGAGGGCCCGAGTTTCCTGCTGCAACAACGCAGACGGCGCCTTGGTTAACTGCCCCATTGACAGCTGTTGATAATGGGTCTGATCCGTCGCCGTCGACGTCTGTTCCAAGACTCATGCTTAGTACGTTTGCTTTGTTATCTACTGCCCATTGAATCCCGCTGATAATCCAGTCTTCTTGGCCTTGCCCGGTATTGTCAAGAACCTTAACGTTCAAGAGTGATGCGCCGGGAGCTACGCCTACATACTCGTATGAGCTGGCTGCTCCTGTACCTGCGGCTATGCTTGCACAGTGTGTGCCGTGGCCAAAGGCGTCAGAGGTTGGTTCTCCTGTGAAAGATACCGCGCCCACTATTTTTGACGTGCCGTTTGGAAAGCTGAAGTCAGGATGCGTGGAATCGATACCCGTGTCGAGTATGGCGATTATGATTCCTGTCCCGTTTATGCTTTTCCCGAATGAGGATTCTATTTGGGTCCATTGTTGAGGGTTTTTGATCAGTGGGACGCTTTGGTCTAGGCAGACGTGGAAGTTGCGGTCGAGCCAGATGTGAGTTACTTTTGGGTTCTCAGCCAGCTCAAATATCGCCGTATAGTTTAGGCGGCCCGCAAGAAGATTCAACTGTGTGTGAGCATTTTCGTTTATACATAGTGTACGGGCGTTGGCGATTAGGCTTGAAAAAACCCCATCGTCTTCTGGCTTTACAGGCGCATTTCTTTCTGAGAGGGACATTATGACATTTGTTTGATTGTTGTTGAGGTATCCTTCAGTCAAGAGCGCGGTTAGATTTAGCAAGTTTGCGTCAAATTTATTCCGAGTCTCTATGGGAGGGTTGATTATGGTTGAAGAGCCGATGGTCATCCATGTTAGGTTGAGTTGACTGTCTAGGAGAACTGTCGCAGACTGGTTTTGGGGGTTTAAGATTCTGATCATTGACCCTGACATTTCAGCGTATGAGTGACCTTCTGTGGCACCCGTCTGTATAACAGGACTCAAGCCGACAGATCCTAAGGAGTTGGAAAACCAAAACGTCATGAGGAAGAATACTAGGATCGTCGCATAGGCTTTCATTGAACTAGTCTCCGTAATGCGGGTCCTTGGCGGCCGTGTCTGAATCTTTTTCGTGAGTCAAAGATGGTGGTGATTATGCATGGGAGAAAGACGAGTGATATTGAGGTAAGAAACCAAGTGTTCTTCACGCCTCTCCCCCAATTTCTATTTAGACGTGCTTGGTTCCTATTAAGGTATGCTAACAGCGGTTCTGGTGCGTTGTCGGGTGATAGCCTAATCCGCTAGTCCTGTTGCAAGTCGGGTGACGGGTTCTAAGCACTATAGCGTCTTTTGAACGTCACACATCATTTTTTTGATTTGAAAACTGAGATTGTTCCCAGTGATATGAGAACAACTGCAACGCTGAAAAACATCCATTGAGGTCTATCATAGTGATGAAGTGTAGTTGTAGTTGAGATTGTGTTTCGCGGGTTTTGAGAGGCGAGATAGACTTCAACGAGCATCTTGTAAGGCTGGTCATTTGTGAAACTTAAGGCGTTAGGGTAGGTAATGTCTGAATGCTTCAATACTTTATGATTGCTAGCATCCGTTTGGTCCCATAACACTATGTAGACTGTCCCATTAGTGAGAGTATAATAGTTCACGGTAAGGTAGTCATGAGGCTGCATAATAATAACATAAGGCTTCACTGGATAATGATAGGAAGTCCCGAAATCATAAGGATAGCTGTATGCAAAGCTCACGTCTACGGTGTCTTGATATGTTGTCGGATGGTCGTTATCGATTTGGCTTGCCAGAAAAAACAAACAGAAACTTGAAACCAACAGAACTATCCCGATGATTAAGAGACTCTTTCTGAGCCTTTTCAGAGGAGGCGGCAGAGTTTGCTGAGACACTTTGAACCACTAGTTTGACTTCTATTGATCTCGGATATAAAATCTTTCAATTAGGGTTCTGTGAAGTTGTCGTCGGATGTTTGACCGTGTGAAAAATCGCGGGATAACGATTTTTGGTTCTGTAAACTTATCGGTTAGGGTTCTGTAAAGTCTTTGTCGGATTTCTTACGCTGTAAAAATTCATCGGACAATCCGAAACGATTCGATACCATAAACTTATTTCTCATGAGTATAGTTCGGTGTAAGGAGTGGATGCGCCATGATGAAATCATTTCTAGGAACAATCGGAAATAGGAGACAAGGACTAGCCATGACGCACCCTATATGTAGCATATGATACACTCTGCCTTAAAGTTTATCATGAGCTGGCGACCCTGTAGTTTTCAAACAAAACATTTTCTCATATGGATATTATTGGAATTGGATTATGGATATTATTGGAATTGGATTATGAGCCTAGAAACCATGCAAAATGGTTCTGTGTGCTGAAACTAGTCCGTCCATCTTTTTCTTGTATGAGTCTGTTTGAATTATCATAAGCGTGGTTCATCCAACTATGTCGTGATCAGAAAACAAGGCATACAACCCGTTAGAATTGTGAGGCATTCTCTAAGCAAGAAAAAAGCCCAGAAAGAAGCTGACGAGATGAGTAAGCTGTTCGAGGGTGGACCCGACGTCAAGTTTGTCGTGCGAAAAGAGGGCTGGAGCAGAAAACGCTGGTGGTCATAGGAGCTTAGAATGATGGCGATTGACCGAGACAACCAGGTTTTTACTGTAGCTGTGGTCGTAGTCCTATTTGTACTACTAGGCAGAGTATTCGTCAATATACTAAATGCCGACGTTAATTTCGCGTATGTTATTGGTGTTCTTGCTTCTTTAGTCGGTCTTTTCTTTGGCGTCCAAGTTCTCTCAAACCTGAAACAAGCTCATCAATAGCTTTCCCATACTTTCTTATGAGTCCGAATATGACGACAACAACTACTGCACCCTCGAAAAAACCCAATTGCCAATCTCCGCCAATGGCGGACTCAAACCAGTTTCTTGCTTGCCCATATTCAATCAAACCGAAAATAAACACTATAACATTTCTTGGCACTACAATAGACGGGTTCATCTACGGTTTTGCAGCAGTATTCGACCTTCTATACATCATCGGTCAACTTTACCTTGGGAATTTGCCTTTTCCATAAAGGACATTAGGCAGTAGAACCCGCGACATGAAACACAGCTAGCGAACACCAATGGAATTAAGACTATAAAGTATTGTAGACTCAACTGCAAACGTAACAAGAAAGCACCTAGCACCCCACATGAAAGAATCATCATGGAAAACATGACAAGAAATCGCAATATTTCTCTGATTTCCTTTTTTGTTTCGCTCTGAGTTTTTAGACTCACTCTTTAATGCCTCAACGGAAAAATAGCTGAATTTCATCATGCGATCTGCAACATAATGAAAAACCTAGTCCATCACCCGACAACGCACCAGAACTTGGACCACAGACAGATACTGTCACTTTCATATTGAAAGGGTACCACAATGATCGTCGGAAAAAGGGAAGCGCCGAAAACCGACGGAAATAGGAGTTTCGGAGGACCTCCAGCGCTTCTGAATTAATCTAATGCTGGTGCCTTATAAAAAGGGTTGGAACTTTTATTTAGTTGTTAACGAATGCTTATTTACTTAACAATTTATCTATTGATGAATAGTTAACCTAAAGCTACAGTTTCAACAATACGGATAAAGTATCTTAATTAGTGTTGCAGGGACGAATTTGGGTAGGATCAATATGGGAGTTGATGATTGGGGACTTCTAGGCATTTTTGAAAGCGAGGTTAGAGTTGAAATTTTGAAGATGCTGTTGCGTTTCGAATTTAGAAGTCTCTCAGAGATTGCTGGCGTATTGGAGGAACGTGGTTGGAAGATGACCCTTTCAGGTGTGCTCAAGCATATGAAAGAACTGGAGAAAGTCGGGCTGGTTCGGCGTGAATCTGGTATTTTCGGTAAAAAACCTGACGCTAGAAAAACCATCTATTTTCTTGAAGGAAGAGAGAGGGTCGAGAGAGTTCTGCAGCGATTGGAAAATGACATAGTGAATCAGCTGAGGGCTGGAGCGATGTTCGGTGAGACCGCTAGAATGGCTCGTCTGATGCAAGGAACTGGAGCTGGGTTGCCGGATAGAGAGAAGGAGCGTTTGGGATCCTTGATTGCTGAATGCGAATCAGAAAACGTGTACAAGCATTTAACAGAGGATGAGAAGAAGAAACTGAAGCTTTGGAGAATGATGATGTCAATCATGTAGCGCAACTGGCTCTAGAGGAGAATGGCAAAAGCTAGTTATAGCATTCAATGGTCAAAGAAGCCCGTGAACATGTTGAACGAGCATACAACATTAGCCTAGACCTAGGAAAGTTCGCCAAGGCGGTAGCTGAGGAAGAGCTCGAAGGCATCAAGTTGAAGTCTCTGTTGATGAGCCTGCAAGGTCCATGTTGGCTGAGAGACTTTGGTCCCCTGAAGAGTTTCCTGAGAAACTCCATAAGATGGTCAGCACGTGCTAAGACCATTTCCCAGTGATGTGTGAGGGCGTGTCATCAGATTTCAAGTTTTAAGGGTAACTGTAGGCTTGACAAATCGGCTGAAGATGCAATCACTTCGGCTGAGATGCAAGAAATGTATCGCAATCAGCTCGAAAGAATCACTGAAATCCATGCTTGAACAAGTTTGAAGGAAGAAGAAAAGAGAAACGCCGAAAACCGACGGAAATAGGAGTTTCGGAGGACCTCCAGCGCTTCTGAATTAATCTAATGCTGGTGCCTATTAAAAAAGGGTCGGAACCATTATCATGTGGTCAAGGAATGCTTATGTGTTGAACGGTTTATCTATTGGTGAATAGTTAACCTTTGGCTACATAGTCGAAAACAGAGCAATGCTTGGTTGAACAGCCAGAATGGCTCGCTAGGACCAAGGATGGACATGGTTTAACGGGTGTGAGCGTTTGGGATCCAGCGCGCTTTGTCGATTGTGAAAGGTGATTTGATGTTTTTTATGGTCTTGAAGGATTGATTATTTCTTGGAGCAGTTTTATGACATCCTTTTGTTCATCTCTAGTCTTGTTGAGAAGCCAGGCTACTATTTTGTCAATGTCTTTTGAGAATTCGTTTTTGGAGAGTTTGCTGTAGGCGAGGAAAGCTTTTTTCGATCCTACTCCTCCGTAGGATTTTGACACTTGTGGGTCTTCCTTTATTCGTGTTATGCAGGAGATTTCGAGGAGGTTCTCGAGGTCTTCGACGAATTCTTTTGTGAATTTTTCGGGTGTTTTTATTCGGTTTAGTATGAATCCGAGGGGGATTGACTTCAGGAAGTATTTTCCAAGCCTGAGTGTGTCTATCGTGGATTCTACGCACAGGACGAATTCGTCTTCAGTTAGGATTGGAACGAAATACTCGCACACTCCTAAAGACAGGAATGCCGCTTTGCCCAGAGGGAAGGGGACGTCGATAAGCATGAAATCGGTTTCGAGGCTGCAGAGTTTGCGGGCAAACCTGATGGGGTCTATTTCGAAGTAGCCTTGGAGAGAAACACCAGAAGGAATCAAGAACAGATTATCAAAGTCTGTGTGATAAACCGCTTTGCTGATTTCTTTGTCTTTTTCCACGGCGTCTTCAAGTTTGAAATCTTTGGGTGAAAAGGTTAGCCCCAGAACCTTTTGCAATGGTTGGTTTGGGTCTCCCTCCACCAGGACGACTTTCTTTCCTTTCTTGGCTAGGGCAACTCCGACGTTTGCAGTTAAGAGGGATTTTCCGACGCCGCCTTTGGACACGGTGAATGTAATGGATCTTATTGTGCCTCACCACGCTTGTTTGGTGTGTAGAGGACAAAAAAGGTGCAGTTATTGAACGAACAGGTTAAATGTATACTCGAGCGCTATTCCTCTGTCTTCTTCCTTAACTCCAAGCTTTTGATGGCCTCTCCCAGGCTCTCGCGCGGGCGGACTACGATGCCATATTTGTCTTGGAATTCCTCGATTTTTTCTTTTCTTCTTTTGACGTCAGCTTCAAACAGCGCGCGTGCAGTGTCGTGGAGGCTGATTCGTTCCAGTTCGGCCCTGTATTTTTCAGCGAGTTTCCTTTGATCCTTGAATTTTCTGCGGTAGCCCATAGTCATCCACGGCGTTATTATGGCTATGGCTATTGTTGTTGCGGAAACGATCCAAAGAATTGTGCGTGTTTCCGCATTTTCTGATTCTAACTTGTTGTAGGTCGAGTTGAGTAAGTTGGACTGTTGTAGTAGGTTATTGTAGGCCGTTTCTACAGAGTTGTAGCTATCTTGCAGTTGGACGTAGTTTGCCTGCAGTTGCCCGTTTGTCTGGTTTAGTGATGTGTAGTTTTCGAGGATTTGCCAGTATGTTTGGTTCAACGGGCCGTACGTGGCCAGTAGTTGATCGTATTTTGAGATCATGTCGCTGTAATTCTCTAACAGAGCGTTGTATTTTGTTACGAGTTCGTAGCTGGCTTCGGAAATCACCTTGACCTCTTGGGCGGTTTGATTGTAAGTGAAATATAGGAAGGCGTGCATGGCGTTTGAGGCAGGAAGCAAAGTTGCGTTAACTTGCTCATCATTTATGAGGACGATATACGGGCTAGCACATAGTACCTGGGGGATTGTGATTCTGCAGAATCCATCAGCACCACCATTGGCTGTGGCGTTAAAGCTGAGCGTCCTGAATGTTGCGTTGAAATCGAACGCGGCAACAGTTGAATTCGATATGATGGTCATGTGTTGTGTTTCGTTTTCGTAAGCAACGGCGAAGTCTGTGAGTGCCCCCATTAGCGGGTAGTTGTCCTGGTTGTTCTGGTCTATGACGTGTGGAGAATCGCCGATGCCATCCTGATTTTCATCTTTTCCGGTGTAGTTGCTCCAGTAGTTCCCTTCTACGCCGTTGTCCCATAGGTTTGTGGAGTTGATACTGCTCACGAAGTTGGCGTTGTCCATAAAGTTGTTATGGAAGATTGTATCGTTGTTGGCGTTGTTCAAGGCCATTGCGAACTGGTTGTCTGAAAGTTTGTTTCGGCTGAGAATTGTGTTGTTGGAATCGATCACGCTGATGGCTTCTATGGTCTTTGAGATGTCGTTGTCGGTGAATGTGTTGGTGGAGGAGTTTGCAAGATAGATTCCTCTGTAGCTAACTTGGATTGTGTTGTGGGTTAATGTGTTGTTGTTGGCGTTTTCTATGTATATGCCGCTTAGTGTGTAGTGCCACAGCCCAATGTTCTGTATCGTGAACCCTGTTATGGTGACGTTGCTTGCCACTACTTTGATGATGGTTCCAAGTTCGCTTCCGTCTATTATGGTGTCGAACTCGTTCTCTCCGATGAGGGATATTGGTTTGTCGATGACGAGATGTTCATAGTATGTTCCATTGTGGACGAGGACGGTGTCACCGTCCGAAGCGTGTGCCAGTCCGCTGGTTATGTCTTGGAACGGATGCTCTGGGCTTCCGTCCCACGGCCCCTGCATGTTGCTAGCGTCGACGTGAACAGTTCTGGGGCTTGCTTTGGCGATGTGAATGTTGAAGAATAACCCGATAATGATGATCAGCAATAGGGGGATTATCGTTCTAGGTCTGGATAGGTTTTTGCTCATTTGCTTTCCTCTACTTGGCGGCTTTTATGGAATCGCGTGCTCTTTGTGGCAGCACTATTCGTATTGCTTGGAAATGTCCTATGTGCTTTGCGGTTTCTTTTGCGGGAGCACGCATGTTCACTGTTGTTGGGCGCTGGCATGGTGCGTGTGGGCCATGTTTGTTTGTATCCTGCGGTAGATGGCTTAGGGCTATTATCCATCTGTGGCTCACGTATAGAACTTAATACCTATAAGACTTAAATACGTGCACGGATACACTTTATGGTGCACGCTTCGGCGTGCACGGAAATAGGAGAAAAGGAGGAAAAATACTTGAACAATAAAGCACTAGCTACTATCATTCTAGCAATACTGTTGATAAGCACTTTTGGAGCACTTACAGGATCATTCGTTTCGAAGACCAAAGCAGACGCTGTCTACTACACGTTGACAATTGGCTATGCGCCAAATCCAATGGCGGGCTCGGTTGTACCCGGCATAAACCCGTCAGTAGGAGCACACTCATACACTGAGGCTTCAGTAATCAATGTCACTGCGCCACTGTACGTTAGCGCTGGTACGGGTGTCAGGTACATGTTCGACAACTGGACATTCTACTATGGCCCATACCAGAACATCACTGACGGTTCTTCGACGTCGTTAGAATTCCATATAACGATGAACCAAGACTGGACCATGGTGGCAATGTACCATCTTGAGTACTTGTTCACCGTGTCAACAACGCACACATGGGCGGGACTTACTCTCTATGTGTGGGACGGGGCTGGTTGGCTAGCAGAAACGCAACACTGGTTTGCCGCAGGCACGACAGGTGTAGGGGCTGGATTGAACCTCTACGAAAACGACGTAGCCTGGGGTCACATTTGGGTCCACACTGGCTGGTCTGGCGCTGCAACTGGCAGCGCAGGCGCTGACAGTGATAAGAACATCACCATGAACGGACCAAAGACCGCTGTCGCTAACTGGAACGAAGAATACTATCTGTGGACAACCTCTACCTACGTACCATGGGGAGATGCACAGCCACCATACTATCCAGACAATGAGGGGTATAAGTCGAATCCGACTGATGTTGCTTTGAGCGCACCCCAAATCTCCAACGAAGTAGTAGGTGCCTATCGCTGGAACTTCGCGCGATGGGAAATATACAGGTACAACGAATCAAGCGCATCCTTCTACTTGGACTACACCACAGTTGGTGCGGGATCATACCACAATATCACGGTGCACGTTAACGCTTTCACCAAAGCTGTAGTCATCTACCAGTTGCAATACTACCTGACAGTGCAGAGCAGCCCGTCACCTCTTGACGTGGTTGGCTCCCAGACAGGCTACTACGATTACGGCAGCACAGTTCCTTTGACGGCTCCACAGACCATTGCTGACCCAACCGACCCGATAGGTACGCGTTGGAACTTCACATGGTGGTGGATCCCCAGCACATTGTATACAACGAACCGCACCACAACCGTGCAGATCCTAGGCATTTACACAGCATACGCTGGCTACACCGAGCAGTTCCTCGTAACGATAAAGACCAACCCATCCCCAATACTTGGAATGGCCAACGTCTACTTCACGGGCCAAGGATGGTACAATACTGGAGATACCGCAACTGTCTATGCAGCAAACGGGACTTTCTTCACAAGCCCTGCCCATGACACAAGATATGTGTTTGACGAGTGGGACTTCGAAACAGATGGCTCCACCTCAACCAATCCATTCGCTTTTGTTGTTACCAGAGCTTGGAACGCATCGGCGCTGTACCATAAGGAATACTTTGCAACAGCCATATGTGACCCTGTTAACACAAGCGGCACCGTCTTGAACACTTGGAACGGCTGGCCCATAGCTGGCTATTCAGTGTGGTGCACAGAAAACACTCTACACGGCTGGGGCGCGGGTTCAGGACCTGTATACGGATATCCATTCTACTACGTCTTCGACCACTGGACGGTTGTAAACAGCTCAGGCACCTTCCAACTGCCAAAAGCTACAAGCGCGTTCAACCTCAACTTCAGTGGACCACAGACGACTATTGCACACTACACAGGTGTATCTTCATTCTTCACGACCCCACTGACAATAATGGTGACTGAGCCACAATACGGCCAACCCTTTGAAGTGAACGTTACAGCCGCAAACCTTGTAGACCTTTACGCATGCGACTTCAACGTAACATGGAATCCAGCATATCTGCAGCTAACAAGCGCTGTCCAAAAAGTGACAGATGCAGACATGTGGGGAACCACGGGTCTGGTTGTCATGAATACCATAGATAACATACATGGCAACTACCACTTCGTAGGTACGCAATCCGGATATGGCAGCGTGGGCTTCAACGGCACACACACGATTGTAAGACTGACCTTCAGAATCATAAACGACCCATGCTACATCACACCATACTATCTATACTCTGACATCCACTTAACAGGACCTGGCTTAGGCGGTATCTACCCGTTGCTGTCAGACCACCTCGGAAATGCAATGTACCCAGTAAACGTCTACAGTAGTGGCTACTACATGTTTGCTGTTCAACCAACTCTCTACATGAAACCAAGCACGGTTACTGCGAGCCATTACGGCGCGACTTTCTCAGTTGAAATATGGATAAAGAACATCACTAATTTCGACAACTGGTACACCTGGATAAACTACAACAATGTTCAATTGCAGGTAACGAGTGTCACGATTGACACAGGTTTCTTGACGGAACCACTGCAGACGCGTGTATACGACTACACGACTTGGCCTGGATGGGTCAAGTTCGACGTTGAGCAAGCTCCGTCAGCAAGCCTAGCAAACGGCACAGGAAGGCTGGCAACAATCTGCTTCAAAGTGATACAATCCATATTCTGGACCACAATAAACCCAATATTAACCTGCAGTATACAGTTCGACCCAAGTCCAAGCAACACATATATCAGCCAATATCATGCAAATAGCCCGCTGTACCAGATAGTACGTCCAACAGACCTAGCTCTTGGGAATTGCGTATACACGTACTCGCCGATACCCGGCGACCTTAACATGGACGGCCTAGTCAACTCGTTAGACCTACAGCTTGTTGCAGCCGACTACGGAAGCCACACCACATACGACCTGAACGGGGACGCCAACGTAAACCTGCTAGACATAGTGCTAGTAGCCATGAACTACGGAAGAACTTCGCCTTAGACAAAAGGTTGAAAAAAACAACCTCCCTTTTTATTTTTCGACATTAACGCTCGATTGTCCGGAACTCGATCCTTCTTTAATCTTTCAGCTACACCTTACCATCCACTGCAACAACAACAAACCCGGCCTCCTTAGAACCTAGTCGCGCAGTCAATTCAGAAACTCGGGTCACAGCGTTTCCAGGCATTCACATCCATTCCTTTTCCATATAAGACTGTTAATGCAGAGTTGAACATGTTCCTTTCACTTAATAACCAAGAATGGGAAGACCTCAGATAATTCCCAGAAGGGTGGGAGGGGGTACACAAAGACAGTATGTATGCTATTCTTCTTGAAGACCAAAATAGAGGCGTTGTTCCTTCTCTCTACCTTGACGAACGATTCCCATTCTACTTCCTCTTGACTAGATGAAACCTGATGCGCCGCAGCACGTACTGAGTCAGGCCTCAACGCGTGATTTGATGTTCTCTGCGGAAAATCTAGACTTACGCATGGCTCGTTTTCCAGCGAGGACACCAAACAGTGAAGCAGTCATCAAGGCTAGAAATGCAGCAACCGACGTGAACTCGGGAACCACAGTAACTACTCCATCGACATCTTCATAGGGAATTGTAGAAGCATGATTGTCAGAAAGTTCTACGTCTGCCAAATGCAGTGGGCTAGAGGCTGCTGCATTGACGGACTTGAACTCTATCGTTGCAAGCACTCCACTGCCACTTACGCCAGGCACATTGCCTATCAAGAAACAATCAACCCATATTAGACCATGAGTCGAATTATAATGGTCAGTGAAACTCAACACGGTTTGGCTACTGCCTTCAAGAAAAGAACCTTGGATAACTTCCGTACCATTCATCACAGTTGAATCATAGTACAACTTGAACACATAACCATACAGATTAGCCACATCCGCTATGCTCACGTTAACTGTGAAAGAGTCTCCTACAGCACCAACCGTCTGACTTGATGGATATAGAAAAACACTCGCCAACCCAGCATCAGCCATTACACCAAGATGCATCGCAAAAAAAGCTATCAAAATCGAATATCCGAAAACTCTGACGAGCTTTATTGATGGTGACGCACACATGTTCTAACTCGTTATTTTACTAAGTATATTAACCTTCAACTTTGCAGAAAATATCCGCAGGCGATCCAGCAAGAGTTACAAAATAGAGCGTTCTACCACATAGCTTTAATACTTTGTTTCCAAACCATACATATAGAACACTTTACCACATAGTTTTAATACTTGTTTCCCGAAAGATACTATCGCACAATTCGGTGTCTACGATGGGGGGAAGGAACATAGTAGTCCTTAGCATCTTCTTGATCTTGTTTACGTCTTCGCTGGCAATCATCACACGCGTTCCCCGCTCTCAAGCCCAAGTCACGCCCGACATGTACGTGGATCCGCCATCAACCACGGTGCACTTCGGAGCCGACTTTTCTGTCAACGTGACTGCCGCCAATGTCACGGACCTAGGCGGGTGGGAATTCAAACTCTACTTCGGCAACAACGCAATCTCGGTCACGTCAGTCACCGAAGGCCCATTCCTGCAACAAACTGGCCCTACAATTTTCTACACCCTTGACATCACCAACAACTACAACGCAACCCATGGCAGAATCTGGTTAACCAGCGTTCACTTGGGGCACGTTCCAGGAGTAAACGACACCGGAACCCTAGCAACGATCGGCTTCCACGCGTCGAGCAACGGGAACACAACCCTAAGCCTGGTGGGCACGGTACTCGGCGACTCACAAGCCAACCCGATAACCCACACCACAAACAACGGCACAGTTCGAGTGACAACAACAATAGACATAGCCATCACCAACGTTACGCCCTATAAAACCGTCGTAGGCCAAGGCTACACCATGAGCATAACCGTAACGGCTGCGAACCTGGGCGACCAGAATGCAACATTCAACGTCACAGCCTACGCCAACAACACAGCCACTGGCAACGCAACAATTATCACCACATTCACGAACGTCACCTTGGCGGGTGGCACCTCTAAAAACCTAATAGTCGTATGGAACACTACAGGATTTGCCTTGGGAAGCTACACGATAAGCGCCTACGCAGAGCCAATCCCAGGTGAGACAGACTTAACCAACAATACCTACATTGACGGTGTTATGCAAGTAGTAGATCCAATGAGCATCAATATAAATATAGGCGGAGGCAGGAACTACGTGCGTTGAAAACCTGGACACAGTTCCTCTTCAGTCACCCTTCGTACGCCAAACAAATAGCTCGCTAAGGTGCTCCTGAATTCCTTTTTTGGGCGCAGTAGGCTTGAGTTGTATCTCGCTGCAAAGGGACTGTGTCATGAATGAAGAAGTATAGATAGCCCACAAATGAATTTAGGAACAAGCATGCGCGCTATTGCTCAAGTATCTAGGAAAAACCCAGAAAAAGCTTGTGATTTTTGGAAAATTGAGGGAGTTAAATCGGGAATGGAAAGAAAAGTTTAAAAGCAACTTATGCAGAAATTATCGGAAATGTATGAGGGGGATGGTAGGAAATTTTTCCCTTCTCTCCTTTCTCCCCTATTAATAAAAACTACCGTTCCCCTCAGACAATCTTTACCTTGTTTGAGCACTTATAGCTTGTGGAACAATCTTCTATCTCAGAAGAGAAGGTTGGTAAGCCTAAAATACGATGAGCTAGCAACATTTGACTTCTAGGAGTGAAGCGTCGTGGTGAAAATCCTCGTAATTTATGATTCCAAAACCGGAAATACTGAGAAAATGGCGTCTGCGGTTGCTGAAGGCGCCAAGCAGGTTGATGGAGTGGAAACAGTTGTCAAGAAGGTTGATGAGGCAACGCTTCAAGACTTGCAGGAAGCAGATGGAATAATTATGGGAACGCCCACGTACTACGGCCAAATGTCGGGCAAACTCAAGGTCTTCATTGATGAGTCTGTCAAGATCCACGGCGAGCTGAAAGGAAAGGTTGGTGCAGCCTTCACAAGCTCAGGAGGAACAGCATCCGGCGCAGAGACAACATTGCTTTCTATACTGCAATCCATGCTGGTCCACGGGATGATCATCCAAGGTAGACATGACGACAAGCACTATGGCGCCGCGTCAGTTGAAAACCCAAACAAAGAAAGCATCGAAAGCTGCAAAGAACTTGGGAAGAGAGTAGCTAGCCTAGCTGAAAGGCTTAAGGCTTCCTAATCCAGTTGTATCACCTTTGAAAATCTGCGGAATTGTGGGCAGCCCAAAAAAACATGGAAGCGTGGATTTACTTGTTTCACAGGTGTTGAAAGGCGCGAGTAGCGAAGGAGCTGCAACGGACAAGATCTACCTGAACGATCTAAACATCAAGCCATGCCAGAGTTGTGGGGTCGATCCAAACCCAGAATATTGTCTTTTGAACGATGACATGAAAATAATCTACAACGCACTGCAATCATGCGAAGCCATAGTGTTAGGTTCACCAGTGTATTTTGATACGGCGAGTGCACAAGTCAAACTTATGATAGATCGTTGCAACTGTCTCATGCCATACATCAAACGTAATGACGGAACTTTCGGGTTTGAGAGAAGAATGAAAAAACGCAAGAAAGGAATTTCATAGCTGTAGCGGGCACAGCTCAAGAGTTCAACACAATTCAGACAACGGTAAAGGGGTTTTTCAACTGGGCAAACTTTGAATTGATTGAAACGAATCTATATTCTCACGATGACGATTTGCTGGGCAGCGTAAAGAACGACACCGATGAAATGAAGCGAGCATTTGAGACTGGAATACGACTTGTTGACATGATCAAATAACAAGGTGCGATCACAGACACGTGATGGGCCCGCCCGGACTCGAACCGGGGATCAACAGGTTATGAGCCTGGCGCTCTGACCTAGCTGAGCTACGGGCCCGTTTCTTAGGTCGCCTGTCGCTACTATGCTGTTTTCATTTTGATTTAAACATTTTCCGCTCTTAAGGTATTCATGAAAGATTTAAAAAGTCTGTTGTCTGGTAGAATAGGGAACTGGAAGGAGATAGGATTTTGGAGTTGAAGGTTTTTACCCTACCAACTTGCTCGGTCTGTCCTGTTGCCAAAACCATCGCTTCAGAAGTTGCAGAGGAATTCGGCATCGAATACAGAGAGGTTAACATGGCTACGAAAGACGGGTTTGATGAAGGAGTAGCTTTCGACATTTTGAGTACTCCTAGCATAGTGATAGATGATGAGGTCATAGCTAAGGGTAGATTGGTTCCCAAGGCAAAACTGGTGGAAGAAGTAAAGAAGCGAGTTGAAAGATGGCGAGAGAGGGTCTCCAAGGAAAAAGCGTTGATTTCATAAGGTCGGATTTTCGAAGTCAATCAGACTAGATATGCATGATCAATATTCAGCAATGTGTCCGTTCATAATGGTACAAATACTCTTGAGCATAGCCAGCATATTCGCCAAAATGCCTCTGCCCAAACGAATTTAATTTCTCATATTCTGCACTGGTCAGAGATCTCTTGCTCTTCGTTCTTGAAATGAACTCTCTTGGAAAATGACCTGAATAGTGCTCTGTAACGGCGCGTTTTATCCATACATCAATTGGAAAGGCCTCAAGCTTTTCCAAAGAGAACAGCAGGACACAGTCTGCAACTTTCAGCCCCACGCCTGGAAGCTTCACTAATTCTGCTTTGGCTTCTTCGTAGGTGGCATTCTTCAAGCGCTCAAATTCCAGTTCATTTTTGTTGATGATTTTTGCTGTTTCATGGACATATTTGGCTCTGTAACCTAGACAGCAATTGCTTAGATCGCCTGTATTCGCTCTTGCCAGTTTTCTTGGTGTGGGGAATGTGTAGAAGTCGAGGGCATCAAAATGGATCTTTTCTCCGAATCGTTTGGAAAGATTGAATAGCATTTGCTTTATTGCGGTTATACTCTTGTACGTTGCACATATGTACGAAATTAGGCACTCCCACGGATCTTGACGCAGAACGCGCAGGCCTCTGAAAGCACTAGTAGCTTTTCTGATGTGTTCATCCTTGTTGATTAGTGAATAAACCCTGAGTAGATCATCATTTAACCTGAAATAGGCTTTGACAAAACCAGAATCCACATTCTCGAATACTATTTGATTGTGAGTCTGGTATGTCTTGAAGACCTTGTCCTTGACTACCCCGTACCACCATTTCCCGCGTTTTTCCCACCTGAAGGTTTGCCCACAACAAAGAGTAGCGTCCAGATCGAATGGTTCTAATTTGTTAAGTTGAATACTCATCAGTCTCACGTCAGAAGTTTCATGTATCATCTTGGCTTGTGCTGGTTGAACAGGTTTTGTCTATGAACAGGTCTGGTTTCGGTATCTCTGGTGACAATCCCTTTCGCGTACGGATCTGTTTTATGATTTCCGTTGCGACATGTTCGGGTACTTTTCTCCACTGAGCAAACGTGCTTTGCCAGAAAGCATACCCAGAAGTAGCTGATCGCATTTCAGTGGTCAAGCCGAAAGTTTCCGCGACTGGAATGTAACCTGTGATTATCGTGAGTGTTCCTTTGTTTTGAGTGGCTTGGATCTTCCCACGCCTAGAGGTTATTATGTTTGTGCAAGTGCCAAACCATTGGGTCGGGGTCGATACTTCGATCTTGTAGATTGGCTCAAGAAGGATTGGCTTGGCTGTTAGGATGGAGCCGAAGATGGCTCGGCTCGTGGTGCGCATGATTTGTGTTGGTTCACGCTTGGCAGAGTCTTCGTGAATTTGAGCGTCCATAAGTTTGACTTCTACTCTTCTCAAAGGTTGTTCACATAATGGTCCTGTTTTGCATGCCCAGAGGAAACCTTGGATGATCGCGTCCCTCATTTTGCTTATGTGTTTCGCTTCTGGCACGCGGTCTACGAGTGCATTTCCTTTTTCATCTATTGCCCAGACGTTTCCCGCCGCGTCATGAAAACCTGGTGGTATGGTTTTTCTCCTTGCCGGTTCCACTTGCACGCACAGACTGTTTTGCTTGTTGGGGCTCCTTGCCATAACTGTTAGACCCTTTCCCATGATGGTCTCTTGGTAATCTGCCGTGGGATTGGATGTGACGACGTCTGTGTTGTCACTGTAGTCTCTCAGAAATGCCAATGCAGTTTCCAAGTGAAGCTCCCCCATTCCGCTCAGGAGGTACTCGCCTGTCCTTTCGTTGACGGTGACCGCAAGGTTCTGATCCTCTATTGAAAGCCTATTCATGGCTTCGACTAAACGTGTCAGCTTCTCAGGGTTTTTTGGCTCAATCGATATGGTCACCAAAGGCTCTGAAACATATCTCATCTGCTCGAACGGTATCGCTGCGTCCTTGTGGTCAAAGTCGACGAGTGTTTCGCCCGCTCTTGCATCGGTTAAGCCTTCTAAGGCTGCTATGTTGCCTGCTGTGATTCGGTCAGCGTATTCTCTGTAGGCACTCATACAGATTGAAACATGTTTTACAGAGTACTTTTTGCCTGCTCCAACAAGATATATTTGTTTTTCCTCTTCAACTGATCCAGAGAACAGTCGGCCAGTAGCGATTAAGCCCGCTTTTGGATCTATTTGCGTGTTGGTTATGCACATCACTGTTGGTCCATTTTCATCACAGTTCAGCATTGCCTGACCCATTTCTGAGTCTAATCTGCCTTTCCAGATCCTGGGTACTCGATATTTCTGGGCCATGAGTGGACTGGGGCTATTCTTGGTTGTCATGTCTAGTATTGCGTCGTGAAGTGGAAGCGTTTGAGAAAGTGTTTCATGCTTTTTTTTCGCGTAGGCATCCACGATGTAATCGAATTTGATTCCCTTTTGCTTCGCTGAACCGAGCGTAAAACCCCATTTATGCAGTGCTGAGCCAAAAACCACTGTTCCTTTCGAAGCATCGATTTTCCATTTTTTCCTGAACCCCGATTCAGCATGAGTGTCGATCAGATTGTTGAACTCGCTTATGATATGTGTGAACTTGCCTTGGATTGCGCTTTCATTGAGCTTCAATTCTTTGATTAAACGGTCGACCTTATTTATGAAAAGTAATGGCTTGACTCTTTCTTCTAGAGCTTGGCTTGTGACCGTTTCAGTCTGAGCCATAATTTCCTCCACGGCGTCGACGACAACTACGACCCCGTCGATTGTGCGCAGAGCCCTTGTTACCTTGCCCGTAAAATCCACATGTCCCGGAGTGTCGACCAAGTTTATGATGTATGGCTGGCCTTCGGTTTCGTGCAGCAAGGACACGTTGGCTGTCTTTATGGTGATCCCTCGTTTTTGTTCCTCTTCTAAATAGTCAAGCGCTCTGGCTAGACCTGCTACTTGCGGTGACAGAAGACCTGCTTCAGCCAGTAGAGAATCCGTCATAGTCGTTTTTCCATGGTCGATATGGGCCACTACACCGATGTTCCGGATGCACTCTTTTCTGTTCATGAGTCTGAGTATTTCAGCGGTCTGTCGGAATCTTGGCACTGTTCATCTGTCTCCTTGCCTCTTGTTTCAATACAATGCTTAATCAGTTCTGGAACATTTGCCTTCTTATTACGGCGCGAGTTTCTGTGCGCTTGTTGCGTTGAAAATACTTAAATGACGCTCGCTTGAATTCTTGGGTATGGAACTAAAGTGATGTTAACCCTAGAAAACCTGTTTGCAGAGCCCTATGCTTCCATAGTCTGTTACCCAAGAGCCAGAAAGATGGAGCTTAGGAAAAGAATAGGTGAATTGAGAAAACTTGGCGTTGAGGGTTTGGATTTTGTGGGAGAAAAGCGAATACTTAACGTTCCTGTCTTGGGGAAAGGCTGTGTTGGCATAGTTGTATTGGTCTATGGAAATTGGGGGCAAATGGCTCTTAAGATTCGGAGAATAGACGCAGACCGCTCTAGAATGCAACGGGAGGCTAAGCTGCTTCAGAAGGCCAATTCAGTAGGTGTAGGACCGAAGCTTCTAGGGTTTAGCAGAAACTTCCTTTTGATGGAGTTTATTGAGGGCGTTTTGCTTGTTGATTGGCTCAAAACCAAGAGAAGCAGAATACTAATCAGAAAGGTCTTGCGGGAGGTCCTAGAGCAGTGTTGGAGTTTGGACAGGATTGGCTTAGATCACGGTGAGCTGAGTCATGCACCAAAGCATGTGATAGTCAGCAAGGAGGATAGGCCTGTTATTGTGGATTTTGAGTCAGCCAGCTTGAATCGGAGGCCTTCTAATGTTACCTCGATTTGTCAGTTCCTTTTTCTGGGGGGTGAACCTGCAAAAATCTTGGCTAAGAAGCTTGGAACCGTGGATAGGGAAACGGTTTTTGATGCTTTGAGGCGTTACAAGAATGATAGAACGTTTGAAAACTTTGAGACAGTATTAACAGCGTTTGGGCTTTAGCGTACGCTGACTTCCTATGAGGAATACGGTAGAAAAATATTATAGAATTGAACTCCACCACAGTGGTGATGTCACCCGCAACTCTCCTTTTTTCTCAGTCAGTGCCTATTGCATAAACGATTTTAAGATAGGTAAGCCATAAAGCAAGCATCGGCGAGGTTGTGCAGTGAGCATTGAACTTCCAGAAGTAAAGATTCTCGCCGACAAATGTGCGGCATTGTGTGCGTGTTTGGGCAAAAAGTGAATCTGATGGCAACATGTGTGCGTGTTGAAAATCACAGTTGATTTGAAGAAAAACGAATTGATATCGCATGAATTACCATTATGGTGATCTGACCAATACAGTCATAGAATGGATCCTTAGAACAGGGAGCCTCGAAAGAATCGTAGCTATTGACCTAGAAACGAAGGTTTTGAAAGACAATGATTTCCTAACTGGTGAGACAGTTCTATGCGCGTCTCTGGCTCGTTTTCATGAAAACGTTATCCTCAGCAGACTGATTCTTCTAGAAAGAGACGATCCAGAGAGTGAAGCGAAACTGCTTGCCGAATTAAACGATTGCTTGTTACAAGTTCGCCCTTTGGTCTTGATCGGTTATAACTTATGTGGATATGATATTCCTCTCCTCAATCTCAAACTAAGACAATATCCAAACCCAATCTGTTGGGGTATCAAGGACACTATCGGAAGAAGCTTCCATCTAGACATGATGCATCCTATCCGGTTTGAATTGGCAAAATACTCGAATGGACCCAAGATACTTTCTCTAAGCAAAGTTGTGGAACACCCAAGATTCAAACATCTTCCAATGATGCGCACAAAGAAGTTGGTTTCAAGCGCAGACAACAAGGGACTTGAGATCTACAATATGTGGAAGAATGACAGAAGAAGCTTCAAAGCATATGCCAAAGGAGATGTCAATGACGTGATGCTGCTATTCCACGAGCTTTTCTTGGAGCCAATACTCAATGTTCCTACGACAAAAATCGAGGCGTGCGCTGGATGGAACATAGAAAATTAGAGCGAGGGAACGACGCTTCATGCCTACCTAACAACATGTAATATCATAAGAAGGAAGAGGCAAATCTATGTGTCCACGTATCATAATCAAGCTTCCAGACGTCCCGAAACATTTGAAACTTGAGTATCATCCTGACCAGGTCGCACTTTATTCCAAATTCACTGAACTTACATTTAATGCTCTGGCGCTTCCATCGGTCAATGAATTTCTGGAAAATCTCTCCAGCATATTAGGGCTTGAGAAAATTGAAGTTTTAGTCATGAGACTGCCCGCAAGAAGAAGCAAAATAGAGTTTGTCAAAGAAGAAGGGAAAACCCATATGGTTTGGGAGGAGCTTCACGGTGCTGCCCTGAAAAAATACGACCTAATCCTCATCTGGCCAGATCTCCTTTGGCCGAACAAGAAGGCAAAACCTTTCTGGTGCATAGGTATTCGTGGCGCCACACTGAATAGTACTATAAGAGCTGCAATCCATGAGATGCTTCACAAGTCTGGCATAGCCGATGAGGAGGAAGTCAGAAAGCTTACCGATCAACATTACAAGAATTTCAGATGCATCTACCTATCCCGCTTCGAAGCAGAATTCAAGCCGTTGCTCAATCAATGGAAGAAGACAGAAAAAGAGATGGGCACGCGCTGACGTAACAGAGCGGGTACCCTGACTAAAACGTAAATACAATCCTAAATTGGATCTCGCCAGAACATGTAGACCTTTGTTTGATTAAGGAACCGCAGATCTTGGTTAGGCCTGCAAGTCTATAGGCATGCGTTTGCCGTTTCTTGCATGAAGGCTTCTTTTATGCCGAATGGCAGGATATAGGAAAAGCTCTTCAGGAAGCGAAGTTGAGGCTATGGGTTTGTTAGAAGTGTATGGTTTTTTGCCTGAAAGCCGGGAATGGGAGTTGAACCCTAGGTCTAGCAGACTAGGCAAAGATGTCGTGTATTCTATGACTTCTTAAGGCTTTTTTGACTTCAACGGCGATTCTTCTTCCTGCATACATGTTCTGTCCATACTTCAGGTAAGCATAGGGTGAAGTTCCAATCCCAACATTCGTCCCAGCAACTATCCTCGCAGAGATCTCAAAAGTGTATATCTCCAAATTGTCCGTTATCACAGTCTCAAGGCAAAATGGTCCGATAATGCCCGGCGGAGCCAAGGCTTTTGCAGTTTTCATGACGTTGTCGCCCATTCTAATTAGTTCTGGCAGAAGCGATTCGCGAAGAGTAATTGGTATGTTGCCAACAATCGTGTAAGTAGGGCTAATGTCAACTTCGAGTTGTTCATGCGCTGGTATTCTACCTATTGCGTCCACTGCGGACTCATATCTTCTGTCGACCCCTGTGAACTCCACTTCGTCGTTTATTATTGAAGAGAAGTAATGTGGATACACGTTAACGCCTAAAGCGTACTCTTGCAGATGTATTCTCTTGATGTCTTCTTTGCTGAGGAGACCGCGACTGACCATTTCGTTGACTTTTCTATGGAAAGATTCTGGAGAATTTGCGAGGAAGTAGCCTTTTCCACCTTTCGCACCTGGAAGTTTGGCTATGGCAAGCTTATTGATATCTTCCGGCTTCTTGAAGGTTTTCGGCAGTCTGAGTCCTGCCTTTCGGAGCCATTCTTCTTGTTTTTCGCGGCTGGCCTCCCAATGGAGTAATTGTCTATTCCCGAACATCGGCACAAAGAGGTCGTCCGTTATCTGTTCCGTGCTAAGATAAGCGGTAAAAGATCCGTGAGGAATCAGAACAGTGTTCAGCTTTCGTAGTTTTTCTTGAAGGCTTCTGTTCAGTAACTCTGTGAAATCCTTTACGATTATTGTCTTGTCTACTAGCGGGAACTTTTTGTACACTATCGTGTCGCTTTCTTTGCATATGCATACGGTTTTGAATCCTTCCTCTTTGGCGCCTTTGAAAATGTTCAAGGCAGAATGGGAACCTAATGTTCCAATCGTTAGATTATCCAGGTCGTAGGTGTCCAGTATCCCATTAATCTCTTTTCGAGTTATCATGTAACGATATCCTCAAGCCTATCTTCCTTAACGGCTCGTTTTATCTCCATGGCTACCCTTCTTCCAGGACCGACTTCCATTCCATACTTGTATTTCATGTAAGGAGAGGTTGGTTCGACGCATGGGCAGCCTGGCGAGCGTGGACTGACATCAAAAACATAGAACTCTAGCTCCTTCGTGACAGCTCCTTGCAGGCCGAATAGTCCTATGATTCCTGGCGGATACTCTTCCTTGCAGGTTTTTATGAAGCGTTCTCCTGCTTCGAATATTTTTTCTATTTGGCTTTCACGCATGGTCACGCCCATGTGGCCGATCTCAACGTTTTGAGTTGCTATGTTCAGTTCCAACTGCTCACTAGCTGGTAGGTCCAGTACTCCGTCCAAGTCTGTTTGTATTCTTCTGTCAAAACCCAGCAGGTCGACTTCATCCGTCAGAGGCGACCAGAAAAGATTCGCGTTGAACTTTGCTCCCAGAACATATTCCTCTATCACAGCTTTCTCTAAGCTTTCTCGGGTGATCATTCCGCTCTTGATGCGTTTTTCAGCCTCTTTTCTGAACTCTTCAGGAGAGGAAGCGTAGAAGAATGCTCTTTCTATTTTTCTTTCCTTCTCTGGAACTTTCACGATTACTAGGCGGTCGATTTCCTCAGGGGATTTGAATGTTTTGGGTGTTGGTATTCCTGCTTTGCGCAGAAGATAGTATTGGTTTTTGGGCGTGTTGCGTTCTTCTGTTTTGAGCATGTACCTGTTTCCCATTATGGGCAACGCGAATTCTTCTTCTATTTCGCGGTAGCCTACGTACACTGAGAAAGAGCGGTTAGGTACAAAAACCGTGGATAGCTCTCGGAGTTCTTCCACGTTTTCTTTCCTTATTATGTCCGCGAATTTTTCAAGGATCATCGTATGGTCAAAAAGATTCTTGTAATGTTTTGTGTAGGTTTTGTCTCTGCCTTTCTGGCAGACTGCAACCGTTTCAAAGCCTTCTTGCTTGGCTCCATGTGCGATTTCGAGGGCAGAGTGTGAGGCCAAAACGCCTATTCTGAGATTGCGGGTGTCGTATTCTGAAATTAGTTTCTTGATGCTCATCATTTGCTATGTCTCCTGCTCCTCGGAAAAATCTCGATATTTCTTCACGATCTCTTCAAGTCGCGGCACTTCAAACATCCTCCTGCTGGTCATCTCGTTGGCAGCAGCCATGTACATCTCCCCGATAATTGTTCTAAGTAGCGGGTTTAGCCTAGGAGGCTGTGACGCGCAGAGTTTCTTCCAATCTTTGATTCCTCTAGTCTCGGCGGCTTTCTTCGCCTCTTCTACATCTCTATACCATGTGGTTTTTCTGTAAAACTGTCTGGCGATCTCTTTGCTTACGTGCAAGCCGTTGTGTGTGAAGCGGCATTCGTCAAGCGTGCCAACCACGTCGACCACCATGAGCCTCCTATGATCGTCAAGAGCAAGCTCTATCTTTCCATCTTCATTCATCAAACCAGCCTTTGACGCAATCTCGGTTATCATCTTGTCAACCTTTAACAGCAGGATCTTGACCTCATCCAGTTCCTTGCTCGTCAAACCGCCAATACTCTGCGCCTGTGCCCACGTGACGTATCTGTCTTTTTCTTCGAGCTTTGTGCTCGCGTCAAGAATCGGCTTCGAAAGCTCTTCTCCAGTCTTCGGATAGTGATCCAGTCCTAACTCCTTGATCGTGACTTGACCCTGTTCAAGCCTTTTGAACACTGAAGAGCCTTCCGGCAAACCGTTTCTGTAGATTATTTCGAGCGGCATTAAGTAGTTTTTCATTTTTGGCGTAAACGGGTTGTAATCGTATTCCACTTTCCCATTTTGAGCATGTGTGTCTGGTTTGAAAACGTTTACAAGGTTGATTTCCATGATATTCGAAGGCTGCTGTGAGTCCTCAAAACATGTCGTTTTTCCGTTTTTGTCGATGAGTCCTCGATAATGGGTTCTGACGTTTCTTTCTTGAAGTTTTTCGAAGCAATAGGCGCCCATCATGCAGAGAGCCTGGCCCTTTCGGTCGATAAGATCAGGCATTTCACCCCAATCAAAAACCGAGTAGCGGTCTGAGAAATGGAATCGCCCGATCCCCATAGAATCCTTTGCTGGAGCTTTGACGACTTCTAAGTCTTTGACGCTGCCCATAATTAACGCACTACTTCAGCCTCTTAATAGATGCGTCGGCTTTCTCAATTTCCCCTTTTTTCATCTGCTGATACTCTTTAATCCTCTTCTCTAAAACCTTGTCATCAACAGCAAAGATTTTTGCAGCTGCAATTGCCGCGCCCTCGGGCTCGATAGTCACGACCGCCCCGACGCCGCTGGGCACTCTTAACGTTGAATAGATGTCCGCTCCACTGAACTTCTCTGAGTATGGTGGGCAAGCAATAACTGGATGGGCTGTATTCGCGTCCACGAAGGCGCTCAAAGCATTGGATCTTCCTGCAACCGTGATGTAGACTACCCTTTCTTTATCGTACTCGCTAAGAATCCCCAGAACTTTCTCAGGGCTTTTGTGAGCAGAAGCTACGCGAAATTCATAATCCAGCCCCAAGGCCTTCAAATGCTTGGCGATCTCGCGGCAAAAATCAAGGTCACGCTCTGAACCCATCAACAATACAGCCTTTACCTTCATCATCCTGCACCGTCACTGTGCTAGAAGGTTCAAACCACTAATTAAATTTTTGACGGGTACGAGTGCGTTGAAAGAGAAGATTAAATACTTTGATAGACAATGGTGCGAAGGAGGATGAAGATGCCGTACTGCAAGAATTGTGGAAATGAAATGCCTGAAGAATCGCTTTATTGCCCAAAATGTGGGAAGCCTATAGAAGCGGTTGCTGGGCCCACGCTCGCACACTGGGGTGAAAGATTCGTTGCATGGCTGATAGATATCGTAATTCTCGGCGCTATAATGGTGCCATTAAGGTTTTTCATGTCGGTCGCTTGGCCCGGTTACAATTTTGTGCCAGTCCTTCCTGTTTGGATTCCCTTTGTCGACTTTGGACTTAGCAACATTGCCTACTTTCTGTATTGGACGTTTATGGAAGGATTGTACGGTCGATCAATCGGGAAGATGATTATGAGAACAAAAGTAGTTCGGGTGAGCGGCGAGCCGACGGACCTTGCTCACGCGGCTCTGGAAAGCTTGGGAAAAGCATTCATACTTCCTATTGATTGCATCTTGGGATGGATACTTCACGCTCCAAGAAGGCAAAGAATATTCAACTATTTATCGGAAACCGTGGTCGTGAAGGCCTAGTGCAAAACCGAGAAGGCTATTCAACTAATCACTGAGGACAGTAAATTCGTTTCATGACTTGGTGAGAGAATAGACAACGCTTAAATCACTCTTGATGCCAGTTTGACAAAAGGTGATGGTTGTGGTTTTCTGCTCTAAATGCGGCGAGAAGCTTACTGAAGATGCGTACTTCTGTTCACGATGTGGCGCTCGTACTAGAAAAGGTCTAGAAGCAGGCGTACATGTTCCAGCAGATGATCTGAGAGACGCATTTTCCAAAATGGGACAAGAAATGGAAAAGGCATTCGCCACGGCTGCCAAAGAGATCCAGCAGGCTTTCAAAACTGCGAGAGAGGACGTCCGGCAATCAACAACCGATGAATCGATTGTTTGTTCATATTGCAAACAGACAAACCTTGGAGAAGCTAGTTTCTGCAGCAGCTGTGGTAGAAAACTCAAACATTAAACATTGAAACAGATCCATCCTACATCTTAACAGACGAATTCTCTTATATAGCAAACACTTAAAAGCCATCGTGAAAGGGATAATTGCAAATCATTGTCCAATCGTGGAAGGTGAATAGGAAATGCAGATCTGTCCAGCCATAGTTGCTGCTGGAAGAACCAAGTTCGGAGAGCATTATGAGAAAGAGCCTGAGAAGCTTATAGAAGAAGCTTGGCTCAAAGCCACGATCGAAGCAGGCATAGAACGAAAAGACGTAGAAGCCTGCTACCTCTCAGACTATTTCCTCCCAATCACGAACAAACTCGGGCTTGAAGAAGGCTTTCTATCAGAACTCACGCAGCTCCACGTTCCGATGGAAGTAACGAGATCATTCAGTTCAGCGTTGTCGAATGCCTGCAATGCCATCAAGGCGGGAAAACACAAGACAGTTCTAGTCGGCGGCATCGAGAAAATGACTGATCGATGGGATAAGATCCGCGACGACTTGATGCTACTGGAGGACCCATGGAGCTATTATGCAGGATGCACGCCTGAAGCAAATCATGAACTAATGCTTCGAGCATACGTCAAGAAATATGGAATAGCCGGTAAGAACTTGGAAAGACTAGGCGTTGCCTTAGCACAAGTCTCAGTCAAGAATCACTTGCACGCGACAAAGAATGAGTGCGCTCAGTACCAGAGAAAGATTACTGTTGAAAACGTGTTGAACGCAAGAAAAGAAGCTCACAAATCTTTGGGGCTATATGATTACGCACCGGTTTCCGATGGAGCCGCGATAATCATCTTGACCAGTGACGATGTTGCCAAGGAAATCACCGATAAACCAGTCTATGTTTTGGGGTCTTATTCAGCGACAGACTATTTGACATATTCCGCAAGGGAAGACATGTCTCATTTCATAGTCACCAAAATAGCGGTGGCAAACGCTTTGAAAATGGCAAGGGTAGATTTGTGGGATTTGCAGGTTGTCGAACTTTATGACCAGTCCACAGTAATGGAGATGATTTCACTTGAAGACTTGGGTTTCTGCGCTCCTGGGAAGGCCTGGGAAGACATCTATGAAAGCTGCCAAGATTACAAGGGATACTACAAGATAGACGGAAAACAGCTTTTCGCGAATCTGAACGGCGGTTTGAAGGCAGATGGGAACCCGTTAGGCGCCACTGGAGGAGCACAAGTCTTTGAAGTTTTCAGACAGCTGCGAGGAGAGGCTGGTGAAAGACAAGCGAAATGCGACAAAGAATTGAAGCATGGCTGTGTGCTTGAGCTTGAAGGCTTCGGGACCAAAGGCTATGTTCACGTTCTGGGGAGGAGATAGGCATGAGCAGTGAGCCGATAGAGAGAAGAGTTTCCTACTTAGGTGATAGACTAAGGGGAACACGGTGTCAAATCTGTGGAAGAGAGTATTTTGAGATAAGAGATTACTGTGGAGACTGCGGTCGCAAAAGCTACGGGAAGATGGTTGACACTGACCTATTCTACGAAAAAGGCGATTTAGAAGTATGCACATTGATCAATGAGCCGACAAACAAGTTCACAAAGCTTGGTAGCTACATTTATGGTATAGTATCATTTCACAATGGCAAAATTCGTGTACCCGGAAGACTAACAGATCGGATAATCAAGAACGATGAAGAAATCGACTTTTCGAGCCTTGAAGGAAGACCGGTTGTTCCAAGGTTTAGGAGAAGATACTCAGTTGACAGAAGCGACGTTATACCCACGATTTCCTTAACATTCACCTTTGCCGACGAATACTACCCGCACCAAGAATACGATATCACTAAGCCGAAGAAGGAGTATGATGTTCCAGGGATAGTGGGTTATGGCTTCTATTCTTCGAGGTTTAGGATAAAAGAGAAAAGCATTGAGCGTGCTGTTCCCTTCATCGATGAGGACTCCGTGACAGCTGCAGTTGAGGCTGGAAAACTGGCTCTAATACACTCAGGAGTCGACAGTTCACTAATTGGTAAGATCTACGTAGGTTCAGAGTCCAATCCATACGCAGTCAAACCCATAGCATCAAAAGTTGCGCAAGTCTTGAAACTTGGCGAAGAAGACGGAGATGGTGTGCAAGGAGTTGACGCCGTGGACACAGAATTCGCATGCAAAGCAGCCACAAGCGTATTCAAAGATGCAGCCTCACTTGTGAGTTACCCAAAGTCGAATATTCAAAACGCCATGGTCATTGGGACGGACAATTCTCAAGCAGCTCCGAGAGACAGCCCGGGCGGTGAACTAGACCTTTTCGTCGGATACGGTGCGGCTTCCTATATCTTCGGAAGACACGATTTAATAGCAGAGATTGAAGGTTGGTATTCCTGCACTTCGGATACGCCAGATTTTTGGCGGAGAGATGGCGAACCTTACCCAATGCATGGTGGAAGGTTCACAGGCGATCCCGCCTATTTCAAGCATGTTAGAAAGGCCGCGAAGAAACTTATGGAGCGGCTTGGGCTAACGT
This sequence comes from Candidatus Bathyarchaeota archaeon, assembly GCA_963732715.1. Taxonomy (GTDB): domain Archaea; phylum Thermoproteota; class Bathyarchaeia; order Bathyarchaeales; family Bathycorpusculaceae; genus CAZCRE01. The sequence continues at coordinate 565,720 of CAVTAO010000003.1, read as the reverse complement.
CTCAAGACATCAATTACTTTGTTGCCCACCAGCCAAACGCTCAATTTCCAGTAAGGATGGCGAAGGAGCTAGGTTTCAAAGAAGAGCAATATCTCCCTTCGCTTCAAATCGTTAAGTTTGGTAACACGTATTCAGGAGCCTCACTGGTGGGGTTGGCTGCGGTTTTGGATGTTGCCAAGCCTAATGAACGAGTTCTAGTTGTCAGCTATGGTTCGGGGGCTGGAAGTGACGCTTATTCGCTTGTAACAACTAGTCAGATACTTGATAAGAGACTGCGCCAAAGACTAACAGTTAAATACCAAGCTGAAAACCGATTCTTAGAGTGCGTGGATTACACTACATACAGACGATTGAAAGCAGGAATGTAGAGAATCCGCGAAACATGGAGAAATCAAACAGTGACAGAACAACAAAAAAAATCAGGTTTCATACGCCAAATACTTGAAGTGTTTTATGCCCCTCACAAGGCCTTCAGGGAGATAGCGGAAAACCCAAAATACGTAGGGCCTATTCTTATCATGATTATTTTCGGCGCAATGTTTTCGCTGGCCGCTTACACGTATCTATCAAGAGCATACGTTGAGCAAACAATACCTGTGATTTCCAGTGGAGATCAATGGATCCAGAACAGCACACTGTGGGCATCCAATGCCAACATAACTGAAAGCGACGACCACATTACTGGAGGTTTCTACGGAAATGAGAGCTTGGGCTTCTCAGCAGTCAATACCACGCAGATCTGGATGTTGTTGGACAACATTGGACCTGTCAACTGTTCAGGTTTGCAGGGATACAAGAATGTGTCCATAAGAGTAAAACCGATTTACCCAAATGGCACCGAGATTACCAACGCAAGTCTTTACCTTTATTCCAGTCCAGAGGACTATTTCTACTATGATCTTACACCTCCCCTTCTTTCAGCTAACGACACATGGAACAACTTCACGATTCCATTGGGATCTGAAAACGGATGGTCAAGTAATGGAACAAGTGCAGAATGGGGCAACATCAACAGCGTGAAACTTGAGCTTGATTGGACCAAAAATGCAAATCTAACCGTTCGAGTGGTTGGATTGTTTTTCAGAGGCTTCTTCGAATCGCCTTTGGAAAACGTTGCCTCTAGCATGTCGAGCTACTTCATGAGAGGTCTGTGGCAGTTCATAATTAGATGGGTCATCGTCGCCACCTTCATCTACCTATTAACTAGATGGTTCGGAAGTGCCGGTACCTGGAAATTCGCCATGATTCTAACTGGATTTGCACTCATACCCATGGTGGCACAAGCCGTGATAAACACAGCCGCGTTTTCCACGTTGCCCACGCTCAACTACCCGTTTGAGTTCATTGCAGGCGCCCAAGGAGAAACTCAAACTATCACCATCACCCAACAAGTGATCGCAACTGAAGCACTTGCCTCTCAAATCTTGAAGTACGCTGAAATAGCCGTATACGTTTGGATCGTCGCGCTATTATCGACCATGATTCACACTTCAACAAAGCTAGGCTGGCTAAAGAGCTTCATAGCAGCAGCAGTGGCATTCTTCACCAGCCTGTTGGTTGAAAGCTTCCTTGTCTTCTAATTGAACAAGCAGCCTCACAAGAAGCAGAGAAAAACAATAAGGCAGTTCTGAACTGAAGGGATAAGGCGTGTCCGCGATTCTGGAAGTCAAGGATGTCAAGAAGAATTGTCACCTCGGCAAGACAGTCGTCCCAGCTTTGCGAGCAATGGGCTTCGATGTCAAGGAAGATCTCCAAGCTGAATCCTGTTGAAGCTCTGAGGTCTGAATAGCTAGCAAAATTTATATGGTGGAAAAGATGTTCTCCATGTAACTGGCCTTGACCAACAGCTCTAGTGTCAAAGTCGCGGCACATGGGTTTTTGTGGTGAGAGGCTGGTTCCGCGATAAGGACGAAACCTGAACATGCCAAGAAGGCTACCGGAAAAAACAAAGAACGCGCCTAGGAAACCGAGAAGATATGGAAACAAGAGCAGATTCAGGCCGAGTAGACCTTTTGTTCAATGGTCACCTGTGAAAGAGAACCAGGAGATCGAAGTTGTGATCGACGACATCGGAAGTAGAGGCGATGGGATAGCCAAGATTCAAGGTTACTTGATTTTTGTGCCCCTTTGCAAAATGGGAGAACGTGTGAAAGTCAGAATTCTATCTGTAAGCGGCAAATTTGCAGTCGCGGAAAGAATAGCGCCGGTTGGAGGATCAAATTGAAGATAAAAGAACTGAGAAATGGAATGAAACGCTTGGACATTGAGGGCAAGGTCACGGATAAGTCCGAGACACGCGAGGTCACGTCCAGATTCAAGAACGAAACTTACAAGGTGGCAAGCGCAGTGATTGCTGACGAGACGGGCAACGTGAAGCTAACGCTGTGGAATGAGCAAATCGACCAAGTCAACGTGGGCAGCATGGTCAAGATTGAGAACGGATATGTTTCGAGCTTTAGAGGAGAAATACAGCTTAACATTGGCAAGTACGGGAAACTTACAGTTGAGTAAACCTGTAGTCTGAGATTGGTCTAACTATGCGCGCCGAAGTGATCAGAAAGGGTTTCCAGAATTGCAGATGGGGCTCTTCGAGAATTAGTTTGGCGAGCAGTCATCATTTCGCGGATAACAGACGATCAAGTCTACTGGGGTGTCAATGGACTTCCTGATAGCCGCTACTAACGTGCGTTGTCTTTCAAATAAAAAAGAATTGGTTGAGGATGTGACGCTTGCAATCTCAAATTGTCGAGCTATCTAGTTGTCCAACCGTCTGTCCTATACTTGTTCAAGCAACGTGGTGAACGTGTCGTGGTGGTCTTCTTCATCTTTCAAGATTCCCATGAATAGGAAAGCGGTAGTTTCATCATTCTCTTTTCGGGCTATGCCAATGATCTCTTTGTAGAGCTTCACAGCGTTTTCTTCGTCTTTCACGTCTTGCGTTACCATTTCTTTCAGGTTCTTGCCGACATTGATTGGGTCCGGTTTTGTCGTGGGTGTGCCGCCCAGATAGAATAGTCTTTCAGCAATGGCTTCGGCATGCTTCATCTCGGCTACAGCTATTCCCTGAAAAGCATCTTTTGTCGCATAACCCTTAACTCCGATCCATTGGACGTGTTGCCACATGTACTGCACAGCAACTTGCATCTCTCTGGCAATAGCCATGTTTAGCATATCAAGCAATTTCTTCGATGTCATACCTTTCACCTTATTTTCATTCTGACGTGCAGTTTGTTTATCTTCTTATATTAAACTTATCATAGTTCCTGAAGCAGCGGAAACAAAGTAGAAAGAGCTGAGGAAAAATCAGTAAGGACCTGGTTGTTATGACTTAGCTCAGTCACTAACTTCGTTCAGTTTTAGGGGATATCTTTCACTGGCGCTATGGCCAGTAGACTGCAGAATGGATAAATCGTTGAATAAAGATAAGCTGCATGAAGTCTCTGGAGGTTTCAAACACCAAAGCGATTGGCGTGTGACAATTTGAGTTTCGATTATCCCAAGCATGTTCATTTCGTATGCGAGCGATGTGCTCTTTGTTGCGGAGACACCAATAGTAGAGACAGAACGATTCTGCTCCTGAAATCGGAAGCTGATCGCATATCAAAGAAAGCTTCGATTAATGCTGAAGAGTTCGCGGAAAAGGTTGTAGGACATGATCCATATGTGTACCGAGTGAAGAAGACCTGTGATGGAAAATGTGTTTTCTTAAACGAGAAAACGTGTACCATCTATTCAGTTAGACCACTCATATGTAGGTTCTACCCATTCGAACTCAAAAAGGCTGGCAATGGGCTATACGTTTTCTCCTACACTGATGAGTGTCCTTCGATTGGGAAAGGGCCTCAGCTTCGTAGAGGCTATTTTGAGAAACTCTTTGATGAGTTAGAGAGTGTAATGAAGAAAGTTTAGAACCAAATAGGGCTGCGAGAGATTACCTTCACTCATTGGATGATACGTTTTCTTCGGCAGACCATGGTCACTAGCAGGGTGCATGCGGCGATGAGTATCGTTATCATGAGTGTCGGGAACTCGGGTATTGTTGTTGTTCCAGTGATTTCTATCGTGTGCTGGCTGTGAGTGTAGCTGACGTAAAAGTACGTGTATGTGTCATTTGAGGATAGTATATGCGGGTTGATGTTCCCTCCGTCAAACGTGATCACGTATGAACCATTAATCAATGCTTTTGGAATGCCTATTCTGCAGAAGCCTTGTGTCCCGGTGTCTCCCGTGACATTGAATTTCAAATCGGCATATGAGGAATTGAGCAGTTGGAAGTCAAAGTTTGAGATGGTAGAATTGCTTATGAGATCGACTTGTGGTCCGTAAGTGGCTTTGAAATTGCTGTACACTCCCATAAGGGGGTAATGGTCTGTGTTGTTTGCGCCTAAGATCTGCGCCGTGTCACCGATCCCGTCCTGGTTTGCGTCGGTTCCTGTGTAGTTGCTCCAGTAGTTCCCTTCTTCGCCATTGTCCCATGAATTTACTGAGCCTGAAACTGAGACCTGAAGTTGATTATTCAAGAAGTTGCTGCGAAAAACTAGGTTGTCTTTGGATTTTGAGAAACTCATGCCGCAGAAATTCGATGAAAAGCTGTTTCCCAGAAAGGTGCTGTTACTGCAGTTCAGAACGCTGACTCCAGTAGTGGGGCTACCGGTCACATTGTTTCCTGAAAAAGTGATTTCTGTGGAATTCTCGATCTGCACTGGCTCAAAATTGTCTGTTATGTTGTTTTCAAGCAATTGGACTTCCGAGGAATTGGTTATGAGGATGCATTCGACGACACTTTGCATGATATTGTTGTGTTCTATGAGAACATCCTGGACTCGATCGAGTTTCACGGCGTTGCTGAGAACGCCAAGTTGCCCTGCCATGTTATTGGCAGTTATGCTGACATTTTGGTGGTATTTCTCTACATAGAATCCGTAGTACCCTAGACATGAGCAGCCACAATTGCGTATCGTAAAGCAACTAATGGAAACGTTGTCAGCAGTCACGTCGAAGATCGTGCCATTTCCGTTTCCATCAATGATCGTGTTGTCCTTGTTCTCACCGACTAAACTGATTGACTTGTTGACTTTCAAGTGCTCGTAGTAGAGTCCAGAGGACACGTAGATCGTGTTTCCGTCATTTGCGTTGTTTATGGCTGCTTGAATCGACGAGTATGGGGCATATGCCGAAGAGTAGTTGACGTATACTGGGTATCCAGCGCTAATCCAAGCGGTAACGCCTCCAAGCATGTTGTAAATGTTGGCAAAGCCATTGTCGACGAGAGTTTGGCTTGCTGTGGCACTCCTTCCTCCAGCTTGGCAGTATACTAGAATCATGGAGGACTGGTTCAGTTCATTCAATCTTCCTGTCAGTTGCCACACTGGAATCAATTTTGCATTTCTGATGTGCCCGGTGTCGTACTCGCTTTGGTTTCTGACATCCAGCACTACCAGTGAAGGGTCAGTGTCGACCATGTACTTGGCTGTTGCGACCGAGGCATTAGTGTAGCTTGTGGCCGCTGTTGACCTTGTGATCAAGGGCGAAATGGATATGACTGATAAGAGTCCGAAGAGAAAGAGGATGAGTGATTTCGTGTTCATTCTAGGTCATTTATTATTCTTTGATCCCGATTATTATGAGTTTTGGGAGAATGACACTCGGTGTGCCGCATTGCGTAATTACCCTTATAATGAGCTAGCAAACAGCGTCAATACTGGTGTAGCCCTGTGGGAAGAGGAGGACTGCCGCCGGGTGCAGAGGCTGGTTACGTTTATGATTGGATTAGACAGCGGCTATTCCTACGAATATCGACATAGCCCCCGCACCAAATAGGTCCGATGTTAAAGTACAATCTATCGGCTAAGTCTCGCACTGAATGCAACAAACCCGCCTGAAGCCACTAGCAGGAATGCCGCAATAAGAAGCGTCTCCCCAGTCCAAGATGAAGGCTGCACAATCTTCGCGATATAGAAGATATATATCAAAAAGCCGAACAATGCTAGTGCAGCTAGGTATAGTGCCCTAGCCACTATCAGTCGCCTATCCACTCTTGTGTCCTCCGCTAGAACAGATATGGAAAGTGCCTGCGAATATTCCGCCTGCCAAGTAGCACACCTGAGATTATTCCTATCATAGCAATTAGATGAAAATCGCTTCTTTTCATTATTTCCCTATCTTTTCTTTAATAAATGATATAGCCTCTTCAACTATTAGTCTTTCTGTTCTATTCACTTTCGACATGTACTGTTAAGTTATTTGTGATGAAGGTTCCTGTCTCTTTCTCTTGCGGTTTGCAAAATGCCATCTAATAAGGATAGACCCTATGAAGAAGAAAGGAACGGAAAATCCTAAAATGACATATAGAAACGTTGTACCAGCGTTCAGTATGAAATAAAGAGCCACTCCAACTACGAGAACAAACGAACCAACTAATATTGAGACAAGTCCACGCCTAAGAAAGTTAATCTTTCCCATTGCACTTTCCATAGTCAGTAGCTATAAGCGGTTTACAGATAAATTTTTTTGGCTATGAATATCTATGTCTGTCTGACTTTCACTTTTTCAGGGTATCAAAAATCATAATAGTCAACTGTCCCAAATAATTTAACAGTATTCTTTCGACATATCTCTTCTTTCCCTCTTTTTTCTGTTTTTAATCAACTGATTAATTTGATTCTCTTGGTATATCAGCAATGTTGCAAAGAGCGGTGAAAGTGCGGGGTTTTCTCCCGCTTCACCCATCTTTTCCTTTGTGTGTGCTTCAAAGAATTCTGTTGTGAGCGTTGAAGTTGTGCACGCAATTGCAGAACGTCTATAAGGGAACTTTGCTTTGATGAAGTCAGTGATTTGGCTTCATGAAATACCGAAACTTCGGAAAGCTCGGCTGGAAAGTCTCAGCTCTGGGCTTTGGGGCGATGAGATTGCCCATAATAGGCAACGATGCTGCAAGGATAAATGATCCTGAAGCAATCAAAATGATAAGATATGCCATCGATCACGGTGTAAACTACATCGACACTGCTTATCCGTACCATGGAGGAAATAGCGAAGCCTTAGTTGGCAGAGCATTGATGGACGGATACCGCGAAAGAGTCAAACTAGCCACCAAGATGCCGACTTGGCTTGTGAACTCTCAACAAGACATGGATAAGTACTTGGAGGAACAGTTGAAGAGATTAGGAACTAGTATCGACTTCTACCTGTTGCACGGTCTCAACAAGGAGCGGTGGCAGAAACTTGGGTCATTAGGCGTAACCGAGTGGGCTGAGAAAAAGATGGACAAGGGAAAATTCGGCCACGTAGGCTTCAGCTTCCACGACGAATACGACGTTTTCAAGAATATCGTTGACAGCTATGAAAACTGGACACTTTGCCAAATCCAATACAACTATGTGGACGCACAGTACCAGGCTGGTACGGGAGGTCTCAAGTACGCAGCCTCGAAGGGGCTTGCTGTAGTCGTGATGGAGCCAATAGCCGGGGGGAGACTGGCCGTCAAACCTCCGGAGACGATTCAAGAGATTTGGGACCAAGCACGGGTCAAGAGAACCGGGGCAGAATGGGCGCTACGTTGGGTTTGGAACCATCCAGAAGTATCTGTTGCACTCAGCGGCATGAGCACCATGAAGCAAGTGAAAGAAAACGTGAAAACCGCCAATGATTCGGGCATGAATAAGCTCACTGAAGGAGAGCTGTCGCTCATAAATCAAGCTACACTGGAATACAAGAACGTAGGCTTCATCGGATGCACAGGCTGCAGGTACTGCTTACCATGCTCTCAAGGCGTCAACATACCTGAAATAATCTCTTTCTATAACGAGTTCTACGTGAAAAGCATGAGCGATGAGGTCAAAGCCAAGTACTGGGAGCACATAGCTCCCGAAAGTCAAGCCAAAAAATGCGTGGCTTGTGGAAAGTGTGAGGAACTTTGTCCTCAACAATTGCCCATCAAAGATGTAATGAGGAGGGCTGCGTGGATTTTTGAGCAGGAACCTCCTAAACCAAAGAAGTAGTGGACGATGATTGCAGCGGGCGCGATTGAGTATCAAGGTCAGCCTTTCGTAAGCCTAGATATGCGGCAGCAGCCTAAGATGTGATAAGATCGATATTCACTCGACGATGGCTGGCGCGCAGAAAACTTTCGAAGTGGAAACGCTTCTCAAAATCTTCCACAAACCCCTCTTTTCCGTAAGAAATCGAACTACTCGTGGCAAATGATGCTGCCAAAGGAAACCTTTTCGCGGAGAACGCGATATGGCAACAATCGCCTTTTATTTCTTCAAAACATTTGGGCTAAATTGGGTCATGCGGATATCTATTTAACTTGGGCTCTCCACACAATTGCATTTTCTTAGTTAAACCTGTTTGGAAAATTGCATATCACAAGTCTACATTGTCGAACAATCTTCCATAGGTAACACGCGTGCATACTCTAATGGCTCGCATCGCGCTCACTCAAACCAAGATGCAGTTGCTAGAAGTTTTTCAGGTTCTGAGAATTCCTTTCGATTTTTGGTAGAGTTAAACCACCATAGTAAGAAATGAACTCCGCTATGGGATTTGGTATCTTGAAACAATTTATGAGGAACCTTTGTAATGAGTAGAATAACGAGATTTCTACGGTAGTAGAGTTTCTGCAGAGGTTGCAACCATCTGCCATCTGAGCAAACTTCTCAAAAGGAGCGGAATGGAGGATCCCTCCCAAACTTTGCTTGCGCAGATCTCCGATAACGCGAACACTCTTCCGGCACCAGAATGGAGTGATTTCGCCGTTTTCGCGTACGTTAATGAAAATCTTGGGCTGTGCACACGAATAGTCCGTGGGATTTACGAGATGCTTGATGAATTCGTACGAATTGAGGATTGGATAACCAGTTCTCTTCAGTTCCAAAATTTCTAGAAACAGGCGTCTGTTTTCATCATGCGACAAAGCATATTCTTCGTTAAACCCTGGAAATACCTCCATTGGATCAAACGCTAGTCTGGCGTGAAGTGTTCGGGCCAGTTCAGCCGATTTTTTTATTGTATCCTTGTTGAGTTTGCTGAGAACGCAGTTGATCGCGATCCTTCCGCCTTCTTCACTCAATTTCTTTATTCCTTCTATTGCCCTCCCAAAAGTGCCTTTTGAGCCTCGCAGTTCATCATGATAATCTGAGTAGTAGTCCAGAGAAACCCAAGTTAGATCCACAGCTTTCGCGATTTCTTTAGCCTTGTCTGGAAGATGAGTTCCGTTTGTAATGACAATTGTGTACAAGCCAAGGTCGTGTGCATGTTCCAGTACGTCTACAGCGTCTGGTCTAACAAGGGGTTCGCCTCCATATGCAAGGTATACTGCAAAGCGTAGCTTCCTTGCCTCATCAAGCATCCTGAAGATTTCAGGGGTCTTCATTTCGTAAGGGTCATATTTCTTTCTCCAGACATCACATATCTTGCATTTGCAATTGCACTTTGATGTCAAGCAATGAGTCAGTATAATTGGTTTATGTGTTAAGAAGCGAGAGATTGCGTATCTCTGTGCGTGTCCTAAAGTCTCAAGCATCTGTTTTTCCCCGAAACGTCTAGCGCGCATTATCTTTCTCAGACAACTCCTCATTTGGATGCGTGATAGTTTAACTATCTTTCCTATGACTTGTGCGTCTGGTCTGCAAAATGTTTGTGGGCACCGGCTGCTGTTGGGCCGTTTTGTGATCGAAATGAAGAGGCAGAAGGCATTTCTCGTTCACATCCGCGTTTAGCAAAAATGCTCACAATCGCTTCTTTTTCAACAACAAGGCAGAATTGTGGTTGGTGGGGTCGCTGGGATTTGAACCCAGGATTGCCAACGCCCCAGGCTGGTATACTAAACCAAGCTATACGACGACCCCATTTTGATGGACGAGTATCCCGCCGAATGGTTACTTCCTTTTTCTGAAGAGCTTCACTTCTTTCATTTCGGTGACGTACTCGAAGCCTGCTTCAATGAGTTGTGAAGCCTCGGTTAAGGTTTTTGCTGCTTTGCAGACGTAGTCGTCGTTTTGAAAGTTCACTAGCTGCGTGTATTTCAACGTGTTTGTGATGCTCTTGTATCCGAGCATCCGCATGACATGTAGAATGTCCTTAGTTTTGTGGTACTCCATCGTTGCTTTCCAATGCCGGAGCGTGTGTAAGTGTATTCTTAGCAGCCGGGGTTCTGAAGTTTTTGACTGCTGCTTCAGCCTTTGAAACTCTTCTTAGGGTTTGTTGGCGTAGCAATTTTAATGAAATTGCCTTGGTCGAGTTCTTCGAATGCCTTAGTCAACTCCGCCTGAGTGTTCATTACGATTGGCCCTCTCCAGGCTACGGGTTCTTTTAGCGGTTCGCCCGTAACAAACAGAAAATGAACACCCTCTTTTGTCCCAATTCTAACCGTATCACCTTTGCCAAAAACAGCACAATGCCCCTGCTCGATCACCTTATCGCGGACTTCTATTGATCCGTTAACGACGTACGTGAAGACTTTGCGGTTCTCTGGTGTTGCGTGTTCAAATGTTTTTCTAGCAGTCAACTCTACATCTAGATATTCCACGTCAATTGCGAGATCTCGAACAGGCCCTTCTTTTCCGTCTATCTTGCCTGCTAGCACCTTAATCCTTAATCCGTTTTTTTGGATGGTTGGGATTTCTTGTTTTTCGATTCCCCTGTATTTTGGAGCGGTCATTTTCTTCTTTGCTGGCAAGTTTACCCAGAGTTGAAATCCCTGCATCAGACCATCATATCTTCTGGGCATTTCCTGGTGGATTATCCCCGATCCAGCGGTCATCCACTGAACATCGCCAGATTTGATCACCCCGCTGTTGCCTATGCTGTCACCGTGCTCGACTTCGCCGTCCCACATGTAAGTAACCGTCTCGATTCCTCTATGCGGATGCCAAGGAAATCCCTTTACATAATCGTCAGGGTTATCCGAGCCAAAATGATCCAGAAGCAGAAACGGGTCCATAGCTGGAACTTCATAGTATCCAAAAAATCGCTTAAGTCTGACTCCTGCACCTTCAATGGTTGGCTGGCTTTTAAGAACTCTTTCAACTTTTCTTTCCATGATGACACTCACTTCCCGCGATTAATACTGAATGATATATTCTTTTCTTTATGCTTTTCAGCGCGCGCTACTTCGTTGTGGGAATAAATCTAACGTCATCCTTTCACATTTAACGGCACACTCTTCAAACATATGTCCAAGAAGTGTGCTTTGCTATTTCTTGCTGGATTTCTCTAGGAGTTCTCTCATCTTGCGCAGTTCGGACAACATTTCAGTATCTGTGTCACTCGCGGTGGTGGCGAACAATGGTTTGCCTCTCACTATTTCCAATATGCTCTCCCTTGTTTCTACGAAGTTTGAAACATGCATGATTGAGGCTTCGGCTCTTCTGCTGCCCGGGCCTCCTGTGCCTCCTGCTACGCCAGTGTAGCCTGCTGTGTAGATGTCTACAGTGGCTATGCCGAGTCTTCTGGAAAGTGGGCCTTGTATGATGTCTACTGACATTACTCTAGCATAGGGTACAGTGTGCTTCATTTTCCACCAAACGCCGTGTTCAACGACTACTTCGTCGTGGGTGAGCTGATAGTTGATTGATTGGTAATACCTTCGGATCCAGTAAAACACGAGGCTGGCTATCAGTGCGACAGGAATGAAGAATGATATGGCTGGAACGTAGGCATATGGTGGGTCGAGCATGTACACTAGCAAGGTCACGATCAGTCCGACTATGATTTCGGGCATGATTGCCATCAGGAGGTAGTAGTCTAAGAGCTTGACCATGTTTGGATGAGGCTTGAATGATTTCTCCACTCCCGCCAACTCAGTTCCCCCTTGTTTCTAGGACAATACGCTCTTAGCTAGTTTGGGCCTCTTAAGGATTCCTTGCCGCGCGCTGCTTTCGTTTTCTTAGGAAGATGACACCTTCAATTCCCATTTAACGTCACACTCTCCAAATGGCGCGCGCTCAACATGTCTTGAACTCGAGCGCGAGCTGAGCGGTGAACTTATAAACAAAAGGCTATCGAATCATAAGCGAAGTGTTTCATATGAAAGGTTTCAAATCCAACATTGAAAAGGACACTTTGGGCAATACTTATTTCCGACGCGTTCTCTACACAGGCAAAAACAGTCAGCTTGTGTTGATGAACCTTAAACCTGGCGAGGAAATAGGGGAAGAAGTGCACAAGACAGTCGACCAATTCTTCAGATTCGAAAAAGGAGAGGGAACAGTCTCCATAGACGACGTCAAGCACAAGGTTGCTGATGGAGACGCCGTCATAGTGCCCGCTGGCGCGAGACACAACGTTTTGAACACCTCGAAGGCCACAGATCTTAAGCTGTACACGATATACTCGCCACCGGAACACCAAGATGGCACGGTGCGCAAGACGAAAACGGACGCGTTGGCGAAACCAGAAGAATTCGACGGCAAAACCACGGAATGACTTCCTTTTTTCAACGTGGGGTGCAAAAGCACCTTCTTCACACTTACGTAGCGCGCGCTCTATGCTCTAAGAATATTCGAAAATGATGTCACGTTTAGTTTGCTGTTTTGGAATACGTCAATTGCAGATGCCCAAAAATCTAAAATACTCTAGTGACGACTTCAATCTGGGGATTGGAACGGCAAACCCTAAAGACGGTAAGTTGGACCTGCTGACTGACAAAAACAGTGTCTTGGTTTTAGTTGACTATCAACCTTCGATGTTCAAGAGTGTCAGTTCAGGGGACAAAACTGTAATCAAGAAAGCGGCAATATGCTCAGCAAAAGCTGCAAACATCTTGGGAGTTCCCGTCGTTCTGTCATCGATCAATCCTAAATCTATGGGAGAGTTTATTCCAGAAATTGCCAGTTTGTTTCCCAAGCAGGATGTATTTGCACGAAAGATACCGAGTTTTGATGCTTTTGAAGACGAGAGAACATGGAACGCTGTCAAGAAAACAGGGAGAAAGAAACTAGTCATTTCTGGATTGTGGACAAGCATGTGCTTTGCATACACTGCTCTTCACGCCTTGAAAGAAGGATACGAAGTTTATGGATTAATCGATGCTGCTGGTGATTCTACATTTGATGCGCACAAATATGGCGTCGAGAGAATGTTACAAGCGGGAGTAATTCCAATCACTGTGGAGTCACTAGTGTCGGAATGGATGCACGATTGGGGAAATTCAAAAGCAGGCGAGCTTGTTAAAGAAGTTTATTCAAAGTACGGGGCAATGATAGGACTATAACAGCGCGCGCTGTAGTACCTTTCTTAAAACTTACCAGCGTGGGAGTTAAGTCATAGTGAACACGAAAGAAAAAGAAGGAAGTTGCGGGAGACGTTTCCATCGTCAGCGCAATTAGGGCAACCCCGCCCTGTTTTGGCTCAACCCCGCCTAGGTTTTAGCGAGGTCTTCCTATTTTCGCTTTCTGAACAGCTTGACGCCGTCTATGTCGCAGATAAACTCGAAACCAGCCTCAACTAGCTCCTTTGCTTGTTCGAGTGTTTTGGCTGCCTTACAGATGGTTTCCTGGAGAAAAGGCAAGACATGATGGACTTGAAAAATAGCGCGCGCGCCTAGGCTTTGGCATTTGAGTGCCAACCTGACTGTCTTAGGGGCAAGGTGTTCAATATGTCAAGAATAGTCTCCTTCTCCTGAGAAAGCATACAGACAGCAGAATCGAGTTTCCACACAGAACATTCTCATAGAACATTCTTCTAGCGCGCAAGTTAGATCTCGTACTTTTCCAGTATTTTCTGTTCTTCTTCTCCAGTTATCTGAGCAACAACGTGAATGTAGTTTTCAAGCCCTGAGTTCTCGAGTCTAGGTTTCAGCAACTCGTCGATCTGAAAGATACCTGCAGGATTAGACATTGTGATATTCACTGTAACCGGTTTCTCTTCGCCTTCTTGAATGTTTACTCTCTCAATTGAAAGTGCGGAAACAGAATGGATATCCACCTTTCCAGCTTGGAAAGGAATTCGTGCTCTTCCTTTCTCCATGTCCAGAGCATCTGCGACACGCACGATGCCTGCCTCTAACGTCAAGGGCTTGTGCGGTTCCTCATGGGAGACGATCGCATGCAACACCTCAGAAAAAATGATCGTTCGCTCTTCCTCAGAGTAAATACCCTGCAAATATTTCTCAATGAACCCCGAAGCTAACACTACGCTATATAGCTCGTGTCCGTCTCTTGTTACCGTCATGCCTAGATCGTGAAAAATAGAGCCAAGCACCACAACCACTTCAGCATCTTCATTCTTCATACCATAATGCTTGACAATGCTTGGTACAACCTTTTTCTCAACAAGCATCCTCAGCAGTTTCAATGCAGAATTAGCTACAATTTTAACATGTGTAGGACCATGATCTGTGAAGCCCATACGATCGATTGCCATGATGTTCGAGCATTTCCACAAAGTCTCCAACCTTGCATCGTTTTTGGCTTCATTGATGACGTGTTGCAACTTTCTGTTGCCTCTGAACGGTATATTGAAAACATATGCAGCCATTCCAGCACACCGTGCTGAAGTAATATTAATATCAGGATTTAAATCATTAGAACCAGAAATCGCGCTGGCTGAGGCATTCAACAAGTACAGGAGAAAAGGCGCACCCTCCGGCGAGTAGTGAGGCGAAGAACTGATAGGGTAGAAATAAGAAATGGCAATGTAAGGGAAAGGTTCATGAAGATAAAATTCTTGGGCGCAACGCGTCAAGTAACAGGATCAAGCTACTTTCTGGATGCTGGCGGGGTGAAGATTCTTGTCGATTGCGGACTGTTTCAGGAACGGGACTATTCCTACAGAAACTGGGAGGCATTCCCCGTTCCTCCAAACCAGATCCATTATCTACTCCTCACCCATGTTCACCTCGACCACTCCGGGCTCATTCCTAAGCTTGTCAAGGAAGGGTTTGCCGGAGATATCCTGCTGACCCCCGCATCTAAAGAGTTATTCCCGATAGTGATTTTGGATTCTGCTCGAATGCAAGAAGAAGATGCTACCTTCAAGAAAAAACGCCATGACAAGGAAGGCCGAGAGGGACCCTACCCGGAAATTCCTCTGTATACAGTCCAAGATGCCGAGAAGTGTTTTCCTCTCCTAAAGGATGTTCCCTACGGAGAATTTCTGCCGCTGAATGACCAAGTTAAGGTCTGCTTCCACGACGCCGGCCACATCCTCGGGTCAGCCATGATCGAAATCGTCGTTCAGGACGAGAACGGATCCAGAAACGTCATCTTCTCCGGGGACATCGGTCAATGGGACAAGCCGCTTACCAACAACCCTTCTGTCTTTGGCAAGGCGGATTACGTGGTCATGGAATCCACCTACGGAGACCGCAACCACGGCAGCCTCCAAGACATCGACGAAAAACTCTGCAAGATCGTCAACGACACGATAAAGGCAGGCGGCAATCTCCTAATCCCCACCTTTGCCATTGAGCGTGCGCAAGAACTGCTGTATTACTTCAGCGGTTTGGCGCGCGCCAAGAAAATCCCCTACGTCGTGACCTTCCTCGACAGCCCCATGGCCGTCGAAATCACGAATGTCTTCGGACATTGCAAAAAATGTTTTGACAAAAAGACAAATGAGCTCTTCCAAGATGGCCGATCCCCCTTCGACTTTCCAGGTCTGAAACTCGTCGAATCAGTCGAAGCGTCCAAAGCGATCAACCTAATCAAAGGATCAACAATCATAATGGCTGGCTCAGGAATGATCGTAGGAGGACGAATCAAGCATCACCTAGCGAGAGAAATAACCCGCCCAGAATCCACACTTCTCTTTGTAGGCTACCAACCGGCTGGAACGCTTGGACGGCAAATCTTGGACGGCGTTTCTCCCGTCAGAATCCTCGGACAATCCTACCCGGTGCGAATGAAAATCGAAGAGATGGATAGCTTTTCAGGCCACGCCGGCATGAACGACCTGCACCGTTGGCTCGACAGCTTCAAATCCCCGCCCAAACATGTTTTCTTGACCCACGGCGAAGAGCACCCCATTCTAAGCCTAGAAGACTACCTTCACTCCAAGGGCGGATGGGAAGTAAGCGCACCAACATACATGGAAGAATATAGCCTCTAGCTCTCGCGCGCGCTCCACGTAAAGCGACCACAACGAACGGCAACGGCTATCGCGCACGATGACTAATAACGCTCAGACCTTAATCGCACTAGCGTGCCTATAGAAAAAGAGGGGAGCTGCGGGAGACATCTCCATAGAAGTGTTGGTCCAAGCTATACGACGACCCCACAGGGATAGACGAGAGTCTTTTTGGGACCTTATTTTCTTTTTCGGAATAGTTTAGTGTTTTCCATTTCTGTGATGTATTCGAAGCCTGCTTCTATGAGTTGGGTTGCTTCTGTGACCGTCATGGGCTTTGCTAGTTTCTTATGCTTTCACTTCTGCTTCTCCGTGCTTCAATACGTATTTCAGTAGTTTCTTTGCAGGTTTCAAAAACCATACATGTGAGAGTCTTCTCGATTCCCCTGACAAGCCTCAATTTGTCAATAACGAATTTTCCAATCGCATCGACGTCCTTGGCTCTGAGTTTTATCAAGAGGTCCCAGTCCCCAGTGATGATGTAGACTTCTTGGACTTCCTGGAATTTTGCAATGTCTGAAGCTATTTCTCTCTGCGAGATCAGCTTGTCGTTGTCCTTGGTTTGGTAGGAGACAGAAGCCAAAATTAAGGCTGTTGCACTTAGGCCAAGTTTCTGTGAATTCAAGACGGCTCTATAATCCTTTATGATGCCTAACTCTTCCATGCGCCTTATCTTTGCAAAAACTGTCGTTATAGGTGATCCGATTTTTCTGGCAATTTCCCGACTGCTGAGTTTACAATCTTTCTGTATCAAGGCTAGGATTGCCAGATCTTTCTCGTCAAGCTTGGTTTCCACGATTGTAATTTTTACACTTTTGAGCCATAAATACTTTGCTTTTTTGAAATATTTTCAACGGTTTTCATAAAAAATTTATTACTAGCAGCGTGCATCTAATGCAGGTAAAGTGCAAAGGCTGTTGAAACGACATCACCGATGAGAGAGTGGATTGATGATCAGGAAACAAGTAGACGTAAGAAAAGATGCGTTGGTTCTCAGTCGCGAACTGGTTGAGATGCCTAGACCGCTTGAGCTTCTATCTAAAAGCGAAATCGAGAAAAAGCATTGCATAAGCATGTTAATGACCTACGTGTTGAAGCATCTTACAAGCGAATTTGCTTCCAACGGTTTTGAATGGTTGCTGCCCGTGATACTATCACAGTCAACTGATCCATTGTGGCCAGATCAATGCGCATCCATCGAAAAACGCATTGAAGTCGAAATCTACGGAAAGACGGTTCGGACAACGGCAAGCATGATTATTCATAAGTTGGTTGCCTGCTCCATAATCAGTCCCAAATTGTTCTCGCTTTCGCCGAACGTGAGGATAGAGAAAAGTGAAAGAGGAACCAGCGGAGTGCATGCTTATGAATTTACCCAGTTGGATTTTGAGGTCAGAAACGCTTCTTCGAGAGACATTAGAAGTTTCGTCGAAGGGGTTTTCTGCAGATTGATGGAGAATTTGAAGGAAGACATGAGTCAGGAGTTGCTTTATCTAGGAAGGTATGATGATCTGAGAAAGCCGAGAATTCCGTTTGAACTCTATGATAGAGCAGAACTCGAAAAAGAATACGGTGTACAATGGGAAAAACGCGTGTTGTGCGAGACTGATTATCCTTTTTGGGTGATCAACCTTCCCCGAGAATTCTACGACTTTGAAGATTTCCAAAGCGGTAAATGGGACAACTATGACTTGTTGCTGCCCAAATACGGAGAAGTATTGTCTGGTGCTAGAAGAGAGTCTGAATTCGGCAAGATAGTCAAGAAAATGGAGCGAGACAACGTGAGAAAGGATAACTACGGCTTGTTGTTAAGATTGGCAGAAGAAGGAAGGTTGAAACCCTCAGCTGGGGCTGGAATCGGCATTGAAAGGCTTGTCAGCTGGATCACTGGAGTCAAGCACATTGGTGAAACACAACTTTTCCCCAAAATACCCGGAATTGTCTATGACTTGTAACCCGAAACAATGCTCAGTTAGGCAGTGTTAAAGAAAAAAATTGATTCCCACTACTATAGGGAGTTCGTCTCCATCAGTTTTCAAATGGCTGTATGGTGGAGCTGCCCATCCCCATACCCAAAAGGGTTCAAGTCCGCTTAACAGCTAGCCCTCAGAATGAAGGCATTGGCGAAAATCCTTCGAGTTTTTCAGTATAGCGCGACGGGGAGAGGGGATTTGAACCCAGGATCGCCAACGCCCCAGGCTGGTATACTGAACCAAGCTATACGACGACCCCACAGTGAGGTCAGGATCACGTGGAGGTGTGATTTTTGGAGCCTTATTTTCTTTTCCTGAAGAGTTTGCAGTCGTCTATTTGTGTGGCGTATTCACGCGTACCAAAAGCATGGAGACGTGTGGTCGTCTTACTATCTGGAATACCCAGGCACAAGCAATGGACGCATTTCTGAGACGTGCATATTCTTGAGGCCTTGGGCAGGGGAGGGGTGGCGTCTTTTTGAGAGGTCGAACTAGTCTTAAAAAGACAGTATCCTGTGGTCTGTTCTCCAACACCAGACCTTCACGATCCTAATGAACACGTCTGGTTCACAGAAAAAAGACTCTTTTTTCGTTCGTGCCCACAAAAGATGGGGGGTAGGTGTGGTTTAGGGGTGCGGCAGCTCGCAAAATCAACCCGTAAACCATTCGGCATACGTGTTATTCACCAACGGGGTTTGTAAGTGCTTGAAAGCATGAGTCAACATGCGGGTTAAGCGGACTTGTCTGTTCTCTCCAAGATGGACTCAATCAAGTTGACTTTGAACCGATCCTGAACAGCCATCCTTTGAATGCTTTCTTTCTGCCTAGTCAGTTGTCGTTTCTTCTTTGATCGTAACACGACGCTTCGCAAGCTCGCCCAGAAACTCCCTAAAAACAGTGTCGTTCGTTCCCAGTCTTTCCGGTGGAACCACACCCTTCTCTTTCACGACCTTCTTGATAATCAGCTGACCAATTATCGAGGCTGGATAGGCCGTTGTCCTCGCCATGGCCGTAACGCCCCGTTTAGTGTCACCGTAGTCAAGCATGCTGTAAGCCTGTTTCACCCGTTTCCTGCCCGCCAAGCCCTCAACCTCAACCTTCATCGCCACCACGTCGTTCACGTCCGGCCTTCGAAGCTTCTGCCCCAACAGTCTGGCAGTCAGATTTCTCGCCGAGACCTTCGCGCCGTCAACTTCAATATCTCTTTCATCGAAAAACCCCAGACTCTTGATTAAGCCAATTTTGTCCGCGTGTCCAGGGTACCTCAACGTTTTCTCCCACATGTCCCTTGCCTTTATGGTGTACATCAGTGTTCTCAACCCGTCAGTGTAGAAGGCCTCAAGCTCGCCGAAGTCTGGAAAAACTGTCTGTTCTAACCCACTCAAGGCCTCCACTTCCACTATTCTGTCTTTCTTGACGATTCGCGCTTTTCGCGTGTACTCGTCGATGAGGCTTTCCGGGGACCACGTTATGCTGTAACCAAGGGGCGGAATAGGGGTTTCTGGGAGTCCACCCACCATGATTTGAACGGTTTCAACCTTGTCAAGCTTGCTTGCAGCGTGCCCGACGAGGACGTTGCTTATGCCGGGAGCTAGGCCGCAGTCTGGAACGATCGTAGCGCCATTCTTCACAGCTTTTTCATTCAAGTCTAACGGGTTTTCAGCCATGTACGAAACGTCGACCAGATCCTTCCCTGCCGAAGCGCATGCTTCAGCAAATCCGTATCCGAACTTGCCAGGCAGAAAACCCATCACTAGATCAGTGTCTTCTAACTCGGTTGCCAGCTCTTTACGATTTGACACGTCGAGTTGAGTCCATGAGACATTGTCAGTTCCGATTTTTTCAGCAACGGCTTTGGCTCTGGTCTTATCGTTGTCCGCAACCGTCACCTCCGCTGATTTCACGTTTCTCGCTAGGTCTTCAGCCGCGACTGACCCAATGTTTCCGCATCCAGCAACTAGGACTTTCATGATGGCTAATCACTTTGTCATTGCCAATAAAACTTTTCTAAATGATCGAGGAGAATGCTCCAACGAAGCATCGATATGTCTTGATTATGTAGTTTACTTATAGAGGATTGATTTGAAAGTTTTATATACCCCAGAAGGGTCTATACGATTGAGCATCATGGCTGAGATTTGTCCAACCTGCGGGCTTCCCAAGGACTTGTGTGCTTGTGGCGAAATCGAGAAAGAACAGCAACGAATTCGCATAAGGCTGGAAACACGGAAATTTGGCAGACCAACAACCATAGTTGATGGCATCGACGAAAAAAACACAGACCTAGCTGGAATGGCTCAGAAACTCAAAGGTTTCTGTGCATGTGGCGGAACGGCGAAAAACGGTCTAATCATGCTTCAAGGAGACCACAGGGACAGAGTCCGCGAATATCTGGTGGACCTTGGGTACCCCGAAGGGAACATCCAAATTCAGTGACCAATGCAAAAGGTGTAAGCCCGCAATGAAGCTGCTGGAAGACATACGGGAAGCATTGAAGACTGTGAAGCATAGAAAGCCCTCTACGATCTATTGTCCAAGATGCGCCAGCCAAAAGATCCACATATTTAGCAGTTTAAACTATGGGATCATGCCCAGAAAATACTTGTGCGAAAACTGCGGATACGTTGGACCAGTAGTAATGGAACTTGAAAAAGAAGAAGATGAACGGTAGCGCTGTTTTCTAGTCTGGAAGCGCCAGGTTCAGCTGTCTCTTCAACGTTTTGTACCTGTTTCTAACAGTGACCTCAGTGACACCTGCAGCCTCAGCAATGTCCTTCTGCGTTTTCTTCTCACTGTTCTGAAGACATGCAATGTACAAGGCTGCAGCAGCCAGGCCCATAGGGTCTTTTCCTGCAGCGGCCCGTCTTTTTCTGGCTTCTCTTAGAATCTGTATGGCCAGTCCTTGAGTCTTGCCTGAAATTCCTGTGTTCTCAGCAATCTTGGACACGTAGGTCAATGGGTCAGCGATTGGCATGTGTACGTCAAGCTCACGCAGCAACAGCCTGTAGCAGCGTGCAACGTCCTTCTTGTCAACGAGGCTTGCCTCAGCTATCTCGCGAAGCGTTCTCGGGGTTCCACTTCCTCGGCAGGCTGCGTACAGTGAAGCGGCAGCTATGGCTGCTATGGATCTGCCTCTTACTAGGCCTTTATCTAGGGCTTTGCGGTAGATGACGGCTGCTTTTTCCTTGATTGGCGGTGGAATGTAGACTTTGTCAGAGAGCCTGTCCAGTTCAGCCATTGCTTGAGCCAAGTTTCTGTCGACTGAAGAATGTACTCTTGAACGTATTTGCCACTTCCTCAAACGCCACATCTGCAAGCGCGTTGCGAGTGGAAGCTTCCTTCCGAAGGCATCACGGTCAACTTGGCTTATCGCCGTTGACAACCCTTTATCATGAACTGAATAAGACGTTGGCACTCCGACGCGGCTTCTTGACGCTTTCTCCTCTTGCGTAAAAGCGCGCCATTCTGGACCCTTATCCATCATTTGCTCATAGAGCACGAGTCCGCAATCGCCGCACACGGTTTCTCCAGTATCATAATCGTGCACGAGGTTGACGCTGCCACATTCAGGGCATTTGTCGATTAGACGTTGATGGGTTCTGCTTTCTTTTTTACTCATTTTTTCGCCTCTTTTTTTGAGTGCGAAGAACCGTCACTTTCATGTTCCTAAACTAGGGGTTCGGAATCAGAAAACTGCCCATCCGGTCCCCGCGGTAACCACCCAGATGAGATGTTTTAATATATAAATCTTACGATTCAGTTGAGCGTATCACAACCAGAAATCTTGAATACTAACATGAACTATTGATTTCGTGAAAAAGAGAGGCCTGCAAGACGAAGCTTCCTGAAAACGTGCGGAAAACACTGGAAAAACTCGTAAGAGAGCTTGAGGCCAAAGGCAATGCTTCGGGCGTAGGCTTGTTCGGGAGCTGGAGCCGAGGAGAAGCAACCTCAGCAAGCGACATTGACCTGTTAATCCTTGATAACAGCAATCTCAAAGACGAGTACGTGGAAAGAATAACCCCAAGCGGTTTGATGGTCGACCTAGACCACGTGCCCAAACAATGGATCAACACGGTGATTCCACCTGACATGGACCAGAAACTGTATGAACTACAGATTCTTTTCGACCGAGACTGGGCATTGGCTAACACGAAGCTCTTGATGAACAAGTCCTATGTTTCGGCGGATAGGGTTGGCATTAGAACGGAAGCCCGCGTTGTAGACTCGGACATATATCTGAGTCGTGCGACTTCAGCTTTTTCTAGAGAAGACTACCGTAGCGCCTATCTTTTCTCTGCGGTTGCTTTGGAAAGCATTCTCAAGGTCTTGGTTGAGATAGCCTTGCAGCCTTTTTCGAACAGTCATTTCGTGGAGCGGCTTGAGACTTCTACTGCCAAACTCGGCATCCCACACTTGTTCACCGAGTATTTGAACATGGCAAGGTTCGAAGAGATCAATCCCTCGATTGCCAAGGAGAAACTGAGACTTTTCAGGTTGATTTGGGACGAAATGAACGACACAGTCAGAAGACACCCTCAGAAACTGGAGCCTTCGCACTTCAGGATCAGAACTAGTTTGAAATACTATCTGAATCCAGCTTTTTTGCAGGGAGTTGTGATGCGTTCAAATTTCATGATCGATAATGAGAAGCTAGTTG
Source organism: Candidatus Bathyarchaeota archaeon (assembly GCA_963732715.1). Classification (GTDB taxonomy): domain Archaea; phylum Thermoproteota; class Bathyarchaeia; order Bathyarchaeales; family Bathycorpusculaceae; genus CAZCRE01. Next base: position 543,016 of record CAVTAO010000003.1, on the reverse strand, counting down.
AATCCCTACACTACCTAGAAGCTGTCTTTCTCAGCATAGTTGAGAATTATGCCTGGTTGAAATCATCAATTGACAGAATCAAAATTGACAACACCTTACTATTACGCTCTTTGGAAAACTTGGAAAAGAAGAACCCCAAGAACTACGAGCATATTGTCGATTTTCTGGATCTAAAGAACATCGAGAGGTTAGATGCCGCGAGAGCGATCTGGAAAACCAAGGAAATCATATTAAGAATCCGCAAAGATAGGAAAGTTTTAATCAAAAACCACCTAACTAAGAGCTGACTCCAAAGAGGCCTATGACGCGAAGCCCGGTGGTGTAGCGGCCAAGCATAGCGGGCTTTGGACCCGCCGACGAGAGTTCGAATCTCTCCCGGGCTACCATTCCACTTTGTAATTTATACCGTCTTAGATGCTGGCATAGGTGGTTCTGCGAGTTCTTGTTTAAGCCTTTGCTTCAGTGCTTTTAGAAGGCTTCTCTTCTTGTCCCTTTTTTGGCGATGTGACTTTGTGGGCGTGTGTGAACGCGATTGCCAGCGCCAGCATCATCGCCAAGAGCACTATGCTCGTCGGTGGAAACTCTGGTACCACCCACGTTCCAGTCACCAGAACACTGTGAGTGCTGCTTTGGTCGTAGGCGAAGTAGATCGATGCGCAGGTGTCGTTACTCGTGATGACTGATTGGGAATTGACGTTTTTGCCGTTGATCAGCACGTTCCACGGGTCTCCTTTAAGCAGAGTTGTGGGGATGGTCAAGTTGAAGAAGCCTCCTGTGCCCGCTGGCCCCACAACGTTGAACGTGATCCTCATGTAGCTGGGTGTGAAGCGGAACGTTGACACAGTCGAGTTGCTCACTAGCGTGACAGGGTAGGCCATGTTATCCACGAGCACTTGGATGGGCATCGGCGGACAAGTCAGCGGATAATAGTCAAGTCCCCACTCAGGAAGACCGGTGTCGCCGACGCCGTCGCCTGCAACGCGGCCGCCGCTGCCATCATCCAAACCAGTGTAATCATCCCAGTAGTTCCCCACGGAACCGTCATCCCAACTGTTCTGCGAGTAGATCTGAAACGCTTGTGAGCCATCGGGCCAATTGTTTATGAAGCTGTTATGGTGAATGACGTTCCCGTTTGACGAGTACAGGCTAATGCCAAGCCCTCCGTTGTCTTCTATCACGTTTCTCGTTACCGTGTTGTTGTCGGAATAGCTCGCATCTATCCCGGCCAAGAAAGAGCTTGCCAAGACGTTGTCGCTGATGCTGCCATTACAGGAGTACGTGAGAAGGAGGCTGGCGCCCCATGTCATGCCTGGAACGGAACCTCCGCTGAATGAAACGATGTTGCCTTGCACGGTTGTGCCATTAGAATGATCTAGGAGTACGCCAAAATAGTGGTTGTCGGAGATGACGTTGCCGCTTACTGTGCAGTTGTTGCAGTGGTAAACGTAGATTCCGTGATCGCCGTTCTGTATGGTGAAGCCGTCAATGAGCACCCTGTCAGCCGTCACCTTGAAAGCGTTATCACCGCCGTCAGCGTCAATGACAGTGCCTGTCCTGTCCTCGCCTACGAGGCTCAGCGTCTTGTTAACCTCCACGCACTCGTGGTAGGTTCCGCTGCCCACGAGAACAGTGGCTCCGGGCAGAGCCGCATCCACCGCTTCCTGAATTGTGGGGTAGTCACTCGGCACCCTGACCACGTTCGAGGCCGCGTGAGCTGAGGCACATAGCGACGAAGGAACAGCTTGTACCATAAGTGAAAACAAAAACGCCAACAAAAGAAGCACTCTAAAGTTACTCATTCCCTTATCCTCAAAACTTTTAAGGACAATTCAACCTATTAGCCTTTTGCCACCAATACATTTGGAGAGAACCAACATGATGAAAAAGCTTATTTGCATTTTGCTTATTTTTGTTTTCTCTTTTCCTTTAATCCCGAGGCTTGCGTGTGTCGCGTCTGCCGCGGAGCCCGAGTCTTCAACCACTAGAACGGTGTGGGAAAACCCGTGGACCCTGACAACGTTTGGGGAAGGCAACAGAGTTAACTCGACCTTCTTCACTTTTCCGAAAGTCATTTGGAATGGTTCTCAGTACGTTGATTACGTGTTTAACTCGTCGGACATGAGCGCGGGCATCGGCTCCGTCTACATCAAGGTCTGCCCAGACCACACCGTCTTCTATGATCCGGACCTGAAGGAAGAAAGAATAGCAAACGAAAACTGGGCAGTTGAGTACTACAACGTGTCAAACCCCACGTGGCAGAGCGACTCCGCAGTTGATAATGAGGTCTGTTATGTGGTTAATTCTTCGGGCATATATTTCAACAGGAAGTCAACGCTTGAGTCAGGCGCAGTGCTCAACGCTTGGTACTGGCTCAGAATAGGCTCGGAACTCAAGATCACGGTCACGCTTAATCCCGTTCTAAACGGGAATTACAGGCTGGCCTGGGCATTGAAAGGCGTTTCTGGAATAAGAGCAGAGTACCTCACGGCCACTCAAAACGTGACTCAGCAGGTCACGGAAGACTCGGCGTGCTCAAGCGTCCAGTTTCTAGGCGCCAATGAATCAAGGTGTCTGGTGGACTGGTCTGACGCCGTCTTCTTCAACAGCACCAGGCAAAAGTGGGAAACGTGCTTCCGACAGCTCAAACTACAGAAAGATATTTCTGACAGTCGGTGCCAAGCAAGAATACTCTTCACAGACTTTCCATTGACGCGAGGAGAATCAATTGTCTTGGACCCTAGTGTCCAAACGTTCAACTCGAGCATAGCCTCAGAAGGCTACATCTGCTGCTTGGGATCCAACTATCCCCCGACTGAAAAAACGTGCATGTACACAAACGGAACTGTATCTTTTAATGCTCTGCTGGTAGGTCAATGGTCCGAAGCAGGCCTGTATGTTCAAAGTCGAAGCTACCTCAGCTTCGACACATTTCCGATCCCTGCCTTGGCCTACAACATAAGCGCCACACTGAACTTGACTACCTTCTGCCTCAATTCACCTAATGTGAACTTCTCGGTTTGGCTCCTCGGGAGCAACCAGTCGAACCCTCAGCCCATCTACAACAACCTCACAGTGGACAGCTGGGGCTGCGGGTCGCTCCCGCCGATAGCGGCGTGGAACGTTTCAGGTTATCCCGGTGACGGCCATAACGTCAGCTTCACTGTTCCGCCTGATCAGATCAATAAGATTGACTCAACCGAGTTTGAATTGATGTCCAGCGAAGAGGGGATCGCGCCTTTGGGTTACGAATATTTCGGTTTCTACCCTGGCAACTCAACGGGCAACGAGCCCAAGCTCGAAGTGAGTTACTGCTTGGACACGAAAACCATCGGCGCCGAAACCTGGTTCTACCGCAACATCAGCAGTGACAAAGTGGCAGTAGTCTTTTTTGGCGCGCGTCCCTATTCGAATGATCTCTTTGTCTATTGCATTGACAACCTAGGCGAAAAACTCCTTGCCAAAGTGCAGTTCCTTGATGAACTAATCAGCAACGGCTTTTCGATATTGACCCCTGTGCGAAACTACTTGGTGTACAACGTTAGTGGTTGGAGTTATTATGACCAAAGTTCAACGTGGGTTTACGATGCCGTCATGTGGCTGATGTACAATCAAAGTTACAGGCACATCTTGCTGTTTGGCTTCTCTGGTGGCGGAGTGGTTGTTTCGAATGAGATTCAGAAGGACTACGCCACGAGGTTTTCTGCAGCATTTATGACCTGCGCGCCAGTAAACATGAACTTGGAGGGTTACGGTTCAATGTGGCACTCTGCCCTTACAGCGGCTTACACGAAGGTGGCGACCTGCTTCGCAGAGCCAGTGAATGACAACGTCGATGCGGGGTGGGGACGATGGATCATCATTCCGCCTCAGATGTCACTGTACTATAACAATACGCCATCGGTGTGCTACAATAACGGTACGCTTGCCAACAAGGAATGGCATAACTGGACTGGCGGGCATGATTTCTTCTCGCAAATTGACAATGCTACTGGTGAGAACGCGACGACGGTCGTCGTTGATTGGTACAGCGAGGTGCATCCTCCGAACGTGCCCTTCACGCCTACAGAAACGGGTTCCGCAGGCCCAAGCTACACTTACTCGTCCGGCACATACGTCTCGAACGATGATAATGTGTCTTACGTTTTCTACTGGGGCGACAGAACCAACACGACCACTGCTCAGTATCCGTCTGGCCAGAACGTGACCGCTTCCCACACGTGGGCCGTCCGGGGCGTGTACAACGTCACAGTCACGGCTTATGACAACGTGACTGGGCTTTGGAGCACGCCTTCTCCACCGCTGGCCGTTAATATGAGCGTCGTGCTGACCATCAGCAGGAGTGGAGGAGGAGGGAGCACAACCAGTCCTGTGCCGGGAACCTACGCCCTCAGGTACGGCGCCAACGTGACTGTCACGGCGACTCCGCACGGCAAATGGGTCTTTGCCGACTGGCTTCTTGACTCATCAACATACTACTACAACAACCCGATAACAGTGAGCATGACGGCAGACCACTCGCTGTTGGCCGAATTCGATTATAACCCAGGCCCCCTGAGAGTAGAAACTGGTGGCTGACAGTACGCGGCCAACAACTAAACCCTTCCCAAAGCTCGGAGACGAACAGCAGATAGGACGCTTGAAGACTTCTACAGGTTTAAGTAGCCGCGCGCCAAGAAGCCCATGGAATTTTCCATGTTTGATTCCTTAAATGTTGGTAACAAGGGGAAAACCAAAATGTTAGCTCTAAAACTTTCATTTTCCACAAAAAACACGTCTAAAACTATGACGCGCGAATTCAAAAGAACACTCGATTTATGAGAGAGGAATTGGGCTCGCACCTTTTTAGGTATGAACCTAGACAGCGGCACTGTTTCACAAAAGGGGGGAATTTGGTATAAATTACAGTCTGGGAGCGGTAACTCCCGGGCTACCATTCTACTTTGTTGGAAGTTATTTGGCTAATCGCACACGCTATTTCATAGCCAATCGTAAAGCTGCTCGGATGATCAGGGTGATACCTATCAGGACTATTATTACAGCCCAGAAAGTGTACCATGTCTCTTTTGTTGTTGTTACGTTGAGATATGTGTTTATGAGGTAGCTTGCTCCAAGCCAGAAAACCGTGCTAGAGACTGTCCGCGCTTTTCTGTCCGCTGGTGATCCAGCAACAAACCTGAAGACCAAGATAAATATCTGGAAGAATCCCCATATTAAGCAGAATTCGAAAGCGGCCCTGTACACCTCTAAGTGAGCGCTTGGGGCCACTGGCACGGGAATGAAAACGTTTGTGTTGTTAAAGTTGTCTTTCATCCATGAGTCTGAACTGAAGAATGTGCGAAGACCATCATAAAGTGGAGGTGTGGCAACGAAGATTACTCCAACCAGAATGAAGAAAAACCCGACTGAAACGGCAGTGATTACGCCTTCTCTGTGCCTTGGTCGAAGAGGCATGTGATTCTGGTTCATTTTAGTAGCCTCAAAGCTGTATTTGAGCGCGTGAGCATATAACTTTTTTACCTCATGTTATGGTGCAGTGCTTAAATACTTCGTAATTCATACAAGCAAATCCGACGAGTCAAGGTGAATACCGTGCCCTATTGTCCAAAGTGCGGAGCAGAGACTGATGAGGGAATGGCTTTTTGCCCGACATGTGGTGCATCCCTGAAGGCTGAACAACCAGCAGACTGGAGACAGCAGCATAGAGAATCACGAAGAGAGTGGAGAGAGAAAAGAAGAGAACTGAGAGAACAGAGAAGAGAAGCTAGGAGGAACGAAAAGGAAGAGAAATGGGAAAAAACAGAGAAATACGAGAAGCATGAGCATGGTTTCATGGGACCGTTGATTGGGGGCTTAATTCTGATTTTCTTAGGTTTGATGTTCTACTACTCCGTGACCGCGCACTTCCGGTTTGAGGTTGTTTGGGCATCGTTCTTTGTCATAATCGGGTTAATAGTCATAGCCACAGCAGTACGCGGAGCCATCGTCGCAGCGAGGAGACATCCGCAAACCTAAGCATGCGTTAATTTCATTGAAGACAAAATCGTCGACTACCAATTATGTGGACTTCGAGCACGAGTCAAAATCGCCTTGCGTGAGTAGTCCCCAAACTTGAATTTGTCTCGGCATTTCCACTTTTAGATCTCCAACTGCTCGCCGTTGCTATCATTACCCACGGACCTTGTGCTTTCTTATGCCAAAAACTTATATTGAGCTTCCATGAACGGGAAACGAAGCTGAAGGTTGCCAGTTGTCTACCATTTATTATGGGACTATGATCAAAGTCATTCTTGACGTGTTCAGAGGAGCAAGAGCCTATGGAAGCCGTGAAATCTGTTGACCTCGTCAAGGTTTATCACGGCAAAGAAACAGTTGAGGCTCTGAAAGGCGTCAGTCTCTCAATAAACAAAGGAGAACTATTTGCCCTTCTGGGTCCGAATGGCGCGGGAAAGACGACTTTCTTGAGGATTATTGCGACACAGCTTCTGTTGACGAAAGGGGAGGCATACGTCTTTGGCTATAACGTGACAACGCAGCCGGAAGAGGTACGAAAGCGCATTGCTGTTGTTCCTCAGGATGTTCAGACCTACGGCAGCTTCACGCCTTGGGAATACTGCTACTACTTCTCGTTGCTCCGCGGCATGTCTAAGACTCAAATGAAAACAAACGCTGAAAAATCATTGAAGGCCGTTGACCTATGGGAATTGCGAAACCGAGCGTGCTCCACTCTTTCTGGAGGCGAGAAAAAGAGGGCAGTAATCGCTTCAGCACTTTGCTCTGAAGCTGACATTCTGATGCTCGACGAGCCCACTGGCGGACTGGACGCAGTGGCGAGGAGAAGGGTCTGGACGATCCTGAGGGAAATGATCGGACAGGGCAAGACGATCCTCCTGACTACACACATAATGGAAGAGGCTGAAATGCTCTCTGACAGACTCGCAATAATCAACAAAGGCACAGTTGCAGCTGTCGGGACACTGCAGGAAATCCGGGGTTTGGCGAAGGAGAAGTACCGAGTCATGGTTGAAGGCAACCTGCCCGATATCAATCTGCTGCAACCAAACAACCGAGTTGTGAAATTCGGCAATAGGCAAATATTCTACCTCAAGGACGAAGACGAGGCTTTAGCACTTGCCAAAAAGGCGCTGAAAAGACAGTTGAAAGCTGAGGTCGCGCAAGTCACGCTCGAAGATGTGTTCATTGAGCTTGTTGGAGGCGAGTGATATGAACCTTAAACCACTGAAAGACATGCTCATAATAGCCATTATGAAAGCAGTTCCAGACATCAAGAAGCAACCGATGACCCTAATCATCGTTGCAACGTTAAGCTTCATTCCCTTATTCTTCACCGTGTTCTTCGGCGGGCAGGTAAGCTATGCACTCGTAGGCGGCATGGTAGGGTCAGTGGGTTTCATAGGCCTCGCGTCCGCAACTCAAGACATCACGTGGGACAGGTATCTGAAGATAAGAGAAATCATCGTGGCCATGCCTGTTCACCCCATATCATACGCCTTCGGAGTGGCCCTGTCCAAATTGCTGTACGCGTCGCCAGGCTTCGTGCTCTTTATAATAATCGCCACGGTAATGCATATTCTGCCGCTTTCATCTTTGGGTTGGGCCATTGCTGCTGTCTTCTTATGCTGGGCAGCCTTAAGTGGTATCGGGTTCATCATATCAACATACCTTCGAAACGCGAACTTGAGTACCTTGAGCAACATGTCCAACATTCTTGGTTTGGTCTTCATTTTCATACCTCCCGTATTTTACCCGGAACAGATGTTGGGAGACTTCAGATGGATATCGATTGTTTTTCCAACCTCAAACGCTGCAGGACTAATCAGAAGCTACGCTGGTCTTGCTCAATTGTCTCCAGACATGGTGCTCCTCCGTTGGCTAGTTCTTATAGGAACTACCTTGGTCTCTCTTGTTGTGGTGTCGCTCAAGACTCGATGGAGAGAAGAATAGGGTGGCGTAAGCTTATCTCTCGAGGGGCCTTCGCGTAGGCTTTCTAGAGTCTTGCCAATGATTTTTCGTAGTCGAGAACAACGTATCTTTCGCCTTTCCTGACAACCTCATGCCCTTCTTTTTCCAAGAGCTTCTTCTGGGCCTCTGCGCCGCCGGGATACTTCTCATTCACCTCTCCGCCTGTTTTGAGAGTGCGCCAGTACGGTGTAGTGTTCTCTTCGCCTTTCTGCTTTCGTTCTTCAGCAGCGTTTGCTGCGACCCAAGCAAACATGCCCGTCGTTATGGGGCATCCAATCGTTGTTTTATGCTTCCTTGCCAGAGCAGAACGAATCTCGTTGATCGTAGTGAGTTTCCCTTCGGGCATTTTTCGCATTATTTCATCGACTTCCTTTGGTGCTGGGATAACAACTGTCCCGGTACCCCATCTCTTGCTCATCTTCTTAGTTATCTCTTCCACTCTTGGCAGGTCCTTGCTGTCTTCCAGCTTTTCGCACCAGCTCTTTCTTTTCGCCATGGTTCTCCAAGAATGATGGTTTCACCGCTTTCCTAATAAGCATTGGGCTTCGTCGAAGACAGTGAATGGAGACTATTGCTGTTGCTACGAATGCTTCTAGCAATGTGGAAGATGATTACGTGCCGTTATTTCGGCTTAAGAAGGTCACTGTTGGGAGGTAACGAGAGAGAAAACGCCATGTCCCGTGCGCTAGACGTTGATTCGTTGACTCGTCTTGGATGGTAGACTATGTTGAATGATGCAACTGAAAAGGTAACAGAACTTAAACCCAAAAGTCTTTTAACCTTGAATTAGTTAAGTAACAACGCTTAATTGTAGAAGGGGAAGGGAAATTATGGGAAGAAATCGTAGTGTTGGTGCTGCGTCTCTTCTGCTATTGACTCTCATCCTATTCAGCTCATTTACATTAGGAACCACGCGAAATACCAGTCAAGGGACGATGCAGTCACGTAATCAAGTGACAACACAATCACTTGAGGATTTCTATTGGAAGCCATCCTTCACGGACTATGCCCTGAGCGGTATGCCCGACTTCGACCAGAGACAATGGGGCACTTACAACTGGACGTATTTTGGTTCATGGAGCCACTGTGGACCAGTAGCAGTTGCAAACTCGCTCTGGTGGCTCGACTCTGAATTCGAACCGAATCCTGTTGCTCCACCTACGGTGAATGATGGATTCTCACTCGTCAAAGCTTACGGGCAATGGGACGATCATGACCCGCAAAATGTGGCACCTTTGGTCGAGCATTTAGCGTTTCTGATGGATACGAACGGAATGCGAACACAACAGGTGCACAGTGGGACAAATGTATATGACATGGAAGCTGGACTTACCCAGTACCTTTCTTGGACTGGGGTTAACCCGCTTGGAGACGTGAACGGCGACGGCGTGGTGGACCAGACAGACGCTAACATAGTGGCCGCAGCAATGGGAAGCACTCCCGGTCAGGCAGCTTGGAACCTTTTTGCAGATATCTTTCCAGCTTCCACCACCTATCCGCCAGCTGCAGACAACGTAATCGACCAAAATGACATGAACCTTGTCACGGCCCATATGGGGCAGACCGGCTTGTTCTACGAACACACAGTTTCTCAACCTGACTTCAGCTTCATAGAGAATGAGGTTGAACGATGCCAAGATGTCGTCTTGTTGATCGGTTACTGGGTTTACAACGCGCAAACTGGATGGTACCGCGAGAGCGGACACTTCGTCACAGTCGCAGGCGTTGATTCGCAAAATCTGAAACTCGCAGTGAGCGACCCAACTTTGGATGCATTTGAAAATGGCATGATTCCTGAAGGACATGTACCAATTCCGCATGTGCACCTACCCCCAGAACCGCCGTATACCACACACAACAATGCCTCTCTCGTCTCACAGGACATATACACCGCTATGCAGATCACACCGCCATTTCCGCCCTGTCCAGGAGGAAATTGGGCACTGGCGAACTATGGAGATTGGCTACCGACTCCTCCGTTCTTTGCAGTAATAGAATCTGCCGTGATAACTTCACCCTCAGGTACACGGGATGTAGCAGTGACTAATGTTACGACGTGCAAGGATGGGGCCAATAAGCCGTTCCCGATCGTGGGCCGGTACTGCCAGATGCACATCAACGCAACAGTTGAGAATCAGGGCAACTACACTGAGACTTTCGCCGTGACCATATACGCCAGCAACGCCACGGCAAACATCGCCATCAACCAGACCCAGCTCGTCCTGCCGAGTGCAGCGTCCGTGGTGATCCCGTTCCATTGGAACGCGACGTTCCCGTACGGGAACTACACTGTAAGCGCGGTTGCAGACACCGTGCCCGGGGAAACAGACACGGCGGACAACACTTACGTCGGCAGAACCGTGCTCGTTACCATTCCAGGAGACCTTGACGGAAACTACAGGGTCATAGGCAACGACCTGAACACGCTCCTCGTCGCGTACGGGTCGCCTGGAAACCCGGCCAGACCGTACAACCCGAACTGCGACCTCGCCATGGACGACCACAAAGTCGACGGCAAAGACCTCAACATGCTACTCAGCCACTACGGCTGGCACTACCCATAACGTCCTCCTTTTTTCATTCTGAGCATGCTGATGCAAAGCATTTCCTAATGCTTTCTATAATGTCCTAGAATTAACACGCTTTGGACCATCGAGTAGGAAAAAATATAAGCAAATTCGACGAAATGAGTTCTTTGGTGGTTGTTTGTCAAAAGATGGCGAAATGCTGGAAGAGCTTCGACGAATTCGAGCTGCTCTGGAACCTAAACCTTCAGCACCTACCCCAGCACCAAAGGGGCTATGGGGCGAATTCATGGACTTCTTCTCAAAATACAAAGTCATGGGTCTCGCAGTAGCTTTCATTATGGGTGTCTATCTCGGCGGTCTAGTCAACGCACTCGTCAAAGATCTAGTAATGCCAATAATAGGCCTAGCAATACCTGGACTTGGAAACCTGACGACACTTAAGATTGGGATACCGTCGACTACATTTGACTCTAATGGAAACCCACCAGTCGGCTATACTGGTCAAGTGTTCGGTTTTGGAGACTTCCTAGTGGCACTGATAACGTTCATAATCGTAGCCTTTGTAATCTTCCTGCTAGTGAAGATAACGAAGAAATGGGGAATAGAATAGCAGGCGTATCCTCACTTTTTTGTTGAAATGCTTCTGCGTATGAGCTGTTAAGGAGTCGTCCTATTTCTTATCCATTAAGGTTTACACAGGTGGTGTTTGACCCAATGCAAACAACACTATTTCCAGAGCTTGCCCAAATGATTACAGAACAAGTAGCCTAAGGGACCCCAGTTAGTAGTTTGCTTATGTACCCTTTTGTCTTCTTTGATCACACGGGTTCTGCGGGACCAAGCCAAATTCTCCGTTGTTCGAGTTTCCAGGCACTGCTAATGCTGTTGTCAGTCAAGGAAAAGCGAACCCAGAATCGAAAGAGCCAAGGGCGAAAGCTTTTATTAAGGTCCGAAACTTAGTTTGGCAATGCTTTGAAAGATGATGTTAATGAGTTTGCAGAAAGGAGACTTCATAACGATAAACTACACCGCGAAAGTGAAGGAAACGGGCGAAGTGTTTGACACAACCATCGAAGACATCGCTAAGAAGGAACACCTGTACAAAGAGGGCGACATATACGAGCCCAAACTGATCGTGATAGGCGAAGGGTGGGTTCTCAAGGCCTTGGATGAAAATCTAGCAACAATGGAAACGGGCAAGTCTTCTTCTGTTGAGATACCGCCTGACAAGGCCTTCGGCCAGAGAGACCCAGAAAAGGTGAAACGTGTTGCATTGAAGCAGCTGCTCGCTAAAGATATAGCTCCTACTATTGGAATGCGTCTGGAGTACGGCGGCAAGAACGCTACAGTGCGTGCGATAGGTGCGGGACGTGTTCTTCTTGACTTTAACCCTCCGTTAGCTGGAAAGACCCTTGTCTACGATGTTACGATAGAAAAGAAGCTTGAAGCTGACGAAGAGAAAATCGCTGCCCTCATCCACAGAAGAACACCTGCCATAGAAGGAAGCAAATTCACATTCAGCATCAAGACCAAAGTCGTCAACGTAGAAATGCCAGAAGACGCCTTCTACTTGGAAGGCGTGCAACTGGCAAAGAGGGGTATAGCATTAGACGTTCGGCGGTTTTTCCCTGAAATTTCCTCAGTCAAGTTTACTGAAACGTTCAAAGCTGAATCTAAAAAAGCTGAAACAAAGAAAACCGAAAAGACAGATGCTGAAAAACAAGATAAACCAGAAAATCGAACTTAGTTCAAACTACCCCAGTTACTTTTGCTAGTCTCTCACGATCCTGCACACTCAAGTCCATTTTGTTCAATATAGTGTATCGTTCGGGTCTCACGGTTGCCGCCATTTCTAAAGCCTTCACCACATCTTCCTCTGTAGCACCCAAATCGGAAGCTGCTGTAGGCGCTCCAAGCTTCTCCAAAGTCGCTCTTACATCATTCCACCGTGTCTTGTGCAGATTAGCCATCATTATCGTGCCAACTCCACATCGTTCGCCATGCATAGACTGGTTGGGTCTGATCAATTCAAGCGCGTGACTGAACATGTGCTCGGAACCGCTGCAGGGACGACTGCTTCCAGCTATGCTCATGGAAACCCCGCAACTTATCAGAGCTTCCAGTAGCACGCGAACTCCTTCTTCGGTTTCTTGTTTAATCAGATTAGCACTTTTAATTATGAGTTTGGCGCTCATCAACGCTAAGCTCGCAGCATACGTTCCATAGTACTCGTTCTTTTCTTCATGTGCTAGTTTCCAATCCCTTACGGCGGTAAGCTTTGCTATTACGTCGCCGCATCCACTGATGATGAAGCGCCGAGGTGCATGCATGATTATGTTCGTATCAGCTATGATGGCGATCGGTGCTTGAGACATGACTGAGAAGGGCTTGTCTAGTCCTTTGATGGAAGACAATGGGCTGGCGATGCCGTCATGCGACGCTGTTGTTGGAATGCTGATGAATGGAGTTTCCTGATGGGCTGAACTACACTTTGCGATGTCAATTTTCGTTCCGCCACCGACGCCGAAAACGACTTGTGGCCTCAGAGTCCTGATTTTCTCCTCCGCAGTCTCAACATCTCTGATCGTAGCTGTCTCGACGAGGAGAGTGTTGACTTCCATTTTGCCATCTTCCAGAAGTTCCTTCACAGTCTTTCCAGCGATGTCATAGGTCTTCTTGCCCGCGATTATGAGAGCCGATTTTCTGAACCCCAGTTTTCTAGAGATTTCAGGAACACGTTCTAGAGCTCCGTTTCCCACGATCACTTCTCTTGGAAGCTGCATATGATGGTGTTTAAGATACAAATCAATCACAGGAAGTTCACGTTTGCTTCTTATTCCATAGCAATGTGACTCCAATGGTTTTTAAACCAAGCGGTTTTTCATCAGAACGTGGTCTTTCCATCTGGCTGATCCTAACCGTAATGTTAATAAATCGCATGACAAGATTACATGATGCTACTTCCTTGCGAAGTAATTCCGCGACATTTAGGTTTTGGGTGAAATTACCATGATAAACAATGATGAGGTAAACAGATTAGTATTGAAAGGAACAACGACCATAGGCGTCGTTTGCAGAGACGGCGTGATACTAGCTTCGGACACACGAGTAACAATGGGCTACTATGTGGCTCACAAGCATGGAAAGAAAGTCTATAAGATTGACGATCACTTGGCTATGACTATAGCTGGAACTGTTGCCGACGCACAAAGAGTCGTAGACATATTGATTGCCAACGCTCAACTCTACAAGATAAGCAACGGTCGACCTATTCCTGTGAGTTCAGCCGCAAGGTACATCGCTAATTTGATGTTTTCCACTCGCTACGTACCGCTGGAAACAGAAGCTTTGATCGGCGGGGTCGACGAGTCTGGCCCACACGTATTCCGGCTGGATCCCTTCGGGACTCTGACGGAAGAAAAATGTGTTTCGACAGGTTCAGGTTCGCCTGTAGCATACGGGATCCTAGAGGACAAGTACAAGGAAGGGCAACCCGTCGTTGAGATTTTACCTGTTGTGATCAAAGCCGTAGACGTTGCGATGAGACGGAACGTTGGAACAGGCGACAGTTTCAATGTTTCAGTAATAGACAACAAGGGTTATCGTGAGTTAACAGAGAAAGAAAAGAAGAGAATTCTGGCAAGCTGAGGCAGCAGAGGTTGTGGCGCCGATTTCTGAAAAAGACAAGATAGAAATAAGCCAGTATATCCTGCAACACGTTCCAAACGAGGCTGAAGTCACTAGGATAGAGTATGAAGGTCCAACGTTGGCCGTTTATACCAAAAGGCCGGAGGTTCTCGTCGATCAGAGCAACCTAATTGCCGAGATCGTCAATGTCATCAGGAAACGAATAGTCATTAGGTCCGACCCCTCAGTCAGACTCCCTGAAAACGAGGCAGAAAAAAAGGCCCGTGAAATAATTTCGCCTGAGGCTGAGGTCACTGAAGTTAACTTTGACCCAAGCCTTGGAGAAATCTTGATCGAGGCGAAGAAGCCTGGGGTCGTCATTGGAAAAAATGGTATGGTCTTGCAGGAGATCATAAAGCGTACCAAGTGGCGGCCACAAGTTCTCAGAAGCCCTCCTTTGCGTTCCAAGATAGTGATGCACATGCGGCACTATTTGCATTCTGAGAGCAAGGAGAGAGAACGTGTGCTTCGCACGGTCGGTGAAAGGATTTTCCGACCTAAGACTTTCGAAGTGGGCGATGTCCGGATCACGGCTCTTGGCGGGGTTCAACAGGTCGGTAGATCAGCCTTTCTCCTTCAGACAAGAGAGAGCAACGTGTTGTTAGATTGCGGCACGAATCCTGGCTCAACAAGACCTTTTGAGGCTTTTCCAAGATTTGACAATCCTGCGTTTGAATTGGACTCCTTGGACGCCGTTGTAATTAGTCATGCTCATCTTGATCATTGTGGGCTGGTTCCTTTTCTCTATAAATACGGGTATGACGGCCCAGTTTATTGCTCTGCACCGACCTCAAGCCTGATGACTCTACTTCAACTTGACTACTTGGACGTTGCCAGCAAGCAGGGAACAATACCTTATTATGATCAGAAGGATGTTCGAGAATGTGTTTTGCATACAATTGTGCTACGGTATGGTGTCGTAACCGATATTGCACCAGACATTCGTTTGACGCTTCACAATGCTGGGCACATTCTAGGTTCCTCAATGGTTCATTTGCACATAGGCGAAGGCCTGCATAACGTGGTTTACACTGGCGACTACAAGTATGCTCGAACCATGCTTTTGGAAGCAGCGACAACGGAGTTTCCCCGCGTTGAAACGGTGATAACCGAAAGCACATACGGCGGTCCAGACGATATTATGCCCTCACGCGTTGAAGCCGAGGAACACATGACAAGAGTGGTAAATGATACGTTAGAGCGCAAAGGCAAAGTCTTGATACCTGTGCCAGCGGTTGGCAGGGCTCAAGAGATAATGTTGGTCCTTGATGGTTACATGCGTCGCGGTTTGATGAAGGAAGCGCCCGTTTTCATTGAAGGTATGATTTCTGAAGCCACGGCCATTCACACGGCTTTTCCAGAGTATCTGGGCAGAGAGGTTCGACAAAGCATCTTGCATGATGGAATCAATCCTTTTCAGTCTGACTATTTCACCCTCGTTGAGCATCCTAACGTTAGGCAAAGTGTCATTGAGGGTGAGCCTTGCATTATCATGGCAACTTCTGGAATGCTCGAGGGCGGTCCAGTAATAGAGTATTTCAAAAACTTGGCTGACGACGAGAAGAACACGGTGGTCTTCGTTAGTTATCAGATTGAGGGAACTCTAGGCAGAAGAGTTCAGAAGGGTCTGGGCGAAGTAGCCCTAATGAACAGTGAGGGCAGGATGGATGTGGCAAGGGTCAGACTGCACGTGGACTCCATTGAGGGTTTCTCTGGGCACTCTGACAGAAGGCAAATAATCAACTATATTACTCATTTGAACCCGAAGCCTGAAAGAGTAGTAGTCTGTCATGGTGAACGAGCAAAATGCTTGGGAATCGTAGACTTTTTGTCTAGAAGATGCGAGATCGACGCTTTTGCGCCAGCACTGATGGAAACTTTCAGGCTGCTGTAGGTATAGGTTCACTAGAAACCGTAGTTTTCTCACGCCAGACCCGAACGTTCTGTGGACAGACCACCACGCGTTCCTCGCCGAGTCTCGCGATATCTCCATCAATGGATTCGGCGAATTCGCATAGCTCGTTTATTGCCTGTTTAACATCATCTATGCTTTTGCTTGCAAGGGGCGTTATTCTGAGGATTAGGATGTTTCCGGATTTTACTTCGTTTTTTACGTTGTCTAGGTCTGATAGGCTGCGAAGTGGCATGGCTTTTAGGTAGGTCTTGCCAGAAGCGTTGCTCTTGACTTCGGCTTCCTTTTCTACTTTTTTGGGTTTGCGCAGTAATCCGCCCAGTCCTGGCAAGTTGTTCCTCTCTTAACATTCCTACTTTGTTTTCCGAGAGTTTAAGTGTTTCTTATTTCCGCGTCTGAATTGTTACTGTTGTTTGGGGTATTAAAGTGTTCCAGATGTTCTAAATGTTGGTTTCACTACCGTGCAAAGATTTGGCTCAAAACATCGATGTATGATCATGATACGAATATTCGGGCAGATTTTTAATGCACGAATTGTTTTATGCAATTCCACACATTGTCGCTCACAAAGTGAATATTTTTGACTACTGAGCCTTGTCTGGCGCCCTTTGCCTCTTCTAAACTAATCAGGCTCTGTCCTATGGCTATTGCTTTACCATGCTTCTCGTCCACAACCACAACGATGTCTCCCTTTTCAAAGTCTCCTTCATAGCGTCTGATCCCGGGAGCCATTATGTTTGCGCCTTTGCAAACGTATGGGACAGCGCCCATGTCCACCACAACCTTAGGAGCCGTGGCTAGGAACTCTTCAAAGGCTAGAGTTGGAAGAATCTCGTCTCCGACTTTGAACATCAACGGCCTACCATTCACGAGAAAAATGTCGCCGAAATCTGCTTCGACGACCTCAAAACCGTTTTTTTCTTTGAAAACCTGTTCTAAATTGGTTTTTAATTTTTCTGAAGCTTTGATTAAGAGAGCTTTTGTTTCTTTGTCCTTCAGAAAGTATCTTCTTTGTCGTGCCGGCATGTAGTTCTTCACTTAGATAGGTTTAAATGTAATAAGTTTAAGTATAAAAGGCATAAATGTATAGTTGAGTGTGCCTAAAATGAGCGAGATGACAACTGAAATCCTCGAACAGAACCTTAGTAAGATAGTGCTTGTAAGATTGAAGGGTGGAAAAAGCCTGCGTGGACGATTGAAAGGATTTGACCAGCATCTGAACTTGGTTTTGGAAGAGACAGAAGACACGACCACTTCTGAGAACATTAAGAAGCTCGGAATGATAATCGTTCGTGGAGACAACGTTGTTCTGATTTCACCTCCTCCAAGGTGACAGGGTTGGGAAAAGGGACACCGTCATTTGGTAAGCGTGCAGGCAAAACTGTTCATATACGGTGCAGACGGTGTGGAAGAAGATCATACAGTGTTGCAAAGAGGCGGTGTGCCGCTTGCGGCTACGGCGAAACAACGACCTTGCGCAGATATTCGTGGCAGACCAAGAATCTTCACAGAGAAAGACTGCGTTGAAACAGATTTTGCTATTGTGTTGACTGGTAGTAGCCCTTGTCAACTTTGACAAAGATGAGCGGTCCTTTGCTCTGAGCTAGTTCTCTGGCTCTTCTCAAGGTGTCGTTGACCAGTGTCAAGGTTTGTTCTTCCTCTTTGGGGCATTTTTTCTTCTTTTCGCCGAGTTCCATTTTCAAGAGGTTTTCTGCAAGGATGGATGTGCCGCAGATTTCTCCATTCTTGACTAGTGTAAGAATCACAATTTCCTCTATTTCTTGTCGATTCGATAGTCTTCTCCAAATTGGCTCTGCGTTGTTAAGGATTTTTGTGGCTTTGTTCCAGTGATTGGAGTTTTCATTGCCTATCAGTAGCTTCACTCTTTCTTTCCATTTTCTGAGCCAGATTCCAGTCCAGATGCTCAAGGATTCTTCAAGTTCGGCTCGATTCTCATCAAAGAACTTTTCCAGTCTCTCCACGATCTCGCATTCGTTGGCTTCTTTGCCGATCAGTTCCCAATGAACTTTGAGATAGTTAGTTAAGTCTTGGCAGGCTATTTGGAGCACTTTGTGGTCCGAACCGAGAATATCCAGCATCGGATTTCTGTCTTTGAGTTTCTCCGACAACAGCATTTCCAGAAAGTTCATGGGATATTCCCGCTTCGAAGCCTTCTCCACTCAAGACAAGGGTATGAAGCGTTAATTAAGCTTTATTCGTGTTTGGTTCTATAACTTTATTCGATAATTTCCAGCTATATTTCGGTTTTGGGAATGTTGTGGAACCTTTTTCTCTGGCTATTCTAGGAAATTTGGGAGTTCGTTGATGCTTTGTAAAACTAGGTCTGGCTTCTCTGTTTCCAGCTCTTCGCGAGAGAAGATTCCGGATAGAACTGCAACTGTTTGTGCCCCAGCGTTTTTTCCTGTCCTCACATCTACCACAGAGTCGCCTACGACTATGCACTCGTGTGTTTTCGCGCCGAGTTTTCTTGTGCATTCTATTAGTGCTTCTGGGGAAGGTTTAGGACTGCAGGAGTCAAGCGCTGTTATTACCTGTTGAAAGTATTTCGCCAAGTCGAACCTTTCCAGCTCTTCTATCACTTCTCTTCTGGGAACGTGACGCATCGTGATCACTGCAAGCTTTGCCTTTTTTGACAGTTTGCTCAGCGTGTTTGAGATGTTCGGTAGCGGCTTGGTTTTCGTTGCTGTTGCTTCGTAGTATGCGTCAAGATACGTTTCCAAGAAATTCTGTGCGTCAATTCCTTCTATGAGGTCATCTATGGGCAAGCCTTGTTCAAGCCTTTTCGGAATCTCCATCACTGCCCTTGACTCGATGTTCTCTTTTCCCATGATCCCTAGGGTCTTGTTCAAGGCTTCTGAGTATGCCTCTTTCGAATCCATTATCGTGCCATCTAGGTCCAAGACTATTACTTTGGCACTCAATTTCGGCTTTCTCACTCGCTAATCCTGCTCTCATAGTGAGTGTTTGGTTATTCATTTCGATAAGTTTTTATTTACGGTTAATTGTCTAAGGTAAATACCTGATAAACCTGTCGGCAACGGAAGAATTCGGAATGATGGGCGATGGTTAGAAAGGCAAGAATACGATTGACAAGCACAGACTACTCCAAACTGGAAGAGGTGTGCAATGAGCTAAAGGCTATCGCCCAGAAGACAGGGGTCAAGATGAATGGCCCTGTGCCGTTGCCCACGAAAAGGCTTAAGGTTCCTGTTCTGAAGTCGCCGTGTGGCGAAGGAACTGCAACGTGGGATAGATGGGAGATGCGCATTCACAAGCGCCTCGTTGACATTGATTCTGAGGAGCGTGTTATGCGCCGAATTATGCGTATTAGGGTTCCAGAAGAGGTTCACGTGACCATAGAACTTCTCTAGTCACTTAGAACCGGTTTTTCTTCTTTCCTTATCCCAAGAAAACAGGAAGCATTCACTGCATTTCTCCAGAAACTCCAAACCCTTCTTTGTTGTTCTCAGGCGGCGCTTCTCAATTGTTTCTAGCAATCCATTATTTAGTAGTACGTTCAAGTATTGTTTTGTTTGCGAGTAAGAAAGGCGAGCATCTGACATCAACTCGGTCTTCCTCACTCCGGAGGCTGCCTTCCTCAAAATGTCGATGGTGATGTCATGCCTATCTCTTCTGATCATACCTGACACTCACAGAATCATTACTAGTGTGAATCTCTGTTCGTTGCAATATACGTTTTGCCACAACTGGTTCCATTGTTGTTCTGTTTTGGAGACTGTTGTGTGAGTTGATGCTTGACTGGTAAATGCTTAAAACTTTAGTGGTAGGCATATTCTAACGCTAGGTGTTTGGGAGAAGAGAGATGAGGTGATTGAAAGCATTTAGTTTCGTGCATGCTGCAGATTTGCATTTGGGCTACTCACAATACGGTTTGGAAACCAGGCGTGAAGACTTCGAAAAGGTTTTTCAGGAATTGGTTGACAAGACAATCGAGTTGAATCCAGATTTCATGATTATAGCTGGTGACTTGTTTCATCATGCGCGCCCGTCTAATGTGACGTTGGAGAAAACGATCAAGAATTTCAGCCGATTGCGTGAAGCTGGTATCCGGGTTCTGACTGTTGATGGTTCGCATGATTCCGCACCGAACATGATCACTGGTACCATACTGTACCCGCTGGACAGCGCAGGGTTGATTTATCATCTGCCTAGGCATGAAGGAGCCTGCTGGCGGAAACCTGACTGCTGCTATGTTTATGGAATCCCGAACTTTAGAACTAGGCACAAGACAGAAGAGTTGCTACCGGCTTTCATGGAGAAGAACAGGCCGACTCCAGATCCGTCGCTGTTCAACATTTTTGTGCTGCACATGGCTATAGACATCCCAGGTGTTAAGCCGCCCTATATGGAAGCTGAAGCTTCGCCTGAACTCATTCCTGGAGGCTTCGACTATTATGCTGCTGGGCACATACACAAGTGTTCTAGTGAAAGGTTCAAGAACGGAACGCTCGTGTACAGTGGTTGCGTCGAGACTGTTGACTATGAAGAGGCTGATAACCCAAAAGGGTTCTTCTATGTCAAAGTGGATGAGAAAGGCAATGCTTCATCAGAATTCATGCAGCTTGAGTCTCCACGCAAGTTTGTCATTCTAGAACAGGATTTCGAGGGTCTAAGTCCCCAGAAAATCACTGAACGGACCGCTGTGATTGTTAAGGAAGCAGATGAAGACGGAGTGATAATTGTTCCTGTGTTGAAGGGAGTTCTACCTGCTGAAACAAGCCGTTCAGAAGTTGATGTGTCCCAGATCAGAGCAGCTGCTGAAAGAGCCCTGCTCGTGCATCCGGTTATGTTGCTTCGTGAAAAGGAAGTTTCAGACGAGATAGTTCGGTCTATATTCGAAAGCGAGTTCAAGGATTTGAAGACGAAGGTCTTCGAATATTTCATCGAGGTCTTCTCTGACCGCTTCAGCCCTGTCGAATCTGAGAGGATGGCCCGAGCTGCCGTTGGTCTTGTTGAACCTTTGGCCAAGAAGCAAGAGGAAAAAGTGAAGCAAATTCTCATGGAGCTCGTGCAATGAAGATAGAGATTATCCAGCTGGAAAACATTCGTTCGCATGTGGTGTCGACAGTGCCTTTTGCTCGAGGTTTCAATTGTCTTGTTGGGGGTGTGGGGTGTGGGAAATCTAGCATCTTGTATGCTATTGATTTTGCTTTGTTCGGAGATCCTGTTGGTAGAAGCTATGAATACTTGCTGCGTGAGGGAGCAGAGAGTGGTAAAGCCACGGTTCAGTTTGCCCAAAACGGGAAGAGCTACAGAATATCTCGAGGCTTAAGGAGGAGGGGAAAGGGCATAGGTCAAGATGCTGATGCGCTTGAGCTGTTCGAGAATGAACTCCTGATATCAAGTGTGAAGAGTGATGCGGTTGTCGAGCAACTGAAGGCAGTGACAGGGTTAGACAAGGAGCTTTTTCGCGAAATAGTGTGGATCAAACAAGAGCGCTTAAAGGAGCTTCTGGACACGACACCGAGAGAACGGCAAACGCGCTTGGACAAGTTGTTCGGGCTTTCCGACTATGAAGAAGCATGGAACGATCTTGCAGGTTATCAACGCGAGTTTGAAGGAGAACGTCGAGCATATGAAAGGGATCCTGACGTTGCAAGCATGGAGAAGCTAAGCACTGAGTATGACCGGGCTGCTGAAGAGTTCTCGCTTCTGGAAATGGAACTGGAGATTGTTACGAAAAAGCTGAACAGCGCTAAGAAGACATTGGAAGAGGCAGACTTGAAGCTTAAGAAAATGGAAGAGGCAAGAGCGGAGACAGAAGAGTACAGGAGAAGAGAGACACAACTTCGAACAAACCTGAAGAACATCAGAGATAACGCGAATAGGCTGGCGAAGAACATTGAAGAGAAGACTGGCAGCGTTGAGAAGCTGAGGCAGCGCCTGGGCGATCAAGAAAAACAAATGGAATCATGTTCTGAAAGTCTGAAGGAAATCGGTATAGACACAAGCCGGACGGTTGACGCAATAAGCAGGCAGCTGACATTGCTTGATGACCAAATAACAAATGCCAAAGGTGAAAGAGAGGCAGCGTTACGGGCGATGCGAGAAAATGAGAAAAGAACTTTGCTTTCAGCTGAGAACCGGTGCCCGCTTTGTCTCCAGCAACTTACAGAAGAGTACAAGTCAAGCTTGGTGCAAAGACTCAAAGAAGAAAATGGCATGAATCAAGAAATCACAGATCAGTCTGCCCACAAGATTGAGGAATTGCAGCAAACAAGAGACAGGGCAAACAACGCGTTTTCTACTTTGCAGCAACTTTCTTCGAGAATAGAAGATTCAAAGGTCCGTATTGACGAAGAGTCAAGGGTATTAGCCGAGCTCAATCGAGAGCTTGAGATGAATCGAGAACTGTGGAAGGAGACAAAAACCCGGCTGGAGAGCGTAGAGACAGAGATCGTGAAGTTTGATCTGTCTGAGCTTGAGATGGCGAAAGTGCGCAGTAAGCAGGCTTTGGAGCATTTTCACAAGCTAGGATCTGAGTTTAGCATCAAAGAAGATCGTAGACGTAGCCTCGTTGCCCGCTTGGATGAGATAAAGGAAAGGACTGACCAGGCTCAGCGAAAGATTGAGCATCTGGAAAAGATTGTGAAGCTCGTCGAGATGGTGGGAAGTATTCGCGACTCTTATAGGAGCATCCAGCCCAAACTGCGTCGGGAATTTGTGAAAGTCCTCAGGAACTTCGTTCAGCAGGTTCTCGATGACCTTGCGGGAGGTGAAGGGCCTTTTCTGAACGTTGTGATCGATGAAACTTATACGCCAATTGTGAAGAGCGACGGCGGTCTTGAAAGGGAGGTTTCAAACCTTTCGGGGGGAGAACGAACGTTGCTTGCGTTTGCCTATCGATTAGGGTTGGGGCAGTTGATCATGCAGTCTAGGACTGGTCACGGGTTGAGTATGTTATTGCTGGATGAGCCCACTGAGAGCTTGGGCAGCGAGGACGGTTCGATTGAGAGGTTGGCTGACGCTGTTTCAAGGTTTAAGGCCGTTGAGCAGATTATTGCGGTGACGCATAGTGACGCGTTTGCGGAGAAAGCAGAGCATGTGATAAGGCTTGACAAGGAGGCTGGGGTGAGCAAGGTTTCGATCGAGAGGTAGCCTAACGGCTGTTCAACGTTTTTTGAGGAAAAATCTGTTTCTTCTTGCCATGATGACGACTGCAATGCCTATCATGGTCAATGCTGAAAGGATGACTGACGGAAACTCTGGTACTGCAATGTCTCCTGTTATGCGTATGATGTGAAGGCCTTGGTTGTAGGTTAGGTATATGGACGTGTAGGTGTCGTTTGAGCTTGTGAGGAACATGGTAACGTTGTTGTCTGTGAAGACGTTCCACTCGCTTGGCGTATTGGCGTCTAGAAGGTTTTTGGGAATGGTGACGTTAGAGTGGCCGGCTGTGTCTTGTTCTCCTCCAGCGCGAAATGTAATGTATTTTCCAGTTTCGTTGAAAGTGAAGCTGTCGAGATATGTGGAGTTTGTCACGATGTTTACGTAGGAGTCTGTTACGCTGTCATCATTGTAGTCGACTGGATGCGACGTCATGATGAATGCTCCGTCTTGGATGGCGTGGGGAGTATCAATGAGATCTGCGTCCAGAAGTTGGGTGTCATTCAGATGAAGGGAAGAGCAGCCGCTGTCAAGCACCGTGAGATTTAGTCTAAGGAGTATTCCGCTTCCGCTGACTACGTCGAATGCTGCTGCCTCTGCGGCGTAGACATGCCCTATGAGACTTGAATTGCCAAATGTTTGAAGAGTGGGGATTCCAGCGTTTCTCATGAAATCCCCGAACTCGTAGTCTGAGACGACCAGAAGGCTTGGAGCAAAAAGGAGGTGTATTTGCCAACCATTGACGTTTTCAGCGTCTGTGACGGTGATGTTTATGGAAATTACTTCGCCAATGGAAGATGCAACACAGGTAGCAGGTTCAACCCGAATAATAGGTTCAGTTTCTTGGGCGAAACTAGGCGAGGCTTGGGCAGCGGCCAGCACAAGAAGCGCTGCGATCAAAACTACGATGCTCTTCGTCAAGTTATACCATTCGTGTATGGCTGACCAATGTATATAAGACTTGGCTGGAAGGCTAGCCTGAATCCGGCGATATACGGGCTGACTCATGCTCTCAGCCATAGCAAAGGTGATTCTAAATGAGCTGGCTTGCAGATGCAGTCTTATCTGGAGAACTAAATATACAGAAGCAGCAGATGATCGTTCAGATGAACGTCAGAACTAGAAAGCTCGCTTTGACCGAAGGCATTATTGCAGGGATCTTGTTCGGAACTGCTGCAATATTCATCAGATTTCTTCAGGACTTTAACGCTTTTTCAATCGTTTTCTGGCGGCTTATCATCGCCTGCGTAAGCCTTTCAGTTGCTTTGGTGGCTCTTGGCAGGTCATTCAACTTTGGCGTTGTGAGGAAGAATTTGAGAGAACTTTCTATTCTCAGCTTGTTTTTGGGTATGCATTTCATATTTTTCGCGTCAGCAGTGAAGGACACGACGGTCTTGAATGCTACTGTTCTTGTTAACACGGCTCCGATTTTCTCGATGATAGTCTCTAGCTTGTTTTTCAAACTTAAGCCATCATACGTTGCATTAGTTGGGTTGAGTATCTCTTTCGTGGGCATGTGCGTTATTGCTTATGCAAAGCCAAGCGATGGGGATGCTGTTCATTTCTTTCCGAGTCTGAAGGGTAATCTTGAAGCTGTTCTGGCTGCTGTCGTCGAATCTGTCTATCTTAGTTATGGAAGAAAGGTGCGAAGCCAGATGAACGTGTTTTCAATAATGATTCCAGTATATTTGCTGGCTGCAGTGATGGTGGGTGTTTTGAGTGTGCCTGTCGCGGCCTCATTCTCGTTGCCGACTACCGTAGAAGCTGTTCTTGTCCTTATTGGTCTAGGCGTACTTCCTACGGCAATGGCGCACACGTTGTATTTCTCTTCATTGTCTAACCTGAAATCCTTCGAGACAGCATCGATGGCATTACTCGAACCTGTAGGGGCATCTATTCTGGCGGTGTTCTTGTTCCAAGAAATACCAGCGTTAACGTTTGTGCTTGGAGCAGTTTTGGTGTTGGCTGGGGTCTTCTTCGTGGTTAGAGGCAAATAATGGCGCTGATTTTGCTCAGCGTGTTCGGAAAAGGACGGGTTACTCTTCTTCTCTGATTTTTATCTCTTTGACTATGAGGGCGTTTTCTTTTCCGCCTATGATTCTGAAGTGGTCTCTGAGTTCTTGTTTGTGCAGGAACTTGCGTAGGAGGACCCGTAAGTATCCTCGTGAAACGATTTTTTCCTCGCCTTTTATGATGATGTCATTCGTTGCTGTCTGAACATCGGCTTGGGTTTTGCCTTTTATGTATTCGGCGAGTTCTTTGATCAAGTCGCCGCCTTCGCTCTTCAGATCTGATATGTTGATTTTTACTTCAGTCACGTTTTTCCCTCTATTCTCTCACCATTATTATTCTAATTTGGTCGCATGCGTCTTCGCATGAGTCTGCAATCATCTCTATGGCTTCGAAAAGCTGGCTTATTAACACTGCTACTCCAGCCTTAGGTATATCTTCATTTCCGATCAAGATTCTTGCTCTTTCATGGATGTCATCTGTTTTTTCTTCCTCTCTTTCCACTACGTCTGCAGCTTGAAGAGCCTCTTCTGGTTTTGTCATCATTTTGTTGACGCATTTTTGAAGGGATCTTGTGCATTCCTTTACGCTTCTGACTATTTCCAGTAGTTCTGTTTTTATCGGTTTGGGCACGAGTTCCATTGGAGTTGCGCCGAGTATGCGTGTTGATTCTCTGCTCCAGTCTGCGACCATGTCTACTTTCTTGACGAGTCCCATTAGGTCTTCTCTGTCTATGGGTGAAAGTTCTCCTTTTGATATTTCGTCCATGACTTTTCTGCGTAATGTGTCTGCTTCTCTTTCTCCGCGTGTGACTCTTTCGATGGATCTGCGCATTTCTTCGTTGTCGTGTTCTACGGCTGCGATTGCTGCTTTTTCCAAGTCCTCGACTATCTCAGTGGTTAGGGCTAGATGTCTTTGCACGGTTGCTAGGGCTTTCGTTTCTCTTCTTTTCTCAAACCATTTTACAAGGTCACTCAATAGCTATCTCCTCTTTCAATCCTCCATCTGGATACTTGAAAATGTGAGTCTTCTCCTTGGGGAATTCGGCACTCACTTTCTCCCCAATGTTGAACCATTCACCGGTCATTGAGGGTTTGACTACGACGATAAGGTCTTGATTTTCGAGTCTGATTTCATAGCGGATGTTTGTTCCCTCGAAGGTCACTCTTTCTACTGTGCCTGGAAGTTGATTTTTCCTGGATCCTTTTTCTATGATCAGCGTTTCGGGTCTTATGGCTAGAACCACTTTCTCACCCTTTTGAGCTTGCCCGTTGGCAGCTTTGACTTTTATGCCGCTTCTTAACTCTACTGTGGTTTCGTTGCCGTCTGTGCTATGTACGAAGCCTTCCAGAAAGTTTGATTCTCCGATGAAATGAGCCGCGAAGATGCTGTTAGGGGTCATGTAGAGTTCTTGTGGTGTTCCAACTTGCATTATTTTTCCTTGCTTCATTAAGGCTATTCTGTCTGAAATGGCCATGGCTTCGGATTGATCGTGTGTCACGTGTATGGCCGTCAACCCTAGATCTTTCGACATTCTTCTTATTTCGTATCTCAGCTCGTTTCTTACCTTTGCGTCCAACTGTCCCAAAGGTTCATCAAGGAGCAGAAGCTTGGCGCCTGCGGCTAGGGCTCTTGCAAGCGCTATTCTCTGCATCATTCCTCCGCTCAGTTCATTGGGATAAGCGTCCATGCGTTCGTGTAGCTTGACCATTTCGAGCACTTCGTGTCCAATGGTTTCTGCTTTTCTCATGTCAAATCCTTTGACTCTTGGGCCATAGGTAACGTTGTTCCAGGCGTTCATGTGTGGGAACAGGGCGAAGGTTTGGAAGACGAATCCTATGTCTCGGTCCTCTGGTGGGACATCGTTGACAAGTCTGTCGCCGATGTAGATGTCGCCTTCGTCTGGGCGTATGAGTCCGGCTATTAGTCTGAGTAGCGTGGTTTTTCCGCAGCCGCTTGGGCCTAGAAGGGAGAAGTATTCCCTGTCATGGATGTGGAGGCTTACGTCGTTTACAGCGACTAGTTTTCCATATTTTTTCGTGACGTTTACTATGCGTACGTCGGGCAGGGGTCAAGCCTCCTTGGATTTGGTGCAGCTTCTGTTTTTTGGTATTTGCATGGATGCACTCGGTATATATGTCATGCTAGTATCTTCCTTTGCCTTTGGCAATGAATCTTAGTGTGAGTAGGATGATGAATGAGAATAGGATGAGTAAGCCGCAGCCTAGGCCGATTTGGAGTGGCGTGAATTGTGAGGGGTGTTTTACCCAGTCGACGATGACAATTGGTGCTGTTCTGAGGGAGGTTACTGCTGCTGTTGCGCCGGTTTCGCTTACGCTTCTTGTGAATACCATTATTGCGCCCGATAGCATGGAGTATTTGGTTAATGGTAGGATGATTGTTCTGAAGACGCCTAGCGGTTTGGCTCCGAGCGTCCTTGAAGCTTCTTCTAGGTCTACTCCTATTCTCTCAATTGCAGCGGACATCGATCTGACGAAGTATGGATAAGTTATGGTTAAGTGAGCGAAGATTAGCAGCCATATTTCTGGTACGAAAGTGAAGTTGCTCCAGAAGACTTTGAGGGACACGCCTAAGGCTATTGATGGGACTATGAGTGGAATGTTGATCAGTATGTCCAGCAATGAGGATGGTAGGGTTCCGAGTTTTCTCCTTGCGACGATTATTGCCATCGGCAGCCCTATGACGAGGTTCAATACTGTGACTATCGCTCCCAGCGAGTATGAGAGGAATAAGCTTTGCCAGTAGTCGCTCCAGATGCCTATGCCTGAGAGTGCACTGTGAAGTGTGTCCGTGAATATTGCTTCGAACGCTGGTAGTGCGACGAAGATCGATGGAATGAACACGATGATGAGGAATATTGCGAGCGATATTCCGTTTCTTGTAATCGTGGCTTTTGAGTAGCTCATTTTTCTTTCGGTGGTGGGCCATATTTTCTTTATTGGCATTCTCAGCTTGGGTCCAAGAAGTCTTATGGCAATGAATATTGAGCATGAGATTATCATCAAGAGGAAACTCACGAAGACGGCTGCGCCTGTTATTTCTTTGTTTGGGCCTAGATGAGTCTGGATGAACGTTGCTCCATTCTCAAAGGCTGCTGATACTTGGTTTCCGTTTTGCGTTATTCCTGCAACCATCATTGTGGCTCCTGTTTCTGATATTGATCTTGAGAACGCGAGCATGAAGGCCGCTATCAATGACGGTTTTATTATTGGAAAAGTGACGGTTCTTGAGGCTGTGAAGGGCGGCGCGCCGAGGGTTCTTGACGCGTTTTCATATTCTTTCTTGTAATCCAGTAGGGCACCCACGACGACTCTGACGACGACGGGATAAGAGAACGTGAAATGCAGCAGGATGACGAGAAGCCAGCCCGGTGAGACCAGTGACGTGCTGAAGAGGGCTGAAAGCCCTTCTGACTTGCTCCAGAACAGGAGTAGGGAGTAGCCCAGCGCGGCCGTGGGCACGATGAATGGGATGTCGGAGAGTGTGTCAAGTACGTTCAGCCATTTTGATTTTCCACGCGTGATAAGCCACGCCATTGGAACCCCTGTGACGATGTCAAGGGTTGAGACGAGAAGAGCCACGACAAAGGAGTTCTTGATTGCTGAAAGGGCTTGTCCTAGAAGATCAGGTTGATCAAGAACCTGCTTCATGGTGTCCCACTTCAGGATGATTCCAAGCATGGGTGGCATCAAGATGAATGCGAAGAACATCGTCACCGCGAACAGGTACACTGTGTATCTGACGGTTCTTTTGGCTGAAAGCCTATCGAGAGTCTTTAGCAATCGCGATGTGATCTCTGATCTGGACAAGTTCTCAGCCATTTTGCACTTGAGGTTTAGAGCCCAAGTTTTCCTTTTCTAGCTCATCTTGGTTTGCTGATAAGCCTTCTCATAAGAAGATGTCAGTTTGCCCGTCGAGTCATATCACAGCCAAGCTCTATTGACTCTCGGTTTCATCATCCAAGCTCGAATGAGACGAGAGAAGACTTAAGTCTTTTGTGCCTTGGCAAGGCTGTTTTCTCTATTTTGGCAAGAGCTATGCGAAGGCGAAATATATGATCAGGAGAAACAGTCCTGTCAGGATCAATACTAGTCCTAGGCGCGTGTAGCCTTTTGGTTTCCATGCGTCTCTTCTGAAGATCTCGGATGGTCCTATGACGTCTTTGTCTGAGATTGCTTTGGCTGCCGAGGCCAGCATAGCGGCTTTCCGGCT
Organism: Candidatus Bathyarchaeota archaeon; assembly: GCA_963732715.1. GTDB lineage: Archaea > Thermoproteota > Bathyarchaeia > Bathyarchaeales > Bathycorpusculaceae > CAZCRE01. Next base: position 513,517 of record CAVTAO010000003.1, on the reverse strand, counting down.
GGCTGGGCCTATTCCGCCTGAGCCTATGAAAATCAGGAGGCCTGAAAGGACGAGGAAGATGCCTTCTATGAATGCGCCGTCGGCTGGTTTCATGTAGAGCCGTGCGGGGAAGAACTGGATGTCGAGGAAGAAGAGGACCACTGCGACGATAAATGAAACGCTAGCTAATGCAGCGATTTGTTTCACGAGATTTGTGTTCATCGTGGCACTCACGTTTGAGGAGAATTGCGGGTGTAAAAAGGTTTCGTCGATAGCGGTTTTGGAAGAGCGTGAACTGAGCTTGGGTGCGCATGTTGGAACACAATTTGGAGAGTGAAAGATGCTTACTGAATGCTGGCCTCGAAATGAGCAGGCGCGCTATCGGGTGCCTCGTTCATGTTAGTAACATTAAGCGTGCGCGCTTTTTTTCCTACGTGTTTTGCGTCTGGCTGCTGTTAAGAAAACGGATAGCACTATTAGCATTATAAGATGGAGTGATGTGGGTATTGCTGTGCTGTACAATTTAATAGCGATTGAGTAGCCTCCGACGGGCACCGAAAAAACGGCAACTCTGTGTGTTATCACGTCGGTTTCTGGTGTGGCTCCGCTTGCATAAGCAGTCAAAGTTGGGTAGTATACTCCTGAACTGCTGAAGGCGTGGTATATTATCGGAGCCGTTGTCGTAGTTTCGTTGCCGTCTCCAAAATCCCAGCGGTATTCAGTAATTGGCATTTGGTTCGTTCCATTCCATCCTGGCTGTGAGGTTGCGGCATCAAGTTTTACGAGGTCGTCGGCATTTGCGGTTTCAGGAACCGCGCTAAACTCTGCTTTTGGACCGTGTGGTTGGACCACTTGGACTTGCTTCTGTTCAATGTCCCACAAGCCGTTGCTGTCTGTAACGTTTAGTGTTACTGTGTAGTTTGTTGCGTCTGTGTAAGTGTGCGTTGCTGTCTGGTCAGATGCCGTTTGGCCGTCGCCGAAATTCCATTCATAATCTAGGATGGTCACTCCAGGTGTTGATGATGATGCATCGAAAGTTACCGATTCTCCGACTTTTGGGGTTAAGGGATTCCAGGTGAAGTTTGGGATAGGCGCGCGCGCAGGCTGAACGCTGATGATGTGAGTAACGTTGCCAGTGAAGCCATTGCTATCTACCACTTCTAGTGTGACGTTGTAGTTGCCAGTTGTATGGTAGATATACGTGAAGTTTTCATCTGTTTTTTGGCCTCCGTCTCCGAGCTGCCATTGATAGGCTGCGATGGTTCCGTTTGGGGCAAAGCTGCTTGTTGAGGTGAAAGTGACTGTTTCGCCTACGGTTGGCTGTCTGGGTCTCCATGTGAATTCAGCGGTTAGGGATGTCGGTTTGAGATAGTAGTATTCTTGTAAACCTTGGATTCGGTTGACGGACACAACGGTGTTCCAGTCATCACTGAATTTGACTTCATAGACTCCATCGAGAGGGAAGTTTGCTGACGTTACTGCGGTTCCGAACTGGAACTTGATGTCTCCAGCCCAGACTGGTATTCGAATGGATTTCGTGTCGTAGTCGAACTGAAAAAGGGTTGCGGGAGACAAATCCACCGTGTCTTCATATTCTTCTTCATTTAGGGGCATGGCTATGCTGCCCGTGTCTGGTATTATGCCTTCAAGAAAAAGCGTCATCATACCGTATGCAGTGGCCGCATCACTGACGCCGCTATCGGAAGTCATTCTGAACTGACCGTTAGAATAAAGCGGACTGAATACTAAGGCTATCCAAGCCTTCCTTGAACCAACAAGGAGGGATACAAAACTCGATTGCCAGTCAGAGCTCCCACAATACGTGTGCAGAGCCTGAATCGCTCCCAGGGTGTTCTCCAACCTGAGTTGTGGATTGCCCGAAGCGTGTCTAACGACTCCAGGTATGCCCCAAGCCACGCTACTCCAGCCTTGTGCTAATGCCTTGTTGTAGAGGTCCAAGTAGACACGATCAAGATACGGTGAGCTATATCCCGTAATTGCATGATAGTAACCAGCTACCATGGCAAAAAAGCCGAACTCGCATTCAAACGTGGTCTTATCATTGTAGCCATATATGCTTCCGCCCCAAAATCTATTTTGAATGTAATCCCAAAGACCAGCATCGTTACCGCCTAATTTTATGAAGCAGTCTAGAGTTTCGGCGGATTCATCATAGTAACGAGGATACCACTGGAATGCGCTGAGAGTGATGGGATTGTAGCCTAAGGAGGGTTGACCGTTATGTTGATAGGTTTCCAGGAGTTCTTGATATGCTGATGACTTGTTCCATTTGGCGGTTTCATAATTCCATTGTGAAGCGTATCTGTAAGCGTTGAGATCATATCTTTTGTAGACGAAAAAATAGTTGTATGTTGGCCAAGTGTTGGGCAGATGCTTTAGCATGGGCATGTTCGTTAGAGCACTCTTGGCGGCTTCGTCGACCGTCGCTGAATCGTATCCGTCAATTTCGCTGAGTCTCTTTATTCTCAAAACTTCACTCCAGTCTGACTGGGAAGCATATTGTTGAATAAGAGTATCATAATAGCTCAACGGGAGCTTGTTGAATACCATAGCAAGCTTCACTGTATCTGGGTTCGCTTGCCAATTCACTGTGCACGCGTTTATCGTGTCGGCCAGATTTGCTGTCTGAGCTTGTGCGACGAAGGGAACATGGCAAATAGCCAATACTACAATGCATAATAATGAAATCAAAGACTTCGAGTTCACTATGCCATTGTACAAAGGATGCCTTTCTCTCCCTTCTCCTAATCCTAATTGGTACAGGAAAAGGAAAAAGCTTCTGGAGGAATCTTCTAGTTAGGTTTGTTGAGTTTTGGAAGGACTAGCGATTTTTCACTTATTCAGTTGAGAGTGAGTTGCTTGGCAATATGAAGTTTTAATATCTCGCGTCTTCAGATTAGGAGTTGAGGCCTTGAAGCTTGCAGTATGCTGTTATCGCTGATGCTTATGAGAAGATTGAGTCAACGACTAAAAGGTTGGAGATGACAGACCTTCTTGTTGACCTGCTCAAGAACACGTCGGAGGACGTTATCGACAAAGTTGTTTATTTGACTCAGGGCAAAATCTACCCAGATTTTGCGGGCATCGAAATAGGTGTTGCTGAAAGACTTGCCATAAAGGCTCTTTCTCGAGCGTCAGGGGCCAAAGAAAGCGAAATCGAAGAAAGCCTCAAAAAGACTGGGGATATAGGAGAAACTGCTCAGGCAGTAATGGCTTCTAGGAAGCAAGCAACATTTTTCCAGAAACCTTTGACTGTTCAAATGGTCTACGAGACTTTGGACAAGATGGCTAAAGCCTCGGGTGCTGGCGCGGTGGATTCCAAAATGGCGCATTTGGCGGGGTTGTTGGCTGATGCGACGCCGAAGGAAGTCAAGTATATCATGCGGACGGTTACTGGGAATCTTCGCCTTGGCATTGCTGACATGACTGTTCTGGATGCGTTGGCTATTGCGTATGGTGGTGGAAAGGAGGCTCGTGAACTGGCCGAGCGGGCTTATAACGTTTCTTCAGACCTTGGCAGGGTTGCTAAGATCATCGCGGAGAAGGGTTTGCAAGGGATCCAGAAGTTTGAGGTCTGTGTGTTTGAACCGATAAGGCCTATGTCGGCTGAGAGGCTTTCGTCTCCTGAGGAGATATTGGAGAAGCTTGGTGGGAAGTGCATCGCGGAGTACAAGTATGACGGTGAAAGGGTGCAGGCTCACAAGAAAGGTGAAAGGGTGGTTCTGTTTTCTAGGCGGCTGGAGAACATTTCGGAGCAGTATCCTGACGCTATTCAGCTTGTGAAGGATCACGTGAAGGCTGTTGACGCTATTCTTGAGGGCGAATGTGTTGCTGTGGATGTTGACACTGGTGAGATGAAGCCTTTTCAAGAGTTGATGCATCGGAGACGCAAGTACGAGATTAGGCAGGCGATAGAGGATTATCCTGTTTCCCTGTTTATGTTTGATGCTTTGTATGTTGGAGGCAGGGATTTGACGCTGGAACCGTATCCAATGAGAAGGAAGGCTCTTGAAAAGGCGGTAAGGGAAGATGATAGGGTAAAGACAGCCAAGCATTTGGCTATTGAGAATCCGAAGGAGCTTGAAAGGTTCTTCTTGGAAGCCATAGAAGGTGGTTGTGAAGGCTTAGTGTGTAAATCGGTTGCGAAGGACTCGGTGTATCAGGCTGGAGCTAGGGGTTGGATGTGGATCAAGTACAAGCGTGACTACAAGAGTGAGATGACGGATACTGTTGATCTGGTGATTGTTGGGGCTTTTCACGGGAGAGGTAAACGTGCAGGGGTTTATGGTGCGTTGTTGCTTGCTGCTTACAATCCTGATTCTGACACTTTTGAGACAGTGACGAAGTGTGGGACGGGTTTCACGGATGAGGATTTGGCTAAGCTGCCTAAACTGTTGAAGAAGCATATCGTGCCTCACAAGCATTCGCGTGTGCAATCGTTGTTGGAGGCGGATGTTTGGTTTGAGCCTGTTTTGGTTCTCAAGGTTCTGGGTGCGGAGATAACGCTCAGTCCGATTCACATGTGCGGAATGGATTCTGTTCGTAAGGGAAGTGGGCTTGCGATTCGTTTTCCAAGGTTCACGGGAGACTATCGCGTTGACAAAGCGGCTGAAGACGCGACAACAGCCAGTGAGGTTTTGGAGATGTATCGGAATCAGCTGAAGAAAATCAGTGAGACAAGCTAGACCTCAGACTGCGTGATGTCTCATTCGCTGAAAAGGTATAGAATGCTGTTATGAGGTTTTCTATTGTTTATTTCTTTGGGTAGAGGTGACAGGCCACTAGGTGTCCGTTGCCTGCGTCGAGTAGTTGCGGTTCCTTGGTTCTGCATATTTCTCCGATGTATGATGGGCAACGTGTGTGGAATCTGCAGCCGGATGGTGGGTTCACGGGGCTTGGGATCTCTCCTTTCAGTACGGTTTCGCTGCGTTTGACGGCGGGATCTGGCACTGGCACTGCCTCCAAGAGGGCCATCGTGTAAGGATGAAGTGGTTCGGTGACGACTTGGTCAACGTCACCTTTTTCCATTATTTTCCCTAGGTACATTACCATAATTCTGTCGCACAGATGTCTTGATAGGGCGAGGTCGTGCGTGATGTACAGGAAAGCAGTATCGTGTTTTTCTTTCAAGGCTATCATCAGGTCCAGAATTTCGGCTCTGATGGAGACATCAAGCATGGAGACTGGTTCGTCTGCTACGACGAATTCTGGGTTTAGGACGAAGGCTCTGGCGGTGGCTACTCTTTGCCTTTGGCCGCCACTTAGCTCGTGCGGGTATCGGAAGAAGAACTCGTCTGGCGGGTGCAGTTCCACGTCATCAAGGGCTTTCTTCACGAGGTTCTCTGTGTCCTGTGGCGTTCTGTTTTCCAGTATTCTTACTGGTTCGGCTACAATGTCGCCGATAGTCATTCTTGGGTTCAGTGATGAGTATGGGTCTTGGAACACTATTTGCATTTTTCGTCTCAGCGCGCGCATTTGGTTTTCGTCAAGTTTTGTTATGTCTTTGCCGTGGAAGAAGATCTTTCCTTCAGTAGGCTCTATTAGTCTAAGAAGGAGTCTGCCTGTTGTTGTTTTTCCGCTGCCGCTCTCTCCAACAAGGCCGAGTATTTCGCCCTTTTTTACGTCGATGTCTATTCCGTCAACGGCGTGCACTGCTAATGACTTTCTTTCCGTTAGGGATTTGAAGAATCCTGTTTTCAGTATGAACAGTTTTTTGAGTTTTTCGCCTTTCACTATTGTTTCGCTCATTTTCTCACCTTACTTGTTCACGAGGTGGCACGCCACGCTACGGCCTTTGCTGTCAAGGATCAGCGTAGGTTCCTTTTGTTTACAGATGTCCATGGCATACTTGCATCTCGGGTGGAATCTGCATCCTGTTGGAGGATCCAGCAAGTCTGGCGGATAACCTGGTATTGCTCTCATTCGGGTCTTTGCTGCTTTGATGTTTGGGAAGGCTGCGAGCAGTCCGATCGTGTACGGGTGTAGCGGTTCGCGGAAGATCTCGACGACGCTTCCATATTCCACAATTTTTCCAGCATACATGATGGCTGTCTTCTCACATGTCTCGGCTATGATTGAGAGGTCATGTGTGATTAGAATCATGGATAGGTTCAGGTTTTTCTTGAGTTCGCGCAGTAGCTTTAGTATCTGTGCTTGGACTATGACGTCCAACGCGGTTCCGGGCTCGTCTGCTATCAAGACAGATGGGTTGGAGGAGATTGACATGGCGATGAGCGCTCGCTGTTTCATTCCGCCGCTGAACTCGTGGGGGTAATTGCTGAAACGTGAGGGTTCTATGCCGACCAGCTCTAGGAGTTTCTTTGCTCTTGCCACGGCCTCGGATTTTCTGATGTCTTCATGCAACGTTATGGCTTCGACCAGTTGGTCTCCGACTCGGTAGACGGGGTTGAAGGCGTTCATTGCTCCTTGGAAAACGATGGAGATGCCTTTCCATCGGATGTCTCTGCGCATTTTTTCGTCGGAGATCTTGGTTATGTCCATGCCTGAGAACATTATTTTGCCTTCTTTGATTTCGCCGTTTGAGGGAAGGATTTTGAGGATGCTTAGTGCGGTCGTTGTTTTTCCGCATCCTGATTCTCCGGCCAGTCCTATGGCTTCGCCTTTTTCTATGGAGAAGCTGACATTGTCGACGGCTTTTACGTAGCCTCTGAGTATTTTAAAATAGGTCTTGAGCTGGTCTACTTCTAGTAAGGGCATTTTTCTTCACATTTTAAGGTTTTTTGTTGGAATCTGGTTATTTTGTGCCTTCCTCTTCTATTTAAGTTTTCGTGGATGCCGTAGCAAAAACTTAAATAACAATATTCGGCTCACCTTTGCGTGGTGAGGGAATATGGGACTGAAGGCCTATTTGGGAAAGAAAGTAATCTATTTGCTTATTCTTGTCTACTTTGTGATTTCTCTGAATTTCATAATATTTATGCTGATGCCTGGTGACCCCACGGCTGTTTTCGCTGGAGCTAACCGAATCCAGAATAAGCAAGAGTTGGCAGCGATTATTGCCCGTTTTGGTTTGAATGAGTCGATAGGTGTCAGGTACGTCAAATACATACAGAATTGCCTCAATTTCTACTTCGGATATTCTTATATGTCTAATCACCTTGTAAGCGATGAAATATCAGGGCGCCTGATGAATACGCTGGCCCTTGTGGGGCTCTCGACCATATTAGCGATACTATTTGGGACACTTCTCGGAGTGGTCGCCGCCGCTCAGAGGGGAAAGACTTTTGACACTGCAAACGTATCTGTCTCTCTTCTCTTCTTTTCAGTACCTTCATTCTGGATTGGCATGCTCTTGTTGAGCATTTTTAGTACTTGGTTAGGCTGGTTCCCCAGCGCAGGCGCGATTCCAAGGGAATGGGCTTTCAACCCGCCTGCCAACATTTTCGTTGAGATTTATGGCCGACTGCAACACTTGGTCTTGCCAGTGTTGACGTTGACACTGTTCCAGTATGGTGGATATTTGCTGTTGGCGAGAGCAACCATGTTGGAAGCTTTGACAGAGGACTACATCGTTACTGCTAGGGCTAAGGGTGTCAAAGAGAGATCTATCCTCTATAAGCATGCTTTGAGAAACGCTTCGTTGCCTCTGATTACGAATATCGCCTTGTCCTTCGGTTTCATGTTGAGCGGCGCCATAATCACAGAAACGGTGTTTACGTATCAGGGACTTGGCTACTGGCTTTTCTCTGCAATAAGCTATGCCGATTATCCAGTGCTTAATGCGATGTTCTACATAATCGCGCTTTGTGTGATCGCCGCGAATTTCATATCGGACTTGCTTTACGGAGTTGTGGACCCTCGGATCCGCTACGGTTAGAGGTGTGAATTGTGGCAACTAGAAAAGAGAAATTCGAATTTGATATGAAGAGACTATCAAAATTCATGAAACAAGTATTGTCCGACAAGCGAGGAATATTAGGAGTTGGAATAATCGTTTTCTTCATCCTTATCGCTGCCTTTGCTCCTTTGGCGACTCCTTATGATCCGTACTACGACAGGTACCTTGCTGGCGATTACGCTGTCCCATTTTGGCTTAATGACTTGCCCGGCGGTGGACACTATTCCTTTAACATGCTGCTGCTGAACTCTTCTGCTGGTGGGTTCGATACGGTTGCAGCTGTCAACGAGTGGAACATATCTGTTAGTGAAGCGAGCCATGTTAACGTGACTTATTGCTCAAATGTGGGTGACCCAATTACAGGCCCGGGGAGTCTGGCAATAGAATACAACAGAAAGGCAGGAGAGGCTCCTAGCGTTGTGGAGATAGATTTCGAGAAGGTGTTTGACTACCCATACATTGACAGTCCAAGAAGGTTTGCAGCCAATTATAGCATGTTGGTAACTGGATTTGAGGGTCTTGGTGAAGTTCAGATGCAGGCTGCTGTGAACAGATATCCTGATGGAACGGATTCCAATTTTACTGAGAAGGCAGCGTACGTCTTAGACACGTTCAAACAGGATTCTCCTACGGATCTATGGGATATTCCGACCTACATAGACTCCTATTCAACACACGTCACGAGCATATTCCCAATTGCGGGCCAGAATCCTAACAACATAATTTTCAACACGACGGAGTCTCATACGTATAGCTACCAGCTCAAGCTGTTCATAAATGACGTTGACTCCACTCAGGAAATCCACTCGGTTATCTACTTGGACAGCATGAACTTCAGAATCTACGGAGACGCATTCGGATGGTTAGGAACTGACCAGGTGGGCAGAGACATTTTTACGCAGCTGCTATATGGAACTAGAATCTCATTGCTGATAGGTCTGCTTGCAGCTTTCTTGGGCACGGTCATAGGTCTTTTCGTAGGGGTAACGGCTGGCTATGTGGGTTCAATCGTGGACGAGTTGCTGATGCGTTTCACTGATATGTTGCTGGTTCTTCCCACTCTTCCCTTATTGATTGTGCTTATTGCCTTGCTGGGTCCTTCGCTTTGGAACTTGATTCTGCTGATAGGTGTTCTTGGATGGATGGGATTTGCGAGAGTGGTGCGATCACAGACTCTGAGCCTGAAAGAGAGGCCGTTTGTGGAGGCTGCGAAGGCCGTTGGTGCAAAAAGGTTCTACGTCATCACGAAGCACATAATTCCAAATGTGATGTCGCTGGTGTACGTTACCTTAGCGTTGTCTGTGCCTGGAGCGATAATCTCCGAAGCGGCGCTTAGCTATTTGGGGCTGTTCGATCCATCAGTTATGTCGTGGGGCAGGATGCTTCATGACTCTATGGCTGTGGAGAAGAGCGTTGAAAAATGGTGGTGGACTCTTCCGCCTGGCTTTGCGATAGCCCTGCTTTCGATGTCCTTCATCTTGATCGGATACTCGATCGATGACCTGCTGAACCCGAAGCTCAGACAGCGCCGGTAGCAAGCTCGTTCCCATGAACAGAAAGGTCAAGCATTGGGTAGAAACTAAGTGGGCATGATGAAGGCTAAGACAGTTCTCGTGGCCCTTGGCTGGTCATTCCTGATCTCCTCGATAATTCTTCAAGTGTTGTATGTCACTCCAGCCATATCGGCGCCGTTCTATGTTCTTCTTCTACTCGTTAGCGCGATGTGCGGCATGTTGATAGCGGACTTGCAGGACATTATCCTCAGCTATTTTATGGTTATGTTGTTTTCGTTTTTCACAACTGTCTTTATTCTTGGCGTGTTGCCTTCAATTACTGGTTCGTTGCAGTCAGGCGTCATGGGTTTGAACCTTGTTCTCTCATCGGCCATCATGATGGTTATGCAGAGCACGTTTCCAGGCGTCTGGGTCTTGTGCCTTTTCGCAGGAGTGATAGGCGGAGGCATAGGGGAGTGGATTGAGCCTATAGGCGAGGATGAAGATAGCGAGGGTTCGAAATGAAGCGGGCGGGATACTACAAGTTTGTGATGGTGGCTTTCTGTCTGACGGTTGCTGTGTCGGCACTGCTGCTGGTTCCGGCCACTTTGAACTATCTGCAGTTCCATGTTGCGTTGAGTCATCTGTACTTGAGGATCAACTCGTTCAACATTTATACGGTCAATGTGGGCCAGTTTCGTGACGCCGTTATCGACGCGAATTTTTCTGTAGTTCAGAACTCATCTTATGTTGGTCTAAAGTTTCTCTCTGTTGACATTGTTGCTTATTATGATGAGGCTGAAGGATACTCCGAGGTTCTGTTTTCAAGGAAGTTTCTTGTTAATGAGACGAGCGTTGGTCCTCATTCCAGTGTTGATTTGATCATGTCCAATGACACTTACTTGCAGTATTTCCCTCTTTTTGCAGAATACAACAATCAATCTGTAGGAAGAGGAGAGCCTGTGAAGTTGCTTTTCACATCTGATGTTAACTTGTTCATGCTGGGCTACTCTGTTGCGACCACACTGTACCTTGATGATGTGGCCTATCAGATGCCGTACTATGTTAGTTGACCTGGCTGACCTGCTATGAACTGCTGAATGTCAGTCCAAAACTCTGTTTCCAATGCTTCAAGGTCTTCCTTCAAGTTTGTGCTTCTTGCTGTTAGGCTTCCCCCGCCCAGAAACTGGGAAAGTATTCCTAGGCGCACGGACTCGTCCGCTCTGCTGGTCGACATGAAGTCTATGATCGTTTCCTTCAATGTTTCTGTGACTCTGACTCGTATCATGTGCCCACCCTCGGATTTCTCTGTCGGATAGGCTAAGATGCTAATTCTCGCGTTGGTATCTTCGATGATTTCGGCATCGAAGCTCTTTCTCCTGAAGAATTCTGCTATGTGATTTACCAAAGATCCTAGGTTGTCAAGCTTCTTGGGCCATTCGTATTGCATTTGCGGTTCAAAAGGGACTGCAGAAATGGGTAGTATTTATGTTTTTTTGTGTTTTTGATGGATAGAACTTTGTTCCGTAATGCTTAAATTGTCGCCGACCCAATAGTTTTATCGCTGAAATATAAGGGAGAATGGAAAATGAACAAGAAAGCATTTGTTATAGTAGTGATATTAGCGAGTCTAATGGCTTTCGGATTAGTATCTATTGCTTTCGCCGCTAACGGACCAAAAACCTCGAAGATGGAAATACACATTTACGACAACCCAGACACTGAGAACGCGGCCTTGCAGACTGGCGTCTTGGACATTAACGACTGGCCTCTCACCAAAACTTGGATTGATGCCTGGGCGTTGATGCCCGCGCAGGTTAAGTTGGACAGCTACGTCGAGTTGGGTATGATGGAAATTGACATAAACAACCAGGCGTGGCCCACAGGTGACCCAGCTAACAAGTTCTATAAGCTGTCGGCCATCCAGTCCAACCAGAGTCTCGCATTCAGGCAAGCAGTCGCTTACCTGACTGACCGTGACTCGATAATCACGCAGGTCCTGAAGGGATACGGCTACAAGATGACTGTGCCGCTTCCACCGTTCCAGTCACAGTACATGGACATGATCAACTACACGAACTCGGCAGTGACCTACAATGTGGGATCCAACAGCTACGAGTTGAACGCCAGTGTGGGCGGAATCACCTACCCATACAGCCCAGCGATGGCTGCCTACATACTTGACAAGGCAGGCTTCGTCTGGAACACTGGTCACACGTCAAGAATTGACCCGTCAACAGGGCAAGACATGAAAGCAGTCAAATTCTACATCAGACAAGACGACCCCAACAGACTGCAAGCTGGCCAGATGCTGGCTGCCGCGCTGAAGAACATAGGCGTGCCTGTGAACTCGATCGTCACAGAGAAGACCGTCTGCTACAAGAGCGTAATGGTCTTGTACGATTACAACTTGTACACAGGCGGTTGGAGCTTGAGCGTGATACCGAACGAGTACCACGACCTGTTCGCAAGTGAAACGTACTATTATCCACTCGGCTGGAGCGTTAACTATCCAGGCTTCTGCAACAACGGAACCTTGTTCGGTCCAGGTCACAGTGACAGTGAAGGCTTTGACTACTGGGCGCTCAAAGTAGCTTACCCAGCCACCATAGCCGACGCTGAGGTCGCCAACAAGGTTGCAGGCTTCCTCTTCCTCAAGTACTGCGCCATCGTTCCAATGTATTGTAGCAACGCCGTAAAGGCGTACAAGACAGGGGATACAGGCGTGATCAACAACGCTGGAGGAGGAGTCGACAACTACTACACCTTCCTGAACGGTGTTGTGGCCGACAACCAGTGGGATTATGGTTTCAAGAGCAACATCGAGCAGCTCAACCAGATTAGTTCTCAGTGGCTGTGGGACCAGAACTGTCTAGGCCTCATGTACGAGTCCTTGATGGGTGTGAACCCGTTCAACTTAGCGGAGACTGAATACTGGATAGCTCAAAGCAGCAGCGCAGGCTCTTGGGATGCCACTGCGAAGGGCGGTGACGTTGACGCGACATACATTAACTTCACGATAAGGCCGAACGTGTACTGGCACAACAACATGACAGCAGGCAGAAACCTCGATGTCTACGACATTAACTTCAGCTTCTACTTCACGAAGGCATGCGGAGCGGCAGTAGCGTGGAACTACCCGTCCGTGAAGGCCTTTGACCACATAACCATTGACACTGCAACGAACACGACGGGCATCTACTACCTGTACAAGAGCGCTTGGGCGTTATTGCAGGCAGGCGGATTGCCGATTCTGAACAGGGACACTTGGGGCGCACTGTGGAACACAGCGAACCCAACCTGGCAGACTGACGTGAGGAACTACGACCCAGTGACGGCGGACGCTAACGGCAACGGGCTGAAGGACATCTACGAGGATGGCACGGGCGCATGGATATTCGGCAGCTACGTAGCTAACGAGTACGTGACGCTCAACGCTAACCCATACTACTACCTGAGCCAAGATTACATCGCGGGCAGGTTGTCAGCAATGTTCCATGACGGCGCTGGAGACGTCAACGGAGACGGTACAGTGAGTACACAGGACCTGGGCCTAATGGCTAGGGCCTTGTTCACAACACCAGCGAGTCCTCATGGAACTGACTGGGGACAATGGAACCCCGCTTGCGACTTGGACGGCAACGGCGTGATCAACTCTGTCGACTTGTCAGCTGTGGCAAGGAACTACGGCGCAACTGCTGGTTAAGGAGAGGAGAGGGAGAACTATGAAGAAACTATTATTTGCCGCGATGGCTGCAATTATGCTGTGCAGCGTCTTCGTCGGTATGAAAAGCCTAACAACGCATGCTGACATAACCAACGGAATGGCAATGAACCCCACCCTCAATGTAGTCACTCTACCTGCGGGTGGCTCGGACATGACATTCCTCTACGAGCTCAACATAACCACGACAGTCTCGGACGTCTCAGCTTGGGAAGCCAAGCTGCTTTGGGACCCCGCAGTCCTCAGAGTCTTAGGTGTAACATGGGGAACATTCATGACAGGCGGCGACTTGACCAACTCATCGACCATGTCAGCTTCGGGCGAGTGGGTACTCTTTGGCCAGAACTTTGACGAACAAATAACAGGAGTACATGGCTCAGGAATCTTGGCGTACGTCCACTTCACCTTTGTCATTCCAGGCGCAACTTTCATACAGTTCGTGGAAGCAAAGGTATGGGACGACAGCCTGAACGAGAACAACCTGCTTGCAGGAAGTGTCTACGGGCAAGTCACATGCGGCATGGCGCACCCACAATTCACGTGGGCGACTGAAGACCATGTTGGCAACCCGTTGCCAAGCAAGACCGTATACGACGGTGGCAGAACTGTTAACGTTCAGACTAGCGCTACTAACGTAACCTTCAACGCCAGCTTGACCTACGACGTCGGCATGATCACTTGGAACTATACGTCATTTCAAGTCATCAAGCCAGGACCGCTAGCCAACATCGTCGCACTCCTATGGAATTACGGTGACGGCAGCGCAACGGACTACTACACCACAACCCCCGTCAATAACTTCTCTGCTACCGCGAGCCACATATACGCTAACTATCTCAAGGCCGGATACGTTGTCAACTTGACGGCTTGGGACGGTTCAGGCAGTTACTGGAGTAGCACTTGGCGCTTCCAAGGATCTGCTCCAGCCGACACTGTACCGATGTGGCGTGACCTAGCAATCGTGGACATCTGGCCGAGCCTCATACCGTACGAAATATACGCTAACGGCACTGGCAGCGACTGGTACGCAACGTGGTGGTACGACAGCACAGACTTCAATCTGCCGAACACCGCTGACCCGTACTGGAACTACCAGATGCCATACAGCTACACCAAACCTTCTAACTACGACCTACCAAATGGAACCACAGTCAAGCAAGCATGGGTACTACTGGGTAACACGCCAGGTCTCCTATACGGAGATGAGGGCCCAGGCCTGAACGTGCTAGTAACTGCAAACAACTTCGGCACAGTCCCTGAGAAGGCACTGATCAACCTGTACGCCATAGCCCTGACACTGAAGACAACCGGCGTATCGCCAAGCTTTAACCCACTGAGAATCAACACCGTCGAGCTGATAGGCACATGGAAGAAGACAATCAACCCAGGCGCAGGAACCGGCTGGGCATGCACGACAAACTGGATGCCATCTGCTAACGCTACCTACGTGCTATTGGCAACAATCGATGCACAAGACGGCGCAGTGATCCAAGACCAAGACCGCAGCAACAACTACATGCTTCTGTCCACTCCGGTAAGCAACATCAACGTCTGGAACTTCACTTCCGGCGCGATGGTAACACCAGGATGGATAAACAGCAAGTACCTATGCGACTTCACAAACGACGGCCAAGTGACAGGACCAGACTTGAACTTCTTCCTGTCAAACTACGGGTCAAACTCGAAAGCAACCCCGTATAAAGCACCTATAAGCAAGCCATAGAACAGCTAAGAAAAAAAACATCACTCCCCCATTTTTTAGTTTATCCCTGAATCGAAACCAGCCTGCACGAGGGAAACCTTCTCAAAAGCAACGTGCCAGAGCAGTGTTCTGCAGGCGAAATATTCCGCAATTGAATAGAACTTAGTTCCAAAACGCTTAAATTTCCAGAAACCTATCATTGATCGCTGTTTAATAAATACGGAGAAAGGAGAAAAATGAAAAAGATATTGTCATTCATAATCATCGCAATGCTGTCTCTAGGACTAGTATCATTCATCGTAAAAGCACAGCCGCCAGGAACAGGCCCAGTCATGTACGCTCAAGGCCCAGACTTTCCGCTTTATCCATCAACAAAAACCCTTAGCTACCCGATCTTCCCAGTCACACACCCAGTATGGAACATCAGCATAATGGTGGCAAACCTGACCAATGTCCTAACTATCACCGCAAGCATAAAGTCCGTTGACCCAACGAAAGTCATAGTCATAAACGCCTTCAAGGGCGCGGACTTCAACACGCTAGGCTTCTCAATATATGCAAACACAAGCTGGGACCCATTAACAGGGGACCTTCAAGGCCTAACAGCCGCATCGCTATCAGCACTCACCATAACGACGCCAGTAGAACTCTTCAAGGTTCAAGTTGAAGGCAAGGGCTTCACAGGACCTGGCGGAGTTGGCGTGGACATTTATGACCAGTACGCAGGAGACATCGACAACAACCAACTACTCGCAGGCGACTGCCCATACGACTCCATAGCTTACGAGTTGCAGGTCATTACAGTGCTCCAGCCCACAGCTGCATTCACGTGGTTGCCAAATCCAGTATACGAGAGCGACGTCGTATCCTTTGATGCCACAGCCTCAGCAGGCGGCTTCGACGGCCACGACGCGACGAACATCACAGCCTACCAATGGGACTTCGGTGACGGATCGCCAATAGCGAACGGCACCGCAACCCCAACTTATAGCTACGCAACTGCAGGTTTATACACTGTTACTCTGACGATCTTCACCGACATAAGTGGAAGCCCAGACCCTGCCTACCACCAGACCGCAACCCTTAGCCAACCACTTGTTGTCTTCCCACACGCCACTGGACGAGCAATCGACCTGTTCACAGACCCGTGGAGATACGGCGACGACGCCACAAACTACTCAACGCCATTCACAGGCGTGAACCCGCCATACCTGAACGGTTCACAAGTTGACTCATACAGCCCACAGGACCTCGTGTGCCTGTACGCAAAGCTGACCTACAACGGTGAACCAATAGACTACAAGGAAGTAGCATTCGAGATCCACGGCCCAAGCAACCCCTACCAGAACATAACCATCACCAGACAAGCCATGACGAACGGCAGCGGCATAGCCGAGATATGCTTCAGAATTCCGTGGGCAGACATCCCACTGCACGCTGAGGCCATAACCTTCGGCAATTGGACTGCTGTAGCCAAGGCAAGCGTCGCCAACGTAGAAGTCGAAGACTGGCACTGGTGGATAGTACACTGGATCGTGCAAATAAGTGACGAAACAGTTTCACCGAACCCAGTGTTCGAGCTAGGCACCTTGACCGTAACCGTCAACGTCACGAACTACGCAATGACGCCGAGGAACTTCACGTACACCGCAGTGCTCTACGATGAATTGGACGTGCCAGTAGGATGGGCCTACTTGGATGTCACCAACGCTCCACCAGGAACCAGCGGACCATACTCAGTGACCATCTGCGTGCCTGAATGGGCCTACGTAGGCATAGGAACTGTCTACAAGGACATCTACACCAAGTTGCCATGGCTCTGCGGTATCTGCTGGAGCCCAGAGGCTTCAGAAAACGTGATAATCAGCCCAACCAGCCCACACATTCCACCGTTCTAGGTGCGGCAATGCGAGGGATAAGCAACCTTTCCCCCCTTTTTTGTTTTAACAATCACTCTCTCGATTCTATGTTCGTTGGCTCCTGGTGCCTTCATCGCAGGGGCCACATCCACTGTTATGTCCATCACTCCTTCGTACGTGCTGGTTAAAGCACAAGACACGTTCATAGTTTCGATTGTTTTGGTAAACAGCCCGCCATTCAAAGTCTTCCAAGCCATACTCAACTACGACAATTCGAATCTTGAAGCCTTGAATGGAAACATCACGGTTCCATGGACTGACAGCCAACTCTCAATAGACAATGACAAGGGAAACATAACAATGGACGGAGGATTCACCACCGTTCCGCTTCAAGGAAACCAGACCCTTGCCACAGTGGAATTCCAAGCCCTTGAATACAGCAACAGCACACTTCACCTCATGGAAACGACCTTGCTGGACAACGGCTATGGCGAGATACCCCACACGACTGAAGATGCCTTTGTTGAAGCAGTTGGCCCGATTACTCTGACCGTGGCAAGCATGAAGAATCATTTCTACGCTGGAACAAACATAACAATCTCGGGAAATGCGACGATAGAAGGATCCCCCATAGGCACTCTAGTCGGACTTGAGCTTCTTACACCGAAAGGCACTTCCATAGTTAGAACAATAACGACAAACTCAAATCTGTCACAGAGCTCCTGGCCAATCAACATAACTGAATTCTACCCAAGCGACCAATACGGCAACCATACCAACAGCTTCACGGCAGGATACCAAGCATACTTCACGATACAAATCCAGAACATGGAATATCACCCGCTTCCATGCATAATCAGCATCAACGCTCTCGACAAGTACAATACATCCATCGGTCAAACATATTCTCAAGGGACAATCCAAGCAGGCTCCACAGCCCTCTTGATAACTGCTGTTCTCCTTCCACACAGTGTACGCAATGGCACAGCAACCGCCTTCGCGGAAGTTCTATCAGACTGGCCGCACAACGGAGGCTTTCCATACTGCCCAGAGCAAGTTGCAGTTTTCTACATAACCGACGGCGTGTTGACAAAACCATTCAACGTACCATACGCCAATATGACGTTCCAGTCTGATTATTCAAACGTCTTCAACCTCTCATCAGAATACAGCTACGGCAACTACTCCGTATATGCCTCGACAGAGTACAAGGAAATTCAGACGGCAACAGCAAACACGACGTTCTTCAGCACCGTCGTCTGCGACTTCAGCGGCGACGGCAGAGTATCTGGACCCGACCTGAACAGGTTACTGTCTTCCTACGGTTCAACACCGCAAAAGGCCAACTGGTTCGCAGAAGCCGACTTCAACCTAGACGGAAGAATCACAGGGCCTGACCTCAATTTTCTCTTAACGAGGTATGGGAGCCACATATAGTTTTAGGTACAGCAAGTCTTAAATACGTATCGAGCTAAATCACATCCCAAAAAAAGGATGTGTTCAAGCATTTGTTAACAATCAAGAAGACTTCAGTGATGATAATTGCGGCTTTGATTCTTCTGTCTTCAGCAGCTTCGGTTTTACGGACTGGAACCGTAAAGGCACAGACAGGGTATGAAATCATGTACGCTAGCCCGAGCACGAAGTCAATCACAGGCGCCGTGCCAGGTCCTCTGCCAATTCAGAAATACAACTTTAGCATAATGGTGGCAAACTTGTCCCAAGTCCTAACCATAACCGCCAGCATCAAGTCGGCAGACGTCAGCAAAGCCAACGTGACAAAATGGTACAAGGGCGCTGGCTTCGACAGTTTGGGCTTCAGCATATTCACAGCAGGGAGCTATGACCCATCGACAGGTGACCTTCAAGACTTAACAGCTGGATCGCTTTCACCTATTGACATAACGACACCTGTAGAACTCTTCAAGGTTGAAGTCACGATCAACAACTTCACGGCAGGAGGGGTTCTCATTGACATCTATAACCAGTACGCAGGAGACATCGACAACAACTACCTGCTTTCAGGCGACTGCCCATACGACCACATGATCAACATGAACGCAATCACTACGAACCAGATCATCGTTGGCAGCACAGTCTACAACGTGACAACTCTCTCAAACTCAACCGTCCCGACCATGAACATTGACACATATGCGAAGTCACTCAACTTAACAACAAGCGGAACAGATGGCACAACAGGCTACGTAAATGTTACAATACCAAAAACTCTCTTAGATTGCCCTGAAGGACTGACATACTGGCATGTCCTAATGGACGACGCTGACCTTACAGGATCTGCCATAATCACTCAAAACTCAACCCACACGTTCGTATACCTAGCTTACTCCCAAAGCGCACACGACATACATATAACTGGGACGTACGTAGTTCCTGAGTACCCATCAATAGCCATAGTGGTGACGTTGCTAGCGATGATGACGGTTGCTTTTGCCCTCGTCAGAAAGGTTCATAAGAAACAGTGGCAAACACTCTAGGACAAGGTATCTACATGCTTAACAAAAAAGCCCTCATCCCATTTTTATTTACAATCATAATCCTATCATCATACTCATCAATGTTCGTGACGAGAAAAACCGCGGCACAGCTGTTGTATCCAACAGTCTCCATAACACCCACGGCCTCAACAGTAGCCGTTAATGAGAACATTAACGTTAGCATAGTCATTTCAAACGCGGTTGACCTCTTCACCTATCAGGTCTTCCTGAGCTATTCACCTGGATTCCTGAGCGTCACGAACATCATAGAAGGAGACCTTCTGAAGAGAAGCGGCGCCTACGCGACAGTCTGGAGAGCCGTGAACAGCACCCCAGGCCTGATTCAAGCCGCAGACTCGCTACTCAAAGGGGGACAACTTGTCTCAGGAGGAGGAGAAGCATTCATAGTGACCTTCACAGCTAACAAAGCAGGAGGAAGCGAACTTCTTCTTCACGACATAATCTTAATGAACAATTTCGGCACACCGTTCGAGCCTGTTTTCACAGAAAACGCCACAATATCGACGGCAGCACTCGAAATCACGCCAAGCCTGATACGCCCAGATGCGTCAAATGACTTGGGAATAAACAAAACATTCAATGTCAACCTCACACTAGCTGGTGAAGTAAGCAGATTGTACAAGTATGACTTGAATGTGACGTACGGAAAAGACATTCTTGAAGCAACCGAGGCCAACCTGCTTCCGCTGATGGGAACACCGAACACGAACCTGACGCTCATAGACAACGAAAACGGAGTAGTCAGCTTGTCATTAGAGTGTACCCCCCCAGCTCAGTCAACCAACACGGCAGGAACACTGGCGACGATAACCTTCAAAGTCATCAAACTCGGTGAAACCAACATAGAAATCAATGAAACCTCAACACTAGTTGACGAGGATGGCCTGCAGCTCTTCCTACTGCTCGGCGCCGCGTCATTCAACAACCAGTATGCCAACAGGAACATAGGAATAGTCAGTTTTGATTTGGCCTCCTATGAGGCCACGGCTGGAAACAACGTAACCGCAATGACCGTTGTGAGAAATTACGGAACAACAAATGAAACATACGAACTCGTCGTGCACGCATACAGCACGCAAAACAACTCCATAGCACTCGTCGGAGGACCAAGCACACTCACGATCGAGGCGAACACGACGAACTCGATGAACATGACACTGCAGACGACAGGCCTTGCAGGGAACTACACCGTGCAAGCCTTCGTTTTCTACCTCCCGGAGGAAACCAATTACCAAGACAACTCTTATGCTGCAACACAAGAACTACAAGTTCAGCCGTCTACTGAAGAATCATCGCCGTTCGGCACACTATTCTACGTCGTAGTAGCCGTGATAGTAATAGCAATAGCCATTGCCGCAGCCTACCTCCTTCGTCGAAGAAAAAAACTAACCAACGTAGCTCAGAAAGCTTAATTACCCGATTTCCACGTTATTTCAAACAGGTGCCAACTACTTGAAACACGTCAGCCAAGAAGGGATCCTTCTCACATTGATCATTCTGGCTTTGACAGTATCATGCATCAGCCTTGCAAAACAGGCAAAGGCTGACGGCACAACCCCAACGATCTATATGTCGCCTCAGACGCCCACCATAAACTCGACGCTCAATTTCACGTTGGCCATAAAGATAGGAAACGTTTATCAGATGACCGAATTCGAGGTCCACTTGGACTGGAACCCTGCAGTGCTCAACTTGACCAAAATAGTCAAGGGGACCTTCCTCAGCAACAACAGTCAGATCCCAACTAACTTTTACAAGACTCCAAACTACGTTACAGGGACACTCGCTTGCATAGAGGCTCAAGTCCCGGCGAAGATGGAGAATGCCGTCGGAACAGGAGCGGGCAACGCAACGCTCTTCACGTTAACGTTCACCGCGGTCGGCACTGGACAGTGCACGCTGCATCTTCACGACACATACGTCATTTTCGTAACGAGCAACTTGGCAAACGTGGCAGAAGACGGATACTTCAACAACCAGCAAGTAACCTACCCGTTCGGTGGAGTCAACTACAACGCAACAATAACTAGCAACTCAACAGCATATGGCTTAAACTTTAACGACACTACCAAAACTTTCAGCTTTAATGTCAGCGGCCCTGCAGGAACAACAGGCTACATAAACATAACCATACCTAAAAATATGCTCGACGTTGATCCCGCGCAAACTCCTTATGTGTGGGAGGTAATTCTCGACGGTGTCCCGCAACTTGCAACCTCGTTCAGCGTTACGACGAACGCCACCCACACCTTCATATACTTCACATATACCCACAGCGACCACAGCATAGCCATAATAGGAAACAAAGGTATACCCGACACAATCATTGCGCATCAGATAGTGGTTGACGGCGTAACGTACAATGTGATAACTCTTTCAAACTCGACCATAGTCACCATGAACATTGACACATATGCGAAGTCACTCAACTTCACGACAAGCGGAACAGATGGCACAACAGGCTACGTAAACCTTACAATACCGAAAACCCTCTTAAACTGCCCTGAAGGACTAACATACTGGCATGTCATGATGGATAACACTGACGTTACTGGATCTGCTATAATCACTCAAAACTCAACCCACACATTCGTGTACTTTGCCTACTCCCAAAGCACGCACGACATACACATCACCGGAACGTACGTAGTTCCTGAGTCAATCCTAAACATCTACGTACTACTCATCATGCTCGCAGCAGTAGCGACACTACCGCTGCTTACCCAACACAAAAAGCATCAAGTGCCCAGACAGACAAGTTAGAAAGAATCAAACACCACGACGACCAAACCACGATTTTTTCCAGACCCAACGAAGCAAGCCACGTCAAAGAGAGGCTTGACTCCGAGCAAAAGCTTAAAAACGCAGTTATTTCATCAATACGTTAAAGAGAGGAAATAACGTGGAAAACAAGAAAGCAATCATCGCAGTATTAGCCTTCTTGACTGTCCTGCTGTCACTGCCCATATCAGTTCGAGCCCAAACAACGCCAAACATCTACGTGGGCCCCTCAACGTACTCCCCGACCGTAGCAGGAGAAAACTTCACTATCGACATAAACGTGACCGAAGCTTCAGGAGTAGCAGGTTACGGCATAACCTTGCATTTTGACCCTTCGCTTCTGGTGGTCACAGCATGGCAATCTGGCGGCTTCCTTGAAACATCAGGTGCTAGCACGATAGGCATAAACGGTGGCAACCACAGCGACCTCGGCTACGTCAGCGTCGGAGACACGCTCTCCCAGCAAGGTTCGGCAAGCGGAAACGGAACACTCGCAATGATCAGCTTCATGACACGCGGAGGAGGACGCTGCAATCTTCATCTCACCGACACCAGTCTTCTGGACGAAAACAACGAGGAAATAACCCCCACCCCTACAACAACTGACGGCCAATTCATTTACAACTACGTTTCTCTAACTCCAAGCAATGGAACAGCGGGCTTCATGATACAGGGATTCGGATTTGGGATCAATTCACTCATAACATCCGTGACATGGAATGGAACAGAGCTGCCCATCCAGCCAACAACGTGCAATCTTCATGGAAACTTCGTGACGCCAGCCTTCGTTCCAGACATTAGTGCCGCTGCCGGAAACTACACGATTTCAGTGCTGGATTCTGGCGGAAACCGCAAAGACGCAATCTTCACACTGACACTAGCCACAGGCCAAATCGGTCCGCAAGGACCGAAAGGTGACACAGGCGATACAGGTCCTGCTGGAACAGGCGGGTCCGATGCCTACACTTGGGCAGCGCTCTTACTGTCAATCGTGGCGATAATAATCGGAATCTATGCGGTAACAAGAAGGAAAAGCTAAACCCTCTTTTTTCTATTGTAAAAAAGCTTAAGTTATAGTGAAGCAATTGGGCAGTTGATAGAGGGTACGGTGGTGTCCACGTGTTGAAGCGGTTAATCTTGGCAACATTCTTGATCTTTGTTTTGTGCTTTCAGGTCACGTCCTGGTGCTCGGTAAGGGCGGAGGAGTACGCCCTATCAATGACCGTTAACTGCCCATCGAAAGTGTATGCTGGTGAGTCCTTCTTCTGTCAAGTGACCATCTACAACGATGACAACGCGAGCCACAAATATGCGCTGTTATGGGTGATCGATAACCCGGAGAACATGACCCCTGCATTCAACACTTCAGGAACAATCGGACCTTACGAAACCATAGAAACAGGTCAAAGCTTCACATTCTCCGGCGCCGAGGATCCGTACTTGTCCAGTTTATTCTCCTATAACGCTCATCAGATATTAATCACCCTCTTACAGGACGGATACACTGTGGCAAACGAAGAAAGCGATATTCACGTTGTAGCAGTCGACGTTTCGTTGGTTCCAATAATACAGCCGATCCCTGTTCTTTCCAACAGCTCTTTCTCCCTAAATCTAATTGTGGTGAACGAGGGAGGCGAGGTGGTAAACGCGACAGTCCGAGTCTATGAGGTACGGGGTGTGATCACTCTGCAATCTGGGCCAGTCGCGGACTATGGCCAGATCTCCGCGAGCTCAAGCCAGAACCAAACGTTCAACTTCGACGTTAGCCCAAACGCTTCCCCAGGCGAATATGTGATAAAGGTGTCTGTCAGCTACCTTGACACGAGAGGCGACACGTACTCCAGAAACTACTATGTTCCGATCCCAGTCTCTTC
Source organism: Candidatus Bathyarchaeota archaeon (assembly GCA_963732715.1). Taxonomy (GTDB): domain Archaea; phylum Thermoproteota; class Bathyarchaeia; order Bathyarchaeales; family Bathycorpusculaceae; genus CAZCRE01. The sequence continues at coordinate 489,707 of CAVTAO010000003.1, read as the reverse complement.
AAGAACGGTTCAAGATGAACTTAGCCTTTTTGAATCAACAACGGAGAACGCCATCGACAAGCTCAGAAGCGATCTGGACCTTGCGTCCAGAAGCCTCATCACGTTCAGTGCCCTCTTACTGGCGGTGAGCGTCGGCCTAGCCGCAGCGAACTACTGGTATTCTAGGCGGACATTTCGTAGCAGAAGAAAGGTAGCAACCTGAGAACCAGCAGATTCAGCGGTCCCTTGCCCTTCTCCTCGGAACAGTCTTCTTAGAATCTCTAAACCCGTACACCATTGAACCAACGCTGACCGTGAACACGCCGATGCCAACAGGGTAAAGATACCTGAGATCAACGTTCGTAGTTTCGATTATGCCCCGTGAAATCGTCATGTTGAAAGGCGGGCTGCCTCCTCCCTCTAGCCAAGTCACTGTGCCAGTGTAGGTTCCATTGCTCAAAGCCTGAGCCACGATTCCAGGTCTATTGTTCCCGTAGGGTATCTCAAACCTCACCGTGCCTATTCCATGTGCTTGTACGGTCTCATTCGGGCCTGTCCCCGTAATATTGTAGAGCACGAGGGCGTTGCTAGAGCTACTTGTAGAGCTGCTTGAAAACAAGAGAAAGTCGCACTCAAGCTCCGTCTGGTTGCCTGAAGGGTCAGTAATGTTCACGAAAGAGCCCTTGGACGGGACAGCGTATGCCCCTATGGGCTCCATTGCCTGGCTCCAGTCCGAAGCAGCATAGATCTCAAGTTTGAAGAAATCGCCCTGATTCAGAAAACCAGAAGTAACATTCCATTGACTGTAAGCACTCCAAGAATTGGGAATACCTGTAGAAGTGGATGCGCCCCAATTCACGTCAGTACTCTCATGGCTCGTGCTTGCCAACACTACGAAAAAAACGCTTAGCAGTAGAAGAATTATCCCCAGAGCCGCCCACACAGGCCTCATGCGCAACACCTTCTCTTAATAAAGATCTTAAGCTCCCAAGAGTTAAGCAATTCGGTCTTAAGTTCTAGTCTTTCTCCTTTTTACTCGTCATCTTCTTGTATTCTTCCAAAGCTTTCTCAACATCCCAGCTGACGTTTGCGCGCTCCCTCGTCGTTAAGGAGAAAGGCTCAAGCGACTTAGGCTTCCCGTCGGCGATGCCGTACTGGGCCTTCATTCTCTTCTCCCTCGTGATGACCAGGAAAGCCGAAATGATCGCGGGTAAAATAAGTATCGTCAAAGGATGAACCGCAACGAGCAGCCAAATCTGAAGAACTATGTATCCTCCATACATTACTGGTAACCAGAACCAGAACGACGTCAAACAGATCCAGACAGTGAGAAGCGCCTCATAGACATCGTCCTTCATCGTCCTGAAAAGTCGGCTCACTGCATCACCATTCTAGTACGATCGATTACTCCATATTTAACCCTTAACTAGCTTCTAAAATCAGCTTGGCGCGGTCCCTCTTGTTATGGAGAATCAAACCGCTTCCGGAAAAGACCAACAGCAACAAAAGGGCAAGCCAGCTGTACTCGGGAACAACATGAGTCCCCGCTATTCTTATGACCTCAGCGCTTTGACTATAAGCAAGAAAGAAGTAAGTGCTATCTGCATCCTCCAATATAAGCGGGCTCGTCGCTGGAGCTGTTCCATTCACTGTTACTGCCCAAGACCCAACGCTCTCAGCCCACAAAACGCTTTTCGACAGAATCACCCTGCAGCAACCGACAGTTCCGTCAGACCCAGAGGCTTTGAAAGTCAAGAAGCTGCCAGCGGCTGGATCAAATTCGAAGCCTGAGACAGTCGAATTGGAAGAAATCAAAGCATAGTAGCCAATTTGGTTCCATTCATCCATGTAAAAAACACGAACTGGCTCAGCAAGAGGATACCTGTCAAGGTCGCGATATGACGTATCCGCGATGCCATCGCTGCCAGTTAGGTTTTGCCCAACGCCGCTCAGCAAATCCTCATTCTCGTGATTGTCCCAGAAATTCCCTCCGGAAGGATATCCGTCATCCCAGCCAGTGGATGTGCCAAGATTGGATTCTTGGTTTGTGTTTGCCACAAAGTTGTTGTGGTAGATCACATTTTCTTGACATGAGGGGTCCAAAATAGTGATTCCTGTAGGATTATAAGTGAAATTGTTGTCAAGAATGGCGTTGAACGAGCTTGCGTCGTGTAGGGCCAATCCACAGCTTTTGTTGTTTTCAATGTTGTTTCTGGTAATGCTGCTATTGCTCGAGTTTGTCAACAGAAGACCGTTGCCGCAGTCGGCCACTATACAGTTATCCACCTCCGCAAACCGAACATCCGCTAGGCTAACCCCAGTAGCAAAATTAGTCACGTTTTGTATCGTCAGGTTGAGAACTCTGACGTCGTCAGCCTTTACAAGGAGAACACCCGTGTCCGAATCCATGCCGTTGATAACAGTCTCCGCCACATTCTGTCCAGTAAGAGTAATGCTCTTGTTCACCACGATGGGGTATTGCCCTTCAGAATGAATACCATTTTGAACGACGATGGTATCGCCGTTCGCAGCATTGTTAATTGCTTCCTGAATCGACTGGCCAGGACCCACATGGATTTCCGAAGCTGCTCCCACTGTCACATTTCTGCATAATGAAGCAACAGAAGCTGACAGCACAAGCGCCACAAAGACTAACAAAAGCTTGCTCCGAAGACGCACTTGGGATCATCAACATTATCAAAAACGCCAGTCTCTATTAACAATTGCTCATCAAACATCTAGACCCTTGCCTCGAGTACAGCACAGCCAAGGTCAAAGAACGACGAACCCCGATGCAACAATGCCAAACTAAAACTCGCCAAAGACGCATCAAACCCTACAGAGAGATCATTTCCCACGACGATACGAGTCGATTCCAGATAGAACTTAGCGCGCGCCCACGAGCTGCTCTCGAACAGTTTTTCATCAGTGAATCATATGATAAACAATGAGTTATTTCACTTGAATCAATTCCAGCCATATTACGAAAACACGTAGAAGTAAGTTCCAGAAGACTTAAGAACGCAGGAGAGAATATTCTCTACCGCTGAAGGGAGAGGGGAGACGTTTAGCAAAAAGATACTGTTTATTCTAGTCATTGGTTTGCTTATCGTATTACCCATTCTCGCAACTCGCATTAATGGAGGAGGACAACCTCCCGTATCTCAATTTGTCTATTCGCCAACCGCGCCCGGACCAGGGGACTCTGTCCGCTTTGATGCATCAAGCAGCTACGATCCCGATGGAACCATAGTCAACTACACGTGGGATTTCGGCGACGGAAACACCGTTACAACCACAAGACCAATAATAACTTATGCGTACCCGCTTGATGGAAACTATACAGTTCAGTTAACCGTGACGGATGACCAGGGTCTCACTGCGGCTGCTTCAACAATAGTTCAAGTTCAAACCGTAGTCTTCTTCAGGGCGGTCGCAGCGAACAATCTTCCAATGCAAGGAGTAACGGTAACAGTCTATTACAAGCAAGGCACCGCATGGGTGCCAATCTCACCCGGGTCAGGTAATATGGAAATAAAATACGATAACATGACACAACCCAACCTAGCCAACACTAACCAACAAAAATACAGAAACCCTGGCTACACAGCATACGTTCTGCGCCAAAACGCCAGCAACATAGGCTTTGACCTCCAAGGAGGCCAAGTGCCAGTCTTCTTCAAATTCCAATGGGCCGCGTATGTGTCGTACTGGCCAAATGACACCACGACAGTATACAACTACGACGATGGAATCATAGAATCAAACAGCTACCTCCTAGGGCACGGAGCATACTGGGATGCTACTGCAGGAACCTACGTCATAAACGTTAACGACATCCCAGGACACGGAGTGTCACCTAGCGAGTCTCATCCCATAATAGTCAAGATCCTATGCCCAATCCCGCCACAACAGTACTACTTGACAGTTCAGACAAGCCCATCCGGCATCACAGCAATTCCGGGAGGAGGCTGGTACAACAACGGCACAAGCACGACCCTCACAGCACCGCAAGCCGTTGACACTCCAGCAGGAACGCACTACAGGTTTGACTACTGGGACGTTGACGGAACCTCAAAAGGCAAAGCCATCAATCCCATCACGGTCACAATGACAGCCAACCACACAGCCACGGCACACTACGTTCTCCAATACGTAGTCGTTTTCAACTACACTGGACTGGACTACTCTGCCATCGGAACAGTGGTAACAGCCAACGGCAACGCTTACACGTTCAGTAACCTGCCGTGTACTCTCTGGGCTGACAGTGGCTCATCAGTCACGTATTCGTACAACTCCACCGTTTCAAGCGGCACCGCTGGCAAGCAATTCAGGCTGAAAAGCACCACTGGGCCTTCCTCACCAATCACCGTTTCTGGCCCAAAGGCAGTCACGGGCAATTACATAGTGCAGTACCTAGTCACCTTTTTACAGACAGGTCTTGACTCAACGGCCACCGGCACTGTCGTAACGGTGAACGGCACTGCCAAGACATACACTGATCTGCCGTTTAACTGGTGGGTTGACTCCGGTTCAACAGTGACGTACTCTTACAGCAGCATAGTCTCAAGCACCGTTTCAGGTAAACAATTCAGACTCACAGGCGTTCACTGTCCTCCATCGCAATTCGTAGTAGTGGGAGAACCAGAGACCATCACGGGCAGCTACTGCACGCAATATCGTGTCACTTTTGGCCAGTCTGGCCTCGACTCAACAGCCAGTGGCACCGTCGTAACGGTGAACGGCACCGCCAAGACATACAGCAACCTTCCGTACAGTTTCTGGGCTGACAGTGGCAGCTCTGTGACTTACTCATACAACTCACCAGTCTCGACCAGCTACTCAAACAAGAGATTCAGACTGAACACAGTAACAGGCCCAACCTCACCGATAACCGTCGCTGGACCAACAACCGTGACAGGGAACTACGTAACCCAGTACTCGTTGATCTTCACTCAAACCAAATTGGATTCTTCAGCAACGGGAACCGTCGTTACCGTCAACGGCAACTCCAAAGCTTACGGTGACTTACCTTACATGTTGTGGGCTGACAGTGGCTCATCAGTAACGTACTCGTACAACTCCACCGTTTCAAGCAGCACCACTGGCGAGCAATTCAGGCTCAATACTGTAAGCGGTCTTGGCTCGCCGATCACCGTGTCAGGATCCTCAACGATCACAGGAAACTACGTCACTCAGTACCTCGCCACGTTTGCTCAGACAGGCTTGACGTCAGATGCCACGGGTACCGTTGTGACTGCTAATGGCAACGCCGAGGCTTGTGCCAATCTTCCATATGGCCTGTGGGTTGATAATGGTTCAAGCGTTACCTACTTGTACAACTCTACCGTTTCAAGCAATGTCTCGGGCAAGCAGTTCAAGCTCAGCAGCGTCAGCGGCTCCAGTTCGCCCATCAAGGTGACCGCGCCAACTACTGTGACGGGCAACTACGTTGCTCAGTATCAGGTCACATTCGCTCAGACTAACTTGGACTCTTCTGCTAATGGAACAGTTGTAACGGTTAATGGAAATGCTAAGACTTACGGTAATCTTCCGTACAGTTTCTGGGCTGACAGTGGCAGCTCTGTGACTTACTTGTACAACTCAACAGTTCCAAGTAGCGTTGCAAACAAGCAATTCAGACTTAGTAGCATAAGTGGCCCCAGTTCACCCATAGCCGCTTCCAGCGCAATAACCGTAACAGGAAACTACGTAACCCAATACCGTGTCACGTTTGCTCAGACTAACTTGGACTCTTCTGCTAATGGAACAGTTGTAACGGTTAATGGAAATGCTAAGACTTACGGTAATCTTCCGTACAGTTTCTGGGCTGACAACGGCAGTTCTGTATTTTACTCCTATAGTTCACCAGTCTCAAGCAATACTGGCAGTAAGCAGTTTAGACTTAACACTGTCAGTGGCCCCAGTTCGCCAATCACAGTATCAGGATCTACAACAGTCACGGGCAACTACGTGACGCAGTACCTAGTTACCTTCACTTACACGGGACTGGATTCATCTGCAACAGGAACGGTCGTAACCGTTAATGGCAACGCCGAGGCTTGTGCCAATCTTCCATATGGCCTGTGGGTTGATAATGGTTCAAGCGTTACCTACTTGTACAACTCTACCGTTTCAAGCAATGTCTCGGGCAAGCAGTTCAAGCTCAGCAGCGTCAGCGGCTCCAGTTCGCCCATCAAGGTGACTACGTCCACGACGGTCACTGGCAACTACGTGACACAATACCAAGTCACCTTCACTCACGCTGGCTTGGACTCGTCAGCCATAGGCACAGTCGTGATAGTAAACTTAAACGCTGAAACATTCACAGACTTGCCATTCACCATCTGGGTTAACAGTAGCTCCTTAGTCACCTATTCATATAGTAACGTGTCCAGCTCAACCACTGGCGAGAAATTCGTTTTGACGGGCGTGACTGGTCCTGCCTCGCCGATAACCGTGACAGGCCCAGCAACAGTCACAGGCAACTACAAGACACAATACTGGATAACATTCGATCAAACAGGCGTAGGAACAGACTTTACAGGAACAGTTGTGACAGTCGACGGAACCACCTACAATACTGCAAATCTGCCCACTTCATTCTGGTGGGACCAAGGCTCTGGCCACAACTTCGCCTTTGCCTCGCCCCTAACAGTGAACTCGAGCCGACAGTACGGTTGGAGTTCCACCACTGGATTGACGAGTCTACAAAGCGGCACATTGCCAATCACCACATCAGGAAGCGTAACAGGAAACTACATAATACAAAACTACGTGACATTTGATCAACAAGGAGTCAGCGCAGGCTTCACAGGCACAGTTGTGATAATCGATAGCAACTCATACAACGTCGGCACATTGCCAGTTTCGTTCTATTGGTCACTAGGCTCCATACACAACTTTGCCTTCCAATCACCCCTAATCGTTACGGCAAACAGCAAGCAAAACCTCTGGACAAGCACCACCGGCCTATCCGCATCCCAAAGCGGGTCAATAACCGTGACGAGCTTCGGAAGCGTAGTGGGACACTACAAGACCCAATACTACGTGACCTTAGCAACCAATCCGCCTGGACTAGGCAATCCATCAGGCTCAGCATGGTACGACGATGGAGTCTACGCATCCATATCCACTGATCAATATCTTCCTGGCGGGTCCAGATGGCGCTTCGCAGGATGGACAACTGCTGACATGTCCGAAATAGCAGATCCTACCTCACCATCCACAACAGTCCTCATGGACATGACCAAGACAGTAACAGCAAACTACGTGCACCAATACAACATAACCTTCACGCAATCAGGACTCACATCTGACGCAAGCGGAACTGTTGCAACAGTCAACGGCACCGCACTAGTTTACTCTGATTTGCCATATTCGATGTGGGTTGACACAGGAAGCATCATAAACTACGCGTACACAGCCACAATATCGAGCACAACAACAGGAAAGCAATACAGTCTGACAGGAGTCACAGGTCCTTCCACACCGATAACGGCAAGCGCTGACACGACCATAACTGCCAACTACAAGACTCAGTATTGCCTGAGTGTCTCTTCGTCTTACGGTACTGTGGGCGGTCAGGGATGGTACGACAGCGGTGCCTCGGCTTACGGGACGTTGGATGTAGGCCTCGTTGACCACGGGAACGGCACTCGTCACGTGTTCACAAGCTGGAGCGGTGATGCGTCAGGACCGAACTACGCCCAGAGCAACCCCATAACCATGAGCGGGCCCAAGAACGCAGTAGCAAACTGGAAGACACAGTACAGCACAACATTCACCCAGACGGGTCTTGACTCGACGGCCAGTGGCACCATCGCAACTGTCAACAGTGTTGCTAAAACCTACAGCGACGTGCCATACTATCTATGGGCCGACAGTGGTTCATCTGTCACGTATTCTTATGCCAACGTTATCAGCTCAACATCAGGGGAGCGGTTCATCTTAACGGGTGTGACTGGCCCTGCGTCGGCGATAACCGTGACAAGCCCAGCAACAGTCACTGGCAACTACAAGACTCAGTACCAGGTAACCTTTGGCCAAAGTGGTGTCGGCTCAGACTTCACAGGAACAGTGGTAATAATTGACTCAAACCCATACACGCTCGGCTCGCTTTCAGCGTCGTTCTGGTGGGACAGTGGGTCAATCCACACCTTTGCCTACCAGTCGCCATTAACAATCTCTCCAAGCACCAAACAGTACGTTTGGACAAGCACCGCAGGCCTGTCAATACTGCAAAACGATTCAATAACCGTTACCAACACGGGCAGCGTGACCGGTAGCTACAGGACCCAGTACTTCCTCAGTGTCTCTTCGTCTTACGGTACTGTGGGCGGTCAGGGATGGTACGACAGCGGTGCCTCGGCTTACGGGACGTTGGATGTAGGCCTCGTTGACCACGGGAACGGCACTCGTCACGTGTTCACAAGCTGGAGCGGTGATGCGTCAGGACCGAACTACGCCCAGAGCAACCCCATAACCATGAGCGGGTCCAAGAGTGCTGCAGCAAACTGTGTGACACAGTACAGCACAACATTCACTCAATCTGGGCTGGATTCATCAGCCTTGGGCACAATAGTAACAGTCAACGGCACGTCCTCGACACTCAGCGGAATACCCTACACTGTTTGGGCTGACTCAGGCGACACGCTGACATACGCGTACACTAGTAGCGTCCCAAGCACAAACGCAGGCCAAACCTTTGTACTAATCGGCGTGTCAGGCCCAAGTTCCCCAGTAACAGTCGCGAACGTTGCAACGATTACAGGCAACTACAAGACTCAGTACCAGGTAACCTTTGGCCAAAGTGGTGTCGGCTCAGACTTCACAGGAACAATCATTACCATCGACGGAACAGCCTACAATGGTAGCGCACTTCCAGCCGCGTTCTGGTGGGACAACAACTCTGCCCACACGTTCTCGTACGTATCACCACTCATAGTGAATATCAGCGGACAATACAGCTGGGCTTCCACAGCAGGCCTATCAACACTGCAAAGCGACACGCTAACAATCACAGGATCTGGAAGCGTAACTGGCAACTACGGGACTGGAACCAAATACGAAGTCACGTTCAGCCAGACGGGTCTTAACTCGGACTTCACTGGAGCCGTCATCATCATAGACGGGTCCAACTACAACTTCACCAGTCTAACCGCCTCATTCTGGTGGGATGCAGGATCAACTCACACCTTTGCCTACCAATCGCCACTAATAGTCACACCAAACGCAAAACAGTACGTTTTGACCAGCACGAGCGGCCCCAGCTCACCGATCACAGTTACTGGCACGACAGCTGTAACAGGCAACTACAAGACTCAATACTACGTGACCATGGCAACGAGCCCATCTGGTGTCACAACACCCACCGGCGCGGGATGGTATGACTCTGGCTCCAACGCCACTATATACACTCAGGCGTACATAGACATTACACCGGGTTCATCTCGATACAGGTTCAACGGATGGACAACCTTAGACATTACTGAGATAGCAAGTCCAACTTCATCGCCAACCACAGTCCTAATGGACAAAGGCAAAACAGTCACAGCATTATATGCCATACAGTACAACGTGACTTTCAAACAATCAGGCATTAACTCGGACTTCACAGGAACTATCCTAACCGTAGACGGAACAAACTACAGCTTCGCCGGTCTACCCCACTCGTTCTGGTGGGACAATGGTTCCTCTCACACGTTTGCCTACCAGTCGCCACTAGTCGTCACCCCAAACGCTGAACGGTACGTATGGACAAACACAACGGGCATATCCACATCTCAAAGCGGGTCAATAACAGCCTCCGCACCTGACGACCCCATCGGCAACTACAAGACTCAATACTACGCCAGCGTCTCATCACCCTATGGCGCTGTTGGCGGCCAGGGCTGGTACGACAGCGGCACCACAGCATACGCCACACTGAACACAGGAACAATCGACTACGGAACTGGAACCAAAGCAGAGTTCACGACATGGAGCGGTGACAGTTCGGGAACGAACTACGCTCAGAGCGACCCAATAACCATGAACGGACCCAAAAACGTCGTAGCCGACTGGAAGACTCAATACTACCTGACTGTAGGAGTACTCCCCTCTGGAATAGTCGGTGTCGCCGGACAGGGGTGGTACGATGCAGGGACGAATGTCCCGCTGACAGCCTCATCAGCGTCTGGATACGTATTCTCGGAATGGAAGGTTGACGGTTTCTCACAAGGAAGCAACGTGGCATCAATAAACGTAATGATGAACGCGGCTCACTATGCCGTTGCCTACTACAACCAGCAACAAGGAGGAGGACAACCGGAAGCACCAGTAGGTGGGTACTCATTCTCGCTGACGAACGCTAATACAACAGCACATTTAGCAGTATACTTCGCGTTGACTGCAATGCTCAGTTTGGCAGTGTGCCTCTTCAAACGCAAAAGGAAATAAGCTTCGCCACCCTTTTTTCTACTTGATAATTCGGCGAGTAGTTTGACCAGTAGATCGAAGAGAAAAACCCTCCAACGGAAGAGTATACTCAAGAACAAGAAGCTTATTGCGATTCCCATCGTATCCGTCATAGTGATAGTCTCGATTTCATTAGCTTCATACACGCTCCTTCAAACACCAAACAAATTCTCACTCAAAGCCGCAATAATCGATCAACTCGGAGGACAGTTCCCTAACGCCACCTTCATAGAAGCGGCGACACATATTCTAACCGACGCAGGCTTCAACACAACATACTATCAAAGCCAAGCAGTGAACGTAAGCTTCTACGAAGAACTCGCTAGGCAAGACTATGGAATAATAATCCTAAGAGCTCACTCAGCGCTTAGGTACCCTAATAACGACACCGTGGATCTATTTACGTCAGAGGAATTTAACAACCAAAGCTATCGAGAAATGTGGGCAGAAGGCTACTTATCCGAAGGCCAATACTTGTTTCCGCAGGCTTCTAATACAACGTATTTCGCGGTCACACCCGACTTCATAGAAAACATCGAAGGTAATTTCCCAAGGAGCATAGTGATCGCTATGGGGTGTTGGAGCTTAAAACCCGACGCATCCCAGTTAGCAAAGGCATTTCGTGACAGAGGAGCTGAAGCCTACATCGGATGGACAAATGTCATCCTCCCGAAAGATACAGATGCGCAAACTGTTAACCTTCTAGAAATGCTAGTGAACCAAGACCTGCCATTAGCTCAGGCAGTTGCTCAGACAGAAAGCTACACATATGCAGCGGAAGGCAACATAACCGTTTCAACACGAATGAATTTCCTCCCATCCACCGACGCAAACCTCACCTTATCTAAGCTCATCGCGACCGCGAGAACCTCACAGAGCACAACGTCCCTGAGCAATTCTCAGAACGCCGTCTCACTTATAGCCGAACCCACCCCAAAACACAGAGATCTGCTCAATGGAACAATCCACTTGGCCTCACAAGCTGCTGGTAGCGCTTAGAAACCACTGCAGAAAGCTGACTTCGCAACTGCTCCGCCCTCAAACCACCCTCGCGTAACGCAGCTATCTCCTCAGCAAGCACACCGTCACCCAAGACCTCAACGACCCACTTCTCAAAATCCCCACGGTAAACATGAAACTCCACGGTTTTCACATTCAAGAAAGGCAACTTCGCCATGAACTCTTTAAGAGACGATGCACTTTCGCCAGTATAGTTTCCAATAGACGTAAAAAAATAGAACGCCTTCTCCCTCGGCACCACTCTAAGGATCTTTGAATTTGCCTCTACTCTCAAAGTCAGACCTCTCCACCTCCACTCTGTTCCCGTTTACAGTAGTTAACCTTTTTGGAAAATCACCTATTGCAAAGGCTGTTTCCTTGAACTTCTTCGCAACTATTGCAGTGCGAATCCTGAGGACTCCCGGAATGGGCGCCACAGAATTAGCGATAAGGTCGTGAAGCATCTCCTGAGAATCAGCAACAACCTTCGCAATTATCGATAACTCATCTGAAACAGATGTGTAGACTTCAAGGACCTGAGGAACCATGCACAACTTCTCAGCGACTTCTTCGCTCTCTCTTGGGTTCGCCATGACCGTCACCAAAGCAGTGATTCTTCGCATACCCATCTTCTCCGAGTCAACCACAACAGTGTACGACCTTATGACCCCACGCGCCTCCATCTTTTTCATCCTATCATAGATCGTCGAATGTGACACTCCTAACTGTTCACCAATCGACGTGTAAGTCCGCCTGGAGTCGCCCTGCAACGCCGCCAAAATACTCAAGTCAACATCATCCAGCGATAAACTGCCATTCTTTATTTGCAATAACCACTCCTTCTCTTCCTGAAATCAGCTATTCACCTTTGACTTATTCTCACTTTCGCAAGACTTAAAGCCTACCCTGCTCATGGCTTCAAATCTTCTGAGAGCAGTCGGATCTGGCTGCAAAACTCTGGAAAAATAAGACACTGCGACACATTTTGTGTGCAACGCGGCAAATAAGTTTAAATCTGTTGAAGGCATATAGAATGTTGTTCTAGAAGATTAATTCATGGAGGATCACACAACAATGAGCATGTCAAAAATCTGGGAAATCCTAGAGGTATTCAAGAACCAATGCAAACGTCGCGGATGGAGAACTTCTGAAAACGAAGACTGGATCAAGACCGACGAGGGCTATCACAATTTTCTATGGACCAGAGACGTTCCCATTTCCTCCTTCAAGAGAATAGTTGCAAACGAGAAATGCGTAATCCGAGAAGGTCTTTCCTACCGTGTCGTTGAGGCTTCATACACTGCATGGCTGTTTTCGGAAAAGTCGTCAGGAGCTGTGATCAAACTCGTTTACGAGAACCCCAGCTTTTCAAGCAAAATAGCCCTTTATGACCTCAGCCAAATGCTCGGAGGAAAAGGCCTGTGTACCCGACTTAACGACACTGACAGCCCAGTGTTCAAAGAGTTCGAAAGCTTCCTCAGGAACGAATTAAAAGCCAAGATCACGCCTGTTCCCATCGCTTCAATCTCAGAAATCGATCCTGACGAGTACACTGTCAAAGAAGTAGCATAGTTGCATTGATCTTCAAAGACTTGATAAAGGAAAACCTGCTTATCATACTCTGTGAAGAGAAATGGTCGATGAATCTGACGCCGAGAAAATGAAAAGGCTCGTCGTTTTCAAAGAAAATCTAGAAAAAAAAGTGGAACAACTGGAAACAGAACTCAAAGATATGCAAGCCGTGCTTGAAACAGTAGATTCGATCCTACTGGAAAAAGGATTTAAACACCCTCAAATAACCAGAAAAACCGGTATCATTCAAGAACCTTACTCCAAGGAGGAAATCACCCCAGAGACTGAACATATTGTTGAGCCATCGGCCGCCCCTGAAAACGTCATCACACTCAGCACTGCAACGGGCGAACTCCTCGCCATTCTTCACACCAGCGCGAACTCCTTACGTGTACTCCCCGCAGAAGACAAGAAATTCAACGCCAACACACCACCATTCACTCAATTTCTGGTTGAAAGAGTCCTAGTCAAAATGCAAGAAAGAGACAGCGAACTAGCCAGAGCAGGACAGTTATCAACAGACAGGATCTTCTCGTACAACATCCTCAGAGAAGGCGACACAATCCACGAAATACTAATCAAAAACATTGACTCAGAACGTCTGAAGGAACTCAAATCAAGCATCCGATGGACTCTAGAAAAAATGTACGAAAAGATGCAAAGCCAAAACCAATGATCATCACTTGGCACGGTCAAAATAAATATTCTTGCCCTTAGCCGAAACAGGGATACCAATCAAAACCGTAGCCTCTTCCAGCACCTTCAACCTCAATGCCGCCGCGCCAACACGATACATTATGCGATTATCAACATTCAACAAGCCTGCAGTCTTTGTCGCAGAACCCAATGCTATCCCAAGATCCAGCGATTTAAATAGGCACGTTGGACCCATAAAATCCTCGCCCCTGACTTTTCTTGCCTTGTCAAACTCCTCGCAAGTCCTGTAACCGCATGCTCCACAGTTCAATCCAAAACTCTTGCTGCCTCTAACGCCGACCAAAACAACAGCTTCGGAATCCCTAACGTTCTTAGCATCCCGCTTAAACCCCTCAAGACCACGTTCTCTTGCCATGCGTTCCATCTCATCAGCAATAACATCCTTTTCTTTCCCATAAACAATCAATGTTACAATATCATCTATCCCTGCAGATTTTGGAGCTGTCCTCGCTGACACTATCATCAGTTTAGCAGATTCCAACAAAGCATCTATCTCGGCACTTTGATAATCAATTTCAGGCGGACACAATTCGTCACTACCTCGTCGTGTGCTTAAATCACCCACATATTTGAAGTTTTCATCAAAGGCCTGTAATCAAGCAAGATAACAAGAAGAAAGGTTCAACGCCGCGTGTGCGGATTAACACAAAAAAGGCTAAAAGCGGAAAGGCGTCTTCAGCAATTCCATTATAGCGTTTGTTTGGCCAGTGTAAATGCTTACGGCTAGAAACGAAACACCCAGAAGAAGCAGCAAAGCTCCAATCATTCTTCGTTCAGAATTATCCATCTGTTTTTCCTACCTCAAATGCTTCTTTAACGCAATCTCAATATAATCTTTTGGAACACACCCAACGATCCTGTCAACTTCCCTTCCACTTTTCATTATCAGCACCGTTGGAATACTGAAAACTTGAAAACGTTCTGCCGTAGTGGGATTTTCATCAACATTGAGCTTGCCCACAAGAATTCTTCCAGCATAATCTTTGGCCAATTCTTCAATAGTGGATGCCAACGCTCTACACGGTCCACACCACGACGCCCAAAAATCGATCAACGCCAACGTATTCTTGTTCACGATGTCATTGAAGTTTGCATCAGACACGTGCAAAGGCTCGTTTCCCATTTCGTGTTTTCGTTCCCCAGACTTCATGTGGTCTTTCAATCTCTTCTCTTTCAAACGCTTCAGTTCTTCGCCTCATATAAACTGTTCGCGGCCACTCATGCTACTCGTCTTCCATGTTCTATTACGCCTTTTTGAAACCATCAAAAGCGCTAATCCACCTCAGACTCTGCTCGATTCCGCGCATTTAACGCCTGCCAAACTTGAGAAATGCTAAAAATCAGGTGATTCACGTGACAAAACAGAAATTGTATATAATGCAGGAAGCGCTTCTGCGTGTTCTCAGCTCGTTACCTCAAACATCCTCTCCAACGCTTTTCTCGCCTTCTTAGCCACTGGCTCAGGAACAGTGACCAAGTGTTTTTCCTCTTTCAGAGATGCGTAAAGCCTTTCTAGTGTATTCAGTTTCATGTTGGGACACACGGCTCCATCATAAGCCAGCACAAACTTCTTTCCAGGATTATCCTTCCTTAACCGATGCAGAAGCCCTTCTTCAGTGCCAACGATGAAAGTCCTAGCCTGACTTTTCATCGCATAACGACACATCTGAGAAGTGCTCCCAACGAAATCAGCCACGTTCTGCATTTCAAGACTACATTCAGGATGAACCATGACAACCGCGTCTGGATACCGCATCTTAAGCACTCGAACATCTTCCGGCTGGAAAAGCAAATGGGTTGGGCAGAAACCCCACTCAGGGACTGGAATGACCGTTTTTCCTGTTTTTCTCTGGGCATATTCCGCCAAGTTGCGATCAGGTCCAAAAAGCACTGTTTCTGCATCTAGCGATTCTATGATCTCCACAGCATTGGCGGATGTGCAGCAAACATCGCAATGTGCCTTGGCCGCGGCCAACGTGTTCACATACAGAACCAAGGGGGCATCTGGGTAATGCACCTTTGCTTTCTTGATCTCTTCAACATTAAGCATCTGAGCCATTGGACAACGTGCCCCTAGGGTCGGGAGCAAAACTCTCTTGTTCGGGTTCAAAATTGCCGCAGATTCAGCCATGAAATCCACGGCTGCAAAGACTATCAGCTCTGCATCCCTTTCAAGCATAGCTTTTCTACTTAACTCTATGCTGTCACCCACGTAGTCTGCTATGTCTTGGATTTCGGGCCTTTGATAGTTGTGCGCCAAAATCACAGCTTTCTTATTTTTGCTCAGCCTACGTATTTCTTCGGCCAAATTCACTAATATGCGCCTTTCAACTAGCTATGAAAAATTGCTAATCAACATGCTCGATATATTGTTTACCTACCTCCAAACGTTGATTTCACGTTTCAAGAGGCAACGTCCCACGTTCAGCCTAGAGCATACCGATGAACGCTATTATGTTGGCCTTCTACGTATCAAGGCCTCGTAAATGTAAGAACTGCCCACGAAAATCTCGAGGTTCAGTTCCTCTTTGTTGCTTGCTGAAATTGCTCTGGATTTTTTCATCACTGTCACAACTGTCAAGCATAATACGTCGTAAATCGTAATATAAACGTTATCATCAAAGTGTCCAACTAAACTACAACCGGAAACCACAAGCGACATACAACAAAACCAAGAGACTTTGGTGCAGCGGGCCGGATTTGAACCAGCGAACCCCTACGGGAAAGGATGGCTCACAGGGTCTCTCAGATCACAAGCACCCGATCTTGAGTCCTTCGCCTTTGACCTGGCTTGGCGACCGCTGCACCCAGATAGAGACTTCCAACTTTCTTATTAATTGTTTCCCAGACTTTCTGCCACCAACGACCGGTATGCCTGAATAAATTTCTCGGCGAACTCGCTTGCGTACTTTTCTGTTCCTCTATGCTTCATGTCTATGCCCGTTCTCGTATGATGATAAAATTCGTGGAGGATCACGAAAGGCTCTTTGAGCATATTACTGTGAAGAACAGAAATAGTTTTGGTTTTTCCGTCATAACACCCAAGTGTTCTCACTTTATGTTTTTTTGGCAATCCCACCTTCAATCTGGGCACACAAACACCGTAATGTTGAGCAAGTCGTTCGAGAGCCTCTTCTGTCTTTCCGTTCGCGATGAGCCAAACGATGACAGCTTTGAACTTCTGTTCTTCCAATTCTGCTCCCGAACTTCGCTCTGTCACCGCACAACAAATACTTTGCGACAATCAGCTCAAGCACAGAAGCAAAAAGGACCAGCCCACACAAAAGCCATCTGTAGTACAAAAAGTTTATTAGCCAGCTACGTAGTTTACGATTCTAGCTCCTAATATCGGCGATCATTTTTCAGTCGGAGGAAATCAAAGATTTGAGAAAATCCACATCATGTAGAATTTTCCGCGAAAGCTCACGTGTCAAATCGTTGGAGTTGACGTAGATTGGCTGAGATTTCAAAAGAAGATATCCATATCATGTTAGATGCATTCTTCAAAGAAAAAGGCCTAGTTCGCCAGCACTTGGACTCTTTCAACGAATTCATTGATCATGGCTTGCAAGAAGTGATAGATGAAGTTGGGGAAATCCCAATTGAAGTTCCAGAAAGTCCATACAAGGTTAAGCTAGGGCAGATCTGGATAATTGACCCTCAAACAAGGATAACAGGTCCATACGCAACAGAAGTAGACGGCACAAAACATGAAATCTATCCTCTTGAAGCAAGGCTCAGAAACCTCACTTACGCTGCGCCCGTTGCACTGGAAATGACTCCAGTAATAGACGGCAGAGAACAGGACACCGAACTAGTTTACATCGGTAACATACCCGTAATGCTCAAGTCAAAACTATGCTTCCTTTCACAGCTTTCAAGAGAAGAACTAATAACGTGTGGAGAAGACCCAGATGATACAGGCGGCTACTTCGTAGTCAATGGTTCCGAACGAGTAATAATAGCTATGGAAGACTTAGCCCCGAACCGTGTTATCGTAGACATTGACGACAAGGGCACAACACCAATATATCAATCAAAGATATTCTCCACGACAGTGGGCTTCAGGGCAAGGATAGAACTTAAACTAAAGTCAGATGGAGCCATATACGTCTCAATTCCAGGCGTGCCGACAGAGATCCCATTCGTAGTACTGATGCGCGCTCTAGGTCTCGAATCGGACAGAGACATAGCTGAAGCTGTATCTCTTGAAAAGGAACTACAGGTTGAATTGGATTCGTCTTTTGAAAAAGCATTGGGCGTGGACAATCCAAAGGACGCTGTTCTTTTCATCGGGAACCGTGTTGCACATGGACAAATCGAAGAATACCGTGTTCAAAAAGCTGAAACTGCAATAGACAAAAACTTTCTGCCGCACATCGGTAGAACAAGTCAAAATAGGGGAGACAAGGCTATCTTTCTAGGTGAAATGGCCTGCAAAGCCGTCGAGCTTAAGCTTGGAAGAAGACAGCCTGACGATAAGGATCACTTCAAGAACAAACGACTGAGACTTGCAGGTGCGCTGTTGGCCGATCTTTTTAGGATAGCATTCAGAAACCTTGCAAGGGACATAAAGTACCAACTTGAGCGCATTGGTGTAAAAGGACCGATCATAACTGTCTCGGCTGCTGTTCGTCCTGGAATAATAACTGAAAGATTCCAGCATTCGCTGGCAACCGGAAACTGGGGAAGAGGCAGAGTCGGTGTGACTCAGCTCTTAGACCGAACAAACCACATCTCAACCCTAAGCCACCTGCGCAGATTGCAATCACCCTTAAGCAGAAGCCAACCGAATTTTGAAGCAAGAGATCTGCACGCAACGCACTGGGGAAGGCTCTGCCCGAATGAAACACCAGAAGGATCCAACTGCGGGTTAGTCAAGAACCTAGCGTTGTCAGCATGTATCTCTGTGGGCGTAAATCCTGAGCGAATGAGACAGTTGCTTGCGACCATGGGCGTGGTGTCGATACACGAAGCAAACAATTCTCTGAAACTCTCAGGAGCAAAGACATTCATTGACGGCAGTCTCGTTGGATACTGTAACTCGTCAAATGATTTGGCGCATGAATTTAGGATGAGCCGCAGACGCGGTGAAATCTCAACTGAGGTTAACATAGCATACTTCTCGAAAATCTATGGCGAAAGAGATGAACTCTACGTTAACTGCGATGAAGGAAGAGTTAGACGGCCTCTCATAATCGTGGAAAACGGGGTTCCAAAACTTCAACCAGAACACTTCAAGCGTATTGAATCAGGAGAATGGTCATGGGAGGACCTTGTCAAAAACGGCATTGTCGAATATCTGGACGCTGAAGAAGAAGAGAACGCATACATAGCTCTAAGTCCTGAAGAAATAGGAACAGATCACACGCATTCAGAAATCGCGGCATACACCATTCTTGGGATATGTGCCTCAACGATACCATATTCAGAGCATAATCAATCACCGCGCAACTCGTATCAAGCCGCGATGGCTAAACAAGCTTTGGGAATTTACTCGACAAACTTCCAGCAGCGCGTGGATTCAAGATCACACATTTTACATTACCCGCAGGTGCCCATAGTGGATACTGCGCTTATGGAAACAATGGGCTATAAGCTTCGACCTTCGGGTCAGAACTGCCTAGTTGCAGTTCTTTCATTCGAAGGTTACAATATGGAAGACGCTTTGATATTCAACAAGGCATCGATCGAGAGGGGGATGGGGCGATCCACATTTTACAGAATATATGAAGCAGAATGCCGTCAATATCTGGGCGGACTCAAAGACAAATTCACTCTGCCGGAGGCTGGAACACGTGGTTTTCGTGGAGAACAATACTATCGACTGCTTGAGCCAGATGGAGTTATCGGTTTAGAATCAAGCGTTGCAGGGGGCGATGTGTTAATCGGCAGAATAAGTCCTCCAAGATTCTTGGAAGAATACAAGGAGTTCGAAGTGAAGGGACCATCAATGCGAGACACTTCTGTTGACATGCGCCCTTCAGAAACAGGAACAGTCGACGCCATTTTTGTAACAGCCTCAGGTGAAGGGAGCAAACTTGTAAAAGTCAGAGTCCGCGACCAGCGCATTCCAGAGCTGGGTGACAAGTTTGCTTCTCGCCATGGACAGAAGGGTGTAATAGGGCTGATAGTTCCTCAAGAGGATTTGCCCTTTACTGAATCTGGCATAGTGCCTGACATAATAATAAACCCGCATGCTATCCCGTCAAGAATGACTATTGGACAGTTTATCGAGTCGCTGGCCGGAAAAGTCGCTGCCGCAAGGGGAAAACCGGTTAATGGTACACCTTTTTCAAATGAGACTTCTAATGAAATCAGAAAGACGCTGGTTAAACTCGGTTTCAGCCACACAGGCGCAGAAGTATTCTATAATGGTGTAACAGGAGTAAAATTTGTGGCAGACGTCTACATCGGTGTCGTCTACTATCAGAAGTTACACCACATGGTCGCTGACAAGATACATGCTCGGGCCAGAGGACAAGTACAGATGCTGACAAGGCAACCTACTGAGGGAAGGGCCAGAGGCGGAGGCCTTAGATTCGGTGAAATGGAACGTGACTGTCTAATTGGCCACGGTGCAGCCATGCTTCTTCGAGACAGACTGCTCGAAGAATCAGACAAGTACACCCTCTACATATGTGAGACTTGCGGAGGGATAGCGTATTATGACATGAAGCAGCGAAAATACGTCTGCAAACTCTGTGATGACAAAGCGAAAATCTCACCGGTGATAGTTTCATATGCCTTCAAGCTGCTTCTGCAAGAACTGATGAGCCTTTGCATTGAGCCTAAATTGAAGCTTAAGGAGAAGGCTTAGCATGGTGGCAGAGGAAATAATCCATAAAGTTGTTGATGAAATCCGCTTTGGTCTATTCTCACCGCAAGAAGTGCGCAAACTTTCGGTCGCTGAGATCCAAATGCCTGACACTTACGATGAAGATGGGGCGCCAATTACAGCTGGATTGATGGATGGCAGGCTTGGGACTCTCGAGCCGAGACAACGATGCAAAACCTGTGGAAGCACGGCCATCCGCTGCCCAGGCCACTTTGGTCATATCGAGCTCGCAGTCCCCATAGTTCACATAGAATTTACGAAAATAATACATGATCTTTTGAGAGCAACATGCCGAAACTGTGGACGTATCTTGCTTCCTGATGAAACTGCGAGTAAGGCGCGTACCAGAATCGACAAGACTCGTCAGCTTTTGGGACTAGTCCCTGATGAAGTCTACAAACTGATACTTCAGGAAACTAAGACCAAGCAATGTCCTCACTGTGGCGCGATTCAGAACAAGATAGTATTTGAAAAACCGACAAAGTTCAGTGAACAGATTCCTGAGAGCGGTTCAGAACAGTTGACACCAAGCATGATTCGCGAAAGGTTAGGTCGCATTCCAGATGAAGACCTTGAACTGCTTGGTTTCAACCCGCAGACTGCACGGCCTGAATGGATGGTTCTGCAAGTCTTGCCAGTACCACCTGTCTATGTAAGGCCATCCATAACCCTGGAGTCTGGCATACGCTCCGAAGACGACTTGACACACAAACTAGTAGACATAATCCGCATTAACCAAAGGCTGAAAGAGAACATGGATGCTGGGGCACCAACACTAATAATCCAAGATCTATCCGAACTGCTGCAATACCATGTAACAACCTATTTCAACAATGAAGCATCAGGCATACCGCCAGCAAGGCACCGTTCTGGGAGAGCATTGAAAACGCTGTCCCAGCGGTTAAAGGGGAAAGAGGGAAGATTCAGAAGCAACCTCTCAGGAAAGAGAGTCGATTTCTCTGCACGTACAGTTGTCTCTCCAGATCCTAACCTCGACATAAACGAAGTCGGAGTCCCGCTTGAAGTCGCAATGCGACTATCAGTCCCTGAAAAGGTCACTGAATGGAACCTTGAAGAAATGAAGCAGTTTGTCAAAAATGGCCCTGAGAAATATCCTGGTGCATTGTACATAATCCGACCTGACAACAAACGCATAAGACTGGAGTTCGTGGTTGACCGAGAAAAGGTCGCTGAGGCCATCGAATTAGGCTTCATCGTAGAGAGACATCTGAAAAATGGCGACATAGCCATCTTCAACAGACAACCCTCGCTACATCGAATGTCAATAATGGCGCACTTTGTGCGAGTCTTGCCTTACAAGACGTTCCGCCTACACTTGTGCGTCTGTCCTCCTTACAACGCAGATTTTGACGGTGACGAAATGAATCTGCATGTCCCACAAAGTGAGGAAGCAAGAACAGAAGCCCTCCTGCTCATGCAGGTTCAGGACCAGATACTCTCACCTAGGTTCGGAGGTCCAATAATAGGCGCAATTCGAGACTTCATAACTAGCGCTTATCTTTTGACAAGAAGAACCACCTATCTGACAAAAGGCCAAGTAGACAGGCTATTGCTAGGCGCAGGCTATGACGGATCACTACCAGAACCCAAGCTCAAACAGCCACAGCCACTATGGACTGGCAAGCAGATTTTCAGCCTATTCTTACCAAAAACCATGAACTACACTTTGAAAGCAAACATCTGTCAAGGCTGCGTCAAGTGCGAAGAAGAAAACTGCAAACATGATGCATACGTGGTTGTCAAGAATGGTCAACTCATCAGTGGAGTCATCGATAGGCGTTCAATAGGAGCTGAGCAATCTGAGAGCCTTCTCCACAGGATAATAAAAGACTATGGAACACAAGCTGGGCGTGAATTCCTAAACAAGATAACGCACTTGCTCAAACTTTACATATCCATGTACGGTTTCACGTATTCATATGATCAGTTGGTCCTATCTCCAAAAGCAGAAGACAGAATAAGGAAAACCATGGATCGAATCGAGAAGAAAATACTGGAACTTATCGATAGCTACAATAAAGGCACTCTCCCGCGTTTGCCTGGGCAGACGCTGGAAGAGTCTTTTGAAATCTACGTCATGAATGAATTGGCAAAAGCAAGAGATGAATCAGGAAAAATAGCTGATGAGGACTTCACACTTGAGAACGCAGGGATAGTAATGACACGAACAGGCGCTAGAGGTTCAAGCCTCAACATTGGCCAGATGAGTGCCTGCGTAGGACAGCAGTCAGTCCGAGGGAAGAGAATATTGCGAGGATACGTGGGACGAGCGCTCCCACATTTCAAACTAGGCGACGCAACCCCCAAGGCTAGGGGATTCGTCTACTCCTCATACCAGACAGGACTCGACGTAATAGAATTCTTCTTCCACTCAATGGGTGGACGAGAAGGATTAGTTGATACAGCCGTTAGGACACAACAAAGCGGTTACATGCAGAGAAGATTGATCAACGCACTTGAACACATACGGCTAGAGTATGATGGAACCGTCCGAAACTCAACTGGCGACATAATCCAATTCAGATACGGAGAAGATGGTATAGACCCTGCGAAAAGTGATCATGGCAAAGCTGTTAATGTAAGCAGACTGGTTGAGCAAATGAAAATAGTCCAAGAGAAAGCCAAACCTTCATCGGCTGAACATATCAAGAAGCGATTGAACGAAGTCAAGGATACACTCACGCCGATCCTGATAAATGAGCTTAAGCAAAATTTGGCAAAGGCCAACCTGAGTACAACCGGAGTTGATAAAGCAGTAAGCCTTACGGTAGAGAGATACAAGCAGGCCTTGATGGAGCCAGGCGAGGCTGTGGGCATAGTCACAGCTCAATCAATAGGCGAACCTGGAACCCAGATGACACTTAGAACGTTTCACTATGCTGGTGTCAGAGAGCAAAACGTCACTTTGGGCTTACCAAGATTGATAGAGATCGTGGATGCAAGGCGAATTCCTTCTACCCCAATCATGGCCATTCACTTAGATGAGGAACACAGGAAGAGCAGAGAAGCGGCAGTAAGAATCGCACGAAACATAGTCTACACATCAATTGAGAACTTGGCACAGGCGATATACATTGATCCAATGCATGAGGAAGTAGTGGTTGAGCTTAACGAGACCATGATGGAAGATAGGAAAGTCACGGTAGATGATTTGAGGAAAACATTGGAGGATCAGGACTGTACTGTCAAGACGAAAGGCCACAATTTGCACGTTTTGCCCAAGAAAGCTGACGTACTTAAGAAATTGTATGACAAGCTTCCTTCATTCCATGTGAAGGGTGTAGTTGGAATAAAACGCGTGCTTGTCACAGAAGAGCACGGTGAATGGGTCATTAGGACAGATGGTTCAAACCTGCCAAAAGTTCTTGAGGTTGAAGGAGTGGACACTGCGCGAACGACCACAAACAATGTCCATGAAATAGCCAAAACGCTTGGAATAGAAGCTGCTCGAAACGCTTTAACTCATGAGGCAAAGAGCGTGTTGGAAGAACAAGGCTTAGATGTCGACATCCGCCATGTAATGCTTGTATCTGACATGATGACCTCGACAGGTGAAGTGCAGCAAATAGGCAGACACGGAATAAGTGGCAAAAAGTCCAGTGTTTTAGCTAGAGCCGCTTTCGAGATAACTGTGCCAAACATCGTTGAGGCAGCAGTCAAAGGAGAGAGCGACCCGTTGGCTGGAGTAACCGAAAACGTAATAGTTGGGCAATCAATACCAATTGGCACAGGATTAGTGGAGTTGTACATGTCAACGTTTGAGGTGAAAGGTGAGAAAAAGAAGTGATAGACATAGATAAGGCGATTGCAACAGCAGTGAAAACAGGTAAAGTTACTTTTGGCACTGGTTCTGCCTTGCAGAACGCTAAAACAGGAAAGGCCAAACTCGTAGTTCTAGCCACAAACTGCCCCAACAACACGCGAGAATCTATAGAACGTTACTGCAAACTCTCGGATGTCCCATTCATAGTTTTTCGAGGCTCAGCCTTAGATCTGGCAGCTGTCTGCCAAAGACCCTTCATTGTGTCAGCGCTAAGTATAAGAGAGCCTGGAGACTCTGAAATTCTCAAACTGACTGAGAAAACAGAACAAGAGGAATCCACTGGAGGAAATGAATGACAAGCGGCATAAAATTCACAAGCAACGAAATGCGCTACATTGCACTTTTCGAGAGTATCACAAATGCAAACGCCAAAGACTGCATAATAGACGAAGAACAAGGGCGAGTCATATTCGTCATCAACGAGGGGCAAATAGGTGTGGCAATAGGCAGAGGTGGAAGAAACATTCACACCCTTGAAAGAATGACGGGGAAGAAGCACGAGATAATTGAGTACTCGGAAGATCCTGTGAAATTCATTAAGAACGCATTGAAACCCGCCGCTGTCAAAGAAGTCAGAGTCAGCGAAAGACCCGATGGAAAACGAATAGCCGTTGTTACTGTCAACCCGAAAGACAAAGGTGTCGCTATTGGGAAGAACGGGAAAAACGCCGAGCGCTTGCGTTTTCTTGCCAAAAGATACTTTCAGATCCAGAACATTAGCATAACTTAGTGTCAAGAGGTTTATGCATGAAGAGACAAAGCGGGTCGTACTTTTTGTTTCTTGCATCTATCTTGGTAGCTGGCCAAACTGGGGTCGAAAACGAGACTTTCGCAGATAGATTTCTGGGCAGTCCGTTGCTGATTCTTGCAACACTATTCATAATCGTGCTGATAGCTTTCATCTATCACAAGATAAGAAAGTAAGGTGCACCTGTTTTAGGTCTCGGTTCTTAAGAGCAGATCAACGAGTGCTCTTTGATCCACTTCTGCACGAGTTCTCCAATCCAGATACAATTGTCCACTTTCATCCTGTGCCAAATACCCATACCGTATATATCGATCAATGTTAGGGTTGACTTTCCATCCTGGAAGCTTGTCTCGCAAGAGGTCTTCAACTTCTTTTCGTGTAGCTTTTCCCTTCTTTGAGATTATGTAGGATATCGCGGTGGCTAACCCTGCAAGGTCATCTATTCGCCACCCTACCATTTTGGTTTCTTTCGGGGTCAGTTCTCCTCTCAAAGTTACGTAGAATCTAGCCTTATCCAGCTGCTCTAAATCTGGTTTTTCAATGGTTTTCTCATCTTCAAAAACGGTCTTGACTTGCAGATCAAGTGCTTTCAGGTGATCATCCAGAATCTTCAGAACTTTGGGATAGTCTGAGCCGAGGGCTTTTCTGAGCTCCCACCCTTTTACACCAGGCTTTTTGTGTCTTTTGTAGAAGAGTAGGTGCGTAGCCCGTTTGAGCTTACTAGCATAGATCGCTTTTCTTTTGCTCATTTGAGTTCTCCCTTCTTCCACCTCAACCAGTCTTCCACCGATACTGCAATGGGTATCGAGACAAGCTGCTTCTTGCTGACTTTGGTTTCTGGCTTTTCGTTTGACTTGATGAAAATTTCTTCTTCCAATGGATGTATTTCCAATGTTGCATATCCGTACGTGATCAGGAAGCTTGTCATAAACGCTCTCTGCGCTGTTTCTTCGTATGTTTCTGCCCCAACGAAATTCCAGTATGGGATTTTCCCGTTTTCACCTTTCTCATATGCGCTTCTTTTCAGTACTTGCCAGAAACTCTCCAATTCTTCGGAGAAAGTTTTGTCGCGCAGAATTTTCTGTTCCACGAGTTCTTCTCGGCTGGCAAAACTCCTATCGACTTCAACTGGTGGGGTCTCTTTCCATCTTTCGTTTAATGGTAACAGGCTTCGCCAGTATCTAACGGCTTCGGCTAAGCTGTGCAGAGAAATCTGCTCAAACTCGATGATCGGGCGCCAAGCTTGTGCAAAAGCTTCAACGATTTCTTCCTTGCGCATTTGCTTGAGTTTTTCTTCCAAGAGGAATGGGTCTGTATAAAGTGATGTCGAGCGGTGTTTGACCCATTCACCTTGAAGTTTTATCACTGATGCTAGGTGATGTATTGTTTCAGCATCTAGGCACAAGTCTTCAGGGATTGTCCATTCTGGGAAGAATTCCTTGATTTCGTCGATGTTGTCATTGATGTCGATGAGGAAGGGGTCGAGCGATCGCTGCTCAACAGCTTTGCATGTTTCTATTATACGTGTAAGTTTTTCCCTGCCGAGTTTCTCTCGCTCTCTTTTTGACTGCATTAGGCCACCTCTCTGATTATTGATTTGCCTTCTATGTTTTGAACGGTGATTATGTTTGTCTGTTCCGCTGCGAACGTTATTTGGCTAGGTGTGATTACCACGTATTGGGCAGTTGCGTCCTTTACTGTGGAGATGAGTGTTTTGGCGATGAGTTCGCGGTTTTTCGGATCCATGTGAATATCATACTCGTCGACTGCGCGAAAAGGCGATCGAACGTGTTGTTGTAGGGCCAGTAGAAAACTCATGATTGCGGTTGTCCTTTCTCCGCCGCTTTGAGTGTAGGCATCAAGTGGAACTGGCTTGCCACCTTTGAATCCCACGAGAATTTCGAGTCCAGCAGTCTCGATGTCCTGCTCGTTGATAAGCTTGACTTCTCCGACCGCTTGTGTTTGCATCAGTATTTTCTGGTATTCAAGGTCGGCTCGATTAAGAAGGCTTTGAATCACAGTCCGCCACGACTGCATTCGAGTCTTTACTTCCTCCAAAGTTCTCTCACGGTTTTCGGCAACTAGCTGCGCTTTTCCTTTCAACTCAAGATAGAGTTTTGAATAGGATTCATACATTCGCTCTATATCTTCTGAAACATCAGCAAGCGCGGCCAAATGCCCCTCCGTGACTCGGATTTCATCTAGGATTTCTCCTGCGTCTTTTATGACTGCGATTCTAGGGCCAGCTTGCTCCGCTTTTTGCGCGGAGTCTGCCAAATGTTTTCTCGATTCTTTCAGTTCCTCTTCTAGTGTCTCCATGTCAGACATGGCGCTTTCTTGGCGATATTGAAGTAGTGCTAGTTTGATTCGTGTTTCCAGAAATTGGCTTCTGATTTTGTCAGTCTGCTCTTCCATATTCGCGGTTTTGGACTGGCTTGCATCTATTTCTGTCTTCAGTTTTGAAAGATTTTGGGTTGAATCTTCGATCAGTTCTCGGAGAGTGTCGCTTCTAAGAAGTTTAAGGCGTGTTGACAAAGGTATCTCCGGCTGTGAACTGCTCTGGTGTGATGAACTGCTGTTTTGAGCGAACGCTTCGAGTATTGCTGTTTCCTTCAGGAGCTGTTCACATAGCGAAATCGTTGATTCGTTTGAAGCTTTTTCTCCCTCAAGGTTTAGGCGATGATTGAGAAGTGTTTTCCATTCATCTTTGAGTCTTTCAAGCTCACTTTGCTCAACTCTTAGACTACCGCTCGCACTTGTCATTTCTTCTTTGGCTTGATTCAGCAAATCCTGTTTCTTTTTCTTGCGAGTTTCCAGGTCATTGACGATGTTTTCTCTTCGCGCAACTTCTGCCCAAGCAAGCTCTCTTTCTAAGAACCTCTTCTTGGTAAATAGCTGTTTCTTCTGTTGAAATCTGTCGTATTGTTCTCGCCAATAATTGAGTGTTTGTTCTGCTGATTCCAAGAGTTTGCTCATTGATTCCTCTTGGCTCAGCGTTCTTGTCAGCTTTTTTTGCGCCTGCAACACGTTTTCGCGGTAAGCCTCTAGTCCTACTGCTGCCTCGACCATGCGCAGTTTTTCTTGAGGAGAAAGTATAGTGAACTGTTCAACCATGCTTTGGTGCATGATAATGAGGATGTTGTTTGGATCAACGCCCAATCTGGCTAGCAGCCTGTCAACGTCATTTTTCGTGGCAGCTCCGTTCTCAAGCTCAAACCAGTATTTGCCATCTCGCCTCAGCACGCGTGTAAGGAAGATTTGATCCTTGTTGTACTTGGGAACTAGTCGGTTGTCACCTCTTTTAGCGTTGTTTAGGATTAGTGTGATGCGGGCTTGGTTTTTTCCCCAACGTATCAGGTCGCTCAGTTTTCTGGATCGTTCAGTGTAGGATTGGCCTAGAGCGACTGAGATGGCAAGCAGCAATGATGACTTTCCTGAGCCGTTAGGCCCGCAGATTATGTTTACGCCTGATTTAAAAGGCACCCTAGCATATTCATAGCTCATGAAGTTCTCTAGGATTACCTCCTGAATCAGCATTGTTCATTTGCCTTCTTTGGTGGCAGTATAGAGGTGAATTTTCTCTTATTAAAACGATTAGGCAATATTTGGCTCAAAGACGATTGGCAGGTTTGTGAGTATTTTACAAGCAGGTTTGTTGAGTCGAATTCATCAGAAAAATCTCCTGCAGTCAGTCTTTGTTGGTTTTCTTTTTCTCCACCATGTTCTTGTATTCATCAAATGCCTTTTTCCATTTTTCGGGTGAGGTTTCCCATGATTCACTCATAGGCAGTTGCTTTATCTGTCTTAGTGCTTCCTTGACAACCATGTAGATTATCGGAGACTCTGCAATCAGGAACAGGGGTATCACGATGAAACCGTACTTAGCAAGGCCTGCTATGAAAAGGGGTATTGCCACACTTATGTTCAAGCCAAACATCGCCAGTAGTGCTGGGTATTTGAGAACTATGTAAATCGTTTCAGGTATCTCTTTGAGAGTCCTGATTATTCCTGAAGCTGTTATGCGGACTCTTGGCACGGCATGCTCCCCTTGACTTTGAAATCCAGTGCTTGAAGCAATATTTAATCCTTTGCAGATAGGAACATGAAACGAATTCATAATAGTTTTATAAACGTTGGAAGAAGATCTAGATGAAGGTGCAGGGCAAATGGTTGTTGCTGGAAAGATATTCCGGCTGGCAGAGTCGCTTCAGATTGCTGAAATCGCGCAAAGGCTTGGAGATTATCACATTGAACAAGATTACGAAGAAGGTGATTATAGGTTCAAGCTTACGACCGAGATCACGGGGCTTCTTCCAAAAAGAAATATGCTCATCGGAATCTACTCGCACGATTATGTGCTTCATGTTTTTCACAGAGGAAAGATAGTTCCTATACCCAGAACAGTCGAAGCTCTGTTCAGTTTTGCCTCACAAGAAGGCGTCACATTCTTGACCATCGTGGAAAAGAAACGGTTGGCCAATCTTATCGCGAACAAGCTGAGCGAGATTATCTTCGAAAAAATGGGCGGTGTTTTGGAAGCAAGAATACCTCCTGAAACGCTGAAGAGGTTCCACCTTAAGAACCCGGAAGACACGAAAATAACGTTCTTTGACAATGTGGATATTCCGAATGTGAACAAGCTTTCTCTTTATGGGTCTGATCTGATTAATACATCTCTTTTTGAGGACTATGGCAAGCATGGCGATTTGTGGTATGTGGTTGCAAGGTCCCGGGAATATGGGTATGTTGTGGGAGTGACACGGGAAGCGTCTGTGACGATCTTCAATCTGGCCGATAAGGAGAAATATCTGGAGTATGTTTCGAAAGAAGTTTATCCACTAATTGTGGAGTAAAGGAAATCGCCATTTTCAATAACTAGTGCAGTTTCATTTGCGGTTCTTGTTAGTACTCGATGCCTTTTCTTGCCGGGATGCCCTTGTTGAATGGGTGTTTGACTTCTTTCATTTCTGTAACTAAGTCTGCAGCTTCGATTATCTGATCTGGTGCGTATCGTCCAGTTAAGACGAGTTCCACATGGCGTGGCTTGCTTTTTACCAATGCCATAACTTCCTCAAGATCCAGAAGTTTCAGGTTCAAGGCAACATTAATTTCATCTAGAATGACGACGTCATGTTCTCCGTCTTTGACGATTTGTTTGGCAAGTTGAAACGCCTGTTTTGCCAATTTGAAATCTTCTTGGTCAGGGGGATTTGCCGTGATGAATTTTCCCCTGCCGAAAGCTTTGAGGGTGAGGTTTGGAAGCTTATCGATTACGTAAAGCTCTCCGTAATCGAATCCGCCTTTGATAAATTGGATTATGTACACTCTTAAGCCTCTGCCAACTGCTCTTATGGCCAGCCCGAAGGCTGCTGAAGTCTTCCCTTTTCCATTACCCGTGTAAACCTCTACAAGTCCATTTTCGAGATTCGGCATTGCTTTCACTTTCCAAGTTTCTCCTGTAAGAGTTTGTCAGCAGCTGATGATGGATTCAATCTCTTTTCTGAGGATTTTCTGCAGTAATTCCTCGAACTTTCCTTCTTTTTTCAGTTCTTCTACTATTTTGTTTGTGGTTTTTTCCTTTATGGCGTCAGCAAGCTCAGTTTCAGCTCTAGTTCTCACCGACGCCATTTTGTATTCCTCATCTCCTTCCAGAAAGCGTCTGTGTTCCTCCAGTTTATCGACGAGTTCAGGCACGCCTTCGCCTGTAAGCGCTACCGTTTTCAGAACCTGGGGTTTCCATGCTTTCTCTTTGTTATCCATCTGAAGAATGACCTGAATGTCTGTGATGGTTTTGTCTGCGCTTTCGCGGTCGCCCTTGTTAACGACGAAAACATCAGCTATTTCCGTTATTCCTGCTTTTATGGCTTGTATTTCATCTCCCAAGCCAGGTGCGTGAACTACTACTATTGTGTGGGCAACCTTGATTATTTCCACTTCAGATTGTCCCGCACCGACAGTTTCAACAAGGACTATGTCTTTGCCCGAAGCATCCAAAACTTTGACAGCGTCTTTTGTAGCCTTGGCTATTCCTCCAGGGTAGTTGCGTGATGCCATGCTTCGGATGAATACGCCTTCTTCTGTGGTTAGTTCTTGCATTCTGATTCTGTCGCCTAGGAATGCGCCGCCTGTGAAGGGGCTTGTGGGATCAACAGCTATTATGCCGACTGTTTTGCGTCTTCGTCTGTATTCGCGTATGATTTTCTCGATTAGTGTGCTTTTTCCTGCGCCTCCAGCACCGGTTATTCCTATTATGTGAGCTTTACCTGTGTGTGAGTAGATGTCCGCGATTATTTTTGGGGCATCAGCGGTGTTGTTTTCGATGTATGTTATTGCTCTGGCTACGCTTCGAGGATTTCCTGCGAGTACGCCTTGAACTATTTCCTGAGTTTTTGTCAACTGTTTGGCACGTCTTGCATCAAGTTCTTTCTGGCACGTTGTCAAAAACGTATCTTATTATGGTTTCCGTCGGGGTTCCAGGTCCAAAAATTTCTTTTATGCCTAGCTTCTTGAGTTGTGGTGCGTCTTCTTTTGGGATTATTCCTCCTGCGAAGACCATAATGTCTGTTAAATCCTTCTGTCTTAGTAGTTCCATTATTCTTGGGAAAAGTGTCTTGTGAGCGCCAGATAGTATGCTCAAACCAATGACGTCAACATCTTCCTGCAAAGCTGTTTCAGCTATCTGCTCGGGAGTCTGTCTCAAGCCAGTGTAGATCACTTCCATTCCAGCATCTCTCAGCGCTCTGGCGACGACTTTGGCTCCCCGGTCATGGCTGTCAAGACCAGGTTTTGCGATCAAGACTCTAATTTTCCTCATGTTTTGCATTTCTTTTTTTCCTCCCTATATAACGATTAACTCTTTGTATTCACCGTAGACTTGGCGTAGCACTTCGGTGATTTCACCTATTGTCGCATAGGATTTTATGGCTTCGATTATTGTGGGCATTAGGTTTTCGTCTTTCTGTGCTGCGTAGTGAAGTTTTTCTAGGGTTTCTTTCACTTTTTTGTTGTTTCTCTCTCTTTTTAGTTTTTGCAGGTTGGCAACTTGTTGTTGTTCGACTTTTGGATCAATGCGCGAAAGCTCTATTGGGCATTTTTCCTCCTTGGTGGTGTAGTCGTTGACGCCTACTATGGTGCGTTTTTTCTCATCTGTCTCTTTTTGGTATTTGTAGGCGCTGTCGGCTATCTCTTTTTGGAAGAATCCTTTTTCGATAGCGACGATAGCTCCTCCCATTTCATCCACTTTCTGGATGTAGTCCATTGCTTTTCTCTCCATTTCGTTTGTCAAGGCTTCTATGTAGTATGATCCTCCAAGTGGATCTGCGGTGTTGACGACGCCGCTTTCGTTTGCTAGTATCTGTTGAGTCCTGAGGGCAACTGTTACGGCCTCTTCGCTTGGCAGGCATAGGGCTTCATCGAAGGAATTTGTATGTAACGATTGGGTTCCGCCTAGAACGGCCGCTAGGGCTTGGGTCGTGGTGCGTATGATGTTATTTAGCGGTTGCTGAGCCGTAAGCGTGCATCCAGAGGTTTGGATATGCATGCGCATCCACATCGATCTAGGGTTCTTGGCGTGGAATCTTTCTTTCATTATCCTTGCCCAAAGTCTTCTGGCGGCTCTGAACTTCGCGATTTCCTCAAAGAAGTCGTTGTGGGATGCAAAGAAGAATGACAGTCGATGAGCGAAATCGTCGACCTTCAAGCCTCTTTGAAGAGTGGATTCAACGTAACTTATTCCGTCATAAAGCGTGAAGGCGAGTTCTTGCACGGCGTTTGCGCCTGCCTCTCTTATGTGGTAGCCGCTTATGCTCACGGGGTTCCACTTTTGCAGGTGTCTTGCGCAATATTCGATGATGTCTGTAGTAAGCTTAACTGAAGGTTTTGGGGGAAATATGCAGAGTTTCTGGGCGAAAAACTCTTTTAGGTTGTCGTTTTGGGTTGTTCCTCCTAGTTTGTCTCTGGACACGCCTTGTTTGTCGCCTACGGCCACGTACATCGCGAGGAGCATCGGTGCTGGCCCGTTTATGGTCATGGAAGTGGTGACTTTGTCTAGAGGTATGCCGTCGAAGAGAACCTCCATGTCTCTTAATGAGGATATTGCCACACCGCAGATTCCTACTTCCCCTCTTGCCATCTGATGATCTGAGTCATAACCCATTATTGTCGGATAATCAAAGGCTGTGCTGAGGCCGGATTCGCCTTCGTTCAGCAGGTATTTGAAGCGTTGGTTAGTGTCTGCCGCTGTGCCGAATCCCGCGAACAATCGCATTGTCCACAAGCGGCCACGATACATCGTTGCATGCACACCTCGGAGGAATGGGTATTCTCCGGGGAAACCCATGTCTCGCATGTAATCCAGTGCCTCAGCGTCTTCTGGCGTGTAGAGGCGCTTAATCGGTATGCCTGAATGGTTTTGAAACTCTTTCTTCCTTTCAGGGCTTAGTTTCAACCAGTTCTGTAAGGTTGTCTGTTCCCAGCGTCTTTGCTCTTGCTCTAACGTCTTCAGGCTTTTTTCGTCAAACATAGTTGAATTTGCCTCCGTTAGGGAATTACTGGTGGTTAGGCTACTATATCGCTTTCTTACGAGAATTTATCTTTTTATCGGTTTGAGATGGTAAATTTGAACATCAGTGTCAGAGCTTTGTGATGAATGATCTTGATTGGACATTGAATTTTCGAGGTTTCTGCTTCAGGGTGTTTTACACTTGCTTGTACACTTTGTCTGTTTCTCTCACGCGCCGCAATACTTTCAAGCCTACGCTCTGACCAGCTTCAGCCTGCTGAACACTCTCGTGTTCAATCTGTATGGAATCGACTACTTGCTCAAAATCTGTGTTTGGCCCTTTAAAGACTATAGTGTCTCCCACCTTCATGGATGCCTTAAGCTCAATGACGGCAACGTTTATTTTTGAGAAGAAATGAGCTACTCGCCCGACCTCAACAATATTCTCTTCACTCATGTCTTCTGCCTCCTGCAACAACCTAATAGCTACACTACACATAAATAACTTATTCAACTATTTCGGCTTCTAGATAAGTCGGGTGGGGTTTAACGACTCGAACAAACAGTTTTCTCCCATGCAACTTACTCGTGCTTTTTACTGCAATTGGCTTGTACGCAAAATTACGCCCGACCCAAGAATTAGCAACCTTGCCGACTTCATCGACAAGAATTTCACCACTCCAGCCAACCCAACGTTGATTCCTTTCTGAAGCCACCTTCTTGGCAGCATTCGCTGCAAGGCTGCTTCTCCGTCTAATCTCAGCCAAAGGGATCGTACTTTCTTTCATTTTGGCAGCCAGCGTGTTCGGTCTTGCAAAGAACTTTGAAACATTAACTATGTCGGGTTTGACTTCTTCAATAAGTCTTAGAGTATCCTCAAAAGCATCCTCGCTTTCCCCGGGGAAACCACAGATGACATCCGTTGAAACAGTGATTTCTGGAAGAGATTCCCTGAAAGCAGCTACTATTCGCTTGAAATCATCTACCGAATACGAGCGTCGCATGAGCTTGAGTGTTTTGTTGTTGCCGCTTTGTACAGGTAGATGGATGAACTTGAAGACGTGATCATCGAGAAAGATTTCTACTAGTTCTTCTAAAATATCGTTGGCCATGTTGGGAGTCATCATACCCACGCGAATCCAGAACTCTCCTTCAACGTGGCATAAAGCTCTGAGTAGTTCAGCTAGATTCGTGCCCAAGTCTCTTCCATAACTAGCTATGTCCTGCGCGGTGATCCAAAGCTCTCTTGCGCATAACGCCATATCGTTTTTTGCTCTTTCAACGATATCTTCAATCCTGTGGCTTCTCAAGCTTCCTCTCGCTAGGGTCACGCAGCAATAAGCACATGAGCCTAGGCATCCATAGCTTACCGGTATTATGCTTATCACAGGGTTAAGCTGCGCATGGGGAAGACTGAGACTTGGCATCGTTTTTGTTGCGTTCTCCAGAGCAATGACTTTCTCACCGCTCAGAACGCGCTTTGAAACTTCAAGAATCCTATCGCCTGCGGCTGGACCTACAACTCCATCGAAGCGTGTTTCTCTTCTTAATCTTTCAAAATTGATTAGTGGTAAACAACCTGCAACGATCAGTTTCTTGGTTGCAGGCGTACGTTTTAAGAGGTTAATCATTCTGTTTTCAGTCGGTCCTTTGACTGCGCATGTATTGTAGATTATCATGTTTGCCTCTGACAGGGAATCTGTCATGTGGTAACCAGCCTTTTTCAAGAGGCCTACTAGGGCTTCCCCGTCAGCTAGATTTGTTGAACAACCGAAGCTCTTGACGTAGACTCGCATACTACTCCATCGCAGTGTGTTGAATGATTGAATAAGGAATAAAAACATAGGGGTATCTTGGACAGGAATTTACAGAAATCTGAAATAGAGCTTGCACAAGACTTAAAAAGGCTGGTCCCAACATATTTGCATCATATTTGTAGCATGTTATACAGAGATATAACTTTACACAGGTTTTCTGTACTCTTACCAAGAGGGAGAAACGAAATGAAGTTGATTACGCTGTATCTTCCTGAAACCTACATAAAGCTGTTGGATCAGCTTGTGGACGAGAAATTCTATCCCAATCGAGCTGAGGTCATCCGCGTAGCTATCCGTGACTTGATTAATGAAGAGGTTTGGAGGAGGAAGAACGTTGACTAAAATACATACGCCAGAGCATACTCTTAGATATACGTGGCACAACACTCTCAACGGCGAAGTCAGGCAGCCGAGTTATTGTCGCATAATCGTAGTCGGTATCGGAGGATCGGGCAACAATACTGTGACTCATTTGGCTGAGACGGGCGCCCTTGGTGCAGAGTACGTGGCGATTAACACTGATGCAGTTCATTTGAATGCTTCGAAAGCAAATCAGAAGATCTTGATAGGTGAAAAGCTTACCAAGGGTCTTGGTGTAGGTGGCGACCCAAAGCTTGGGAGAGCCGCCATTGAGGAGTCAAGGCAGCGTGTTGAGGATTTGCTTGCTGGTGTAGGCATTGTTTTTGTAACAGCTGGATTGGGCGGAGGAACAGGGACGGGTGGAGCACCGGTTGTTGCAGAGATCGCGAGGCGGAAGGGTGCCATAACGGTCGGTGTGGTTACCACGCCATTCCGAATTGAGAAAGGAAGGATCGAGTACGCTACAGCCGCGCTGGCAGAGATGCGCAGACAGTGTGACACCGTAGTGGTTATCGACAACAATAAACTCATGCAATTGGTTCCACAGCTACCTATCGGCGAAGCTTTTCGAATGGCTGACCAAGTCTTGGCAAACATGATAAAGGGTATTGTTGAAACGATTTCCTCGCCTAGCTTGATTAACCTTGATTTTGCCGACTTCAGAACCATAGTGAAACGTGGTGGCTTGGCAATTGTAGGTGTGGGCGAATCAGATGCGCCTAATCGTGCAGAGGAGGCCGTTCGAAATGCACTTACAAGTCCTTTGTTGGATATCGATTATGCTGGAGCCACAGG
Organism: Candidatus Bathyarchaeota archaeon; assembly: GCA_963732715.1. Lineage (GTDB taxonomy): Archaea > Thermoproteota > Bathyarchaeia > Bathyarchaeales > Bathycorpusculaceae > CAZCRE01. The sequence continues at coordinate 453,080 of CAVTAO010000003.1, read as the reverse complement.
AGCCTTAATCCACGTTACAGGCGACAACCAAATGACAATAGAAGAGGCAAATCGGGTGGGCGAAATCGTCACGGAAATGATGGATAACAACGCCTTGGTAATCTGGGGTGCAAGAGTGAACCCCGAACAAAGCGGCAAACTGAAAGTCACATTGGTCATGACAGGACTGAACCCTCTGCATACCATTAATGGACTTGGAACGATCGCGCCGCAGCTCTTTAACATGGAGCCACACTCAGAACCAGAAAAACAACTGAACCTGGAGCTTGACCTCTACCAGCTGGAAGACTCCTAGCTGCCTTCCTTTTTCATTATCGCTTGATACTTCTCTTAAGGCTCGCAAGTTCCTTTTTCAGTTTCACTTTCATTGGTATTGCGTTGCCGAATGGCTGACATGTTCCTCTTTGAATCGACTTTACGACGTCGTCAATATCTAAGCCGGCTTCCACAAGCGTGTATGCATAACCTATCTCAGGAGGATAATGAGCGTCGGAGCCTGCAACTCGCGCAATGGCAAGACGTGAGGCGATCTTTTGGGCATTTCTGACCGAGTAATTGAATGGGAAGGATGAAGCGTTAATCACTTCAACTGCGTCGAATCTTGAACTAACGTGCTTTCGCAAGCTGCCCTTGAAGAAGGTTACTGGGTGACAGGCTACTGCAATGCCGCCTGCTCTATGAATCCTATCCACAGTTTCATCAGCGCCTAATCCTTTGGGGATCACTTCTTGTACATTAAGCGCTACAACGTGTCCGTTTGAGCTTGAAATCTCCATTCCTGGAACGATGAAGAAGTCTGTTTCTCTCGCTATCTTTAACGCGCTGTCGAGTCGATCGTGGTCTGTTATAGCTACGCCATCGAGTCCGCGCTTTTTGGCGTAGATGACTAGTTCTTCAGGTGTTATGAGAGAGTCACGAGAATAATGTGTGTGGACGTGTAAGTCGATTTTGATTGGCAATTCTTCACAGCTGTTTCCATGGTTATGTTTCTTTTGCTAGGTTTTTCCTGACTTCCTCTAGTTTTTCGTCCAGCTGTTTGGCGTTGTCTTCTATCTTTCGGAACAGGGGTTTGGGTTTGGCTATTTTGTGGTTAGCAGGCAGCGGTTGCAGGATTTCGGCCCATTTCTGTTCATGCACGCTTCCTTCCAAATTCAGTGTTTTCCAAATCTCTTCTGCTGCGACTGGAATGAAAGGAGCCGATACTATGGCAAGGGTCTTGACGATCTGGGCTGCCACGTAGAAGATGGTTGCAGCTTTGGCCTTGTCTTTCTTTATTAGGTTCCAGGGTTCTTTCTCGTTTAGGTATTGGTTTCCGATGCGGCTTATACTCATGAGTGTATTTGCAGCAGCCTGCAGCTTACATTCATCGATCTCTTTGGCTATTGCTTCTGCTTTTTCCTTGACGGATTCCAAGACTTTTTGCGCATCTTCGTTCAGTGTCGTTGGCTCTGGGATTTGACCATCAAATCTTGTGTTTATGAATGTCAGGGTTCTGTGGATGAAGTTGCCGAAGGTGTCGTTTAGGTCTGCATTGATCTTTTCGATGAAGATTTCCCATGAGAAGTTTGAGTCTTTTGTCTCAGGTCTTGTGGCAATCAGGAAGAATCGCCAGTAGTCTGCAGGGAATAGTTCTAAAGCTTCGTCTATCCATATGCCTATTCTATGGCTTTTTGAGAATTTCATGTTCTTGAATTGTAGAAACTCGGTTGCTGAGACATTCCATGGTAGGTTGTAGTCTTTGCCTGAGGCCAGCAGTAGTGCTGGGAGGATTATGGTATGGAATGGGATGTTGTCCTTTCCGATGAAATAAAGTGATCGTGTGTTCTTATCGAACCAGTACTCTTTCCATTTTTCGGGTTCGCCGCGGTTCTTGAAGTATTCTATGGTGGCGGATACGTAGCCTAGAACGGCTTCAACCCAGACGTATATCGTCTTGCCCTCGGCATTGGGGAAAGGCGCTTTGATTCCCCATTCGGCAGCTTTGGAAATGTCTCTTGTGACGGCCCTAGGCTTTAGTCCTTCCTTTATCAGATTCAGGCTGAAGTTTTTGGTGCTGTTCGATAGTTGTTTGTTGTTGGTAATGTAGTCTGTCAGTTTTTGCGAGAATTGTGACAGGTCGAAATACCAATGCCTTGTTGTCTTGGTGACGGGCTTGCCGTGGCATATCACGCAGTAAGGATCGATAAGTAGTGTTGTCTCAAGCAGTCGTCCACAAGCGTCACATTGGTCTCCACGAGCGCCTTCGTTGCCGCAGTATGGGCACTTTCCTTCCACGAACCTATCTGGCAGAAAGCGTCCACAGTGCTCGCAATAAAGCATCTCTGTATCTTTGACTGTTATGAAGCCGTTCTCGTAGACTTTCTTGAGGTGATTTTGGACGAACTCTTTATGAATTGGGCTTTCAGTTCTTGTGTAATTGTCGAAGAATATTTCCCACTTTTTGAGCAGCTTAACTACGTTGGCGTGGTTTCTGTCAGTTAACTCCTTTGGCTGGATGCCGAGTCGTACGGCTTCGACTTCGATTGGTGTTCCATGTTCATCAGAGCCACTGACCATCACCACGTCATCGCCATTTAGTCTGCAATATCTGGAATAGACATCTGCGAACAAGAGGTGCATTAGATTGCCCAAGTGTGGTGTAACATTGAGGTATGGCCAAGCTGATGTCACAAGAACTTTCCCGATTTCTACTGCACCTCCAATCGTGATCAAATGAAGCAAACAGTGTGAACACTATTACTTAAGCCATTTCAATCGCAAACTATGATGGGTGTCAATCCCGTCACTGTGACTCTTCCAATGCTCTAAGCAACTTCGCTATTTCCATTGAAGGCGCGTTTGATTTTAACCCTTTAGGATTAAACTGCGTCAAAGTGGCTCCAAAACCCCTTTTTCTGAGGCTTTCAGCGACTTTCTTGACCGAAGGCACTGGTAGATTCAAAGCATCGCAAAATTTGTCGATTACGTAATATCCTACTGGCGCGTCAATCTCTTCTTTTATCAGAGCCAGCATTTTTCCTATTCTGTCACTTCGCTTGAATTTCGTTCGACGAGCATCTTCTTGCACCAAACTGCAGAATCTCGTATCAGACAGTTTCCCAAGCCACAGTGGTCCAGCAATGCTGAGTCTCGAACCGCATTCGCCGCATTTTCCGGATCGTTCAACCGCATATAGTCCGTTCGAGCTTTCCCTATGAAAGCATTCAAAGCAGTGCAGAATATAGCCCATGTTCTTCAAAGATTCATCCGCCTTTTTGGCTCCGTATTCTATGGTTGCATAAATTCTGATGTAATGTTCCGCATTGTGACTGAGCATGATATGTATGCCCATTTCGTGTTTTGCCGCTGCAGTTGCTAAGCATCCAGCTAGAAGCCTGATCGCAAGTTCATGGCAGTATTCTGCGCGTAGGGGTTTGCCTCCGTATTTTCTGATGCATGCTTTTGGGTGAACTCCGCAAAGAGGGGCCATGTCGGTGGCTGTTAAAGCGAGAAGGCCATGATCGCGGAGAGCCCGTATGGTCGAATCAAGATAGCGCACAGGTGAGCCGAATGGATCAATGTCGATGGCGTCAAACCTTTTGTGGGGTGCACTGTAGTTGTTTAGCAGAAGGTTGGCGTCTTGATTTTTGGCAATGACCTTTTCCTTGACGTTGTTCAACTCAGCATTATGCTTGGCAATCACGAACGCCTTTTGATTGATGTCGTTCATTACGACTTTTTTTATGCCTTTGACTTCAACCGCAAATCGTACTCCTCTTGCGCCACAGCTTGCCAAGGGTTCACAAACAGAAATCTCGCGATTGATCAGTCTCTGATAGGCCTGCAAAGCCAAAACTGCTATGTCGCGATTCAACTCCATAACCGGGTTGTAGAACACTGGAGCCTTGGAAGGCGCGTATTCTGAACTGGACTTTATGAAGGCTTTGAGCCGGGGAACCACAAGTCTGGTTTGGCCCTCTGTGACAATTTCAGTTGGAAAACCAAAGTCTTTTTCTTTCATACAGTTACGTTTCACCAAGAAGCATCCAACTTGAAGTCTAGGGTTATTGATAGATTTTGTGTCTGCTAATATCTTTTTTGACGCTCTTTCAAATTGGATTTGTCAGACGTGAGTAAATGAGGCTTGAAATGACGTTGTGCAATGGTTTTTTGATTAGGTTTTGAAAGGTTGACAGGATTATGTCTGCTTTCTCCAAGAATGCACCTGTAATTCAGAACCATGACCTATGATAATAGGGATGCCTGTAACAAGACGAAAAAAGTGCTGTTTTTCGAGGCCTTCTCCAGTGCTGAAATTGAGAGAGAATGGCGGTGCTGTGGTTTACATCATTGGTTTTGCGTTCTCGATTCTCTTGAGGAAAGGGCGTAGTGCTGCGTGTGTCATGGTTTCTGGCATCAGGCCGCCGTGGGGCAGTCCTGGTGTGCCTATTTTCTTGCATATGAAGTTGAGCGAGTCTTCGGTGAAGTTTAGCAGGCTTTGTCCTTCTGTTGTGAGTTTGTACACTTTTCTGGGTCTTTCGCTGCTCATGTTCCATTCGCTTGCTACGTATCCCTTCTTTTCCAACGTGCCTAGAAGTGGGTAGATTGTGCTTGGTCCGAAGTACACTCCGAAGGTTTTGCGGATTCTTGTGATTATCTGGTAGCCATGCATTGGTGTCCCGTTTAGAAACTGTAATACTATTAGGTCTAGAAGGCCTTTCATGAGCTTGGTTTGAACTTCTTTTGGATTGTTTCCCACGTGTCTCCCCTCTGTGTGTGTTCTACACACATACGACATGTCCGCTTCCGAACATGTCTTGAGACTCTATATAGCAGAAACCGTGATATAAACGTTCATACTCACCACAAGCATATGCAAGCATAGCCAGAAATGAGAAAAAGGCCTATTTTCCCAAGATCAAAACACATTAGAGCAACAGGCAACATGGAAGCAACATGCTCTGTGCATGGAATAGTCAGGATGCGGATTCAGAAAAGGAACTGTTCAACACATAGTCAGAAACTTACTTGAAATCCAGATTCCAAGACTAATTCAGGTTCAGCCCATGTAGGGTATATGATCAAGAGGGGGCAGAAACAAGGTTCGGTGTTAAACTGAGACATGGAGCACTATTGATGACGTACCACGAAGATGTCCCGACAGCAACACCGCACATTCCTATCATTACGCCTCTAATGCTTTCGTGTCCGAAGGTATTCTCAACATTTTCAGCCTAAAACCTGCGCGTACACATATTGTCGCATTGGTTGCGATTTCGGGACACACTCTAACACGAGCGAGCTTTTGTACACAGGAGAACTAGTTGAAGCCAAACTCGGCTAGTCTTAAATATCATTTAATACAGAAACAACAATATGAACCCGAGTATCGACCAAAGAAAGTCTAGAATGGTTTTGAAGATCCTTAGGAGAAAAAGCCAAAGAGGCCTTGACTTTGCAAGAAGAACGATGCTGGAGGAGAGAATTGAAAGTGGCATTATCCAGAAAGCGCTTGAATACTATGTTACTCATTGGCAGATCTTAACACATCCTGGCCCGTTCCTCATCGCCTATGAAGCAGTCGGCGGAAATCCCGACAAGGCTGATGAGGCACAAGGAGCAATCGTCATGTTGGCTGCTGCTCTGGACATTCATGACGACATAATCGATCGGTCAAAAACAAAGCATGGCACATTAACTGTTGTTGGAAAGTTTGGCAATGATGTCGCGCTTCTACTGGGAGACGCCTTTTTTATAGGTGGGTTTGCCCTTCTCGGAAGGGTTGCCACTAGACTACTCCCAAATCATCCGGAAGAAGTCTTGGAGATCGCAAAGGAAGCGATGTTCGAGACAGGAGACGCTCACGCGCTGGAATTTGCTTTTCGGGGAAAGCTCGATGCTGATCCTAAAGAATACATGAAGATTCTGGAGATGAAAGGGGCCGCAACCATTATGAGCATCAAGCTAGGGGCGATGCTGGGTGGAGGAAGCGATCAGGAGATAAAGACATTAGCTCTGTATGGAAGAATCTTCGGGACGCTGGCCGCATTAAGGGAGGAGTTCATTGATATTTTTGAGTCAGAAGAGTTGAATAACCGCATACAAAATGAGTGCCTACCACTGCCAGTTCTCTATGCTTTGCAGGACAGGAATTCGACAGAGATCCGCAGGATACTATCAAAAAAAGGAGTAAGCGACGCCGACATCTCGCAAATTCTTGATTTGGTCTTCGAATCCAGGCAGGTAAGGAAGTTGAAGAATAAGATGGACACTATGGCGAACGAAGCCTGCACCCTACTTCTCACGATCAAAAACGTTGAAAGTCGGGAAATACTCTGTCAGATGATTCGCTCTCTAACAGAAGACTTGTAGGACACGAGCTCAAATTATAGGAGTTGTTCTAATCGGAACTTTTCTCTTCATAGCCTTCTTCATTTTTAACCCTTTCTCAAGTCTATCTGTTCAACACATATACTTAAGATTTGCTGTTTTTGGTGCTGTCAAGTCCTTCAGGGATTTGCACCCAAAAGGGGGGATTGTAAATTTTCGAGGGATTACTGAGAGGATTCTGTAAATGGGTTCATAGACATGATGTAGAACTGTTTAGTTTTATGGCTAGTGCTATTATAGGAATACCTTTAGTTTACTTCTTTGGTTTTGCTGGTCTTTTCGGCTTTCTGATTGGGGTTCTTTTCGGTCTGTTTACTAGCTTTCTGTTTCATGACAAGCCAACGACTTAGCCTTTTTCCCCCCTTGAAAAGCAGAATTGGTCCAAGAACCCATAAGACAACGATGACAAAACTTTGGACACTCAATATTTGATAATCATATGGGTAATAGTACAGCAAATCAATAAGAATGAAACTTAAGACAGTGGGTGGAATTGCAAGTGCCCATTTTGCCAATTTGGAAGGTCGTTTTTTTCGCCAGTAATCAATAGAAAGAAAGAATGCAAAATCTAAAACTGGCAAACCACCTAAACACGCAACATATAGCCAATTATACGGGTCATTAACTGGACGATTAAATATTGTTTTGATAGGTGTCGGCGTGGGGGTTGGCATTGGTGTAGGTGTTGGTTGAGGCCATGTTGGTAATGTTCCTGTTGTTTTTGCATTGAGAAAAGCGATTATATCATTAATAAACTCGCTGGGATTGGTCAAGTGATATTTTGTTATAGCTATGTTCTCTATGTTTTTCATATCTGCTAACCAATCGGATGCAGTATAGGTGGAGTCATTTTTCATTTTGCTCTGAATGTTTTGCAGAAGTGCGGTCAGTTCGGGTTCTGCGTAGCGCTGTCTCACTTCTTCTGATACGGAAAATTCCACGCCCATATCAACGTATAGGATTTCTCCAGCGTCTTCTTTTGCCATTTCGGGCGTCCAGTTACTTGTTTGGTTGTTGCCTTTCATTATCACACATGTGTAATGTTGTTGAAAACTAGGTTGAATGACTCTTACGTTTTCGAATACCATACTTGAAATGTTGCTTAACTTTACCATAGGATGCCCATTAAGTTCAACACTTAGATTACTAATTATTACATGGTGGCCTGGTTCAAGAAATAAAGGCCATACGGAAGAGTCTCCGCCGAAAACGGCAGTCTCAACTGATTGTGAAACATTGAAATTTTCAAAGGATTGGACGCTTGATGGTTCAATCCATAAACTAGCACCATATTGAGAGGAAATGTAAGATTTAATTGTGTATGAAGAATTTGAATAGAAGTAAAAGTCATTTTTCATAGTTGAGAAATACTGATTAATTTGGCTGTTGTATTCAGCTATTAGGGTTTCAGCGTAGGTCTGCATGGTTTCTGGTGAAACGTAGTCTTGGCTGGATGGTTGCTCGGTTTGGGAAAAAGCGCGAGACATTGACGACATAAGTATAATCAAGCAAAAAACTGCTGTTGCGACTAAAATCAGTGTCTTGGATAGTTTTTGTTTCGCTTTTATCCCTCATACATCAACATAACCTATTCAACGAACGTGACTTATAATTTTGTGGTTTTCACCATTTTTTGCTTGCATTCTGAATCAGAGTTATCCATTTGTTTTCTCCTTTGACCTCTATTCCGCAAGCCTCGCTAGGAGTCTTGCCCTCTAACCCTTCGTGCGGTCTAATGTAGTTGTGGAAAATCTGATACCCCTTCAAGATTGGTGTCTCGTTCTTCTTTAGTCCTCTCATCACTTTCTCTCTGTCTCTAACCTCTCCGTTCATCCGTTCCATCTTGTTGTTATTGCGATCTCCTCTGATTGTTATGTGCCTGATGTGTAGCGCGCACTACAAGAACCCGACGAAGACTTCACGGAACCCAAAGCCCGAAGAGTAATCAGAATCCTGTTCTTCGCTAGAAGGCGGTCTGAACTCACGATTAATAATGTTATTATCTGTTGAAGATAAATATGAGTTAGCTGACCTCGATGCCTTGGAAAGAGGAAATAACCAAAGGCAGCCTTAGAAGAGGATTCGCCCCCGCTTTCATCGTGGTAGTGAACAGTCTTACATGGATCACGTTTACGTCGTCATTCTTCAGTGACTTAGTCAACAGTCTTCCAATACCTTATTACGAAGTATTAGGTCTTTTCGCGGCTGAATACGCCGCGATTGCCTTCTCTGCCATACTTAGTTCTCTATTTCTTCATCGTTCAAGGCGACTATTTCTGTTCGTGTGGATGCTCTCTGGCGTCTTTGCTTCCAGCTTGATGATAACCGTTCCGAACAACTCCACATCAGTCAATCTGCTGATCTCTTTGTTTCTAGGAACCTCGTTAGGATGCGGGTTGCCATCGAGCTTGTCTTGTTTCGCCGACGCCACAAACGTAAAGAACCGAGGTTTCTTTGGAGGCATCACTTTCTTTTTTGTTGGCCTCTCCACGATATTTCTCATCATCGTCATGAGTCTCTTCGGAAGTACAATGCTTCTGACAGCGACAATACTCTGGAGGCTGGCGGGGGCTTTCTTGTTTGTCTTCACGTACCGTCGGGAAAATCTTGGTGAAGAGAGAACCGCGCCTTCTTACTCTTCACTTCTCTCAAGGCATGACTTAATCCTTTATGTTGTGCCTTGGGCAATGTTCTGTCTGATAAACTTCATAGAGGCGCCCTTGCTCTCAAATCTTTTTGGCGATCTCTTTAGCATGATGAGCTTGATCGAGGTTGTTTTGATGGGTGTTTTCGCTCTGGTCGGAGGTCTCGTAGCGGATTTTGCGGGAAGAAAACGAGTCATTATAATCGGATTCGTCATTCTGGGTCTAGGCTATGCCCTGCTGAGCCTGTTTACGGGCACTATAGTGTGGTATACCTACACGGTCTTGGACAGCATCGCATGGGGTATGTTTGCAGCAGTCTTCTTCATGACTTTATGGGGAGACTTAGCTGAACAACATCGGAAAGAAAAATACTACACGATAGGCGGGCTACCTTATCTGCTAGCAATTTTCTTTTCAGAAATAGTCAAACCATACGTCAGTATAATGTCCTTGACAACAGCATTCTCACTAGCAAGCGTTTTCCTGTTTTTGGCTGTTCTGCCCTTGATGTATGCTCCTGAAACCTTGCCTGAGAAGAATATTAAAGAAAGGGAACTCAAAGATTATGTTGAAAAGGCCAAGAAGAGGGCTAAAGGTGAGTAGGCTTAAGAATAAGATTGCCTTTCTCTCGTTGAAATAGTATGTTCTTCCACGTAATACTGACTGGTGAATGCAATTCTCAGTGCAGATATTGTTTTGGAGAAGCAATAGACGATTTCGAAGCTGATTCATCAGGGTCTGAAGTTGATTATTGTTTGCCTAGGAAGATGGGCTATGACGTTGACCTGCTTGCAAGGTTCTGCGCGCTGGATCCTGAATGTGTTTTGACTTTTTACGGTGGCGAACCGTTACTGTGTGTTGAAGAGATCAAAGAGATCATGGATGGTGTGAAGGCTAAGGGGTTTATGATTCAGACGAATGGGTTGCTTCTGGATCGGTTGGAACCCAAGTATGTTAATCGTTTTCACACGATTCTCGTTTCGATAGACGGTGACGAGGAACTAACGGACTTTTATCGTGGAGAAGGCACCTTCAAGAAAGTGATCAAAAACCTGAAACTGATCAAACGTAACGGTTTCATGGGCGAGTTGATCGCTCGAATGACAGTCATGGAGCACACAGACATTCGCAAGCAAGTCACTTGGCTTCTGAACAATGGCGAATTCCCGTTTTCTTCGATCCATTGGCAGCTCAATGCAGGGTTCTGGAACGATTTTGCAAGACGAGATTTCAAGAGATGGAGTGAAGAAAGCTACAACCCAGGAATAAGGAAACTCGCAAAGTTCTGGGTTGACCACATGGAGAGGAGTGGGACAGTTCTCAGGCTTTATCCGATTCTTGGTGTGGCACAGTCACTCTTGTGTGGCGAGAAGGAGAGTCTTCTGCGGTGTGGGGGAGGATGGATCAATTATGCGATACAGACAGATGGGCACATCATCATTTGCCCAACAATGTGGGGCATTAAGGATTATTATCTGGGACACGTCTGCGACGCAAATCCGTTGAAGCTGAAAAGAATATTTGTAGGTGAGCCATGCACGACGTGCGATCTCTACGGTACATGCGGTGGTCGCTGTCTGTACGCAAACATAACCAAAAGATGGAACAAGGAGGCCAATGCCCTTGTTTGCGCAACCGTGAGGAATCTGGTAGAAGCAGTGAGAGAGGAAATTCCAAGAATCAGAGCACTAATAGAAAAAGGTAAGCTAAGTATGGAGAATTTTGAATACTTGAAGTATAATGGTTGCGAGATAATCCCTTGATTTTTATTGCATCCGTTATGTTTAGAGTCATTTCCGTTTTCGGAAGAAGGCAAAACCCCTTCTGAGGCTTGTGGAATAAAGATCGAGGGAGAAAACAAATGGATAACGATAATCCAGAACGCAAGCCATCAGACGAAAGTTAACAACCAAAACCCTATGACGATAAGTTAACAGAACCCGCATTCCAAGCATTTATTTAGTAGACCCACCCCTACATAGTAGGGGTGCCCCTATTTGTACTTCGACCCAAGACCGAAAGCCAAGAAAGAAGACTTGTTCGGCAGAGAAAAAGAGCTCAAACAGTTTGAAGAAGCAATATCATATGCCTCAATCATCGTCGTAACAGGGCTCAGACGAACCGGGAAAACGTCCTTCGTGGACGTAGCCCTCTCCACTACCAGTCATCCTCACATTTTCTTGGATATGCGCGACCTCCCACTCGTTCCGTCTCACACTGAAATTATCCGTAGAGTGGAAACAGCCTTTGATAAAATGGGCAAAAAATGGTTGTCTCCTCTTTCAGAAGCACTGAAACGCGTGAAGGGCGTCGAATTGGCCGGCACCACAATAACCTTTCAATGGGGAAAAGGAGGCGTCGACCTAGCCGAGCTCTTCGACAAAATAGACACATGGGCCGAGAAACATAACGAACATTTTCTATTCGCTGTCGACGAAGTACAGTTAGTCAGAGGGGACAAAACACTTCCTCGCTTGTTTGCGAGAATAGCAGATACAAACCGCAACATAACCGTAATTCTCACAGGATCAGAGATAGGTTTGCTTTACGATTTCCTAGGGTTCGACAACCCTGAATCTCCGCTGTACGGTAGACACTATGCCGAAATCAGAATGCGCAACTTCAGTCCAGAAGAAACGAAAACCTTCTTCAAAGAAGGATTCAAACAAATCAAAATATCCTGCTCAGATGACACACTAGAATACGCCGTACAAAAACTGGACGGAGTAGTAGGCTGGCTCACTCTCTTCGGCGCAAGATCCCGTGACAAAGGTAAATGCATAAAGCAGACCGTCGACGACGTGCTCGATGAAGGAGGCAAACTTGCGAAAGCAGAAGCCCTCAAAATCGTCAAATTCTCCTCACGCTACGGAGTCATACTGAATTTCCTTGCCAAAACCGGAAAAGCAGCCTGGGCCGAGATAAAGACGGCTCTGGAAATACGCGAAAAAAGGTCGCTACCAAGCTCCAGTTTCACTGAACTCCTCAACAGGTTAGTCAAAGCTAGTCTAACGGAGAAAGTGGACAGCGAATATCGCATTGCAGATCCGATACTGGCCTACGGTATTCTCAGAGAACCTTTCAACGAATAATCGCATTCAATAGACCTAGGTCTACTTGGTAGGGGTACCACTACCGAAAGCTCGACTCCAAAAAACTCTTGCTTAGCACATTTATGAATGCTCAGCGACATAGAACAAAGCCAAACACAGTTTCATGAGATTACCCAGAAAAAAGGGATCGCGGGGTTTCGCGCGAGCGAGTCGCAAGGTTTTCCTAGCATGAAAACCGATAACAACAGTCTCGGCACAAATATCGCTGCACTTCTACGAAACGTGTGTATCGGATTCCGTCCTTGTACACTCGCTGACTGCTGCATTGAGGGCATTTGACCGTTTCCTGAGCCATTACAGATGCACCTCCTGAATCAGATTTCTCCCGAAAGTCAACATAGCTCCCAGAAAAAAAGGGGAAGTAGCGGGAGACGTCGCCACTGGTGTCGTATGCGAGATAATCCCGTAACTGCGGGACTTCAAAAATCGTTTATTAGGTAAAGTACTTCTAGTCTGATGATGGTGAGTTACATGTCTGTTACTTTGCGTGATGCTCAGCATCTTTGTTGGAAGAACTTTAGGAAGATCAACGAGGTGCTTGATCCGGAGAGAGGCAAGGGCTGGACGCCTTTTGTCATGGTCACGGATTTGCTTGAGGAGGCTGGCGAGGTGGCTGCCGTGATAAAGGGGCTGGAGGGTTTCAAGCCACCCGAAAAGCCCAAGACAAAGGAGATGTTAGCCACCGAACTCTGACTTGCTCTACATAATTCTTGTTCTCGCCGAAAACTATGGCATAGAACTGGAAGAAGCATTCATGCAGACAGTGAACGATCGTTTAATCTCCAATCTTCATTAACTTGGACCTATTTTCTCCCGCGCAATCCCTCTTTTTTGAAGAATTACTGATTCTTAGCCATAAAGGCAGCAAACGCGGGTATTTTTCAGGTGCGCTGCTAGTGCCTGTTTTCTATCCAATTTACGGGTTTAGGTGTTTCTTGAAGAAGTCTGTGATCTTTGTGTAGCAAATGACTTTGTTCTTGAACTTCATCACATCATGACCTTCGTCTTCGAAGACCAGAAGCTCCACATCTGTGCCGTTGGCTTTGAGGTATTCTGCGGCCTCTCTTGATTCGGCCTCTAGTACTCTGGGGTCGTTTCTGCCTTGGATGATGAGCATGGGGCATTTTATGTTTTTCATGTAGGTCTTTGGTGAACGTTCTATCAGGAAGTCTCTGTCTTTTTCAGGGTGACCCATCGTGAGGTAAAAGCTTGTTTTCCAGCTTTCAGGAAGTCGATTGATGAACGCGATCATGTCTTGTGGGCCGAACATGTCGCAGGCTGCTTTCCACAGCGTCGGGTGCCTGCCCGCTAGTGTTAGCGTCATGTAACCACCGTAGGAGCGGCCGATCACGGCTCTTCTTCCTGAGTCGATGCGCGTGTCCTTCTCAAGCATTCTCAAGCCTTCAATGTGGTCTTTCACATCGTCTCCGCCCCAGTCGTGGTCGACCAGTTTCATGTATTTCAGACCGTACCCGGTGCTTCCCCTCACGTTTGGCACAAAAACGGCGAAGCCGTTCAGTGTCAGGTATTGGATGAGTGGCATGGAGAACCATGTGAAGTCGGGACGTTCTTGGCTTTGCGGTCCTCCGTGAACGTACAGGACTAGGGGTCTGGGGCCCTTGAAGTCTAGGTGTTTTGAAGGTAAGTATAAACGAGCGGAGATTCTCAGTCCGTCGAAGCTTGCGTAGCTGGCGTCTTCGCCCATGGAAAGCAGTTTCGGCTCGATTCCTAGCACTCGTTCGTTTGACAACGTTTTTGGGATCTTGGTGTGGCCCTCTGGCGAATAGAGGTGGAGCTGTGCGGGGCTGCTGGCTCTGGCAAGAGCCAGAACGTACGCCACTTTGGTTCCTTGGAGCTCATGACTAGCTCCAATCAGAACACCCTGATCAAGTGGTGGTAGACCGCACAACGTGCGCTTCACTGTGAGGCTGCGTTTTTCGTTTCTTTCCAGATATGCACACTCGTACAGCCAGCTGCAGCCGTCGATGTCATATTCGAGCAGGAAGAGGTTCTTGTCTACGTGACTGATGTCGACCAGTTCGCCTGTGCCTTTATGCCGCAAGCCCTGAACAGGCACCTCGACGATGTCTTCGGGGCTGTCTAGGTGAAGGTAGGTTGTTGATCCCTTGTCTCTGAAGATGGTCGATTTGAAAAGCAAGCCTCTTTCATCTAGTGTGAAGTTGCACTGTCCAATGTTCGGCAGTTTGACTTGTTGATCTCTCGTTCTCTTGTCGATGGGTATGCCGTACAGTAGCTGTCTTTCTTTTGCGCCCTTGTGCAGAATGTAGAGGACATTGTCTCCTGCAGTGTAGCCATCTGAGAGTATAACTGTGGAGTGCGTGGGATTGGCACCAAGGTAATAGTTGCCATAGATGCTTCTGCCCAGAGACGTTGTTTTCAGCGTGGCTAGGTCGACGCGTAGGCATTCCAGATTTGGCGTTTTCCTATCGTCGTGTTCGAAGTAGGCAATATTCTTCCTAGTATCGCAGTCAATGCAGGCAAGTTGCTGACCCTTGTACTTTTCTCCAAATATCGGTTAGGAATGCCGCCCTGAAGCGGAATGAAGCATGGTTGGTAGTTTTCGTTCCCATTTTCATCAATCATCACGAGAACCTTGTTCAGTTTCGGCAGGATGAAGTAGTTGTAACCGATTATCAAATGTGGATTCTGTAGTGCAAGACCAGTCGGCAACAGTGGCTCAGGTATACCGCCGTTTCAATCCATAGCATAGAGACTTAGAACCCCACTCATGTCGCTCAGGAAGTATGTTCTGCCCTTTGAGATTCTTGGGCTAAGCAGAAGCCTAGCAGACAGCAGCGATTGAATGGGGAAATTGTGACCGGATTTGTTCTGAGGCATGTGAGATTTCTCTCCTGAGAAAAACACATGTTGAATGTTCACGGATATAAGTCGTTGCATAATACCTGATGCTGTTGGGGATTACCCAGTTCCTAAGCACTCAACAGCATCATGGAAAGATGTGCGCGCGCTTGGAAACGCGGGTTTTGGCTAAATCACATCCTCGTCTTTGTCTTCCGTCTTTTTCATGCCCAGTTCTCTCACTTTCGCCAATCCTTCTATCAATGCCATCTCCAATTCTATAACAGACACGCTTCCATATTCTTCTACCATTCTGTCAATAACCTGTAACACTTCTTGCTTCATCTTCTCCATTCGCTCCAAGTCTAGTTCTACTGTCATGGTCGCCAACATTTCACCCCCTCTCCAATCCAGCTTTCTTCTTTTCGTGGGTTCAGCTAAATACTGACGGAGCCAAAAAAACTTAAGGCTTTTGATCAGTGCAATAGACCCGTGCGTACGCCTAGCGTCAGTTCATTCTTTTCTTGTTTCTTGCGCCTCTGTCTTTTCTCTGGATAAGTGCACGTTTTTCAACGAACCTTATCTATTTCTCCGTCAATTCGAATCCAAGCGGGCGACTTCACGGGTGAAACACCTATTATAGCGCGCGATTGATAGCACTTTGCTGTTCAGACGAGACTTCGACCTCACTAGCGATTATGATATATCGTGCGAAGCTGCAGGACATGTAGCGACTAGCGAGGATGACTGGTAATTAAATGTCTGACCTAGGTTTCAAGGCTATGGCTTTTACTTTCAAGATTCGAGATTTTTTCAGACCACGTAGGAACATCGTGAAAGAAGCAGGGATAAAAGAAGGCTTTCATGTGCTCGATTACGGCTGTGGACCTGGCAGCTATGTAACAGCAGTTGCTGAGTTAGTCGGGAAGGCAGGAAGGATTTACGCCTTGGACATCAATCCCACTGCCATCAAAATGGTTGAGAAAATTGCTGTGAAAAAACAGCTGACAAACCTGGAAACAATCCTTTCTGATCGCAAAACTGGATTACTAGATGATAGCATAGACATAGTATTGCTGTACGATACCTTTCACGACCTCTCAGACCCGAATAGAGTCTTGGAAGAGCTACGTAGAGTGTTGAAGCCGAATGGAGTTTTGTCCTTCAATGATCATCACATGCAAGACAACGAGATAATATCAAAGGTGACGAGTAACGGACTGTTTAGACTATTGAGAAAAGGAGAACGGACATACAGCTTCGCGAAGGAAGGAGCACGCTAGCGCGCGATATCCATCAAATAATGTTTATTACAGTTACGTGTTTTCCAAGAGGCAAGCTGCTGCAGAGAATCCCCAACCGTAGCCGACCATCAAGACGTTGTCTCCCTTTTTCAATGTGCCATTTGAGACGATTCTTTCAAGGATGAATGGTAAGCTTGCTCCAGCCAGATTCCCATATTCGTTGAGCACTTGATGTGATTCCTCAAGCTTTTCGCGTTCAATTCCATTATGCTCAGCCAAAACATCAAGTATCTTTTCGCTGCCCGTATGAATCGCCCACTTCTTTGCAGCTTTACTCTTGCTCATGGCGTCGTCTCCTAGCAATTTTCTCAAGGCAAGATCGGTATACTCAACGCCGAGCTTCGGAATCTGCCTATCCAAATAGGAATAGAAACCGAATTTGAACGGTTCATCCACGGCCGCAAGCCTCGAATAGCCGGCCATACAATCCATTTTCCTCAGGTTCGTGACTTCCACGATTTTCTTGACATTTAATCCTGATTTCTTATTGGTCACAATGGCAGCCGCCACACCGTCCCCGAATAGAAAGAATTGAATAGTCGCTATCCACTTTCTCAGTTCAAACTGCTTTCTCTTCTCATCTTCTATTCGACTGATTTGGCTGGTTTCCAGTATTTCCTTCAAGCCATGCACTTGATTTTGGAACCAGTATGAGCTAACTCCAGAAACACATATCAGAACATGATGTTCAGGATGCACGGCGAGGTGATTCTCTGCAAGCTCCAACGCCTTCGGAAAGGCTGTGCTTGCTACTCCTTGGGCGTTAACGTGTTTTGTAAAAGGGTCAAGTTCAAGTCTTGGCACCAGAAAATGGCTGAGGCCGGGGCTCAAAAAGGCATTAGCGTCGTAAGTTGTGACAAGATAGTCTATCTCCTTGCTGGACAGGCCAGTCTTTTCGAGAGCTTTTTGGCAAGCTTCTGAACAAAGGTCAACGAGCTCATCTTCATTGAGTACGCTCTCTGTCTTGGATTTAGTGTCTGGCTGGTTTATGAGGTGGCGACTTGAGACTCCAAGGTTCAGTACGTTTTGTTTGACTCCTTCTGGAAGCTTGCATGGAAATCTCCGCATCAGTTCCTCGGTTGAGTATCTATTACTTGGCAAGGCTGTAGATAACTGCAGTATTTGCATGTGAGTGAAATTGATGTAAAGTTATAAAAGTGTTCTCGAATTTTGCTTTTGCAATCAGGACATCGGATGAAAGGATTTATACGAAGGATGGTTCACAGCATGTCGAGTAATGGTGAAGGAAGCGGTGAGTGTTCAAGAGTTTTTTGATAATCTGGAAAATCATACAGTGTTTGGAGTGAAGTTGTCTACACTTTTCTATTTGCTCGTTATAGCTGTCGTGGCCGTTGTCCTTGAGAGGTTGTTCAGCCGTTATCTCACTCGATTCGCTAGGCGGGCTCGTTTGGCGCCTCATGTCACTAACGGGTTGGTTCTTACGTTTAGACTCTTGATACTCGTTGGAGCAGTAGTTTCAGCGGTCAAGGTCGGTGGGCTACCCACGGATTGGTTTGTGGCTTTCTCCGCAATCGGCGGGGCAGCAGTGGGGTTTGCTTCCACGAAGACGATTGGGAATTTTGTTGCAGGACTGTATCTGCTTGCGGTACGACCATTCAGGGTTGGAGATTTTGTACGTCTGGGAACTGTGGAGGGAATCGTGGAAGAGATAGCTATCAACTACACCAAGATTTTGACGATGGGGGATAACCTTGTGTCCATCAGCAACCTGCAGATTATGGACAGGGACATCACGAACTACTCGTACAAAAGCAGTGAACGTGATGGCTTGCACTGCTATACCTTCGAGATCAGCTTCGACCACAGCGTTTCGTCGAGCAAAATCGCTGAAATATTCGACGAGGTTTTCCAGAACTGCTGCGACAAGCTTCCAAAGAAACCCCACTACGTGTTAGTGAGATCAGGCGCGTTTGAAAGGGTTTACCTAGTTTATCTCTATGTGACACGACCTGAAGACATTTTCGTCTTGAGATCTCAAGTGACAGAGGAAACATTCAAGCGTTGGGACAAGGAACGACTAAGGGAAAACCAGTAATTCAATAATGGCAAGTGAATTTGGTTGCACTCAACACAATTGCTATAGGAATATGTCATTTGGAGGATGGCATCCGCAAGCGTCATATAGCTGTTGAAACGCACTAACTGAATCACTTAGGCAATGAGGTGGAAAATTGAAAAAAGTCGGAATAGTCGCTGGCAGCATATCAAGGTTTGACAATCCACGACATACGCTGGCGGAAGAGATGTGTGCAGAAGCCGTGAAAATGATACTCGATGATGTTCCAGAACTGGAACTCGGAGACTTCATGAAGAAAGGCTATGCATGTTGCTATTCCTATTTCAGCGATATCCTTGAACAACAACAATGCATGCACTGGATAATAAACGACTACTTGGGACTGAGCGGTGTCCCATCGTATCGTGTTGAATCAGGCGGAGCCACGCCGATAGACGCTATAGTAAACGCAGCTCTGTGGATTCGATCAGGCATGTTCCCAGCCGTTCTCGTAGTCGGATGGGAAAAAATGAACGAAATGCCAATCCAGAAAGTGAACGAAGCCATAGCGATCGCAGGCGACACAGACTGGGATTTCGTCTCTGGCTTCACCTACAATGCCTTCTACGCGACTATGGAAGCCCGTCGAATGCACGTCTACGGAGACACCGAAGAAGACCTAGCGGAAGTTGCGGTTTTAGCTCACAACAACTCACTAGACAACCCGTATGCGCAATGGCCTGCCCACAACGGGCTCAAAAAGATCACCATTGACGACGTCTATAAATCCCGCTTGATATCTTGGCCCTACAGACTCTACGAGTGTGCAATGACAAGTGAAGGCGCCTCTGCCTTGCTCTTGGCAAACGAAGAACTCACCAAGAAACTGACTGACAACCCAATTTGGATAACAGGCGTAGGCTTTGGCTCAGACACCATGAGAGCCGGAGACAGACCAGACAACCCAGCGTGGAAAGGCCTGTACCCAGAAGACGAGAAAATATGGCCCAAACAGGTTCCAAAACCCATGTCACCATACCCAGACCTCTGCAACTTCGGCGCATTAAGAGTCTCTGCGAGAATGGCATACAAGGACGCGGGCGTCAAGAATCCAAAGAAAGAAATCAGCTTTGTCGAAATCTTCGACCCCTACGCAGGTGTCGTCTTGGCAGGGCTTGAAGATTTTGACTTCTGCAAAAGAGGCGAAGGAAAGAAGCTGGTTAGAGATGGTGTAATTCAACGCGACGGAGAGCTTCCATGCCAACTCAGCGGCGCCTTAACAGCTCAAGGCCACGCTGTGGGATCAACATCAATTGCCCAAGTCGTGGACAGCTATTGGCAGCTGAGTAACCAGATCGCCGAGAAGTGGGGCGCACCTAGAAGACAATTGAGCAAACCCAAGAAAGCGTTCATACACGGACACGGGGGCACAGGATGCCAAGCTGGCGCAGTAGTGCTGGAGGTGTAAAAAGATGAAACAACCTGGACCAGAAAAGGCTCTGAAGGAATCAAAGATTGACGAGAAGTGGTGGGACGAATGGGAGCGAAAGGGCGGATGGAGACCTGAAGGCTGGAAGATCATAGAAATGAACGACGGACCAACACTCAACGATCTAAAACCTGAGAAGTTCCTAATAGTGCATCGTCCACATGGCAGCATGTTCCATCACAGCTACGGGAAGGTTTCAAAATTCTTCATCGGCTTGCTAGAAGGAAAACTCTATGGCACGAAATGTCCAAAATGCGGACTGGTCTACTGTCCACCGCGTGCGCATTGCTTCAACCCGAAGTGCAGACTGGAAGAGACTGAGTGGGTTGAGCTTCCTAAGAAAGGCGTCGTACACTCATACACGGTCATGGCAATAGCTTGGCCTTCAATGGCTCACCTGCAACCACTAGTCGGAGCAATGATCAGAATCGATGGAACAAACACTTGCCTGCCAATGACCATGAGAGAAATCGACCCAGAAAAAGTGAGCATAGGCCTTAAAGTGAACATACAAATCGCCAAGAATCCCAAAGGCGATCTACTTGATGTTTACGGAACACCCGCAGAAGAGCCAGTGCCACCGAAAAGAACTGAAGAAGAACTCGAACGATTCAGAGAGGATATGGAACGCACAAGGGCATGGGTGAAGAAAACGTTTGGTTCCAAGTAGACTTCGGCAGGTTTCACTCAGAGACCCAAGCTCCACTTTTCTTGTAATGGTATTGATACAATTTACAAACGCTTCGAGAAAGAAAGCTCGTCCAGTTATCGCCCTCTTCTTCGTGCGTATAGATAACTGAAATGTGCTCTTACAAAAGCTTAACTCCAGCGCACCAGATAGGTTTCATTGATATGCTGAGGAAGTCCGCTATTCTAGTAGTCACTGTACTAATATTAGCGCTGACCCCGTGTGTGGGTTCGTCATTTTCAGTTTCGGCAAGAGTGACAGACAAGCCTGACAAGCCCCTTGTCGTGGTGTTAGTCAATTCCTCTGTTTATCCACGAATAGAATCATCGCTGGATCAGTACGGAGACGATGTTCAATCTGATGGGTTTTCTGTGACAATCGTCAGAACCGACGAGCTAGCCGATCCGACGCTCCAAGGGATAAGGAGTTTGCTCCAGCAGGAACTCAGTCAGGACCTGGTTGGCGCCGTATTAGTGGGAGACATTCCCACTGCTTGGGTCAACGTCTCTGGCAAAGTCTTGCCAACAGACATGTACTACCGAGACCTGAACGGCGTTTGGACAGATTTGAACGGTGACGGCGTCTACGAAAAACAAAGTGGAGATGTGTCACCCGAAATATGGGTGGGACGACTGAAGGCTAATACGCTTCCCGGAGACGAAAGCACGTTGTTAAACCAATACTTTGCAAAGAACCATCTTGTCAGAGCAGGCTTAAGAGTACTGCCTTGGTGGCGTTCGCTGGGATATATCGACTACGATGGTATCAGCTGGGCAGGGGACGTGAATTCTTCGCTGAGCCAGGTTTGTTCAGACGTGACTCTCGTGACAGATCCAACTGTGACCTCCGCAGAGGATTATATGAGTCGACTTCGAGATCCTTTCGGATATGAGTGGTTGTACTTAATGAGCCATGGAGACTTCGACTACCATACTTTTGGGTTCAATGGGTCAGTACAGAAGGAAGTTATGTATCCTCATGACTACCGCTCCATCGACCCACGCGTCTTGTTCTACGTCATGTTTGTCTGCTCAGGTGCGAGATTCACAGAACAAGACTATCTGGGTGGCGCCGTGATCTTCGGTGATACGTATGGTCTTTTATCGATTAGTTGCACGGACACGATGTATTCATTCTCTTTCCGAGACTTTTTCACGGCACTCTCAGAGGGAGAGGCCATAGGTGCATCTTTCCAAGAATTGTTTCTGCGAGAGGATGGATTACAAGGTCAGCATCTGGATAACGTTAGTTACCAGCTCGTTTTCTATGGTCTGACGTTGAATGGCGATCCTACACTGAGACCCTGTATTCGCAGAGAAGTAAAGCTGCATGACGTATCCATCACAGGCGCAACGTACAACATCACAGATGTAGATAGTGAAAGTGCAGTTCATGTGAAGGCGTTTATTCAGAACCCGGGAGATTTCAACGAGACTTTCCATGTTTCAATTAAGACGCAATACTATACGCTAGCAGATTCAGACATTTCCCTAGCGCCCAAAACCGTCAAAACTGTTGATCTATACATCAAGAAACCTTACGGCTTGATTCCAGTTATTAATACAAATACCACGGTATCGGTGGTTTTGAGTTCAGTGCCGGAAGAGTTCAATCTTGCCGACAACGTGAAATACTTGGTTCTCAAAGATGTGGTCGTAGTGCCGCCGTCGACATCCTTCAATTCGAACAGCTGGGGCTGGCTAATCATAACATTCGCGATCTTCCTGCTAATTCCCTATGGCGTATTCAAAATGCTGATGTCGGAGAGGCTTTTTCTTTCCAAGTATGTGGCTAGACTAAGAGCGGCTTTGGCGAAAAATCGTCATCGAGCCTTGGGTTGACTTTCTCGATCTCGAAAGAGATCGAGTCAAAACAATGCTTAAATCAACCACTCAGCCTATAATAAAAGTCTCCGCGGTTGGAGATCACGTTGAAAGGCAAACCACTAGTCTCAATAGTCTCTGCGGGGCTTTCAAGATTTGGAAAACGGGAAGGCTTGTACGGGAGAGAACTTTTTGCCGAAGCTGTCAAAGAAGCCTTCGACCGTTGCCCCAAGCTAAACCCAAAGAATGACATCCAAGCCCTTTTTGTCGGACACATGGGCGAGTCCTACGAGCATCAAGGGCACACAGGCGCAACCCTAGCGGATTGGGCAGGATTGCTTCACATACCCTCTACGAGAACCGAGGCAGCGTGTGCTTCATCGGGTGTAGCCTTGCGAGCAGGTATCCAGGCTGTTCTGTCCGGCTTGTGTGATGTTGTAATGGTTGGAGGCGTGGAAAAAATGACGCATAGAAGCACGGCGGAGGTCACCGAGTATCTGGCAATGGCTTCAGACTACCCGTTTGAGCAATGGCATGGAATTACATTTCCCGGCCTGTATGCTTTGATGGCAACTGCCCACATGCATGATTATGGTACGACTGAAGAACAGTTGGCGAAGGTTGCTGTAAAGAATCATTATCATGGAAGCTTAAACCCAAAGGCACAGATTCAGAAAGAGATAACCTTAGAGAACGCCATGTCTTCGCGAGTTATTGCATGGCCACTCAAACTCTATGACTGCTCCCTGATCACGGATGGGGCGAGTTGCTTGATCCTAACAAAACCTGAACTAGCCAAGAAATTCACGGACTTACCAATTCAAATAATCGGGAGCGGTCAGGCAAGCGACACTATAGGCCTTTACGAAAGGGAAACACTCACCTCTTTGGAGGCAGCTAGAATTGCAGCAAAAAAAGCATATGAGATGGCGGTATTAAAACCGAGCGATATTGATTGTGCAGAAGTGCACGACTGTTTCACTATCGCCGAGATAATTGCATACGAAGACTTAGGTTTCTGTGAGTTGGGAGAGGGTGGCAAGCTCGTTGATAACGGGGAAACAAAGCTTGGAGGAAGGATTCCAGTAAACACTAGTGGTGGGCTCAAGGCCAAAGGGCACCCAGTTGGCGCCACAGGAACTGGTCAAGCCTACGAGATGTATCTGCAATTGACTGGCAATGCTGATAAAAGGCAAGTGAAGAATGCAGAGGTTGGCTTGACTCATAACGTAGGAGGCTCAGGAGCCACTGCAACCGTTCATATTTACAGGAGAGGTTGAAAATGAGTGAACAATCTAATTTTACTATTGAGCAATTTTACAAGAATGTGCTTCAAGGAAAGCTGCTGGGTGGAAAGTGCAGGAAATGTGGAAAGGTTCATCTTCCACCGAGACCGTTGTGCGACCAGTGCTTCTCAAACGGGTTTGAGTGGACGGAGATCCCCCAGAAAGGCAAGCTTTTGACTTACACGATCATTCAGGTGGCGCCGGCACAATTCCAGTCAATGGTTCCATACGCTGTGGGCATAATACAACTTGAGGAAGGAGTTCGCATCCCCGGAATGATTAGAGGCGTGGCTTTGGAACAAATAAGGGTAGGCATGGAATTGGCATTTGACTTTGGAACTTGCGTTGCAACGCAGCAATGGCCTCAGTGGCCGAGATACTACTTCAGACCTGTGTGATTTCCGATCAAAAGCGTGCGTCGCCCGGCAGAGCATCGTTGAACCCCAATGTCTTGTCTTGACATGTGAAGCCTCATTTGGTTAATCCACAAATTGCTTGGGATCTTCGCCCAAGCGTTTTGGTCTTTTTGCTTATTTTTCTCTGAAAGCTGAGGACAAATTCATAAATGCTTTCTTGTTTAACATAGAGTCTCAGAACAGAGAAACTCGCTGATATGTAGAAGGGGTCGACAATTACTGATTGGCGTGAGCCTTTGATGCTCAAAGCGTTGCATCTGGTTAGAACTCTTCGCCTTGATAAGCTGATTCGAATCGGCGGACCAACCTACTTATTCACAGACTACTTCAAGGGTTTTGAGAAGGTTGATGCTGTCAGGCAGATTTTTGGGGAGAAAACGGAAGAAGTGCTTCGCAGTCTCAAGATCGAATTTGCTTGGATAGGAGGCTACATGTCGGTCAACAACGCAAATGGGCACCTGATGGTCAGTTCTCGCTATTTAAACAATGGAGACAGAGTTGACATTTACCTCGACCTAATCCACGAACTTGTCCACGTGAAACAGTTCATGGAAGGAAAGGAACTCTTTGACAGCCACTACAAGTATACTGAGAGGCCGACTGAAGTTGAGGCATATCGCCATGCAGTTGAGGAGGCACGACGTCTAGGACTACCTGATGAAAGGATTTGCCAATACCTCAGGACTGAATGGATGAGCGATGAAGACTTTCAAAAGCTCGCAGAAACTCTGAAAGTAAGATGTCATCGATAAGCACGTGCGAAACTCCAAAGCAATTACGTGTTTCTCCAAACTTCGGACCCTTGATCTGAATCCCTGCGTTGTTGCGTCTCATCTATATACTGGAAACGCTAACGAAGAAAGTAGGTGAATGAAATTGTTCGTTCACACTAGCATCCGAACAAGCAACATGGGAAAGTCAATAGATTTTTACAGCAGACTGATGGGACTTAGCCTTCTAAGTCGGCGCGAGATTCCCCAGAATAATGCGGAAATTGCTTTTCTACAAGATCCTGAAGGCAAAGGAGCCAAGCTTGAATTGACCTTCTACCGAAAACAGAAAAAGTTCATTCAAGCCGACTATGAGGACAGAGTCTTCGACCATTTAGCCTTCGAGGTTAAAAACGTCGCACAAACGATTGCCAAGATGCGAAAAGAAAAAGTCACAATCACTGATGAACCCTTCAAGCTTGGACCTAACGGACCACTAATATCTTTCATTGAAGACCCCGATGGAACGCTGATCGAGCTAATTGAGAAGTAGTGCTCGCAATCCTATGCTCTCATAGCAGAAGACCTATTGATACATTCTATCGCCGCCGGCAACTCTGTAATTGCAGTAATTATGTAGTCAGCTCCAGCTTCCATTAATTCGGTTCTACTAGAAACACCTGTAGCCAGACCCGTTGCGATTGCCTTAAGCTTTTTGGCGCATTTCATATCGCTTACGCCATCTCCGACAACTGCAGTCTCATGCGGTTTGACACTCAGAATATCTAGCACAGCCTGAAGGTGCTCGATGTTAGGTTTCACATTTTCTACTCTGTTCCTTGGAATCACTGCATCGAAAAAGCCAGCTATCTTGAACCTTTCTAGGATATAGTTTGTAGCCTTTTCGCTGTTTATCGTACACAACCCTATTCCCAAATTCATCGTTCTTAAGACTCTGAGGGTTTCCACGACTCCCTGGAACAAGTCAGTGCTCCTTGCAGCTTCCAGTTCATGTTTCTC
Organism: Candidatus Bathyarchaeota archaeon; assembly: GCA_963732715.1. Lineage (GTDB taxonomy): Archaea > Thermoproteota > Bathyarchaeia > Bathyarchaeales > Bathycorpusculaceae > CAZCRE01. Next base: position 427,380 of record CAVTAO010000003.1, on the reverse strand, counting down.
AGCGATTGCCAAGGCTCCTTCGCGAATTCTCCTAAACTTTTCTGTATGTTCCTTTCTGTTTTTCACAAAGGTCTCGGTTTTCTTTAACATGTCGAATATGCTCTCATTTTTTGACAGGATCGATGGTGGCAAACCCTCGGTTAGCAGGAAAGCTCGGACTTCAGCTCTTACTTTCATGTAATCGATGTTAAAGGTTACTATGGTTCCATCGAGGTCGAAAACAACTGCTTTGATCGTCATTTTACTCCTGATCCTGGTGAATTCGAGAAAAATCGTTCTGAGAGTGATATACTTTGCGCTGAACCGCCCTAATGAAGAAAGCAAGGGCAAACTGCAGGACAGCAAGAAGTCAAATCATGAGGGCTCACACAAGGACAGAGCGCGTCGAAGAGACTACGTGCGTGCACTAGATCGGCATTGACTGTATCCTAGGGCAAAGTGGAAAAAGGTAAACTCAATATTCCACTTCAACCTAATGGGTTATTGATGCGGTATGAGCATTGAAGAATATTCAAAAGAAAGACTCTGGCCAATACTTGTCGAAACCGTTCATGCCTTGGTTCTGTATCCCAACCACAAAGCATATACGCGAAACACGATTTTGCCAGAAAAACCTGAAACACTCCCAGCAGAACTAGCCTCAAGACTCGGAATGCCTCTGGGCGAGGCGCTAGTAATCCTTCACGAGTTGGGGCAGGAAATGGGAACAAAATCCTAACGGTTCAGTGATCTAGCGCATGCTAGCTATTCTACGACGTATCTGTAGGCAATGTGCTCGCCTGCTGTTGGGCTCTTGCGGATTACGCGCAGTAACTCACCTGGCTTTGCACCTATGGCTTTCACTGCTGGGTCCGAGGAGCTGATCTGCGGTAGCTGGTAAGGGTGGACCCTGAGCTGTGTCAGTAGTTGCTCTTTTTCCTTTTCTTCCAGGATTTCATGTCTAGGAACTAGCAAGTGCTCGAAAAGGTCGAAGGCGGGGAAAGTTTTCGGTAATAGTTCAATTTTCCTTTTTTTGGCGCTTTCCTTGACGGCGTGTGTGTACCTGCCGTCCGTCACCATTATCCCTCTCTCCATTTCAATGTCTTTCATGACTTTCTGTAAGCGATTTATTGACGCTATGCCTACGGTGCTCTCGCCTGGAACACACCAAACAAGTGTTTTTTGTTTTTCCTTCGGCACATCAACGATGTAGCCTACGGCATCTTCATGCTTCTGTTTTTTGATAAGCTTGTATCCTCTAAGCTTAATCAAAACCTCGGCTTTGCGTTCTTCCAGACTAACTGTCTTTTTACTCAAACCGGTGAACCTCAACCTAAGAACATTCGAAACCTAAACAAGGCATTAACCCTTTAAACCTTGCGCTCTCTAACCATATTGGAATGTTTGCGTGAAGTGCATGCTCACATGCGTAGTACAACGTTGCTTGCATACTCATTCATTTCTTCTGCGTATTTTTGAATAATTTCCTGAGAATAGGGTTTGAGCGTTGCTAAAGCCTTGTCAAGTGTGTCCTCTGGGGTAAATTGCTGGAACGCAAGGATCTTGGCTCCCTTGACCAGTTCTCCTATCCTCGTTATGTCTTCGGCGTCCACGAAGCTTGGAACAACTGTTGTTCTGAACTCATATTCAACTTTTCCTGTTCTTAGCATTTCAATCGTACGCAGAAGCTCATTTGTGTTCACTGCTCCCAGACGTGAATATTTCTCCAGAGAGGTTTTCACGTCCAATGCAACGTAGTCTATGTAGGGCAAGCATTTCTCTAACGCTTGTGAATCAAGCCCGTTCGTGTCCAGCTTCACTGCGAAGCCTCTTTCCTTGAGTTTCTTCAGAAACCTTGGGAGTTCATTATGAATGGTTGGTTCGCCGCCGGTTACAACGACTGCGTCCACGTATTTCTTTCGGCTTTCAAGGATCTTCAATGCTGTCTCTTCGTTTAGAAATGGGGGTTTAGGGTCTACGACGATCCTCCAGTTGTGACAGAACGGACAGCGTAGGTTGCAGCCTGGCGTAAAAAGGACTGATGCTACTCTGTTTGGAAAGTCGACGAGACTTGTCTTTTGCAGTCCGCTGAACTTCATTGGTTTGATCACTCAGGCGGGAATAGGAATGGCAGGCGTGACTGCTGATTTCTCAAAAGTGTGGCGTATTGCGAACTCGGCTTGTTTGCCATCGTTCCACTGGTCTACCGGTCTCAGGTACCCCACGACTCTTGAGTAGACCTCGCATCTGTCTCCACACGTCGGACATTGCTTGTGTTCGCCAGTCATGTACCCGTGGGTTGGGCATATGCTGAATGTGGGCGTCAACGTGAAGTAGGGTAGGCGTGAGCCCCAGGATACTTTGCGTATAAGCTCGGCTGCGGCCTTCCACGAATGGAGTCTTTCTCCGAGGAAGATGTGGAAGACGGTTCCTCCCGTATAGAGAGTCTGAAGTTTGTCTTGATGCTCCAGGGCCTCAAACAGGTCGACCTCATAATCCACGGGCAACTGTGAACTGTTTGTGTAGAAGGGTGCTGCACCTGTTGCCACGTTTTTCTCGTTGGCCACGATGATGTCTGGGTGCTTCTTCTTATCTATTCGGGCAAGCCTGTAGCTTGTGCCTTCGGCAGGTGTTGCTTCAAGGTTGAACATGATTTCTGTTTCTTTCTGGAAATCGATCAGTTTGTTGCGCATGAAAGCAAGCACTCTGATTGCGAAGTCTAGTCCTTCTAGCGAGCCAATGTTTACGCCGAATAGGTTGAGTATCGCCTCGTTTAAGCCAACGATGCCGATCGTTGAGAAGTGGTTCCGCCAGTATTTTCCATGTTGCGCCTTTACTCCGCGGAGATAATGCTTAGAGTACGGGTATAGCCCATTCTCAGTGAATGTGTCCAAGACCTTTCGTTTGACTTCCAGACTGTCTCTCGCGATCTCCATCATGCTCTCCAAGCGTTCAAAGAACTCGTCCTCATCTTTGGACAAATAGCCTATGCGTGGAAGATTCAGCGTCACGACGCCTATTGACCCTGTGAGCGGGTTCGCCCCGAAAAAGCCTCCTCCGCGTTTTGCAAGCTCTCTGTTGTCAATCCTCAGGCGACAACACATGCTTCGTACGTCTTCTGGTTTCATGTCGGTGTTTATGAAGTTGGAAAAGTATGGGACACCGTACTTTGCTGTTACTTCGAAGATTTTTTCAGCCAATGGCGAGTCCCAATCGAAATCTCTGGTTACGCAGTATGTTGGAATCGGGAAGGTGAATACTCTGCCTTTGGAGTCGCCTTGGCTCATGACGTCTGCAAAAGCCATGTTGAACATTTCCATTTCTGTTTCCATGTCGCCATACGTCTTGTCCATGACTTTGCCGCCTACAATAACGGGGTCGTCTTTCATGAAGTCGGGCACTGTCCTGTCCAAAGTGATATTTGTGAACGGCGTTTGGAATCCAACGCGGGTTGGCACGTTCATGTTGAAAAAGAACTCTTGCAAGGCTTGCTCAACGTCTTTCTGGGTCAAACCGTCATAATGTATGAAGGGCGCCAAGTAAGTGTCAAAAGTGCTGAAAGCTTGGGCTCCAGCGGCTTCACCTTGAAGCGTATAGAAGAAGTTCACTATCTGGCCGAGTGCTGTGCGAAAATGTTTGGCAGGTTTGCTTTCTACTTTTCCTGAGACGCCGCCAAATCCTGAAACAAGCAAGTCCTTCAGGTCCCAGCCAACACAGTAGGCACCTAGAACACCTAGATCATGAATATGAATGTCTCCTGAGAAATGAGCATCGGCAATGCTGGGTGGGTATATCCTGGAGATCCAGTATTTTGCCACAACGGTTGACGAAAGATAGTTGTTCAAGCCTTGCAGGGAATAGCTCATGTTCGAGTTCTCTTTGACACGCCAGTCTTCAATCTCTAAATACTGATCAACCAAGTCGGCGTCGCTAAGAAGAGCAGCTAGCTCTCTCTGATCCTGATGCTGTTTTCTATAGAGAATATACGCCTTAGCCGTTCGGGCATGCCCGTTTTCAATGAGCATTTTTTCAACAACGTCTTGGATCTCTTCAACTGTTGGAACGCCGTCTTCGCCAAAGCGTCTGTAAAGTTCGGCTAGAACATTATCGCTTATCTTTCCAGCTTGCTCTCGATCTCTTCCACTAACGGCTTTCGCAGCCTTCCAAATGGCGTTTGTTATGCGTTCCTGATCAAAAGGTTCTAACCTTCCATCACGTTTTCTGACATATTTCATGTTTTTACCTCTTTAAGCACTTTTTCGAAATCTCGGGGTTCCTCAAAACTCTTGTATACGGAAGCAAACCTGACGTAGGCTACACGGTCAAGCTTCTTCAAGTATTTGACGACTAGATCTCCGATTTCCTGTGAAGAGACTTCCTCTTTTCCAGCCATCATCAGGTCCTGTCTGACGTGTTCTGCTAATTCGTGGATCTGCTCCATCGTTACTGGTCTTTTCTCACAGGCTTTTTGGAGTCCTCTGACGATCTTGTTCAGGTCGAACCGTTCTGGCCTGCCGTCCTTTTTCTTCACCATGAGTTCGACGGTTTCCACGTACTCGTATGAAGTGAAGCGCTTTCCACAGTCTTCGCATTCTTTGCGTCTTCTGACAGTGTTGTCTGGTGAATCTCTTGTTTCGAGAGTTTTGAGGTTTTCAGACCCGCAATACGGACATTTCACATGATCACTACCGTGCGCTTCACAACTCTAGTGTTCTCGTAGCTAAAGTAGACGCTAAATGTAGCGGTTTGTTATTTAAGCCCTTTTCACAGTATCATCGAAATCGCTGGTCGAACATGCTTGGAAAGCATGCTTAAATAGACATAATAAGCAAAAATAAAAATGGCAAAACAAGTGTCTTTGGAGAAAGTGGCTTCAATTCTGGGCAATATGAAATCGGTTTAAAATTTTCGAACGAAGACTCGAATAGGAGAGCTTCACATCAGTTTATTCTAGACTCTCTTAGCTAAGACAAAGGATCTCTTCTTTTCTTCCTTCTGTACAAAACCGAACTTCCTGTAGAGCCTTCGTGCTGGAAAGTTGCTTTTCAAAACTGAAAGCTCTATACTCTTCTTGCCTATTCTCTTAGCCGATCTCTCGACGTAGTCTAGGATGTAAGTAGCCACTCCGAGTCTTCTGAACTCAGGTGCAACAGCTAAGCTCTTTATGTACAGAGCATCGGATTCTCCGTGAACAACTAACGTTCCAGCCACACGATCCTTCAACTTGACAAAGTAACGTCTTTTTCTGAAGAATATCGCTTCGCAAGACAGGGCATATGGCCCAACTATCAAAAAGGCCAGCAGTTTGGAATTTCCGAAAGGCATTGCACTTCCGTGTTCACTGTTGTTGAAGAAATTGAACTCGAAGAGATTGAATAGCAGATGCGCAGACTTCCTTACTGGTTCGATTTGGAGATGTCGCTGAATGTTCTTTGAAATAGCATCACCACGATTTGCCCATGTTTCTTTTTCCAACCCACTCCCAGACAGCAAACACAGCACAAGAAAAAAGCAGTACGATAGCAAAAGAAAGAAAAACTCCCGTGTATTGGAAGCTCGTCGCAAACACCAAACCAGTGACGAATGCGCCGAGTGTCTGCCCAATATCCATCATTGTGTCCAAGAAGCCCATTGAAGCGCCAACAAGTTCAGGAGGCACAAGCTCGCAGATCAGTGGCGACGTGGAAGAAGTGACAGTTGCGAAGCCAAAACCATAAACTACGAGCAAAATGAGGAGGAATCCAAAGCCAGTCATGAAAGGAACAGTGACCAAAGCCAGAGCTGATAGAACACATCCGAATACTATCGGAATTCCCCTTCCGATTTTGTCTGAGACTCTGCCCATGAAAGGTCTCGCAAAAATCGCCACGGCGAGGACGCTCGAAGTGATTAGGCCTGTCGATATAGTGCTGTATTTGAGACCACGTATTAGGTAGTAAGCGAGGTACGTATCGAACGCGCCGAAGACATAGTATTGGCTTGCTTGAATCAAACTGACAATGACTACACCTCCATTGCTCGCAATCCTTCTCCAACCGTGAAACATGCTTTTGGTGCTTTCACTAGCTGGTCTTTCCGAAGACTTCGCAGGTCGCCTCTCTTTTGCCAAGAAAGGCATTGCTGTGATAAGACCTGTCACGGCAACGACTCCGACCGCGAGATAGACTTGGTGAAAATCATTGTTGGTTGCGGCCAGCACGTATCCGCCTAAGGTTGGTGCGATTATTCTTCCAATGTATGTTGCCGAAGTAAAAAGTGACATTCGCTCCCCACGTTTTGTGGGAAAAACCTCTGCTATTGAGGCTTCAGCAACTGGAACAAAGATCGCAGTTGCGAAGCCATGGTAGAACCTGACAGGGATTAGTTGCCACCAGTTGTTTATGAGAAGATAAAGAAAAGGGGCTGAAGCGAAAATTACTCCAGCCAGAAGCAGGAATTTTCTTCTGCCGAAAATGTCGGAAAGAGAGGCGGCGGGTAGACTCACTAGAATACCTGGGATGGTTGAGGCTGAAAGGACGATGCCGCTCCATGCATCGGGAGTTCCAAGATTTATCAAGAGGGGGGTGAAGACGGAACCGCTTTTGGACAGTGTAGAGCTTAGGATCATGAGCCCTCCCATTATGCAAAGGCTCCAGAAGACTGTGCTTCCAGCGTTTTTAGTTTCCGAGGTCATCGATTCACCTGCTTGGATTCTAGATTACTGTTTTTCGAGGCTAATAAAAGTGAAGGCAAGTGTCTGATCAATTCTCATTTCCTCACTCGATTCTGGTTCTGCGCAAGATCCTTCGAAGCTGCCTTCTTACATACATACTGAGTACTAGCAAGATTGGACAAACGCTTTTAATTGCTCTAAACAACTGCAATGAAGATAAGACATGACCGTTCAAATTCGGAAGTTCGTCGAAGATGACCTGCCGCAGCTCGTTAGACTACTCAATGCCACCTATGAGGACTCGTACGAGTTCGCTCCCTTCACTGAAGAAAAGCTTCGCTCTTGGACAAAAGAGGCAAAGATGAAGATTCTGATGGCTGAGGAAGATCGGGGAGTTTTGGGTTCAGTTGCATACAATGATGGGCATTGGGGCGAGGAAATTGCGTGGCTGAACGTGAACGATGCCTTGGATCGAAAGCTGATAGAAAAGGTTTTGGTGGAACAAGCCGAGAGATTCGTAGTGAGAGGTGCAGTTTTCACAGCTGTTGACGCTGGAAGCCCAAAAATCGATGAGTGGACAGAAAAAGGTTACAGACAGGAAGGTGGACTGTATCATATGACTGCAAGACTACACGCCATCAAGCCTGCTCCAGAAGTTCCTGAGAGAATCATAATTAGAAACTTAAAAGCTGATGAAGAAAAAGAGTTGATCCAAGCCGTAAATGCGGGTTTCGGCTCGGAGAGGCTCAAGACGGGTTGCATCGAGAAGTGGGAAGCTGAAAACCCTCCCTTCGATGAAAACTGGGTTCAGATTGCAGAAGCAGAGGGAAAGATCGTGTCAGCCGTTGTTGCGAAGCCAGATACCTATTACAACGAGTCCTTCAAAGGCAGAAGAGGCTATCTAGGCCCTGCAGCGACGCTTCAAAGCTATCGTGGAAGGAATCTCGCATCTGCTCTGACGCGCAGGGCTATGAATTTTCTTTTTGGAAAAGGTATGGACTGTGTAGCCCTGTATACTAGTGAACAAAATGTAGCTTCTGTGACTTTATTGACAAGGCTTGGGTTCGAAATTGGTCATCATTGGAAGTTCATGCGTAAGATTTTGCTGCAAAAAGATAGTGGCTAGGTTTTTTGATGACTTAAGCTTCAACACAAGAAACTCGTTTGGTGTGCAATTGAGAAATCGTTCAAGGTTTCTTGCTTTTTGCCTCTTGAAGCGTTAGCTCCTTTACCCTTGTCTCGATGAAATCCGCAACTTTTTCTTGGCTGTACTTGCTCTCTTCTTCCTGCTTCTTGAGTTGCTCTTTGATCGTTGCAAGCACCTTTTCAACGTCGAACGGCTTCATTATGTAAGCATCTGCTCTTCTGTTTACAGCGTCAATGGCGTTTTGAAGCGTTGGGAATCCTGTGATGATTATTTTTCTCATCCTAGGTATTGTCTCCTTTATTCGTGAAAGAAGCTCAGTTCCTTCCATGTCAGGGAGTCTGATGTCCAGCAGAGCCACGTTGTATAATTTCCTCTGCGTTATCTCTATGGCCTTTTTGGCGGTTCCCACCGATTCAACGGCGTAACCCTTCTCCTCAAGTATGGCTTCCAAGACTTTTCTTATGCTCTCATCGTCATCAACTATGAGGATTTTAGCAGTTCCAGTCATGAACTCTCACCTTATGAACACACAAGAACTAGACCTAGCTGTACAACAATAAAATGCTTATGAACTTCTAATATGAATCAATGCTATATCAGTCTGCTCTACTGTTGCCCAAAAAACTCTGCTTAGCAGCTGACACGTACTCGACGAACGCGAATTTTTCGTTCTCATTCCATTTCAATGGCTGCCCAATTTTCTCGTGTAATTTCCGCATGATCAGAATCTCTAGAAAGTTCGCTCCTGGACCAAAAATCTTTTGCAGTCCATCTTCGAAAGTTCCAAGATTATAAGGAATGTCGCCTCTGGCTATGCCAAATTTGGACTCTAGGTGATAATAAATTGATTTTCTTGCAGAATCTCCAAGAGTGTGGAAGGCGTCATCCAATGCTTCAAGCAGAAGTTTATCGAAGTTTTTCTTTGCCAGCTTGCCAACACTCCCTATTAAGGGTATCTAGTCTAAGAATTACATTAGTGCTCTTATAAATAACTTGTTGATTAGCTGCCATCGTTTCTTACCCCGTAGCGTATCATGTTCAGACGTGGAAAGCTGTTTTCAGGTTGACCGGTTGAAACCTCGGTAAAACCTTAAGTAGCGTTGCAGTCTAATTGATCCTATTGGTTTCTATGTTGAAGTTGAAGGTTTACGTTCATAGCCTTGAACTTCCTACGACTGGTTTTGTCGACAAAGAGGGAGCAATGCATGCTTGCGCACAGGCTCAAAAAACCGCTTTCACAGGATTGGAACGTTTCTCAAGCCTATTCGGAAGGCGTTATCTCACTGATTTGGAGCGAGAGTTTCTATTGCAGACTGATAATTTCTGCAAGGAGCACGAAGTGAACATAGAGATCGTTGATTTGGGAACTGCTGGTTTTCTCGAGAAGCTCAAACTGAGAATTAAAGGTGTTACAACTCCTGCCATTTGCTGCGGGGCTAGAATAATCCATCGCTTTCCACGTGAAGAAGACATCAAAGACATTATAGTGTAATCTATTATTCTTTGTGTGCGCGCTTCGTGAAGTACTCTTTCAACGGTTTCCAATAGAACTCGTTCCACCCTTCTGCAAGGTCATCAACATGGTCAGCAGGTAAATTTGAGTGGATCATCGATATTTCGGTGCCGCGCTTTGCTTCTTTGAATGTCAATTCTAGCCTTGAAGGAGGAAAACTGTCTGGCCAGTCCGTGGTCAACCATTCCTGCACTATCTCCTTTCCTTTCACTAGTTCGAGGTTTCTGCCTGAAATGTATCCATCCCATGCTGTGAATTCTCCTCCAACCTTTGGATCGCATGTCGCCTTGCTGCCTGTAAATGCAGAGTGCTTCTTTGCATCCATAAATGCGTCATAAACCTCATCGGGAGTAGCTGGAATCAAAGTTTTCTGTTTTATCGTAGTGGCTTTCATGCTCATATTGATGCACCTCAAATGTTCCAGACTAGGGAACAATCCCGTTGGAGAATAGAGGGTCTTGAATTGATAAATCTTCGCAATCTTCCCAGATACTCAGACTTTTCGATCGCCTCAGCACTCGGATCTGTTCTGGCGCGTGCTACGCCTACAGCGAAGGCATCGCTCAGCAGGGAGAATATGGAAGAGTCAACAACTACTGTTTCAACGAGGTATCACCAAAAGCAAAGGCCGTAACTAACCTTCTCGAAGTCTGGGAAAAGCAAACCAGCATATAATCTGCTAGCCTAGTGCGCGCGGGCGCCACAAGACAAATGAAGCAGTTATCATCTCAACATAAAAACAGCCACACTTTCCACGATCTGGAAACATGAAAACCCGTTTAGAAATCTCCATGAATCGAGAACTACTCAATACGATTCTTGAAGGTGCAAAAAGGCTATACCCGAAAGAAGTGATCTTACTCCTAAGAGGAAAAAAACGAAAAGACGCAATCGAAATAACCGATCTTCTCGTGCCTCCGCTAGCCCGCTATGGCCAAGGCTTCGCTGAAATCAGACTTCACATGATGCCAATGGATTTCTCCATCGTAGGAACAGTACACTCCCATCCCTCTGGAAACCTGACACCTTCAAACACGGATCTGAACCACCTCTTTGGAGCAATACTCATGATCACAGCCTTTCCTTTTGCAAGTGAGAAAAACATTGCAGCCTACAATCACGACGGGGAAAAATTGACGCTTCGAATAAAAGAAAGCTAGCTTCAGACAAATCAGAATTTCACTATTTGCGCGTGAGGTATTCCCTCTATGTTCAGGACGGCTTCAGGATGCACGTAACCCTTTTCTACGGCTTCTTTAACCACGTTTCGCCCGATCATGTTGACTATCGTGCAGTTCTCTATCATGCAGACGGCCTCTTCGGCATTCACTTTTCTGCCCTTGTAGAAATCTTCCTTTACCTGAAACACTATTTTTCCTTCACGCAGCGTCTTCCCAAGTATCTCAGCGTCGCATATCGCTAGCAGCACGTTCTGACCGTTTTTCTTTAGGTTCATGTACACGTTCAATTCCAGACACTCTTAAAACTGTTTAACCGAAGACTTGGCTCCGCACGCTTCACAAACCAAGAAAGACAATCTTTTTTCCTTCACGATCCTAGTGTCTGGACGCTTACATATCGGGCATACGACGTAACTCTCCAAATACCTTTGCAGCAGTCTTTCAAAAGTGTCCCTCTGGAACTTGCCTTGAAAAATCGCTCTCCCCTCCTGCATGGTCGCGGCTGTGGCCATCTCGCCTGACAAGTATTTGAGAACGTGCATAGGTTCGCGTTCCAAAGCGTTGGCCACTTCCTTGAAATTGTAGATTATCGTTCGCATGCCGATCACTGCATGATGCAACCTTGGAATCTCAAGGCGTTCCTGTTTCGCGCCCACCTCTGGAATCTGCGAACGCGCCCTCTTTAGCAAAGTCTCATAGTCGTATGCCATGTTGAGAACTTCCAACAGAAAGAAGACTCATCGTACTAATAAAGACTTTTTTCTTTAACGCGCGCTAGATTATGGAAAGAACTACCGTGATGGTTGCACGAGCAATAAGATCGCAATTCAGCCTAAGGGAGGCGGTTACGACCGAGAAGGTATTTGAACAAAGAGAAACGCGCTTTCTTAGCTTATGGAGAGAATCCCTAGAATGAAAGAAGAACCGTGAAGAAAACTGGGTTGTTTCTGCATTGCTCCGTGACATGCGCTCAAGAAAGGGTAGGCGCTAGGCTTGGCATTTTCTCCGTGAGATTATCTTGGAACAAACAGCGATCAATGCAAACGTATAAGCAAAGAATCCAAGTGCCCCGAAGAAGGCGAAGCACGCCAGAAGTTGCCAGCTCAATGTCACCAGCAGTATGGCTATGCCTAGCCAATCCCAAGCTACATCAGAAAATATCTCCATAATGCGCCGACGCACCATACGAAATAGCTGGATGAAGCTATGGAACAGCAAGCGATGACCAGAAGCGTTTTTAATTTCATTCTCCATCACCTCCCATCCTCCTTATCTCATCTAGAGCCTCTGTTTTGCCTCCTCAACAGATGCCCATCAAGCACGACTGATGATAACTGCTGATTCCGGAGTGCGCCCTTCGACCCATTACTACAAGTGTCCCCAGATTTCTTGTCTACGAGTGTGCGTTCTTCGTGGAATCGGAAAGGCCTTGTTCTTGCTCTTTCTCCGCCACTGGCCCCTTTTTTCACTTTGAGGAGCATAATATACCCGCGCCCTCACTGTATCGTGGAATCAGTAGAAAACATTTATGAACTGCAAATTCATGTCGCCTGGGACTCTCAATGGTCTCCTGCAAAAGTGGATGGCAAAGGAGTGCTTCTGCGAGAGTGTCACTGTTCGGAGGGCGGTGGGGGTCTGGACCATAAATCAGGGTTTTGATATCTCACAAAGGGGTTGCTTTCTGCCTTTTGTCGTTCGTGCGGAACCAAGGATTCTTTGCGGACTCACTTGAAGGCTTGCGCGGATCCAGTCTGCGTTGGGCTACCGAGCACTTTACGATCATCTGCTGGAGATAACGTTAACGTTCTATCATTGACACACGGACGGGGTCTTCCCAAAAACCCTTGAAAAAGCTTAAAGAAGCATCCACATTCTAGTGTCTAAATCATGACGGTGAAATCCATGAGCAGGCACAATCATCCATACATTCCCAATTCTGTTCCTGAAACAGAACAAGAAATGATGCGGGAAATAGGCATAACAACTATGGACGAATTATATGCTGATGTACCGCAAGAATATCGGCTGAAAAAGCCTCTGAATCTTCCAGAGGTCTTGTCTGAATTTGAGGTAAGAAAACATGTGGAGAAACTACTCTCAAAGAACAAAACATGTAGTGACATGCCCGTTTTCTTGGGTGCTGGGTGCTGGCCACATTATGTTCCAGCAGCTGTGAAGGAGATAGTTCAGAGAAGCGAACTATCGACCTCCTACACTCCTTACCAGCCGGAAATCTCGCAAGGTATGCTTCAAACACTCTTCGAGTATCAAAGCATGATCTGCGAGTTAACCGGAATGGAAGTGGCGAACAGTTCAATGTACGACTGGGCATCAGCGCTAGGCGAAGCCTCCCGCATGGCAGCACGGATAAAAGGTCGAAACAAGGTTTTAGTTCCAGAAATCATTCATCCCGAGAGGCTGGCAACCCTAAAAACTTACACTGAGCCAGCTGGAATCTCAATCAAGCAAGTTTCCTACGAGTCTGAAAATGGTCAGATGGACATGGAAGACCTAAAAAAGAAAATCTCGGACCAGACGGCGGCGATTTATGTTGAAAACCCGTCATACCTAGGCTTCATAGAAACACAGACAGAAGAAATCCAGAAAGAAGCACAAAAACACAATGCTCTCTTCATAGTTGGAATCGACCCAACTTCCCTAGGAATCTTCAAACCTCCAGGCGAATACGGTGCTGACATAGTGATAGGCGAAGCTCAACCTTTGGGAAACGCTATGAACTTCGGTGGCCCACTCTTAGGGATAATGGCTTGCCGCGGCGACATGAGCTTGATTAGACAGATGCCGGGGCGCATAATCGGCTTAACCACTACGCAAGATGAAAGTCGAAATGGTTTCTGCATGGCTTTGCAGACACGAGAACAGCACATACGACGCGAGAAAGCAACATCAAACATCTGCTCCAACGAAGCATTGTGCGCTGTAGCTTCAGCCGTGTACTTGGCCTTGCTTGGGCCAGAAGGCTTGCGGGAGCTTGGTGAAGCCATCATGTACAACGCGAATTATGCTATGAAACTGCTTTCAAAAATAGAGGGAGTCAAGGCCCCAATCTTCAAGTCCGCTCACTTCAAGGAGTTCACGGTCAATTTTGACGAAACCGGTCTAAGTGTCAAGGAAATCACCAGGAAATTGTTGCAGCATTCAATTCATGGCGGCAAGGACATTTCCACCGAGTTTCCAGAGCTCGGTCAAACGGCTCTATATTGCGTGACCGAAATCCATTCAATCGATGAAATCGAGCGCATGGCAGAAGCGTTGAATGAAGTCCTAGCGAAAAGGTGAAAGAATGTTCAAACAAGCAAACTGGAATGAGAAACTGATCTTCGATCTTGGAAGGAAAGGTAGACGAGGACACCTCCCACCTAAAGCCCACCAGAAGATAAGGCGAGCCCTCGGCGAAATAGACGAACTCGTTCCTGAAAACATGCGGCGAACAGGAATACTTGAACTTCCTGAGCTTTCCGAAGTAGAAGTCGTTCGTCACTATACTCGTCTGTCTGAAATGAACTACGGTGTCGATTCTGGTTTCTATCCACTCGGAAGCTGCACGATGAAGTATAACCCAAAAATAGACGAGCAGCTCGCAAGCCTACCAAGCCTCGGCATGCTAAACCCTTACCAAGACGAAAACACCGTGCAAGGCATTCTCGAAATCTTATACAAATTGGAACGTTGGCTGGCTGAAATAACTGGAACTCATGAGGTTTGCTTGCATCCGGCAGCAGGGGCGCATGGTGAGCTTCTGGGAACGTTGCTCATGCGTGCCTATCACGAATGCGAAGGCAGCTGCGAGAAGCGATGCGAGATAATCGTTCCTGACTCGGCTCATGGCACGAATCCGGCTAGCGCAAACATGGCTGGCTTCAACGTCGTTGTCGTGCCCTCTGGAAGCGACGGCTGTGTAGACATAGAAGCCTTGAAGAACGCTGTTTCAGAACGAACCGCCGGACTCATGCTCACTAACCCCAACACTCTTGGAATTTTTGAAAAAAACATCGGCGAAATGGCAGAGATCGTTCATGAAGCAGGTGGGCTTCTCTATTATGACGGAGCAAATCTGAATCCATTACTGTGTAAGGTCAGACCTGGCGACATGGGTTTCGATATCGTGCACATAAACATTCACAAGACTTTCAGCACGCCTCATGGAGGCGGTGGCCCGGGCGCTGGCCCTGTAGGGGTCTGCGAGAAGCTGACGAAGTTTTTGCCTATTCCTTATGTAACTTTTGATGGCGAGCAATATCATTTAAGTTATGAGAAACCTCGCAGCATAGGTAAGATAAAGGGTTTTTATGGAAATGTCGCTGTCTTGTTGCGAGCATATGCGTACATTTTGAGTCTGGGTCGTGAGGGATTGGAGGAGGCGGCTGAGATTTCGGTGCTGAATGCTAACTACCTCGCCAAGAAGCTCAAAAAGGTTAAGGGATTAGTGCTTGCTTACGACAGTGCAAGACCAAGAAAACATGAGTGTGTATTCAGTGCAAAGCCTTTGAAGAATGAAACTGGAGTATCTGCATTGAACATTTCTAAGAGGCTGCTTGATTATGGGATGCATGCGCCGACAACGTATTTCCCTCTCATCGTTGATGAAGCGTTGATGATTGAGCCGACTGAGTCGTTTGAGAAGGAAGCTCTCGATCACTTTGCTGACGTGATGCAAGAGATCAGTGACGAAGCTTACAGGAATCCTGAGGTTGTTATGAAGGCGCCACAGAACACTGCTGTTTCAAGATTAGATGAAGTCAAAGCTTCACATCCTAGAACAATGGCTTTGAGTTGGCGCATGTACCTGAAGAAGAAACAATGACATTTTGGCGCTGGCAATGATGGCCTAGATGAATTGCTTTATTGTTTTGGCGATTTCATCAAGTTTCGCTCTGGTTGCTTCTTGGATTTCTTCAATTCTGCGTAGTCTTTGTCCTTCGTATCTAGGAATGACATGGACGTGAACATGGAAAACGTCCTGGCCCGCGGCGCTTTCGTTGTGTTGCGTTATGCTTATTCCGCCTGCGTCTATGCCCTTCTTCACTGCACATGCAACCCTTTTGACCACTTTGTACAAGTGTGCGACTTCTTCGTCCGGAACATCATATATGTATTCATAGTGCTTCTTGGTTATGACAAGTGTGTGTCCGTCATTCTGCGGCCAGATGTCTAGGAAAGCTAATGTGTTCTCGTCTTCGCAGATGCGACTCGATGGAAGTTCCCGATTCACTATTTGACAGAATGGGCAGTTCTTGTCTGTCATTGTGCCAATCATCCACCTGTTATGGTTATCAACAAGGTTTCATGCAGCAATTATATATGATGCCTTCGCTTCTATCTTAGGCAAATCATTGAGCGTGAAACACTTTGACGGAACTGGAAGACAAGGTTCGCGAAGCCGTAGGGCAGGTAGTTGACCCTGAAACAGGCATGACTTTTGCCGAAATGCAGATGATAACGAACGTCAAAGAAGAAGAAACAGGCGTGCTGAAGGTGGAGTTTGTGCCATCCAGCCCCTTTTGTCCCATAGCGTTCAAGCTAGCAGCCGACATCAAAAACGCAGCAATGAAGGTTGCCGGAGTTAAGAAAGCTTCGATTTACTGTCGCGGCCACACGATGGAACAGCAAATCAATGATATGACAAACAAAGAAGCACAGTAACTCGCGTCCGCGATTCTTTTTTTAATGCAGGTGAAGAACACTAATGGACGTCAGAGGGGAGCATGAAATCTACTGCTGTGGCGCCCGTGTGCGGATTTCAACTAAAGGCGTGGAGGTCTTAACTGAACCACTAGTTGATTATTGTCCACTGCACGAATCACTCTATGGAACCAGAGAAATCGACAAAGAATCAGTGCGCAAAAGCGTGGAAATGAAAATTGCGGGATATGGGTTCTGTTGCAGAGATCGCGCATTCAATTCTGGGTCAGTCGTGGCGTACGGAGCTTCCGAAATGATGCAAGCATGGCTTGACAAAGGATTGATAGACTGTGCAGTTGTTGTCTGTGAGGGAGCGGGTTCAGTCATCGCTATTGATGGAAGGCTTGTGCAAGCTATCGGGGCTCGGCTAACGGGAATAATCAAGACTTCACCTGTCAACGAAATAATCGGGCACATCGAAAAAGAGGGCGGCATTGTTCTGGACAAGACTAGTGCCCGTGTTGATCAGGTTGAAGGAGTAGAACGTGCCATCGAATTAGGCTTCAAGCGGGTTGCTGTCACCGTGGCTGGTTTTCAATCGGAGGCAATAACCGAAATAAGAGAAGTTGAGACTGATCTTGAAGCAGATGTTTTGGTCTTCTCAGTCTGGCAATACTTGCGTGAACGATGCTGCTGTCGAGCATATCGCCAATGCTGATATTGCTTGTGCGAGTGCTTCGAGAATACTTCGAACCAAAATCGGCAGTAAAGCTCTCATGCAATTGGGTATGACGATACCAGTTCACAGTTTGACCGCAAAAGGAAAACGGCTTGTCCTAGCGTACTTGGCAGGATTCCATGATAGACTAGTGATCTTCAGAACAAACAGATTGCCTTATGAAACGGAGAGAAAAAGATCTTTGCTTAAAGATCAAACATGAGAAGAAGCATCAATTCCTGTTTTAGAATATGATTCTTGCGTTGTAGACCTTGGAATTTCTCCAAGAGTGATGTCCCCCGCGCAGTCTCCATTTTTCGCTGTTTCCGCTCTCCTTCTTGGTTTTTCATTAGAACAGTATTCAAATCATTCGAAATGCTGTGGCTGGTTTAGCTGCTTAGCATGCACTTTGTCTCTTACCTTCTCTTCTGTTTCTTTCCCCCACGAGCTCTTCTAGTTTGATGACCCTTCGCTTTGTCGCTGCGGGCGCTACTGGTGACTTTTCTCCTAGAGTTCTGTTCTCTACTCATGCTTCATCACCTCGCGTTTCAGTTTTCAATAGTATCCTTTCCAAAATGACGTGCACATGCTATAGACTATGATGGTAGTACTGTGTCATATCTGCCTATTTAGGTTGTGAAAGAACTCGCTATGACAAATTGACTCGTGAGCTAGGAAGAAACTAGAAGTCCCACAAGCAATTTATACTCAGGTTTACAACGTTACGGTGGTTATCTATATCTTATAGATTGACGCGAGCGCGTTATCTCTATTCTGTAGATCTAACCGAAGAAAATATAGCGACTGTAACGCGAAAAGAGGTGAATGTACAAGATGAACTTTGAGGCAAAATGCGCCGAATGCGGCAAATCCTGCACCGTACCCTTCAAACCTTTGGCCAACAGGCCCATCTATTGCCAAGAGTGCTATAGTAAGCGTAGGAACAAACCACGGCCCGCGACCATGTCCGACAACAAGAGCCACATGTGGGCTAGACGAACAGGCAACACGAACAATCCTGAAAACAGCGAAACAAAGAAACACGAACACTTCCACTGGTCTTTGTCCACTAATTAAGAGAGTTTGAGTCTATCTGCATCTGAAGAGAGAGGCTAGCCATGTGTATGCTAGAGGAAACGGAGTTATATCTCTCAGCTGAAGGCTTCAGTTGAGTTAGCTCAGCAGGACGCTATAGGCACGGACAATGTAAGGTGTTACCGCAAGCCTTAAGAGGTAATGCCCGTGTTTTATGTTGTTTAAAAATAAGGTGTTGAAAAAATTGGCAGTCGAAGGATTTACCGGAAACCGAGAGCCAGTAGACGCTAAAGTCGGCGAACTGACACCCCAATCTAGAGCAGTGAACGTGTTGGCAAAGATTGTTTCCAGAAGCGAAGTAAGAAACATTGCTGCAGGAAGAGACGGAGCGGCCCACAAAGTAAGCGATGCACTAGTAGGCGACGAGACAGGGTGCATATACCTAACCCTATGGGATGACAACATTGAAAAAGTGAAAGACGGCGACACGATCCTAGTCAAGAATGGTTACATCAACTTGTTCAAAGGAAATATGAGGCTTAACATTGGCCGATACGGCACGTTGGAAACCTCTGACAAGGCCATTGCAGGCGAAGTGAAAACTGAGAACAACTTGTCGAATCAAGTGTATGATGAACCTAGACGCTCATTCAGAGGCGGCGGAGGTTACGGCGGTCGGGGTGGAGGCTATGGCGGTCGCGGCGGCGGATATGGCGGTCGGGGAGACTACGGTGGCC
Organism: Candidatus Bathyarchaeota archaeon; assembly: GCA_963732715.1. Taxonomy (GTDB): domain Archaea; phylum Thermoproteota; class Bathyarchaeia; order Bathyarchaeales; family Bathycorpusculaceae; genus CAZCRE01. The sequence goes on along the minus strand of CAVTAO010000003.1, from coordinate 408,775 downwards.
GAGATCAAAGAGGCGGCGGCTACAGACCAAGAAGATATTAAACTCTAGCCAAAGCTACATGCGCGTAAGCTAGAGATTTCTCTATTTTCTTCTACGACATATTTCATTAATCTTTCATACCATTTTGCTCAGCAGATGATCATTGCTTGGGTACGAGTTAATATGGATCGTCGATAACGCATCTGCAACACCCTTTTGGAACTATCGCTTTCAGCATACCGCAACATTTAAAATAATACCCGAGACATCACCTTCTCAACAAAAGGAGAAGATCATAATGGTTAAGCCTAACAAAGAAGAGAGAAAACCAACAGTCGACGAATTACTGGCTAAAGCCAAGAAACCCTCACTACTCTCACCACCCATGCACAGATTCTACGGAGGAAAACTCCAAGTAATGCCCAAGTGCGCCGTGACAAGTCCCAGCGACTTCGCCATATGGTACACGCCAGGCGTGGCCGCAGTATGCAAGGAAATCCAAGCAAACACTGACAAGTCATTCGAACTCACCAACCGCTGGAACTACGTGGCCGTAGTATCAGATGGAACCCGAGTGCTAGGCCTAGGCGACATAGGTCCAGAAGCAGGCATGCCCGTGATGGAAGGAAAAGGCTTACTGTTCAAGTATCTAGGCGGCGTTGACGCATTTCCACTGTGCCTGAGAACGAAAGACCCAGAAGAAATAGTCAGAACCTGTGAACTCATCGAACCGACATTCGGGGGAATAAACCTCGAAGACATTGAGAAACCAAAATGCTTCCAAGTGCTCGAAGAAGCAAGAAAGCGGCTAAAAATCCCAGTTTGGCATGATGACCAACAGGGAACGGCAACAGTAATTCTTGCAGGCCTAATGAACGCCTTCAAACTTGTCGGAAAAGATCCGAAGAAAAGTCTCATAACTCTAGTGGGTGCAGGCTCAGCCAACCTAAGAACCGCGTACGTTCTGATAAGGTGGGGGCTCAAACCTGGAAATATAATTCTGGCAGACACCAAAGGCGTGATCTACGCTGGTAGAAAAGACATAACGAAGGATGAAGACCCATGGAAATATGAGCTTTCACAGAAAACCAACTCGGAAGGCAGAACAGGCGACATCCCCAAAGCCTTCAAGGATGTAGACGCAGTGGTCGCTGCTTCCAAACCTGGCCCGGGAACCATAAAGAAAGAATGGATAGGCATGATGGCAGACAAGTCCATTGTGTTCGCATGCGCAAACCCAATTCCGGAAATCTGGCCATGGGAAGCCAAGGAAGCAGGAGCAAGCATCATCGCAACAGGTAGGAGCGATTTTCCGAACCAAGTAAACAACAGTTTAGGTTTTCCAGCAATATTCCGCGGCGTCTTAGACGTGAGAGCAAAAACGATTACTGACGATATGTGCATTGCAGCAGCCCAGGAACTGGCGAAATTTGCTGAGGAGCGTGGGATGCACGAGGAGGACATATTGCCTAGGATGGAAGAGTGGGAAGTCTATCCGCGCGAAGCAGTAGCATGCGCGTTGAAATCAATCGATCAAGGTGTCGCAAGGATCAAGCCAAGCAGGCAAGAACTGTACGAGAGAGCCAAAGCAATAATCCAGAATGCTCGGGATTCCACGAAAATACTGATGAAAGAAGGACTAATAAAACCGCCACCGCCAGAAGAGCAACTGCTCAAGTAGAACAAACCGGAAAAACCCAAACTTTCCCTTTTTCATTAGGCCAAGTAGAAAATTATTTAAACTCTTCTATGAAGAATAGAACCACTTGGGAGAGAGCATATATGCGTTCAGACTATGCTTTGTACGGAGTCGCGATAATATTCTTCGTCATAACCGCGTTCTCATTCCTAGTGTTGGTAGGAGAGTTTGAAAGAAACCTTTCGATCATAACAACTGTCATACTTGGGATTCTCTTTGTCGGACTAGGATACACTCTTAGACCAAACACCAAGACAGCACCAGCGACAATGGCAACTGCACCGCCGCCACAAGCCCCAACGACAATTGAAACCCCCATCAAAGAAGAAACAGAAGTCGTGGTCGAAACCACACCCAAAACCTTGGAACTCACATCAGTGAAAGGCGTCAAGGAAAAACGCGCCGCACAACTCAAAGCCGTAGGGATAAACAACGTCGAAGAGCTTTCCAGAGCCTCGGCAGAAAAGTTGGCCAAGAAACTGAAGATCTCGCCAAAGTTCACTGAGAGTTGGATACAGAAAGCTAAGGAACTGGTCGAAAAACCCTGAGAGCCTCTGCGAAATAGGCTAGCTCACGATATTCAGTACCCTTATTATATTTCTTCTTTCCAATCGACGTATCGCGTCCAAGAACTCGTTCTTCTTCTTTCCAGTCAACTTGAAGTTCCGAAGCATATCGTTCACGGGCATCTCTGGTCTTCCAAACATTGCATGTCTGCTGTAAAGGTGCTTCACTATTGACCGCTCTAATCGTCCACATCTCCATGTAGTGTTCCTTATCAGAATCACTATTGCTCTGACCAGTCTTCGTTCATTGTTTTCTTTCTTGGACAATGGAGTTTTCACTACCTAGCACGTATATGTCGAGAAACACTTTTAGGGTTTGCGCTCAAAACCTTTAGAAACCACTCATTTCAAAGAATATGAATGTGAAAAACCATGTTCACAGGTCAAATCGGGCGCATGCTCGTCTTCCGAATACCTGAAGACGAGGACCTAGCCATTGCCATCAGAAAACGCGCTGAAGAAAGCGGTGTAAAAGCGGGTACTTTTCTTTTGATCGGCGCATTGAAGAACGTGACATTGGGGTGTTATAGGAAAGGCACTTATGAACAGCTCAAGTTCACGGGTCCGTTGGAAATCGCTTCGTGCTCAGGCAATATCGCTGTTGATGAGAAAGACAACGTGGTAATTCATGCTCACATCGTTGTCTGCAACGAGAAGGGTCAGGCTTTTGGGGGTCACTTGATGGAAGGTTCTCACGTTGGTGTGACCGCTGAGCTGATGATTGTTGAGGGCCTCGACCTTCATCTCGTAAGAAGCTTTGATGAGAGGACAAACCTGAAGCTGCTAAGGCTGAGTTAGGGTTTTTCGGAGAAACGTTCCATGAGCATTTCCATAGTAGTTCCTTAGTCTTCCAGCCTTCGTGTATCCTAGTTTCTGGTAAAGATTCAAAGCAGCCGTGTTGTCTTCTCTAGCTTCGAGACAACACTCGTTTGCTCCATTCTCTCTGAGTATTTTTTCAATCTCCTGCAGGAGCCTAACGCCTAGACCTTTTCGTCGGTGCGTCTTCGAAATGTCTATCGTTATTATGTGACCAATCAAACTGCTTTCTTCAGATTGTATCGTGCCTATTATGAAGCCCACGATTTTCTCATCTTCCTTTGCGATCAACCCCACAGAGTTGTAATCGGCCAGCAAACGCGCAATCTGCTTTTTTGTGAAGGCCTCTCTGTCAAAACATTCAGTCTCAATTTCATACAATCTGTCCATGTGCCTGATCGAAGCATCTTCAATAGTGACTGTCATTGCAGAGTCTTCCTTTAGAGCGAACGAGACTAGATGTTATCCCTCTCTGTTCCTCTAATCCAGCTGTGGGGGTCTTAATGGCCTTGAATTCAAGCCATTGCTGCGCTACGAAACCTATGAAGAACCTTAACCACAAAGTCAAAATCCTAGTCAACACAGTCACGGTCGCGGCTATCTGCGTCGTGACGAGTGGGGACACGAATCCGTAGAGCAACGTCATCACTATCTCTGGAAGCCCCACTTCAAAGGGCACGCCAATGGGTATGGATTTTATTGCTGACACTATGGCCGATGTCACAAGGATCGCGCTCCAATCCACTGGGAACCCGATCGCCAAGAAAACGAAGTATGGTACGCTTGCGCTTGCAATCCATGACATGACAAACAACAAAGTCGATTCAGCGAGGACTCTCGGGGTGCGTCCGATTTCTTTCATCGATTCGTGAAAAATGCTTGCAGCCTTGTGCGCTTCTTCTCTGATCTTGTCTAGTTTCCAGCGCCCACGACCTAGGTATTCTACAAAGCCCAAGATCCGGTTGACGATTTTCATTGCCCATGCTTCCTTGGTGCACAACAAGATCAAGAACACTAGAAAAATGACGGTTATGATGGCGGAAAGCAAAGAAAGGTTGAAAAAGACCGTGTTGGTTTGTCCTTCTCTTAGCAGCATTGCCGTACCAAACACCATCGTGGCAACAGTCATTCCCATGCTCATCAGTCGATGAGTGACGACAGAAGCAACAGCCTTGCCGCTGGTTCCTGGAACGTCTCTTGTGACTAAGTAGACTCTTGAAATGTCGCTGCTTACGGACTCTCCTGGGATGATTATGTCGATGAATATCCCATACCATGTGTAGAGGTACGCTTTGAAGACTGACACTTTGACAGAGAGAAAATTGAGCATAATCCACCATGAAGCTGCAAAAAGCAACGGATCGATTACTACGAGAATGATGGCAATCGAGTACGTTAGAGGGTCAACGAGTCGCGCTTTTTCTACTATCCCAGGAATATCCACTCTGAACAGAATGAGATACACTAGGAACGCCAATAGTCCTATCGCCGGCAAAACGAAAGTCTTCCAAGTAATCCTAGGTTTGATCGAATCCATTGAGGTCTGCACCCAGCGACGAATGCAAAAGGGTTTGGCGCGCAATTATATATTTTGCCCAAATCCGCAATGACGCGTGCCCAGCATCCACGTCTCAGAATCATCATTCATGCGCGCTCCAGAGGTAGGTGAAGAAGTTATAAGGGTCGCTGATTTTTCATAAAAGAGACCAGGTGGTAGTGATGATAACAAGAGAAGAAGCAATGGATCTAGTCAAGAAGCATGTCTCAAAAAGGAACGTCATCTATCACATGCTTGCCGTTGAAGCCATAATGCGCTCAATAGCGGGATATTTCGGTGAAGACACAGCTGAATGGGGTCTCGTTGGCTTGCTCCACGATCTCGATTATGAAAAAACCGAAGCCACCCCTGAAAAGCACGGACTCTTGACGGAAGAAACACTGAAGGGTTTAATCCCTGAGAAGCTCACGAAGGCTATAAAAAGCCACAATTCCAAGAACACGGGCGCCCTGCCTGAAACAAGATTGGAAAAAGCCCTAATCGCGTGCGATGCCATATCCGGTTTGCTGGTGGCTTGTGCCCTCGTGATGCCATCCAAAAAGCTGCAGGACGTGAAACTCGAAACTGTCGCTAAAAAGTTCAAGGACAAGGATTTCGCCAGAGGTGCTGATCGAGAAAGAATCCTCATGTGTGAGGAGATAGGGATACCTAGAGAAAGGTTTTTTGAACTGGCGTGGTCGAGTCTGAAGGAATCGGCTTCAGAAATAGGCCTATGACACACTGCTCGATTACATCGCTTGATTGATATTTGTAATTCTTAAATAGAAACGGGCTGAACTAAGATTGAACAGTTCTGGTGTTGGAATTGGAGACAGGTGCGATAAAGGAAATTGAACTCGGCAAGATCCGTCCCAGCAGGCTCAACCCTAGATTGGAGGTCAACATAGAGCGCCTAAACGAACTTGCTGAAAGCATCAAAGAAGTCGGTTTGCTAGAGCCAATAATCGTTAGACCCGTTAACGGCGAGTTTGAAGTGGTTGTGGGGGAGAGAAGATACAGAGCCTCACAACAAGCTGGCCTCAAAAGGATACTCGCGATCGTGCGAGAATACAGTGATGACGAAGTAGTTCAACTGAACCTGATTGAGAACATTCAGAGGGAAGAGCTCAACGCAGTTGAAAAAGGAAAGGTATGCAAATACCTGTTGGAAGCATGCCCTGAAAAATACCCCTCTCGAACCGCTATCGCTGAGAAAATCGGAGTCAGCACTGACGCAATCTCTCTTTGGCTAAAGGCTGTTGAAGTGGTTCCTCAAGAAGTTCAAAGACTAGTAGCGCCTTCCACGATCTTCAGGCGACGTTCCTGAAGGAAAAATTGATTACCTAACAGCAGTCAAGGTTGGGCGTGTCATCAAGGAACCAGAGAGACAGGTGGAAGTGATAAGGAAACTGGCGGAAAAGCGGCTTCCAACGAAAGAAAGGTCTCAGGTTATTGAAAAAGCTGCTCTTGAGCCAAAACGACCCCTCGAAGAAGTCATCAAGGAAGTGGCTGAAGCGCCTAGTGATCTTCAGTTCTTAGCCGATGACAAACAGAAGATACTTCAGGGCAAGAAGACTCAGACCTCTAGAACCACGATTCCTGACCCTAAAATGAAGATCGGGGCGACGGTTCATGCAGTGATACAAGAACCTCGCTTTGCAGATTTGAGGATAATATCCATAGAAAGGAAGCGGCTGAGATACTTCAACGAAGATGATTCAAGGAATGAGGGTTACGATACGCTGGAACAGTTCAAGCAAAAATGGCAAGAAGTCTACAAAGAATGGGACGAGAACCAACTAGTCTACATTATTCATTTTGAGAAGCTGAAATGACGTGACACATAACTGCAATTTCAATTGGTTGAACTGACGACCTCATAATCCGTCTCTCGCTTGGCACCCAAACCCAATTCCACTGCGCGCTGGATTTGAGTATAGTTCCAAGGATCATCAACTAGGCTGCTGCCAGCGAAGCCTTGGATAGTCTTTATTGCCTCCACATCTAGAGCTACGCGGTCGCCTGAGGCAAGTACGAGATTGGGATTTCGCCTCTCACCGCATGCTGGACCCCCTGAAATGAAGCAAACTCTCCCATCCATGACTATTAAGCAGGGATGAACAACCAAGTTCAAATCAGCTACCTTCTCCTCCAAGTGTCTCATATGTAACTGCATCCTTTCGCTAGGCTTCATTAAACCCACAGCCAGTTTGAGACTCAGCGTAAATTTCGCCCATTTATGAGTCTTCATCGCACAAGCGTAAACAACTTTGTTTGCTCTTAAAGCGCTCTCTGGCAGACTGACACGTTTAAGATACTTGCCACCGGCTGATATCTTAACCCATTTTCCCTCATCAAAAAACACTACCTCAGCCCCAGCTTGCTCCGCCCTACGCATCATTCCAGTCTCCTCGAAGACTCTTCGGGTGGAAAGCGACATCATCGAAGACTCCCCCACAACCACCTTGCCTGCCCCATGTTCATACAGCAAGGTGATGATAGCTCCAACAAAATCCGGATCAGTCGAACCAGGTGGAGCATCCCCACTATTGAAATTAGGCTTCAACAATATTTCATCACCCTTCTTAACGATCTTGTCAAAACCACCGATTAGGTCCACAGCCCTCAAAACGTCATTTTTCAAATGTCCTTCCTCGGAACTGACTTTGCTTACCAAGACTTTGCCGTCTCTATTGAAAGGGTTTTGCACAAGTTTACCAATTCCGGCTCTCTCAGTCAAGCAAGCCACCAACGGGAGAAATGTGCATTCAGAGATTTAGCTTTTGACGTACGACCCTAATTGCGTCCATTACGATAGTATTATAGCATCGAAACAAGAATAGCCCTTCAAAGCAGGAAGCTGGTCCCAGCATGTTGATTGCAGGCGTTGACGACGCAGGACGAGGTTCAGTGATCGGACCCTTAGTCATCGCAGGGGTCATGGCGAAAGAAGAACACCTATCAAAGCTAGCTGGAATCGGCGTTAAAGACTCAAAGCTTCTGACTCCTCATAGACGAGAAGTTTTGGCTCCAAAAATCAGACAGATCGTGGTAGATTGCGCTATAGAAAAGCTTACGCCAAAGCAGATCGACGATATCGTCCTGAACGGCAGGAAACTTCACAAGTTGAATTGGCTTGAAGCCCAAACGATGGCAAAGGTCATCCAGAGGCTGAAGCCAGACAAAGCCTATGTGGATGCGTCGGACGTTTTGGAAGACAGATTCGGACATGACATCTTGGACTGCCTATCGATCAAGATTCCTATAATTTCTGAGCATAAGGCGGATCAAACCTATCCAATCGTTTCGGCAGCCTCAATAATCGCTAAGGTGGAGAGAGACAGAGAAATTGCAGAGCTTGCAAAGAATTATGGAGATTTCGGTTCTGGCTATCCGTCAGATCCTAGAACCATAGACTTTCTTAGACGGTGCGTGGCAAGAGGAGGCTATCCTGATTTCGTTAGAGTTTCATGGAAGCCTGCTCAGAAACTGAAAAGCGACAAAGATACTCGGCAAGTCAAGCTCATGTGACGTTCGTGATCAAATCATCTGCGTTCTTGAATTTATAAAGTTCATCGCCGCTTATGCAAGAGATGTCCTTGCTAGATAATTCCGAGCCTCTTGTGATCATTATTGGGCGCGCCTGAACGACTCTGCTAACGCTTAGAATCTCATCCACTCTGCGATCTAGATCCTTTTCTCTGTTACCCACAACGCCGCCTATGATCTTCATTCTCTCTTCTGGAGTAGTTATGACGAAATCAAACGGGGCCTTCTTGACTATGATGACTTTACAACGTTCAGCTTTGTTGAAGATTCGCATCAAGAACTTGTTCTCAGTTAGAACGCGTCGAGCCGTTGAAAGAAACGTGCACTCGTGTTTGGCCTTTGATCTTTCAAAGATGTTCATTGGCTTAGCCACGGGAGTGCCTAGTGCATGGATGAGGTTGTAGGCGACTGAAACAGAAGCTTTTGCCATTCCCCTCTCATAACCGTAGAGCGTCCTTCGCGATACGCCGATCAGCTTGGCCATTTGGCCGACTGATAGTTCGAGTTCCTGTCGCTTTCGTCTAATCGATGTGCCATCAATTTTAACGTAGTATCCCCCTGGCCCTGCCCGAATCAGCGGATGTGTCCTCTGGACTAGCATATTCTCAAGAGTCTTCAAAGTGACTGCTGAGATGGCGTATCTGGAGTATACTGTGTCGTCCTCTAATGGTTTTTCGCGAGTGTTCTCGCTGATCAATAGCGATGCCGCTTCAAAACTGCTGGAGATGTTCTTCAGGTCGGTTGAATCGGTAACTGAGAGATTATCTGCATCGGGTTGAATCTTTACGATAAGTAGGTTCCGATTTTTTCGGGCTGCAAAGTCGAAGCAGCTTGGTCTTGACCAACATGTCTTAGAGACTGCAAACCCTGCGTCCTTGAGCAGAGCTTCCGCTTCTCCCAATCCTTCCGTCCCCACATAACTCATCTAGGCGCCACATGACAACCCAGTACTCAGGGAGATATAAACTATGCGAACCTTGAAACGTGGCTTAAGCCTGCGCTAGTATCATCGCATGCGCCTTGTCGTAAGGCTCCAAATGAACAACCTCTTTAACGTGAAAACCTCGTTTCTGCAGGACTCCTGCCTCGCTTTGATAGACTTCAGACGGTTCCTTAGTCACGTCTATGCTTTGAGCTTTTACAGCAAGCATAACCCACCCGTTCTTGTTTAGAAACACGTCCGCGTTATCTGCTAAGACTCTGGCCTGCTCGGGCTGAGCAATATCACAGTAAATGTCATCGACTTTTCCCGGAACGAGCATCGCGTATTTTTCTGGTAGACGCGCATCTTCTAGGATCGGGGACATGTTGCCTCTGTATGAGCATACGTTCTCAACCAGATCCCGTATGGACCTAGATGCAAACTCTACGCAGTAAACGTGGCCTTTTTCGCCGATGATGTCTGAAACGTGACTTGCTGTTGTGCCGGACGCTGCCCCTAGATAGAGGACTTGATGGTTCGGTTTGATTGGAACTTCGTTCAAGCCCTTCAAGATTGCAGCGGCCAACTTGCTTCTGAAAGCGTCCCAAACACGGTATTCAACGCCCTCAGAACGGATGAGGCGTTCACCATAGACGTTTCTTCCTGGGGCGAAGTTCTCTGTTGCCAGCCTCTTTGATCCATCTTCGAGCATTATCTGATATATCGCGGGAAACTGAGGATGAGGTTTGACCTTAACGTTCACGTCGGTGCTTTCTCCGATTCTTGTCTCTCTTGTCTTCCCTCTGGGTTGGCTTCATATCTTCCATCGTCGGCGGTTCTGCATACTTCTCGTGAATTTCGTCAATCCTCTTGTCTAGACCAGCTTTCAACTGATTTCCAATGTTTCTCTGACCAAAGGCATCCGCGCGGGCAGCTATTGCCAACTTCCCTGCCAAAGCCCGCGCTATCTTCCCTCTCTGCCACCTTTTGGCCTCGTGAAGCAAGGTATGCTGAAAGATCATGCCGTGTTTCGGTGGTCTCGTTCCTGTTTTCAGCGAACGAAACAGAGCTTTCTCTGCCCCCAGAACTTGGATAGTGCTTGCTGGCTTTTTGGCAAGGTTAGATATGCCACCTGAAATAGCTATCAAGCGCGCTCCTAGAAGCGAACCGGCTATGGTCTTGGTGTTTGGCGCAACTTCCTCCATAGTATTATCCAGATAGTTTTCCAAGCTCTGCCTTGAATCATAAAGCGTAAGAATAGCTTTGCAGAGAGCTTGAATTTGCTTCAAGTCCGTTTCGGATATGTCAGCTCCCATCGATTTTTCTGCAGTCTTGCTTATGCCTTCAGCTTTGGAATCTGGAATGCCCTCATCTTTCAGTCTTTCAAACGTGAAATTGTTTCTTTCTCCTAGATCAACGATTAGCCGCACATATGTTTCGTGTTTCTCGATCAGGCGGTCTAATTCTGGGAAATGTACTCCGTACCATTCTCTTATCCGGCTCATGAGCGAGTTTATTGTCCTGTCCAAGTCGTCAAGCGTTTGAATAGCTTGTGCGACCACAAGATCCCTTTTTTCGATGGCTCCTCTGACCCGTAGCTTTGCAAGTTCCATTGTAACGTTGTGTGTCCATACGCCGAGTTCGGCACCATCCTTCACGAATCCAGTTTCGATCGCGAAACGCTCAATGTGCGAGCGCAGTTTTTCCCCAGCTGGGGATGGCTTCAGAACCTCAGCATTAACGCTTAGCTTAGCTTGGGTTTCCTTTGCCAAGCCTGCATTTTCAAAAATGAAGATGTCATAACCGTCTTTCTGAAGACGATTTATCAGCGAGATTACGTCATCTGTCATCTTTCCAGACTCAATTCCTGCAAGGGTTTTTGCTGCCAACTGAGCTTTCTTTGGAAACAACGCTCTGTCCACAAGCTCATTCTCCTCATTGAAAGCCAAAACCCCAAATGTGCACTCGAGTATTGTTGTCTTCATTCCTTGTACCTCGCACTCACAATATTCCTAGGCTTCATCTTATTAAACAATCGCTGCAAGGAAGGAGGCAAATCTTTTTTTGTGAATGAAATCGAGCTTCAGTTGAATTAGGAATGTTTGCTGAGACCCTCCAAATCGCTCTTTTTAGATTTTCTCTAAGGCTTGTTCCAAATCTTGGGCTATATCTTCAGCATCTTCGATTCCCACAGCGAGTCGAATCAAACTATCCGTTATGCCTGTCTTCAGCCGTTCCTCTCTTGGTACAATGGCATGAGTCATTGAGGCAGGGTGCTCGATTAGTGTTTCTACGGCTCCCAAGCTCACAGCAAGCGTGCAAAGCTTAACCGAGTTCATGAGTTTTACCCCAGCTTCTAATCCTCCTTTTACCTCAAAACAAATCACACCACCGAATCCGCTCATCTGCGTTTTAGCTAGCTCATGCTGCGGATGTGACTCTAAGCCGGGGTATTGTACTTTCCCGATTTTGGGGTGCTTTTCTAAAAATCTGGCTATTTTCATTGCATTATCATTGTGTTTCTCCATTCTGAGCGGTAAGGTTTTGATCCCTCTTAGAGTGAGCCAAGCTTCAAACGGGGCAAGTGTTGAACCGTTATTCTTCAGTATTGGGTCAATTATCTTGAGCAAAGACTTGGAGCTGACGATGATGCCACCGATGACGTCGCTGTGTCCGCTCAGATATTTTGTCAGGCTGTGCAAGACAATGTCTGCCCCAAGCTCAAGGGGTCGTTGAAAGTAAGGAGACATGAAAGTGTTGTCTACGACTGTGATGATATTCCGTTTCTGAGCTATTCTTGCCACTGCTCGAATATCAGTCAGTTTTAGCGTTGGGTTTGACGGTGTTTCTACGTAAATCAGTCTCGTGTTTTTTCGGATTGCTGCATCAACTTGCTTCGGGTCGGACGAGTCAACCAAAGTCGACTCAATCCCAAATTTTGGGAGAATATCAAGAAACAGTTTGGCAGTACCCCCGTAGAGGCAGTCAGTCGAGACAATGTGGTCACCTCTCTTGGCGAATGCCGTGACGGTCGTGTTTATCGCAGCCATTCCGGAGGAGCATGATCGCGCATCTTCTCCGTTTTCCAGCTCAGCAAGGTTTCTCTCTAGAGCCTTGACCGTCGGGTTCCCCAACCGCGTGTAGATGAACCCCTCTTCTGTGCCTGCGAACCTTGCAGCACCTTGCTCTGCACTCTTGAAGACGAAAGTCGAAGTTTCATAGATGGGAACGGAAACGGAGCCTGTGTAAGGATCCGGATGTTGTCCTGCATGGACTGCTTTTGTAGCGAACCCTTGCTTGGTCATTTTTTCACCCGAAAGTGTCAAGCTGATGCTTTAGAGTTTGATGAACTCCTATTTTATGTTTCTCCAGCTCAGAACATCATGGAATCGGTACTACCCGGAGTATCTTGTTTGAGAAACACAAATCAATTAAGACTCATACTGCCAGAACATAGTCTTATAGCAAATCCATTACTGGGAATAGTTTACGGTGAAGGATCCTTGAGAAGCATTCGACTGGAAGTTGACGTCGCTGGTTTGAAACTTGCCAACCCGACGATGCTGGCTTCAGGCATTCTAGGTTATTCTCCAGAATCATTCCAGAGCATTGTCAAAGGAGGGGCAGGAGGTATCGTAACAAAATCGGTGGGGCTTAAGTCTCGTGTGGGCTACGCAAACCCGACAGTAGTTCAAGCGGAGTCTGGCTTGATCAATGCCATGGGTCTTCCGAATCCTGGCATAGAAAGCTTTGTCGAAGAAATCCGTGAAGCAAAAACTGTCTTAACGGTGCCTCTAGTCGTTAGCGTCTATGGCTATTCAGCAGATGAATACGCGTTCGTGGCCAAGAAAGCGGTAGCTGCTGGTGCAGACGCTGTAGAACTCAATGTTTCATGTCCACATGTTAAGGAAACGGGCTCAGAGATCGGGCAAGATCCACGAACACTGGCAGAAGTTGTAAGAGAAGTTAAGCTAACTATTGGAAAACCAGTTATAGTCAAGCTATCTCCAAACGTAACTGACATCGTCGAACTCGCCGAATCCGCCTTACATGCTGGCGCTGATGCTTTAACAGCTATAAACACAGTAAAGGCCATGGCAATAGACATGGAAACTGCTATGCCCATTCTAAGCAACAGGGTCGGTGGCCTTTCGGGCCAAGCAATAAAACCTATAGCACTACGATGCGTCTACGATATTTACCAACGAGCAAAAGTGCCAATAATCGGATGCGGAGGTATAGCAAACTGGCGCGACGCCGTTGAATTCTTCCTCGCCGGAGCTTCGGCAGTTCAAATTGGCACTGCGGTAGCCACAAAAGGTCCTACAGTGTTCAGAAACATCACAATGGGCTTAGGGAGGCATTTGAAGAGGAAAGGTTTCAAGAGTGTGAGCGAGATTGTCGGTTTATCACATCGCAAATAACCAGCTGAGAATCACGCAGATCTTGGGCATAAGGACCGAAAGCAAAACAGTGAAAACGCTCACCTTCAAAGATAGGGTATGTGCAAAGGCTAAACCCGGCCAGTTTCTGATGCTTTGGATTCCAGGTGTAGATGAGGTCCCTTTGAGCATAATGAGAGGCGACGGTAACGGTATGGTTGCGGTTGCTGTCAAGAAAGTGGGTGAAGCAACCAATGCATTACATGATATGCAGGTTGGGGAAGTCGTAGGTTTGCGCGGTCCCTTTGGTAACAGCTTCACCTTGAGAAACGGCAAGGTGCTTCTGGTGGGAGGCGGAACAGGTGTAGCGTCTCTCTTGTCCTTGGCGAGGGAATTGGTTGTCCGCGATTCGAGACTGGTGTTTGTGATCGGTGCAAGAACTAGAGACGAGTTGTTGTATGTCAATGAATTTGAGCAGCTTTGCGGCAGAGAAAACGTGATCGCCGCAACTGAGGATGGTAGTTATGGTGTTAAGTGCCTGGCAACCACTCCTCTTGACCGACTTTTGCAGAAAGATAGCTTTGACATGATGTACACTTGTGGGCCTGAGAGAATGATGCGCGAAGTGTTAGCTTTGGCCAAAAAGCATAAGGTGGATTTGGAGGCTAGCTTGGAGCGATTGATGCGGTGTGCGATAGGTTTGTGCGGTAGCTGCGTGATAGGTGGATATCGTGTGTGCTGGGATGGGCCTGTGTTTACGAAGAAACAGCTTGAGGAGTTTGGAGCGGAATTTGGTGTTTCGAAACGGGATTTTGATGGAAGAAGAGTGCCGCTAGGATAATGCAACTGGGTTAGTCAGTGCTTGCGTCGATGTATCGATTTCCAGAATATATCAGATTTCAGAATGTGTCGAGTGTTAAAATAAACTATATATTAAATCATACGATACAATATGTAGGTAAGTAGAACATGAAAACAGTTGAACACAAATACACTTGGAGCCCAAACCAGATGGAAACAATAGTCAAATCGGATCACCGCATAACCAAACTCTCCCCATCTTTAAAGTCTACTAGGCTTGAACTGAAATATCTCAACGAAGGGTTGCCAATAATGGAGAAGCCCGTTTCATATGTTGAGGAATTCAACAGGTTCCTTCTGGAAGCGGTAGATGATGGATTATCTTCCTTAGGCTCTATTGCAAAGCAGGCAGTTTACATCCATCTGAAGAAGAAACTCGATGTCAGCAGGGAAGATATTCCAAGTAGAATCGATGAGTTTGCTGCTACCATAGAAGAGATATTCGGGGTAGGGGCTCAACTCATCGAGATCCAAATAATGAAGAGCTTATATGAAAAAGTGGGGCGATTCTGTAGACATTTCCCAAAACAAGATCGCTTAGTATTCGCTGAATATGTGGAAACAGCCAGATCGTCATGCCAATTCTGCAGTAAACTTGCATGAAAAAGCATGGGGTACGTGCTCCCAAGGCGTCAAGGTAAAGGTTATATTTCGCCAGTGCTATTTCTGTGTATTTGCGGGTGCCTAGGGATGCAAGGTGACCGACAAATTCAAAACTGATTCTGGTCAAGCCCTCACGACAGAGTATCGCCCGCTCGAACTTGAGAAAGAAATACGCCAATTCTGGGAACAGAACAAAACTCAGCAAGCAGTGACTAGTTTTAGAGAGAAAAACAACACTGGAATAGTGGGTTTTGTTGAAGGACCACCGACGTTGAACGGCATACCACATATTGGACATGCTCGCGGCCGGTTGATGAAGGACCTTCGCTACCGATGGAAGACGATGCAAGGCTATTACATGCCGTTCTGGGCAGGATGGGACTGCCAAGGATTGCCTGTTGAACTCGAAGTTGAGAGGTTGCTGGGCGTAAAGAACAAGCGCGAACTACTGGAAAGAGTGGGTGAGGAACGCTTCATACAAGAATGCAAAAAGGCCATCATGAAGTACCATAGAGAATGGGTTAGAATGGACGCCCTGCTTGGGGTGTCCATAAATCATGAGAAGGCTTATTGGACTTATCATGACAGTTACATCGAAAGAGAATGGCAGTACCTCAAGCATGCTTGGGAGCAAGGGCTACTTGAGGAAGGACACTATGTCGTTGCGTACTGCCCGGGCTGCCAAACGAGCTTGAGCAGTGCTGAAGCCGGTTACGAAGACTCGTACAAAATGGTTGAAGACCCAAGCCTATTCTTCAAGTTCAAGGTAACAGGCAGCAAAAACGAGTACTTCCTTGTTTGGACAACTATGCCTTTTACACTTATCACAGATACCATGCTGGCTGTTCACCCACAGGCTGAGTATGCTAAGGTCAAAGTCAAAGGCGAGATGTGGATCTTGGCGAAGCCACGCGTTGAGCCTGTCATGCAAGAGCTAGGAATGAAAGATTACGCAATAACCGAGACCATCTTAGGTAGCAAGCTCGATGGCGTACGATATGATTTTCCATTCAAAGATATAATACCCAAACAAGCCGAACTGGAGGCCAAGCATGACTTGGTGCACAGAGTCATCCTTGAGGATTTCGTGGACGTTGACACGGCCACGGGCGTGGTGCATCAGTCGCCTGGCAACGGTGAAGAGGACTTCTTCGCCGCACAAAAACGTGGCATACCGATTTTTGCGCCTTTAGATGACGAGGTCAGGTTTACGATTGACGCTGGTTTCTTCAGCGGGTTGTTTGCGAGGGATGCAGACGCAAAGGTCGTTGAAGAGCTGCGAAGTCGTGGATTGCTCGTAGAAGTCAAAACAGTGAAGCATGAATATCCTACGTGTTGGCGGTCACATCACAAGTTGGTGTGGCTGGCCAGAAAAGAGTACTTCCTAAAAACAGACAAGATAGGCTCGAAAGTGCTTGAAGCAGCTGAAAAGGTGGAATACTTCTACGAAAGCCCAAAGAACCGCTTTCTCGCTTTTCTGAGAGAAGGCAAGCCATGGTGCATCTCTAGGGAGCGTGTTTGGGGAGCACCATTACCTATATGGAAGTGCGAGAGGTGCGGAGTAAAGACGTTCGTTTCGAGCAAGGCCGAGCTCATTGAAAAAGCCTTGGAGAAACCAGGAGAAGACTTCGAACTGCATAAACCTTGGATCGATCGCATAAAGCTGAGATGCCCTGATTGTGGGGGAACGATGCGTAGAGAGGACTTCGTTCTGGACTGCTGGCACGATGCCGGTGCATCTCCTTATGCCAGATATACGGACCAAGAGTTTTCAGAGTACGTGCCAGTTGACTTTTTGACAGAAGGAATAGACCAGACTCGTGGTTGGGCAAATTCGCTTCTCTTGGAACACGTTATACTGACTGGAAAGCCAGAAGCTCCATACAAGGCTTTTCTGTTTCAAGGCCTAGCCCAAGACGCCAAGGGTAGAAAAATGAGCAAGAGCCTCGGAAACGTCGTGGAAGCAAACAAGCTGCTGGAGAAGTATTCTGCGGATGTCTGCAGATTTTACATGTTGCGAAAATGTTCGCCAGTTGACTTCATGGATTTCGACTTCAATGAATTGAGTCGTCGTCCCTATCAGGTGCTTTCAACGCTTTATCACTTGAGCAGGTTTCTGTTGCAGAATGCTGAGTTTGATGGGTTTAACCCGACAAAGCACACGTTGCAATGGGCGATGCATGAAGGCCTGCTGAAGAAAGCTGACTTTTGGTTGATGTCTCGACTTCAGGAAACAATAGAAGCCTACACGGAAAAGCTTGGCACATGCGAGTTTAATGTTGCCCTAGCGAGCTTGGAAGACTACGTGATAGAAACAGTAAGCAGACTCTACGTGCCGATGGTTAGAAAGGAACTGTGGACAGACGACCCAGAGACCCTCAACAGAAGACTAGCCGTATACACGACCCTGTGGCACGTGCTAAAAACGTTAACACTCCTTTTCAACCCAGTCACGCCATACCTGTGTGAGGCCCTACACCAAAAGGTCTACAGAAAGCTTGACCCAACACTGCCAGAAACGATAAACCTCGAAGACTGGCCAAAACCCGACAAGAAACTACGAAGCAAAGAAGTGGAAGATGAGTTCAAGACACTGTTCCAGTCTGTATCGCTTGTCTTTGCTACTAGGCAATCTGCGAAGCTGAAGAGGCGCTGGCCCCTAAGCAGAATGGTCATAGTAGCTGATGAAGGAGTCTGCAAAACCCTGAAAGACGTTGAAGAACTGTTCCTAGAGCTTACGAATGTCAAAACAGCCGAGTTCTCACAGAAAGCCCCACCGTATGTTCAAGAAGAAGGTTGGGCCCCAGCTACAGAAGGAAGCATGCAAGTCTATTTGGATGTTCATAGAGACGAGAAACTGCTCGGAGAAGGCCTAATGCGGGATCTAGCCCGACGTGTCCAAGCGTTGCGAAAAGAACTTGGCTATATGCCAACTGATGTCCTGAACGCCGTGCATGTCGCTGAGCTTGATGATGAGAGCACAAGCTTTTTGGAACCATACTTAAGCATCATGGCGGAGCTCGTTCGCGCCAAGACCGTTCAACTGCACAAAAGTCGTGAAGAGACGAAAGCAGGGTGGCATGAAGCCCAAATGGACGAAAAGAAAATCTATTTAGCGATCACCTGAATGGGGCTATGATCTTCTAGGCAGTGCGTAGCTACATCCCTTAAGAAGTGACTAAATTCAACCAAAAGAGACTCCGAAAGCTCTTTATCTCCTAAAGCATGTTCTTTTCAGAAAGAAACCTCTTGGGCCGGTAGATCAGTCTGGTATGATCGCCGCCTTCGCAAGGCGGAAGCCGCGGGTTCAAATCCCGCCCGGTCCACCAACATTCTTTACTAAAGCGCGCGCTCCGTAAGGGCGCGTGAAATAGGAAAATTAGCAAGGAAACATAGAAATAGATATTCTTTTCAATAAGTCTACGAAATTGTTGGAGATATGTGGTAAATAGAACGTGATGCGATGACAACTAGAAGAAAGAGAGAAAGGATGAAAGAAGAAAAAAAGAAGAAAGAAGCAATGAAGTAGAAATGATGCCTATTGTACCACAGCTTCCCATCGCGCTCGCGGTTCCGTAAGGCGCGCGCTACTATTTTATTATTGATTGTACTCTGCCGACTTTGCCGTCTATCAGTCGTACCTTGATTCCGTGGGGGTGAGTTGAGCTGTTGGTGAGGATATTCTTGACGATGCCCTCAGTTAATTTGCCGTTGCGTTGGTCCTGCTTCAAGACGATTTTTACGCGGATACCAGGATTGATTTGGCTCCTCTGCTGATTAGGTTGCATTTCCGATAATAGGTGCTTCGCGGCTTATAGTGTATTCGCACTGCTTATCCAAAGCGATGAATTGGTGCCGAGGGCAAAGTTTTATCCCACGCACACAGTTCAATCTTATATTTGTTGAATCGTAATTATACTGATGAGGTTACGAGGTCTGCTGGATGGCAATCATTAAGAAGAAATGCTCAATTTGCGGAAGAGTCTTTACGACGTTGGATAACAAAACTAAATATTGCAGTTCCCGTTGCGCTGGAAAAGCCAATAAGAAATAGTAAAGGCGTCTCAAAAAAACCACCATTCTCCAATACGCCCTAATAACGTCCGGTCTACTTATTGAAGATTCAACGTTCTTTCTGGAGGAATAGCCCTAATTGCCTATAGCGGCATAAAGTAGTCCGTCCTTGGGTAGCGAGCTTTAACTCAACGGTTTCTCATAAGACTTAGCTGGTGAAAGTCGAAATAATCATGGCGCCTATGATGATATCACGTCAGTATGAAGGGATTTAAGTTCGGTTCCTTTTTCCCAAGATGATTTGACATTAAATTGATTCTGAGGCGCCACAACACCATCTTCTAAAGTAGGCTCACAATGAGCTTGCAGAGCAACTGAAAGAAGAGAAAAAGGGTAAAGTTTTATCCCTGTTTCTCAAGCTGATTTTGTAAGTATTTTTGGTTCTTTCCATTCTTCTCGAAGAATGCTGTAGATTACTTCTTTCTGCAAACAAACAGAATCTTCCTGCCTTCTTCCCTGAGATTGGCTTCAAGGATATCAAAGTATTCAGAGAGAGCAGATTTCATTTTAGCAACTGGATATATTCTTTCTTTGAATCTGTATTTGTTGAGCTGGTAAAGTCCATTTGGGAGTCTTTCAAAGATTCTGGAATCCCAAGTCAGTGTATCGCCTTTCACTATCTCTTTGTCATAGTAGTATCCTTTTGGGAATTCCTTAACTGACGAAGTGGACCTATTGTATTTTTCTAACCATTGAAGCGTGTCTCTCAGCATTTTTGGAGTATATACATCAAAGATGAACAGTCCATTTCTGTTAAGATGCTCATCCACCGCTTTGAATGCTGATTTCCACTGGTCAAAGTCTTTCAGAAAATTGATTGCGTCGTAGGCAGAGAATATGACATCGAATTTTTCATCAATCTTGAAGTTGTGCATGCTGGAAACAAAGAATTTGCCTCTTGGCATCCTCCTTTTGCAGACCTCAATGTAATCCCTTTCAATGTCCAAACCAAAGATAGTGTATCTCGATGGAAGATTGACCAAGACCTCTCCAATTCCACAACCTATTTCCAGTATCTTCTTTGCCTGCTTGTGGTATTCATTTATGGGTTTCAGGACATAGAGTGCCCTTTCTCTTGCTCCTTCCTTGCTTGTCAGCGACTCCCAGAAATAGACAAATGGTTTTGACGTTTTGCTTCTGTGGTCGTAGCTGCCCATGCCGAAACCTCTAACCCATTTTTCTGTTGTATTCAGCATTGCTTGTGGTTTGGCTATAGCTTTTCCTCAACGTCGTGAAGGTTGGTCCTTATAACATCGATTTGATTCTGCTGAATTCTTGGGGAAAAAGCCTTTCTGAGCTATCACGCATGTTTCGAATTTGAACCCGTCTGGATTTTCGTCCCGTTTGGGCGACTATTGTCAGATATCAAGAAAGGATCATCCCAGAGTGTCCAAGAAAACTGTAGCTTCTTCACGTCTTTTCCGTAGAAGAGAGAGCGAAGCGGACCCGAGGGTATGCGCCCAGTACAGCGAGCGGATACTGTAGATTTCTCCGATCTTCCTCCCTGTTTGATTTCTGGGGGATCGTTTCGTTCATTACGTGCCTTCAATCTTCAGACCTCGAACTAGACAAACCATGAAGCTAGTAACATTTGTTGAGTATATAAGATCGTATCAAGACCTGCTCTCGAGCGAAAGTATGTCATAAATTGCCATTATCGCCCAGAAGCGGTGGTATCTCCCGAAGTCCAAATGAATAGTTGGCACGCGCGCTTTTTCTTCGTTCATTTTTTCATCCCTTTTTAAGTTTTGTCGGGTTCCACCCTAACGCTAAGGTGTCCGATTGCCGCGAGTGGTGGTAGGATATGCGACAACAGTTGCTCTGCGCTGAGCGGGCGGACTATACCGTTTGGACTGGTTTGTGTCCAGCCGTTCTTCCCTTTGCGGTAACTCTGTGTCCAGCCGTGTTTGGTCGTGATGTAGATTGTGCATTCAGTGTTCTTCATTTTTCCTTCTCCTTCAACCTGTTGTTTACTGAAGAGTTGTATTTTAAATTTGTCGCGCGCGCATTGTCTTTTGTCGTTTTACCCTGTGTTTCTGGTTCCATTTTTTCGTTCCTCATCTCTCATCACATACCCATTCATTTCTATCGTCGTGTTCGACGAGGAGACAATATGCCTTCCTAACAGGATGCTAGTAACCATGCTTACACATAGTTGCAAGATTGGCATGGTGTATGAGATGCTTTCCAGCTTTTCCTCTTAAATTTCAAATGAGGGGAAGGCTTATGTCTCCGAGGAGGTTTGATTTGCATGTTGCGTTGTTAGGATTACAATAAGTGTTTTTTTTGCCGTGTGGTGCTATTAAGTGTGTTTCTAGTTTCTGGTGCTGTAAAGTGTTCTGTTTGTTTCCATATGTGTTGTTTTATTTGCATTTTGTCGATTGATTGATTCGAAATTTACTTTATGTTAATCAGATTTTCCATCTAAGAGCGCCACATTCACATTGAACATATTCTGAAGCTCTGAGTACTCCCACTTTTTTCCCGCAACTCGGGCAACTGAAACACGATAGTGCTTTTTTGCACACTGCGATGAGCCTTTGTGCTTCCTGTAAAGTTAAGCTCTTGCCATGTGAAGCTCTGTTAGCCCAAGTAACTAGAAGTTCGTTTGCTTCTTTCCACGCATCCAAGGCTTCTTTGTTGACTTCCAATCGGTCCCCTTTCTTAATATTGAATTTCTTTTGTCCTTGTGAAATGAAATCTGTTAAGAAGTCCGAAGCCATTCTATGGTCATTATGGTTCCCGTATCTGTAAGGCATTGATAATTCAAGTTTCTCCGCCGCTTTGGGCAGTTCAGTATCCATGATTGCTCTTACAGCGTTTCCACTAGATTTTGGATGGTCAGGTAAGAAACCTTCTGCATCCGAAAAGGTGTAGCTTGACGGTAGAACTTCAATGCCGACACTTGGACTGACCCATTTCTTGAGCATGTAGAAGTCCCACTTTGAAGGCTCTAAACGGTTTTTAAGCTCGTCAAACCATTCTCGGTCATGAGTAAAGAGAAGCACTTGTCTGTCGCTTAACTCCCGGCAGAGAAGGTCTGAAATCATTCCTCTGTGTTCACGGTCAAGGCTGGAAACTATGTCGTCGAGAAAAATCGGTTTGTCCCTCATTCCCTCTTGGTTTGCAAGTGCTAAGAAAATGCTTAAGCCTAAACTATTTCGGTATCCTTCAGAGAGTGTTAATCGGGGCGACGGCTGGGGTCTTCCATAAAACTTTAGGCATACTTCTATCGCCTTGTCTGCTTCGTTTGAAGGAGTAAGGTGAACGTCTTCTATTGGTTGTCCTGGGTGGATGACTGTCCATATTCTGGAAATCTCGGAAGAAATTTCTTTCAAAACTTGTTTAGTAATTTCGCCTATTTCCTCCCGAGTTTTTAGGTAAAACTCGTCCAAGGTGGACAGAAGCAAGTCTACTTTGGCTATGTTGTCTTTAAGAAAAACGTAGCCTGGAACTTTCAGGGCTGCTTGGAAGAATTTGTAGTCATCGACTATTGCTTGAGTAGTTGGTGGCTTAATTGTTAGTTCTTTTTCGATAAGAGGCATTAGCGCTTCAATGTTTCTCTTCAAGGAATTAATCAGGTTAGGAGACCATCTACTATCGGGGTCTTCTGTTTTTGCTTTTCCTAGCTTTGCGAACGACTCCTTCAGTTTTCGGTTTTCAGGGAGTGATAGCCAATCCAAGAACGCTTTTTCGCCTTTATACAAGGAGTTAATGCTGGAGAGAGTTGATACGAATTCTTGCTTCTGCTGTTTGTTTCGATTTTTTGTTTCACGTACCTTCTTGAGTACACTGAGTTCAGCATCGAGATGGCTCTTGAAATCAGCTTTTGGAATTTCTCTTCCGCATGCAGGGCATTCGATAGTCTCTGCCGAGTCATCCAATAATTCAATTATCCTTTCAGCGTTTTCCAATATTGGTATTTTATAATCGATGTAGGCGCTAGCGGATTGTGCGAGTTCTTCCTCGGATTCTATCAAAGACTTGAGTTTTTCCCTAATCTGCGACTTTGCTATATTCTCTGTGACGACGTATCGTCTTACTGCTGGCTCCTTGTCCTGCAAAAGGTTATCTAAGGCTTTCAACGCCATGTTTGAAGCTAGTTCAAGCGATTCTTGACCAGTAGTTTTCATGTATTTGTTTGCTTTTTCTAAAATCCTTGCCTTCACATCAATTGGGTCAAACGAAGTGAAATACGGGATGAGTTCAGATTGGATAGTCACTCGTTCGCCTTTAAGCATCTCGCAATTAGACTTAGCTAAAACGCTTTCCCTCACTCTCATAATGTTTTGTGCTAGGTCTTCATAGGCTTGAAGGCCCAATAATGGTGACAATGTTGAGTATTTCTCGCTCTTGGTAGAACGAATAAAATCCGAAACTTCGTCTTGTCTCAGTATATGCTTTTTCACGTCCCAACCCTGTAAGTCTTCCAGAAGTTCTGATGAAGAAGAGTTGAACTGGATTCTGCCTGACTCAGGAACAGCGACTTCAACATAACCTTCATTCTCAAAGCAGATTTTCGCTGTGCAGTCTTCGCCTTCAGGTGTCTCAGTGTTCCTGATGCTGTTGCAAAGGTGAGTCCCCGAATATTCGTGACGGAGATGCCCGACTTTTCCCTTTGTAATTATGTACTCAACTGCATCAACAAAACTTGATTTTCCGCATGCAGTGTCACCATACATGACGACGCTCTTACGCTTAGCATTAAGTATCGCTTGTTGGGCAGCGCCTCTGAACCAACAAAGCTCAATTCGTTCAACTATCATTAAATCTCTCCTTTGAAACCCACTTTATCTAAGAGAGTCTGCGCGATTGCGGATGCTTGGCTAGAAGTCAAACGGGTTTGCATATCGTCAGTTACTACCTGAGCTAGGTACTTTTGCGCATCTGGAAACTTTTCTTCCAATTTTCCAGTTGATTCCTTAAGGATTTTTACCAAGTCAAAATTTGATTTTTCTGACGTCCTGGGAAACCCCATTCAATATCTGAGCCAACGCTTATAATACTTAGCTAGGTCACGCCATACTCCACGGTAATTCAATTTTCAAATAGATTGGCCCCCCTCAATGTATTAATTGCTGATTGGATAATATTTAATTCCACGTCCAAGAATTTTCGGGAGTCCAAAGTGGGTATATCCTTTTACCGCGCGCGCTAACCTAACGTCGCCTTCTATCGTATGAATCGGAAGGGGTTAGCGCCAGTTTTAGAGATCCTCTTTGTATATGTATGAGAACAACATTATCCACACTATCGCAGCTACGGTCGGGAGATACAAAGGAACGAGCAGTGATGCTGGGATACTGGGTAGTAAAGGAAATGTTACAATTTGTGTTAGGAGCATCGCTGTTATGATTCCCATTCCAATTCGCATAACCCATTTTCGATTGCTTGTAGGAATTTTGCGGATTCTTTTTGTCTTTCTGTTCATAGAGTTTAATCAGTTCAAGATAACCATCTATTGCCAATTGCGCATATTTGCCATGTTTCTTAGGACTCCACCACAAAACATGAGCATATCTCGTCTTTAGCATCGGATTGTTTGTTGAATCGAGTCTTCTAATAATATAATCATATGAATCAGGGGAAAAATCATCGTAGGTCGGGTGACTTACCAGCTTACCGTTGCTGTCGGGTAATGTCCATGATGGACTAACAACATTTTGGGTAATGGAGAAATTGAAAACATTCATTTCCCATTGAGTTATTGCTTCTAAATCTGCCTTCTTCTCCACATGCATCTTATCGCGTATTTTCTGAAAAAGATTGGCAATATCACGGTATTTGTAATCAATAGCCTTCTCTTCGAGATGCTTGTATAAATTATCTAAATCTAAGAGTTCAGCCAATCCAATTCCCTTCTGCTTTCCTTCAGTCTCAATTATTGGAATTAACCCTTATCGCATTTAAGGAATGCCCAAAAACGCTATTTTGATTTAGAAATAGTCGGTCAATAAGGCAATAACCTGATTTCACGAAAAAAACCTATACGGAAGAAACCTGAACCGGAGCCTTTTCTGTAACTCGATACTCCACCCATCTAGTTGAGGATCTTCATCGATAACAGATTCTTATAGATGCGCGCAACACTACACGAACTGGATAGACGTTTCCGCGTAGAAGCGCGCGAGAGAGAACATGGGCGGGGTTTCAATAGATTTCATCAGGGGGCGATTCATTGATAGGAAGTGTCATGGACAAATACCTGAAGATAATTCATGATTTTGATATTCCTGCGACATACTCGAAAAAATACTACTCGAATCTTTGGTCGCTTGAGAATGTAGTTACTCCAGAAACATACTACAGTCTGTGGGATGATGTTGGGCGCTTCTGGAAAGAGAATTTCGCAGAAACTGTTGAATATGTGAAGAGACTTGATGGACTGAAGCAGTATTACGTCGACTCGACTATTCCATACGTTATTGCCCAAAGAGAGCCATACGAACCTTTTCCGACTTTCCTGAAAAAATCATCTCTGTATTCTGATCTGATAATCCTTTATGACCCGCTATGTGCAATAATCTCTGCGTGCAAGTACGGTTATCAAGACCTTAGTTACTGGAAATCGAAAGGATTTCAGAATGACTCAAAGGGAGATGAAGACCTGCTCTTCTTCAATGCTCAGGTGATACCCGATTTGCGATCTTTTACAGGCATGCTCGTCCGGTACGCTCGGATGCTAGAGACATTTCAAGATTGGATACGAAAGGGTATCTTGGTACTGCTGCCTGGGATAGAATTTCCAAAGGTTTCAAGTATCGGAAAACTAGGATTGACGAGTAGCGCCGTAGACGAGTACCTAAGGAATTGCAGTGGACTTGATGCGATAGCGTCGACTGAAGACGAGTATGCTTGGCACTTTATAATGAAAAGAGTAAAAAAAGACAGTCTAAACAAAGATCTGGTTTCTCTAGCGGCACTTACTGAACTCGATTTGGAATTCTTCAACAACGTAACCCCCGATTTTGCCCTGAAAATAAGGGAAGAAGGCGTTCTTTCTGAATTGAGAGATTTCTTCCGTCAGAGATTTGGCGCAATCAGCAAGACTCCAGATGAGAAGGAATTCCGGGAGCTTACAAACAATCTTAGGATCGAAATGACAGACGCGATCAAGAAGAGCAAAAAAGAATGGGACTACATACGGAGAAGCGCTCATGAACGTATCGGTGTCAAATCTAGTCTAGTGCTGGCGAGTGGCTTCGTTGCTGCTGCTATCTCTTATGGTTTGACAATCCCCTCTTGGATAGGATTACTGGGGGCTTCAGTGTTCTCAGGCTACACTGCAAAAGATATTGTGAATGAAGTTCTTGACTTCAGAGAGAAAAAGAGAAAGCTACACAGAAATGCCAGCTATTGGTTGTACAAGCTAAAGGAAACATAGATGAGGTAACCCGCCTCTAGAAGCTGGCAATGACCAACACGCCAGCCATACACAACTGAATAGCGCGCTCTTGATAATAGACGGTATTCCACGTTAAAACATAACAAATGAGCATAACAAACGGATAACAAATAGGGTTTTCAGGAATTTCAAGAAGGACAATATACACGGCATTGAATTTTGGGGTTTTCCAGAGTTTTATTATTCTGAACAAGAAACCGTGAAATCTTGTCGCTTTTCGGGAAAATCCATGGATTTGAGCTTGAAATTGCGTATGACTTGCGCATACACAAGTTTCATATTTTAGTTTGACGGCTCTTAGTTCCAACAGTACGGTTTTCAGTTCTGAACTGGAGGGGTTAACGGTTTCAAGAGGACATGAAGGCAACAAACTCTTTGGTCTCTGGCTCTTGAGAGTGAATATGGCTGGTTCTGCTCTTGGCTTGACAGCTTTTTCTGTATTTTCCGTTTCAACCTTCTATCGATGCGCAATGCGCTCCTCGCAGTCTCTCATAGCCTGTTCCTCGCGCGCTAGAATGTTGCTTCTTCGTCAGTACTGCGGTGATGTGAGACGGAAAAACACTACCAACAAAGATAACGCGGCCATATAACTAGCCTGTTCTAGTCTTTTCCGCATCTTCCTTAACTGAGCGAATGTAAATGTCTCTTCTCTATTCCGATCTTTGGCAATTATCTCCTTTCTGCGCAAGTCTACATGACAAGTGCCATGAGAATAAGCATTTCTTAAGGTTTGGCTATAGCCCTTAGTCAAAATACTCAATTCGCCTTCATCAAAGGAGTTTATTATCTGCACAAGCTTCGGAACACCGATCACGGCCACATTTTTTGAAGATTTTCCAGATATGATGTTTATCTCTGCAGCAATGATCCTTGCCATACGCTGGAAAATTCCTTCCAAAGTAGATGTGTAGAGAGGAAGTAACAGCGATATTTTTGCTTCTTCTGATGCCTTTCGTTTACTTCGCAATAGCATTTCAAGGTTTTGAATCTGCGCAATACCATCCTGCAGCAAAAGGAACGATTCTCTAAGACGCATTAGCTCTCTCCACCAATTCTCTGCATTAATTGTGAAAGCTGACAAGTGCAGCAGGAACGAATGCATATAGCATCGGAATTCATACTTGTCGCTTTGCCTGCTCAAGAGCAGAATCAACTGAAGGAAGAGAAGGGCTATGTCTTTCGGAGTCTTTATCCAACCGCCAAATTGTTTAGCAAAGACTTCATTAAGAAGACTTTGGGTCGCATAGAAACCACCCTTCCTCAGCTTTTTTTGAACACTTCTCTCCGAAAGAACTTGGACAAGCTGTGCCACAGGAAATCGAATGAGATGTAACGATTGACAGAGTATACTCATCTCGTCTTCTAGTAGCTTGTTTCTAGCTCTTGGGACTTCTATCAACAAACCCGTTTGAATGGGCATCCCATGATAAATTGCCTGATCATATATTACAAGACCCGAAAGCCCTTCTGCTTCATACAGTTCTTGCATTTTCGACTTTTTGGATTCCATCGAGTTTATCATGGCTACCATCGGAACTGTATGAGAACTCTGTCTTGCGACTTCTTTGACAAATTCCTCTGCAATAACAGGAGTGACAAAGGCAAAACGGATAATTCTGTCATTCTTCTTGGTTTTAAAGATAGTCTTGACTGGCCCGAGCTTCGTCTCAATCTCCAACGCGTCAAAACATTTGGACAATGCTGAGGCAATCTCTATTTCTTTAACTATACCAAAAAACTCCAGGGAATCATCGGATTCTCGAAGCTTGTCCATAATGCGACTGAAGCCCTTTACTCTCTTCAGCTTTCCGAGGTCTGTCTCAATATTCTGAATGAACTTTGAAAAGTACAGTACCTTGCCAATTTCCAAATCTCTTGACATGAAGTCTTTGATTTTCCCTGTCTTCAAAGAACCTCTTAGGTTATCGAACAGGCGATTTAGATGTTCGACTTTGGGCTCTTCCTCCAAAAGGAGCTCAACTAATACATGATGGCCTCCCTTTTTGCTCGAAAGATTCTTAAGAAACCATTCTTTTCCGAACTGCAATTCTAGTTCTGGATATTTCCGCAACACGTGTGAAAGTCTGGACCTCTCCAAATCACATTCCTACTCTGTCTGGTAAGCATGCTCTTCAACTTCTGTGTTACCTAGTCGTAGTACCATGAATAAAAGATTTCTTTGATCCAGTAAGGCCGCCAAGTTCTTGGAAGCCATGAGCCCGGAAGCTAGGGAACGAGTGAAAGAGGGACTTGCGAGTCTTGAGAGTTTTCCTCCAATCAAGCTTGACCTTGTCAAGGTGTCTGGCGAAAGCGACGTCTTCCATGAACAATGTAGAAGGCTTTTTGCCAAGTTCTAACCGTTACTACTTTGGCGTATGTCATGAGTTTTTCAAGTTTGCGTGACATCTTCATTGGACGTTTTGGAGTTGCCTACTGTGTGAAGTCAGTTATATTTCTAAAGTCTGGAGATCATGCAGAAGAGTATCTGCTCAGCGTTCACAAGATTGTTTTTCCGGATGGTGATGAAGGTAAGAGCAAAAGATGGAGTGTTTATCCTACAGTGCCCCATACGCCAAACGTGAGACCTATTGAAACAGGTTCTGTTAACTTGCCGTGGGATTGGTTGACGTGTTAACTATCGTGGGATGGAGTCCTCATATTTCAATCCACGAAATGTCCTTTCCGCCTTCCAAGTCATTATGCTTCATAATAACTGTCGTTACCAATAATTCCCATAGTTGATTTCCTCTTTCTGTTCCTTTCTGTATCATCGTCATTTTTCGATCACCAATACAAACAACAGGCATGATATGCCATCCTCTTTCAATTACATGTCCTTCATGTGTTCTAAGACCGTGTAGTGCGAGAGAAATTAAACAAGGAACGTCTCTTTCTATGAGGCTTTTCATAGTTCCAACTTTTTCAAGCCCCTGATCGAAAGATTCTATACGTATATCAATGAATGGATATCTTGACCTAATTCTGTCTGCTATTGACGCAAAACTATTCATAGCCTGATGGACGCGCTGAAGATCGAAATCCTCTTGAAATGTATCCAATTCCACCCCTTTAATACCTAAATATCTAATAAGCCATTCATAACCAGTTGGGATGCATCCAGTTTCATAGCGTTGAGGAACTATAACATCTCTCCAATGTGATAATTCGCTCATATTTTTCGCTGAAAACGATAGTGAATAAAGATCAATTTAGCATTTTCTGCTTGGAAAAAACTGCCCTACCGATCCTGCTTAAAAAGAAATATAGCGTTGACGCCAGCGTACCCGAAATCCTTGAGATGCTGAAACAGTACAAGAAAGCAGTAGACGAAGGATGGTATGTGGAGCACGCAATGGAATGGGTTATTCTCTCAGAAGAGAAACGAGAATGCAGCTATAAATTGCTTGACTAAGCTTGTTGGAGGCAATCTGGACAGTTTTTCCCATACCTGGGAAGCACTCGGCGTCAAAATGCCTGTCATGACTATGAGGGAACGTCTCCAAGAAATACAGCGAAGGCTGATCAGCCTACCTCAATACGGTTGAAATCGCTGCTACCAAACCTGTCAAAATTCTCGTGCCATTTTGGCTACTTTTTCAAGCGTGTCTCAACCGATCGATCTCAGGCCGTTTCGCTTTGCGCTGTGGACAAGACATGCTAGTTGTCAACAGGCCTTTTTCCGAGCCCTAACCATTGCCATATCTTATGCATTTATTTCCTAAGCTGTGGTAATTATTTGTAATGAGGATTGAAGAATAAGCACCGGTGCTGTGCAGTGAAGCGGAGGATATGACTATATTGGATCGGCCTGTAAACGAATTTGTTGTAGAATATCTTGATCTAATTAGGACTGCCTACAACGAAGAAGAACTGAGAAGTAGTTTCAATGCAGTTGCGATCAAGCTACTAAACATACGCGATTTGAAACTAGAGCGCAATCAACTAGACGTTCGACGCAACCACGTAATTATCGAGTTCAAAGGGAAAGGGTCATTTCACGGTGTAAAGACGAGTGCAAAGTTTCAAGAAGCGCTAAACCAGTTGACAACTAGTTATATACCGAGACAGGCCAGGACTGACGGTCGCCACGAGTCCGACTATATTGGAGTTTGTTTTGATGGATGCCACATGGCTTTTGTTTTTGTCGAAGCTACGGGATGTATACGTACGACTGATCTCAAAGCATTCGATGAGCACAGTGCCGGCGCTTTGATCCTAGCACTTGAGCGAGATTATCGTCCTGAGTTAACACCGCAAAACGTGATAGATGATTTTGGTCCTAACTCAGAAGTTGCTGGCTTGCTTTTGAATGCTCTATGGGCGCAACTGAGCGCCTCCTTAGGATCTCATACTAGTCGTGTTGAGATGCTTTACTCCGAATGGTGCGATCTATTTGAACAAAGTACTAGTCTAGGCCGGATAGGAAAGGTACGTCTTGATTCCTATCTCAAACAGATAGGTCTCCCGACTGATGCAGATCTTACGCGCCTTCTCTTCGTTCTTCACACCTATCATGCTCTATTCTTCAAACTCCTAGCAGCAGAAACTGTGCTTGCCAATACAATAATACCTGGTACTCAAGAGAGCTACTGCTTTGGCGCATCTGCACTAGGTGATTCGAAACTTCTCGACTCGCTGGCTCGCGATATTGAAGATTCGGAGTTATTCCGGCAAGTAAACCTCCTAAATTTCGTCGAGGGTTCATTCTTTTCATGGTATCTAGTTAATCCGGCAGCAGAACTACTCGAAGCTATCAGAAATATGATGTGGCGAATCAGCATCTATCATTTGAACAATTTGAATCTGGAACGAACACGCGATATTGTTAAGCGAATATATCAGCAACTTGTACCTACTGCCCTTCGTCACAACATTGGGGAGTTTTTTACACCAGAGTGGCTTGTGGAATTCACGCTAGATAGAGCAGGATATGTTGGTTCTCATATTCTTGACAAGAAAATACTCGACCCTTGTTGTGGTTCAGGGAATTTCCTAATCCATGCTATTCATCGCTACAAGAAACATGCACGCTCCGCTGGCTGGGATAGCGCAAAGATACTTCAGAGTATAATAGATCACATATTTGGTTTTGACCTGAATCCATTGGCTGTCTTGACTGCCCGCGTTAATTATTTGATCGCTATCTCTGATCTCATTTCCACACACTCGGAGGTTGAAATCCCAATTTACCAGGCTGACGCGATATATGCCCCAACTATTGTCAATTCGAGTAGCAATCTCCCTGCCCTGCGTACCTACAG
This sequence comes from Candidatus Bathyarchaeota archaeon, assembly GCA_963732715.1. Classification (GTDB taxonomy): domain Archaea; phylum Thermoproteota; class Bathyarchaeia; order Bathyarchaeales; family Bathycorpusculaceae; genus CAZCRE01. The sequence goes on along the minus strand of CAVTAO010000003.1, from coordinate 377,121 downwards.
AGTTGGTACTCGAAAAAGGGAGATTGAACTCCAGTTGCCCGAGTCTCTTATTCAACAAAATCGCTTGTTTGCCCGAGTCTTGGAAATCATGGAGCGAACTATACGTAATAAAGACTCGGAAAATGTCTTCATCGCAACTCTCAACAATGAGCCAAATTACCGTACACAAGGGTGGAGGGTCAATTGGGAACCGTGGCTTCTGGACATGTTCAAGAAAGTCGAATCCCTCGAACGTGATGAATGGGATCGCATCTGGTGCCGTATCTTGCGCAACTACTTTGCATCTGTAGCAGTCGGAAAATGTGATTTCGTCGCAGGAAATCCCCCCTGGGTACGTTGGTCTGAACTTCCTAGTCGCTATAGAGATCGCATTAAGCCTACTTGTGATTATTATGGCATATTCTCCAAAGATCGCTATTTTGGAGGTAATGAACTTGATATATCGGGAATGATAACTTACACAGTTGCCGATAAATGGCTGTATGATCCACTAGGTAGACTTTCTTTTGTAATAACTCAAACACACTTCCAATCCCAATCATCCGGTGGATTTCGTCGTTTTGAAGTCCAAAAAGTTCCGCTAAGAGTATTATACGTCGATGACTTTTCTGAAGTCAAGCCTTTTTATGGTTTGGGCAATAAACCAGCCATTCTCAGCCTACAAAAAGGAGTACCCACAACCTATCCAATTCAATACATTACTTGGAAACGAAATACGCCAAAAAGTATCCCAGAAGAGGCAAATTGGAAACAAGCAGGACAGGAACTGTCACAAACAATTCTTGAAGCCAACCCCCTAAGCGGTCCAGGGCAAAAATGGTGCATTCTTCCTAAGGGCCGTTTTCTTGACCTACATAACTTAGATGGCGAGGATGCCCGGATTAAAGGTCGAAAAGGCATCGTCACTGACTTGAACGGTGCCTACTTTATCAGACTTTTAGGCCCGGGAAGAATCCCCGGCACTGTGCGCTTCACTAATTGTCCGGATGAGGGCAAGAAAGACGTTCCACTCCGTACTGACGAGATTGAACCAGATCTTGTATATCCACTCATAAAGGGCGCTGAAAACATTCGAGCGTTTTATGCCACTATAAGTCCATTGTATGTCATTATTCCGAACAGAAAGATCAACTTACGTTCCATTCCCACAGCTAGTCAACTCGCCAAGACTTATCCTGGTGCATTCAGGTATTTCAGAGCAGTCAATGCCAAAGGTGTTATGGAACACCGTTCTACATGGGTAACCCGTCAAAAATCTCAGTATGATAACTTGGTACGATCAGGAACAATGGCAGAATCTGATGTCCCATTCTATGCCATATACGACGTAGGCGACTATACTTTTGCTCCTTACAAAGTTGTTTGGGCAGAAATGGCTGATACTTTACAGGCAGCGGTCTCGACTTGTGCCGAGGTCCCCTATGGTGGAGGACAAAAGCCTGTAGTTCCTGACCACAAAGTGTACTTTGCCGCATTCAATGACCTTGACTACGCTCATTATGTATGCGCACTCCTCAACTCACAGCCAGTACGTAGTTTCATCGACGGTTTTACGATCAAGATTCAAGTTGGTACTCTTTTCAGGCACATGAAACTACCAATTTATGATCAGGGGAAAAAAGAGCATATTGATTTAGCAAAACTATCAAAAGAAGCTCATCACATGCAACAATCAAACGGCGGTAGAGGCTGTATCGATGTCCTATTAGCCGAAATAGACAAAATCGCGAACAAGATTTTGACATCCTAGGCAAGCGCACGCTTTGATTCGGACCGATAGCTGTTTAGAGCTTCCAAGTCACGTTCGCCCGCGCATGGCTTCCGTGGTCAATGTTTGCGAAACGCACAAAAGTGTATTTGACCTCTGGGAAGGGGGAAATGATACTGAACACATGTGCTCTTTGTAAGCAAAAGAAAGAACTTAGAAAAAGTCAAATAATTCCTGGATTTGTCGGAAAACGGTTGAAGTCATTGTCGTGGTGCAACTAATCCTAATGCGCGTCTCCAAGACTTTGGGAAGATGCTGATGTTGTGTGGAGAGTGCGAAGAGAAACTGTCGAGGCTTGAAACATACTTTGCAAATGAGGTTTTCTATCCATTTTTTCAAAAATGGAAAACATAATGTGAAGTTCAATTAACCTTGAAAAACAAGGTCTTTTAGAGTGAGCGTTTCGTTCGATCGATTATTATCTGAGTCTGTCTCTCAGCCGGTTTATGCAGTCTTCTAGTGTTTCCTTCTTCGGATCGTATTCTGAGGCTATGGTGTAAATCTTTCCCAGGATTTCTATTCCGTAGGGGAACTCTGGGTTTATCTTTCTGATGAGTTCGATTGTTGACAAGAAGGCCGGAGGAAAGTAGAGAGGCCCAACTGGAACTATGTATTTTCTGCGAGCGTCAACCCACTCTTTAACAACTAGTACAGTATGTTCCAGTTCGGACAGAGATGCCCCCGTTCGCCTCCTGCAGTTAGAGCATTGCCTCTCCAAAGCTGATTCTGACCTAGTTGTCCACGCGTGGAGGCAGGATAAGCACACATACTTTTCTGGCATATTCATCCCTATGTAGGGATAAGCTTATTAATCCCGCTTGACGGATTACTTTTCATTAGTCCCTCAAAGGGGATTAACATGAACGGAGAAGTCGACATTTGGATATTAGATTTGCGGTCAAATGTTCAGTCAGTCAAATGGTCAATCGGATTCCATCCATTCCAGTATTATAGGATTAGAAGGGAGTTGAGAGGTCATGCGTGAAATACCCGGTAAGAAACGCATGGAAGTGTTGAGGCTCTTCTTCGAAGGATTATCCTATGAGGAGATAGGGGGGAGGGCGGGTGTGTCTAAGGGAAGTGTCGTCAGCATCGTTACGGAGTTCAAGGATGGGCGCTACCCCGAGTTCGAGTCTGTCCTTGGTATTGTAGATGAGCTGAGGGATCTGGCTGTAAAGATCAAGAAGAACGGCATCAGCGTCGTTCAAGCCGATCTTGGCTTAAAGTCTTACGAGAGGCTCAAAAGGCTAGGTGTGGAGCCGCAGGCTTTAAGCGATTTTGTTAAGCTATGTAATAGGATATCGCCTCCCGAATTTTCAATAGATAGATTCGTTGATGTTGCCATCAGGCTCATGAAGCTTGAAGTGAGTACCGGCAAGTCTTACGAAGAAGCTTTGAAGGAACTAGAAGAGGCAAACGCGAAGCTAAGTCACATAACAACAAAAGTCAGGGAGCTGGAGGCTGCAAAAGCCAGCATTGAGAAGCAGATTGATGATCTTGAAGCGAAGGAGTCATGCATTCGGAATGAACTGAGTGGGTTGACCAAAGGGAAGCAAAGCTTGGAGAAGCTGGGTGTTGACAGGGTTGCCGAGCTAGCTGGACTCGTCGATAACTATGAAGCGCTTGGTTACGGTTCAGCCGAAGTTAGAGAGCTTGCAAACGTTAGAAAGGAGCTTGCAGGCATTGGCATAAAACCAAGCGAACTCAGCAAGCATTTCAAAGACAGAAAAGTGTTAGAGCAACAAGTTGCAAAGCTAAGCGTTCAAGCCAAATCCTTGGATGGAACAGTTCGAACGCTTAAAAGAGACATAACAAACCTTACGATGAGAAACAGGGGACTGCAAGTTGCAGCAGAAGTCCTGAAGAGCCGGATAACGAGGATTGCATGCAGCTACTGTGGAAGGACTGTAACAGTGCCCATACCTGATACGTGGGCGTTGGATGACTCTATTAGAAAAGGGTTAGTGTACCCAGCAAAATGTTACTACTGCGGCTACAAAAACCGAATAGACCCTAGAGAAATACTCGCAAGCATCGGATGGAGCCTACTAACTTAGCGCGCGCAATATTGACTTGTGTCGTGACACGAAGAACAAGTTGTTACAGACCTTAATACGCGCTTCCAAAGCAGTCACTAGCCAGATGAGGTCACAGTCTACTAGCAGCGTTCAGAAGTCTTTTGCCAGTTGTCGGGAAGATAACTGCCCAATTGTCTTCTGTTGTCTGACCAAGTTCATCCGTTGTTTGCCAGTTCTCCTGCTGTTATCAGCAGTTCGAGCACTAGTTGAAAGGGAACTCCTCCGAGAGTTCGGACCTGATTGGTGGGGAGAGTGCATTTCACAAGACATCATTGCACGAGTGGAAGAACGCAGAATAAGCGAAACCCGGCAATTCATGGAACCAAGACGTAACATGGAATATCTTGACTTCTCTGATTATGTAAAGGTGATAACGAAGAAGCAGAACTGGGAAAGAGTGTTCAGGACCATTTTCTTGGACGCAAAAGCCATTGAAGCTAGGATTTCTGAGCTGGCGCTAATCCGAAACAAAGCCATGCACGCAACACAGATCACTGATAGTGAGTTCAGGAAACTCAAGTCAGCCTATGACGAGATATCGGAAGTAATAGATCGAGAAATCGGAGCTTAGTATTCGAAAGACAAGCGAATCTACGACACTATTATCATATCCTTTGGCACCTATTCTGAAATTCCGCCAATCTTCTGTTTCTGGCATTTTGTGAGCTCAACGGAGGATCGAAGTCTCGTCTAGAATGCCACAAGCTAGCTTTACCGGTAAAGTCTGGTGGGGGGGGGGTTCTACACGCACGCTAATCAGCATTTCTTCTCCGTTCTAGTCAATCACTCTATTACCCAAAGATTTGTTCGACTCCTGCGATTGCTTTTCCACATTTGCTAATTAGCACGCGCTTAGCAAAAAGGAAAGTCTCTTCGCTAATTAGTGTCTCGATTTCCTGATGTTTACCTCTTCTTGTTCGAGGGACAGTGACTTTCGTCTCAAAGTATCTGTTTAGGCGATTGAGTAAGTCCTTGTTCTTCGCTTCAGGAGTCAAGGGGCGGGTAATTTGATACTTCAACTAGGTTGAGTTTCTTCAACTGTCTTAGAGAACGATTGAATTTGTCCTCTGGGATTCCCAACTTCCTAGCTAGCTTGATGAGCTTTTCCATATCAATTGAAGGATACTTGTACAATTCGGTTAGGAGAAACTGAATGTTAAGATCGCAGTAGAGCCAAAGTCCAAAGTCATTCATTTTCTTTAATGTAAATGCTGCGACTGCGCATCCATAATCTTCGCCATACTTTGTTATTTGATAGGAAAATGACCGTTGGCATGTTTTGTACTCCTTCTTAACGTAACCAAGTGAAGCAAGCTTGTTCAATCTGAACGCTATTTTTGCTGTGGAGAGAAAATCTGGTGGCAGCCTCATATCTGGTGGCAGCCTCATATCTGGTGGAAATTCATTTGTTATTCTTTGCTTGATTTGCCCAGTTGATAACATAGTTCGGTTGACTCCAAAAAGCATGATAAAAATGTACCGTGGGTCTTTGGAAAAAATGAAACTGTCCATAATTCGTTTTCTATTTTCCCTCTGTATTTTTGAAAGAGTTCTGTCCCTTTTTTCTCGATTGCATTTTCCACATAGCAACTGAGTGTTTTCCCAATTGCTTTTTCCACCTTTTGCATAAGGAAATATGTGGTCGAATTGAAGCTCATCTTCGCTTCCACACATTGCGCAGCGTCCTCGGTCAATTATCCAGACTTCCTTACGCACATTCGGAGCGAACGTGCGAGTACGGAAAGCAGTGTTCTCTTTCATAGGGTCATCTCTGCTGCTGTTTCAATTCTCGACGGCACCTATATATCTGCAATGCTAGGTCCTACAGCGCGGAACAGAATATATTCATTGTCTGGGCGACAATGTCATAAGCTCTCTTTTCACAAGTTGGTTTCCGCATGAAAGCTTGTACTTCTATCTGTGCGCGCGCTAAGTCAAGTCTTGACAATGTTGACAATACAACTCGAGGTTTAGTTGGTGTATGTGATTGGTTGTCGTATCGTAACTTGGCAGCGACTGGGAGTCTATGACAACGCGTTTAGGCATGGCGGGTTCGTCTGACTATGATCTGCTTGTTCTCAAGTTGGGCGATGAATATCCATCCTTCGCCCAGATATTTCTCAAGCACGTCTGATCCTATTAGTCTGTCCACCGACTGCGTGATGGGTGAATCGAAGAAGTTCAGCTTCTCATACTCGTTGCGGTGGAAACCTATCTTGTCTTTGTCATAGTATGCGTCTTGGCTGCCTGAGAGAATGTGTCCAAAGAGAAATTCCTGCGTCCCCTTGTCCATTCTTCCACCATCAACGGTGGGATTTCTCAAAACTGACTCGAAAGCTTTGCGAAGCGTGTGCGGTGCTATACACGTCCATTGGGTGATGCCTGCAAGTTTTGCTGCCCGTCTGATGACCTTTGCCACGGTCCTCCTCCCTAGACGCTTGTCCGATCTTTCTTTTCTGCTCCACAATGTCCATTCTGCGTGGAACAATGGAGATTCAGAGCTTAGCGGGCCATATTTCTCGCTTCTGTCTTGAAGATACATTCGCAACGCTTCTACGGCCTCGCGACAAATGAACGTGTAGTACGGAATGTTACCCTTACACGCGTCTGGAAGTCTGCGTTTCATGTCGGGATAGACCGGTATCTGCACGCTGGCACAACCTGCATTCAGGTCTTTTGCGATGTCTCCGTAGTTGAGGGCGCAGAGAGTGCTTACTCTCGCTCCGCTGCTCCAGGCAGTTAGAATGAGAGCTCTGTTTCTCAGGCTTTCAGAGGCGGTGGCCATTGCGCGTACTTCAGAAATGGTCGGTATGTATTCTGGTCGCTTTCTGTATCGGGGAGGAATGGAATATGCATGAAGCTTCGGGGTTTTGTCGTTGGCGTGAAAGAAAGTTCTGAACCGCTTGATCATGGAATTGACATATGCTCGGCTTCTGTTCAGAGCTGCAGTTTGATCCACGAATCTCTGGATTGACTCCTCTACTTTGTGTTTGGGCAGATTGGCCAGTTGGTCTGGATCGAGTTTCAGCCATTCGCAGAGTCTCCGAAGCTGGTTAAGGTAAACTTCCTTTGAGCTTTCGCTTTTTCCGAATCGGCTAAGGTGGTCCAGAAGGTTCTGCACGCTCTTGTATTTGCTCTTCCAGGCTTCAGGGCCTTCTCGTGAGGTTATTCCAAAGAAGCGTTCAAACTGTCTCAATCCGAGCGGCTTAGTGAGATCGAGCCTTCCAAAGGCTTTGCCTCTACTCAATTCCTCATCCCGCAAGTGGGATATCCCGAAAGCGGGATAAAAATCTTTCGCAATGTTCTTTCCTGTCTTGGCAGGATGGTATTCGGTCAGCGTAGTTGGCGGGCCCGAGGGGATTTGAACCCCCGTTCTCCGGCTCCGAAGGCCGGCGCCTTGATCCAGACTGGGCTACGGGCCCAGAGAAGGAATGTCTAGAGTGCAATTAAAAGCATTGCGAAAAACCCCATATTCGGTAACAACGATTCTATTCTTCATGGAAGTTCAGGGTGCGCAAGTCCAGATTTTCCTTCAATTTAGCAGCGAAACTGCTGCTGCTTTTTGCCTTCCCCTTCACATTCACTAAGTAGACTCCTCCAAGGGTTAGCAATGCACCTAGCAGTGATTCAGAATTGAGGCTTTCTCCTAAGATTAGCCATCCGAGAATTAACGCGACTGCTGGGATGATTAGAGTTGAGCCTGAAAGGGTTGTTGCTTCTTCATGCTGGAGAAGGAAGAGGTAGATTACGTTTCCAATGGCAAGTGCTCCGATTGAGGAGTAAAAGAGCACTCCTATGTAGTTGATGTTTGAGGAAATAGCGAAGCTGCTTGTAGCTAGGCTCCAGATGATTAGTGGAATGGTGCCTACAGTCAATTGCAGAAAATGGGTTACAAACGGGTCAACGTGACTCAGGTACTTCTTATAGTATAGAGCTTGAACTGCCCATAAGAAAGCACTTGACAATAAGACCACAACGGAGTCCAATGTGAAGGAGCTTATTCTGCCTAATGAAAGGATGATGATCCCTGTGAACCCTATGGTGACTCCCAGAAGCTTGGCAGTTGTTACCTGTTCTTGCAAAATCGGGACAGCCAAACAGAAGAGAAATAGTGGTTGAGTATAGGCTAGCACAGCTGTTATGCCCGAGTTCTCATGCGCCAATCCCAAAGCCTGCAGGATGATGATTGAAACAAAGATGAGGCAAAGAACGACAAGTCTGATGAGAGTCTGGCTGTCCCTTGGCAGTCTTTTCCGCAAAACAAGAAAGGCTGGAAGCAGGATGGCGACTGAGAGTAGGAATCGATGCAGTACAAAGGTCATCGGAGGAACAAAGCTCAAGCCGATCTTCATGATCGACCAGTTTGACCCCCAAAGAAACACCATCAACGCAAAAAGCAGCCAGCTCTGAAGCTTCAAACCTGCATCTCCTAGTAGACCGCGTGGTTAAGCAATGCAAAATATAAATCGTTTCTCGTTTCTCGGAGTAATTCCTGATGCTCCACGACGAAGACAATTTGGAACGGTGCTGCGAACGTTTTATTAAGACATGGGCGAAATCTTGCGTAGGTCGGATTGATCAAGTATGGCCAAAGATGAAATGATTTGGGATCTGTCACAACTTGTTGAAAGCACCGATCCCGCTTCTGTTCAGAAGAAGCTGGACTCCATGGTGACGGAAGCAGAAAAAATCAGGAGCAAATACCATGGCAAGATCGTCGGTCTAGATTCCAAGGACCTCTTGCAGCTTCTTGAGTCGAAGGATTCGTTCATTCTCAGGTTTGACGGCGCCATCCTTTATTGCCGTCTCATGTATTCAGCTAATTCTACTGATGCTACGGCCAAACAGCTCAATGACGCTGCGGATCGTGCAGCGGTCAGAGTTGGCCAAGCTCTAGTCTTCATCGACCTTGAGCTAGGCGGCTTGCTTGCCAGCAAACCTTCGTTGGTGACGAATCCAGCGCTGGGAGAGTATGGGCACTACCTTGAGAGAATTTCGAGAAAGGTGCCTCACATGCTATCAGAGACCGAGGAGCGGTTAGTGATTTTGAAAGACAAGAACGGGATCAACGCGTGGCAGACTCTTCAAAGTGACTGGCTTTCAACCCGAACTTTCGAACTAAACGTCAAAGGCAAGAAGAAAACGCTTCCTTACGGTCAGATAGTAGGCTATTACCAGAATCCGGATCGTGACCTGCGTAAGCGATCGAATCAAGTGGTCTATGAGGGACTTGGGAAGGATGAGCTTGTCTGGGCAAGCGCTATTCGTTCGGTTTGTGAAGATCATGTGCGAATGTGTGAACTCAGGAAGTATCCAGCGCCGATGACTCAGAGCCTAATCGATAATGATGTTGATCAGCAAACTGTTGACGGTCTTATGCGAACCATCGTGAAACACGTAGCTCTCTATCAGAAGTACCTTAGGTTGAAGGCTAAGCTGATAGGTCTACCCAAACTGGCTAACTATGATGTAGCGGCCCCATTGCCTAAAGCTCCAGAAGCAGACTATGAATGGGCAAAGGCTAGAAAGGAAGTAGTTAACGCATACATGGAGTTTGACAAGGAGATAGGTGGCTGGGTTGACGAAATGTACGAAAGACGGCATATCGATGGCGAAGTGCGGAAGGGCAAAGCATCGGGAGCTTTTTGCGCTCCTTGGCTTTCCGGAAAGAGCGCCTACGTATTGCAGAGCTTTAACGCGAAGATGGGTGACGTTTATGCTCAGGCGCATGAGTTGGGGCATGCTGTCCATGATTATCTTGCCTCCAGAGCACAGAACCCAAGCAACTGCGAAGTAGGCAGTTGCATAGCGGAAACTGGCAGCATTTTCGGCGAGCTTCTTCTTACAGAGCGGTTGCTCTCCAAGGCCAAGACCCAAGAGGGAAGACAGGCAATCCTGGCTAACGTGTTGGACGAGTTTGGCATGGCGGCTTTCCAAGTGTCAGCGCGAGTTTTCTTTGAACAAAGCTTGTACGACGCAATCAAGCAGGGCAAATTCCTCGACGGAGAAACCGTTGCGAAACTATGGGTTGCAGCCCGAAGCACAATCTACGGTGGTTCGGTTGAATGGTTGGACGTGATGAAGTGGGAATGGACAATGAAGCTGCATTACTACTTGGCAAACTATCGCTTCTACAATTATCCTTACGTGTTCGCCCAACTATTCGTGTTTGCACTGTACAGGCTTTACAAGGAGCAAGGCAAAAGCTTCGTTCCAAAACTTAAGGGTCTATTGGCTGCAGGTTCCAGCAAATCTCCCAGCGAGCTTGCCTCAGACCTCGGTTTCAAGATCACTGAAGAAGCATTCTGGGAGAAAGGAATGAAACAAGCCGAAGAATTCATCAACATGCTCGAAGCAACCGATTCACCCAAACAAAAGCCGAAGCCGCACCCATAACCAACATTTCAAGTCTTGCGACCTATACCTATGCCCCGAAACGCGAAGCCAGCTTTCACGCATTTCTCAGGGTTGAAGACGTTTCTGCCGTCCACTATCACAGCCGTAGCCAGGGTTTTCTTCAGCCACTCCAACGATAGCGTGAGATATTCCTTGTGACGAGTGATCGTGACGACACAATCTTTGCTGCTCAAAGCCTTCTTTAGATCATTAACCAGAGTAATGCCCTCAAACTCTTTGACGTAGGGATCGTGCACGACTACTTCTTTGCATTTGTCTTTGAGCAAGTTGTAGAGAGGCAACGTTGGAGTGTTTCTTGTGTCGTCTGAATCCTCAAGGAAAGCCAAGCCAAGCAGGCAGATTCTTGCATCACGGAGCTTTTTGCCCTTTTCCTCTAGTGCTTCTTTCACGAGCTCTGCCATGTGTTGGGGCATGTAGTCGTTGATTCGTCTACTCTCAACGATAACGCATGGCGTGAATTTTGATGCTCCATATTCTCTTAAACCATATTGCAGTAGCCATGGGTCTTTTGGTAGACAGTGACCGCCAACGCCTGCACCCGGAATGTGCATCATTCTGTAGGGGTTTTTCGCCGGGTTAGACGGATCATGTGGCAGGGAATTGACGAAGCGCCTGACATCGTGAACGTTGACTCCTAGGCTCTCGCAGATCAAGGCAACTTCGTTGGCGAATGCGACGTTGACGTCGCGGTAAGTGTTTTCAGTCACTTTGGCCACCTCAGCCGTTAGGCAGTCAGTTGGGAACAGTTCTGCTTCTACGACTTTCTTGTAGAGTTCAATGCCTCGTTGAGTGCACTTAGGTGTCAGGCCACCCACTATTCTCGGCATATATTTGATGTTGTGGAGTAAACGACCTACCATGACTCGCTCATACGAGAATACGAGGTTGAAGTCTCTTCCAGCAGTCATCCCAGAAGTCTTTTCCAATATGGGCTTAACTATGTTTTCCGTGGTTCCGGGAGCGACCGTAGACTCTATGACTATAAGCGCCCCTTTCTTCATGTGGTGTCCTACGGTTTCAGCCGCCTCGGTTAACGACGTGTAATCTGGGACGTGGTTTTCATTGACAGGGGTCTGAACGTCCAGCAGGATTGCATCAGCTTTCTTGCAGACTGAAAAGTCGTCTGTCACTCTGAAGGTTCCTTTCTTCACGACTCTTGCAACGAGTTCGGCTAACCCTGGCTCATCGCCTCCAATAGGAGATTTGCCTGCGTTAAGAAAATCGATCTTCCAACCAGACCTCTTCGATCTCCTCTGCACGCCAACGACATTGTTGCCTTCTACATCTGCAAGCACAGCAGCCATGGGAATCCCCACATAGCCCATGCCGATTACAGCTATTTCCAAATCAGCAATCTCTCCTTGTCCGTTTTCCATAAGCCTTCTCCGAATAAAACGTTACTCTTGCTTATGTAGTAATGAATCGTATTACATTCGTGCGATCAAAAAACGTCGGTGCACACGGGAAATCGTTTAATAGTGTGGCGTTTTCCCATTTACTCCCGAGCTCGGAGAAATCTTAAAAACGGCTTAATATCTCATAATTAGCTAATGCTGCTGAGGGCTGGTAGCTCAGCTTGGCTGGAGCATTCGGCTGATAACCGAAAGGTCGCCGGTTCGAATCCGGCCCGGCCCACTTTTTGACCCTAAGAGGCTTTGCATTTCCGCGGTCCCAGAAGCATCAAGAGATTTCTTGGTCTGACAGTCTGCTATTTTCTTTGATGAGAGCCGTCAGCTCGCCGATACTCCCGATTTCTCCACTTCAATGGGACCCAGAAAATTCTCCATCGCTACTATTCGTACCGCACTAGGTATAGCGGCTTGCCTGCTTCTATTTTCATCTGTTCTCTAGAGATCTTCTCCGATAATCGGACCACTTCGGCCTTTTGGGTCGCATCCTTGGTTTTCATTTTACTCAATCTCGTGTGATGGTCATGCTCAATATTTGATTTATGAATCCAAGATCAGTACTCGTAATTCATTTAGGACGAGGAGCTCACGTTTGACTGCAAATGAGGTGATAAGGACGTTATACACGCCTCATACCACGGGAACACTTCAAGCTGTGACCCCGCTCACGCCTAAGGATGAGAATCATAGCCAAGAATGCGGAGCGATCACGTTGTATCAGCAAAAACCGGGTTTTTCGTCATAATACATGTGATAGATGGTCAATATCTTAATATGTGACTGCGTACATTATGTTGACAGGTAGAATTCTAGTAGAGAGGAATATTGACAAAAGAACTCTAAAGGGGCTTTGTCATTTTTCTTGATCATTCTACTTAAAGTAACGAGGTGAAAACTATGGAATTAGTAGACAAGCAGGCAAGCATGCCAACCCAATCGTGGATCAGCCGAGCAGAAAGAAGGCATCCGCTTAAAGTGGATTATTATTCTGAACTGAGAAGTTGGGTGCAACATGCCATAATAGAAGCGGAAGAGAAGAAAGATTTTGGCAAAAAAGATCAACTCTTAAGCCTTCTAAAGGATCTTTAGAATTGTCCAAGAATGGTTTCTACAATGGAAATTACCCGGTAAAAAGAGTAGAAAAACCTTGAGAAACAAAGTATCACCCGGCGAGTATCTCGCCTTTCTTTCTGTAAAATACGAAGTTGACCCAGACGAGTTTTTTGATGCATTAAATTCAGCGTGGGAGGAACGAGAAGCCGCATGCAAAGGACTTGTGATACAATGTCGCAGCAAAACACAAGACAAAGCCATTTTCCTGATTCTAGAGGGCTCCAAAGTTGTTGCGCAATTTCCTTTACCCAAGGAATTCCTCTTAGAACATGGCAATCCAATTAGGAATCTCATGAAAACCGATATGATTCGCAGACACCTAGCCAAGAAAAACAGGGGATCACACTCTCTTCCCATCAGAGATTTGCGAACTGGAATGAACCACATTAGCTTGAAGGCCAAAGTTCTGGAAATTCCCAGACCAAAACTTGTCTTCACGCGATTTGGAAACTACGCTAGTGTTGTCAATGCTTTGATAGCGGATGAAACTGGAACCATTAAGCTATGCTTATGGAATGAACAAATAGACTCCATCTCCAATGGAGACACTATCCAGATCGAGAATGCAAGAACATCCACGTTCAGAGGCGAGAGACAATTGAGCATTGGAAAAAGAGGAACGCTCAACAGCATCGTAGACTTACTTCCAACTGAAGGAAGTGCAAAGCCCATAGGATATGTTCAGCCAGAAGGCATGTACGTGGAAAACAAGCTGCGAGAGAGTTGGAACAGGAAAGAGGAGATTGTGCAGTAGCGAACATGCATGACAGTTTGAGACTGACGCATGAGGGATGATTGGTGAAAGTAGTAAAAGGCTGGAAAAGAATCGACAATCAGAGAGGATACATAAATGCGACGACAGAACAAAATCTTGTCGTTACAAAGAAACAGTACGGAGAGCACTACTTAGTAATGCTGTTTCCCAAGGTAAGAAACAGTGATGAGGGAAGGAAAATATCACCGGAGTATCCAACCGAATCAAAAGCGGAATCATTTGCTACGGATTGGATGAATAAGCATCCGAAAGGAGCTGAATAAACTCGATCAATTACGTTTGCTGGTATTGGAAACATAGTAGAGCATATTGGGCATACTGAGTTTGACAGTTCTAATTGGTGAGTTTCTTCACAGAATAATCTGGAGCTTTTTGACTAATCAAGCGTTTCTGTATGAATTCATATCCGCATTCACACCTGAAACCGACGGTTTCATTGTTTAGCGTTATCAAACTCTGTATGCGTTTAGCCTTGCAGCCTGTGTTTTGCTTGTGGATCTTCCAAGTTAAAGCGAGATCATTCAGGCCTATGGGGTGTTCTGTCTTTGCCTTGAACAGAAACCAAAAAGCATACACTACTAATGCAAGCCAGAAAGCCAACATTAACCATTCCAGCATTACTTCACACCACACCCACGCGCTTTTGGAGATTCAACGGTAGCAACACACTCAATATGCAAAGTGCCTTTGGCATTACTCCTGAAGTCAAATCCGAGATTAAACACTTATGAATCTGGTGTTTATATTCTGAATAACACAGAAATACGCGGATGGTCTTTTAGGCAGTTCAGTAGAGCGGTTCGAAACTGAATGCACCCGCATACGCGCGCATAATTCGTCTAGACCATGGGCAATCATTTTAAGCAAGGTACGCAATTCTCATTTAGTTGGGCATGCTTGAGGTGCTCTATTGGGTAAAAAGAAGGTCAGAAGCGAAGGTAACATTAGCGAGATGGTTCTCCCATCCCCAAACGAGGTTCTGGGCGTAGCCACAAAAATGCTGGGATTTGACCGCATCATGGTCAAATGCCAAGATGGGTATGAACGATTATGTCGCATACGCGGAAAAATGAAAAGACGCGTCTGGATAAGGGTGGGAGATATAGTCGTGGTTTCGCCTTGGGATTTTCAGCGAGAAACGCGGGGCGACTTGACTTGGCGATACACACAAGGCCAGGCTGAGATGCTGCGAAGAAAAGGTTACCTGAAAATCTAGTTGCATGGATGGAAATGAGTACGTGTCTTTTAGAAGTCGCGTTGATAAGCAGCTTGACAGGAAAGAGAAACGATACGAAACCGAGCAATTGATGAAGACAAAACGCAGCGAAGAATACGAAGCTCTTGAGGAAGTCTTCGACCGCTCCACCCTGATGATAATCTACGAGTTTATGAATAGGGGAATAATAGGCGAGATCCACGGAGTAGTCAGCGCGGGAAAGGAATCACGCGTCTACTGGGCAAAAGACAATGAAGGAAAAGAACTGGCCATAAAGATATACTTGACCTTGTCCGCAGAGTTTCGAAAGGGCATGCTACCATACATCGAAGGCGACCCGCGGTTCAAAAACGTGAAACGCGACACCCGCTCACTGATCTTTACTTGGGCGCGAAAAGAATTCAGAAACTTGGAGCAGGCCACCCGGGCAGGGGTCAGAGTGCCCAAACCGTTCATCGTTAGAAACAATGTGCTCATAATGGAGTTCATTGGCAAGGATGGTGTGAGTGCTCCTTTGGTACGAGAAAGGTCGCCGAAAGACCCCGCCAAAACCTATGAGATTCTGCTAAGCAGCCTAGAGAGACTGTACTGCAAGGCTGAACTCGTTCACGGAGACCTGAGCGAATACAACATAATGATCTGGAAGAACAAGCCAGTAATCTTCGACATGTCCCAATCTGTCTCAATCTATCACCCCATGGCTAGATTTCTCTTGCAGCGAGACATCACAAATCTGAATAGATTTTTTAACAAGTTAGGCGTTAGTGTTTCTCCGAACGAGGAAGTTTACACGAAGGTCACTTGTCATGGCAAAACCTAACACGTTCCTGAAAATCCCCGCAGAAAGAGTCGGCGCTCTGATAGGGCCAAATGGGGTCACAAAGAAAACCATCGAATCGAAGCTTACTGTCGAGATCCAGATAGACAGCGAAACAGGCGGAGTCACTGTGACCCTATCCGAGAAAGCCACAGACCCATCGTTGCTGTTTAGAGCAAAAGACGTGATAACCGCGTTAGGCAGAGGCTTCTCGCCAGAACATGCCTTCCGTCTGATACGGGATGAAGAAGCAATACTGGACTTGATTGATCTGAGAACCGTTTTCGGACGATCAGAGAGAGACATCGAACGTGTCAATGGGCGAATCATCGGAGCGAACGGCAAGACCAGAAAAATAATCGAGGAATTGACAAACTGCAGTGTAGCCGTGTATGGACACACTGTCAGCATAATTGGAACAATCGAAGAAGCTGAAGTGGCGAGAGAAGCCATACAAATGCTGGTCAAAGGAAGCATGCACAGCAACGTCTACCGATTCCTCCATCGAAAACGAAGAATACTCAAAAAGAAAATGCTGGAGCTTTGGGAGAAGCCATCCGAAGAGAAGTAGAATTATTCAAATACTCGCGGAATAGACGAAAAGCCAACAAATGCGAGAAACACTTGATTGAGCGCGCAAATGATTTGAAAAAACAACTTCTAAACATGAGCGTTAAGGGCCGTATACAGAAGCATCAGCAACACTCACTTTTTCCGTCGGCCAGACAAAAGTGGAGTCTCCATCTGTCACTCGCTCTTAGGAAGTGGCGAGCTCCCGCACTCAAGATCCACATCATCTAAGTTTCATCGGGGCCAGAGTCGTCATCGCCCACCATTCACAAGTGCAGAGACCACGAATAAAAGGATATAGTGCTAGAATAATGGCGTGTCGAAAAGTATGCTTAGAAACATCAAGATCATTCCATTGGCTGCTGAAAGCTTCGGCGTAAGGTCCATGTGCACATACGTCGAAACGCCAGATGTGAAAATTCTTCTTGATGCTGGAGTTTCTCTTTGTCCGAGCCGTTTTAGCTTGCCTCCTCACCCAGAAGAGTTCAGAGCCATTATTGAATGTCGAAAGAAGATCTCAAGCGCGGCTGAGAAAGCTGATCTCATAACGGTGAGCCACTTTCATTTCGACCATCACACTCCGTCTTTCGAGGACTGGTTAAGCCAATGGACAGAGCCCACAGAAACGGCCCGACAGATCTACCAAGACAAAACAGTTCTGATGAAGAATCCGAAGGAGAACATCAACTACAGCCAAAGGCACAGAGCTTGGATGTTCCAGAAGACGGCTGGGAAATATGCTGGCAGACTTGAAAATGCAGATGGTAACGAGTTTATCATTGGAAAGACCACTCTGAGGTTTTCGGAGCCAGTGGCCCATGGTTCGGACAATTCGTTTTTGGGCTGGGTTCTGATGGCTACGATTGAACGAGAAGAGGAAAGATTCATGTTCGCACCGGATGTTCAAGGACCGATCTCAAGTCTGACGCTTCAGATAATACTGGAAGAAAGGCCCCAGCTTCTGATGATTGGCGGGCCACCATTGTATTTGGCTGGGTTCAAAGTCAACGAGAAAGAAATGCAGACTGCACTGAGCAATCTGCAAGTAGTCGTGCAGTGCGTTCCGACAACGATTTTGGAGCATCATATTCTCAGGGACGAGAACTGGAACCAAAAAACGACTGACGTGTTCTATAAAGCGTACGAAGCAGATCACAAGGTTCTGACAGCCGCCGAGTTCTCAAAACAGAAGAACAGTTTCCTGGAAGCCACGAGAAAGACCCTATACGCGAAATACCCGCCTTCAAGTGAATTTCAGAAGTGGATGCGCTCGAGCGAGGAGACCAAGAAACATTCTCAGCCGCCTCTTTGACTCTTCACTTGATCTCAGAAATTTGAACGAGCCTCACTCAAACGCAGGTTCTGCTTGCTTGGACTAGTCCTCTATTCAAGTTTTCTAGCTGCCGATGTTTCTTTGGTCGCCTCTTATGTGTTCTATCATGTTCTCAACTACTTCCTTGTCCGTTGTCAGTCTGCCAACCGCGTGGTGCGTGCCCTTAGTCAAAAGAGCTACTCGCTCGGTGACCGTGAAACCGTAGGTTTCGCGGCCGTACATGTGAGGGTTGGTGTTCACTGTTATCGTGTGGATTCCTTCGCGCTTTATCATCTTTGAAACAGAGGTAACGTCTTCTACGGCAACGTCCTCATATTCTCTTAGTGCAGCGTGTATTTCGTCAATTTGGCGAACTGCTCCTGTCTCAATGCTTCTTCTTAGGGGCACGTTGGCGCTTCCGTCCGTGACTATGACCATGACGGGAATGGTTGAGTTGTCCCTTCTTTTTGCCTCTTTAAGCACTTCCCAAGCCTTGTACATTCCGGCAGCCAAGGGCGTGAAACCGCTGATGTGCATGCTCACAAGCTTGTTGGCCACAACTCTCAAGTTCGTTATCGGATGCTGAACCACCACCGCTCCCAAATCCTTCAATGCTACGATGCCAACACGGTCCCTGCAGCGGTAGGCGTCGCCATGAAGTCTGAGGAGGGCTTCCCTTACTGCTTCAAGATTGAAAAGCATGGAACCACTCAGGTCAACCACGAAAACCATGGTCAAAGGAGCTTTTGATGATCGCAGCTTCTCACGCACATCGGCAAGCGAAATATTCAAAGCTGTTTCCAAAGGTTTTTCACGGTTTTTCTGTCTTCTAGCAGCCTCTCGAATAGTTGCGGGCAAGTGAATGTCCGAAGGCTTTCCATTTGGAAACCTCCAACCATACGGTTTGCCTCGATTGAGGGTAGTAACCGCGTTGGCGTGTCTTCCCGCAAAAACAGTCTGTTTCCTTGTCTTGATTTTTCCCATTTTCAGAAAAAAAGAAGATGGCGATATGATCCTTTTTTCCAGCGTTTCAATCATGGGAAGACCCTGTGAGACCTCGGTTGATCTCGCAGCCGCACTGACCGTGGGGAACCCTTTCATCTTGTCGCTTTTCTCTTTGACCGTCTGTTCCTGATACGTTTCCCCTCTCAGTTTGTTGCCTCCCACTTGGAGCGCGTCAGTGACAGGCGCGTCTTCCGGGCTTTTTTTCAGTCTTTTTCCTGTTCCCCAAACGCCGCCCATGAACCTGTCCATCATGAATCTGAGCCTGAGCATCTGCTCCTGAATTTTTCGAAAGGGGTTCTTCTTGGCCTTTTCCTCTTCCTCCTTCGTCGCATCTTTCTTGGCCCAGAAGACCGCTCTTCCTTTCAGGGATTTCCTTTTCTCCATTTCGTTTTTCGTTGTTTCGCCTGTTTTCTCGAACTGGAAAACCTGCTTCGTGATCGCCACAAAAGTGTCAGCGATCTCCTTGCTTGTGGCTGGCTCTAGGAATCCTCCTTCTCTTGTTCTGTGGCTGAGGGCAAGGTCTGCGGCGACCAGAACGTCGCTTGGTGTGACCGTTTTTCTGTTTTCAAAAGCTGCAAGAGTAGTGGCTGCCTTGGCAATTACGATGTCGGGGCGCAAACCGTCAACTTTCAGGTCCAAGCACGCTTTCGAAATGCTTCTAAGCAGCTCTTCTGATAGGGCTATTTCCTTCAAGGCTTTTCTTGCTTCAACTATTCTGTTCCTCAACTCTTCTTGGGTAGGCTTCCATTTCGCGTAGAACTTCTCAGGGTCTGCTTCAAACTCCATGTTTCTCTTGACTACTTCGACCCTGTCCTCAACAGATGATATTGTGCCGACAGTGACGGACAACGGGAATCTGTCAAGAAGCTGTGGGCGAAGCTCTCCTTCTTCTGGATTCATCGTTCCAATGAAGATGAATCGTGCTGGGTGACTTACCGATATTCCTTCTCTTTCAACTATGTTCCAGCCAGTTGCGGCCGCGTCAAGCAGGTCGTCCGCGATGTGATCAGGCAGCAGGTTGACTTCATCCACGTATAGGATGTTTTGGTTGGCTTCTGCAAGGATTCCTGGCTCCAGGGCTTCTATTCCCTGCTTTATCGCTTTCTCAATGTCCAAGCTTCCGACAACGCGGTCTTCGGTTGCTCCCAAAGGTAGGTCAACGACGACCATGTCTTTCTCTTCCGTTGGAGGCTTCGTGGCCTTTCTAGAGTTTTCTATGCACGCTGGGCACATGTTGGAAGGGTCGTCAGGGTTGCAGTTGAACGGGCAATTCTTGACTACTCTTATTTTTGGAAGAACATCCGCCAACGAACGCACAATAGTGCTTTTCCCAGAGCCTTTCGGCCCTCTTATGAGCAAGCCGCCTATCTTCGGGTTAATCGCGTTAATCAAAATAGCCAGCTTGAGTTTGTCCAAACCGACTATCGAAGAAAAGGGAAAAACTAGCCGCTTCCTCTGCGCAGACAATGCTAACTCCAACATATACACCGACGCACTAAGCTATTAGGCTTAGCTTGAGAAAGCCGAGCCAAATCACAATGATTGCAACACCCAGGATCACAAACTCACTTCCATAACCTTCCGAACAAAACGTCAAAAGGATGGGGCCGGGGCCGGGCTTTTCCTTGAAAGTTCAAATCCTTTTTGCCATCAAAAATATGGAGGAAGTTTCTTAAAGCATTTGCGTTTTATACTCATAAAACGAACATGACAAAGACATATCTTTGTCCAAATCTGAATAATCTTGCCATATTTCCATTATTCCGCCATCATGTAACCTTAGAAGGTAAAAAGGATAAGCTAAGCTAAGGTATGTGAGCTTAAGGACTCTATTCTAAGGCTTAATATGCGACAGGAACCCAAATCTAAGGATAAGTATCGACCTGAAGCTCCCTTCAAGGATATGTTCAACAGAGAAGATTCTAAGAGAAGTCACCTTGGAAGCGACCGTGTAGTCTGGGATTTTCAATTTGTACTCGAGACTGTTCATAAAGGCTACGGTGGTTTAACATGAGCGAGGATGAGGGTAGTCAAGAGAGCAAGACGCCAGTTGCGCCAGATGCGCCAGATAAGCCTGGTGAGCTTAAAGAGTTATTCCAGAAGCGTCGAGATGAGGGAGCAGATGATGACGAGATACTCAGAGAGGTACCCGAGTCAAACCCTAATGCCGACATTAAGAGGCTTGTGGAAGCAACTGGGCTTACTGGCCTGACAATTGGCAGAATCAAAGGGCAAGTCTCGATTAGGCGAAAGCGAGACTCCAGAGCATCTGGGAAACATCTGGAAGAGGGCAGGGTGAGTGAACCGGATGCCAGGCAGCTTGTGGCGCAGTTCGGTAGGGAGGGATTGAACAAGCTCAAACGCGGGTTCCTGAAGAAGACTTTGGCCCTTGCGCCTGGGAGACTTCGTTCAACGCCACTGAAGGAGCATACTACGCGATTTCCATGATAGCCTACGACGGCAAAATCTATGCTGGTATGGGTTTCATCTCAGGCAGTCCTCGAGTCTCTGGCTCGCCTACTGGAGAACCTATTCTGTACCGAAGAGACCAGTATTCACAGAGCACAGGGCCCTGCCCGATTTAGCCTCTCCACATGTTCTTGACCTCTTTGTCTTACCGCTATTTCAACTCCTACTTATTCTCCCAATGGAGCAATTTGCTGATGAAGTCGGCGGCTACAGGTTCATTCTTCTCGCGATAGAGCTTGTGAGCTTCCTAGACTCTAATCCCAGTTCGCCACTTCGCTTTTACTTATGATGCCGCGACAACCTATTTCCTTTTCTGGAGTCCCTTCAGGAACAAGTCGTAGAAGAAACTTCTATAACAGTCTTCAATAAACAGCTCCTGTCTCAGGGTTGAAATTGACTCGAATGAGAAGGAAGGCAAAGGTCTTTTCATAAAGGGTGCTCAGAGGCGAACTAAAATCATTGAAACAAGTCGCCGTGCATATTTCATCTGACACGTTTCTCAAAAAGGCTAGGTTTAGCGCTGAGAAGACGAATGCGAATCGTATAGAACTTTCTTTCAGAAAGCTTAAGCCGCTTGTGTGCGATTATGGGTTGAGTCGAATAGTGCAAGCTTGTATGTTGAAAGCATGCTTCGACTCGTGCTTTTGCTTGGTCTGGCACGTTTAACATGGCCGGGCGCCAGCGGGTATGGAGCCGCTAATGGCAGCTTAATCCCGTAGCAAAACAGGAAAAGGAGAAAGGAGGAGGTGAGAGAAAATGAATAAGAAACTTGGTTTAGTAGCGTTAGTAATATCGGCATTGTTGGTTTCAAGCATATCGGCTATAGCTTCTGGCGCTTTAGAACAGCCCGTCAGCAAGGCTTTTCAAATAACTACTGACCCCCACTATGATAGAAATCCCAGTTTATTCCAGGCTAATGACGGCACATATTGGCTGTTCTTTACACGTGCCTGTAACGGTGGAGTGCGAGGCGTTGATGGCTACGATCCTGACAGTGACTCCTACGATATTTATTATAAGACAGCCAGAAGTCTTCCCGGTCTTCAAAAAGCTCCAGAAATCGGGGTACCCGGGTCGGATCCAAATCACGGGCAAAGAGACGTAGCAACTTTGCAGGCGAGTGACGGAATGATCTGGGTCTTCAGCTCAACTGGATTCGGTGCCGGTGACAACCACATCTACTATTATACATACGATGGCGTTTGGTCGGGACCTATGAGTATTAGTATCGCAGAACCCAAATGGATTGGTCATATTGACGCCCTTGAAAACGACGGCAAGATTTGGGTGTTTTACGATGCCGAATATTCCCTTAAGGCTGTATACTATAATGGAGGACCTTGGCATGGACCGTTCGATATAGCAGATGATGCGACCCTCGGCAAGGCTATTGTAGACAACGGAATATTCTATGTAGTTTGGTCTTATGTAGACCCTTACCAAA
The DNA here is from genome assembly GCA_963732715.1 of Candidatus Bathyarchaeota archaeon. GTDB lineage: Archaea > Thermoproteota > Bathyarchaeia > Bathyarchaeales > Bathycorpusculaceae > CAZCRE01. The sequence continues at coordinate 354,728 of CAVTAO010000003.1, read as the reverse complement.
ATATTTGGGGAGGTTACATCGGTCTTTCAACCTCTGGCGATGGGGAGACTTGGATAAATCGTAGACAAATTGCTTCATGGCCAGTCGCAACCAATTGGGATCCAGTTTTGATCAAGGATAAAAAGACTTTCAGACTTTTCTGGGCACCAGACACAGGCGTTGAGGGCCAGTTTATTGCAACGTCAGAATCCACTAATCCAACAGTCCTATCTTCTTGGTCCACACCTGTTCGTGTAACAACTGCCAGCTACGGCGGCAATAATTGGTGGGACTGCTGGCCTGAACCCTACAAAAAAGGTAGAGGGTGCGAAGGTTCCCTCTGCATGTTCTACACTTCGGAAAGAAACAGCGACGGCACCGGCAGAATCGACGGTAACATCTGGATGTTCATAGCCATACCGTTAACAAGTGACTAACTGAAACCGATAGAGCACCGGGAACTACGATGATGATGGCGTTAAAGACCTCATGGTTCAAGTAACTGAAGTCAAGGCAAACGGGGCGGGGTTGCCCTAATTGCGCTGATGATGGCGACGTCTCCCGCACAATCCCTTTTTTTGTCTTGACCTGATACCAGTTTGTCATCAAATCATTCTCGGAAGCCGGTGATAGGAGTTGAACCAGCGACAAGTGGAGACATCGCCTGCAAAACCTTTTTCTGTTCTTGGCGGACATGGGTCAAATCAGACGATACGATGTTGGGTGTTTCGCTCCATCTAAAGACTTGTAACGACATGTTTGACAGACATCTGACTGACCAAGAATGCTGCATTTGATACTTCCTGCGTTCTTTTTGGCTTACTTTGATGTGAGAAGAGAAGGCTCTCACAAGGTATTTAAGCGCCTCGACATAGCAGCATATTACGTATTCGAGAGAAAGGGGCAAAGAGGAAATGCAAAGGACATCTCCAACAATAATGGTGGTCATTCTGTGTTTGTCAATATTTGGAGTATTTACCTCAGAAGTGAAGGCCGAGCAGAATTTGATCGTCAATCCAGGATTCGAAAATAATCTCACTGGGTGGAGCAAATCGGAGGGTACTACCACGTACACGGTCGACGCCACGACATCGCATTCAGGATCCTATTCAGTTAAGGGTATTGAAACTGATACTGAGAGCCTAGGTCGTCTTTACCAAGACATCACAGGCATTGCGTCTCTAGGGGATGAATACCAGATTGAAGGATGGATAAAGACGAGTAATGTTATCGGCTCTGTGGTCATTGCTGTGGATTACGTTGATCAAGATGGTTGGACTCCATTAGATGGCTATGTGATGGATTGGATAGGGGATGTAAGTGGGACGCAAGACTGGGCATTCTTTCAGAGTCCCATATTCACGTTACCGCCTATGCCGTCTGATGCTCAGGCGCTGTGGTTCTTGTTAGACTTCAACAACGGCGCAGGGACTGCTTGGTGGGACGACGTTTCACTTGTGTGCGTGCAGAGTGCCGGGGTTAAAATTGCGTCAGTATTTGCTGGCGGCACGTGTCTCATATCCGCATCTGACTATGCCTGCTTACCCGATGAGGACGTACAAGTAATGGTCAGCTGCAGTAATGTGGGGGCAACAGCTGTGCATTCACGTGTTGTGCTTGAGATTTGGGATATACTCTCTGATACGACGCCTAAGACCATCTATAGCTCGTCCACTTCAGGGCAGGACAAAGAATTGTGGTTAGATCCCGGTGAGGAAGAGTGGGCACCGACGTTTCACTGGGTCGTACCGAACGAACCAGCATTGCCTCTATATGTTGTTTGTGTGGCCCTGAAGGATTGGGACAACCCTTCCATTGTATATGATCAGAGAGACGGGCGAACACTTGGCAATGCGCCGTTATTGCATGTGCCATGGGAAAACGACGAGGCAATCGTTGAGTTTCTGGGAACTTCAAGCAATCCACAATCATATGTGAGTCAAGGACTCGAAAAGCTGTCAGCGTGGGGTATCAAGCAAGCGTTCGGAACATTGCTGACTGAGCTTGGAGCGAACGCAGTCTCGGTGTTCTTCGGTAAAGTGTTCCTTGATTTCCTATTGAAACTTCCTGCAGTAAATCCTGGAACAAGCATAGAGTCATATGCGATTGACACGATCGGATTGGATCAACAAACCAGTATTCAAGTGCATTGTGGAGACGCCATTCCGCTAACGGTGAACCTCTTCACTGGAACCAATCTCGAGAATCAAATCAGTGTCGATGTCTTGAAAAGTGTTGGCGGTACTTACCAAGTGATTCAGTACTTTGACTTGCCGATTATACCGCAGGGCTCGAAGTCCTATCTGATGGGGAGCTTTCGCATTTATGTTAAGCAACCCTTCGTCTTTTCTGAGCCTGGAAAATATTACATTAGAGTGACGTACGGCACCACGATCGCGACATCGCAAGCGGAAGTGACGGTGCGGTCAAGTCCTTCCTCTTATTTGCCCTTGGTGCAACAATACTTTCCTTGCTGGAGATTCTCGAAAGGCGAGAAATGGTATCCTTGCAGTTTCTACTTTGACGACGACGTTGATCTCGCAGGCAACAAGGGGAATTATGAGGGTGGTCTATTCAATGATCCAGAGACAGGGAAACCCCCATTCTATGTTTATATTCATTTAGCCGAAGACGATCATGAACTTGCCATCCAGTATTGGCTCTATTACGTCTACAACGACCACAAAGTGTGGACAAAACACATGAACGACTGGGACTCAATGGTTATGATAGTGTTCGACAAGTTGAACATGAATACGCCCAAAAACATAGGTTTTTCCACTCACATACTGCCAATTATGCCACACGACTGGAATGATCCAACAATAGAGAAGCACAACGGTCACCCTGTAGCCTATGTTGCGGAAGGGAGTCATGGGGCATATCCGAACCTCATAAGTCTGATGTTTCCTCTGGACGAGTGGGAATATGGAGGGATAACACTGACGAATGATAACCTGACGAATTGGGTCTTGGTTGGTGAGTGCCGCAATGAAGTTCCCATCAATGGAAAAACATTCTGCAGGGTCGAGTACTCCAATCACAATTGCGTACATCCAACCCCAGATGGATCAGTAGATTCAGGTGTACCTTGTTGGCCTCATGATTTTCCTGGCGTCGGAGTTGCTGCGTGGCACCAGCCAAATTGGTACTACATTATTCCTCCGAGAGCTTCCGTCGCTGGCGTGGTTGCCCATTCGCCTGTAAACCTATACGTTCAAGACAATGTTGGTCGAATAACAGGATTCAAGGATGGAACAGTCTTGATGGAAATACCTGACGCCCAGTACACCGGACCAGATACTGAACCTGAAATGATCCTTCTCCTTAACCCGTCCGGCCAATACACGATACACGTCAGAGGAACCAACTACGGCACCTTCAACATCTCCGTGTCAGAGATGCTCCCAGACGGAAGCACCGTTACAAATGCAGAGTTCACCAACGTAGCCATTGCACCTGACCAGGAAGTTCAGTACCAGGTTGCGATCCCAGAGTTCCCACCAGCGGCCATTCTAGCAGTCTTCATGGCTCTAACCGTGCTCGCAGCAGCCTTGACCAGAAAGAACCGAAGCAAAAGATTTAACTAAACCTCATTTCTTGTTTTTCTTCCCAGAAGAGGTAGGCTTTTGTCTGCGTCAGGAACCCGCAGATCCCTATGAGGCTCGCAAGCTTCTGCTTTTTTCTGTTCTTCCTTGGTATCTTTTCGTTTTCTTCCAATAAAACGCAAACAAAATCTAAAAATGCGCACTTTTATAAGAGTTAGAAATACGAAAATGGTTGCACGTTCAAATTGCTCACTTCAACGTGGAGATATCCCGAAAGTCTGTGTGCCTAAGGGAAACAGCATTTGAAATATAGTCTGGGTAACTCCAAAAGTGGCAAGCATCTTTGAACGAAGACTTTTATTTCCAAATTCAATAATAATGGACATCTTAAGAATAGTGACAACAAACATTTACTGATAATAATGTCGAGATGGAGAAGTCGCCTATGAGAGAAGAATGTCATGAGCTCGGAAGATCCTACGTTTTTGGCGTGATAGATTTCTTTAAGTCAATGCGTTATCCTAGTGGCGCAGCAATGTATGAAGAGGTTGGCAACGCTTATGAATCGCCATACTTCTGCAATGTAGTCATAGAGGGAGGAAATTCTGTAGGGTTTGATATACTTCTCAAACGATTCATGAGTAGCCATCGGTTCAGATTCTGTTATGTAGAATGTAAATACATTGGTTCAATCAAAACAGCAAATCGACTAGAAAGACTTTATCGGGAATTCTTGAACAAAGTCTATGAGTCAGTTGAATTTGTTGTAAATGACCATCGTGGGAATGTAGATTTTATCTTTGTCTGCAACTTGCCGGTAGTTGCACCTTCAAGAACTTCTGCTAGTGTTGAGACGTTGATACATCAGGTTCGAAACCCTAAAGAAAACATTAGTATGGAAAAAGTAAACATGATGATTAGCCGTCTAAAGTACATGCACATTCCTCTGTGGGTTGTAGAACCCTATAGGGACGGAGGTATTTAGATGGTTGAAACTGACGCCCTGAAGAAAATAAAAGAAATCTATGAGGGCAGGATGCGACCTTCATATAGCACGGATGGATTTGCATTAGCAAGCAGACTAGAATCCGAGATTGCAGAAACGTTCTGTGGTCTAGGATTCGACTCAGTCATCACTGAATATACGTTGGGAAATGCAAGGATTGACATAGCATGCTTCTTGAACGAGAAGAAACTATTCATCGAGGTCAAAACGAGCAAAGTCCGTCTTTCTGACCTAGGACGATGGGTTGAATATTCACCATTTTGCGATAAATTTCTTATTATTCATAAGGGATTAGAAAGAGAGGCATCTTTCAAGAATCTTATCAAAAGATACTCAATTCTTCTGCTGAGTTACAGAGATCTAGCTAGCCTCTTTGATTATGTCGGGCAAAACGAAGAACTCAAGAAGTCATTAATTAACTTCTTCTTCAACAAATGCGGCGAAGCGACCCTTCAAAGATTCAAAAAATATGACACTAAGCAAAAATCACTAGCCTTCAATGGGAGAAAAGCAACGATTCTGAGGGATCCAATATACGGCCAGATAGTCTTGACCGATATTGAGAGGAAGTTGGTAGATACAGCCTTGGTGCAGAGATTAAGAAGAATAAGAGAACTCGGCTTGATGTATTTCACATATCCATCTGCAATTCAAACTAGATTCGAACATTCAATTGGTTGCCTTGCCATGGCTGACAAGATTCTGAGAAGACTTAAGGTGCCTGAGAAGGAAACACAACTTGCTCGGCTTGCGGCTCTACTTCACGACATTGGCCATGGGCCATTTTCTCACATCTCGGAGGAGATAGTTAGTTATGCAACTGGTCATGATGTTTCATATGAGGACATAACAATCGACCTTATACAAAGCAATGAGGAGATATCAACAGTATTGGGAAAAAAGTCTTCCCAAGTCGAAGAAATTCTTTGTTCACGATTCGAGAACAATCTTTTGAATGAAGTGTTAGATGGACCAATCGATGTCGACAAGCTCGACTATATTCAGCGAGACTCCTATTCTCTTGGTCTGCGTGGGGGCTTTGATATTGTAAGTAGACTGTTAAAATATTTGACCGTCGTTAGAGAAGAGGATAGATGCTTTATGAGCATAAGTGAGGAAGGGAAGGGTTGTATCGAGAGTCTAATGCTGCTAAGAACAGACATTTACAAGAGGATATATGATCACCTAAGACCTAGAATCACTGATGCCGTATGGATATCTGTATTGAAGTGGCTCTTGGATAAGAATATCTTGAGTAGAGACGCCTTCAGGTATCGACGTCTTAACAGGGAATTTTTGGAGGAATACATACAATTTGATGATTACACACTTTACAATGCCGTCATTCAGCAATCAAAGGATCTTTGTCCAGAAATACTGTCTCACTTGAAGACTGGTCGTACCTTTGTTTTAGCTTTTGATTCTCCATTGAGAAAATTTAATGAATTGTATTGCAGGATAAGAGAAGGAAATATTGACGAAAGACTTCTCTCTAGAACGATATCCGAAAGGGCAAATCTGAGCAGAGAGTTAGTTATTTTTGACATTCTAGGAAAACACTACTCTACGTTTAGACTCCCGGAGATTTTTAGGGCTCGCGATAGTATATTCTTTGCAGACAAGCTATTCGTATATTCACCAATTAGTTCGCGAAGTCAAGTGAAAGATGCCACAGAGCAGACATTGAAAGAACTCTGAGAACGTCACCTGTGGTGTCAGTTTCAAGTGCCCCAGTAATGCTGCAATTAGTTCCTATTTCGGTAAGATGGCAAGATGGAGTTTCTTACGACAAGCTTTTCGCAAATGAAAGATACCCAAACTAGCACACTAACAAGATTCGTTGTTTCCGAGATCTCTTGAACTGACATCTTAGCCCTTTTATGTTGTTTCTTGCCCATTTTCGACACTTCAAACAGTCAAGTAATTGTACGCTTTCAATCAACAACTATCGTTTCATAGAACATATTCTTGATGCCGTACCTGGCAAGCAACCGCATTTTCTTTGATTGCGATTTTCAATGTTGAGGAGACTAGGGGCAAGTGACGGACAGGTATAGCAAAATCAGTGCTGGTTGGAGTCCCTGAATAGATAAGAATTAGCCGGGCTAATAGACTCTAGTCGAGTTCGTAGCCCGACTGTTGTCTTTCCCAAGGGGTCTACGGGGTCGAGATTAGAGTTTACTACACCGATGCACACATCTTTCTCCTTCTTTTCGTTTTATAAACATAAAACGCAAGCAAAATCTGATATTGCGTTTTTGGTAGTGAGACGCAAATTATGAAGAAGCTGACAAAACTGAAGGCAACAAAGCAAGCTATAAAACTATAAATTACCGCTTTTCTGTTCTAAATTCAGGGTAAGACTTTATGCCACATATGGAGGAAATAAAGCAACAGATTCTTGAGGTCATTGACACTCGCAAGGAAACGTATGGCCCCGTTCTCGTTCAGAGCGGAATACTAAAACGAGATGGAAAGTGGCACAATGTAATAACTAAAGTTGTCCCACTTCATTCCAAAGAGAGCCCCAATTCATTGAAAAAGTGGGATTACGGAAGCTTTGCTATAATTGAAAGCCTCATTTCTCTTGAAGAGCTGACAAAACTCATAAAAAGCTTATCTGAAGACAGCAACACGAGCTTTTCCCTCGATGGGTATCAAATTGAGAATCCCAAAGGACACCTTGAAGATGCAAATGAATATGACAGCGGTGATGAGTACCTCAATGTTGGGTGGCCCTTCAAGAGGTTTTACTTCTCAAGTGGCGTAGGATATAACCGAGTTGGCCCACTGATCTCTCCAAAGTTGCCGTTGTTTGTTAATTCCAGTGATGCCTTATTACACTGCCTTGGTGTTGACACTGCCAGCTCTAACACGTATGGTATTCTAATTTGCTTGCCAAGCTACTATGCGAGGATAAAAGAAGTTAAAGTGGGACCAACAGAGTTGTTAGTGTCTGTAGAAACCAAAGAGATAGCTATTGATGACCTAATGGCAAAATGCTATTGTCAAAGTGGGAGTAGAACAAAGCAAGAAGATATTGATTTGTCCACCTCACAAGGTCGGGTCTTCATTGGTTTCAGACCAGAGAGCGCGTACATAGCGCTTGTCTCAAAATCAAACAATGAAATGCTTGACAAACGACAATTCCACTCGAGTTGGCGTCTTCCCAAAGACGTGATAATCGACATCCCAGAGTTCGAGATAAAGCAGCTAATAGGGCAGGGAGAATCAAATACTCTCGAGTTCAAGCACCAAATAGAAACTCGCCAAAACGACATAAATGAATTTGTGGAATCAATAGCGGCGTTTGCTAATGCAGAGGGAGGTATTATCCTTCTTGGCGTGGATGATGACACCACAGTCCAAGGGTCATCAGACAAAGACACTGAAGAAAGAATCCGTAGTATTGTTAGAAGCCATTGCATACCAGAACCCAAATATGAGTGCACGAAACGTCCTGTAGGCGAGAAGGAAATACTTCTGATAAAAGTTGAAGAAGGCTCAGACAAGCCTTATACGGTTTGGCAGAAGGGCGTCTTCATTCGTGCTGGGAGCTCAGACAGAATCGCTGAAAGATATGAGCTGGACGAAATATATAGGCAAAAGGCAGGTACATCCATTCGCTCAGTTCTGTTAACTTAATAGGGATGCTTTATTGAGGTTCTGTTAAGTCTGTTGTGGCGAGTTTGCGAAGCATAATTTTATCTCGCCCAATAAGGCCTCTAACTAGAAAAGAAGGAAGAAGACATGGGTGAGACTGATGTTAAGAAGTGTCCTAAGTGTGGTGGGAGAATGCTCAGCGGTTCAGATCAGAACTTGGATGACGCATTCAAATGCACTCGGCCAAAACCAAAGAAGCTGGAAAGACTTGGCTTCAGAGTCATGTCGCACGTGTGTGAAAATTGCGGATTCATCGAGTTCTATAAGGAAAGAATTGGGAAGAAGGAATAAGTCATGAGCAAGGCTAAAGATGTGAAGGGAAGGGGCAAGTCTATGAAGGATGTTGAGTTGAGGCTTGTTTCTGAGTTGATGAAGAATAGTCGCCGAAGCGACAGAGAACTGGCCAAGACAGTAGGAGTCTCTCAACCTACCGTCTCAAGAACGGTTAAGAGGCTTGAAAAAGAGGGGTACATTCAGGAGTACACGATGATACCTAATTTTGCCAAGCTTGGCTACAGGATTCTTGCCCTGACTTTTGTTAAACTGAAACAATCCCTAGGTGAGCAGGAGATAGACAGGGCCAGAAAGATCGCAAACGAAGCCATCAAAACAGGGCCTTTTGAAGTTGTCATGCTTGAAAGAGGCATTGGTTTAGACAGTGATGGAGTGTTCATTTCCTATCACTTGGACTATAATGCTTATGTGAAGTTCATGGAGTTGCTAAGGAAATTTGAGTTTCTGAGAATAGACGAGATCAGAACCTTCTTGGTAAACTTGGAAGATGAAGTTCGCTACCGTCCACAGACTTTCTCTTTGCTAAGCCAGCACATAACGAAACGGAGTTTGGGAAGGAATGAATGAAGAGACGCTGGGCCCAAGTTCCACGTGGAAACTACCACAACCAGACAGAAACCAAGACAACTGTAAGCCTATACGTCAACAGAAAAATGGTTGAATACGCCCGAAAAGGTTCTGGTAACTTGACGGGTGATAGTTCTTCGTGTTAACAGTCGGGTGATAAACGATTCAGATGACGATGATCATGTAAAAATCGGTTAATACTGATTTTATTCACTTTATGGTGAGAAATTGTTTGATGATAACCAATTTCCAACCAACGCTATCGTTTCCCCTAGATCCCATGGGCATATTAGAACTGTTTTTGGACTGACGTATGGAGTACTAGTCAAATGATTATGCATCCATAAATTTTAATAAGCAAAAAGTTAAACTACACAACTAAGCAGGTGTTCTTGGATGCAAATCGACCAGTTGATTAAAAGTCTAAAAGCCTCAGACCTATATGCGGAGTGTTCATGCGGAGAAGAGTTCAAACTTGCTGACGCAATCCTTTTTGATGGAACCAAACCTTTTCCAACGGAAGCACTTGGAACCCAAAATGAACTGGATACTTTGTTAGAGACACGCAACAAAGAATTAACTAGAAAAATGAAACTCGCCACCGAAGCATCTGAAAGAACGACTAAAGCAGTAAACATTGGCAAAAACTTTGAACGCGCACTCCCAATCATGAAAGGCTTTAAGTGGGTTGTTCCAGATAGCAAATTTCTTGGCGACCCAATTGACCTCCTAGTTTTCAACGGCTTATCAATGGGCAAAGTGAACTCACTAAGCTTCGTAGAGGTCAAAAGTGGAAACGCAAAACTCAACGATCACCAAAAATCCATCCGTGATGCAATTGGAGATCACAAAGTCTCCTATAAGGTGTTTGTGTAATGAGCCTCTTTGAAGAGTACCAGTTATTCAGAAGGGTTCTTTGTGTATGCCCATACTGCAATAAACTGACAAGAGTATCAGACCTACGATTGAAAGCTAAAGGACCCGCGCCAAAAACATGGCTAGACGAGTATGAAACAAAAGACCAAGCGCAAACCGAAAAGGAAGGCGCGTTCAAAGAAGAGGAAGAAAGGCTCAGAGAAGAAGCAAGAGAAAAAGGAAGAAAAGCATCGGAAAAAGCATTCTACAAAGCCATATGCCCCTCGCTCAAAAAACTAAAATTAGACCCATTTGACGTTAAACCAATATTCCATCCAATAGACTTCGTAGTGTTCAAGGGAATGAACAACCAAGGAACAGTAAGTGACATAATGTTACTTACAAGAGAGCACGACTGCCCCTCAATCAAACCCATACGCGACCAAATTAGGAAAGCAGTAGCCCAAAACAAATACGACTGGCAAGTAGCACGAATAGAAGAAACAGGCAACATAGTCATGGAATAACCCGTTGATAAGAATTTCCTTTCAGGGTTCTGTTACCTCTTCGGTTGATTAGGCTATTCTGTGAACGTGTTACTTTTCGGTTGATGGAGCAATGCGAAAACCATTTATCACATACCCTTACTATCATAAGCTATGAACGCGAGTAGGATTGGAAAAATCAGTCGATCCCTAATGTATGGAATTGCGTTCTTGATTGTGTCCGCAGCATTGTTCGCATCATCTGCATGGTCAGAGCGAGTGAGGGTGGTGGGTCTGCTTGGCGGGGCAGTTACCTTCTGTGCAGGAATTGCATCTTTAGGTTACTATTTTGTGAAGCGATATGAAAAGAAACAACATTCGTCCATGAGAACACGATGATGAGAACTATGGTTTTAAGGTCCAGTGAAAACAAGCCCATACGAGCCCTGTAAAAAATCGGTTGATAGAGGGGAATGGCACAATTCAATTCAGTGATAAACCGTATTTCAACATATATTAGGAAACCATTCTTCTTTTTGCGCTTTCCTCAACAGCCCTGCAAACATCTCCTTACTGGTTGAAAATGGTCTGCCCGAGAACTTCCATTTTTCAGAATTGTGATCTTTCACATAATAGCATATTCTGATACCAAAAGTCCCGTCCTCCCATTGAATGCCTTGAACCAGATCCATAAAGTCTCTACCTGAGCCATCATAAGGTTCCAAAAACTGAACTTCATGCGTGACTGTGCCTTTGTATGTCCCTTTTCCATAATTATAATTGACGCACTTCCCTTTGGTACTCTTAAACATCGCCTCACCGTTTGAGAATAATAAAGCCGGCTCTGTCAAGTCGTCGGTGATTTTGCACGAAATGGCAACTATAATTTCACCTTGAAATTCGAAAAGGGTAAAGACAAAGGCTTTGTCAAGGTCTGATTATTGGATTACTTTCAGTATTCCTTTGTAAGCATTTGCTATTTCAGTGAGTTCGCCCATTTCTAGTTTCGTGAAATTGTTGTCTGCCGCGTTTTTAAGAACCATCTGAAACACCTTTTCTGAAACGTCTTTGAAAACTATTATCGGTGATGTTGGGTTTCCTTGTGCCTTGAAAACCATTGCTGCTAATAACACATTTGTCATTGTCGTGTTCATAGCAGTTATTCCAGAAAGACCTAGAGTAGCCTTGATAGGCTTGAAGAGTGCTCTTTCACTCATACGTACCCTCTAGGTTGTTTGCTATAAGCATTTGAATAGATAAGACTTCTTATCATGCTAGTATATCTCTCACTATTAGGCTTTCCACAAGGATATTTGACTCCACGCAGTCAGGTTTTTTCACTTTCATTAACCGATTTTCCAAGGAACAGCTATCACCGATTTTTTACATGGACTCGTCTTCACCGAAGACTTGACAGAACCATTAAAGGAAAAGCTTATTTCAATAATGGTGTCATAATACAAAGAAGGTGATATGCGTGGTCCAAATTAATTCTGGAACAGATGTGTTGCTAGCTTTATTATATGCAAGAGGATCAACTGGCAAAAACAATGAACCCATTGCTGGAACAACAAAACTTGAGAAGTTCATGTTCCTAATTTCCAGAGAAACTGACTTGAAAGATGCTGTTAAGGACTATGATTTCGCTCCTGATAATTATGGTCCTTGTTCCCATGAATTGTTTGACGATATTGAAATGTTGAAAGATGCAAAGTTCATAGAAGAAAAAGATAGAAGTATCTACAGTCCCCTTGACGAAGGAGACAGTGAATTTTGTCAAAATGCGGCAATAGATTCGGAAGAATATCCTCAACAACGTCGGGTACGGGTATTTTCCCTAACAGAAAAAGGGGAGAAAATTAGCGAGATTCTGTTCAACTCTCTATCCTCAACAGACCAGAAACAACTTGTGATACTAAAACAATTATATAACAAAAAACCAGTAAATCAAATTATTCGAGATGTATATACTAAATATCCCGAAATGATAAACGAGTCAAAGATAAAGGATAAAATCTTGGCATAGTGGGCAAACTTGATAAATTTAACCACTGACCAAACTAATTGGTTGCTGGCGTTTTTCGCAGTGGTATCAGGTTTGCTAATGTATTATGCATTAAATCTAGCCAATAGAATGGATACGTTCAAGAAAGAAAAAAAGGATGTTAGAAACGCCATAAAAAGTTCTATGGAAGTTCAGAATGTCCGCCCGATTATAATAAACGTCGTCACTATGTTGTTGTCAAAGCTTAATCTCAAAGAGGACAACAACCTTGAAAAAGAACTAGAATCAATTATCTATACCACAGAGAATTGGGTGAAGCTAGACTCGGAAGTTAGAAGCCTTCAAGAAAAGATAGATGGATTATCAGAAGTAGATGAGGTCTTCGACCGCTATATAAGCTACACCTCTTATTTTAGCAAAATTCTTTTTCCACTCACTTTCATTGTTGCGGCAATTATACCTGTTTTCCTTTTTGGAGATACGATTGCTTGGGTACTTTGGATAGTCTCAGTGGTACAGGTTACGGTATGCTCATGCGCAATAAAGTGGAAGGCATCGAAGGCTTCTTCAAAATTTGATGCCTATGAAGATACTTATGTAAGAGGGCAATAAAAAGGTGAGTGGAAATTGAAGGAAGAGGAAATGAAAGGCGTAGTAAAAGATTATTTTGCGAATCTAGGGTTTGTTGGATTTGAAGAGGTACCTATTCGTCAAAAAAGGATAGATTTGTATTTTATTCACAGGAGCTATCCAAAAACGATTGCGGTCGAGCTTAAAATAAGAAAATGGAAACAAGCTTTGAGACAAGCATACCAGAACTTGTTCTATGCCCAAAAATCTTACGTAGGCTTATGGCACGAATTCTTGACTAAAAAAGCCGTCTCCGAAATCCTGAGTTATGGCTCGGGAATCTTAGAAATCAAGTCAGACAGTGTAACATTGATTGCAAAGCCAAATAGTAAAGGTTGTGGAATCTTGCCCTCAACTTGGAGAATAATAGACGCTATCACTTCCGAGAGTGATAAGCAATTCTTATGGAGAAAATTCGAGTGAAAAACTACGTTAGATTAGCTCGTTTTGCTATAGAAAAGGAAGTCATTGTTCAATCTCAAGATTCTTTTGGTCTCACGATTCCAGCAAATCTGTTATTCTATTATAGAAAATCAATGGCTGAATTCATAAGGAAGAACGCCGAATCTTTTTTTATTGACCCAATGACATACATTTTTGTTTATCCCTCAAACATGCTGAAAACTAAAGACTTCGATTTTGAAGTTGATAGTTCAGGGAACTACAAACTGAAAAAATCTTTTGATAAGTTGATTCGTGCTTATGATGAAGGGCTACTAGAATTGTTCCGTTCTTGTAATCCGCTTCCTCTGTCATATTTTGACAATGGATTAAATGTTGAAAAGTTTGTACAGAACAACATTTTGTATCAAAAAAATTTGCTGAAAGAGTCGTTAGACCGAATTTCCAAATATGAGTCTATGTTAGGTCTTAATGGTTCTGAAAATGCAGAACTAGAACCCGAGTTTATAACAGCCCCTTATTTCTACTTCAGAAACACATCAGACCCATGGTATAATGTAAACTTGAAGTTGAGTCAACTCACAAAAGAGCATTGCCCTGAGGATATAGTATACTCCGTTATTTGTACGGATAAACAAAATCTAAACAACATTTTTGCAGACAAAATTGTGTCTGATTTCAGGGACTTAGATGGTTTCTTGTTATATATATCCGACTTTAATGAATCTGCTGAGCATGTTCCGTTACTAAGGCAATTAAGGTCATTTGTAGGCAGGTTACATGAAGAATCTTCAAAGCCAATATTGAATCTTTACGGAAGTTTCTTTTCAATTCTATTGAGATATAGTGGATTGGAAGGAGTTTCTTCTGGTCTATGTATTCTTGACCATAGAGATGCAACAGCAGAGTTCAAGGGGGCTAGAGCCGCCCTCAAATTCTATATGCCATCACTACGTGACAAAATTTCTGAAAACGATTTCAAAACATTTTTGTTGCAGTTTAATCCAACAGATGAATGTAACTGTAGCTTTTGCCAAAGATTGGCTGAAGTAAGAAACGGTTTATCTTCCGTAGAGCTTAGAACTCGTATTGACCGCCTTTTTACGGATGGCAGGGGTCAATTAATGAGCGATACGATGGAGCATTTTTTGCATAATAGACTTCAAGAATCGCAATTGACCATTAACAAGTCGTTGTCAGAGATTAAAGCAATAATTGAAATAAATAGAGCGGACTCTAGAAAATATGTCGCTTTGATGAATACAGGTAACCTTATTGACAAAATTCTGACAGTGTTTCAGCAGTAAGTTAAAATTAATATCAAAGATGGCTTCTGGTAGTTCTCAAGTTGCATCCGACGGAATTTTACAGCGAAAGCGAACAGACGAAGACTTCACATAAACAAAAAGCGAAAAACATTAGCGTGACTCGACATGCAACAGGGAGAACCATGACCCGACAGTGAAACAGAACCCTATTTTCTGTTGTCAACGATAATTAGACCTATGCCAAAGAACTCAATTGCCATTCCCACAGCGATGTAACACAAGCTAGCTAGCAACCTTGTTTGGTTTTCATTATTGACTTCATCACCTATGCTGAAAAATTGCCCAACCGCTACTAACAGGCCGATGACGAGAACGATTATTCCAAAAATCTTTAGCGCGTGCTTGTAGTCGTTCATGTGCCTAATTCAACGTTTCAGCTTAAGATTCTTTGCATTGCCTTTCATGGTTAACTGTTTGATTTTTAAGGATGGCAGCCAATCGCTCACCAAACGAATTTTCACAACAAAGATGACCAAACGGAGACTTCACAGAACCTCTTCCTTCCTTTCTTGACTCTGTATCTCATTCAGTCACACACTCACAAAAAAGAGGGAAAAGAGGTTTAGGTCTTTTGCGTTTTGTGGAATAGCTAGATTATGGAGAGAAGTATAGGAAGGATAACAAAGAAGAGAAAAGGCAAAAATATCAAGGTTCCTACGATTCCTACGATTACGATGTTTTGTTTTCTCTTCTTTCCGCTTCGTTCTTGCAAACATGCTTTATGGAATGGCTCACGTTGCTCATTCTGAAATGAAAGGACATCAGTAATGTTCTTTACTACCATGTCGTTTTCGTCTTCAATAGTCCTCTTGCAATAATAACACGTTTGAGGCATTTCTACTCTATTGCCCATTTTTCTTCTTGCAATAAAAGTATTATGAACCCTAAATCTGGATTTGGCGACTGTCTCTAGAACATAAGGTTAAAGCTTCTATTCCAATGTGTGAACTACTAGAAGTTGTTAAATGTAAGAAGTGCAAAACAGTTATAGCAG
Organism: Candidatus Bathyarchaeota archaeon; assembly: GCA_963732715.1. Lineage (GTDB taxonomy): Archaea > Thermoproteota > Bathyarchaeia > Bathyarchaeales > Bathycorpusculaceae > CAZCRE01. The sequence continues at coordinate 338,972 of CAVTAO010000003.1, read as the reverse complement.
AATCAAAAGAACTGATACGGATTTTGAAAAGAACGTCTTTGGTAAGCAGGTGAAGGAGACTATGACGAAATATGTCAACCAGAAAAAATCGTGTGGTGTAAAGCAGACATGCCTAAGCGACCACGAATGGTGATTTGTCCCCGATGCCACAGGACTATTCCCGAAGGAAAATTGGCGGAGCACATGCGCCATCATAAAGGCAAATTGCCGATCCATCTCAAAGGCTCTACTGGTTCAAGAACGAAAACGGAGAAAATAGGGCATCCCGAACTGGCGATGGGTCCTGAATTACCGAGTTTTGAGGAATTCTTCAAAGCGCATATTGCTAACAAGCCAGTGAAGTCAAACCTATCAGAAAGTCAGATTTGGCTAAAATTTGAAGGTGCTTTGAGGGATGTGGGCGCCAGTTATGCTTCGCTCAAACTCGACGCAACCGAAGAGCCAGAGTTCATTGAAGTGTTCATTGATGAGAAAAGGAATCTGACTTTGAAGTATAGTCCGCTCACTCTACGAACAATAACAGAGGAAGCTATCGATGCGCTCCTTCTTCATGAAGCTTGCCACGTGAGCACTCTACCGAATACGCTTCTGAGAGTTCCAGAGATCGGCGGTGCTGAAGGTATATCATTTATGGCGAACAACCTGACTAATTATGATGAATATCTTGCTCATGTCGATTTTGTCAGCAAGTTTAGGCACGATCCTAGGTATGAAGCGCTGAAGGAACAGCAAATTTCTCTTTTTGCGAACTTCGAAACAATGATAAACTCCATGAAACTAATAATAGGTGCCGCACAGAAAGCCGGAAAAGGTCTTAACCAGTATTGGGTGCTTGAGCAGCTCGGCAGCATAGCCTATGATGCGTTGTTCTTTTTCGTGGTGGGTGATCCGTCATTCCTGAAGTGGTGCAAGGATCGTTCTCTCGAAGGGTTAGGCGTCTTTATCGACTGGATTTACGAGGACTTCGAGCACATAAGAAAACTTGGTTTGCCACGAAAAGAAAGCCATGACAAGGTGATTGTCTCAGGTACATTAAGCATCTCAGTGAACCCATTGAAGCTTCTGTTCTTTGGACAAATAGAATTTGCCGAAACCACAAAAGATCTTCATGAAGAAATGATGCAAAAAGGACGTGACTCAGACTTGGTTGAGCTGTGGGAGAAGAGACGATTGTTACATGAAAAGTGAGATGGGAAAAAATTGAGAAAATAATCGATGATAGAGATTTAGGAAAATCGCTTTCTTATAGATCGCGAGTATTTTTAAACCTCGACGCCTTCAGAATAACCTAGAAATTATTGAAGGAGAATAGGTGATGAATACAAGGCAAAAGGCGACTCAAAGCATATTATCATTTCTTCAGGCAGACGAAAAATCCCTGCTCTTAACTGGCACATGCCAAAATGAAAAACACGTTCTTGCCCTCTCCCTTATTCTTTCAAAATATCCTACTCCAGCAACTATACTTTTTCGAGCTAACCACGCCAGAAACATCATGGACTTCTTGTCACCAGTGCTAAACTTGACCAAAGAGCCAAAAACCGGCGTTCCGATTAGCGTTCGAGGTGGATACACACTTTATGTAGACACAATAAATCCGATGTCATGGCGTTCATCACCGCACAACATTGATGTGGCAATGGTCTATCCGATAGACTCTCTAGAATATGATGCGGGTGATGATTGCGTTCAGGATCTAATAAGGCGAAAGGCAAAGAAGATATTCTTAGTGTCGTGGACTGATGATAGAGATTTTAGCTGGACCGACCAATTTGACCCAGTTCATGTTATTTTTGATGCGGAAGAGGAAAACCCTGAATATCATCAGAGAATGATGGATCTCTTGGCCTCCGAACCACCTGAGATTACGATAACAGAAAAGCTGCCACAATATGCTGCATCAACTCCACACAAATACCTCGTAAAAATTTTGTGTAGAGGGCGGTGTCATACGGCGCGATGGGCAAGACTGAACGCGCCATATCCTGGAAAATCAGCTATAAGAAGTGCTCCATTGGGACAATATAGAGCTACTTGTCTAAAATGCGGGTATGAAGCCACTGATAATTATAATTGGTTCAGGTAAAAGACGAAGAATGGCAAGTATCATAACTTCATTTTCGCGAAGAAACCAATTAACGCCGTCGCTCCAAAGTCGTCTTTGTTGATGGCGTATAGAGGGATTCCCCATAAATCCTTCTGGAAACCAACTCGGCATCTACAAGGCATCCTAGATGACGAGACGCAGCGTTCCTTCCCAACCCTGTGCGTTGGCATATTTTATAAACCGTCAACTCTTTTTCTGACTTCCAAAGGACCAGCAAAATCTTCAACCTTGAAGGGTACCTAATAGCCTCAATGAACCTTTTCTTTTCTTCGTCCAGTTTAAACATCAGACTCCTTCCTCTTTAAAAGGTCTACAAGAAACTTCTCCAAAACTTCTGCTTTGACGCCATTAGGCCTAGGTTCAAACTTCTTCCTAACTCGTCTTGTTCTTTAGGCAGTTGAGCTATTACGCATAGCTTCAGGCGCGTGCAGTTTCCCCAGAAGATTCACCAGCCTCCTCTTCGACGGGCGTTTCTATCGGCTTCTCAACCATTTTTTCTTCTCCAGCCTCAACCTCCACAAACACCTCGTCTCGGATGAGCCACGTTTTAGCGTCCTCCGCCAGATCCACTTGAATCCCTCAGACGTTTCAAAGTAAGAGCCCACACACTTGTCATCCCTGAATAGCCCCGCGTGTGGTCGGGGTTCAGCGGTTAACCCCTGCCTCTCCAACCAACTGCGAAACTCTTCCTCCGTCTTGAAAATTTTCGACGTTAGTTTTTCCTCTTCAACCGAAACCTCCGAAGGTATTTCAGGAGCTTCTGGAACCTTTTTTCTCGGCCACTTGTTTCCGCACATCAAACACTCAAGGACATCTTTGCGGTAAAAGAAAATGTTGGAGTGTCATTACACCTACGCGTGTTGACCAAAGCTTAGCGCATTGGTAGCTGCTCAAGGAGTCTCCCTATGTCCAATACCCCTTTTACACTGTCGCTCCGATGAGTTTCGTCCGGATGAAGTCCTCAGAAATGCCACCCAAGTCTGCAGCGTATGGAAGTATCGACTCGTAGTGAAAATCGAGGGACTTCTCTAGACCATTGAGAACAGTCTCCTTCGACGATAGTAACAGGTCATTCGCATCGAGACCAACATTTTTGGCGATCGTACTTAGATTGAGATCAGCACGTACCATGAAGGGTAAAGAAACCGCCGAGTCGGATATTGTTATTTTCGTTTTATGCAAAGAAAACGAAGTAAGGGGTTCCTGTCTTTCCAGACATGTCGAGATCTCTGAAAGGCAGTTCCATACACTAGGAAGACTTTGCAGAAGCTTCTCCAGGAGCTCTGCAGGGTCCTCGAGGCTTGGAGAGCTAGATATACTATGGTCCCTAGTTTCTCGAGGGACCACCACCTCTTTTCCAGCTTTTTCTCGGCCTTACGCGCGGCACCCAAAAAGCCCAAAACAGTAGGTTTTGAAAGGTTAGTTTCAGCGACGACCTCGTCAACGGTCGAACCCTCAGGAAGGAGCCTCTTAGCAAGGGCCCTAGGACCTTCCAAGGGTTCAGAAGGGTTTTCAGGAGCCTTAGAAGGGTTTTCAAGCTCGGTCAAAACAATACCCCCTCAAGAATAGGTTTCTGAGCGTAAAAAGTTTGCGGAAAGCCTCAATTCTGTGCTGAAATGCTATAAGCACATAACACTGCAGCACAATAACATATATGTTTGTTTTTTGCGTTTTATTACCGAATTGCGCCTTATATCACGTTCAGTTACATATCATTTTAAATAGCGTTTCTGCGTAAGCTTTACGCAAACATGGTGTAAGAAATGAGCAAGAAACGAGATACAACAAGATGGAACATACCCGTTCCGAAGATTCTGGATGATATTATCGAAAAGGCCATTGAGCTTGACACACATTCTACCAAATCTGATTTTGTCCGTGACGCTGTGAGAGAGAAACTTGCGAGTATGGGCTATAGAAGTGAACCGTTCAAACAAGAGGTAACTGTCTGATGCCCAAGGGGGAGGAAAAGTGAGCGCCGACTCTTCGATGACAATCCTGGAAAGAAAACCTACTATCTGTGCGGAGTGCCGTTTTTGGGCCGGGGCCTGTTTGAAGGGTAAAATCAACCGATTGGCCAGCTCTGAAAACTGCGAAACCTTTGAATCCAAAAGCTAGTCATCCGTTGGAGCTCACACCTATGTCAAACGATCCCCAGACCGAAACGGCGACGGTTCCAATGTGCGGCTCATGTGTTGAACATGAAACTTGCCTAGCCAAAGAACAGGGCATTTGCAGAAAATATCATACCAAAGTTCTCGAATTGTATGATGGCAGCCGTGTTTCGTTTGGTTGTCCGGTCAATTCTAGAGCCAGTCAATGGTTCAAAAGAGAGGAGTGCAGCGAGCCCGAGGAAATTGAGCTGATAGCTGCGCAGCTGCAGGTGAGGCTTAAGGACGTGTGGAAGGTTCTTTTCGATGATCGCATTCCGCGTTCGCATGCTCCAGCGCTGTTTCCAGAGTTCGACGTTAGTGAGCCCCTCGACGCCGTCGAAAAGCAACGCATTCGCTACAAAGTAGCTGAGTGGTTGATGGAAAACAACAGCTTCTTGACTGTCAAAGATTCGGAGGTCCTTCACGTCTACAAGGATGGGGTATACGAGCCCAACGGAGAAGAAATCGTTGTTGAAGCCATCAGAAGAGCCATGGGCGAGCAGTGCAACAGTTATGATAGAAATGAGGTCAGGGCAACAATCCGGGACAAAACCCTCGCGGATAGAACGATTTTCAGCCATTCTGAGAGAAAAATTTGTTTGGCAAACGGGATTCTTGACCTCGACATTTTGGAATTCAAGGAGCATTCTCCGAGGGAGCATTTTCTTGAGAAGGTCCCGGTCAAATATGACCCAGAAGCAACTTGCCCGACGATCGAGAAGTTTCACAGTGAAATCGTCGAGGCCTCCGACGTGCAGACCCTCTACGAAATCATTGGCTATTGCCTTTATCCGGCGTATCCGTTACACAAAGCGTTGATGTTGGTTGGAGATGGCGCCAACGGAAAAAGCACCTGGCTGAACATGGTCAAAACTTTTCTGGGCCCTAAAAACTGTTCGAGTGTGAGCCTTCAAGGACTGGAGAGCTCGAGATTTGCGACTTCTGTTTTGGTGGGAAAGTACGCGAATATTTATCCGGATATCCCGGACATGACGTTGAAGACCACTGGCACTTTCAAAATGCTCGTGGGCGCGGACCCAATTGGCGCGGAATTCAAGTTTGGAAAGTATTTTACCTTTGAGAACCATGCGAAACTCTTGTTCTCTGCGAACAAAATTCCTGAGACACATGATGACACAGAGGCCTTTTTTAGACGATGGATGATCGTGGTTTTTCCAAACAGGTTCACCCCTCATTCAGAGCCGAAAGTCGACCCAAACATACTTGACAAGATTACTACTGCTGAAGAGCTGAGTGGCCTACTCAACAAGGCCCTTAGAGCCCTTTCTGAGTTGCTGCAACGTCACAGCTTCACCAGTGACAAACCGACGTCGGAGTGGAGAGAGGACTACATCAGAAAAAGTGATCCCGTAGCGGCCTTCTACATGGACAAGCTCGAGGAGGTTAACGACCTTAAGACCTACGTTTCTAAGGCAGAACTGTACCGGGCCTTTGTAGTCTATTGCAAAGAATGCAAGCTGCCGGCAGTCGACAACGTTGTTTTCTCAAGAAAAATCAAGAGCCACATCACCATAGCTAACGAGTCAACCACTGGAGAACATGGAGGCTCAAGACAGAAGATTTGGCGCAACCTCAAGTTTAAAGAAGACAGTGAGGAAAAGAAGAAAATCGATGATTTCGTGTAACCCGTGCAACCCGTGTTATGTTGAATTTCCTATCTAAGAGAAACTTGGTGAAGAATGTAGTAGTATTAAAATGGCAGAAGTCAACATGACACACGTTACACGGGTTACACAGCAGCAAGATTTATTGCGGTAATCAAGGCCACTGTTCTAACAGGGTGAAGACACGAGTTCAGAAAAGCCAAGGCCGAAGATTACTCAAGAGGCCGCGAGAATTCTTCGAAAAGCTGCCCGGCTGACAGAATGCAGACTCAAAGAACGAGGCCTATGGAGAGAAGAGGCCTAGTTTCAAGGGTTTAGCCTAGCTGAAACGGTGTAGAAATGCTACTTCTTTGCGTCGATTGTCGTAACAAGGCCGCGGGTTCTGAGCTCGTCTATTAGTTGTTTTTGACTTGTGATTATAGACTCGAGTTCTTCACTGGTTCTGAATCTGTTTGGCGCCGGGCCAACCAACATAGATTTCAGTGTTCTTATATCTCGCCGGACCTCGTCCATTTCGCTCTTCTGCTTTTCTTCGGCAGCTACCGCATGCTCAACCTTCAGGAACATTCCACACTGAACGCACACTACGGCGTCGGCCGGATTGACGGTTTTACACTTCCAACATTGAATGGGTTTGAGGCGGGACTCTTCCGGCGTCTCTTCTTTCTGGAGCCCATACAGCTTGAGCAAGGGCTCTTCCAGGTCTCTTCCGGACAGGTGAACGTAGACCGCTGCCATCTTGGTTCCCGGGATCCAGCCCAAGTATTGTGAGAGCTGGGCCTCCGTGAAGTGTTGACTCAGAAAAGTTGCCCTTGCATGCCTGAAACCGTGAGGGTTGACCTTCTTCTTGACTCCGGCTTTCCTCGCAAGGTCCTGGAGCCTTTTTCGCACGTCCGCATAGTTCAACGGTTTTCCGTTTCTCTGCAGCCACAACGGACTCGAAGGATCCTCCTTGCAGGGATGAAGGTTCAACCATTGAGTCAGGTACGGCAAACTGAGGAGAATGACTACTCTTCTCATCCCGGTTTTTCCGTCGACCACAAGACGACCGAGCCTTTCCTCCAGTTCAACATGCTTTATTCTCAGGCTCAGCAGTTCGCCTATTCTGAATCCGCCTTCCCAAAGGACCGCGACCAAGGCTTTTATCTGGACGTCACGAGCAGCTTTAATGAGCCGTTCCACGTCTTTCTCGTTTAGCAGCTCTTCGGGCAGCTTGTGGTTTTTGACGCCGTTCCCTATCTTGATCCAGGACACTTCCTGAGGGTTCGGCTTGTTCCGGAGCCACCTGAAGAATTTGCGGAGGGTTATGCGGTAGTCGTGCTTTGTCCATGTCGATATTTTTCGGGCCTCCACGTTGGCCACGAGCCTAACGATATCCGGTTTCCCAGCTGCCCTGAAATCTTTGCCGATCTCTTCGGCGAGCCTCTTCAGGATCCAGGTGTAATGAATCACTCTGTCGACGCCCAGGCCCTCTGCGAAACAGAACTCGTTGAAGGCCAATATGTCCTCCTTGTTGCTTTCCGATATCTTGGGTGAAGCTCTGACACTCTCCTGGGCGAGCTGCAGTTTCCGTTTGCAGTTGTATATGTCGAGCTTCTCCATTTTCCCATCACTTCTTAGATAGTGCTGAGAAAGGATTTAAACTGACTAGGAAGGGCCGGGGCCGGGATTTGAACCCGGGCGCTAGGCTCCACAGGCCTATAGGCTACCAAGCTACCTCACCCCGGCCACTATTTGGATGACCTCGGATACTGTCGACGTTCATAAGCGTTTCCTAAGGAACATCAGGCAATACAATGCCACGGCGCCTTTGCATGAACTCTGATTTCCTCTACTCCTGACATACTGCTCCATATTCCACCAAATCAGTTAGACCAGACACATCTATAAGGACCCACCTAACCCACAAACCAGAAAAAAGAACTCGTGAAAATCTGCGGGTTCCTGATGCAGACGAAGGTTTACCTCTTCTGGAAAGAATAAATGCTAACAGACGTAGGCGGGTCTGCCTCCTCCGACGTTCACGGCTGGACTAGGATTGCTTGCTGTGACGTTTGCAGTTTCAGACTGTGCCACGTTGTCTGTGGGCTGCTGAGAGTCCATGACCTGGACATACACGTGGTAGGCTCCTTCTGAGCTAGGCGTGAACGTCCATGTCGCAGAGGTTGCTGATGGAACTGGGTTGTTGTTCAGATACCACTGGTAACTGTAGGGTGGGTATCCGCCTGAAACAGTTGAGGTGAAGTTCACCGAGTCACCCATGTTTATTGATTCCGACATCGGGGAAATTGAGATTGCCAACTGAGGTGCAACAGTTACTGATGCTTGGTTGGATCTTGCCGTATTTCCCAAACTGTCCGTCACGTTCAGGTAGACATTATAGTCTCCAATCGGCTGCAATGTGAAGGTCCAGTTACTCGAAGTCGCTCCTGAAACCGCACTGTCATTAAGATACCATTGATAACTGTATGGCGCATATCCACCCGAAACTGTTGATGTGAATGCTACTGGCTGTCCAATGAGCACCGATGCTGACGTCGGAGAAATTGAGTCCGTCAACTGAGGCACCACTGCTACTGAAGCCTCGTTTGACTTTGCAGTGCTTCCAAGGCTATCTGTAACATTCAGATAAACACTATAGTTTCCGCTTGTAGTCGGCGTGAAGACCCATGAGATTGACGTTGCTCCCGAAACAGCATTGCCATCCAGATACCATTGGAAGCTGTAGGAAAATGCACCTCCAGTTACAGCTGAATTGAACGTCAAAGATTGCCCAGTGCTTGTTGACGCTGAAAGTGGAGTTATTGAGACTGAAAGCGACGGCGGTGGAGGCGAGTAAGCAAACACTGCTTTCAAGTTGTAGTTTTGAGTCATCGTAACTGTGTAGGGATTTGCAGAACCAGCATTTAAGCCGTTGAGTTCCCAATGGTCAAGGGCATAGTTCGCATTAGGCACTGCGCAAATCAGAGCAGAATAGCCAGCGGCATAGTTGTAGGTTCCTGGAGCTGGTGTTGTTGTTCCTCCAGATGTCGTTTCTATTGTCAGCTGATAAGTGATTTGAGCAAACACAGCTTCTAACGTATGGTTTTGCGTCATCAGAACGTCTATTGGGTTAGCCGAACCAGCTGGAGATCCGTCCAAAATCCAATAGTCAGGTTTGTATCCTACATTGGGCATTGCGGTAACGCTGGCACCGGTTCCATCTGTATAAGTGTATGTTCCGGGTGCGGGGTTCGTTGTTCCGCCGATCGTTGCAATAATCGTTAGGTTATAGGTTGGGGATGGTGGAGAGCCGTAAGGATTCGTTAGAGGGTAATGGTCTGTGTTGTTTGCATCAATAACATAAGGCGTATCGCCTAGGCCATCACTGCCCGTCATGTTCTGATAGGGACCACAGTAAAAGTCCGAGCTTTGATAGTCGCTCCAGTAGTTGCCGCCGCTCGGGTAGCCGTCATCCCAAGTATTCGCTGAGCGGCTGCTGGTGAATGGAAATGACACTGTTGCCTGCCCGTTCGCTGGCACCGTGCAAGTTCGCGTCAACGAGTAGGTTTGGTAGGTGCCCAGAAGCGAGTAGTCTCCCGCCTCCACCGTTATCGTTGTTGGGGTCGTGACCGTGGTTGATGTTGGACCCGTGACTTGAACTTGCGCAGCCACAGCTTCGCCATTGTAGGTTGCTGATACGCTGAGAGTGCCAGTGGTCGGTGGTGGAGAACTTGCTGCTATGTATTTGAAGCCGCTGTCTAAGGCTTCGATGCGACTGGCTGACTGAACAGTGTTCCAGTCACTGCTGAACTGAACCTGATAAACTCCCGTCGACGGAAAAGTGTACGTGGCCGTTCCCGTGCCGAAGATGAAGTTCAACGTACCTGCGTTTACTGGAATCCGAATCTGCCTGTGTGCATAGTCAAACCTGAACATTGTCGCTGGACTCCACCCCACCGTATCCTCGTACTGCTCATCGTTCAATGGGATGGCCAAGCTTCCAGTCACAGGGGTTATTCCGTTCATGAAGAGAACCATCAAGCCGATGCCTGTAGCCATCATCGAATCCCCAAAATTTGAATGGTATCTGAACATGTTTGCTGAAGCGTCAAAATCTCCTGACTCATCAAGCAGCCCCCTCCAACCCACAGCGCCCATGCCTTGAAGAGTATCCTGCATGGTTTGGGTCATGACTGGATAATAAGCTTCCATCGCTGCCCAAGCAGCAGCCGCATTCTCCAATCTGCGCTCATCATACCCTGGAACGTGATTCAGAGAATAGTGATTCCAAAGTGGACTGCTGTAGCCGTTGATGAGGAGCTTCTGGTTCAAGTCAGAAACAATGCGATCCTGATAAGTGCTCAAGATTCCTTTCGTGACCAAGTATCTGCCTGAAATGAGCGCGAAAGGTCCCACTTCTGTCTCCATACCGCTCTTGCCGTTGTAGCCATAGTATTGACCGTTCCAGAAGTAGCTCTGCTGAAAATTCCAGATCATATCACACGTGCTCAAGTAGCTGGTTCCGCCAGCTTCCAGGAACCACTCAAGAGTTTCAGCAGTATCATCGTAGTACCTGTAGTAGGTAGCGACGCCCCCTGTCTCTGAGTAGCCAATATAGGTCTTAGGACTGCCTGGCGCTCCTACCTGCACGATATTGTTGACTTGCGTCAGAGCGCCCTGAGAATTCCATTTAGTCTTATCCGCTGCCCAACTGTAAGCGTGAGCTGCGTTACGCTCATAGATCAGGTAGTACCCGCTGTAATCGTTTGGAAGGTACCCCACCATTGGCGCGCTTGAAAGATAATTTTGAAGCGAAGAGTCTGAAACTGCGGATGGTATTCCGTCTATTTCTGCAGCGCGTTTTATTCTGAGAATCTCAATTTTGACGCGATCATTAGATGAGGATACAGCCGCGTCAGCAGTACTCTGGTAGAGGCTGGGAGACCCAACGCTGAAGACAGTAGCATAATGCGGCACGTTAGCATCAGCCTCTCCTGAAGCCGAACTCCAATCATGAGCGTTAATGATGGTTCCCATAGCATCAGCCAAAGTTCCGCTTGAAAGACTAGCCTCGGCCTTCGGAACATAGGCTACAAGAGAACGATACAGGTGCGAAGCGCTGGAATAGACTTGGGCGTTATTGTTGACAAAGTTGTTATGAAAAATGGTGTTGTTTGAGGAAGAGTAAAGATAGATGCCATACTCGTTGTTTGTTATGTTGTTTCCGCTCATGCTGTTGTTATTGGAAGAAGGTTCGAACCAAATGCCAGCCCAGTTGTCTGCTATGTTGTTTCCGGATATGATGTTGCCTGAAGAGTTCACGAGATCGATGCCGTCACTACTGTATGTTATGTTGTTTCCGGAAATGGCGTTGTTTGAAGAGCAATTGAGCCAGATGCCAAATCGGAATGCCGTGATTTCCATGTTTTTGATTGTTACGTTGCTTCTTCCCGTCAACTCTATTCCTGTAGAGTTTGAAGCTTGTGTGCCTTGTAGCGTGTGGTCTGCTCCGTCTATTATGATGCTGTCTTTTTGTATGATGATTGCGCTGGAACCATATGGAAGGTCTCCAGCGATGTTGTCTGTCAACGTGTAAGTCACGTTGTCAACGCTGGAAATCGGCGCCGTTGACGGTTGTATGCTCCCGTCGGCCCGAATGTAAATGGTTTCGGTCCAAGCGTAATCGGACTTGACAGGTTGAACGCCAAACGCCACTGTCAACGTGCTGGTTAACAACAGTGTGAGAATCAATGCTGAAACTGCTCTTCTCTCAAAAACCAACTTATTCCCTTTCTCCCCAGCGACCATAAAAGATACTTTTGGGTTAATAAATGCTTTATGGAAACGTCCTCTGTAGACATAAAACAAAAACAGCACGCGCCCAATTGAATCAAACGCAACTCTCAGGGCTACAAAGCACACGTTTCCAGGGATAAGTCACAACTGCTTGGTGACCTGTCATCGGCTGGTCCGCGTATCATATTAAATTAACCCCGCAGCTAAAGAGTCGGCGTCAGCAAGAAAAGAAAGGAAAGAGGGGGTTTGCGAGAGACGCCTCCACTGAGATTTCGGATTAGCCTGGGCTATTCTGAATTTTAGGGATGGCTTGGCATGCGGAAGCATCAACGGAACACAACTAAAAAAGAAGGGCTGGAGACATCCCCGTCCGAGCGTGAATACCTCACCCCGCCGCTTTTTCCATGGCTTTTCCTGACCCCGTTCGCTTTTGGGTCTATTTTCGTTTCCGGAAGATTTTGCCGCCATCATCGTATTCTCCGGTTACGTATTCAAAGCCTACTTCAACGAGAGCGGCGGCCTCTTGAACGTTGTGCGCTATGCGAGTGATAAAGCTGTCGTCCATCCCTTGAAAAAGCTTCTGATCTAGCTGTACGTAGAGTAGGGTGTTATCGCTTTTCTTGTGTCCAAGAAAGGTCATGGTGTGCAACAGGTCCTTGGTTCGATGATATTCCGTCGTGGCTTTCCAGTGCCTAAGAGTATGGAAGTGGATCTGTAGAAGGCGCGGATTCTGAAGCTTAAGCGCTAATCTGCGTCGGGCCCTAACATAGCGCGCGCGTGATAGTTCACTCGATCTTGGGAACTGGTTCTGTGGAAGGTCCCGCATGAACATACGATCATAGCAAGCGAGGTAGTCTTGAAAGCTAGGGCATCTTGTCTATGGGTGGGGCATTTGTGCTTCTGCTAGACCTGACGCGTCTGTAACCTACGACGGCCACTAGTATGACTATAGCCGCTATGATCACCATTATTCCGATGGTTGAAAGCGGAATAGGGATTAATGAAGACTGGGGCATGACACTGTTTCCCGAAGAGTCAGTCTTGACCAGCCAAACATCATAGCTGCCAGCGCCATAAGAGTCCGTGAAGCCAGCTAGCGCATATCCTCCGTCACTAGTTTGGATCATGGAATACGCTTCATTGTCTCCTGATCCTCCATAAGCTTCGTTCCACTGCATATTCCCATTTGCATCAGTTTTCACAAGCCAAAAACTAACGTCACCCGTCCCATAAGAATCAGTGGGACCAGCCAATGCGTACCCTCCATCGCTTATCTGAACCACCGAATATGCAAATTCGTCCCCCGTATCTCCATACGCGTGACTCCATAGCATGGTCCCATTTGTGTTGGTTTTGACCAGCCAGAAGTCGTAGCTGCCTGCGCCAGAAGAATTAGTGTACCCGACTATTGCGTATCCCCCGTCACTGGCTTGGACTACACATGTTGCCCCATCGTCTTCAACTCCTCCGTACGTCTGACTCCACTGCATCTTTCCAAAAGAGTCCGCTTTGACGAGCCAGAAATCGTCCATGCCAGAGCCATAAGAGGTTGTGTATCCTGTTAGCGCGTATCCTCCGTCGATGGTAGGAATCAGAGCAGACACCTCGTCGTCTCCTGTTCCTCCATATGTTTGATTCCACTGCATGGTGCCGTTTGCGTCGGTCTTAATCAGCCAAAAATCCTGTTCACCTGCACCGTAAGAGTCCGTTGCTCCTGCCAATGCGTATTCTCCGTCGCTGGTCTGGATCACTGCGGATGCTTCGTCCTGTGCTCTTCCTCCATATGTTTGATTCCACTGCATGGTTCCATTCACATCGGTCTTGACTAGCCAACAGTCAGTCTCACCCGCACCGAAGGAATCGGTGTAACCAGTTATTGCGTATCCTCCGTCGCTGGTTTGGACCACCGAAGTTGCTTCATCATCTCCCACTCCGCCGTACGTATGACTCCACTGTATGGTTCCATTTACATCGGTCTTAATCAGCCAAAAATCGTAGCTGCCTGCACCAGAAGAATTAGTGAAACCAGCCAGTGCGTATCCTCCGTCGCTGGTCTGGACTACCAAGGTTGCTTCATCGTCCCCTGATCCTCCGTATGTATGGCTCCATCCTGACGTTGCAGTGCCGAACGGGGCGCTCAGTGTCAACGTGGACAGGCAAAGAAGAATAATGCCAAGGGCTAATCGCGCTTTGTCTTTCATGACTACACCCGACAAGTAACTCTCGTTGCATGATTTCCCAATAACTTATAAGGATTTTGGGCGTACCTTCTGGTTCTTTCAGTAACTCATATGTCTCTGCGTCCAAGTTCTTCGTGGCTTGGAAAGTCTTCCACATCTAATCTTCAGAAAGATCGAGTTCTAATCGTTCTTCTTGTGGAATACTCTTGGTCTTCTTAGGTAGGGCGTCGAGCTGTACCAGTTCCATCTCCCAAACCTAGACATCACTACTGGGACCATGTGTGTCCGTGCCACGACCGCACCGATCAATGTTGAGAATGAATACGCCAATCCAATTCTCCTTGAGAAGAAGGTCATCGAAGGGAAAGAGGATTGTGGGTTCTCACGAGACACTAGCTCCCTGAAACTTTTAGTGTCATCTCGTTCATGTTCGGCATTCCGTCACTGTTCAAGTCTTCCCATGAGTAAATGTAGTACGAATCCCCGAAATCGGTGATGTGCGGCCATATCAAGTCAGCAAAACATAGCCCGCTAGCGTATGTTCCCTGCGCGCTGATTCCCCACTGGGTAAGCACTGTTCTGCTGCCGTCTTTGAATGTTTGGATTACGAAGTAATCATTGACGCCTGGGTCATACGTGGATTTCGCTACTGCATAGAGTATCTGACCTGTGGCAACATTTTTGAACATAAAATGTGTCGAATTCTGGTCGCACCAAACCTTAGCAATTCCTTGGTCTTCATAGTACTTTGTGACCTTGTTTGCTGATCTCCCCCCGAATGCAACGATGTCCCCGGAAAACAGCGGTTTACCTGTGGTCTGGTTAACGCACGTTGAATTCCACATTGAGGTGATGATTTGAGTGTGCAATGACCTGCTATAGACAAAGCCAAGGGCAGAGTCATCATAGATGTTGCCTGTTCTAACATAATAGACGGTTTGCGCTGGATCCTGCATTATCCCTGACGCTAGGAACTGCAATGAGGATGTCCCAGTGCTGGAAAGTCTCAGGGCATATTCATTCTGCAGAGATGGGCTCCAATGGCTGAATTGCGTTCCCCATTCTGGGTTGTACTGAATTCCTACGGCAGCGCTTGCACCGTAATCATAGCTTGGGTTTCCGAAGGAAACATCCTGATATTGAAGGACTATGTCACTGCTGTTTTCATGGAATACAATTTCGAATGTCACGCTGCCTATGTCAAGATAGTGGGCTACATCCTTCCACTCCACGACAAGCATCCGGCTCGGCGAAGTGCCAAGCACACTACAATAAACTACTCCGTGATCAATCGACGTTCTCATGTTTAGGTCATCCCAGAAAACGGCGATGAGCCTATCGACACCGTAGAGATTCGCGGAGGGAATTGGAGCATTCGCGTGTCCAAGGTACTTATCCTCAAAGTTCACGTTTCCATTCGAGCCGATTGCCAAGTTTGAGTAGAGGTCGTTATAGAAATTGATTGGAAAGGGTGATGTCACAGTCAGCCCACTATCGTCGCCTAAGCATAATCCAACAGTCTCTTCACTCAGTTCAATCCATTGATATGGCGTTTCGTAGATTAGGTAGCTTGGAACAGCTCTAACATCTCCCGAGACTGATGTAGACTGCGGAGTGAAGCTTGGTGCTGATGCGTTAACTCCAATGACAAGGCTTCCCACAGTGTATGAAGTGTAGGAGGCCGTGTATATTCCGTCATTGGCGAGCTTGTCAGGTGCAACGCCGTCATCCCTAAGGGTTATGCTAGACTCACCAGACGAGAAACTCGCTTGAACGTTCGCGCCCAAAACAGGATCGGTAACCGTGTGCACCCACGCGGTGATGTTGTACTGGGCGCTTTTGACAAGTGTGAAGTTCGCGCTCGGTTCGATTACTTTGATGCGCATCGACGCGTCGGTCGTAGTCAGCGCGCGCGAAGCGTTTATTCTTCCGTCACTGAGAACCTTGCCAGTCAAGCTTGGCAAAGTGTCTACTGTGGAGAGGATTCGGGTCTTTATCTGAGCGCAATTGTAGCTTGGGTGGGAAGCTAGAATCAGTGCCGCAAGCCCAGCCACGTGTGGACAAGCCATAGAAGTGCCGCTCATGTAAGCGTAGTTCATGGTGTAGCCCAAACCATTCATAGTGACGGCGTACGTTGGCATCGTTGAGTATATGTGATAGCCAGGAGCACCTACGTCAACACTCGTTGCTCCCCAATTCGAGAAGAATGCAAGCTGGTCATTGTGGTCTGTAGCCGCCACGGCAACTATGTTTGGCAAGTCATAACTAGCTGGATACGTTGGCGTTAAATCGTTGTCGCTGGGGCCGTTACCAGCCGCGGCGACGAAGATCATGTTGTTTGCTCCTGCAGCCTGTATTGCATCGTACAATGCTTGATCATAGTCTGGGCCTCCCCAGCTGCTGCTTAAGACTTTGACGTTTATGCCATGCTGGGTCTTCATCATGATGGCATAGTCTATGCACTCGATGGCGCCTGAATCGTAGCCATAACCTTGATTATCAAGGAACTTCAATGTCATGATGCTTACATTCCAGTTGGCACCCGAAACGCCGATGCTGTTGTTCCCACGAGCCCCTATGATTCCCGCACAATGCGTTCCATGACCAAAATCGTCTAACGGAGGGGCACTGCTGCTTACCACGTTTATTCCATAGACATCATCCACGTATCCGTTGTGATCATCATCTACTCCGTTTCCAGGTATTTCCCCGGGGTTTCTCCACATATTACCAGCCAGATCTGGATGGTTATAGTCTATGCCAGTGTCAATGACGGCAACTACAGTCGCGTTGCTGCCAGTCGTAACATCCCATGCCCCGGGAGCACTTATACAGGCGCCAGGAATGCCCCCATCTTGACCAGTATTGTAAAGAGCCCACTGATTGTTGAAGTAAGGATCATTTGGGAAAGTTGAGGAAGCCTTGCGGACATAGTTTGGCCCTGCATACTCGACTTGAGCATTGCTCCTAAAAAGATCCAAAGCATCTGTAAGCGTCAGGTTTTCACCAAGGCGAACCTCATATATGTCTGTCATCTGGAAATGATTTAGGATTCTTGCGTTAAGCCCCTCGATTACATTGTTGATACTGCTTGCACTCGCGGTTTTGAACTTGATAAGCAACTCATCTGGCTTGAATTCACTGTTTGCAACATCATGCTTATCGTTTGCAGTTGCGAGAGCATCGTTGCTTGTTCCTGGGTCTCGCGTCTCCATAGGCACAAAGCCTCCATTGCTAGTAAGTGGCGTTTTTTGATTTGCAAGTGTCCCCACGATGCAGGTTAATAATAATATGCACACTAATGCAAGGGCGATAACGTTTATGCTGTTAACTTTATATTTTCTATTCATCTCATAATCCTCGGCGAGAGTTTCCCCAATTGAACTAATAAGACTTTATGTCTGGCGCATTAGGCACGAAGTCAATTCTGCACAAAATTCACTCGGGAAGACCTTCTTTCGTTTCAATCTATCTGACTGAAGAGCACCGAAAAGAAGCAAATGGAGTTAGAATGCACAGCAGCTAGAGGAGATATGCTATCAATATATCAACAGATCTTCCGAGACTCTCCAACAGCAACTCCTCAAGAAACTGCTTCTCAATCACTCCGTCCTATCAATCTCTTCAAAAATAGGCCTGTATACAGAAGCATCAACAAAACTCACTTTTTCCGTCGGTCTCATACTGGCGCGTAGCCCTCACAAGACAACCAACCGAATCGAGCCGTAGCTTATAAGTAAAACAGAAAACAGGCAAAAACTCGCTGCCAAAAACCACCACGGCATCAACCTGATGAACGCTCTAAGAAAATTCTCCATAAATAATCAACAATTTTGTAGTGAGAGACCGCACAGATTATTGTTACCGCTCTTTGAGCGTGCGAATAACACCGTACTCCACAATTTTGCGTTATACATCTAAAATACTGATCTAAATCCCAAACTGATTTGACCCGAAAGACTAAAAGTGGCCATCATTATCCACGTACCAAGGAAGCGTTTCAAGCGAATTCCATACTCAAACGTGTCCAAGATCAAACGGTTATGAGGCTACCCATTTGAGACTTCAGAGGGAGTCCAAACAAGATGCCAGCTCTTGACATTTTGTCGAATGAGAGCGAACCTTATAAACGCAGAAAGCTGTTTCGGGAGGCAAAGTCACTGGTTGCTGTTTTCTAATGGGCGAATTGGGCAAGATCCACTAGACTACCATCAGAGACCCAAGCGCCATTTAAGTGGACCCGAGAAACTAGCTAGTTGCACCTTAAACCATGTTCCAGCTCAAGCGAAGGACAATCGTACCGACGTTATTTACATTTAAAAGCTAAAAAAGAGTAGCAAATGCTAAGAAAATATCGTCAAAGAACCAAAAAAAGGACATGGTGCCCAGTTTCTACCACAAGAACAGAAACGAACAGTTTGAAAGAGTGTTTTGGCCTGTCAAGAGCAGAATAAGAATAGAATAGCGCATTGGGGTGTTGTGTCCTTCCAAACTGCTATGTCCAAAAGTGCCCTAGCAGTTGCTAGGGAACGTTCGTAAGGTCAAGTGCCGGTTTCTGTTGCTGTTTTCTCTTGTCGCCCATCTGATTTGTACATAACTCACCCCTAGGCGAGCGGGATATTTGCTGGGAGTTCATCAACAGTTTCATCGGATTCGCCACTTGAGAACGATCCAGTGGGAAAGCAGAATTCGCTACAGTATCCGATAGGCATAGCCGCAGCCTGATTGAGTAACTTGCAAATTGTTTTCTCTAGTCAATTCCTATTGCCCGATCACTTGGATTATTATTGTTCGCTTTCTCGGATGGACGTCAGTCTCCACGAAAAGCAAGGACTGCCACGTTCCCAGTTCAACGTGACCATCTATTATTGGAAGGGTCCTATCTGGCGGCAAAAGCACAGACCTGAGATGAGAATGAGCATTGGAAGGGTGAGCATAAGATCCATCCTGAGGCATTAGCCTTTCCAGAAAAGCCCTGATGTCTTGAAGCAGATTGCTGTCATTCTCTGTCAGAATCAGTATCCCTGTAGCATGTGGAGCAAAAACGTGGACGAAGCCGTTACTCACATGTGACCTCGAAACGACCTCCCGAACCTTATCAGTCAAGTCCACAAACTCGATCTCACCTTTAGTGGAAAAACTATGGTTTATGTTGAAGATTTTGAAGTCTGGCAATATCTCACTTTAGCATCATAGCCATTATTACTTCATCTACGTATTGGCCTTCTTTGAAGAACTTGCTAGGAATCCGCCCGACTTCAACGAACCCGACCTTCTCGTAAACGTGAATTGCGCGAGCATTATTTGCGAATGCACTTAACTTCAAGACTTTCAGATCCCAAGACTTTCCCTGTTCGATGAGCGTCTTCATCATTTCAGTACCGATTCCCAGGTCCCTGTGACCATTCTTGATCGCAATGCCGATCCCTCCCACCTGCTTGTCGTACCCGCTCAGTCTTCTGCTGATTTCAGAATTTGCCACCATCTTTCCGTCAACCTCGGCAACCACGTAAACAACTTCGCCTAGTTCCATGCGGCTCAATGCGTTCGCCAGCCAAGTTGTTTCAGCTTCCTTCGCGACTTTCTCATCTCTGATTATGTTGGCTTTCTCTTCCACAAGAGAGTTGATGACCTCCAAACAGTCCTCCAAATCATCCCACCTGATAGTCCTTAGAATTACTCTACGGCCGTCTTTAGCATCAAATGCGCGAATGACCTTTCCAGCTTTCATAAAAATCACTAACGCGACGGACGCTTTAATGCTTTCTAACCAATGATCTGTCAGCGAGTCCAAACAGTGAATCTTGTTGATGTTTCAGTATACCGATGCTTGAATGGTGCTTCTGGAGAACGCTGGTGAAACGCAAAAGCCCTGGGTAATATCGATGCAACCAATATCACCAGATAGAGAAATAGTGATGAGAGAACGTCAAGAAAATCAGTCGCCAAGCCTATACCAGACGATGCAGATTTGCACTCCCATTGCAAGAAAGTCAGCAAAGTGCCTGTTTTTCAAACACCAGAATAGCGATAACAGCGTCGGTGGGGTTTCGGATAGGGGAACCAAAACTTGGAATGTATACAAAAGCATCACCGAGGTCATTTTGAATCACAACAAAGAACCGCCACATGGCAGCATTGCCTGAGCTTCTACAAATTGCAGCTCGATATCGGCAAACAACTCCTGAAAAGACAATTGGTGAGCTCGTGTACAACTAATCGCAGCCACAGCCCAGCCTTGCTTGCCTTTGTTCACTTGACAGCTAGCAAAGAGTCTTGCATGAAACACTTGACCTCATTTGAGAACAGGCTTAAGAGAGTAATGCAAACCTCAACAGTATCACAAAGAGAGGGAACCGAAGCATTCCTCAAAGAAATCTCGAAGTATTCACGAAGTAGTGGGGTCCAGCTTCGTATGGAGATTTTCGACGGTTTTTATATGAGGCCACGGTGAAGTCCATGCTGAACCTCTGAAGGTCGAACTGGAAAGGCCGAAAACGGGTTCTTTCCTGGTTTCAGCAGAGATTTGAGCTCTTTCATTTTCGGCTGCAAGGGTCAAATGCCGCAATCTTTCCGTGCTCTTTAATTCGAACTTGAACAGGCTTGGAAAACGTCTTTTTTAGTAGAATGGCAGTTGGCGTTGGTCGAAAGCTTGATTTGGGCATTTCGAAGATTCGTCCAGCTTCAAAGTGATTGGGGCTTTATTCGTTCGAACTCTATCATGTTGTGGGTTTTTGCATATTCCAGATAGCGAAATAACTGCTTTAATTGTTCACACTGATATCTTCAGATAGACGAAGCAGAAGGTGCTGAGCTTGGCTCTTGACCCATTTGGAGAAGGCATCGAGACAATCGAGAGAACTGCTAATGGCAGAAAGATCAAAGTTACTTGGGATTGGGGTAACTTCGAGAGCACCGAAGGCTTCCCAGTTGACGACAACCTGATCAACTGGGCGATTGGCCAAGAGCAAGCGCTGAAAGAATGCTCTCTATGCTTGGACGAGTGGGTTCACAAACTCAAGTGGCTTGAAAAGACCCAGTGGTACGAAGGCTGGAGCAAACCCAATGAAGAGAAGCCATCCGCAAAGACTGTCATAAGCCCAGGACCATATCTCCTCCTGCTAGGCGACCCTGGCACTGGAAAATCCTTGATAGGCAGAGCATTAGCTGAAAAGCTGACTCAGATCTACAAGGAAAATGGAATAAGAATGTTCGATGTGTTGTGTTGGAAAAACCCCACGTTGCCTAGCCAACCAAAAGTTTCAATTCATAAGAGCGGCGAAGGGAAGAAGACGCTTCAGGTTGAGCAACTCAAGGAGTTCAAAAGGAAGTTCACCACAAAAATAGGACTGAAGTCGCTGCAGACCTTTCTCGTGGTAATGGGTCTAGTTCTGATGTCCTTGGGATTCTACTTCCTCTTTCAGACTTGGCAGACTTGGAATTTGAATGCAGCCTACCTAGGAGCACCCCTACAGGAGTCCTATCATCACAGTTTTACAGACTATCTCATTGAGAAGTTTGTCGGGCTAGTACCGATGACTTTCATTCCTGGCGGAAGCCTGATCTTTTTCGGAGTTATGATATGGTGGTTCTCGAAATTAGTTGGCGGAGGCGGTCTGAAAGGCATCGGGGGTGCCCAGCAAACAGATGTCCCCAAGCTAATAGTAGACAACAGTGTAGGTCGCGCGCCATTCATTGATGCTACGGGGCACAGAAGCGCGCAGCTGTTTGGTTCGATAGCTTGGGACCCATACCAGACTGGCGGCTTGGGCACTCCCGAGCATCAAAGGGTAAGCGCTGGCGACGTTCACAATGCATCACTTGGTATACTGTACATCGACGAAATGAAGAATCTCGATCCAGAAGAAGCCGTGACACTCTTGACAGTGCTTGAAGATGGTCAGTTGCCGATCACCCTAAGGGGTAAACTCAATGGAGGAGACACCGCGGCAATGTCAGTTTCATCCGAGCCCGTGCCGGCCATAACATTTCTCGTTGGAGCGGGGAACTTTGACAGCATAGGCCAGATTCACCCAGCGTTGATGGATCGTATTTACGGGTACGGCAAGGTTGTCAGAATGAACAATGACATGCCCAACAATGAGGAAAACAGGCGCAGGTACGTGCAATTCATAGCTCAGGAAGCTAAACGCTTCAACTTTCCACCCTTCAGTAGGGCAGCATGCGGAGAAATCATGGAAGAGGGCAGGCGAAGAAGCAACAAAAAAGACGCTTTGACCACAAGATTCAGACCCTTAATATCGATAATAAAGACCGCTGCGACCCTAGCGATTAATGAAGGATGCAAAGTCGTTGAAAGCCGACATGTTCAGGAAGCCATAGAGCAACACTGCAAGACCATTCAGCGACAGATACTAGAGCACGAAATGAGCGAAAGAGGGAAACTTCTCGAAATAAACGCCAAAGGAACTATTTTGGGGCAAATCCATGGCTTGGCTGTTGTCAAAGATCCGTTCAGCGGAGAAATGACAGGTAGCGTACTGAACGTGAAGGCGCACATGGTAAAGAGAAGTGAGCTTCAGAGGGATTACCCATTCAAAGGCTACTACAAAGTGACAGGCGTCGCCAAAGGCCAAAGCTTCATCGCAGACAGCATTGCCAAGGTTAGAAGCGTAATCCTTCAGAAGTATGGAGTTGACATAGCCCAAGATTACCTGACCCATATAGATTTTGCCCAATCTTACGGGGTGGATGG
Source organism: Candidatus Bathyarchaeota archaeon (assembly GCA_963732715.1). Taxonomy (GTDB): domain Archaea; phylum Thermoproteota; class Bathyarchaeia; order Bathyarchaeales; family Bathycorpusculaceae; genus CAZCRE01. Next base: position 316,413 of record CAVTAO010000003.1, on the reverse strand, counting down.
GCCGTCTGCTGGCGTTACAATGACCATTTTGCTATGCTCACTCATAGAAGGCAAACCTGTGCGACAAGATGTAGCGGTCACTGGAGAAATAAACTTGGGCGTCGGTGACTCCATACAGATAACAGCTGTGGGCGGTGTATACGAGAAAATCAAAGCTGCAGAAGCATGGGGATTCAAGAAAGTAGTCATTCCCCAAAAGAACTATGAACACTCGATCGACATCAAGGATTACAACATAGAAGTCGTTCCAGCAGCAACGTTGGATGAATACCTAAGCGAATGCTTGATTGAAAAACCATTGCTGGAACTGCCACTTCAAACTTATAAGCACAGAAAATCCTAAAGGATCTTTTAGCCTCAAGGATGACTGATCGACTGAGTTGGTTCATCCTTCAGGCGAGAGGCATTTCGATGGTTAGGGAAGTGGACAAGGCAGCAATTCGGCGATGGCGCAAGAGAGGTTTTTACAGCGAAAACGTCCTCGTGAAGCTTCTTGCAAAAAAGGGTTACAATGCTGTCCGTGTTCCAGTCAGTAATCCCAGTCTCAATCCGTTGCCCGATATCATGGCCAGAAAGGGCCAACACATGTATGCATTTGAAGTCAAGAATGCAAACTACTATGCGTATTTTCCCAAGCAGCAGATCGACAAGCTTTTCAGATTTCTACATGAACTCATTCCAGCAGACAAGCAATACAAACATGCCATTCTTGCTGCCCATCTTGGCAAGCGATGGATTTTCAAAGAGGTAGGTTGGCAAGACTGGGAAAAGAATAGACTCCCGGAAAAAGCAAGGATTTTGAAACGTGACCGGGGCAACTTCAGCGCAGAAGACGGACGTTAGCCAGATGGATACGGGCACCCCAGCTATCATTGCATTTGATCTGTGTAAGCTCTACAGAACAGAAGAAGGGTATGTCGAAGTATTGAAAAATGTTGATTTTGATGTGGAGAAAGGCGGCTTCACCGTCATTTGTGGGGCTTCGGGCGCTGGAAAGACGACTCTGCTAAACATCGTTGGAGGTATCGACAGACCTACGAGTGGACGCATCATCGTTTTTGGAGAGGACCTAGGGACTCGTGACGAGGATTTTTTGGCCACGTTCCGTTGTAACAAGATCGGCTTCGTGTTTCAATCCTACAATCTGGTGTCTACTCTGACTGTGGCTGAGAACGTCGCGTTCCCTATGGAGTGGATGAGAAAACCCCTCAAAGAAGTTCAGGAACGTACAAGGGAGTTGCTGAAGCTAGTGGGGTTAGAACATAGATCTGAGCATTTTCCGCACCAGTTGAGTGGAGGTGAACAGCAGCGTGTAGCTTTTGCTCGTGCATTGGCGAATGATCCGCCTTTGCTTCTGGTTGATGAACCAACTGGTAATCTGGATGCAAAAACCAGTTTGAGAGTTATTGAAATCATGAGAAGCTTCAAGAACACTGCGAAAACTATTGTTGTTGCGACACACGATGAACGAATCCTCGAATTGGCTGATCAAAAACTGGTTCTTGAAGATGGGCAACTGGTAGATATGAATGAGTGAGACCTTCTTCTCGATAAATGATCTAGTGCGTCGAAAACTGCAGACAGGTATAGTTGTAATCGGGCTAGCTCTGTGCGTGGCCTCCACGTTGTTTCTGCTCTTGTTAGGTGATAAGGTAGGTTTCCACATTTTGTCGACGACTGGAAACATTCTTACGCCAAGCTTTTCAGATGTCTTCTCCAACTTCATAGTTTTCGTTGGATTCTTGACCTTCTTGATTAGTGCAGTCATCATCGCCTTCATGGTTCACATAATGATGGCTCAAAGGATTAGAGACATTGGGTTGATGAAGGCAGCTGGGTGCCCAAATGATTTAGTTTTCGGCTACTTCATGAATGAACTAGTAATAGTTGCCTTCGCTGGCTGTTTGCTCGGTGTGTTTTTTGGGCTGGTAATGGATTACATTTCAACTAATCTATTAATCAATGCGAACTCTCAGCCTCAATCGGGTGCTGTCGATTTTTGGCTCGCCCTTCTGACGTTCTTGACATATTTTGTGCTGTCCTTGATCATAGGTGCTAAACCCGTCCTTGACACTGCGAAGATTGAGCCCTCAAAAGCTCTGTCGCCAGCTTACATTTACGGATTAGCCAAGGAATCGGACTTCAAGGGTTCTGCCAGAGCTGGTTTCGTGGCCAAGATCGCAATTCGGAGCTTGTTTCGTCGCAAATCTGCAACCTCTCGGGTGATTCTTTGCTTAACTGTGGTTTTCTTGCTTGTGACGGTTGCCGTTGCTGGAGGAATAATTGCTGACCAGACTACGGGGAATTGGGTTGAGAGGGCAGTCGGTAGAGATCTCGTGTTGGTTGGGCATCGTGACATGTGCGACAGGTATCAGTTGCTGTTGTCTAGGTTCTACCAACCTGGAACAATCCCAGATTTTAACTACACTGATACTAGGTACCTGATACCGGACGACCTTCTAGATCAAATGGGCCTGATGCCGAACGTGACTATTGACCAACGCTTGGTCTTGGAAGGGCGCATCCACGAAGTGTGGGGATACACTCTTGACCCGAAGCTGGGAACAACGCAAATAGGCGATAGTCGTGAGGGTGAGTCGCTAGTCGTCGGTTTTGAACCTCAGAAGACATTCAGCAAATGGATTGTTGACGGTGAGCCCCTAGGAAACGAAGAATCAGATGAAGTCATGATAGGCGATTCATTAGCCCAGAAGATGTTCTCCGTACCGTTGCTTCAAAATTTATCATATTCCGGTCAAACGCTGAAAGTCGTTGGCGTCTGCCTAGACCCCATCAACAATGGAAACATAACTTACATACCACTGAGAACACTGCAAAGCATCGCTGGAATCGACAAACCCAACATTCTCTTGGTCAGAATCGACCCATCAGCTGACCGGCTCCAAGTCCTTAACGCCATAAAATCAAAGATCAAGGCTTCAAGTCCAGATTTCGAACTGAGTGAGCTTAACCAAGGATTAGACAAGGCAGTTGGCTTTCTTGGCAACATCTGGTCGATGATAATGTTGATACCGTCATCAGTCTCAGCTGCCGCTTCCTTGTGTCTGATAGGTTATGTCGTGTTGAGCGTTGATGAGCAGAGACAAGAGTTCGGCATCATGAGGGCCATTGGAGCAAAGCCAAACACTATTGTGAGGATTGTTTCAACTCAAAACTTCTTGGTTTTGCTTTCAAGCTATGCAGTTGGATTGTGCTTGGGAATCATTGTCACGTTGCTAATCCTGATTCCTGAACCCCTTGTAACTGACTATGCTATTATGGAAATAGCCGGATGGTTAGTGGCTGTCTTTGTATTGATCTTCGTTGTTGCCCTCTTTCCTGTGCTACGATTTGCAAAGAAGCCGATTCTAGAAATGATGAGAAGATCATGAACCCTTGGAATGAGTGCATTGACGAGACATGATCTCAGCCATTGAAGAGCTTTGTAGTTGAAGATTTTGCGAAATGCCGAAGCGAGCCCGCATAAACAGGTAAGTTAGTCAGAAAATCTTGAAGCTTAAGCACTGGCACTATAGGCACGTCGTCATAGAATTTGAGGCTTCCTTCTATGAGCGATAGGACGCTTGGAACGAATCTTGCATGGTCCCATCTGACGCATTCAATTCTATTAGCAGGATTGGGTAGAGACGCCGCAAAGGCCTTTGTTCTTTCAATTTGCTTTTCAACAATTTTCCTCAGCTCTGAAGGACTTAGCCTGCGATGCCAATGTTTGCAGTCGATGCACATAACCAGTGGTTTCCTGCATCCTACGATGTCGATCTCCCATCTTCTTCTACCAAGTTTGAATCTCAAGTTCTTCGACACATCGTAGCCATTTTGCTCTAGTGCGATCGCGGCCATACCTTCAAACTCCTGCCATCGCAGGAGCTGGCTCACAGTTTCAAGGTCAGCGCCCAGACCTATGGCGCGTACTGCCAACCTCAGGCGCTGCGCTGCATTGGCCTCTATCGCGCCAGTTTGGTCATTAATCAAACCCTCATTTTGCAGTTTTTGCAGCAACTTTCTGGCAGTTTGTGATGGGACTCGGATGCTCGTATCAACTGTTTCATGTAAACCTGATTTCTCATTGGTCATCTCAAGAATGCTGATAATCAATTTCATTTCAATACTCAAGACTGGACCTCCAATCAATTGACAGGAAATAATCAAAAAACGACAAGTTTTGCGAACCGTTTAAAAGTCTTTCTATTCGCTTCTTATTGCGCACCGCATTATCGGTCTTGTTGGTGATCGTCGAGCGACTTCCCCAAACCCAGCTTTTCGAAAAGCCGTTGCTAACCCGGTGTTCGCGAAAACATCAGGGGTTTTGCCTCTTATCAGATCAACTGGATACCCTTCAACGATGCCGCCGCCATGTTCTTTCACGTACTTTAAACATGTTTCGAGCAGCTTCACAGTGAGACCTTTGCGTCTGTATGGTCGGGCAATGAAGAAGCAAACCACAGACCACACTGGTTTATCGTCGACTCGTGCGAGTATTCTGGATCGTTCGAGGGTGGAGAAGTTCTCTCGAGGAGAGATTGAGCACCATCCGATTGATTCATGGTTGGTATACGCGAGAATGCCTGGAACTTGGCCTGAATCCACTATTTTTTTCAGAGCTTTCCTGTTTCCTTCACCTTTTTGTTTGTTAAAATCTGAGCGTTTGAGTCTCCATAACATGCACCAGCATCCCCCACAAGCCCCACGCTTGCCAAACAATCTTTCGAGGTCATCCCATCGCTCAGATGTTAATGTGTGGAATTCCAAGCCATAGATAGTTTCCATTGTTGTTCTCTCCTTCCTAACATTGGACTTGAGGGACTTTTAATACTTCTTGGATCCTTGATAGCAGCATAAGTAACGATTCGTTGTGAGGCGTGGTGTATGGCTAGGATGACGGCGGTCTTGTTCGATCTGTTTGGAACATTGGTTTGTCAGGCGAATCCTGTAGTATATGAGGAGGTTTCGGCGCGCGCGCTTGATGTTCTTCTTCCCAAACGTTTAGGCATAAGCACCATACTCTTGGACAGGGAAAGGCAGAACAAATGTAAACTCGTTGATGCTGTTGTGTCCAACTTGAACGAAGCCATGGAAACAATAATAAAGAAATCTAGCGAAAGCTGAATCTTGAAGAGGACATGGAATGTCGGAAGAATACGTTTTAAGAACACCAAAGTCCAAGGCTCTGTACGAACGAGCTAAGAAGGTTCTTCCAGCCGGGGTCTCGTACGGAATACGCCATTTCGAACCTTATCCTTTCTACACCTCCAAAGCGAAAGGCAGCAAGCTCTATGATGTCGATGGAAATGAGTATGTCGACTTCTGGTTGGGACACACTGCACTCATATTGGGTCATAGTCACCCAACAATCATGGAAGCTGTTGAGAAACAGCTTAGAAACGGAACGCATTATGGAACGCCGCACGAACTGGAAATCAAACTGGCCGAGCAGGTTGCCAAAATGGTACCTAGCTGCGAAATGATGCGATTCACGAACTCGGGAACTGAAGCGAACATGTACGCTACCCGTCTAGCAAGAACATTCACTGGCAAAGAGAAGATTGCGAAATTTGAAGGCGGCTGGCATGGAGGATATGATGCGCTTGACGTAGGCGTGAAATACCCATTTGACATTCCAGAGTCAGCTGGATTAACAAAAGGCTCACTTCAAGACACAGTTCTTCTGCCCTTCAACAACCTTGAAGGAGTTAAGGCAAAACTGAAGAATCAACAAGTCGCCTCCATCATCATCGAACCAGTTCTCGGTTCCGGCGGAGGGGTTCCAGTAGAGAACGAGTTTTTGAAAGGATTAAGAGAACTCTGCGACGAGAAGGACATATTACTCATTTTTGATGAGGTCATCACTGGCTTTCGATTGGCTCCAGGAGGCGCACAAGAATACTATGGTGTGACCCCTGACCTGACTGTTCTTGGGAAGATTCTGGGTGGAGGCTTTCCAATAGGTGCTTTCTGTGGGAGTAGGAAGATCATGGAAAGATTGGATTCACTTGCGTATAAACGGCCATACTACTCGTTCCACGGTGGAACCTTTGCAGCGAATCCGATCACGATGACAGCGGGTCTAGCGACGTTGAAGGCTCTTGAAGATGGACGATTAATAGATAGGTTAAACATGCTTGGTGAAAAGACAAGGAAGAGACTGAGCAGCGTTTTCGAGTCCCACGACATTGGCGCGCGAGTTACGGGGGCAGGATCGATTTTTAACGTTCATTTCACAAGAGAACACGTGAAGGATGCAGTTGCAGCTTTCAAGGCCGACAAGGGGAAACTTCTCAAATATGATCTGCGACTGATTGCGAATGGTGTTTTCTTTTTGCCAGGACATAATGGCGCGTTGTGCACCGCACACTCAGAAACGGACATGGAGAAATTGTTTTCGGAAACAGAGAACTACGCAATGCGGCCTACTTAGTGCCAGGAATAAGGGAATGGCAATTGAGTACATAGCGCACATCTCAAGGCTTTTGGAGTCAATGGCGTTGGCGCCTGAGAATTGCTTCAGCTTTCTTCAAGTCCAATTGAGTGTTCACGTTGAAAAATGTTCTCAGTTCAGGGTCTAATTCCTGTAGAACAAGCGTGGAAACATAGCGTATTCCATGCAACCTGTCTACCATGGACTGCATATTTGACTCACCTTCGTTCAAAGAGGCTCTAGCGGCTTCCTGTGAGGGGCTTGTAAGGTAGACCGCTTGCAATGGTTCTATGTAGCAGTTTGGCCATCGCGGTATGGTAGCAGTCCTGTTCTTGCACAGATCAAATAGAAGAGAGAGGATTTCTCTTGAAACAAAAGGGGTGTCACAGGGAAGAAGAATGGAGTATTCTCCTTTTGCAGCTTCGAAACCTGCTTCAGCTCCTAGAAGCGGAGTCTGCCCCTTGCCTTTGTCAACTATGATGCGGGCTTTTGAGCCCAAGGATTTTGAATAGCCTTCAGCTTGGGTTTTTGAGCTGACCACTACCAGTCTTTCGTCAACCAGGTTAGCTACTGCATCCAGTACGTGTCTTATGAGCGGTTTGCCTGCTAGCGTGAGCAGTCCCTTGTCTTGTCCAAGTCTGCTGGAAGCGCCTCCCGCGAGAATAATTGCTGAGCTTTCCAAAAGCTTGTCACCCATGATTAGTGGTGATTTTCTCATTGTTTTGGTTTCTCTATAAGGCTTTTGTGCGAATTATTACGTGATTCGGAATACGCTGTATATTTCTCGAGTTCCCGTTTGTGTCCGGTTTGCTGATGAGGGAAGAATTTGCATTCAGAGATCAAGGAGCTGAGTCGCCTGATTTGCAATCAATGTGACGAAAAAGAGTATGAAAAGTGTCAATGCTGCAAAGTCTATCGATTGATAAACAAAATTGCTGGGCAGTAAGGGCTAGTGTCCGCTACATTTGGTCGATTTCTTTGGCCATTTCGCCGAGGATCTTGGTGAATGGGTGATCTGGCTTGTCTTCTGCAAAGAGTATGTTTCCTTCAGCTTTTAGTACGTCGCAGAAGCATGGGATCACTCCTAGTAGTGGAACTTGATAAACGTCCTTGATCTTGGTTTGCACTTCCTCTTTGCTGGACCTGGCAGAAACATCAAGCACTTTGTTGAGCACGATCTCTGTTTTCTTTTCGAACAAGTCGTAAAGCTCCCGTAACATGCGCCTTGTTCCATCAACGTCTGATCTGTCGAAAGTCGTGGCGACGATCACCAAGTCAGCGCTGACAATGGCGTTTATTGATGAGTATTGGAGTCCTGGACTAGTGTCGAAAATCAGGTAATCAAAAGCGTTTTCAGTCAGTAGAGAGTTTCTGAGGGCTAGTAGTCTTCCAAGGGCTTTCATTTCCCATTTTCTGTCTTTCGCTGACATATCTCGGATTGCTTCTGTGGCTGGGTTGGCGGGTGCCACATAGAATTTGTCTTTGCCTTTGATTCTTTCACTGAAGTCCATTAGCACTTTGCCTATTTCACATGTTCCATTTAGGTAATCGTTCATCCAGTGTTCTGGTTTTCCAACTTTCAGGATTGTTGCCAAGCTGGGTGCTCGAAAGTCGAGGTCAAAGAGGCATACTTTTTTTCCACGCTTGGCGAGGGTTGCGGCTAGGTTGATTGAAAGAAGAGTTTTTCCTGTTCCGCCTTTGTATGAATGTACAGCTATCATTCTACCCATGGATATCACTCTTGGCTTTCCCTGTCAACGTAGAAGTAGGCCTTTCTGCCTTTTCTTTCCTTTTTCAGGTGTCCCATGATAACAAGTTGATTCAAGTAAGCGCTTTCCACAGCTCTGGCTCTATGTGTCTGCTGGGCAATTTCATCAGCTGTGGCTCTGCCAAGTCGGCAAACGGCCATTGCCGTCTTTCTGAGATGATCTGGCATAGAGAGCAGTGTCATTACGTCCAGTGGCGCGTCTGCGATCTGTTGTTCAAGGTCTTTTCTGCCGTGCTTCTGCAGCTCAATCATAACCTCTATTTTTTCGTTTAGACGTTCGAGGTTTTCTCTGATTTTTTCAAGGATTAGTACGGGTCTTTTCCCTGAGAGATCTTGCGCGGCCACTGCCTTTTTCTCCATGTGTTTTGCACGTATACAGCATGTTAGGCGAACCCGTGTTTATTAAGTCTTACGAAACAGAAGTAAGAAGCGGCTGTACGAATTTAGGAAACTGTTATTGTGACTCGACAAACTGGGAGTTGGTTGTTCAAAAATAAGGAATTGAGCTAGAATGGCACCATTGCGCCATTTTTGGCTTCTTCGACTATTGGAAGAACCTGCTTCAACTCATGGAAGTACTTGAGTACGGTTATGCCTCTTTGGGTTACGGCATAGACAATCCTTCGTTTTTCAACAGTTCGCTCTTCGACCAAGTTCTGTTTTACTAAGAACTCCAAGTTCTCTTTGAGTACGCTGCAGTTGACGTTGGCTTTGTACATTATGTGTGTCAGCTTCAACGGTCCACGATGTGCCAGCACTTTCAGTATGTCGATATACATCTCGAGTTTTGATCGTCTCATCGTTGAACCTCTTGCCGTGTTATTTCTGGTTCTTTATATAAAGCTTTTATGGATTTGAAATACATGCCCGTACTGCATTGCTCTCGGTGGTGGCTCATCTTCTGCTGAGCGCACATTAACACTTTCATTCTATTTTGGTATGCGGTCACCAGATCATCTATTAATATTGTTTGTAAATCTGTCGAGAGTTCTCTGACGTTTTCTCTTAGTGTGATGGTCAGCTTTGCCGCGATGTTCTTCCTTTCCTTAATACTGGATGTTTGTTTCATTTCATTACCCCTGAGTTTCTGGGACACGGTTGGTCGAATCCTACTTAACTGTCTTATGAATTGCGGATATGAATCAGGGATACATGCCCGTTGGACTGCAGCATCTTCATGGAGAATATCGCGCTCTAAGCTGCTGTGGCTTTGACTCATGGTACAGATTTGGGGTTCATAAACGATTTATCTGCAAACAGCTAACGTCAAGGAAGCAGTGGTGTAAATGCGGAAGTCGAAATTGGAATCATATCAGGAGATCCTTGGAGTTCTGGTTGAGAAGCCTTTGGATGTCGACAGTCTGTCCTATGAATTGAGCGGTAACTGCGCGATCGTGAAGCAACGATTGAATTTCCTGGTGAGAAACAGCCTTGTTGAGAAAAGAAGCATGGATAAGGGAATGGTGTATGCCGCTACAGATAGAGGCGCAGCAGTTCTAAGGGCCTTGAATGTTCAAACACGTCTAGAGAGACTTAAGGACGCCATAATAACCGTAAGTGAACGTTAGCGTAACAACCTCAACTCTGGCCGTACGGAATCAAAATAATGCTGTTCAGCGATTGCGTTCTCACGCGAGAGAACGGAAAGCAGTGGCACCGGTCACATTTTTCATTTTGCTAAGTGCAGAATTGTCTGACCGGTCTGATTTTTCAAGGCGATCGATTGGGGAACGATGGAAAGCGAGTTCTGAATAGATTTTTATTGTTCGGTTCGTTTATTGTCTCTTGCCGGATGATGAGAAGGCATTAGGTTGACAGTAGGATGAAATATCAGAGTTACTCGGACGGCAAGATTAACTGCAGCCTGCTAACGCGAACGTTGATTCTTTCTCTGCCTGTATATGAAGATCCAGCCTACAATCCAATATGCTAAGCCAATAGATGATATAAGAATCTGGTTTGCAAACGAATGACTGAGTGAATTTGATATATTGAAGAAAGTAAATACCAGATTGTGAGCAAGAACAAGGAAAGGAAAAGGAATATCCCTCACTTGAATACCGATATGCATTATTAAGAAATTTCTTATTTAAGGATTGTTTGGGTTTTGGGATAAAACTTTACCCCCAAACCCAAAGTAATGGAACTACAGTCTTCTGAGAGTACTTGGTTGACTACACCGCAGCCGCGTTCTCACCCAAATCTGTAAGAGAGAGAGCGGGTTATGTAGCCAATGGTGAATACCAGATCGGACTAAGAACGAAAAGAAGGAGGAGGTGAAGAAAATGTATGAGGATTGGGTTGTAGGACTTTCTCTTTTTTTTGGCGCAGTGGTGATTCTCGTTGTACTCTACCTTAGCTATTTCATTGTTAGGCAGTGGGAGAGAGTAGCGTTGATACGTTTGGGCAGGATAGTGAAGATTGAAGACAAAGCGGGATTGCATCTCAGAATACCTTTTATTGATAGGCTTTATGTGGTTGACATGAGAATGCAAACGATTCAACTGAAAGGGCAAACAACAATCACGAAGGACAACATTTCAGCTAGCATAGATACAGTTGTTTTCACCAAAGTGGAGGACCCTATGAAAGTCATACTGCAGATCGAAGATTACAAGGATGCTGTGGCTAAGTATGCACAAACATCCATCAGAGACATAATGGGAAAATACAGTCTGGACGACTTGCTTATGAAACGTGAAGAAGTGGCAGACGCTTTCAAGGACAAAGTTGATGAATTGTCCAAAGTGTGGGGCGTAGACATTAACAAGGCAGAGATACAAGACATATCTTTGCCAGATGATATGAAAAGAGCCCTGGCAGTGAAAGCTGAAGCAGAAAGAGAGGCACAATCGGTTGTGATTAAAGCGGATGCAGAACTAAAGGCGTCAGTCATTCTTAAACAAGCGGCTGAAAACATGAAAGACCCGAATGCTATGCAACTAAGAATCTTGGCAGCAGTAAGTGAAGCAAGCAAAGAAGCCGCAAACACGATAATTATGGCATTGCCGCTAGAGACGTTGAAGTATGCGAGTGTAGGAGATTTGGGAGCATTAGCTTCAATAAACAGTAGTGCAGCCAGAAGACGCGTAGAGGAAAGAGATAAAAAACAATGAAAGCCATAATTCTGCTTCCTTTTAGGCTATCCCTATTTTTGACATAAAACTTTACCCCCAAACCCCAAGTGAAGCGTTTAGAGAAAAAGGAGTTAGTTTGCCAAGTTTTGTTATGAGTTAAGATAGTAGACAGAAACTGCTCTGAGTCAAGGGAAGTATACTGATGCTGCGAGCCATAGAACACGCTAGGTTAGCCTTTTAAGGCATACTGACACAGTATTACTCACCAAAGTGTTGGATGTTGTATGGATGATCATTTCTTCATGGGTTTCGCTGCCCATGCGCACACGATGAATGAGATGGAAACTGACCAACAAAGGGAGTTGGAGCTGAGGAGAAGGAACAGCCCAGAAGAAGCCCAGAAACTAGTCGGAACGGTTCTTGACAAACTTGAAAGAGACCTTTTGAAAAGCGGCTGTAGTCCTGAAGATGTGAAGCTGTTGATCTTGTATCTGAGTTACAGAGGAGAACCTGCAGAGAAGGATGCACTGATATGCGGATCAATTCTTAGAGCTATAGAAGACAGATTCAAGAAACACGGTGCAAACCAGCTTAGACTCATCGGTCATACAACTGGTGGAGAATTAGAAAACGAAGACCTTGAACTGAAGGAGATTTCGGGAATAGGCTACAACGGCTTGTCTCTCCTAGCTTTGGCCACAAACCTTCCGATAGGGGTGGGGCGAACTTGGGGTCTTCGAACGGCAGAAGAAGCAGGAGAGCAAGGGAGGGAGATGGCTCGCGACGCATGGGTCGACTTCTCCCAGCAGGCCACCAGCAAAGAGCATCTTCACATGGGAAAGACTCTGCTTGTGCTAACTCAGGGGTCGAAGGTTGACACTCCAGGTTATGAGCATTTCTTGGCGGAGGGAATCACCAATTTCATGGGCAGCACCCGCGAGGCAAGGATAATGAACGTCATAGGCGGAGGCAGCGGTGATGGAGTCAATGCCAAGCTTTTTCATCAATTCTATGGAAGGCTGAAGGAGCATCCACAGTCAAAAGCCCTTGACGGAGAAGCGGTGTGTGCTTTGATTCCCAACCTGTGCGAAACCTCGGTAGGTCTAGATGTAAATGCCATAACTAAGATTGGAAGAGAACACACATTTCATTTCAACAGCGAGAGGGAACCTCACTTCAAATACGTCAAACGCATTGGCAGAGAAGATCCCTGCACTGAGTATGCTGAAGTTATTTATGAAAACGAAGTTAAACTGTCAAAGGAAAAAGGGCTTCCCACGCCTGATAAGGAAGCGATTCTGGAAGCAATGCGACTTTCTCGAGCACAGAAGAGGTTACTAATATTCAATCCCGTTGTGGCCAGATACGCCTTTGCTTTCCCTTTTGGCAACTATGCTTGTGTTGCTGGCATGCGAGTAGTGGGAGAAGACATTGAGCTCATGTTTCCGATCAGAAGCTATACTCCTGAAATGCCGGGCTATATCATGATGGGTAACCACGAGAAAGTGCAAAAAGGAGCTCGCCGCGTGTATGACATGCTCAGAGCAGACCAAGGCTTCAACACAAACGATGCCACTATCCTCGTCACCTGCATCAACAGAAGAATCATTGAGCTGATGGCGGGATGCAAATCGGGAACTGAAGCTGAGATACTTAAAGAAGGGCTTTCGTCAACACAGGTAATCGGGTTCTTAGCATACAGCGAACTATCATTCACTCATCTAATGCAGGAGCCCTATTCCCACGCCTTCAGCTGCTGGGGAATCACACTTCATTCCAGAAAAACGCGCGCACATGAAGTAGCCTCAAAGTTCCAATCCACGGAAATCTCAGCGAGTGTTCCAGGTCGCATCGCCACTGGCTATCCAGATCTAGACAAGTTGCTGCGTGGTGGAATACCCGAGAACTACGCAGTTGCATTGACCTCACCTTCATGCGACGAAAGGGAATCTCTGGTCAGGAGTTTTCTCCAAACAGGGGCAGAACAAGGCGAAGTAACATTCTACCTCACCGTCGACCCCAGCGCAGCAAAATCTCTCGCAGAGAAGTTCCAAGCCAGCTTCCACCTTTTCGTCTGCAACCCTCAAGCAGACGCCATCGTCAAAAGCTTGCCCAACATATTTACGTTGAAGGGAGTTGAAAATCTCACTGACATTAGTATTGCCTTGACTTCAGCAATTCGCAGACTAGATCCTTCGCTGAAGGGGCCGAGAAGAATCTGTATAGGCCTCGTCTCGGATGTTCTGCTGCAACACCATGCAGTTCAAACCAGAAAGTGGCTGACCGCACTCACTGCAGAATTGAAGTCAAATGGATTCACAGCTCTGGCAATAGTCGACCCGCAGATGCACCCTCCGGAGGAGCTTCACGCCATTTTAGGACTGTTTGATGGGGAAATCAACATCTACGAAAAAGAAACAGAGAAGGGATTGGGAAGATTCCTGAAGATCAAGAGAATGAGCGACCAGAAGTATCTGGAGACCGAGCTCCTTCTGAAGAAAGATGAACCACAAAAGTGAAGGCGACAGTGAAAAGCGCCGCGCCTCTCGGCGGGGCAACGCTTGGCACTGGTTCCAGTTACTGACCACCGGGTTTGTGGTTGGTTGGGATAAAACTTTACCCCAACCACCCCAGATAGAACGTGTCGGAAAAGTCATAGCTGAACCGAAATAGCCTATTTCTGTTTTGAACAATCATTAATGAAATCAGTCAGCATGCGAACGAAAGATCAATAAGCAGGCAATTTACCGCATTATGCGGTTGGAAGCGGCATGGCTGCTATCTATGAAGCGATTTGGGCATTTGGAGAAGATATCTTAGATTTGAGGAAGAAATTCAAAGAGGAATTTGAAGCACATACTTCACAGCCACTCGGTATACCGCTTCACAATTATGAAGGGCAACTATCCTTGGAAATTGAAAGAATATCGCTTGTTGGTAAGAGCAAAGATTCGCATAAAGAGTTTCGTTTGCTTGTGCCTTTCAAAGACATTTCGGATGTCTATCTTGGATGGGGCGATGTTCAGAGGCGATGGAAAGATACGAGAGCGTTAATGAGACCTTTGAGAATCACTTTTGAAAATCAAGGAAAAAAGGCTTTGTACATCTATGCCAAGAAAGTTGGAGCAAAAACATACGGCAAAGAGAACAAGACGCTAGCTGAGAGTCTGAAGGCTTCGATTGAGTGAATCGTACTAAGGCCCAGAAACTGGAGGGTTCTTTCATTACGGTTTTTGAGCAACTGCTTAACTTATCACCTATTGGAGCAAAAGGATTTCTGACATAGAATAGCAGACTTCGGAAGACGTTTCTATCATCAGCGCAATTAGGGCAACCTCATAGGGATCTGCGGTTTCCTGATGCAGACAAAAGCCTACCTGTTCTGGAAGAATACGTATGTGTAGATCAGCGGACGCTGTATAGCGCGCGCTGATCTGCCTTGCCAGTTCGTAACCTTGGAGCCTGGAGTTAGGTGAGTTTGTTGTTGCGGAGGAAATGCGGGACCAACTTGAAGGTTCTATGCTAGCTTCTGTCTACTTGCTTTTTCGTTTAAGGCTTATTAGCCGTTGGTTCCCATTGTAGTTCTGATTGCTAGGAGGGATTTTGCTTGAAGGAAGTTGAGCTCAGGCTGGTTGCTGAGCTAATGAGGAATAGTAGGAGAAGCGACAGGGAGCTTGCTAAGGCACTTGGGGTTTCTCAGCCGACAGTGAGCAGGATGATAAGGAAGCTGGAGAAAGAGGGAGTAATACAGGAATACACCATGATACCTGACTTCTCCAAGCTTGGATACCAAATCATGGGCGCCAGCTTCATCAGACTCAGTGACTCCGCAGTTGGGGTTTCTGACGAGTTGAAGAAATATGTGACTGATTTTGAGCAGAGGAACCCCCACGGCGCTCTGATGGCCGTGAACGGAACAGGCTTTGGGAAGGACGTGATGTTCATCACGTTCTACGAGGACTACGCGGCCTACTCGAAGGCCATGGATTTGACGAAGCATCTCCCACAAGTCAACGTGGACACCCTAGACAGCTTCCTAGTGAATCTCTACGAAAAAGATCAATACAGGATTCTGAGTATGTCGGCAATATCAAATCACATTCTTCGTCAAGCCGAGAATATGGGCAAACCAAGCCGTAGAAAGAAGCCAGTTGCGAAGAGCAAGTCTTAGTCTACCTCAGCGGATCATTCAGTATTTCAGTAAGATTCTACCTGGAAGACAGAATCAGGAAGGGCCTAACCGAAGTTTTGGATATTCCGAGAATCCAACTGAGGGGCTCTATGGAAAACGAATCCGAGTAATTTCTTTTTCCGACCGATAAATCAGGGTTGCTCGGACGGCAATTGACGAGTAATCGCTTCTGGAAGTCTGATCGGGTGCGTGTTTTCTTCTCGTTCTGGAGAGCTAGTTGAGTGTTGTTCGTGGGCGTGTTTGGCGTTGTATTCTCGTATGACTGCCACGGTGGCTAGCGCGCGCTAAGAACAAGTTTCCAAGATGCGGGAAATGAGCCAACAGCGTAACTTGCGCGCATGCGTGTTCCTAAATTCGGTTTCCAGCCGTAATAAACCTTATCCCGTACTGATTGTGGCATAGTTAACACGGTTTAAGGTTAATAATATATAACGTTTCGTCGACAATTAACATTTCTACAATGACCCTTTTCAGAAGACCTAGAGATCAATGGATGCACGGAAAGTTTGTTTTCCGTGCATAAGGTGGTATACTCGATAGAGTCCTTCATGTAGGATACGAATTTATATGATTTTGTCTGAAGCGCGCTAGCGTGTTCCTTAATTCCTTTTTTCAAGTTTCACGCGGTTGATTTAGAGCTAATAGGCGATGCTTCAAGTATCCGGAGTTACACAGCTATCAATGGACCAAGCAAAGCCAACGGCAGAAACTAACATGGCAAACGAATTTAGGAACAGCCATGCGCGCTAGAGTTGGCTTATATCGAGCTCTGGGATGAGGCGTTTTGCTTCGTTTTGGCCGTTCGTACTCGCGGTTGGGGATCGTGCAGCCGCGGCAATGTGGTTTGCCGCTGAATTGCTGCAGAGGCGTGGGCTCAACGAGTCGTTTCGGGGGCCCGCTACGGGTTCGCGCGACCTTGCTTACTGTGCATCGTGCGGTGTCAGTTTTGAGTTGGCTTTTCCTCTTTCAGGTCTGGGGTGATTTCTTCGATTGGTTTGGGAGGCGGCGTTGTGGCCATGGTCCAGCCTATCCATCCGCCTATGCCCATTATGGCTACGAAGGCTATCAAGACTGGAACAGCGATTGTCCAGAATTGGACGTTTGATGGCGTGACCTGCACTCCCAGCGTGCTGAGCCATTGTGGATAGAATAGTGTGGCGAGGTAGAAGACGGCTACGAGTAGGCATACTGCGAGTATCGTTGCGCCGATTGCTTGATCTTTACTCATTTGGTGCTCACCTCCGCGCTCTACTGGGTCTCGGGGTAGCGTTCGCTGTTTGGACTAGGACAGGTCTGCTTGGCTGACTTGGAGGTTGTGTTCTCTCACTAGGGCTACTGTGGCTAGTATTAGGGTGAGCGCTAGCAGGCTTAGTGTTATGGGTGCCAGTCTTATTCCCCATGGACTGTAGTTTAGGAGCAGTCCTACCATGGGAACGAGGGCGAGGCTCAGGCCGATGCTTAGCGCTAAGCGTTCTATTGTGTCTAGGCTGTTCTGTTTCTTGACTGTGGTTTTCTTCTCTGGGAAGAGTGCCTTTATGAGGGCGTAGCCGGGCAGCCAGAGGACGTAGATTGCGCCTAGCGCGTACCTTGCGTACACGAAGGGGTACAGCTCGTCTGGGATCGTGAACACGGCGACTGCGGTGGCGATTGCCGTTGCTATGGTGAGCCAGTACCAAAGCGGCTGCAGTGTTTTCAGGTGTAAGGTTGGTGTGGCTGAGGCTGGTGGGTCGTTTTTTGCGAGTTTTATTCGTCCGGTTTTTTGAAGTTCCAGTATGGCTTGGAGTGTTTTCTCGTCTGAAGTTGAGAGTTTCTCTCTGGAAATGCTGATGAGCTCTGCCACTGTCTGTGGCTTTTTCTCTTTTGCTATTCGGAGGATTTCTCTGAGTGTGTCTTCTTCGGATCTGTTTGTCAACTTGTCTGACCTCGTTTTGATGGGTTATTTCATGATAGAAATGCTTGATAAAAGCTGGATACAGAAATAGACGCTTGGGCAGGGCATGGGTTGTTAGGTGTACAACGGTTAGGCGATGGCTGCTGTCAACACATGTGCAGGTGGCAACTGATCTGGGCTTTTTCGTTTGACCGTTTTCCGCGCGTGGTTCTAGACGAGGTCTTGATCATGTCTTCTTTACAGCGTGTCCTACGGGAGGATTGTTCAGAATGGCAGTTGGTGGCAAAAGAAGATCTGTTTCTGCGATGCGTTATGCAGCGATGCTCAATGGCTGGCGGGGACGCCTGTGGAGCATCACCATGGCGAGCGCCATCATCATGGAACTGAGGGTTGCCACCGTTCCGAGGGGTGACTTTGGGACTGGTAGCTGCGGTGTCACGTTGACCTCGGTGTAGATGTGAGTAGCGTAGGCGTTGTCGTATCCCCAGCTTGCTCTGACTTCTGCTTGTGAGTCATTTACTTCACTATGAGAGCTGCCAGAAGTACAACTGCACCCCTCGTTTCGACCTTCTCACCTTTTTCCTTTTCTCGACTTCTTGTTTTTCGGCACGCACTATAATTAAGACTTGTGAAACTTGAAGTGGGGTTTTCTAGAACAGTTTTCGCGCGGAACTGATTCGGGGCATCAGCGTGGGCGTGAATGGAGCACATGCTCTACAACGTCGTGGATCGCTTTTTCCAGTGTGATCTGCGGGTCTTCGTGGTGCTTTTGAGTTTGAACACTGCGAGGCCACATAGCATTGCAGCTACTGCTCCGATCGATCCTACTATGTATTCGGGTACGACGAAGAACAGGTAGAAGCAAGTGTAGAAGTAGAAGTGTAGGAGGTCGCCGTTGTCGAATTTTCCGTTTCGGTTTACGTCAATCCAAACGTCGTATTGGCCCGCTTTCAGGTTGTGGGGCCAGATTTCTGTGACGGGTAAGTGTCCTTTGGAGTCGACTGTGGTGTTGGCTGGGCCTGAGACCGCGTTTGCTGGTTTGATGTCTTTTATCTTTAGGCCGTTTGGCATGACGTATATTGACACTTGCTTGTGGATTCGCAGGGGGAACCAGCCTCCTTTGGCGTACACGTCGTCTGACTCTTGGAAAATGTGCTTTTCGATTCCGTTCTTGTCGCATGAAGTGAACCCAAGCAGGCTGTTGAAGACCGCGCTGTTGCCGTCTGTTGCTCCGGCGTGTTGAGTGGGGGCAGTTAGGATTAGCAAGAGTGAAAGTGAGAGCACCAGCATCAGCAGGTGTGCAGGTTTTATTCTATTCATCGTTGGTTTCAGCCTGTTCGTTTGATATAAGGGGGTAAGGATTTCGGTGTGCCCTTTTCTGTAAGCCTTTTCTGTAAGCCCGTTCTGTAAGAATAGTCAATTGCTTTTGTCCTGTGTTGCTTGGTGATGTGATTGTCAGGAAGAGATTATTCCTATTACTCTGATGGCGACCGTGATGAGGAATAGGCCGCCGAGAACTAGCGCCGTGTTTCTTAGTCGCCTGATGTCTATGACGAGGTTTGTTTTCCCATAGTATGGTGAAGCAAGTTCGGCCGTGATTAGGAGGGTTATTGAGGTCACGGCCAGCCAGAGGCTAATGTCCGTGAATGTGAATGGGATCTGCAGTTTCTACTCCTCCAGTATCCTGTAGCGCGTCGTGGTTTTTCCGTCGCTGCTTTGCTCCTCTTCTATTGTTATGGGTTTTCCAGTTGCTTTCGCTAGGGCGCAGGCGATGGCGCTGCAGATTGGGCAGCCGACGGAGTTGTGTATTCTCTGGAGTTTTGCCGTTTCTTTGCAGGTGTCAGCGAAGATGTTTTTGGTGATTTCTACGGTTATGGTGTTGTTTTCTGTTTGCATTTTTAGGTTGTCTGCTATTTCTAGTTCTTCTATGAAGAGTTTGGGCATTCTTTCTTGTAGGGATTCTAGGCTCATCGCATTGAACGGTGTTCCTGCTGTTCTTTCGAATAGTTGGCAGAGGGAAAAGCCTGGCGGGGTGAGGTGTAGTCCTTGAGGGTTGTTGTGGAGTAGGCTGTCGCTGGTGACTTCTTCCAGTTGTGGGAGCTTGTCGATTGGTTTCGGAGGGACTAGGACTATGCTTGTGGTGGAGTATTTGAGGGATTTCGGTGGTAAATAGATGCCTTTTCCCGTGTTCTTTGTTTCTTTGATTATTTTGTCGAGGTCTTCGAGTGGTGATTGAAGCGAGACTAGGAGCTCGGATTTCACGTATTTCGAGGGCCGGATGTAGAGCAGGAGCGCGCCCCAGAAGGCCATGCTGAGGCCTACTAGAGCGAGCGTTGTCAAAGATCCTAGGGTTGATGCGACTACCAAGAGGATGCCGACTGAAAGCATCAGCAAGCTTGCCATTCTTGCAGTGTCCATTTTACCTGTGATTGGGTTCCTTGTAGCGTGGCGAGCAAGCGGGCTGGTGTTTGGTTTCAGGCTTTTTGTCTTGGCGAAGGTCTTCCGCTTCCTTTCCTTGTCAAATTCACTGTAGTTCTTGATTTTGAACTTGGAAAGAGAAGAGAGAGCACTAAGTTCAAACGACAGCCCAGTTGAGACATGACTGAGTTTGCCTGATAAGAGCATTCCAACCTTGAATGGTTTTTTGGAGTTTAGTTTTTTTGCGCGTTTGGTTGTTTCGGGGACTGGCGGGGTCTTTGGTGTGTTTCGAACTACTTTGTTTTCGGTTGTGATTTCAGGGATGATGTGGTTGCAGAATAGGCATTTCTCTATGCGTTTGGGCGGGTCTGATTCTCTTTGGTTCATGGCGGTTGTCATTTCTCCGCATTTCGGGCATTTCACGGGTTTTCACTTCTTCTGGATGCTTCTGCTGTTTGGTTTGTCTTAAGAAGATGCTCTAAGCTTGGGTGATTCGTTCTTTGATGTCAGAACTGTGGGAAAGCGAATTAGGAATCAAAAATCAGGGTGCGCTTGAGTTTGGTTCATCTTATGACGCGTTACCAGTCGACTCGGAGAGTCTCGAAGCTGAATACCAATTGACAAATCTAAAATAGGCGCTACTTTTCGTAGCCGCCGTTGATTGTTGGCGTTTCCCTACTACTTCTTTAGTTTCTTGTAGCTTGCTAGGCCGCCGAAGCATGCTCCAAGCGCCAGTATTGTTCCCAAGGGTAGCTCAGGGTATACGAAGAACTGCACTATGAAGCTTGTGTTCCAAGTGTATCTTCCAACCAGCATCGTTAGCTTGGCTGTAACATTGTACATTCCTAAGGTATTTGTATTGGCACCTGGAAAATCTTTTGAAAAATTCCATGTCTGCGTGAAGGTTGGTGAAACAGTGTTTATGTTGGTTGTCCAGTTATTGCCGCTTGCAACGCATGTAACGTTTAGTGTGCCAGTGGCGTGTATCGGTGTTACGAGCGTTATTATTGTAAACTGTCCAGGCGCCGTGAGTGTGCTTGGGTTCACGTAGATTCCTGAGCTCAACGCCTGAGTTGTGAGCACGGGCGCAGCAAGGTAGAACGTGAAAGCCGCCATTATGGCTATTAGCATGGCTGTTGATTTTATCTTGTTCATGTAAATCACTTCTTTAACTAGAAGTGTCAACACTGCGTATTTAAAACAGTATGGAAAACATGAAAAGGAATTCTATAACAAGCATCAATTGTGCTGAGGTCAGATGAGGTGTTCATGACGAGAAAAAGCAAACTAGGTAGTTCTAGAAAGTAAGATGGGAAAGGCAGTTTGTGCATTTTTCTGCCGTTGGTGTTGACTATTTCTTTAGTTTCTTGTAGCTTGCTAGACCGGCGAAGCATGCTGCTAATGCAGTTACTGCTCCCAAAGGCATCTCAGGATACACGAAGAACTCTACCTTGAAAGTTCCTCCTGCTACCCAGTTCAAGTTGGTTTCGACTGCATAGTTCCCGACACTGTTTGTGTTGGCCCCCGCCTCGAAATCAGTTGGGAAGGTAATGGATTGCGATCCGCCGCCTGCACCTATGATGATGTTGCTCGCGACTTGGTTGGCCCAAACCGTCACACCGTCTGGCATGGTCACATAGACTCTTCCGTTTACCACTGCCTTGTCCGTAGTAACGGTTATCAGTGTGGTGCCGCCTATGCTTATTAGGCCGGGGTTTGCGGAGATACTGTTTGTTCCTGCGTATGCCGGCATTGCTATGTAGAGAATAAATAATGCTGTTATGGCTACTAGCATGGCTGTTGATTTTATCTTGTTCATGTAAATCACTTCTTTAACTAGAAGTGTCAACACTGCGTATTTAAAACAGTATGGAAAACATGAAAACGAATTCTATAACAAGCATCAATCGCGGTTCTCTCCGCATGGGCAATCGTGGAATGGTGAATGTTGGCGTCTGCTTGTACTCATTAGGGCAATTCAACTGTTTTGCTTTGTTTTGTGGAAAGATGGCAAGAGGCTTTTTCGCAACAGTGTGAAGGGTTTCTCTTTTGCTTTGCCTGGTTTTCTGAAGTTTGTTTTCCAGATGAGTGTCGGATCGTCTTGTCGACTTATGATTTGCCTGTTGATGACTTTGGATTCTTCCAGTCTAAGGATTCTCTCGTATGTTTCTTCTCCTGACGTGTTGTTGTTTCCTATTCTTCTGTAGACTGCCGTTATGTTTTGTGTTGTGGAGGCTGTGGGCTCGGTTTGCCTGAAAGCTTCTAACAGCTGCTTGTCCGACTGTGAAAGTTTTTGGTAGGTGGTGAGGTTTTGGAGTTTTCTTCGTCTGTCTTCTAGGGCTTGGAAGACCATGAGAGCAATTAACATCGTAATTGGCAAGAGCACGAGTCTTGTGCTATTATTGGAAAGGAAGAGGTCTATTTGGGACCATGTTTTGATCGGTTGCCAATAGGCTGCTATCGCTGTCGCAAAAGGCATCAACTTGTTCCTCATTTCAGTCACGTTTTGGGGCGAGTCTGCGTAGACGATTAGGCTTATTTCTACGTGTTTTTGCTGGGTTGTGCCGTTGTAGGAGAATAGCGATGTTTCAAACCAGTAGAGCACGGCTTGTGTTTGATTGTAGCTCGTGTATTGGAAGGCAAAATAGCGGGCGATGATCGGCGGGTTCTGGAGGATCTGGATGTCTTCTAGGGCGAGCTGCGTCACTTTTGGCCGGTATCCGCGTGTTTGGGGCCAGGTTATTAGACATGATTCCCAGCGATGTAGCGAAGAAGTGGTTTGTGCTACTTCAATTCCAACGTAGACTGGTTGGTCCGTTCCGTTTGGACTTGTATATTTGTATATCAGTGATGCGTCTTGCTTTGCTTCTTGTTCGAAGTTCTTGTCTTCATACACAAACTGCAGTGTACGTGCTGGAATTTGGGGCAGGATACGAGTGTTTCCCTGATCACCGTTGGGCGTTTGAATCATGAGCTGAGTAGGGGCTACTGTGAGAGCAAACACTGGGGTCTGAATGGAAATGAGAAGGGCAACTAGCAACAGAATACCAATAACTCTGGCAATATCCGTTCTGCCTAGTCTTAAACGTGGATAGTTCACCAGTCGCCCGCAATAAGTGCAAAAGTGGTCTGCTGGATCAGCTAGTCCGTGGTCGCCGTTCGGGCATGTAGGTGCCTGCGATGGTCTTGCGAATATTCTTGTTTTAAAAAATCTTTCTGTAACGGTTAGGAGTAGGATTGTGCCTAGGAAAATGAGTATCCAGCCACCGAGGAGGTGGAAAGCCTGCAGAGCCAGCTGTTCACCGTATTGGTAGCCGATCAGGAGTATGATGGATAGGCGGGCTATGTTCAATGCGTAGATGAATGGAAGTCCGAGCATGAAAATGGTGGTTTTCTTCCATGTTTTTTCGCGGGTTATGTAGGCTATGAAGGCCGCGAAGACAAAGAATCCTATGAGGCTGTAGATCCCTGAGCAGGCTATGTCAACAGTGAACGGCACGCTTGTTTGGTCGGGTCTAGTAAGGATGATCGTAGGGTTTCCATATTCGCTTGAGATTGCGGTGTGCAGGCCCAACAAGTTTACCAGGGCGCTGGAGGCCTCTGCGCTAACAACTGAAAGAGTGGAACCTAGTCCGTACAGGATTTCTGACGGCGGTGGCATGAGAAAAACGAGAAAAGCTATTGGAAAAGCTGCTTGCCTGAAAGTTCTGAAGTTGAACAACACGAGTGTCAAGCCTGAAGCGAAAACCGGCAGAGTTAAGACATGGTATTCCAGTGGCGTGAACGTTGTTGAGCCATACCAATAGAACATGATTGCCGTTGCCAGTAAGAGTATGCCGCAGAGAATGTCTCTGCTTCCTCTGTCCTTCGGCGAGTCAGTTGCGTCGCTGGAGATCGCGGATCTGATCATTTTCCTCTTACGATAGAGGAGGTATACGAACAAAATCGGTACAACTAGTACATAGTTTGCAGCTTCGTCTTGCATTGCGTCGTTGAATACTATCGTCAGGTCTTGGTAGTAAACTGCGAGAACTGCGATCACGATGACAGATGCTGTTAGGAGCAGGGTCAGGGTTCCCGAACTGTTGAAACCTGTCAAGAACCGCGTTCTTTGTAGTCTGGGTTTCCGCATTTTCTTGTACCTTGGCATGTGTATTCTAGTTGAACATGTATACCAGAAGGTTTAAGTATCGTGAGTCGTCAGATACAATATTGAGTCCAACATGAGGGAATGAAAATGCGCAGCAGCGAAATGATCAGGACACTAATATTCGTTTTGGTGTTTGCCATAGGTATGACCGTGGTATACGCAGTCCAAACGGGCTATGTTTCTCTTCACAACACGGTAACGATAAAAGGCGTGGGAGTAGGCATTTACACGAACAGCAGTTGCACGCAGCGCATCACTTCAGTCGACTGGGGACTGGCTGAGAATGGAACAACCAAAAACATGACAGTTTACATCAGAAACGAAGGCAACACGCTCGCGACGCTTTCCATGCAGACCACGAACTGGAATCCATCCAACGCAAGCCAATATGCTACGCTAACATGGGATTACAACGGACAATCCATGGGCGTCAACGATGGTGTTACAGTCGTCCTCTTTCTTTCAATAGCGCCGAACATTCAAGGAACACCTACATTCAGTTTCGACATTACAGTCTACGCCTCAGGATAGAAGCACGGAAACTCAGCAAACAACGTACTAAGGCCATGCTATGTACGTGAATGCAATCAAAAAACTGATAATAGGTTTCCTCGTTTTATGTATTGCAGGTGCTGCATGCGCGATGACTTCTACCTCCATTTCACTGCACTCCACAGTCACTATCGGCACGAGTACTTCTCTCCTCAAGCGCGGACTGAACTATCTTTCATTGTACAATGAATACTCAAGCAATATCACCACGGATAGTGTTCTACGCAGAGATTTTTCCCGTTTTCAAAATGATGGAATAAATGTCATCAGCTTGAGTCTTTACTGGTATCGCCTAGAAGGAGACACAATGGGAGATTATAATGGAACTTATCCCGATGGCAGTCCTTATGGTGACGTATTTTTAGAGAATGTTAAAGCAGTCATGAATGTCGCAAACCAATATGGTATTAAGGTCCTGGTGACAATTCACACTGTTTTTGGAAATGAAAGCTCATGGTGTACCCCTGATTACGTTATTGACCCTACTACAGGAGAAAATGACGAATTTGCTATAGTACGAAGTGACGAAATGAAACAAGCGTTTGTCTCTATGGTTAACCATACTGTAAGTTATCTATCAGGAATACCAAATATTTGTGCTTGGGCTATCCTTAACGAACCCTGGTACTACCACGACTTGGATGCTCCTAGAGGAAATCTACATCAAAAGGACAACTTCATAGACTTGATTCAACAGCTTTCTCGAATAGCAAAAACTCTAGATGGGCGTCCCGTAACGGTTAGGTTTGTCAACGGGCACACGTCCATTGACAGTAACGGAGTGGCCTCAATAAGAAACAATTTCGTCTACGATTGGAGTTGGGACCAACGGATAATTGACGCCTTAGACTTCATTTGCCTAAACGATTATATGCCAGCGTTCCCAGAAATCAACGAATCGTGGAGGAACATAACAATTAACAACATAATGGAATGCATGAAGCTTGGCAAGAAAGTTTGGATAACAGAATGCGGCTTTCCCCCATCACGTTTTGACTTCGTGCAAGGCGCAAACGATGATACGACTCAAGCAGACAATTATAGAACGTTTATGACTTTTTACAAAATGCTTCCTATTAATACCGTCTTGGCTTGGTATTGGCGAAGCGATAGCGCTATTTCAGATCCAGGCAATATTGGGAGCGGAAGAAATCTCTGTGCTAACGTAGCAGGTGACCCTAGACCAGCCTACTATAAACTCATTGGGTAGAAAGAGTGAACTGCATCGTAAGCATTAAGGAGTAGGTAGGGAAGATGAAGAAAAAGCTTGAGGGAAAATCGAACTAGTCCAAACATCTGAAATCGAGTCATACGTTCAACAAATTTCGCAAAAGAAAGCCGCGCTACGTTGCTATCGTTGTCGTTGCTATTGATGAAATACTAGCGTTATTGGCTACCCATATCAATGTATGCTTCAAAGTCAGGATTTGAGTAAAACTTGTTGAAGTATATACTTTGGGTCAGATTTTCATTCATTTCAGGTTCAAAAGTCTGGTCACCGAGGAAAAAGGAATACATTTTTTCTATACCGTAGGACATTAGAACAAATTTAGGCCAACCAGATTTCTGAAACGAAGACTCGGTAAGAGATATACTGTTGTTCGCCCATTCTATTTTAGAAAATGGCAGATAGTCATAGGATGGCTGATAGGTAGGGTCCCGCTGACGCTCAGACCAACGATCAGAGGATATAACGTACCCATGAGTTACAACATTGTCAAAGAATTTAATTCCCGTTGCTTCGCCAATTGGAACATAATCACTTATTTCATTTCCATAATGAGCAATCATGTTTAATGATGGAGAGAATATTACTAGGAAAATAGCAAAGGCTACGAAGAAAACTTTCCTCCTCGAACCTATTGCTATGAAGAAAACTAAAGGAACTAGACTAAAAAGCCAAAATCTCATGAAAATTTCGCCACCGTAAGTGAAAAGAAACAAAATTGGGATAAGACCAATCAATACAATCGCTAGTCTTCGTTCGATTCCACCTTTTCTGAGGTGTCGCGACGTCGAAAGAAAACCAAAAGCAACAAAAACGCCGATAATAGCAGTGAAAACCACCCGAAGTTGTCCTACCATAGAATGGGTTGCGCTTCCACCGAGCCTGCTTACAATACTGGATCCAAATATAGATTGAAAATCAAACATTCCCGCAACGTTGACAGCAAGATTAGTCTGTAGAAAGGTGGCAGCTTCAAAGATATTCCACGCAAGTATGATCGTAACAAAAAGAGGAACTGAAAAGGTCTTTCGGAAGTGCCCTGAGAACCAAAAAGCCAAAACTATGCACAAAATAACAATAGACGTTAGCAAATGAGTGGTGACCACGAGAGAAAAAAGAAAAACCAACAAGATTTCCAAAGAACGAGAACGCGGGTGCGAATCAAAGAGTTTAAACAGTCCAAATAAGAACAAGATAAGAGCAAGAAAGCTCAAGCTTTGCATACTGAAATAGTCTTGACCTACCCAGTTGGCGACGTAAAAAGTCCAAATGGCAAGCCATCGTTCCTTTTGGCTACTGAGCATCAAACGAAACAAAAGGAAGAGAGGCAAGAGGAGAATGATGTTGAATAATGTAGGATATGCCGCCAGGACGAATTGGCTTGGGATTGGGGCTATCTGTAAGAGAATACTGAAAATTACGCTAAAACCAGGCCAATTGTGGATCCAGAATATCGATGGGTCAATGTTCCCATTCTGCAAGATATAGTCGACTGAGCGATAATTGTAATATGATGCAGTGGCTCGTGCAGTGCCTTCAACCAATGCAGGAGTGCCATAGAGAAAGAGAACTAACAACGCGACCTGACATACAATTACAAAAGGGTTCCTTTGCCGTACACTCAAAGCGATAAAAAAAGATGCTGATAGTATTGAAAGAGAAATCAGGAATTCTATAGGCATGGCGGATATTAAACCAAACTCACCCATACTCTGTCCGATATTCAGTCGGGTTTCAAGAATTGAAAGTAGCCAAAGAATAGCAGCCAAGACTGTTGAACTGCCCACTATGGTATTGCAAAAAGGTATTTTGCCTTTCATTTCATTTTCCCATCGAACGGTATAGCGAGGCCTTTTGGGGAATAACAAATGAACATTTCATTCTATTCTTGAGAGTGTACCAGCCAACTTCAACTTGAAATAAACCTACACAAAGTCGTTGAGCGTGGAAGTCGTATAGAGCTTTTTCAGACCAATTTGCAAGGAAATTATGTGCTCAAGATTTTGATAGAAATACCTTTTTGAAGCCAATTTGCGATTTAAGAAAATTATCGCAGAACGTGGTAATTCAACTAAGCCAGGCTTAGGGAAGTCAGCAGCATATTTAGGAGTGCTTTTTCGACACAACCTGAACAAAAAAGACCTAACAACATAACAATTCTTCTTGAAACGCACGTTTCCTTGCGATTTTACCACCTCACTCGAACTTATTTTTCGTATAGCAAGCCTTCCCTTCGAACTAGCCAGCTTCAATATTCTTTCGCTCCTTTCATTCCTTGAAATAAAAATAGACGTGCCCAGATGATCTTCCGAAAACTCGGGCAACCATGCATCACCAGTAGCAAGGTCAGCCAATTCCGCAACGTGGTCACAACAAACCAGACAACGATCAGGCGTGAAGAAGCAATATTCATGGACCCGAATCCAATCCTGAAAAGGACATTCCGTCACATTTCCTGATTTTTGCTCAATACGAAGTATCCCCGGCCAACCTTTTCCACGGTAGCTTATGCTTTTAACGTCACTGGGGTTTATGTTGAAGCGATTCAGCAAGTATTCTGTTGAAAAGAAACTATCATTATGTGAACAGAACAAACCAATGGATAAAACGACGCGGTCTCTTAGTCTTTTGTTCAATGCTTGGGCTTTACGGAGTCCATGAACATGACAGGGCAACCCAACGACAGCATACTTTCCTTCATGCTCCAATATTTCGCTTAAAGCAACATTTGCTGATACAGGGCAATACTTAGATTTAGACGCATCCACGAGTTCCTCAAAACTACGCGCTATGAACGATTCAGGCTTCAACGGCTGGTCTTTACGCATCCGCGTGACCAATGCCCCTTCAATAAGACCTTCTTCCAACGCAAAAACTAATAGCTGAGTCACAATGCCACCTGATGAGGAATTAAATCTCAGGTCGTAGTCGGTGGAGTAACCAACATAGCAGTTCAGATAATTACCTAAGAGGTTACTTTTTCTTCCTGCATTCTGTCGCGGACTAACTTTTCGGCTTAATTCTTTAAAATTAACCGCAAATCCTGGACAGACTTTGAGACACGCAGAACAACCACCGCACTTAGATGAATCTATTCTAGGTAAGAATATGCCCAGGTCTCTATTTGTAGTCATAGTAATGGCTCTTGACGGACACATTGAAACGCAGGTGCCGCATCCAGTACAAAGACCCATTTTTACAACAGCATCAACAGTCTTAACATCGCCCTTTTGACACATTCCAGCTCTCTCCTCCCAGAACCCTACAAACCTCAAAAACAGAGCCAATTACTGGAGCGTCACTCATCCAAAAGCTCTTTCACCTTGACGAAACTAGACAATGCCCGCTCCTTGACAACCATTCTCCTACTATCAAGCTCTTTCCTTATTGAAACCCTGTTATCCCAAGCATAAACAACAGCTCGTTTCAAATTAGTCAAAACCATCGAGTAATCCGAGTCGGACTCCACAATACATCTATCCTGACCAAGCATTTTGCCTAAAACACTGTTGAACTTGTGCCCAAAAGACAAAGCCACTGTTGGAACAGTAGAACTCGTAGACGCAATAGCAGCATGCATCCTACACGACAATAGCATATCACAGAGTCCAATAACACCCTTGACCTCATCAGCACGATAGTCATCAAGCAAAAGTTTCACGCGCTCCTTATTCTTGACATGGTCGTAAATGTCTTGGCTCGCTACCTTGTCATTCTTGATAAACTCGTCAGGAAAGATAAAATGAGGAATAAATACCACATCCACGTCAAACTCCTCAACTATAAAATCAGTTACCTCAGCCATCAACTTAACATACTTCAGGTATTTGTACTGCGTCTCAGACACCTCAGGAAAACAGTAACGAAAAATCTCACTGCTGGGCGCAACTCCCACTAACGGACGCTTACCAAATCCAACACCTGCAGCAGTGGCTATTTCTTCAGCCCGTTTCTTAGGCGCAGATTCAAAAAGAAAAGCCAAGTCCGCAGCAAGATGTATCTTGCCTTCAGGAATCCCTAAATCGCTCAGAAAATCCCGCGTAGTTTCTTCCCGGGCGATCACCAAGTCAGTTTTCGAGAGCACACGCCGCACCAAACGCTTCACAATTCTATTCTTAAATGGTCCAATCGAAGCGGGACAAACCACCACTTTCTTGTTGCACAACAGGACTAGGCCCAGTTCAAAAAGAGAGAACAACGGATAAACAATACCGTAGTACTCATTCAATGAATCAGAACTCAAATCCAACACTATATCATAAGCATCGTATATGCTTCGACCTTTCACGCCAAATCGAGACGAAAAGTTGTACGAAACACAAGACAGAAGTGCCCATACCGCGGGCCCAGCAGAAGCCATCAGCGAAGCAAGCTGCGATTTCCTGCTTCTGAACCAAGTGTGCCTAACAAAACTCTTCTGGCTAAAACCGTATTTTGATGTGTAAACAGAAACGTCAATATCACGAGTAGCCATTAAAGAAACCTCAGCCCCAGGAATCATAGTGTTCAAATTTCCTAACAGAGAGATGGCAATCGCTGCTCCACCGTGACTTAAGGGGTTGGAAAGATTGACTACAAGTATATGCTTACTCTTTGCCGAAGTAGCAAAGCTGTTATCATCTATAGGATTCAATATCTGCCACCCCAGACAAACAAATGAACCCAATTACTCAATGCCGAGAGCACTCACCATCAACGATATGCGACTACTCTCATCTTGACCTCGATCCAACAAAATAACCCATCAAAACCATGACAGCAGCAACCCAAAGAATCGAGAACCGAGAAACACTTGTCCGCGCATTACCTTGAGATACAAGACTCGGAGTACTTAGAAACAGCTTCTGCAAATAGTTTTTCTCTGTGTCCAATGCAGACTTACCAGTCTCATAGCTGTTTGAGACAAATGCCTTTGAAAAGCCTTCAGCGTAAGACCGTTTCATGACATATTTAAGAGTGATCCGATCCTTTGAAACTCGATGAAAAACCACGGCTTCAGGATCATAAAGTATCTTTGTTCCAGGAAGCTTGCTCGTAGCTCGTATGCCAAACTCAGTATCATCGTGACCCATCAAGTTGTTCCCCATTCTGCCAACAATAGTGCTGAAATACCCGACTTTTTCAAACACACTTCGCCTAAACGACATATTGCAGCCTATCGGATTCCTGATAACAGCTTTCTTAGTTGGAAGCCCCTTGTAAGAACAGCCAACTATCCAATATAGTTCCTCAGGAAACCAACTTGGATTCCCTTTGTCCCACAGTGGTTCGATTCGGCCGCCCACTCCGATGACTGAAGGATCATCATAGTTTCTGACCAAATTTCCCAGCCATCGCTCATCAGCAACTGCATCATCATCGATAAAAACCATGATTTCAGACTTCGAGTTCCTAACGCCTGCGTTTCTGGCACTAGAAAGTCCAAAGCGGTCACTAACGATAATCTTGACATCGCTCTTCAAACGCTCCCTATAGAAAGCTATCAAATCTTCGTTTGGATCTAAAACTACAATGATTTCCTTTGGTCTCAACGTTTGTTTCTTAACTGATTCTATACAACGCTCCAAATCTCTTGCCCTGTCCGTAGAATAGACCGAAACAACAACGGAGATGTCTTCACTCAAATTGCTTTCATCTCAAAAATGTACGCATGTCAGCTTGACCCTAGATTTCTCATACATCTTCTCCCGTCCCCTTCTTTCAGTCAACAAGCTTACAACAATTCTGCTTTGAATTATCGAATCTGGAACACACCCACACAAAGTACACGTTAGTCTGGCAAACGCTAGGTCCAGTGCTGCCCTATTTCAGATTCAGCTTTTGATGGATTCTCGGAAAATGGTCTTTAGGATGCGAAGCCCATCGCTTAAGGCCTTTAGATTAGACTTTCCACCATTTCTTCTCAGTTCAACGCTTGGAACCTCAACAACCTTCAGGCCCAGCTTCTTAGCTTTCATAAATATCTCTGTTTCAATCTCGAAATTCGTAGATCTCAGAACGGGCGCAATGTCCCTCATCGCTTTCTTGGTAAAGACCCCGAACCCGTAACATAAGTCCGTGTAGCCTGTCCTACAGAGAAGGTTGACCAACGTCAAAAACACGAAGTTGCCCAGTCTTCGTACAAAACCCATGTCATACGTGTATCCGCCCTTCCTGAAACGTGAACCCTTCACAACATCAGCTCCGGATTCCAAAGCCTCAACGAAGCGGGGTATCTCCTCTGGCATCATTGATCCATCAGCGTCCATCAAAGCAACCGTGTCAACATCAAGATAACCGTTATTGAATACTTGACGAACAGCATGCCCTTTCCCATTTCCATTCTGAAAAACAACTCTAGCTCCGTAACTCTTGGCCACTGAAACCGTTTCGTCTTTCGAGTTACCGTCTATAACTAAAATCTCGTGGTATCCTAATGCTCTCAGTTTCATGAGCACGGCTGGAAGATTAGATTCTTCGTTGAGAGTTGGGATTACCACACCTACTCTTAGACCGCTGCTTGAAGAATTCTCCACAATGGTGGCCGCCATTACCCGACAATTTCATCTGAAAGTAAACAACACTCACAGTCAGAAGTTAAAATAACTTATGAAAAAGGCCTAGTCAGTCTTCTATAACTTGAAGACCAAAAAAACATAACACTTCTCTAGACAAAAAGCACGAAAAGCCATCCAAGAAGCCTAGGTACTGGTCATGTTCAGCCATAAGCCGACAAAGCGGCCGTCATACTGAAGCCCTTCAGCAGTGAAGTTGTAGATCCATAACTCGATGAAAAACTGGTAGAAATATCCCATGCTGTTGGAGTTCCACAGCGCAGGCTTGTCAACGTCAAACGAAACACCATTCACCATCAAAGTCTTGAGCAATGAAGTACTCTCAAACTGCTGAATATTCGAGAACGAGAAATTAAGCGGCGTCTCCCAAGTCTCACCGTCAGCGACGAAAAACTCGTCCTCGAATAGCGGCTCAAGCGAGCTAGGCGTCCCAGAGGTTGAATTGGGCAAAGGCTCAGTCTCATTCCTAAACTTAACGTAAACATTGTAGTAGGCAGAGTAGCCCAAGTGGTTTCCAACGCCCAAGTAAACCATGTAATTCTCACCTGAGCTAACGTTAAACGGGTAATCCTCAGCCAAGTGCCCTGGGCCGAGAATCCACAGTTCCGAAAATGCTTCTCCAGAGGGCAAGTGCAAAACAAGACCAAGAGTAGGCGAAGCCACGACAAGCGTCAAAACCAAGGTCCCAACGACAAAAGTAGTCCGATACTCATGAAGGTTCATCAGCCTGCACCTCCAGCCGCATCCCCATAACCCTAGCCGAATACCACTTCCTGAAGAAGCGCCAACCAAACACAGACAGAACCGCTATGACGATGACGGCCAAAGCTGAGATCCCGCTTGAAACCAGAACCCCTTGTCTTCCATCTGAAACGGCCTTGTCACGCAACGACCCAGCCTCAGCCTCAATTCCATACAGACCTGCGATGCACTGGTCAGCAAAACTCAAAGCCTCACTAGAGTTGCCAACACGATAACTCATATGAGCCTGAGACAGCAAGCCAGCGCACGAGTCAAGCTTGGACAGCAACACTGAAACGTTCGCTCCAGCCTCCTCAGCCAACAAGACCTTACCGTACGCTGACTGAAGCCGAGACTCAGCCAAGGAAATCGCGGCTTGAGCATCATCAGCCGCCGCCATAGTCCCAAGAAAACCCAAGAAACACATTGCGCAAACAACGATCACGACGGCTGAAAACACTGTTCTCCTCAAAGCGCACACCAACCTCCGCACATACGGACTGCCGAGTTAATCACTAGCCAAATCTAGCGGTCTTGTACCCTGCTTTGGATAAGGATTCCTTGAGCCCACCGCGTTCATCTTCGCCACGTAATTCTCTTCAAGCATGGCCTTTTCCTTCGTGATGACCTGTTTCTGCTCTTCCAGCTCCACGCTTCGCATTGAATACTTGTTATACTTCTCAAGAAACGCGTATCCTTTAGGTGTAATCTTGTAGCAGTCGCCGCGTGAACATGGCGCAGAAACCAGCTCAGTCTCCAACGCGTAACGCAAGTACTTCGTCAGAAGCCTAAAACTCAGGTTTGCCTGATACATGACCCTAGTCTTCTTGGCGCCACCCTTGACAGCCGCCAGAATATCGGCCAGAATCTGCAACGAAGTCCTATGCGAACCCAAAAAAACAACCTCATAAACCGCTAAAAGCCAGATGGCTCTCAAGTCCCTCCCTGATTGGGAGCAGACAAGCAAGCCACAGCAGCGGAATCCCGCTTCAAACCAACGATGATCTAGTCAAGTACAGACGTTTTAAAGGCTTAAGAAAGGGCATTCTATGCCGAGGTTCTATACTTTCAACCCACATTTTCTATAACTGAAACACTCAAAAACAATACAAAAACCCAGCATTTTCTGGGAATTCTAGGCATGTTTTACGGAACGGGCGTTCACAAAGGCTTTATCCGTCAACCTCATACTACGACTGAAACGAGTGCGCAGGCAGAGGAGAAAACTTGCAGGTGATCGATCAGGTTCTGGAGCTGCTGGCTCAAGACAAAGCATGGCACACGGTAGAAGAAATTGCGCAGAAAACGCACGTTTCAAAGGCTGAGGCCGAGGAGGTCACAGACTTCTTAGCCTCACTCACGTTCATACAGCTCGACAAGGACCGCAAGAAGGCAAAGATAGACGAAAGAACGAACAGGTTCCTCACAGAAATCAAGAGCGAGGAAGGCCCAGAACTCAACGAGTTAAACGTTCCTCGTTAAGACTCTTCCTCAAATCATCATAAGACCTAAGAAAAGACCTACCGTCGTCCGTAATCCTATAAACTTCAACCTTCCGGCCTTCCACATCTACGTTAACAGCCTTAAGAAACCTCTTATCGCACAGAAGCTTCAAGTAAACCTTCAACTGCTTAAAACTGAGATTACACCTGTACATGAGCCGGGTCTTCCTCAAGCCGTCTGCAGAAAACCGAACCTCATCCAAAATGCTCGCCATAATATCAACGCGACTCCGCACAGAAACACTGCGAAGCCCCACTAGATCACCTTGCACGTTCCCCATACACTCTCCCTCCTCGCTGCCAAAAGGTAAGCATTAGAAGATTCAAGGCGCCTATATCAACCTTTCTAAAGCGCCAAATCACCCATTAAACCGCATCAAATGATTCACTAAACCCAAAAACACACACAGACCAGCAACCTCACCACTCATCCTATCCAAGAAGCCCACTCAACCCTGAATGATCTGAAAAAAAAGTGCAACGTTTAGTGACATGTTAGAACCTGTGAACCCAGCCTCGCCCGCCCTTCTTCTTCTGTAGGCTCTCCACAGAGCCTGCGTTCACAGGCTCGAAAGACCTTCTTCTCCTAGGCCGAGACTGACTCGTGAAATGAGTTTTGACGTACTTGCCCCATCCGCCCACAGAAGGATTCTCATACCCCGCGGTTCTCTCGATGCCCAGAGCCTTACGCTGCTCCTCCACGATCTCGCGAAAATCCGGCGCCCTGTAGTTCCTCGTCGCAACAACAACCGTCCCACGCCCCAGAGAAAGCAAGGAATAATCCTGGACAGCAACACCCTCTGCAACTACCTTATCATCAAACCGCTCATGCCACATTGTCCTCCACTCACTCTTCAGCTCCCTATAGAGTTCATCCCATGCCTGCGTTTCCGAATCCTTCTTCAACATGGCATCTCATGGAAAACCTGAGCTGAAGAACCATAAAAGACACTATGAAACGCCGTTCTATGCTTCTCCTCTATAGCCCAAATCCTCACGAAAACACAGACTCAAGTCGATAGAAGCGCATGTTAGACTATCTAAAGATCAAGAAAGATCACCGAAGAATTCCCGAACGGTTAAGCAGAAAAATATGGCAAACACATCTCTTTGACGGCGATGTACCGATGGCGCGCGCGAACTTTATATGAATCCGTATTTTGGAGGAGGATTGGCACATTGTTGCTTCAGAAAGAGAAACCACGCGCGCAAGCTCAATGCGGTTTGAAATTTGGGCTCAAGTCCGCACAAATTGAACTAGAGAGAGCGCACTCATGCATTACTTAGATCGCACCGTTCTAAAGATAAGGAAAGGCACGAACGATTGACGTCTTGTTGTATACTCTCTAAGTTTCTTTGCCTATATATCTCGTGTCGATCACGCAGCAGTCGCAGTAAACCATGGTTGGACCGCAACTCTCCAGCTCCGGCAGACCGAAGCATACCTTACTGACGTCGCCGTATGCCGTTGTGTCCTTTCCAGCTAAGGAGCAAGTCAAAGTCCCGTCTATCCAGAGGTCTGCTCCGCCAGATGCGCCCTTCTTCCAGTGCAGCTCAACACAGTACCAACCGTTCAACGATGGACTGACAGACGAGAAAGCACTGACGTAACCGGCTCCATTCCTAATTATCAACTCCCACCGCAGCCCACTCGAAATCTGACGCCAACCAGCCCAAGCCACAGTGCCAGTGCCACTCTTCAACTGAATCAAATAGAAACGGTTGCCAGCTGCTGCAATACCAGATTGTGAAACATAGAAGTACCCTCGCGCATAGACCTCAGACAAAGCAGAAACAGTCCTGTAACAGTAGGCAGCCTCATACGCCGTGCTTCCGTCACTCGTAAACTTCGCGCTGTAAACTCCATGATGAGCAAGAGCACTAACAACCAAAGCAGTCTCACCGGCCGTCTTAAACGACCCAGACCAAGAACCAAAATTGCCACTCTCAAAACCATCCTCAAGAAGCAGCTCAACCTCTATTCCAATATACGATTTAGATATTGTGCAGCAGTCGCAGTTCACGGTTGTTGGTCCACAGCTTTGAAGCTCAGGCAATCCAAAACGAACCGCTGTAACGTCTCCATATGCTGAAGTGTCCTTGCCTGTTAATGAACACACTAATACACCGTCTACGAAAAGCTCGCCTACGCCGTTAGCATTATCCTTCTTCCAGTGCAGCTCAACACAGTACCAACCGTTCAACGATGGACTGACAGACGAGAAAGCACTGACGTAACCGGCTCCATTCCTAATTATCAACTCCCACCGCAGCCCACTCGAAATCTGACGCCAACCAGCCCAAGCCACAGTGCCAGTGCCACTCTTCAACTGAATCAAATAGAAACGGTTGCCAGCTGCTGCAATACCAGATTGTGAAACATAGAAGTACCCTCGCGCATAGACCTCAGACAAAGCAGAAACAGTCCTGTAACAGTAAGTATACTCGTAGGTTGTGCCACCATTCGCAGCAAATCTGGCGCTGTAACCACCATGATGAGAAAGCGTACTCACAACACTGGCTGTCTCGCCAGCAGAAACACTAGTCCCAGTCCAAGCACTGAAACTTCCACTCTCAAAACCGTCAGCGCACGCACTATACACCGCTCGAACATAACCTGGACCTGTAAAAGTCACTTGAATTGGGTTAAGCGTGGCGGAGAGTGACCATGAAGATTCCCAGTGGTCCAAAAAGTATCCTGGGGGAACCGTGGCTGAGACTGAAACCGTGTTTGGATACTCAGGGGCTAGACTGTAATCATACTTGTATTGACCGTTAGTGTACTGCTGCGGGTCAGACCCCCACGTCATAGACCCGACACCCGCTGGAACCGTGTAGAAAGTCACTTTGGCAGAGTAAACCGCTTTCAACCATCCTGCTCCTGAAACCTGAACGCTTGCCGGATTCCCGGTTGATGGCCCAGTGACAGATCCTCCGTACTCCCAGTGATGCAGTTGATAGTCAGCGGGCGCGTTTGCTGTTGCGCTGTAAGTGCCACCAGCGTATTGGCCGTTCTGACTGTTCGTGTAAGTGCTACCCGAGAACAAAATCGAGCCTATTGACTGCGGATTCGTGTAGAACGTCACCGTGTAAAGGTTTGGACCCGTGGGAACAAAATACGCCGTAATGCCGTGTGGAGCGGTCATCTGAACAGGGTACGGGTTTTGGTTTCCCACGTTGCTGCTATCTAAGACCCAGTGGTCGAAATCGTAGCCAGAGTTCGCGTAAGCGGACACGCTAATTGGCTGTCCGGCGTCGTACCAGTAAGTATTGGCGTTTGGGTTTGTGTACCCCGTGCCCGTCGGCGATACGCTGACTATTAGGCGATATTTGTGCGTCCACGAGGCAGTCTCGGTCACTGGACCAGTTATCGGTCCAACGCTTGCAGAGTTACTCGTCCCAGTGTACGAGCCTGGTCCAGAGCCCGTCCAGCCGTTCCAAATGTAGTCTTCACCGTCTCCAGCAGAGACGGTGGCACCAATGGTTATCGTAGAGCCGCTGTTGTACCAGCCGCTTCCTGGAGAGAGCGACCCGTAACTTGTCGTCATTGAAACGTAGTACACTGTTAAGCTCTTGATAGCTTCATCATTTCCAGCTCTGTCTCTACTGTAATAGTCTATGGTGTGACTGGTTCCAACAGGCACTGAAAAGAGCCCAGAATAAACGATCCAAGAACCGCCGTCAACTCTGTAGTAAGTTGCTAATACTCCTGAAGTTGCGTCAGAAGACGTAAAGGTAAACCCCGAGCTCCCAGGTGAATGATTGATAGCCGTCGTAGGAGGCGTATTGTCTATAGTGAATATTGCGGAGTAAGCTGAACCCGTTCCTCCAAAACCATCGTTGTAGTCTATTCTTATCTTACACTGCGTGCTATCCGCACAATTCGTCGTTGAGAACGGTAAATAGTGATTCGCAACAGTTGGAGTCTCATCGAACCGCAGACCGAGCGAAACTGTGCTCCATGAGCTGCCTCCGTTTGTAGACACGTAGACATTGTACGTTACGCCGTCGTAATTGTCATCCTTTCCTGTCCATTGAATGGTCTGAGTCTTCGACCAATATACTCCAGTTGACGGAGCCACTACTGCGACTACGGGTGCGCTGTTGGGGTTAGGGTTGTTCCAGAAAGCGTAAAGCATTTCATCCCAGTTCTTCGCGCCAAAGTCGAGACTCGAACCATACCATGCTCTGAAGGAATTGTCATTGATCTGTGAATCGGCAAACCAAATTGTCAGCCCGTGAGAGTTGTCTACGTTCACATCGAGAATAGATGTGATGTGTCTCTCGCGCACGATCAAGCTGTTCAAAGCTGACTGTACATCGATGCAGGCCTGTTGTATCGCAGAATCAGGGATGTGCGCAGCCAGCCGTTGGGTTAAATGGTAGAGATCGACAACCCACGCGTCGTCGTAGTGTTGAGTTTCCCCCCTAGCCGCCTCAACTTGATCATGGTACAAATGCATTTTGCTCCTGAGCAGGTCAGCAAGTGCGCTGGCTCTTGTCGCCAAGTTTTCGACATCGACCTGATCCAAATTGACCGCAGAGAGAGTCATAGAATGAATTGCATGCAATCCAGACCAATGATCAATGTAGGTGTCGACGATATTGGTTGCAAGTGCGTATCTGTCAATAGTCGGCGTGTTTCTCACTGTAGAAATGAACTCGTTGTACCTCCACGACGACGGAGACAAACACGTAAATGGACAAGGGTATTCGGTCTTTTCAGAACCGACAAAAACGTAAGCATTGTTGCGTATTTCATAAGCCATCTCTGTCATTCCCATTAGACAGGCGTCCAAACCGAAAATGTCAAGCTTACCGATTCCAGTGTTCTGGGTTATCTGCTGTAACGCATCTCCTATTTCGTCTATACCCATTATGTTGAAGGATATATCATCTCCAATCGCGCCGTAGAGGTCGCCGCCATGGTCGAACAAAATCAGAGCGTAGTGATTTGCTTTGAACCTGTTGATCGTGTAAGTCGCAAATGTGACGAGCGTGCTTGTACTTCCCATGTCTACTTCGTTGGACCAACCCGAGTTGATGGAGCTCAAGGGTATGTCTACGGTTTGGCCTGGGATGAAGAAGTAGGCGTGAGAATCTCCATTTCCGCTCTTATCGGCTAGTGAGACGACACTGACTTGTGATGAAGAACCCGCTTCTTTTATGCGCGCAATGTCCTGATCAACAACACTGCTAAGGTCTGCTCCGGACTGAGAACCACAACTCAGGTATGTGATTATAGTCCATGATGCCCTTTGAACTGTAATCGTCGCTGTTCTCTGGTTGTTTGATTCTGCAGTTCCAATGCCGCTTCCAGTTAGCAGGTTTGCTTCCGCAACATTGGTTTGATAATCAACGGTTACTGTGATCACGATATCTTGTGGGGAAAGGGAAGTCGCTTCCACATTTAGCAACTCACAATTTGTGGTTGCGCCAACATCGAGACCAGTATGGCTGTACAATCTAGACGTGACTGAACCGACTGTCATGTAGGTTGTGAACGGCCCACTGGCGTACGCATCCCCGTTGTTTTTGATCTGGAAATAGACGTTGAAAGGCAACTGTCCGCATGCTATCGCAGGATTTCGAGTTCCGTAGCTGTCAGTCCACCATATGTCAGTAATCACCAGATCTGGACCTTTCCACCATATGACCTCAGGGTATTGATTGTTGCCTTCGTTTGACCCCTCTGGAATGTTGTTGTTAACGTCCGCCCTTGCCTGCAAAGTATGATAACCTGGACCCAATGTTATGTCAAGCCACCAGTCGTACGAGGAGCCTGCGTTGAGCCCATTGTTGGTTCCAGAACCCCTAAGCACTCCGTCGATGTATATTTGATTTGTAAAGGATCCGGCTGCGTTGTCAGTACCTTGATTTTTCAAGATACAATGGATTCTACTGTTCTGACCCCCTGTTGGAGGCGATGGTTCAGTGTATATGTCAGTCCACATGAGATCGGCATACCCCAGTATCCTCAGGCCTGCAGTACTGGTGGCGTAACCCCATTCTCTTCCTCCCGTGCCTGGCGTCTTGCTGTGTATCCCATAGATAACATCATACAGACCAACAGGTGCCGAACCTTGCACGGTAAACTGGCGTGAAACCCATGAAGAACCAGGCCCAATCAGCACCTGAGTGTCGTGAGCTGGATCATTGTAGGTTGTTGATCCATATCTTATGCTCAACCCCAAACCGACATAGATAGAGAATGGGCAAGGATTGTTCACGTAATAGTAAGCGGTAAATGTCCCTCCCGGAACCACGCTTGTAGGGCTGATGTAATAATTATCGAGCGTGACGTCCGCCCTGATGAGGTTTATGTCGTCAACGTAGACTCCCTCGTAGTTTATGCTTCCATCTGAATGAAACTTGAAGCCAAAAGCTCCTTGGGAGACTAGATAGTTGTCTGGCAGACGCCAGTAGTAGCGAGACCAACTCGTGCCTGTTCCAGTCAACTTGAAGTTGGCATCGTCATACCATGAGCTTCCTCCGTACCACTGAGCGATCATATAGTCAAAACTGCTTTCAGTCTGATAGTACGCCCAGAAGTCTACGTAGCCGAGGTCCCAAGTGGACATGTCAACAGTGTATTTCTTCCACATGTAAGCATCCATATAGGTATCATACTTGTGAACCACGGAATTACTCTGTCCATCAGACGATTGGGTTCCATACTGCGCGCAGTAGCCGCTCCAACTGCCCCCGTGATACCTGTAACTTGTGTCAAGCCAATAGTCGCTTCCCGAGTTAGCATTTGAATCGCCAACCCACCAATTGTCACCTGGGAATGCTCCCTCAAAAGTTTCGGTGAACACTGCAGATGCACTGCCATATGGAACAGAATCGGAAACATTATCAACGAGATCTGCAGCTCCACCGCCGCCGCCATTAAGATAAAAGTTCGAATCCTCCACACGTGCACTACCATTCCCGATTCTCGTGAAACTGTTTGCATCCATAGGCTGCGACCCGTTATCCTCTCGCTCGATCTCAGTCAGAGAGTTTGGAGACGCGACCAACGGTGTCTGTGAGAAACCAACAGAAGAAGAGGGAAAACTCGCCACATTCGAG
The DNA here is from genome assembly GCA_963732715.1 of Candidatus Bathyarchaeota archaeon. Classification (GTDB taxonomy): domain Archaea; phylum Thermoproteota; class Bathyarchaeia; order Bathyarchaeales; family Bathycorpusculaceae; genus CAZCRE01. The sequence continues at coordinate 274,830 of CAVTAO010000003.1, read as the reverse complement.
TTTTGCAGTAATGCACTTACCAGTTCAGTAGATGTGCCGCCTGCTAGGGCAGAGTCAGAGGAATTATCAAGAAGATTCTTTTTCGATAGTGCATTTGCCAATGGGCTTACAGACCCTAGCAAAAATGCGAATATCACTACGCAAATGAAAAACCTAGGATATACTGTCTTAAACCTCATTCATTCCTCCCCCACTCTTGTAGAGTTCTATTCTAGAAAAGACAGTGATAAATCTTTCGCTACCCTAGCGCACGCCGATGAACCCTGCCCCGCGGATGTACAAGTTTCTCCTAGCTTGTACTTCATTGAGCAATAATGCTGCTACCCACGGTAGACTCGCTCAAACTCCGAAGGCGCAGGTTGCGGTCCAGCGCGCGCGAAACAAAAGAACGTTGAGAAAAGAAAGAGAAGGTAGGAGGGCTGGCAACTGAGGGATTCTCATTCAGCTCCATTCAAAGTTAATATTCTGCATATTGGAAGCATGAACAACAAAGGAGCCGAAATTCTCTGAAAAGCGATATTGCGTCTTGCGTAGGACGACGAAAAATGCCTCGATTACAGTTTCGACAAGCGACCTTGAGGGCGTCGAAAGACTTGAATTGCCCGTTGACGGAGTATTGCCTCACGTCGTCGACATACCATAATAGCAAGCCGATTTAATGGCCAGAAAGCGAGGGTATTCTAGACGAGAACTTAAATGCAAGATCTTGTCGTTGGTTTGTATTGTAAGAATGTTTCAAGCTTTCCTTTGTGTTTTTCCTCGTCATTGGTTCAATATGGTGTCAAGAAATCTTACCGCTCGGCAGTCTTCAGCAGAATGCGTGAATCCGATCTGGTGATCTCCTGCAGTGATGAGAACTTCAAGGAATGAACATTAGCTTTTCCTCAAAATGCCTACTGGATGTTGACATGGTGGTCTGTAATTGCAGCTAGAGCTCTAGCTGTGTTGACTGCGAAGTTCTATGGCAAGAAGGTGGTAATGCTGCTCAATTCCGTCGGGCCGTTTCGGACATTTGTTGGTCTCGCGCGCGTTCCTAGCACTCGCCAGTGCATCGCGCTTTCTGCATCTTTTCGTAAGCGACAACTGCACGCGCTAAACTATATTCTATGTTACAGTTCTGCAGCAACATCATCATTATCGAACTTGATAAATCGAGGCCACCCAAACATCACCTGGCAAACAAGCCCTATGAAAAACCCTTGTCATGCAAGACAATTCGCGCAACATCTCCGAACACAAACCATTTCAAATCATCCAACTCCATTAACGATAAGGGTTGAGTCTAGTGAAGCGGCTCCTATTCCTAACCGGTAACCCCAGCATCGGCAAAACCACGGTCCTCACAAAGACCATCGACGGCCTTAAATCAGGAGGCTACAGCACAGGCGGCATGATAAGCCACGAAGTCAGGAAAGGCGACGCCAGAATCGGCTTCGAGATACAGGACCTAGCGACGGGAAAACGCGGATGGCTAGCCCACGTAAACCAGCAAAACGGCCCGCGACTGGGCAAATACTACGTCAACTTGACTGACCTCGACAACATAGGCGTTAACGCCATCAACGAAGCCATGAAACACGAAAAAGTCATTGCGATTGACGAGATCGGACCTATGGAACTGTTCTCACCCAAATTCCAAGAAGCCGTCAAAAAAGCAATTGAAAGCGAGAAACTCGTCATCGGCGTGGTTCATGGCAAAGCAAAAGCCACGCTAATCGACGCAATCAGAACAAGAGAAGACGCTGACATAACCATCGTCACATTCGAGAACAGAAGCACCCTACATGAGATAATTCTGGAAAAAGCCCTAAAGTTCCTCCAGACCGCTTGACCAGGACATGCCAGATCTCAATTGCTCGCCATTTCTGGAAAACCCTATCAACCATCTTCGGTCGAATCTAGTAGTTTTCGCACCACACTTCAAAGTAGCTCCGCGGATGGTCGCACACTGGACACTTCTCAGGAACCTCTGAACCCTCAAAAACGTACCCGCAGTTCCTGCACTTCCACTTAACCTGCGCATCCTTCTTGAACACTTGCCCCTTCTCCAAATTTGCCAGCAGCTTCCGATACCGTCTTTCATGATAAGCCTCCACCTTGCCCACCATGCGGAATGTTCTAGATGCCTCTGCAAAGCCCTCTTTCTCGGCTACTTCAGCAAAGCCCGGATACAGCGTTCCCCATTCCATTTTCTCTCCATCAGCCGCTGCCTTCAAGTTCTCCGCCGTCGATCCTATGATGCCAGCAGGATAAGACGCCGTAATCTCAGCCGATCCTCCTTCCAGATGCTTGAAGAACAATTGAGCATGCTCCTTCTCATTATCAGATGTCTCTTGGAAGATCGCAGACACCTGTTCGAAGCCTTCCTTCTTAGCCACACTGGAGAAGAAGGAATACCTGTTCCTAGCTTGAGATTCACCTGCAAAAGCACCCAGCAAGTTCTTCTCAGTCTTACTACCGTGAAACTTCATAAGCCATCACACTTCCCAACAGCATTTGACCCACCACGTAAAAAGCGTTTCGAAACAGAATGACGCCCCAAGGCGAAACAGGTCCGAATCACCAAACCAAACAAACGCTGTCTAAACTATGTACCTATCGGTCTTCTCAAAATCCTTAACGATCTCTATAACCCGTTTCGGCATGCTTACTCTTCCCAGCGGAATATCCTTCAGCAGAACCCAAGGGGTTTTCTTCGCTATCAAGGTCGCAACATGACCTTCCCCGAAGCACTTCAATGCCACCTTGTACACCATTTCTCGCACGTCAACCTCGGAATACTCGCCCAGCGCATGCAGATACTCGTGCAAAAGCAAGTTGTATATCAAAGCGTTAACCACGCGCTTCGACTCCACCTTCGCCTCAACGATCTCGACTAGAACCCTGTTCAAAACAATATTGTTCGTGCCGATAGAATGGTACGCGCCAAGCTGAATCGGCAGATCATCAAGAAAAAGCATCATGCCACTCCTCTGTTTATGCAAGGAATACTTGACCGTTTCCTTCACTGTGTCCCACACTTGGCCATAGCTTGCAGCCTTGTCTAAGCGTGAACCAAACTCCGCAACCGTCGAAGAATCATCGCTAGCCATCTGAATCTTCACTGGGCATCTCTGAACTAGGCTACTTTGAAGAACTGGGATTTCGGAGACCCACAGATCGGGCACTTCTCAGGAGCTTCACCCTCAACCGTGTTTCCACAGACTCCGCACACGTAATAATCAACTTGCGCCAAACCCTTGTTGCTTCTAAGCGCTTGGGCAGCATTAGAGAAAAGACCCGCGTGAACCTCTTCGACTCTGTTCGCGACGTCAAAACTCCAAGTTGCCTGCTGATTCTTCTCCTGCCTAGCAACAGCGATGTACTCGGGATACATCTTCTTGTACTCAAAAGTCTCCCCAGCGACAGCGCCCTCCAAATTCTCCGCCGTCGACCTCACATCTCCCGCTATTCTAAGGTGATTCAAAGCGTGAACCGTCTCTGCTTCAGCCGCGGCCCTAAAAAGCTTCGCAACCTGTGAGAAGCCATCCTCATCCGCCTTCCGCGCAAAAGCCAGATAACGACGATTCGCCTGCGACTCACCAGCAATTGCATTCCTCAAATTGTCAACCGTCTTAACCACGCATCTTCACCGTTGACCCTGTACTCACCAAACAAGATATAAACTGTGCTGTAGAGTCGTGAAAAACAAAAAAGGCCTCAAACACGCCCTGACGCACGGGCTACTTTTTCGCCTCAGGCTGCGACTTGCCCAGCTTCCTATCCAGGCAAGCCTTAATGAACCCATAATACTCTGGATCAGGCCTGCCAGGCCGACTCCTAAACTCGCCGTGAAATTGAGAAGCAAAAAAGAAAGCCAGATCCGGCAACTCCAGAATCTCCATTCTCCTCCCATCCGTATTCTTCCCAGAAAACACAAGGCCATTCTTCTCAAGCTTCTCCAAATAATCCATGTTAACCTCAAACCTATGACGATGACGCTCATAAATCTCCTCACACCCATAAAGACCAAAAGCCAAAGTGCGAGGCTTTATCACTATCTTATGAGCCCCCAACCGCATCGTAGCTCCCTTAATCTCCACCCCCCTCTGCTCAGGCATAAGATCAATAACAGGATCAGGTGAAGACGGGTTGATTTCCGTACTGTTCGCTTCACTCAAGCCACACACGTGACGCGCAAACTCCACCACCGCAAGCTGGAAACCGTAGCAGATCCCCAAAAATGGAACATTATTCTCTCTCGCAAACTGAATCGCCGAGATCTTTCCCTCAGTGCCTCTTGGACCAAAGCCATATGGCACAAAAACACCGTCGAACTCGCCTAGGGATTCTACTGCTTTCGGGTTTTGCTCTAGCTTTTCCGCTTCAATGTAGCTTATGCAGACCTTTGTCCTGCATGCAGCGCCAGCGTGGCGTAATGCTTCGTTCATGCTCACGTAGCTATCTGTCAACCCAGCATACTTCCCAACCAAAGCGACTTTTACCTCATGCTCAGGCTTCACGATGGCATCCACAAATTCCTGCCACTCCACGAAATCCTTCTTAGAATCATTGAACCCGAGCCTCTTACAGATGAACGCTCCCATGCCCTGCTGATCAAGAATAAGCGGAACCTGATACACTGTCTTAGCGTTGAATGAACAGAAAACAGCATCTTCAGGTATCGTACCGAACAATGCAATCTTGCGCCGAGCTTCCGAATCAATCATTTCCGGGCTTCTTGCCACAATAGCGTCTGGCTGAATACCAATACGCCTCAGCTCATTCACGCTGTGCTGCAGAGGCTTAGTCTTCATCTCGTTCGTAACATCCAAGACTGGAACCAAGGCCACGTGCACGTACAACGTGCTTTCGAACCCTTCCTCCAGGCGCATCTGGCGAATTGCCTCCAGAAACGGTAAGCCTTCGATGTCGCCAACAGTACCGCCGACCTCTGTCAGGATCACGTCAGCCTCGGAGTTTTTCGCGACACTGCGTATGCGATGCTTAATCTCGTTTGTGATGTGTGGGACTATTTGTACGCAGCGCCCCAGAAAATCTCCCTTTCTTTCCTTTTCAATAACTGCCTTATACACCATTCCAGTTGTAAGGTTGTTCTCCATTTTCAGGTTCAAGTCCAAAAAACGCTCGTACCAACCTAGGTCAAGGTCGGTTTCGCCGCCGTCATCCGTAACGTAAACCTCCCCGTGCATGTAGGGGTTCATGGTTCCAGCGTCAACGTTCACGTAGGGATCAATCTTCACCACAGTTACTTTCAACCCCCGCGTTTGAAGCATCTTACCTATAGAAGAAGTCAAAATACCCTTGCCAACAGAGCTCAAAACACCGCCAGTAACAAAAATGTACTTTACCATACAACCTCTTCCCCCGTAATACCAAACCCATACATCCAAATTAGCATTTAAATTTATTCTAACCTCTGTTCAGCACTGTCTCTATCATCAGGAATCTGTCGCCTTCAAAATGAGCAACGCTCTTCCTTATGGACATTGCAGAAAGGGAAGCTAACGCTACTCATTCGAAGGAAAAAACAGAGGAGAATATCATTGCGATCACTGTGGAGCTACGTTTAATTTCATTGACTCGACCAAAACTATGATGACTCATGACACTCGGGCTCACAATTGCCCAAATTGCGGTCGACCCGTCAAAGCAGAGGAAGGATACATGTGCATGGAATGCGGAAGAGAAGACGTATGCTCTAGCTGTGTCAAGCGTGTTGGGGACAAATTCATCTGTAACCAGTGTTTGAAGAAGGATTGGCTTATCGTTGGTCCTTCAGAGCAATGTCCAAACTGTCGTGGACCTTCATCCTATATTCAGCAGTATTCAAGATGGTATTGTCATAAGTGCAATCAACACGTTAAACACCTCTGTCCAACATGCGGAGCACCTGTAACATACAGAAACCCGCAAGGAACTGGCTACTGCAACAATTGCAGAACAGAATTGACTTATCAATGTCCAAAATGCAGAGGACCACTTTCTTACATTCCGAAATACCGCAAATGGTTCTGCAACACCTGCAACAAATACGTATGGCAACTATTGTTGCACCTTGGGTTTGGGATAAAACTTTACCCCAACCAACCACGAAAGCCATAAATTGATGCTATGCTTTGGAGATACTGCGTGATTTACTTGTCACTTGAAGTTGTACCTCATGTGGAGCTGGAAAAATACTTAGGCAAATGGTATGAGATAGCCCACCTTCCCGCCAAATTCCAAGAAGGCTGTAACGAAACCACCGCCACTTACACGTTATCAAAACATGGCAGCATATCCGTGCTCAACCAAAGCATAAAAAATGGCAAGATGAAACAGGCAAAAGGCAAAGCAAAAGTAGTTGATAAGAAATCTAACGCAAAACTCAAAGTAACGTTCTTCTGGCCATTCTACGGTGATTATTGGATTATAACATTGGGGAATGATTATGATTATGCCGTTGTAGGTACACCAAACCGCAAGTATCTTTGGATATTGAGCAGAACCCCACAAATGGATGACAAGCTATACTCACAATTAATAGAATACGCAAAGTCAAAAGGTTTCGATGTAAACAAGCTCATAAAAACTCTTCAAAAGGCATAAAGCGCACACGACTAGAAATAATAGCGTGCGTGAAAAGTACGGTTGGGTTTAGGGGTAGAGTTTTATGCACACACACACCAACGACGTTAATTGCAGCTAAAATTAATTGAGGCTGCCCAGACTGTGGGTGTGCTGAAAAGACCATAGCTCTGCAATATTCAGTTAGTTTCAGTCATAAGGAAGAAAAGTGAAGTTGACGCACGCGCGCGCTATAACTTTTCCGCACTCCTTAAAACCGTAAGAGGCGCAGTAAGTAAAATATAAGCAAATACAATGCGGACAAAATAGCAAAAAGAATCAGCATAAGAATAAAGCGTTCGCGAAACTTCTTTCTTCCCTCTTTCGTTCCGCTGTACGAAACGTTTGATAAAGGCAAAATGTCAACATACCTTTTACAGTTGTCGCAGAACCATCGACTTTCGTATGGAATTAACCTTAAAGGTTCTCTGCATTGGGGACAAAAAGGTTGCGGATAGGTTTTTGCATCACTCAATCCTATTTACGCATCCTGAGATTTACGTTTTATAGAACCGTCAGAAGTAATTAAAAGTGGTGTTTTGTATTCGTAACTTTGGATTTCATCGGGTCTTAGTTGTGTAGTGAACGAAGCCTTGCCAGTAGCACGGTTCATGTAAGGAAATTGGATAGTAATTTTGTATGGAAGGTTCGGTTGTAAAGGAATAAAGGATTCCTTATTCCATTCCAATTCCTCGGTTTCAGCATCGTTGATAATGGCGTATGGTTTCTCGGTTAATAAGAATTGACCGAATTTCTTTTTACATTTTATCTTGATACCACATTGCATTTTCCTACCTCACATATCATTCAATGCATGATTAAGGGAATATGGTTATTAAGACTTAGCGCGCGCCAATAAGGGTGGGTTTGGGTTTGGGATAAAACTTTACCCCCAAACCCAAATTACGGCGAGTGCGGAAAAGTTATGGCTGAAACCGAAAATGGGGAAAGCATTGTTCTGTGAATGAACCAAGTTATTGGACGTGTCCATAGTCTTAAATAGTTCGCTTAGAGAGTGCTTTTTGGCAAACACCATGAATCTGACAAAACTTTTGTGGATGTGCGCATTTGCCTTCATGGTCTGTCTATCTTTGTTGCTTCTCAGACTGTCTAATGTCCTAGGAAGCGAGTTCGACATTTTGACGCGATTGGTTTCAGCTATTAGCTTAATATTGATAGGAGTTCTTGTAGGAGTACTCATCTCGCAAAAGCAGATTCGAGTTCGAGCGTTGCTGTTACCCTCTCTCTTGTTTGTCCTAGGATTCTTTGCCGCTCCATTTGTTGGAATTGGAGTGCTGATGCTGTTTGAGAATCTAGGTTTTGACAATCCAGCGATGTTTGGAGTGAGTATCACAGCTTATCTCTTTCTCTACATGGGACTATGGTTCTGGCTTAAAAAGAGGGGCATTTTCAAGAGGCAAAACCCTTAGAAGATTCCTTTATCAATCCTTTTAGACTGGCTCGACTACTTTATTCTAAGAAGAAAACGGTCATGTGAAGACGGGAGTTCGGGAGACATCTCCACTAGCTATCTGAAAACGTTATCAACCCATATCTTGCTTGCAATTCTCAGAACGTAACCTCCGGCATGCACTGTTGGATACCCCAATTCTTGGTTATGGATCTGTGGCTATTAAGAACATAGGTAACAATTTCTCCCACAAATCCCTTTCCTGTCTTTGGCAATATCAAGCAGGAACATGACTTTGAATATGTATGCCAAAAAGACGGACTAGTATTCTTGAGGAAGAGAAAATAAGGTGACATGGTGAAGGCTAAGGAATTACGGCTATTTTAATCTCATTTTTGGATGTTGAAAGGATTTCGAAAGCTTGTTTGATGTCTTCAAGCTTCATTCTCTTTGTAACAAGTGGTCTCACATCAACTGCTCTGGACGATATGAGGCTTAACGCTTTTCTGAAATGCAGGGGAGTCGTGTGAAAGGCTCCGAGAACAGTCAACTCGCCATAATGAAGCATCTCTGTGTTAAGCTTAATCTCCGTTCCCGGCGGACAACCGCCAAACTCTAATACAGTGCCACCTTTTCTGGCAAGCTTCAACGCCTGCTCCCACGTAACAGGTGACCCGATCGCTTCGATCACAACGTCAGCGCCATAGCCACCTGCCAGTTGCCGTACTTTCTCAGTCACGTCCCCTTTTCCAGCATTGATCGTTTCATCTGCACCAAGCTCTCTTGCAACATTCAATCTCTCGTCAACCAGATCTATCATCACAACCTTCTCAGCGCCCATTTTCTTCACAGTCAAAAGATGAAGCAACCCTATTGGGCCAGCACCTATAATCGCGACCGTGTCCCCAAGCTTCACGTTTGCTTCCTCAACACCATGCAACACACAGGCCAAAGGTTCCGTTATGGCCGCTTCTTCAAACGAAACATGCGAAGGAACCTCCTGCATATTCACCAGAACAGTGCGTGCTGGAACCCTGATGTATTCAGCATAAGCTCCCCAAAGCCAAATCATGTTCTCACATAAGTTATACTTACCCTTCTGGCACATCTTGCAATGTAGACAAGGCGCACTATTTCCGGCGCGAACTCTCATTCCCTTTTTCGGCCAATCCAAATTCCCTCCGACTTCAACAACCTCCCCTGCCCACTCATGCCCAAAAATCGTTGGAAGTTTTATGATTTTTTCAATGTAGCCTCTTTGGAATATTTTAACGTCAGTTCCGCATGTTGTCGCTGCCTTGATCTTGACGAGAACCTCCCCTGCCCCGACGTTTGGTACATCGACATCTTCAACCCGCAAGTCCTTTACTCCGTAGAGCATAGCTGCCTTCATCATCTATCACTCGTTGCGAATCACAACTTTCAAGCAATCCTTACTCTCAACTGCTGTCTTGAACGCTTCTGGAGCCTCAGCAAGCTTGAAACGATGCGTTATCAGCGTCCCTACGTTCAATTTCCCAGACGCTATAAGTTCCAGAGCGGTTCTGGTTTCGAGATGCGACGTTGAATATGATGGAATTATCTTGATCTCGCTGAAGAAAAGCTCGTTCGGACTTACTTGAAGAGAACTACCCGGAGTTGTCGGTGCAAAAACACAGAGCTTGCCGCCTTTACGACAAACATTCAAAGCAGTCTTGTAAGCTTCTATACTTGGCGCAGTTACGATTGCTATGTCCACGCCTCTACCATCCGTTTCGGCTTTCACAGTTTCCACAAAATCGCCTCTTTCAGGGTTGACCACGACATCAGCGCCCATTTTTCTCGCAACGCTTAATCGGTAATCAAGGAAGTCGCTTGCAAAAGTCTTTGAAGCCCCGTAAACCTTGGATAGTGCAACATGGATTAACCCCGTGACTCCGACTCCAATCACGGCCACTGCATCTCCCTCTTGCATATCACATTTCTTAATGGCTCTTAGGCAGCAGCCAACTGGCTCTATGAAGGTCGCTTCATCAAAAGAAACGTTGTCTGAGATTACTAAGGTGTCCAACTGCAAGTTCGGAGCTGGAACCTTGAAATACTGTGCAAAACCGCCTGGCTGTATGTTCGTTTCATGAAACTGCTTGCACAGGGTGTAGTCTCCATGCTTGCAGAAGTAACATGTTAGGTCAGCCACATGGTGATGCACGAAAACCCTATCGCCAACTTTGAAGTCTTTCACTTTTCTTCCGAGTTTAGAGATGACGCCTGCTGGTTCATGCCCAAGGACTAGAGGTGCGCGAGGCTTAAGGTACCACTCCATAAGGTCTGAGCCACATATGCCGCACGCCTTCATCTCCACCAACGCCTCATCTTCTCCAATGCAAGGTACGGGCATTTCTTCTATTCGTATGTCTCGTTGACTGTAATACTTCGCGGCCTTCATCATCGTCCAATCGTTTGTCAATCAACAGACACTTAAAACTTTCCAAGCCAAGCAGAAGACACCAGTGAAGTTTCGACTAGCCTGCAAGAGCCACCGCGCTTACCGTTCACTGATCAAATGGGTTCTTATGTAGCCCAATTGAATTGCTACTCTGCATCGATTTTCTCAAATTTCTCTTTTATTGTTTGCAGAAATTCAGCTGCGGGGGCTCCATCTACAATTCGGTGATCATATGACAGACTCAACATCATCGTAGGTTTGCCTTCAACCTTTCCATTAACCACAACCGCTTTTTCCTTGACAGTTCCGACGCCCAAGATTGCGGCTTCAGGCGGATTAATTATAGGCGTAAAAAAGTCGACTCCGTACATACCCAGATTTGTGATCGTGAAAGTGCCGCCTGAAATCTCTTCCTTTGACAGTTTCCCATCTCTGGCTTTCATAGTTAACTCCCTCACAGTTGCGTCTATCTCTTTGATGGATTTCTTGTCAGCGTCTCTCACTACTGGCACGATCAAGCCATTCTCCGTTGCAACTGCCACGCCTACATTCACTGACTCAAAAATCCTTAATGTATCACCTTCGAGTGATGAGTTGACAACCCTTCTTTCCGCAAGTGCAAGTGCTGCAACTCTTACGAGCATTGCGGTGTAAGAGACCTGAAGCTTGCTATGCAAAGCCAAGGCCTCTGAAACATCAACTTCCATCACTAAAGTGCTGTGTGGAGCTGTTCTGAAACTTGCAGAAACCCTTTCAGCGGAAGTCTTCCTGAGGCCAGTCAATTGGACGATTTCTCTAATCCTGGGCGCCACTCCAAGGTTTTGATTGATGAAATCCTCAACATCCTTCTCTGAGATTCTATTCTCTGTTCCAGTGCCTTTCACGAAAGCTAGGTCGATTCCGCGTTCTCTGGCCAGACGCTTTGCTGCCGGGGAAGCCAGAGTTCTTTCAGCCTCACTTTCTGCCTGCGATGTCTCCGTTTTCAAGTCTAGCTCTGTGAGAGTTTCATCTGGACTTGCTATGACTGCTAGCATTTGGTTAACAAGTGCGTTACAGCCTTGCTCGACGAGAATTTTGCGTAAGACCCCGGATGTTGGCGCTTCTAGGTCATATGTGGCTTTTTCAGAAACGATCTCTACGATCTGCTCATCTTTCTCTACCGTATCTCCTTCTTTCTTGTACCACTTGCCAATCATGCCTTCCTTCATTGTTAAACTCAGCTTGGGCATCACGATCTTAGTGACCATGCTGGACAACTTCCTTGACTGCTTCGATTATGGTTTTTTCGTTGGGTATTACGTATTGCTCCAAAGGAGGACTGAACGGTATTGGCGTATCCGGCTCAGCTAGGCGTTTTATCGGCGTGTCCAAATAATCCAGTGCCTCTTCTGCAATGACAGCCGCTATTTCGGCACTCACGCCTGCGGTCTTGCAGTCTTCACTCACAATAATCAATCGCCCAGTTTTCCTGACTGATCTAACCAGAGCTTGCTTGTCCAATGGCGTTAAGGTTCTAGGATCAATGACTTCCACGCTTAAGCCTTCTTTCTCAAGCACTGCAGCGGCAGCAAGAGCTTTGTGAACCATGTATGAGGTGGCAACGATTGTGGCGTCTGAGCCTTCTCGCCTCGTAACGGCTTCGCCAAAGGGCGTCGTATAATCGTGCTCAGGAACCTCACCTTCAACAGGATACAAAAGCTTGTGTTCACAGAAGAAAACTGGATTATTTCCTCTTATGGCCGTTTTCAAAAGGCCTTTGGCATCTTGGGGCGTCGAGGGAATAGCCACAAACAAGCCAGGAACATGCATGAACCATGCTTCAAGGCTCTGCGAATGGTGTGAAGCAATGTTTACGCCAGCCCCAAAAGGCGTTCTAACAACGAGCGGACACTTCGCCTGCCCACCAAACATGTATCTTATCTTTGCTGCCTGATTTGCGATTTGATCCATCGCCAACGCCGTCAAATCTCCAAACATGATCTCCGCAACAGGGCGCATACCTGTAATTGCGGCCCCAACGCCAACTCCGACTATTGCCGATTCGGAGATCGGAGTATCCCTGACTCGCTCATCCCCGAACTCTTCCGCCAATCCCTCTGTGACCTTGAATGCCCCACCCCAATATCTTCCTATATCTTCACCCAGCAAAAACACGGTTGGATCTCTTAGCATCTCCTCTCTCAGAGCTTCACGAAGTGCTTCTCGATAGGTTATCTTTCGCATATCCAGACCTCCAGCTTAGGAATAGACATCCTGCAACGCCTCTTGCGGCATTGGGTAAGCGCTCTCCAAAGCAAATTTAACGGCTTCTGCAATTCTCGTTTCGACTTCTTTCTCGACATCTGCGATCTCGCTTTCTGAGAGAATGCTCTCTTGAATAAGTCGTTTCTTGAAAAGCTTGATTGGGTCTTTGCCAAGCCATTCTTGAACCTCATCCTTTGGTCTGTATTTAGCAGGATCAGCCCGCGAGTGTCCCCTGCGCCTATATGTTTTGCACTCGATAAGCGTCGGCCCCTCGCCTTTCTTGGCTCTTTCCACAGCATTAAGAGTCGCCTCATAGACTGCAACGACATCGTTTCCGTCAACCGTCACGCCCGGAAACCCGTAAGCTGATGCGCGATCCGCAATGTTCTCGATATTCATGACTCTCGATTGTCGTGTCCCCATAGCGTACAAGTTGTTTTCACATACAAAAACCACGGGTAATTTCCACACCGAAGCAATGTTCAAACTCTCATGAAAGGTTCCTTGATTTGACGCACCCTCGCCGAAAAAGCAAGCCACAACTTGCTTCGTTCCTCTTAGCTTTGCTGATAGACCCGCGCCCACAGCTATAGGAAGCCCAGCCCCGACGACCGCTGTGGCTCCAAGCATCCCGATAGTGAAATCCGCGATGTGCATAGACCCGCCTTTGCCTTTGCAATAGCCAGTCTGTTTCCCCAAGATTTCAGCCATCGTCCGATTTAGATCAGCTCCTTTGGCTATGCAGTGACCATGTCCTCTATGCGTGCTTGTTATGTAATCCGCCTTTTCAAGAGCGCTACAGACTCCAACAGCTACAGCTTCTTCTCCCGCATAGAGGTGAATGGTGCCTGGGACGACGTTTTGACCGTACAACTCGAATACTTTCTCCTCAAACAAGCGAATCTCAACCATTTTTCTGAGCATTTCAGCGAGTTTTTGTTTAGGCAAATCCAATGCCATTCGTCTTTCACTTCCAAGAGCTTTTCGGCTGAGTCGTTATAGACCCAGACGCTTTTATATTAGTTTATGATTTCCGATGAATGAAGAGAAGGATGCCACAGAAATCTGCACACAATGACCTAGTTCTGACATGTCTGGTTGTAGGCCTCATGTTTTGCACTTCTCTTTGTCTGCAATATTCGCTGGTTGGTCAAGCCACAAGTTCGACTTTCCTGAAGTATGAAGTAAACAATGCTTTCGTGGGTTGCATTCAACATAATATTCAGATTCGCAACCCTACATCCGAGGCGATAACAGATGGGCGACTCACAGTTCCATTAATTGGAAACGAGACGGCACGACAATACACCACTATTCAGGAGATTTCATCAAGCATCGGGTATCCGACGATCCTAAACGATAGCTCGAACAACACATACGCGTTCTGGGATAACATAAGAATAAATGCGCAAGACAGTATTACGGTAGAAGTGGATTATCAAGTTCTCTCTTTAAGCTCCAACTACATAATCGACCCCAACCAGCCAAACAGCTACAACAAAAACTCAGAACTATACAGAGCATATACTCAGCCGGAACCATTAATCGAGTCAGACAACCCAAACATAACTGCAAAAGCCCAGAGCATTACAAATGGCTGCACCAACGTTTATGAAAAAGTGACTGGAATATATGACTTCGTGATCAAGCATCTCCGTTATGCCAACCAAGATGAGGAACGAGGAGCGTCATGGGCTCTTGAGAATGGAAAAGGCGATTGCTCCGAATACTCCTACTTGTTTGTTGCTCTCTGCAGAGCGGTAGGCATACCTGCAAGGATTGAAGCAGGTTTCGTTTTCCATTATGTGGGCGAAAGCACGGAAGATGGGCACATGTGGGCTGAGTATTTCCTGGAGAATTACGGTTGGGTACCCGTTGATGCCACATGGCAACTGCTCAACTCCATTGACTGCAGGCATTTTGCATCAATCCAAGGAAAGCCTGAGGGAATGCCCTACGCAAACTACGTCTTTAACAGCACTCGGAGTTCAGAAATTGAAGACAAACAGACTGCCTATCTAAAACCTTGTTCGAGCAGTGCATTGAATAATGATCTGTTCATGCAAGATATTCTAAAAGCAGTTCAAAAAATGAGCCAGTCCCAAGTCGCTATTTCAGCCGCCAAATTGTCCGGAGGCGCACTCATTTTCCGCTCCGATACAAACGAGTCGGAGCAATCATTTCTTAAAAGCAAAATCGCTTTCGTTGAAGGAATTGAAAACTCTGAGGCATCAAGACTTACAGATTCAACCCAAGAAGCCGAAGCTGCAGCAAGAGCAGCGTGGATTGTTGTGGTCAAGACGATGGCCACATACTTCGGTATTTCTATCGCTGCTATGGTTTGCATGCTAGCTTTCCTCGCAAAACGGTCGAGATGACACAAGCTTAGCAGCAAAAACAATATAGAACCTCAAAGAAGAATAGCCGAAACGAGAGTAGCACAATACATTCTGGGGACCACAAATGCAAAAATCCTACTCAAGATTACTCGGAATAGTTGGAAAACCAAACACAGGCAAATCAACCTTTTTCAGCGCGTCAACATTGGCGCCCGCTGAGATCGCCAACTACCCCTTCACTACTATTAAGCCAAACAGAGGAATCGGATACGTTCGAACACCATGCGTCCATGAGGAATTTGGCGTCAAAGACAACCCTTCTAATTCGCTTTGCCTCGACGGGGTGAGACTCATTCCAGTAGAATTCATAGACTGCGCGGGCTTGGTACCGGGAGCATGGGAAGGAAGAGGTTTAGGCAACCAGTTTCTAGACGAGGTCAGGAGAGCAGATGCACTGATCCACATCATTGACGCTTCTGGAGGGACAGATTGCGAAGGGAGACTATGCAAACCAGGTGAACATGACCCGATGGAAGATGTGAAGTTCCTAGAGCACGAGATAACAATGTGGATGGCTAGCATAGTAAGGAAGGATTGGCCTAGGATCGCCCGAACCGCTGAAGCAGATTCGAAAGATTTGCTTTCAATGTTAGAGGAACGCCTAAGCGGATTGTCTATAAGACGAAACCACATTCTTGAGGCATTTAGAAGAACTGGGCTCACTGAAAAGGTCGCTGGCTGGAATGAGGAGGAGTTTCTGAAGTTTGTCGATACGTTGAGGCAGATTGCTAAACCAATGATAATTGGTGCAAACAAGATGGATCTGCCATCTGCCGAAGACAACTTAGAAAAGCTGAAAAAGTCTGGGTATATAGTTGTTCCTTGCTGTGCGGAAGCCGAGCTCGCATTGAGAAGAGCAACAGAAAGGCAGTTAATAGATTACAAGCCTGGAGACTGCAACTTCAAGATATTAAGACCTGAGGCGCTCAGCGATGCACAGACTAGAGCTTTGGAAACAATAAGGGAGAGAATTCTTTTGGAGAAAGGTTCTACTGGCGTTCAAGAAGCCGTGAACACGGCGTTCTACAAACTCCTGAAAATGATCACGGTTTTTCCAGTTGAAGATCTAGAGCACCTGTCCAATCATGAGGGAAAGGTGTTACCTGACGCTTACCTTGTACCATATGGGACAACAGCTCGGCAACTTGCTTATCTGATCCATACGGAGCTTGGACAAGGCTTCATATACGCGGTTGAAGCGAGGGAAAAGAAGAGAGTTGGAGAGGACTATGTTTTGAAGGACAGGGATGTCTTGTCGATAGTGAGCGCCCACAAAAGAGCCTGATTTCAGGCACCGAATCGTCTTTTGCGGTTTTGGAAGGTGCGAACAGCCCGTAAGAGGTCTATCAAGCGGAAATCAGGCCAATATACATCTAGGAAGCAGAGTTCGCTATAAGCAGATTGCCACAGCAAGAACCCACTTAGCCTCTCTTCACCGGATGTTCTTATGATCAGATCTGGATCTTGCTTGGGAAGATACGAAGTGTATAGATATCTTTCAAAAGCTTTCTCATCGACTTCTTCGGGTTTCATCTTGCCTGCATGCACTTCTTCGGCGATTTTTCTTGCAGCGTCAACAATCTCAGCTCTTCCTCCATATGCAAAGGCGAAGTTCAGAAAATGTTCATCATAGTTCTGTGTTACATTTTCAACGTTGATTATGAGCTGTTGCAGATCTGGTGGCAACAGGTTTGGTCGACCGATGACTTTAACGTGAACCTTGTTTTTGTGTATACGCTCATTTGTTAGTAGATTTCGGAAGTTCTCGCTCGCAATGCGCATTATCTCATCAACCTCGCCCTTTGAGCGTTGAAAGTTCTCGGTTGAAAAAGTGTATAACGTAATTGATTTAACATTCAGCCTAAGACACCAATCAACCAGCTTCTCAACTTTCTCGGCGCCTTTTTTGTGGCCAGTCCATGGGTTGAGAGCCTTGTCCGTTGCCCATCTCCGATTTCCATCGAGAATTATGGCTATATGCTCAGGTTTCACACCATTCTTGACTTGTCTCCATAACCACTTCTCATAGGCCTTGTAAGCGCCCGCAGCAGTGAGAATCGTCTTAAACACTAACTAAACCTCGCACTTTCAAACAGTTTCTCGAAACCTGTTCTCCAATAATCGCAGACTCAGCCTTCTCCAAACTCCTCAACCTGCTCCTCAGTATCCTTGAAGAACCCCTCAGAAGATCGGTGGATCACGAATATCACTAGCACTGAAGCTACGCCTATTAGGATGCCCACGATTACGGAAAAAACGAGCCCCTCGTAGCCGCCTCCGGTCAGCACCACAGAAGTGCCATCCAGTATTTGTCTTGACCAAGCGACAGTGACCATCAGAGCCGCATTACGCAGTAACCGCGCGTCGTGCTCAAGATACCAGCGAATAGCTCTCCCGAGCAAGGCTACGCAAACGCCTACAACAACAAGATCCATAGATCCCTGAATGAAATGACCAGTGATCGGAGGCAGAATTGAAAGCCATCCCTCAATGTTGGGTGGCACCCCTAACTGCGGCAGGGCGATGGAAGCATTTGTCCATCCCAAATAAGCGCCTACTATTATGAGTAGTGCTCCCGCGACTGTTGAGAACCCTGAAATCTGAACGCGGAGGGGTGGAGGAGAATACTCTTTAACCCAATTGTAGAAGCCCTTAGCTGCTTTGTCAGCGCCGAAGCCTCTTACAACCAGTACTACACTCAGAACGAGAACGAAGAATACCCAAAAGATAGAGAGAAAGTTGAAGATGGAAAGGATCCCTGCAACAAGAAGGAGTACGCCAGGCACTCCTAATAATAAACGTGAATAACGTGGGTCTTCCCAAACCATCTTGAGGTATCGCGAAAAAAGCGCAGCTGTTTCTTCAATTGATTCACTGTGCTTTATAATTATCCTGCTAACCGATGTGACAGGCACGCGAGACTGCACTAGAGGCAGAACAGCCTCATCGGAATATCCATCCACAACCAAGATGATCTCGGTTGCAGCAAAAGTGCCCAGCAGCTGCCCCAGTTCCGCGACTATCTTTCTGTCTGCAGTGACACCGCCGATCTCAGATCCTGAAATGGCTGCAATCTCGAAATCTTCTTCAGGTTTCCCTTCATCCTTCAATTTGTCATATATTCGTACTGCCTCGAACATCGCATTTGCATCAGATTCTTCTGGATCGCTTAACGCCAATGCGATTGCGGCATCAAGGTTCCCTTTCCTTCCAAATACGGGTGTCTTGACCCCTGCTTTTTTCTCCAAGTCGTCATCTCTGTCCACGCACAGAATAAGGGTCCGTTTCTGTTTTTCTTCGTTCTCTATCTTTGCCATTCTCTTTCTCTATTCTCCACTATTCTAAGCACGCTCAACTTTAATCTTGTGATCCCATTCCTTTTTCAGCTAATATTTGAAATTCTTCCCAGCTTAGTTTCTCGCCATGTTTAAGTTTCTCTCTTGCCTGTCTCTCGATTTCTTTGCGGATTGATTCTTCATTCTGTGCCTTCTCCACGTTCTCTTCGCGACGTATTTCATCTTTCAAACAGCGCATCTGTTCTACGATCTCAACAATATTCTCGCGGAGTCGTCTTGCTTTCTCCCTCGTTTGTGCAAGTGATTGATGCACTGCGTCAGCAGCTGCTCTGGTACTTTTTGCTTCTTCAATTTTCGCTAGCATTTTCTGATGGCTCTCTTGGCCCTTTTGAGCTATAGCCGTTAACCTTTCATGGCAAAGCTTGCTTCCAGTTTCAAACGCCTTGATCTGAGCTTGCAGATCAATAATTTTTTGGCTAAGTTGTCCGAGCTTTTTGTGAACATTTATTTGGGTCTCTATTTGCTTGACCTGCTCGATAAGGATTTTTTCATCTTCTAAACTCAAATGTGTAGTCTGTATCTTCCACTCGATGCCTTCAAACTCTTCTTGTAGTGAATGAAGGCTTCTCGAAGGTTTCCTCTTACCTAGTGACCAAGTTTCTTCGCGGAGGCTTTTTAGTTCTTGGATTCTTTCATGGATTTTTGTTTTTGTCTCACCGCGTTCTTCTTTGAGTTTCTTGACTTCTTCGTTAGCTTTGTCTCTCTCATCCCTGAGTTGCTGGGCCTGAATGCGCATTTCTTTGGATTGCTGGTTGAGTTTATCACGTTTTTCGCATAGTTCGTTTGCTTCTATGTCGATTTTGGTTTTTTGTTCTTTCAAAATTGAGAGTTGTCTGCTTAGCTCTTCGATTCTCTGTTTTTCCGACAAGCTGGGTTCCCCCTCTGTCCACTGAGGGATCTGTTTGATTAATTTTACTCTTGAATGGGACATGCGTGCGCTCGCGTGCATCAGAACGAGCTTCGTCATTCAAGTATTATTCGCGCGTCAACCGTTTTTGCGCCTTTCGGATAGATCATTACCGGGTTCAAATCGAGTTCTTTGATTTCTTGGTGTTCTGTGACTAGCTTAGAGACGTTTAACAGGATTTTGATTATGGCGGCTATGTCTGCTGGGGGGGAGTTTCTGTAGCCGGTCAGGAGAGGGTAGGCTCGAACTTCTGTGATCATTTCGCTGGCCTCCTCTTCTGTTATGGGCGCAATTCTGAAGGCTACATCCTTCATAATCTCGACGAATACACCACCTAACCCAAACATTATCGCTGGACCGAATTGCGGATCCTTGGTCGAGCCTATGATGATCTCAGTTGAAGGTGGCGCCATTTCTTGCACCAGTATGCCGACTATTCTGGCTGTATGCTTGTGTTTTCTAACGTTTTCGATTATTCTTTTGTGGGCAGCTTTTACTTCATCCGCATTTTTTAGATTGACTATTACGCCGCCCACGTCTGACTTGTGGATGACGTCAGGAGAGACTATCTTCAAGACTACTGGATATCCGATTTTTTCTGCGTATTTTACTGATTCATTTTCATTTCTTGATAGTTCAAACCTCGTAACTGGGATGCCATATTCCCGGCATACTGCATTTGCTTCTGTTTCCAACAGAGCTTTTCTACCCTCTTTGCAAGCTTGCAACAGTATGCGCGAAGTCTCTTCCAAGGCTTTGATTCCCCGATGGCTTATTCATGTATGGCTAGAATCAACTTAAAATCATTTGCTGTGCTGACTGTGAAATACTCTATTGCTCCCGCGTGCGGATTGCCCATCCATATACTCTTCGCGTAAACTACTAAGGCAGACCGAGAATAGCTATTGGCTGCAACCACATTTGAACAGGCGTTATCTAGGAGACAGCGAGTAGCGCGTACACTTTTGCGTCATTGACAAGATTCGCGATTTTGGCATACTCATTTGGTTGATGTGCTACCTCATCTATTGTGCTCCAGACAACTGCCGGAATTCCTATTTCTCTGAAGAATGCTCCACATGTTCCCCCACCTATTCCTCCAATCTTTGGTGTAACATCTCGAACTTCCCTAATTGCGTCCTTCATCATCAGAACCACTTTTGCGTCTGGGTCTGTTGGCTTTGGGGCAACACTCTTGTGCAATAGCTCTAATTCTATCTTGGCATTCGTCTTTTTCGCGAACTCTTTGGCCAGTTCTCTAATGTCGGCTTCAACTTCTTCTAGGTCGTAGTCAGGGAGTATTCGGCAGTCAAAGTAGACGAAGTCTTCCCCTGGAATTATGTTGATGGCATCGACGTTCTTGTCTTTCTTCGTCGGTTCAATCGTGCTTTCAGGTGGGTCAAAATACTCGTTTCTTTTTGAGTATTTTCTATGTAGCATCTCGTCTAGAGCCAAGGCGAATTTCATCCCTATTCGATGAGCGTTCAGGCCTTTTGCAGGCATGCTTGCATGGGCCTGTTTTCCTGTCGTTTCTATTTTGAGCCAGATAGCACTCTTCTCAGCGATCTCTATGAAGCTTCCATCCTCTCTACCGCTGTCGGGTACTACAATCAGGTCTGTTTTTCTGAAAAGTCCTTGTTTTATGAGATGTTGGATTCCATATGTGCTTCCTTGTTCTTCATCTGCTACGAATGCTAGGGCCACCGTTCTTTTCGGTCTGATGCCCAATTCCTGCAGAGCCTTAATGGCGAATATTGAAGCTATCATTGATTGCGTGTTATCTTCGCTGCCACGGCCGTAGATCATTCCATCTTTCACGGTTGGCTCAAAGGGTTTTGTTATGGTCCATGATGATTCTTCCCCGGGCGGGACTATGTCTAAATGTGTGATTATCCAGAGTTTTTCTGCACTGTCTTCTCCATTGTAGTATGCGACTATGTTCGGTCTCTTTTTAGACGGGACTCTTTCATCTTTTGCGTCAAAGTGCTCTATCCTATCGAACTTCATGGTTGTCAGCAATTGCATTAGTTTTTCAGCCTTCTTCAGCTCACCCTCTCCGCCGCTTTCTGGGGCTATTGCCGGAATGCGAATAAGTTCCTTGAGAACTTCTATCATTTGATTCGTTTGCCTTTCGATTTGGGAAAAGATTCTTTGGTTTTGCATTTAGGTCACGCGCAATCTTTGCTATAGTAATCGAATTGGTCACGCTTAACAGTTTTGTTCACGTAAGGAGAGCTCAGAAGCGCTTTATTGTTTACTTCTCGAGTTCTGAAAGCGCCTTCAGTCTTTTGACGATGTTGGGATGTGTCGAAAAGACTTCCATGATTCGGTCCTGCGTTGAAACCTTTTTCGAAAGAATCTCTTGTACAAGTGCATGGTCGTTAGTCGATGCAGCAACGGACATGCTTATGGAATCTGTTTCTGCACGATCGGGGTCAGTGATAAATAGAGCTTTGAAGGAATTCAGATTCTGCTTTCCCTTTCTATTTCTTCCCATACTCTTGCTCGCTTGGACGATCTTTGCAAGTCCAGTTGATAGCTTCTGCGAGCCACCCTCAACTATGCTGGCGCTATGTCTGTCTGCGTAGTACTCCCGAATGCGGCTCACATAAAGTGTAAACATCGTTAGAACGTAAGAGAAAGCCACCAGAGCAATGCCTATCACTGCTCCGCCACTACCTTGGTTTTTCTGGTTGCCATATGCGCCTGAAAACATGAGGGAATAGCCAACATAGGTGAACAAGGCTGGTAAGAGCGAAACGAACATCATCACCTGAACATCTCTGTGTTTCAGATGGCCGAGTTCGTGTCCAAGGACAGCCTCAACCTCGTCTGGGTTAAGCGTTTTCAATAGTCCGTCAGTGACGGCAACTCGGGTGCCTGCGATCGGCGACCCATATGCGAATGCATTCGGAATCGGGATCTGCGCAAGCATCAGCTTCGGCTTCTTTATCCCACTCTTCCTACTAAGCTCATCAACTACTTCATGGAGTTTCGGATTCTCATCTTGCGATATCTCTCTCGTACGATAAAGCGCACCAATCAGATATGGTGATATGAGCCACTGGAGAATGTTGAAGGCGACAACCAAAACGCCCAAGGTCACTAAATCAAAAGTACTGAATAGTGTCAGAACTACTCCGAACACCAATGTTGAAAGCCCGATTATGATGGCTAAAGTACCCACCATAGATAAACGGAGTTTCCAGATACTCATCCTATGATCACGTAAATTCTACGAATCGATTTGCTTCTTATAACTTTTGCTCTGGGAGTCCCGAAAAGCCTACATCGAACCCCTTACGCTGCAAAAAACTCGTCAGACGCCCAAGTTTGATTTTCTGTGCCTCCTGCAGGTCCATTTAAGGATCCCAAGTCTTCCTCGGCTAGTTTTCTCGTGCGAACGTCGCCAATCGTAGCATGATTTGCAAGAGGGCTGGCTCTTTTAGAATCCGACCGCTATTGGCGGAATATCGCTTATAATGGCGGGCCCGACGGGAATTGAACCCGCGACCCCCGGATCTCTCTGCGGTGATCTTTATCTTAAGAGTCCGGTGCTCTAGCCTGACTGAGCTACGGGCCCACCCATTTTCTCTCTGAAGAGAGCGTGGATTAGGAGATAAAGAGCTTTCGGATTCGTTTTGGTTATGTAGATAGGCAACGATTGATGATAGTTCTTGTTCTGTGATTCTTGGCTTTTTCAACAATGTTTTTATTAAGTACAGGCTCACCGTGGTTTTGGTTTCTGTCTTGTCGTGGCTTCTTTCGCGTGGGTCCCTCCTTGAGGCACGTCTCGTTCATGGTCTATTCCTTTCTCCATTTCTAGTAGGTGTTTGGCGAGGGTTGCGAAGGTCAGATATCTGTAGTGGACTTTGTCATCGAGATTCACGATGAAGCTTTCTAATCTAGACATGTCGATGTGCGGACTAGTCTTCACTTCTTCCATGAGTTTTGTGTAAGACGAGTAGTCCTTGTGGAATGATGCCATAAACGAGTCATAGTTCAATCCGATTCCTCTCTCAATCAAAACTACATTTGAAGACACCAGAGGGGATTTCTCAAGGGCCAAACCTCTTGCTTTCTCCATTTCTTTCGGGACGAGGTCTTTGTCCCACGAAAAGAAAGTCAACGCAAACAAGTGATAGCCTATCTTGTTGAAATCAGGAATAGTAGTGAACTCCCGAAGATAACCTTCCCTTTTCAATCTTTGTTTGACTCTTGACACGGTTGGCTGAGACACCCCAATAGCCCTGGCAAGCTCTCTATCACTTCTTTGACTGTCTTTCATCAATTCGGAAATCAGCTTCAACTCAACATCCTTCATCGCCTTATTCCTTCTTTCCACATTTTCATTCTCATTCATAATCTATTTCTCTCTTTATATAGTTGTCAAGTTCTTTTGTAATCAGTTTGGAATACTGTAATCCGTTTCTCATTGTCCTTAATTTCATACAAGTAAAGAAGTAGTCTTTACCTGGCGCGTGCTCGGGCGGGCACAAGCCAAAAACCCATTACTCCGCAATTGTCACCTGATACGCTTCCCACAACGACCACGCAATTGCTAAACCCAAACCCAATCAAGAGTTCGTCCATGACATCAACAGCATGGCAGAGTCGTATTGCATGATGTGTCACAGGGATCAATAGTTTTAAGTTTCAAGACCAAATGTCAGTTGTGAGGCTGACCCCTTGAATGAGCTTGTCTTCGTCGGGCTTGGTTTGCACGACGAAAAGGGTTTAAGTTTGCGTGGTCTTGACGAAATCAAAACTGCAAATGAAGCTTTCATCGAGGTTTACACGAGCCTGCTACCCGGTTTCTCGCATGAACGCCTAGAGAAGCTCTCTGGGAAGAGGCTCCATGTTCTATCAAGGAAAGACATTGAAGAAGAAAATGGGCGTGTCGTGTTGGAAGCAGCAGAAAGAGGAAAGACAGTTCTGCTCGTCCCAGGCGATCCACTAATAGCAACTACACACGTGACGCTTAGAATAGAAGCTGAAAAGCGGGGTGTAAGGACTCGAATAGTCCACGGCGCATCGATAATATCTGCCGCCATCGGATTGTCGGGTTTGCACAGCTACAAGTTTGGGAAAAGCGTTACGATACCGTTTCCAGACGAAACGCTTTCAACCACGCCTTACGAAGTCATTAGACAAAACACTAAACTTGGATTACATACCCTTTGTCTTCTCGACATCAAAACAGAAGAACAGCGTTATCTTAGTATCCATGGTGCGCTGAAAGCATTGCTTGCGATTGAGGAACGGAAAAAGGCGAAGATCGTCACGTCAAACACAATCGCGTTAGGCATTGCGAGGGCAGGAAGCGACAAACCAATGGTGAAGGCCGATTGCGTGAAAAAACTGCTCAGCCACGATTTTGGAGACCCTCCACACTGCATGATCTTTTTGGGCAAGCTTCATTTCATGGAGGCAGAAGCGCTCATCCGGTTTGCAGAGGCTCCAGAGAAACTGAGAGAGGATACTCCATGACCACCAAAGAGCTTGTGTCAAAATACATAACATCAGCTGAGCAAGTCCTAATCGAGATTCAGTGCGTTGAAGACTCTTTAAACGTTAATGTAGAAGACATCAAGAAGACTGTAAGATACGCTAAGGCCTATTTGGACGATGCCAAATACTATAGAGATATACAAAAGCTCGACGTAAGTCTAACATCAGTAGCTTACTGTGAAGGTCTACTGGAAGCTTTGAGACTCCTAGGAGCTGTGAAGTTTGAATGGCCAACAGAACCAAAAGAAGACGGAGAAAAGTAGTCTTAGCTTCAGGCGTTTTTGACCTGCTGCACTTGGGACACGTGAGGTTCCTAGAAGCAGCAAAAAAGACTGGGGGACCAAACGCAAGACTCGTGGTGATTGTTGCAAGAGACGGCACTGTGGAAGAGCGGAAAGGTGAGAAACCCGTTATGCCCGAGAACCAGCGATGCGCTCTCGTCGAATCTTTGAGAGTGGTTGACTATGCCATTCTTGGTTTTGAGGATTTCAATATTGGGCAAGTCATTGAGAAGATCAACCCAGACGTAATTGCGATCGGGTACGATCAAGAGGGCGTAGAAAGGCTTGTAAGAGACTACGTTAAGGGAAAAGGACTTAGGACGAGGATCGTTAGAATCGGTGAGTTCGGAGCGGATGAACTGAACAGCTCGTCAAAGATCAAACAGAAGATAATAAAGGGTTTCAAAAAATGATCTCCCTCAAACTATCGTCAAGGTATGGATTAACCTACGTGATCATCGCATTGAACGTGCTCGTCTACGTCTACACGGCAATACTCGGTGGAGACTTCATCAACATAGGGGATGCCCCTCTGCTGTTGTACGGACAGGTCAATTTGTTCGTGATGCAGGGTTGGTACTGGCAGCTCTTCACATCCCTGTTCGTCCATGCCAACATCGTGCACTTGGCAGGCAACATGTTCTTCTTTCTAATCTTCGGCCTAAGAGCTGAAGAGCTATTCGATGCAAAACAGTATTTGCTGATCTACATCTTGAGCGGACTGGCAGGAAACTTCCTGTCATTGGCCGTTGCTCCTTATTCAACTATCGCCGATGTTGGAGCTTCAGGAGCCATCTTCGGAGTTTTCGGTGCCTGCATTATTTATGTAGCGCGTGCACGCGCGCTAAGGTCAATCGGGCGGTCAATAATGAGCGCGCTGGCTTTTGCCTTCTTTTTCTTGCTAATTAGCGTTGGTCCCGACGTTAATAGCATGGCGCATCTTGGAGGGCTAGTCATAGGACTATTGATAGGTTATGCTTTAGCGACGAGACGTAGAGCGAGACAGGATTATGAGTTCAGATACTCATACTCAGCCAACCCAGTGTACAGCTAGCGACAACATTTCGGGATATTAGCGCTTGTTCGAGTCCTTGAGGCAACACTGGATATTATGGAAGAGTCAGTATTTCCACTTTCACTTTGTGCCCGTCTTTTAACCCAAGATGCTTTCTTAGTGGAACCGGAGCAATAATCTCCAGTACTGACTCATCATAATGGCTTCGCAAAGCAGAAATCAAGGCTCCTTTGACAGTATTTTCTATTATCATCGGGTAGCATTTGACTGGTCCAAAAGTGCGGTCGTCACTCGTGAAACCTCCAATTTCTATCGCAGGATAAGCTTCCAACTCTTTGCGAGTCGCAATATCATAATCGGTCGTCAGCTTCAAGTTGAGCGTGCCATGGTAGGGGTCGAAACCCAGCTTTTCCATAAACTGTTTCCGATACTGTTCTCTTCCTATGTAGTAGGCGCCTTCACCCAGTCCTGTAAAGAGTGTGCCTTCCAAGGTTACCGAGGGAGGATACGCAGCCTCTATCAGGAGGCGAAGGTTTGTATATAGATCCTGTAGCTCTTTGATGCCGGAATCAGTAATTTTGATAAGGCAACCTTCGGCTGTGATGGTTCGTTTGATCCATCCCTTGTTTTCTAGTCCTATCAGATAACGCGAAGCAGTTTGTTGGGACAATCCTAACTTGCTGGCTAAGTATTCGGTGGAGATCTTTGCTGTTCTTCGATGCGCTCCCAGCTCAGCCAGCTTCAGCATCGTGAAAATCTGGCGGCATCCTTGTTTCTCGACCATCTTTGTCCCGATTCCCTGTTCATGTATGGGATATTGTGCTATTTATTTGAGCGGTTTGAGAACTGAACTTGTGCCCAGCATACGTGCACATGGTGTTTAGACTATGAGATCTCCTCTCATCAGGGTCGTTGCGCGCTAAAGGCAGAAAAAGTATCGCGAACAAGTTGACTGCATTAGCACGATTGTAATTGGCGCGCGAGACTCGATAAGCAGTCTCTGTGTATGCACCGAAGAACGCAATAATTTAATATGTAATAGAAAGAATTGGATTGGACGAATCAGATATTGAAAGCCAATTAGCTTGGAGGAAGTGGAAAAATTACGGGAACAAAATCGTTTGACATTGAAGAAACTGTAATGGAATTGATCATGAGTGACGATGCAGCAAAAAAGAAGCAATTAGGAAAAATGATTTTGGACATCGCCTATAAAGAAGGGGTTTATCCCTCAAGCATCCATGAATTCTACATGGCACGAGGCAGGGGCGAATTCGGTGGTTTCACAGTCCCTGCGATAAACCTGAGGAGCATGACTTATGATTTGGCCCGTAGCATATTCAGAGTTGCAAAGAAGAATAGTTCTGGCGCATTTGTCTTCGAGATTGCCAGGTCTGAAATTGGCTATACCGACCAACCGCCGATTGAGTATTCAAGTGTAGTCTTGGCGGCAGCGATAAAGGAAAACTACTCTGGCCCAGTCTTTGTCCAAGGAGACCATTTTCAGGTCAATGCTGCTAAATTTAAGGAGAACCCCGATAAGGAAATGGAAAACCTGCGGGCTTTGATTGCAAATGCAATCAGTTCGGGTTTTTATAATATCGATATTGACTCATCGACACTGGTGGATTTATCCAAGCCTGATCTGAAAGAACAACAACTTTTGAATTATGAGGTCTGCGCGAAGCTCGTGCAGTTTATCCGCGGCATTGAGCCGAAAGGGATTACGGTTTCAGTTGGTGGAGAGATTGGCGAGATTGGACACCAGAATTCAACGCCTGAAGATCTGCACGCGTTTGTGGCAGGCCTGCGAGAGATTTTGTCGAAGGGATTGGTTGGAATAAACAAGATTTCAGTTCAGACGGGAACAACTCACGGCGGTGTTGTCCTGCCTGACGGCTCAATTGCACAGATAAACCTCGATTTCAATACCCTGAGAACTCTTTCTGAGATTGCCCGCAAAGAATACGGGTTCGCTGGAGCTGTGCAGCATGGGGCTTCAACACTTCCTCCTGAGGCATTCCACAAATTTGTCGAATGCGAGACAGCTGAAGTGCATCTTGCGACAGAGTTCCAGAACATGATCTACGAGTCTAAGCACTTTCCGCTTGATTTGAAGAAGAGAATTTACGAATGGCTGAAAACTAATGCCGCAAATGAGGCTAAGCAGGGCGAAACTGAGGAACAATTCCTCTACAAGACACGGAAAAAAGCGTTGGGCCCATTTAAGAAAGAAATTATGGGTCTGCCACAAAAGGCGCGCGATGCGATTGCATCTGAAGTCGAAAACAGATTTGATTTCCTGTTCAAACAGCTTAATGCCGTGAACAAAAAGGAATTGGTTAACAAATACGCGCGCAAGCCCAGCTTCACAGATTCCTACAATGTAAATTCACGTCCACGCGCAAAATCGCTTCCGAGGACTTAGCGCAAATGTATGGCGCCAAAATATTCAGAAGATGCAAGCAAAAGGCTGGCGTGTTGGTCGCAACACCACTAGGCTGTGGAGATATCTCCCAAAGTCCTCCTTTTCCATAGCTTTCAAAATGTGATGCATTAAACAAGTGCTTTGAAAGAGGTGTGTCTTCGGCAAGCTCTTTTTTGCTTATTGCATAAATACCAATGAGCATTTTACAGGTTCAAGAACCAATTTGTCTATCTTCTGGTGATCGTTTTTGACGGTAAGATCTGAATAGATTGTATCTCTGCAGGCGTGGCCAACCAGTCTTTGCATAAACTAGTTTTTCTGGATTTTTCTTCAGCCAGTTCATCATGTGAAAGAAGCTCTTTGCCTTTTTCTCATCTCTCTCTTTTACTGGCTCATAACCCAAGTTTCTAATTTCGTCAAGGTATGCTATTTCCGTAAGCCTCTGCGGTTCCCCGGTGACCGTGATTCTATCAATTCGATCGTTGCCATACATCTCTCTTAGACCATTTACGGCTTCGTCGAAGATGTAGCCTCTGCAGATTTGAATTTGCTCGTCTTTCTCGAGTTCGAGTTTATCCAATAATTGAAACACGACTTTCGAAGCCTGGCTCAGATACTCTTTTGATCGGAATCGCGGATATCTGAAGTATTTGACATCCAAGACATCGTATCTAAATTCCTGAGTCTCGCAGCGAAAGGCACCTATGACCACGCCAAAAAGTAGGTCACCTATGCCAGCATCATCAACAATTATAGTCAGTTAACGCCATCCCCCTTTGTGACAGACAAATGAACCATACGTACATTCATAAAAACGCCTCACCTGTGTCTTATATTGTTTATTTCTCGGATTTCTTATCGCTCACATACATGACATAGTGTTCTCCTAAAAAGATCGAAGATAGCCCAGATCATGACAACGTGGTGGGGTTGCTGGGATTTGAACCCCCACCATAGTGGAGACGTCTCCCGCAAAACCCCCTCTTTTTTGTGTGTTTTTCGTTAATGCTACCGCATCTCAAGCCATTCCCTACCTTCAGAACAGTCTATGCTAACCCGAAACCTCTGTGAGGCCACCGGCAAACCCCCCTCTTTTCCTGTTTCTTTGGATGATAGAACCGTGTGCTTTGGCTTCTTGGTGTCGGCAGTTTCATATGATACACGAATTGGTTGGCGAGTTCGCTCATTGCCTTTAGACCTAACCCGTCGTGCGAATACTGGGCTCATCGACATTGCGCTTGATACAAAAAGCGATTGCAAAACCTTGTTTCAATGCCAATAAAAGCCTATTCCAGGTTCTGTTACCTCCTAGGTTGATGCGAGTTGTCTGCATGACTGTTACTTTTCGGTTGATGAACATGAGGATAAACTGACAAGGGAGGCGAATAAAGAACGATAAGTGGAGAGAAGGGAGATAATCCAAATAGCTTCTCAGACTTCAACGCTTTCTTCAAACTATGTGGGCTTTCTATCTTTGTCTTTTTGTGCCTTTTCTTCTGCAGAGCATGGCAGCTAGTAGGGCTGAAATCATGAATGTTGGTAAAACGAGGAGCGAAGAGAATTCTGGGGTTACAGCTATTTCGTGTGTTGAATGTGGATAGGCTAAGTAGATCCACCTGTGGGTTCCGTTGTCAAATAGCGTGTAGTTGGGGTAGAGAACTAGCGTTGTGCCATCGTCGATTGTGACTGATATGCTGCTTGCATTCATCAAGTCATGCGGTATGCAGAGTCTGCAGAAACCGAATGTTTGGTTTGCAGTCATGTTGGAAACGCGCAGACTGATAGTGCTGTTAGATCCAAAGTAATCGAAGCTTTCAACAGTAGAATTGGAAACCACACCAACACTGCAGCCTAGAGAAGTGTTATAGCTGGAATACACGCCCATTAATGGACAGTGATCTGTGTTGCTCGCGTCAAGGACGTATGGAGCATCACCTACACCGTCATGGTTCGCATCCGTGCCATTGTAGTCACTCCAGTAGTTCCCTTCAACACCATTGTCCCAAATGTTCGTCGAAACATATGCTAAAGAATTGTTCTCAAAAGGGTCATAGTAGTCTGAGATTACATTCTTGTCGTTGCTTACGAAGGCATTGTGGCAGAAAAGGTTCCAGTTGGAATAACAGAGGCCCACTCCATAGCTGTCATTGCAAATCTGGCAGTCTTCTACAGTGTTGTAGCCTGATTCAAAGAATGTCAGACCTCCCCAATACGAAGGAAGTGACACGTTCATAGCAACAGCGTGCAGGCGATTGTTTGCTACTGTCATGTTCGTCAGAGTGCAATTGGCCGATCCGGCCAGCAGTAGCCCGTCTTTGTTGTATGTAAAGGCGAAATCCTTCACTGTGACGTTTGTGCTGTTTACAAGTGCCAAGTAGCCTGCGTCTGGACAGTTTGCAGGATCAATTTCAACATTGCTCATGTTCACTAAGTAGTAGATTTTCTTACCGTTCGCCGTGTTTGAACTGTCTATGTCTTGCATGAAGCTAGGAAGGTTATCTCCCCAGACAATTAGGTTATAATGCTGCGAGTTCGTCATATTGTTTCTGCGGAAAGTGTTTGTATAGTACACTTGCGCAGGGTTAGAGCCTGAACCCCAAACCCATACGTTCGTCACAGAATTGTTTGAAAAAGTGTTTCCCTCGATCAGGTTGTCTCTGGGGAAAAATAGGGTGTTCATGTTAGGAAACAAACCGATGCCTGATTGACCATTTTCCACCGTATTATTCATGATTCTGCAGTAACGAGCGTCACCATCAACGCTTATACCAAACGTACCATAGTCATGGATCAAGTTGTCGCTCAACGTAACATTGGTCGAACTGGGACCTCCCACGTCTACTGCGTAGCTCGCGCTGTTTGAGATGTCATTATTGCTGATGTTTATCAAAGATGAGGAGCCGAAAACGATACACCTGCCAGCATTCAGAAAAACATTGTCTTCAACGTCAATGTTTTGAGCGTTCCAACCTGCAATACATGCGTTAACGAGTGAGTACGCTCCACTCGTATTTAGGCCAGCATTCCTTACTGTAAAGTTGCAGATGCTAACGTTGCTTATGCCAGTTTCTAGCTGGATCACGGTTCCAGCGTGGTTTCCGTCGATAATTGTCGTCTCTTTGTTAGCTCCCACAAGTGACAATGACTTGTTCACAGTAATATGTTCATAGAAGGTTCCAGAATCAACGAGAATCGTCTGTCCATTCAGCGTCTCATTTGCATTTATTGCTTCTTGAATTGTCGGATAGTCCAAGCCTGTATTGAGATTGTGAACAGAATAAATGGAAGAGGCTGCGGTTTCAGAGCCATTACCTCTTGTAGATGAAAGGCAGAATAACAATAACAAGAAAGTGAAGAAAAAAGCAAACTCACTTTTCATGAGCCCCTCATATGTCTAGGTCTTATTCTTATGTCTTTTGGAGGAATCTTCGCACGCCTAGTCCTTAAACATCGCTGAGCGCAAGCGACAAATTCGCTTTTCTTTTAGTCATCAATACTATACGCCCCGTCTGGTCGCTTCTATCGCGCGATAGGTTTTTAGAAGAATTATGTTTGAAAAGGTATTAAGTCCCTGGCCTGTCAAAAAGAGAATATGATGACGCTATTTCTGGGATGAGCTTTCCAAGAGTTAAAACTAGGCCTTCACATGAAGGAGCTTTCAGGTTTCCGTTGATTACATATTCAGAGTAAGGACAGCCTCCTCCACATAGAGGTGCGTACTTACATTTCTTGCACGAGAAGATCTCAAGTATGTTTCTCTGCTTCCAAATTCCAAAATTCTTGTTGAATGCAAGTTTTGGTGAGTAACTTCCCACGCTGAATTGTTCTTGCCCTAGCAAATATCGGCATGTATAGATGCATCCAAAAGGGTCGTAAATCAACGTTTGGTATCCAAGGCAGTTTGAGAAAAGAGGATGGTGGAAAAATCTTCAGAAAGAGGCTCTAGCATGATTTTAGTATTGTTCGTTGAAAAACATGGAAAGTTTAGACATGTTTAAACATTCCATACAAAATTCTTATTTGAAGCGTCCTGATCAGACTTTCGCCAAGGCGTTGCCCGTGGAACAGGCTGAAGCGTTTGCACCGTGCCACATTACTGGCTTTTTCCAAATATTCGATCAGTCAACGAGCGCATTATATGCCGGTTCTAAAGGGGCTGGTGTCTCATTAGACCGCGGGGTCAGAACTACCGTCAAGGTTGGGAAGACCTTTGCAGATCCCCTACAGGTCAGTATTAACGGTCTTATTTCAAATTCTGCAAGTGTTTCTGAACGTGTTGCGAACGACTTTCTCTTACGGTTCGATAAAATGCAGAATTCAAAGATTGTCATTGAGCATCAGGTTGGAGTTCCGATAGGTGCTGGGTTTGGTACCAGTGGAGCCGCAGCCCTGAGCTTAGCTCTGGCTCTGAATGAGGTTTTCAGCTTAGGTTTGTCTAAAACGGAGGCTACCCAAGTTGCACATGTGGCTGAAGTTGAATGCAAGACTGGACTTGGGACAGTTATCGCTGAGACGGTTGGCGGCTTGGAGATTCGGGTTAAGCCTGGAGCACCAGGAATCGGCGAAATAAGGCGTGTGCCAGCCCCAGAAAACGCCACTGTTGTCTGCCTCGTCTTCGGACCTTTATCAACAAGGAGATTCCTGTCTGATGAGGAAACCCGCAGACGTGTCAACGAGCTTGGCGGAAAACTGATTGAAAAGCTGATTGAGGATTCGAGCATTTCAAATTTCATGAGACTCTCTCGCCAATTCGCTGAACATGTTGGACTGATAACTGACAGACTAAGGTGTGTTCTCAATGAGACGGATGAAGCCAGCTTCGTTTGTAGCATGCCGATGTTCGGAGAATCCGTGTTCGCCATAGTCGAGCGCGAGTCCCTCGGAGAACTCAAGAAGATATTCCTCAAATATGGCTCAGAGCAGCAGATCGTTATTAGCGGGATAGATTTTGAAGGAGCACGATTACTAAGATGACAGGCATCGAAATTCCGCCAGAACACCCTAGGGCTGAATCTCTTCGAATACGAGAGAAACTAATTGAACAGCATAATAATGGAGTCGTAGCGCTGGCTGGCCTCATTGCACATGGGCGAGGAGAAGCCTTTGACTACTTGCTAGGTGAGAGAACTACTAAGCCAGCCATGAAGGCCATAGAAGCAGCTGCAGCAGCGCTCTTGACCTCTGAGTATCCAGTCATATCCGTCAACGGAAACGTAGCAGCCCTTGTAGCTGAAGACGTTGTAAGGTTGTCTCAGGTGACCAGAGCAAAAGTCGAGGTTAACTTGTTCTACAGGTCGATAGCAAGGGAACGCGCGATCAGGAAGCTGCTGGAAGAGGCAGGCGCACATGAAGTTTTAGGAGTAGGGGGTCATGCGTCTGCGGTGATCCCGGAGCTGAGCAGCGAAAGGAGGCGAATAGACCCGCGGGGCATACTTGTGGCAGACCTAGTTTTGGTTCCGTTGGAAGATGGAGACCGGACGGAAGCTCTTGTCAAGATGGGCAAGAAAGTGGTAGCAGTGGATCTAAACCCTATGTCGAGAACGGCTCAGAAAGCTTCAATCACCATAGTCGACAACATCGTAAGAGCAGCACCACGGCTTGTGAAGACTGCGGAGAAACTGAAGAAGCAAGGCACTCAGAAAAGCAAGAGGATCTTGCGAAGCTTTGACAACGAGAAGAACCTAGCCGAGGCTCTGACCACGATAAACGTAAGATTTTTGAGGCTAGCCAAGAAAGGCAAAACTACTGCTTTGGAGATGGCAAATCTTGACCTTTGAGAGAATCCTCGTTTTAGGCGCCGGAGCCATAGGCAGCATCTACGGAGCATTTCTCTCACGAGAGAATGACGTGACCCTCATTGGAAACAAAACCCATGTAGAATCCATAAACTCAAGTGGCTTACGGATCACGGGAGACGCAAACGAAACTATTCAAGTAAAGGCAGAAACAGAAATCCACGACATACCTAGAAAAGCGTTGATTATTCTGACCACGAAGGCATACGACTCAGAAAAAGCGATCAATGGAATAAGGAAGCTCTTCAAAAAGGACACTATCGTCTTGATCTTGCAGAATGGTCTTGGAAACGAGGAAGTCGTTAAACATGTTGTCGGTGAAGTGAAGGTCGTGAGAGGCGTGACAAAGATGGCAGCTGAGTTTTTCAAGCCGGGCGAGATAAAATTCTGGAACGGAGAAACGGTTGTAGAGCCAAGCAATGCTTCTACAGAAATCGCGAAAATCCTTAATGATTGTGGGTTGAGGGCGAGGGTTTCTGAGCATATTGATAGAGAGATCTGGACTAAGCTTGTTGTCAACTGCGTGGTCAATCCGCTAACAGCGCTCTTTCGCGTGAGAAATTGCGAAATTTGGGGTGATTCTCTGAAAAATGTTAGACAGGGGATTGTCAGCGAATGTCTGAGAGTTGCAGAGGCAGAAGGAATAACTTTGAATAGGGACATAGCTGAGAGAATGGACAACCGGGTTTCGAGTTACACGAATTTTTCTTCCATGTACCAAGACATCATTAAAGGCAAGAAAACTGAGATCGATTTTCTGAATGGAAGGATAGTCGAGTTGGGCAAGAAGCACCGCGTTCCAACGCCTTTCAATGAGACGCTTGTGAGCTTCATAAAAGTTCTTGGAGGGTAAAAATGGGATTCCAAGAAGAGATTAAACGGAAAAAAGACAAAGAAAAAATCATGGTGTTAACAGCCTACGACTTTCAGATAGCAAAGATACTGGACGAGATGCAAATCGACCTCATTCTCGTCGGTGACAGTCTGGGCATGGTCGTGCAGGGACACCCTGACACTAAGCACGTGACCATGCGAGACATGGTCTACCATACTAGAGCCGTGGCGCGGGGTGTTAGGAACACGCCGATCATTGGAGACCTGCCTATAAATAGCTGCAACACGGTGGATGATGCCTTGAAGAACGCCATGAGGTTCCTCAAGGCCGGGGCAAGCGGAGTCAAGATCGAAGGAAACAAACCCAAGGTCGTGAAGGCCCTTGTCAAAGCAGGGATCCCCACGATGGGTCACGTTGGAATGCTGCCTCAGACGGCTGGGTCCTACCGACTGAAGGGTAAGACGACTGAAGAAGCCGAGAAGATTCTGCAGGACGCTGTAGAGCTGGACACGAACGGCGTGTTTTCAATCGTGTTAGAATGCATTCCACAAAGCCTTGCGAAAAAGATAACCGAAAGGGTGAAGGCTCCAACAATCGGCATAGGCGCTGGTAAGTATTGTGATGGGCAGGTTCTGGTGATAAATGATATGCTGGGTCTGGATGAAAGCTTCAAACCGAAATTCGTTAAGAGATACGCCAATTTGAACGCTGTAGTGAAGAATGCTGTTGGCAAGTTCAAGGAAGAGGTTTTAGTTGGTAAGTATCCAGATGAAGAGCATACGTACCATTGAGGTGTATGGGAGAGTCAGAAAATTGCAGAACAAAGGCTTGTCTCAACGAACCATCGTCAAAGAGCTTGAGTCACGGCTCAAGGAGGACTTCACATTCGACTCTGGAAGAATCGTTGGGTCCATGTGCACTAAGCCGCATCGTTTGGGTGCGAAGGTCTACGCTCGTTTCTTGGAGAAGAACTTGGGAGACATAGGACTCTTCCCGGGAGTCGCCGAATTGGAAGAAGAAACGATACGGATGATTGGGACACTGCTCTCAAACCCGCAGGCGTCCGGTCACGTCGTCACGGGGGGTACAGAAGCCAACATTCTAGCTTTGTGGGCTGCGAAGAAGTTATCCAAAAAGGAAAAATGCGAGATCGTAATGCCTGCCTCCGCTCACTGCTCCTTCGACAAGGCAGCGGATCTGCTTGACCTCAAGACCGTTAGAGTTGGATTAGACAGGGAGTTTCGGGTTGACGTGGAGGCTGTTAGGAAGGCCATCAACGCTAATACTATAGCTGTTGTCGGCATTGCGGGCACTACTGGGTTGGGTGTGGTTGACCCGATACCTGAACTTTCAGAGGTCGCAAGAGAAAAAGGATTGCACCTTCATGTTGACGCAGCCTTCGGAGGGTTCGTTCTCCCATTCCTGAAAGAGTTGGGATTCAAGACCTCAAGTTTCGACTTCAACGAACCAAGAGTCTGCTCAATTACAGTTGACCCTCACAAGATGGGTTTGGCACCGATCCCTGCTGGCGGAATACTGTTTCGCAACAAGGAGATAAGAGACGCAATTGCTTGGAACATTTCTTATCTGGCTGGGGGAGAATCTAAACAAGCCACTCTGGTTGGAACGCGGTCAGGCGCCTCTGTCATTGCTGTTTGGGCTTTGCTGAAGCACCTTGGGCGAGAAGGCTATAAGAGAATCGTTAGGCGCTGCATGCGCCTGACATTGAGGCTTGCTGATGAAATCCCCGCGATTGAAGACCTAGACATCATGGCAAGGCCAAGCATGAACGTTGTTGGTTTGACATCTAGAACGCTGGACATTCGTCAAGTGGCGCAAGAGCTGAGGTTGAAGGGTTGGGCAGTTTCCCTCTTTCCAAGACATATTCGAATCGTCGTGATGCCCCATGTCCAAGAACAGCATGTTGATGAGTTCTTGAAAGACTTAAAGGGTGTAGCCAGTAAACTGAGAGGATAAAGATGGAGGAGCGTTGTTGAATAATCACCCATCTAAAGACATAATCGGGACAAGAGGGAACGAGCTGAAAGACAAGCACATCGTTATTTGCATAACAGGCAGCGTGGCGGCCGTTGAATGCCCAGAAATCGCTAGAGCACTCATGCGTCACGGAGCAGAGGTTTTTGCAGTAATGTCGCCAATGTCACAGAAGATCATACACCCATACCTTATGGAATGGGCAACTGGAAACGAAGTCATAACTGAGTTGACGGGGAAAATCGAGCATGTGGCCCTAGCTGGAAAGCACTCCAACAAAGCAGACCTGATTCTCGTAGCTCCAGCCACAGCGAACACCATAAGCAAGATCGCCTGCGGAATCGACGATACAACAGTGACTTCAGTGGTCTCAACCGCTTTCGGCTCAAATATCTCTGTAATCATTGTTCCAGCCATGCACGAATCCATGTACAATCACCCATTGCTAACAGAGAACATCAATAAACTGAAGGCTTTAGGCGTAGAATTTGTTGGACCAAGAATCGAAGAAGGCAAGGCAAAAATCAGCGAAATAGACGAGATCAGCGATGCCGTTATTCGCAGACTTGCAGTCCCACAAGATTTCTCCGGCATCAGTATCCTCATTACAGCAGGACCCACCGTTGAGTATATTGACCCCATTCGTGTTATCACAAACAGAAGTTCCGGAAGAATGGGTGTAGCCCTCGCGGAAGAAGCTCTAAACCGCGGGGCTGAAGTGACTCTTGTCTATGGCCCCGGCGTAGCAGCTCCGCCAACTAAAGCCAATGTAGTGCTTGTTCAAACGACATCTCAAATGTATGAAGCAGTCGTTTCCGAGCTGGAATCAAAGAAGTATGACGTAGTCATAGCCGCGGCCGCGGCTGCCGACTGGGCAGTTGAAAAACCATTCTCTCACAAAGTCTCAACTCACAAGCTTGACACGCTCAGCTTGAGACTGAGACCGACTCGAAAGATCATTGATTCGATTAAAAAGATCAGTCCCAAGGCTTTTCTTGTCGCATTTCGGGCGGAGTACAAGCTCTCTAACAAGGATTTGATTGAAAGCGGACATAGAAGATTGTTGGAAGCCAAAGCTGACTTGATTGTTGTGAATGACGTGAACAAGGAGGGCGCTGGATTTGGGACTGAAACAAACGAGGTCATCATCATAGACGCGAAGAAGAGGACCAGCCACGTTCCATTGGCTCACAAACGGGAAATCGCAAGGAAGATTCTTGACGCTGTGAAAGACAGAATCAAGCCAAAATAGCCTTATAGGCAAAACATACGCTTCAAACGTGAACGCTGATGCAGAAAAGATTCAGAGTCGTGGCCGTGGGTGGAACTTTCGACGAGCTTCACAAAGGGCACAAAGCGTTGCTTGCGAAAGCGTTTGAAATTGGTGATCAAGTCACTGTCGGTCTGGCCTCGGATGAGTTCGTCAATAGGATGGCTAAACCGCACATCACGGCATCGTATAAGGAAAGAATGAAAGAACTGGAGAGCTTCTTGAGTGATCAAGGGCTTCTGCAGAGGGCTAAAGTGATTCCCATAGATGATGCATGCGGTGCCCTGCTCTTATCCAACAGTCCAATAGAAGCACTGGTCGTCAGCAAGGAAACCGAGTCTACAGCTCTGAAGATCAACGAGAAAAGAACAAAAAAGGGCTTACCAGTGCTGACTATAGTGACAATAGGTATGGTTCCTTCCGAAAACCATAATGCTATTTCCACAACTCGTATACGTCGTGGTGAGATCGACCGAGAAGGACATTTGCTCAAAAGCTGAGAGAAACAGTTTAAACTTTTCTGCCAATGTATTATGCATAAATGGTGTTTGTTTGCAAAGAACCGGTGCTGCAAGGTTGCCACTTCATTATGGAAAAGCTCCGAGATGGCTGACCTACCGGATGGAGAAGCTTGGTCGCGAAATTGTCACAATAATCATTGACGAGTTTGGCTCAAGCGAATTTCTCAAACGCATTTCTGATCCGTTCTGGTTTCAGGCTTTAGGCTGCGTTCTAGGCTATGATTGGCACTCTTCAGGAGTGACAACCGTGCTTACCAGAGTACTTAAAGAAGCAATCATTCCCGAAGAACACGGTATCGCAGTTTGTGGCGGCAAGGGCAAGGCGTCGCGGCAAACACCATTTGAAATCGAAAAAATTGGGGAAATCTTCAACTTTCCAGATAGCGCAACCAAATCTTTACGTTACGCAAGCAAGATGAGCGCCAAAGTTGACAGCGCTGCGATTCAGGCGGGTTATCAGCTTTACCACCATGCCTTCTTTTTGGCTGAAGACAGAAAGTGGGCAGTGGTTCAACAGGGCATGTGTGTTCAGGATCGCACTGCAAGGCGATTCCATTGGATTTCGGAGAAAACCCGTACTTTTGTTGTTGAGCCTCACAGCGCGATTGTTGGCGATGTGAAACATGGCGCTGTTTTGGACATGACTTCAAGCGAAAGCGAAGGCTGCAGAAAGGCCTCAGTAGACATAGCCAAAGAACGACCAGAAAAGATTATGCGGATGGTTGTGCCCACAAACTCGCCTCTTCAGAAGTCTCTTGAAGCATGGCTGCCGAAAGAATGGAATTCGGCAAAAAGTCACTCAATGGAGTTTTTGTCAATGCCTAGAAACGTAAACTGGAAGGCTCTGAAGGAAGTTTACGAGTTTCAACCCAGCAACTACGAAGAACTTCTGAGCTTCAAAGGTGTTGGTCCAGCCACTGTTCGAGGTTTAGCCCTTATAGCCGAGCTAGTTTATGGCGAGAAACCAAGTTGGAAAGACCCTGTAAAGTACTCATTCGCGTATGGAGGAAAGGACGGGGTGCCGTACCCGGTTGACCGCAAGGCCATGGATGAATCGATTCATATGCTGTCACAAGCAATCCAAGAAGCTAAGGTAGGAAATGCGGAGAAGATGCACTCGCTTCAAAGGCTTAGACGGTTTATTCCAGACAACATAGAATAGTAAGCAGGCATCATCGTGCAGTCTTTAAGTATCCAAGCCAAATCATATGAGCATCAATAGGAAGTGCATAGTCATGAATTTGCGGAGCAATGCATGGTTTAGAGTAGCAGGACTCTGCGGCATCATTACCCCTATCGTGGCCTTTACATGTATCTTGCTGGCCATCGGTTATTCTCCACAATTCAGCTGGACAGAAAACGCTCT
Organism: Candidatus Bathyarchaeota archaeon; assembly: GCA_963732715.1. Lineage (GTDB taxonomy): Archaea > Thermoproteota > Bathyarchaeia > Bathyarchaeales > Bathycorpusculaceae > CAZCRE01. Next base: position 234,462 of record CAVTAO010000003.1, on the reverse strand, counting down.
TAGCGACCTAGGCGTTCAAGGAGGCCTAACAGCTCCATTGCTCAACTATGGACTGATCATCAGCGGAGTTATGTCATTGGTTTTCGCTACTGGCATACTTGCTCTCCTGCACAAGAAACTTGTGGGCGAAGTCGGTTCCTTCAGTTTCATTCTTGCCACTTTGGCGTTGATTGCAATAGGTGTCTTTCCTGAAACCGCTAAACCGATGCACTATTACGCTTCAGTGTCGTTTTTTGTGCTGATTCCAATCACCATGCTTATTTTGATGTGGGCTTTTGCGCAGATTGGCAAAGTGAAAACGGCCTTGTACACGTTGTTGGTAGCAATAGTTGCGGCCGTTCCGTGGGTGATCCAATTTGTGGTACATTATGTGAGTGATGTCGCAATTCCTGAAACCATTTCGGCGCTTTCGGCATCAGCGTGGGCCATAGTGCTGGGACTCATGATACTGGGACAAGCGTCAAAAACAGACAACTGAGATTTGTGCAATTCAGTTGTGAAAACTCTTGCACATCGACTACTTCGAACCACTTCGAAAGAGTCCACGTTAGAACAATGTTTGAAATCGGGAGAAACATATTAAGGCAACCAATCAAGAGAACAAAAGCTGTGCGTTAGAGGCTTATGCATGGAACAGTTAGCAGTAAGGGTTGAAGGACTCGTTGTCAATTATGGTTCTTTTGTCGCCGTTAATCATGCCTCATTTTCTGTCAGGAGTGGGGAGATCTACGGGTTACTTGGCCCTAATGGAGCTGGAAAGACAAGTACAATCAAGGTTCTAGCAGGCGTCTTGGCGCCAGCTTCAGGGAAGGTTGAGATCCTGGGTAAATCCTTCTCAGATGAAGTGGCAACGAAAAGCCAGATTGGCTATGTTCCTGAAGAAGTTGTCTTGTTTGATTCACTCTCACCTAGAGAGTTCTTCGAGTTTGTGTCGTCAATAAGACGCTTGGAATCGGGCACAGTCAATTCCAGACTTGAGAAGTTGACTTCAGCGTTCGAACTCAAACAGTATTTTGACACCCCGATCGCGGCTTTATCCATGGGAAACAAGCAGAAGGTAGCGATTATTTCAGCGCTTTTGCATGATCCTAAGATTCTCATCTTTGATGAGCCTTTGATAGGTTTGGATGCTCGCTCCTCGAAGATCCTCAAAGAGCTAGTGACCTTTCATGCAAAGAAAGGCGGTTCAGTAGTGTTCTCCACTCACATAATGGAGATTGCCGAAAAACTTTGCACGAGGGTCGGGATAATAAACAAGGGAGAGATCGCGAACGAAGGCACAGTTGATGACCTTCGCAAACTTGTAAAAAGCGCCGAAGGATCGCTGGAGGACATTTTCTTGAAAGTAACTGAGCAAGAAACGGGAATGCAGGACATAATAAGAGCTTTGGAATCGGAGTAGAACCTCTTTGAGATTCTCTGAGCTTTGGCGCCTGTCGAGTGTTGTCTACAAGGAGATTTCGTTCCAGTCGATTTTCTCACTTCGCGCCGGTTCATTACTGAAGCAAAAAGGCAAAACAGACATCGAGCGACTAGTCAGCAATGCTCGAACAAATACGCTGATGAGCAAAATCATTACAGCCATTTTCATAGCGGTTTTCGGGTCATTCGTGTTCGTTTCATCAACTGTCAATACGACTCTGGCGTTGTCTAGGGAACTTGCCTTCGTAGGCGGCGTATCAGCGTTTCTTGCGGGTGTGCTGTTCCTGATAGCGTTTATGGGCTTGCAGGTCACCACTTCGTTTGTTTCGTCAAAGGTTGTTGACGTTCTGGGGCCTCTTCCGCTTTCGCGGAATGAGATCTCTAGAGTTGTTTTTCTGTGTCTTGTGAGAATTTTTGATTTGCCTTTGATAAGTGCTCATGTGGTTTTCCTTGCTGCTTATCTGTTGATTGGTGGTCCGATTCTGGGTGCACTGATTGCAGTCGTCTGCATATTTGCTACTGAGGTTTTTGCGCTAGCCCTGACTATTGGGTTGGCCGGTTTCTTCTATTCGCGGGTCGCGAGAGGAGGAAGGTCAAAGTGGCAAGTCCTTACACGGTTTCTTTTCATGTTTGTCTGGATTCTGCCGACTTTTGCCGCGTATTTTATTATGAGCTTCTCGGGACAAATAGTGCAGTCGTTCACGTCCTTTGCGCAGAGCTTTTCTTCGCTGCTGCAGGTTCTGGTTTTGGTTTATCCGTTTTCCTATGGTTTTCTCATGTCTCACATCACTTTTCCCAATGGATTCGACAATCCTTCTCTCAGTCTTTCTGTTGTGGCATCTATTGGGTACATGGCGGCTGCAGTTTATTGCTTGAATTGGATAGCCAAGACCGCTGGGAGAATAGGGACCAGCCAAGTCGTTGCGAGAAGAGTTGAGGCTACGAAGGATACATTTGTCAAGCCTCGAATCCCGTGGCTTGGAATAATCCAGAAGGACTTGAGAGTGGCTTCTAGAACGCCTTCATATGCGAGTCTGTTCCTTCTGCCGTTCGTGCAGTCAGCTCTTCTCGCTGTCTCGTTCTCCTTAGGCGGAATGGATTTGACCAAGACACTTGGAATGCTTGTCGGTGTGTCGTTGATGACGCTTCTGCTTCCTCCAACACTGCTTTCAATCGAGGGTATCTCGTCTGCCTACGTGAAGAGCCTTCCAATGAAGAAGAAATCGCTCATTTCGGCTAAGACATTGTTATCTGTGGGGATCTATTTGCTTTCCTTGATCGTTCTGCTGGCTGTCTCATTGTATTTGAGGCAGGATCTTTCCCTGATAATTATGTTTGGATCTATCCACACGCTTTCAATTTCAGCTGCGATAATACTTGAAGTCACGATTTTGACGAACAGGTTCTGGAAAGAAGGCTTCGCGGTGGGTAATCTCTATTCAAGGCTCTCCAGCTACATCTTGATTCTGATTCTCGGCTTTGTTCTAGTTCTACTGCCTATAGTTGCCGCATTCACGGCGTTCATTCTTGCGCCGCGTTTGGTTTTGCCAGTTTTTGCTGTGATAGCTTGCGTGGAGTTCACGGTTATGGTGACTGTGGCTTCTCGTGTGAGCTAGTTGGAGCTCATGTCCATGTAGATTTGTGAGCAACAGATTGGAGAAAAAGAAAACTGCTTTCCTTGGTCTTTGGCAAATCTCGCTGCTTCTTCTGTTGGATATGCAATGGCGTCTACTCCAGATTTTATGGCTAGAATGTCAGTTTCGCTTCTGTGCTTGCCTTTGGGTCTCATGCAGCCAAGAACTAACGGGGTTTGAGGGAACATGGCTCTTGTGGTGACTATGACCTTGGCTATGTCAACGGGTGTTGGCGGTTTGGTGTTTCCCATTTCTGTGCCATGTATGGGCATGAAAGCGATTATGACTAAAGCGGATGGCTTGTATTTGGAAACCATTTTCAAGGCATCAAATTCGCCTTTTAGCTGGCCATAGTGTAGTCCAACTATAACGTGGGGCACGAAGGCTATGCCCGCAGCATTCAGCGCGTTCAGAGAGGCATCATAGTCTCTAACCGTGACATCGAGCTTGCAGATATCCCTGATTGTTTCATCTGATCCGATTACATCTGTCAAAGCGCTGTCGACACCGGCTTCTTGAAGGTTTTGAGCTGTTTGGGCATCGATTATGCCTGTATGCACGAAGATCTTTAACCCAAGTTCGCGTTTAATCTTTCCAATTGCTTCGATGAATCTTCCAAGAGGAACAGAGCCGTCTGGAAGGCAGCCGCCACTGATGAGGCAGCCCAATGCTCCTTTCTGTTTGAGTTCGCTGCATAGAGTGAACAGTTCTTCAGGTGTCGTTGCGGGGTACATCGTGTTTAGGACACTTCCGCCACAGTGTTTGCACTTCAATGAACATCCTGAGCCCGTTACAGAGATCGTTGGGAAATCCTTTGTCGAAGAACAGTAGTAAACCGTTTTGTAGTACATGAAACCAGGGGCGTAGAAGCGTATCTTTCTTGTCTTAGATAACCATGTGCCGTTGTCTAGAATTTCAAGTAGTTGCTCACCTGTCATTTGCCATATTGCTTCAGGCGATAGGCTTGTCATTTTTCTCTGCTAGAGAGTTTTTGTCGTTGTCCTAATAGCTTTCGTTTTCTAGTCTATGTGCGTCTCTACGTGTCAAGTAGTTAATTTTATGTGAACCTTTGTGGCTATTATTGATTATGATTTCTATAATAGGCGCTGGAAAAGTGGGGAGCGCAACCGCATTTAACATACTTAGGCTCAGAACGAGCGACGTGGTTCTGGTAGACATTGCCGAGAACTTGGCGAAAGGCGAAGCTCTTGACATGATGCAGGCTGCTCCTGCGATCGAGTTTGATGGAAAAATAAGGGGCACAAACGACTTCAGTGCCATGAGAGGTTCAGAGCTGGTAATCATCACGGCTGGTCAGGCTAGACAACCGGGAATGTCTAGAATCGACCTCATGAACAAGAACGCAAAGATAGTGAAGTCTGTGGTGAAGGAAGTTGCGAAGTATGCTTCTGATTGCAAGCTTATGGTCGTGACGAACCCTGTTGACATAATGACGTTCTTGGCCTATGAGGAGTCAGGGTTTGAGAGAAACAGGGTCTTCGGGATGGGGAATATCTTGGATACGCTGCGTTTCAGGTCTTACATTGCGATGGAGTTGGGGGTTTCGAGAGAAGATGTGCGTGCTTTAGTTATAGGAGAGCATGGTGATTCGATGGTTCCACTCGTTGAATGTGCTTCTGTTTCTGGAATACCTGTGACCAAGTTGCTTACGAAGGAACGGATGAGTAAGATAGTGGACATGACAATATCGTCGGGGGCGGATGTTATCAACATGAAAGGGTCCACGATTTACGCGCCTGCGGCAGTAATTGCAGTCATGGCTGACGCGATCCTGAAGGATAGGAAGAGAGTGATCGGAGTTTCCACGTATCTTGATGGCGAGTACGGGTTTTCAAACATTGCAATAGGTGTGCCAGTGGTTCTGGGAAAGAATGGCGTTGAACGGATTCTGGAGCTTGAGTTGACGGCTGAGACGAGGAAACGTTTTGAGAACTCCGCGTCGGTTGTGAGAGAAGCTCTCAAGATGATGGGCCAGATGTAGTGAATCACGTATTGCGCAATCAAAGACGCATCATTGTCTCACAAACAAGTGGACAATGAACACGCACCGAACGTTTCTTATGACAGTTGGTGATTAGTTCCCTCCAGATTCCAAGGGGTTAATTGCGCATGATTCGAAAGAAGACGGACAAGACTGGTTTGACGCCTTTATCGGAGCTTGTTTCTTTGGACAAGAAGAGAGCTTTGGTTACTGGTTCAGGCTCGGGCATCGGCAGGGCAATAGCTTACAGGTTTGCTGAGGCAGGTGCAAGGTTGGAGCTTGTTGACATTAACGAAGAAAGCTTGGCTTCAGTGAAGGAAGAACTCGAGCATTTCAATACTGAGATTAACGTTCACAAGGTTAATCTGTCCAAGAAAGAGGAGATAGACGCTCTGTGGGAAAGTCTGGCGGGAAAAGAGCCGGACATATTGGTGAACAATGCTGGGATATATCCTACTAAGCCGTTTCTTGATGTGGATGAGTCTTTTTTGAAGAGAGTGATGGATGCTAATCTGAACTCTGTTTTCTGGATGTGCCAGCACATGATTAGAAGCAGACTCAAGAAAGGAGGAGTGATCATAAACACTGGCTCAATCGAAGCGGTAATGCCTTTGAAAGAGGATTTGGCTCATTATGATATTAGCAAGGCTGGAATTATGGTTCTTTCAAGAACTTTGGCTAGCGAGTATGGTAAGCATGGTTTTAGGATAAACGTTCTCGTGCCTGGCGGAATATGGACGCAAGGAGCGAAGAACTTGGCGAAGGATGTTATGAAGTTCAAGTTGGGCGTTGTTAAGTCAGGCATAGAATACAGCATGAGGACGCCTCTGGGCAGGCTGGGAAAGCCTGATGAAATTGCGCGCATGGCCTTAGTTCTGGCGAGTGACTTGTCGAGTTACGTCAATGGAACGCTGGTAGTTGTTGACGGGGGATTCCTATCAGCATAGCGCGCTGGCTTGTCCCTTTATTATGCGTTGAAGAATGTTGGTGAGATGGCTTTGTCTGGTCTTCCAAGGGTTTCTTCTGCTTCCCTGTTTAGAACCAAGCACAATAAGCTGTAAAGTGCGTAGCAAGCAACGTTTGTTAAGCCTCGCGCGCTAGGCTTGTACGTCATGGTCGCGATAATGATTGGCGTAGCGGTGGCCCTCATAGTAATTTTCAGAAGAAGAGGCTGGTTGTGAAGGGTAACGCTGAGGCTTCATATCTAACGATCTCTTAGGTTTTGCTTTATCTTAGCGGGTTAAACAAGAGAAATAGACATAAGACCATTGTGCTTTGAAAAGTACGGGCACCAACAGAATACTTTGGATGGAGAAATAGGATGCTGAAATGTCCAACGTGTGGAACTGAAAATGAAGAGGGAAACCCATTCTGCAAACAGTGTGGAACCAAACTAACCCAAAACCAGTCTGAGACTCAAAAACAGACGAGCTCGACTGTTGAGGACGATGTGAGGAACGCCATTGTAAAGAGGTTGGATGGAATAAAGAACAGGGATGAAACTGCAGTTAAAGCGCTCATGGATGAGAGCTACAGCAAATTTGACGATTGGGCTCCTTATCAAAGACAGGAGGGTTCGCAAGCCTTGCAGAACGAGTTCTCGGCATTCAAGGTTCTATCCAACTACACCTTCGAGCTGAAAAATTTTAAAGCCAATGTCATGGGCGACGTAGCCTTAGCCACTTTCATCATCCATTATCAAGGAACTATGAGAAACGAACAGTTTGACGTGACTTCACGCGTTACCGCTGTCCTAAGAAAGCAAGGTTCTGCATGGAAAGTGGTTCACGAGCACTTTTCTAGGTTCCCAGAAGAAAGACAGCAACAGCGACAATTCGGGCGTCGCAGAGGGTTCCCGTTTTAGCCGAGACCACGAGCCTTCCAAGCTGTACTGGTAGTATTTCAAAGTGAGCATGCGCGGAAAAGAAGATATCAACCAATAGTGACTATTTCTTACGTGTGCTGATTAAGAGCTTTCCTACCATGAGAGTGGAAAGAATTGGGTCTAATTCTGAAAACCATTAATTAGTCGCTGCCCTAACTGAATGTTGAGGTGTGAATTTGGTATCTGAAAAAGTAATGCTTTTTAAAGGAAAAAACAAGGACCTGAATCAGTTATCACAGCAGATCGTTCAGCAACTATCAACTGAAGGCTACAAAACGCAGTCAGCCACAGCACCTTTGGGAATAGTCATACAAGCGAAGAAGGCCGGGATTTTGCGGGATATCATCACTGCGGACAGAGCGTTCAGCATCCTAGTAACCGGGCAGCCGAATGATTTCTCAATCCACATAGGCATAGGCAAGTGGATCCAGAACTTGGCAGTGGCAGCAGTCGAAGCCATCTTCCTGTCCTGGCTGTTTCTCGCCGTTGACGTGCCCGAAATGCTGTGGACTCAACACGTAGAAAGAACAATCGCCAAAGAAATAACGCAGATCATAGGTTAAACCAAAAATAGCCCACCTTTTTCCTCCCTTTTTCCTTTTTGCACCAAAACCAAATTGGCACATTGTCTCTTGAGGTAACGCATTTGTGCATTTTAGGAATCGAGTCTGGCTATTTGTGTAAGGGTTATATAGAAATGTGAGCCAAGCAAGTTTGGTGATGGTGGTCGCAAAATCTAAGTTGTTCTTCAAGATCCTACGTTACCTGTGGGTCGGTTATGGCTCCTACTTGGCTGTCCCTTTGAGTTTTGTCACGACGCTCGTTGCGGTCTATTACCTTGCAATAGACAGTGTCCCGGCCTTCAAATCTGTTTTTGCGCATTTCTGGGTGTTCCTTGTAGTTTCTTTGGCGTTTGGCATTCCGATTACATGTGCAATCGGTTGGCTTCATATGAAGCATGGCTTGATACTCCAATCTGTTAAAGACGTAGGCGTGGAAGCGAATTCGGATAATTACAGTCGGGCGCCTCGATATTGGCAAGAGGCTGTTGCACCTTTGTACATCGAGTTATTGAGAGGGGTGGGAAAGATTCTTGACAAAGACGGAATGCTCGATGATGACGACGAGAGAAGGATCCGAGAGCTAGAGGCGAGGTTACAGGCTCTAATAGACAGCGGAAGCATGGGCTCATCTCAAACTGAGACAAAAGCGTAACCATGATCGAACTTGTGGGTTTGGGATAAAACTTTACCCCCCAAGCCCAAACCCAAACGAGCGCGCGCTTTGTAGCTACATATTTCGGATTCACAACTCTTAAGTGGAATTTATTTCATTGTTTGTAACGCTTGAAGTTGAACTTGCCCAACGGAGTATTCGCGAAAAATGAACTTGGACCAGTTGTTGAGAGCCTTGTTCTGGACGGCCCCCTTTGCTGTCACGGTAGTTCTTTCTGTGTTTCTCCTATATTTATCGCGCAAGGATGGAGACAAACGCAAGATCATGTTCATGCTGTGCTTCGCGTTTGCGTCTGTCGGCTATTCCAATCTGATGCTTCAGAGATATGGGGTTCCTACCATATGGGATAATAATTACAAGTGGTCTTTTGTCCCAGTAACTGCCGCAGCTATGATCGCGACCATGTCCAGTTTATTGAAACTCAAAAACTTCGACCGACCTTTCAAATGCTTCCTTTTCATCTTAGGCGCATCCATCGTTCTTCTGGTTTTTCCTAGCGCGGCCGAGGCTGTTCGCGTACCCTTGTTGGGTGCATTCGCATCGTTGTCTCTTCCGGCTTCAATATATCTGTTCGTAAAAAGACGAGACAATTCTGATCTAATGTTCTTTTTGGCTTTTTCTTGTTTCATTTTTTCATGGATTGCTCTGGATATTGGTTTGGCAGAGGAGATTACTGTTCTGCTCACTCTCTTCGGGATGGTGTTCATCGCTCTGATGTTCACTGTAACCAAGGACGGGTTTACCGGTGATTTGGCCTCTCTTTTCATCTTGCAGGGTGAATTGGAGAAGACCCGAGAAGATCTGAAGCAAACACAGAAGAGGGCATTCGAGGAGCTTGAAGCATCTGAAGAAAGATACAGGAGTCTGTGTGAAGAGGCTAGAGTTCTCATGCTCAGACTGGACCGAAAAGGAAAGGTCACTTATGTAAACAGAATCGTGAAGGAGTATGGTCTGGAGAAAGAGGGCATCCTTGGGAAGAGCATGCTCGCATTTGTGCCGAAAAAGGACTGGTTGAGGCTGTCCAAGGGCCATCTGAGAGTTATCCGAGGGAACATTGACGGGGGCCAGACAGAGATAGTCACTCCGAAAGGAAAGTTGATTGTAGAATACAGAAGCAACCCGATACAAGACGCGCGCGGAAAGGTTGTTGGGTGTGAGACAGTTATACGAGATATCACTGAACAGAGGAAGATGGAAAGGCAACTCGCGGAACACGCAACGCAACTAGAAGCTAAGGTGGAAGAGAGAACTGCTGAGCTGAATGATGCTAATGCTCAAATCCGAAAACATGCGGGGCAGCTTGAGGCAAAAGTGGAAGAAAGAACACGGGAATTAGTTGATGCCCAGAGAAAACTGTTGAAATCTGAGAGACTGGCTGCGATTGGTGAGTTGGCCGGAATGGTTGGTCATGATCTGCGCAACCCGCTGACCGGCATTGCAGGAGCCGCATATTATCTGAAAGCGAAATATGATTCCAAGATTGATGAAAAAGGCAAAGAAATGCTGGAGATCATCGAGAAAAATGTAGAGTATTCAAACAAAATCATCAGCGATTTGCTGGATTACTCAAGGGAGATGAGACTGGAATTGGCTGAAACTACACCAAAATCAATGTTGAGAGAGGCATGTTCCAGCTTGGAGATTCCTCAAAACATCCAAGTGCAAGACGAAACTGAAGACAAGCCAAGAATGAGGGCTGACGTGCCAAAAATGAAAAGAGTCTTCGTCAACATAATCAAAAACGCTTTCGACGCTATGCCCGAAGGCGGAGTATTAGCAATTGGGAGTGAAGAGATAGAGAAGCACGTATCTTTCAGTTTCACAGATACTGGAACTGGAATGAGTGAGGAAGCGCTGGGGAAACTGTGGACGGCGCTCTTCACTACAAAGGCAAAGGGCATGGGGTTCGGTTTGCCCATATGCAAAAGAATAGTGGAGGCACACGGGGGCACTATCTCTGTAGAAAGCACCGTTGGGAAAGGAACTACCTTTAGGATAAACGTTCCGATTGAACCTGGAACCGAGGAAACCAAGGATGTTTGGGTGAACCTTCCAGAAACGATACAACTGGAAAAGGAAGATAACCCCGGCAGAGTCCGAATTCGAACCCAAAGCAAGAGATCAGCGTGCTAGCGCGGGCTAAGTGTGAGTGAGTGTAGGAGTAAGCAGTTGAGAGTGTAAACGTGGGTTTGGGCTTGGGGGGTAAAGTTTTATCCAACCAACCAAGCGTTTATTTTTTTGTTCCGTAGAGTTCCTCTTTTAAGCCTCCCTTGCGTCTGTTTGCTCTCTCATATACTGTTTCTTTTTCTCTTTGTGGTTTGTAGTTCTTGACGCATTCGTGCGCCAAAAAGAATAGGGCATATAATGCATTTTCATCTTTTTCCAACTCTCCTACTGGAAAATTCTCTTCGAGTAGTATCCTTTTCAAGAGGTATCCTTTCACTTCTTCCTGTAATTCTTTGTTGACGAGTATCCTTTCATCCAACATTGACACGGCAGCTGCTTCTCTGGGTTCTAGTTGCTTCCTATCATCAGGCGTGTAACCCTTATCCATGACTTTCCGTAAAGGCAGAAAAGATATGACTCCATACAATTTTCGTCTCAATTCCTCTGAAACAAAAACTTCCTTTCCATTCTTGAATATTTTTGCTTCATAGCATATTTTTTCTTCTGACTCAGAGGAAGACAAGTCCACCGCCAGTAATTATACATTCGAGAAGTTGGATAAATCTTTTGCGAGTATCCGTCATGAAGCCTTTCCCTGAAGGGTAAGATGAGACGCAGTCTCGGATAGCGTGCTATCCTGCCACTATTGGTATGAAATAACTCATGTGTGTGTTCTGCTCCCTGCTAACCTTTTTCTGCCACTGTCAGGAAAGCCACCGTCGTCGCCAGTTTGGGGTTTGGGATAAAACTTTACCTCGCACGCAGATTAGACTCTTACCAACCGTGCTTGATCGTTGAAGGCGGGGTCACTCGCTGCTTCTTTTTCCGTTCCTTTTTTCTCTCGAACTTGCGGATTTTGACACCATCATGTTCACTTGCAACCCAATATGCATTGTTCAGATGTCGACGGTAGATGAATTTGTTTACCACTCTCTCCAGTTCTTGTAGGGACAGTTTTTGAGAATCTACCAAAATGCGGTTGCCATCCGAAACGACGTCTTTGTTGAGGGCTGTGCGCAGAAAACCAGATAATGTTCCTTTTTCCTCGTCCTCCAATTCGGCCAAATCCACTTTGAGCTTCTTGCCAAACGAGAACAAGATCGGTATCCTCCACTCGTTAGAAGAGTGATATCCACCAGAAATGCATTGCCATTCCCAGCGCGCGTTCCGGCAAGAAAACTGGTTAATTGTTCGATTGTGATGGAAATCTAACATACTTTGTCAGATTGCCAAGGCTAGACTCCCCACTACTTATGAAAGGGTGGTCACGCCAAAAACGGCACACTCCATAGTTTTGCATAGTTTGGGTCTGTTGGTAACATTCTAGACATTTGGCTAATTGGCTAAACGAAAATTTTGATTTTGCGGAAAAGTTATAGCTGAACCATTAGGGACTCGACGGCGGCATTGTCACTATTTCAAGATTCTTGTGGCAAGGTCTTCGCATTGCTTTTCAATATCTGTGATTTTAGAGGCGTCGTTTGGGTCTCGAGCGGCTACGCTTATTGACCCTCTATGATCTAGTCCAAACAGACCTGCGATTGACTTGAAGTAATCTTCAACTTTTCCTCGGGAAGCAACGCCATCCGCCCCAGTAACCTGTCCAACGACCACACTTGCGAATCTCTTCCCGTTGATTTTGCCATAGAGAGGATACATCCGATGGATAAAGTTCATGGCTGACGCCGTAGGAGCATCCATATAATCTGGAGAACCAAACACGACAGCATCAGCGGAAAGCATCTTGTCGTAGATTCCATGCATGTCATCTTTGATGTGGCATGCGTTTGTTTTCTTACATGCTAAACAGCCGTCGCACATCTTGACGTTCTTGTCCTTGAGCGTAATCAACTCGGTTTCGGCACCTCTATTCTCAGCCTTCGCCATGAGTTTTCTCATCAACCATTCAGTATTCCCCTTCCTAGGACTACCACATATCGCTAGTATCTTCAAGTCTAACTCCTCATTATTGCTGTTAGGGGGGTTTACATATAAATCTAAAACACAACCCACAGACGTAGGTTTTGCGGAAAACTTATAGGTGAACCGAGAACACACATGTGTTTTGGCTTCGAAGGAGGTGATAGGTTGAAATTTGGTAATGTCATTCTGGCTGTGGCGTCTATAGCTGTGATTGATATTATGCTTGACTTCGTGTTGGGTATAGCCTTGATTCCGTCTATAGGCTCTTATTGGGGAATGAATTCTGCAGCAATCATATCCATGTTAATCGCCGCGTTATTTGTAGGCTACATTCTTGCTATGAAGATACAAGAAGAATCCAGAATTAGAGCGGTCGGCAAAATATCTGTTTTGTCCGCATCGGTCACGGCGTTTTCAGTGGTGATGAGTGCTGCTGCCAATCCCTATTACAAAGATTGGATTGATGAAACCTTAAAGAGTATGTACACGACGAGTGCGTGGACAAAAGCGGATTGGTACGTCTATGGACAATTGTCACTTATGACGGGCATCGTTCTCAATGTCGTACTGGCGTTGGTACTGACTTTCATCGGGGCGTATGTTGGCTCAATGCTCAGAAAGCCAAAGCAGAGTTAAGGATAGCAAAAACGTATCATGACGCCACTTTCTTTTCACCCATTCATTTCTTGCTTTATGTTCTACACTTTCGACAGATACTGTTAAGTTAGCGCGCGCGAAAAAGAGGAAAAAATTATTCGTTGTGGTTGTTGTTTCCGTTTTCAGCAATGATCCGTTTGTACTCTTCTAGCTGTTCTTTCGAAAGCTTCTGTTTTGTTTGTAGTTGTCTATCTCCAATAGTCTTGATTAATTCCTCTTGTTCTATCTGTTCGGTTGAATAAGGCATCGTTTCTAGTTGTGCTAATTCTCTGGCTCTTTCGGGGTCTCCACGGGTCGCAATAAGACCGTGTATAAATCTTTTCTGATCTTGAGATTCTTTTTCAAGTTCAGCGACTCGTTTCTCTAGGTCGCTTGCTGATTCCCGTGTTTTTCTCATTGGAATCTCCGTTAACTTTAGGACATCATTCACTTTTATAAATGCTACTCGGTGCTCAATTTCGCTCAGGTACGCTAACATTGAGCTTTCAACATCTTTACCAACAAGGATTTTGGCTATGTTCACATCTACGCTTAGATTTGCGCAAGTGCTTAAGAATCGTTTTCTGAAGCTGCGGAATCGTAGCCTTTTGCCTTTTGGAATGCGGACACTCGATTTTTCAGCTAGACCGTTTAGCGTTCTGTTTATGGTGTCTGGATCGATGAAGTGTTCCTTGTTGCTAGGGAATAAGTACGGGTTATCTTTCGGTAATGTGAGCAAATACTCTTTCAGTATTTCGACTGTTTCAGCACCTATGAAGCTCTTAGCGATAACGTCCTCTTTCTCAGTTATCAGTTCGAACAGGAGCGGTGCTTCTTCTTCTAAGTTGGGTAGTTGCTCTTTCTTGATCTTAACGAAGTCTCCGATTCTCCATCCTAAGTCTTTGCCTAAGCTGATTATGAGTTTTGAACGCAAGTCGCTAGCAACTTTAAACATTTCTCTGTTTTGTTCTGGCGTTGGAACGAAGTCTTTAGTGCTTACTACAGTTTTAGAAACGTCTGATCCGCTTGGAATCGTGACGGGCATTTCGTAGAATCTGAAAAGTTGCATTATGCCTAAGCATAGTGTTCTAGCTGAGTTGATGCTGAATCCTTGTTGAATTAGGTTGCTGTGGAATTTCTCTATTTCTCTAACAAATCGTTTCTTTTGGTGTAAATCTGTACTTGCCCAGTCTTGCGTTCGCAATTCCAATATTTCGTTTGGTGCTTTTTGGAACCATTCAGCAAACTTTTCGATGCCATGACGATATTCTTTCCATGTGTTTTTGCTTTTAGTCTCTTTAACGTAGTTTAAGAAGTCTTCTACATTCATAATTCTGTCACCTCCTCAAAAGCGGAATCGGTTATTTTTCTGTTATGGTATTTCAATGATGTTTTGGCATTAATGCGACTTTGCGGGAGATATCTCCACTCCTCTATACGAGCACTGGTTTGTGGTGTTGGCTTGGTCTTGAGGGTGGATTAGTAGGTTTTGTCTTGTTTGGCGATTCGTAACGTATAAGTTGACGTATGGTTTATTGCTACATCAGATGACAATGACTGCCAGCCCAAGACTAGACCGCCGGGCACGGATGCTTTTCCACAGCTTGGGTCTAAGCTGCCTAGGAGGCTCCATATTCCTGCAGATCCTAGCCTTCACAGACATACTCCAACGAGGCTACTTCATGGCAGTCGAAAAAAACCCAGCCATACTGACATTCGAAATAGCCCTAACAGCATTCGCTCTCTTCTACTTTCTGTACATATACCAGCGACTCATTCGCTCAATTAGATAGCAGATGGCTCGCAAAAGCCAGATTCACTCTTTCTCCTACCAACCACGAAGTTACAGAAGCAACGCAAAAAGACTTAAAAACAGACCCCAACAACATCCAACCATTCTTTACAGGTGATGAAAAACAATGAAACCCAAATTGCCAATTATCACCCTCACCATAATAATCATTGCACTGGTTTTTGCCCAAGTAAGAGTAGTCAGAGCCGAAAACGAGCTGCAAACGTTCTACTCAAAGGATGATTTGGCAGGCATCTCAATCAGAATCGACGCCACGCCAGAAACAGTCCCAGGAGGCAACATGACCATCGCGACATGGGTCAACTGCACCGCCACTGGCGTCCTGGTAGAGCAACTCAACATGACCATCTATGGCTTCGTAGGAGGCGCAAACAAAACCCAGCTAGCGACGATAGACGTGATGGAAAACAAGACCCTAGCCTTCAACAGCGTAAACGAAAGCAGCTACACCCTGACCGTACCAAGCGACGTTTGGGACACAACCTACGCGGACCTACACCTGAAATACTTCATCTACAATTCTGGATTCGAGTACGACCCAAGCTTCTCGTTGACCATCGTGACAAACATATACTACGAGCAACTCAAGCAGGACTTCAAAGACCTGAACAACAGTTACATCCAACTAAACAGCACGTACTTGCAGCTTAACGGAACCTACTCACAGCTTAACGCAAGCTATTCGCAGCTCAACGACGCTTACAATGAGCTAAACAGTGCCTACTCGGCGCTTAACAGCAATTACTCGGAACTCAGGAACACTTACGATCAGCTCAACCAAACGTACTTTGACCTCCAGCGAAACTACACGCAGCTTCAAGGAAGCGTAACCGACCTCAACAACACAAGACAACTAGCAACAGTCCTAGGCGTAACAAGCATCTTCTTCGTGGCCACGACCGTGTACCTAGTCACACGACGACCCAAAACAACATGGTAAGGTCAGCACATCATTTCCCGTGCAGGTTCTGCGCTGCAACAAACGCTAACCCACGCTTAGTCAAGGCCTCAGCAGTCCTGTTCACGGCTTCGTGCTTGTCAAGATAGTTCAGAAGCAACTCAGGCATAAGCCCCTTCTCGATAATGTCCTTTTTCGGCATGAAATAGTCCAAGATGTCCGACGGGTGCTTCCTAGTCTTCTCGACATCTGGGTTTCCACCTTCATGCTTAGCACTGATGTTCTTCACATGATCCGCAAGTTCCAAAAGCTCACCAGTGCGGTCATACGGCTGCCTAACAATGCTTTTGTAGGCTTCAGTTATGTGGTGTTCAAAGCGAACAACATCTTCAAACCCCAAATCCTTTCTAACGCGGGCCCCTAGGTCGATCGTATCATTGTTCACAGAATTTGAAAGGTTAAACCCAATCAAAGGGGTAGAACCGTCATCATCACTCAGCAGTTTCGCAGTCATCAATGTCCACAGGATTGAATACGGATTATCAATGCCCAGAAAAACCGAGATCTTGAATTCAATGTCAATCCCCAGCTTCCGCATCAAGTACCCCAGCAGAACCGTACCCGAGTTCGTGTTCAACACCTGCCGCAAACCGTACTCAGTGTAGTAGTGCAGAAACTCGTCAACCCAGCCTAATGCGTGCTCATTTGGCTCTCCAACCCCTCCGAAGTAACCTGTTATCGTTTCTGGGCCTCCGAGGTGAACGTTCACGGGCTTACCGTCGCGCCCGGGCAATGTGCCTTTGGTATCCAGCGTTTGCACGTACGATACCCCAATGATCTGCATGGCTGCCGCAAATGCGATGATGTCGTCGTCTTCGACCTGTTCCCTCATCGAGCGCACTCGAATGTAGCGGCTTGGCATGAGCTGTTGCTTGGAGATTGACCTTTTTGCTTCTTCTATGATCCAAGGGAAGAAGTTGGCGGCGCTGATCTCCAGTGTGACGGCAAATGATTCATCAGACTTCGCTGAATCCGCTTTCTTGCCCAAGATCCTTCTGCGGTATTCAGGTATGCTAACAAATGCACGTTTGTCGCGTTGCTTGATAAGCCATTCAAGATCCTTCACAAAGGGTGACTTCTTCTTTTCAAGTCGTTTCATCAGGTTTTCAAGTCTTTGCGATTCTTTGGCTTTCTTGTTGATCTCTTCGACGCCTCCATGCCTCTCAATAATGTTGAGTAAGTTATCGACAACTGGGTTGTCTTTTCTGAGCAGAAAGTCATTGATTGCCTTCAGATTTTCTTCCTTTATCCTGAGCTTATTCTTGATATTCATCGAAAAGCATCCTCTGAAAGTGGTGATTTTCTTTAATTTCTGGAGATTTAAGCATTGTTGCCTCAAGGCATCGATGCTGGCGTACTCGCACCTAAGCAACGTGAAGATTCTGAATTGGATGTCGAAAGTTTAAATGATTAAATCGCATGGTTAGATGAGATGGTGGATGTGCTGTATGTTTAAACCTGAAGGGATTTTTCCAGCACTGGTCACGCCTTTCACCGATGACGGAAAAGCTGTAGATGAAGAGAGACTTCGCGTTCTGGTCAATCACTGTGTTGAGCTTGGCGTTCATGGGGTTGTGCCGTGTGGGACGACGGGCGAGTTCGTCAACTTAACGAAAGAAGAGAAGAAGCAGGTCCTCAAAGTGGTCGTTGACGAAGTCAACGGCAAGGTTCCAGTGATTGCAGGAACAGGCGCGAGTGGAACGAGCGAAGCCCTTGAGATGACCAAATACGCGAAGGACATAGGTGCCACTGCGGCTTTGATTGTGACGCCCTACTACTTGAAACCCGCTGATCGCGGAATCTATGAGCATTACAGCACAATCGCAAGTGAAGTTGACTTGCCAATAATTCTCTACAATATTCCACAGTGCACAGGATTACCTTTGCCGTGGCAAATGGTTGAAGACCTAGCGCAGATTCCAAACATCGTCGGCGTAAAAGATAGTAGCGGGCAACTAAGCTTCATCCTTGCGGTGTTGGAAAAGGTCAGAGACAAAATCAACGTTCTCTGCGGACACGACGAAGTTGTAATCGCTGCGTTGGCAGCTGGCTGCTCAGGCGCAATTCTTGCAAGCGCTAACATTATTCCAGACGTCTGGGTTCAAGTCTATAATCATGTGAAAAACGGCGAGCTTCAAAAAGCCCGCGAACTCCAATACAAAGTGCAGAAAATCGCCCGCATAATTGCTGGAAGTGGCCCAGTCGGCACAAAAGCCGCACTGAACATGATGAAAATCAAGGTCGGACCCGTCAGGATGCCGCTGAGTGTGGGAGGGGAACTGTCCTACGAGTCCAGAGAAGAACTGCGTCTCGATCTGGAGAAAATCGGAAAAATAGAGCCCAAACCAATAACCTTCGAAATCGAGGAAAAACGCTTAGAAGAACGCTTCAGAGCAATTGATGTGACTCCAGAAATCATCAAAGACTTCAATCTCAAAATAGGCGAAGCATTAGCAGGCCAAGGCGCTGAAGTTGCACATATCGATTTGATGCTGGGAAGCAAGAAAGGCCCATTGGCTGAGGCCTTTGCGAAAGCCAAGGCAACGCCCACGGTTGGCCATGAGCCACTGTTAGCCCTACTCGAGCCGAACCTAGCCGTCAAACCTGTGACGCTTATTGTTCCAACAGTCACGATCACAAACATGCGACAAGCAAGCATGGTCTACGGACCAGCGCAAACTGCAGTGGCAAAAGCAGTCATTGACAGCGTTGCAGATAGCACGATTCCGAAAGAAGCTGCCGAAGATCTCATTGTCATCGCAAACGTGTTTGTACATCCTACAGCGGTTGACAGACAACGGGTCTACATCAACAACTACAAGGCCATGCGGCACGCTATACGAAAGGCAATTGAAGCAAGACCTAACATGGACGAACTCATAGAAAACAAGGACCGTGCAAAGCACCCTTTCAAATACACGCCGTAGTTTCAAAAACGCCTTTCACTATCAACCAAAAAAACATTCACATTTCGACTTTAGTCTTCTAGGGACCCTCTGAAATCTCCATACTAGCGCCTTCTCTTGACTGTCATGGTGCTATCATCTAAGCCTATTGTGAGCGTGTCGCCTTCCTTCCAATTCAAGCCGCGCTAGTTTGTCGTGCGCTTCAGACGTATTTTTGTTCTTTGTCGCAGTACCATCTTTGGTATTGCTGTATGTACCTTAATGGGCTTCCACAGGTTGGACAAGTATTATATCCCAAACCCTGCGGCGGTGGCGGTGCTGCCATTCCAGGCGGTGGCAGTGGTACAGAACGCTTGACCACAGGTCTAGTGTAGTAGTAGATAAGAGCAGCTGGCCAGCAAAAGACGACCAGAATGATCAATACTCCCAAACTGTATTCCCTCTTATCAGTATCAGGCATTGAATCACCAATGCTTAGTAAGTAAATCGTAGAAAATTTAAAGCTTTTCATGGCTAAGTTTAAACATCTCAAACTAAGTTGTATTACAGAAGCGGATTCTGGCATCTGCTCCTATTGTTCGAAATTCTCCCTCAGATACGAGTCCAGACACCCGGTTTTTAGAGCGACTACATAGATCATTAAGAAGTAGATTCCAACCACAGCAAGGACCATCAGGGAAAGTTGAAGCATGCCACTAGCTAGTGACAACAGAATCAACCCTTCAGCTACCCCTAGGAGATAACCTGTGGCTATTCGTATGGCGTTTTTGCTTTCCCTGAGTCCACAGCTCTGTGTCATCCAATCAAGCGTGGCGGGTGCAGGTAGGGCGGAAACCAGCGGCACATACAAGAAGTAAGGAACTGCGAAGCCTAGAAATCGTAACGCGATCGTGCTTAAGATGCCAGAACAAGCTCCTGTGCATCTGGCGCACAAGTACAGCTTCTTCCCTCTGAAAGCGACTGGGATTGTCCTATGTAGCTTTTTCGGGCTGTGGTGTGACAGCAGAAAGAACAGAAGTCGACGCTCTTTCTTTCCGCTCATCCAATTCCCACCCGCGTGCTAACATACTCTGCTTTCGCTAATTAAAAGTTTAGAACTTGCTTGGGTGCAATGCTGTACAGAAGTGAGGAAAAGTCTCAGAAAGCAGAAGAGTCGGCACAACAGTACCTGGTCCCTCATTGGCCGATATTACTGAATCTGTGACCTCAGTACCTTCCGAATATAGTTGCTGTTCTTTTTCCTGTCCAATGCCCATTTGCGCGATGAAAGATTATAAGCGCGCGCTAGTGAAAGGTATTTAATGATCTACATACCGTAGTGAAGAACCTTGCCAAACCAAAAAATAATGCAAGGCGACTACGTACTGCTTTGCTTGAAACAACGGAAAACGTACATGGTCAAAGTGGAAGCCGGAAAAAGCTTCCACACGCACAAGGGTTTCATAAAATTCGATGACTTGATTGACAAGGAATACGGCTCTATCATCCTAAGCAGTCTGGGCTTTGAGTTCGTAGCGCTTAAACCCTTACTGCGCGATTACATCATGAAGTCAGCAAGGCAAACCCAGATAAACTACCCGAAGGACATCGCGCTTATCGTCATGTTCAGCGGAATTGGCCCCGGAAGCCAAGTTGTCGAGGCTGGAACTGGCACAGGCGCGTTAACGATGTCCCTCGCCTTCTACATAAAGCCGAATGGGAGAGTTTACAGTTATGAAATCAGGGATGAATTCATCAAAGTCGCCGAGAAGAACTTGGAACGTGCACGATTGCGCGAATATGCGGAAATAAAGAACAAGGACATCACTGTAGGCATAGACGAAACCGACGTCGACGCAGTCATACTGGATATGGCCGTGCCGTGGCTGGTCGTTCCGCATGCATATGTGGCATTGAAACCGTCTGGAACAATAGTCTCCTTCAGCCCCACGATAGATCAGGTCGTCAAAACCGTTGAGGCACTGAAAGAAAACGGGTTCACTGACAACGAAAGCATCGAATGCCTAATGCGCGGGATGCAAGTTGAAAGAGGAAAAACACGACCCCAAACACTCATGACAGCACACACCGGATACATCACGTTCGCACGAAAGTCAATGAAACTTGTTGATTCAACGAACACGGCGCAAACGGTAGAAACGGACGACTGATGAAAAGCATTTATGCCTTTCAAACCATAACCATCACAGAATCTTCCAAGAAGTGATTTTAGTGAGATTCTCAATAAGTGAGTCTGAGTACAAGCTTCGCATTGAACATGTCAGAAAGTATCTGCACAATAGAAAACTTGGCGCACTGTACCTGACGAACGGCACAAGCATGTTCTATCTGACTGGATACTCCTTCATCTCAACAGAGCGTCCAGCGGCCTTGATCATCCCCCTTGACGGCGAAATCACGTTTATCGGTCCCCGCTTAGAAGAAGACCACGTGCCTTTAGAGACAAATCTCATCAAAAACGTAAGTACCTACATGGATTATCCAGGTGAAAAACACCCGATCGAGCATTTTGCCGCGTTTCTGAAGGAGATGCGATTGGACAAGAAGCGCATAGGTATTGACAATAAGGCAGGCGCCACCAGCATGTGGGGTTACAAAGGCCCAGCACTAGCAAAAAAGTTGCCCGAAGCGAGATTCGTAGACGCTTCTGAACTTGTGCCCAACATGCGCCAAGTCAAATCAGCAACGGAAATAGAACTCATGAAAGAAAGCGCAAAATGGGCAAACCTAGCCATGACACTGTTACAGGAATACACTGAAGAAGGCCTATGGGACATTGATGTCGCTTTAGCCGCCACACACGAAACTTCAGTGATTATGAAGAAGACTCTGGGTTCAGATTATGCGCCAAAGCGAAGCATCGTTCCTGTGTCTGCTGGTTTCAGAGGCCAAGTAGGCGAGATGAGTGCCATTCCCCACTCGATGTCTACGAAGCACATGATAAGAAAGGGCGACGCGATTATTGCGGAAGTCGGCGTCGACGTAGGCGGCTACTATTGCGAGTTGGAGCGAACCATGATCGTGGGCAGTCCCACACCCAAGCAGGAAAGATATTTCGGCGTAATGCTGAAGGCTCAGGAAGCAGCATTCAGCGCTATGAAGGCTGGCAACAGATGTAGCGAAGTTGACAGGGCAACTATCGACGTTTTCAAAAAGGCTGGTTTAATGAGCTTAACGAGACATCATTCAGGACATGGACTAGGTTTGGAAACGCACGAGCCCCCATGGTTGGACATCGGCAACGAAGAGCCACTTCGTAATGGAATGATTGTAAGCTGTGAACCCGGGATATACGAAGTAGGGTTTGCGGGGTTTAGGCATTCAGATACCGTGCTAATAAATGAAGACAAAGCCGATCTCTTGACATACTATCCGAGAGACTTGAGCTCGCTGATAATCTCATAATGCAGAAAGACTAGGGCGCTTGAAGGATTGTAGTTCTACTTATGAGAAGGCCTCGGCAACACGGGCATCGCTTGCGCCTGTGTTCAGGCAAAAATGTTCTTCCACATTCAAGACACGTTTGCAGATCAACTATGAGCTTTCCCGCGGGTGTTCCGTGGTGTAACCTTAGAAGCGAATCATTTCCATTTTGCTGCCCTTTTTCATACTTGTAGTGTTCAGCTTGATTTGCCTGCAAGGATCTCCCTTCTTGATGTCAGTTATATGCACTTCTTGCTAGTTGAGGTTTGGCGCGGTGCTTCCGGTTATCGATAAGAACGTCCATATCATAGAACATATCTTTCCTGTGCTCCTGTCACCCTTTCCATTCAAAGAATAGGGAGAGCGCTTGACTTAATGCTACGTTTTAGAACACAAGCGTATCAAAACTAGTACGGAATGTGACCCACCATTCTATGTTCTCGTTCGGGCAGCCTACTCTTGAAGAGCAGATAAGCAACCAGTGCTATGACGAAGCATATGGAGAGAAGCCAAATATCAGAGGACGAGAACTTCGGTACATCTGAAGCTGGACCCTCTATGAATCTTTCTGAAAAGGAGTTAGGCTCCATTGATGAATTTTGCCTTCTGATTCCAGCAATAGCCAGAATCGGAGCCATGATTACAGAAAGCCCGAGAATTAAGCCTATGATAGAATAGATCATGGCCTTCCTCATCGCGTCCACTCCTGTGAAACATACTCAGGGAAGAGGCTTTTAATTCTACATTTTAGAACACGATGTTGGCGTTTCAAATGGGTTTTGCCCTCCACAGCCTGATAGTTTCGAACCAAAAAGCGATCGCTGCAAGCAGGCCGAATGTTATGGCGTAGAGGCTGGGGAATATTGCGCCAAGCCACCACAGGGCAAGATAGGCAAACAGCATTGTTGAGAAAAGCATCGAATAGAAAAGGTAGCGTGGAACAAGAAAACGACCCATATGCATGAAGAACTTTAGAATCCCAACTTTGACTTCTTCTTCAAGCACGTACTCACCAGTTCCTTTTTTCGATATTAGTCCCAGATCCTGCAGCTTCTCAAGATGATGGACTGCGATGCTAGGACTTGAAAAGCTTAGGGCGCGTTGGACCTCGCGTATACCCACCGTATGAGTGGGTTGCTGAATGAGATACCAATAAACGAGAAGAGTCTTACCCTTCAACTCAGACTCCAAAACTGCCATATCAGATCCATGCTGGAACTTGGACACAAATACCTCCGAATCATGTTAGCTCTGGACTGTTTAAAAATTGATCGATTAGAGGAGAAATCAGCTTGACACCTAGTACACTATTCCAGTCTGATCTGTGGGGAAAAGAGAATATACACCACAAAAGATGAGGAGATGGAGAGTTTATTTGCGTTCCAGGATTTTCATATAGGCGAAAACTGCGGTAAACGTGAAAATCGCTGAGAAGGCTGCAATGTAGAAAATCGAAAGATAGGAGAAGGAGAAAAACCTAGGCATCAGGATAGATCGTATCATGTCAGAAGCTCCGCTTAAAGGATTAATCTCGGCCAAGGTGGCCAATGTTGCTCCTGCGCTCTGAATTACCGTGAGTGGATAGAAAACCGTGCTGCAGAAGAAAAGCACATAATAGACTGCTCCTCTTGCGGTTATGAATTTTTCGAGGCTCGATGTAGAAACAGCGATCGAAATACTTAAGCCAGAAATGCCCACCGCAAGCATAAAAAGCACAGCCAGGATCAACAGCAATTGCCATATGGTGGGGAAGCCCACGAAAATGAAACACGTCAGCAGGAGTGGCGACATATACATCATTCCTCTGAGTCCGCCTGAAAGAACCCGTCCGATGGCCAGTTCCAACCGTGTCATCGGCAAGCTCAGCATGTAGTGGTGCACTTCCCTTCGGCGTTCCATGTTAATTTCCCGTCCGATCATGAAAGCCGAGGCGAAGAGTCCGGTCACTGCCAAACCTGGCGCGAAGAAATTGAAGTAACTCCCAATCGCTGAAGAAACGCTTGGCTTCAAAATGGTGTTGTAGACTAGTGCCGATACGAATAGGTCAGCTAGGTTCATACTAATTAAGCCCACAAGCCACCATTTGTAACGGAAGAAGTTCCTGAAGTCGTGTTCAACCATCCGAATGATGCCCTTCATCTACCGCCAGCCTCCCCCTTCAATCATCCTTTCATAGATCGTAATGCCTAAGAGAGTAAAAAGCCCGAAAAAGGCGACGATCCCCACGAGAGGAAGCAAAGGATTCTGGACATATATTATTCTTTCTAGGCCAGTGCCCCATCTGAAAAGATCCGCGGCGTAAGAGAGAGGGTTAAGGCTTGCGGTCCAACCGTAAATTGGGTTGGTTTGCTGGATAATCTTCAGCGGGTACATGGTTGTGCTCAAACGCACGATAAACGCATCTAGGACTCCCATGAAAATATCGAACCGATCGCTCGACTTAATCAACACGGCTATTGCAATTGACATTCCTGAAACCCCAAATGAGAAAAGGAAAAGTGCAAGCAGGGCAATCGCAAAACTCAGCGGGTTGACGGCGCCAATCACAAACAGCGATATTGCTACTAATGGCCCAACATATATGAAGGCTCTGAGTCCTCCACCTATTGATCTGCCTATGACGAGTTGCCTTCTAGAGACGGGCAGGCTTAGAAGGTATTCGAAAACACCGTGCTCGGCTTCTTCATAAATGTCGAAGCCGATGAATATGGCGGTCGAATAGAGGGTCATCACAGACAGCCCTCCTACATAGTATTGGAAGTAATCTGGGACGTTCACCATATTTGCGGCGATCACTCCAAACAGGAGTACTTGTGAAACGAACCAGATAACGCGCATTATGATTAGGAACTTGTACTGGAAGAAGAGACGAACGTCCCTCTCGATCACGAAGAGAGTCTTGTTCGTTTACGATTCACCCTTCATCCTTCTGGGCTTCCTCGATCGTCAACCCCGTGTAGTGAGCAAAAACGTCGTCAAGGCTCGGTTCGCTCATGCGTATTGAAGTGATAGACACGTTCTTCTTCGAGAATAAGCCCATTATCCGTGGAACAACCTCTTCCACCTTATTCAAGTAGAGTCGGAGGCTGGTCGGCTTGATCTGCATTATGTCTACGACTTCTTTCAAGCTCTTGAGGTCTGCAATGATCTCTGCTGAGGCATCCTGTCCGAGTTCTACGTCGATTATGTCCCCGCCCAGAATGCTGTCTTTCAGTTTTTTAGGTGTGTCGCAGACCAGGAGCTTGCCCTTATGCAGTATTGCAACGCGGTCTGAAAGACGGTCTGCCTCGTATAGCTCATTTGTGGCCAGGATTATGGTGCTTCCCTCGTCACGAAGCTCGAGAAGCATGTTCCATATTTTATGTTTACCAACTATGTCAATTTGGGCTGTTGGTTCGTCGACGATCGCCACTTTGGGTCTTTGAATCAGGACTTTGGCCATCTCAACCCGCTTGCGCATTCCGCCTGAAAGTGCATGAACGTTCTTGCGCCTAGGTTCCCACATGTCAACCGCATCAAGTACTTCCTTCACACGCCGTTTCCTTTCTGTTGTTGAGAGCCCACACACTTTGGCGTGCCAGTTGACCACGTCCCATGGGGTGCTGACCCACAGCATTTTGGGTTCCTGAAAAGCTATGCCTAGAACGCCCCTTACCTTGTCCGGCTGCTTCCGAATGTCATATCCGCAGACAAGCGCTGTGCCTTCTGTGGGTTTGATGACTGTTGCGAGCATGAGAATTACGGTTGTTTTGCCTGCGCCATTGGGTCCTAGAAGCCCGAGGATCTCGCCCTCTTCAACATCTAGATCCAGATGGTCAACCGCCGCTACGTTTCCGAATTTTTTTGTGAGGTTTTGGATCTGAATTACGGGTGTCATTGCTACACCATGCGTGCTGAACCAGATAGGATGATCAAACAGGGAAATAAGATTAACTGCCTTTCTTATCGTCTCGTCGCTGTACCGATACTGTTAAGTTATTTGTGATGAGGCTTTTGGCCTAATGATTCCAGTTAACTAATTGGTTAAATTTCCAAGCATTGCCATCGCGGTCTCCACGTCAAGCCTTGAGAAGTTCATCACGGCAAGAGGAGGGGTTTACTACGCATTGTTCTTTTGCAGCAGCGTGTTCTATCCTCTTTCCCTGATTCAGGAATTAGGAAAAGACGGCAAATTCCCCACCTTCCTCATAACCTTAGCTGAAATTAACCCCTTAAGCACCGCATCAGACATGATCCGCAGTTTCTTGCTCCCGGGCTATCCATCTTTCATTTTCAGCTCCCTCCTCAGTGTAGCGGCTTTTTCAGCCATATTCACGTTCGGAGCAGCTTTTGCATACATGAAAATACTGGAAAGAAAATAGCCTCCTAGTTAGATTTATGAATGTGAATGAGACATGTTCTTTCTTCCTCTCGTTGAGAACGGTTTAAGGGCTGAGTTTGAATGGTTGAAGTAAATGCCATCTTTGAACCGCACCATGTTGTCCTAATCGGTTCAAGCATAATTCGAGAGAAAGTGGGAATGGCTTCGCCGCAACTTTTCTCAGACGTAATCTACAACATGAAAAAATTCTACCGCGGCAAAACAAGCGTTCTTGACCTTGAAGGAAAACTCGGACAAAAAAACCTGAACGACTTATCCAAAACACCCGATCTTGCAGTCATAATGCTTCCGCCAAACAAGTCGATTGATCAAGCCGAGAAAAGCATGGAAATAGGCATCAGAGCGCTGGTCATGATTACAGGAGGGTTTAAGGATAGCCAGCGCCTGCGCCTTCTCGAACTGAAAGAGAAACATGGCGCAAGAATCCTGGGTCCAAACACCATAATGGGAGTGATAAATACAGCAAACGGGCTGAACACCACATTTGAAAGAAACACGATGCCGAGGAAAGGCAACATCGCGGTCATTTCCCAAAGCGGTGGCGTGGGGGCTTGCCTCCTCGACTGGGCATGCTTCTACAACGTGGGAATAAGCAAGTTCGCCTTTGTAGGCGACAAGGTTGACGTTGACGACGTTGACTTGCTACGCTACTTCGGAGAAGACGAAAAAACGAAAGTAATCTGTCTGTATATGGAAGGAGTGAAAAGTGGGCGAGACTTTATTGAAGAAGCAAGAAAAACCGCGAAGCAAAAGCCCATTCTTGTTCTGAAGGGCGGCACGACTCAAGAATCGGCTCAAAGAGCTAAATCTCACACGACTTCCATAGCGGGATCAGATGAGGTTTTTGACGCTGCCTTCAAGAAGGCTGGGATCATAAGAGCCGAAAACATCGAAGACCTGATGAACATGGCAATCGCCCTTTCCAAACAGCCACCGATGCTTGGAGACAACGTGGCTATAGTGAGCAATGTAGGAGGCCCAGCCATACTTGCAGGTGACGCTGTTGCAAGAAACAACCTGAAACTGGCAACCCTGTGTGAAAAAACGAAGCAAAAAATCGAAGACATGTACCCAGGGGTGGACGCGATGAACCCGATTGACATGATCGCTGATGCAAGGGCTGACAGATACGAAAAGGTTCTGGACCTGGTTCTTTCCGACAAGAACGTGGATGGCGTTCTCGTGATAAACATGCTTAAGTCTACCTTCTTCGAGCCTGTAGACGCAAAGGTAATTCCCAAAGTTGCATCAAAACATCGCAGCAAACCTATTGTGGACGTGCCTGCCGGAGGAGAAGACTTTGAGCTAGTGCATAAAGTGCTGGGCAAGACAAACATACCCACGTACAACTTGCCAGACAAAGCCGTAAGGGCCCTTAAGGCCTTAAGAGCCTACGGGAAGATTACAGAAAAACACTAACTATATTTTGCGGCACTGTAGATTCCACTTTAGAACGCTCCCTAATTTTAGGGTGAAATGGTGGCTAATTATTCCAAGTGTCCAAGTGAAAATGACGTGTTGAGAACTGAAATTCTGGGGCTCAGCAGTCGCATCACAAATCCTAGCAATGTGGTGGCATGCAGCGTATATGGTGACTACGCAAGTCAGCCGTCTAATGCAAGAACAGTAGTCGAGGTCTTGCTAGTAGTGCGTGGATTCCAGCCCAAACTAATGAATTATGTCAAGGCTTTGGATGGAAAAACCATCGTCATTATCGCAGTTGATCAGTGGGTCTTTGAACGAGACGTGGACAGGGGATTCCTAGGAGAAGCCTTGGCTTGGGGATTGGTCTTTCCTTATCTTCCACTGATAAATAGAGAGTACTTGCACGAACAAGAGGTCAAGCTCAAAAGAAGACTGGTTCTCGAACTTCTTGAAAACCTTGCTCTCGATTTTCCCGAACTGTCGCATGAGCTTCACATTGAACCTGAGTATTTCATGTATGAAACCATAGTCAGGCGAGCACGGCTTTTTCCACCTATGATCAGTGGTCTTTGGGATAGCGTACGGCGAGACAACAAAAACATGCAGCAAGTTCTAGCTGGATATCTTGATGCATTGAAGGAGCTGGAAAAAGAGGGTATTGTTAGATTCTTGAATGATTATGTTAGGATCTCCGAGGAATTCATTCGAGGTACAAAGAACCCGAGAACTCGCTTCGTCAACGTCTCAAAAGCTATTCCAAGAACGCTATTCACCTCCCTATTGAACATAATGCCAAGACTCCTCGACAGTCTATCAGAAAATAACGAAGCATTCAGGCAACTCTTAGGGTTTCAAGCAATCATGAGAAAACCCCTCGAACATGGTACACAGGCCATCGTTCCTGAGAGCTACTTGCATATCCCAACAGCCTCAGGTCTCGTGTCAATGGCAAACAGAATGGACATCCAAGCATTCGCAATAAAAGTGCTCGGCACGGGCAAGGATGCAAAAATCAGGGTCAAGGCGATTGGAGGCGTCTTGAATGAAGTCTATCTCGTGGAAGTTTCAGAAGGAACAAAGGAAACAAAAGCCATCGTCAAGGAATTCAAGGACTGGTCAAGCTTCAAGTGGTTTCCGCTTTCACTATGGGGAGTCGGAACAAGAAGGTTCACCGTGCTGGCACGTTCCCGACTTGAAAGAGAATGCGCCATAAACGAATTCCTGCACTCAAAAGGATTCTCAGTTCCAAGACTACTGCACGTGAGTCCAAATCAGAGGCTAGTTTTCATGGAATACATCGAAGGCGAAACTGCCACTGCTGTACTGAGAAAAGCCGCAAGATCCAGAGCAACTTCAGAAACGCGAAAGGAATTGAAGACGGTTGAGAGAATAGGCAGAACCTTGGCTAGAGTGCACGCTCATGGCATAGCACTAGGTGACGCAAAACCCGAAAACATGATGATCGGGAAGCACAGCGAGATATACTTGATGGATTTCGAACAAGCATCACGAAACGGGGACAAGGCTTGGGACGTTGCCGAGTTCCTCTACTACGCAGGACATGACTTGCCAATCATGACTGAAACCCGACAAGCAGAACTCATCGCCAAAGCCTTCATCAAAGGGTATTTGGAAGCAGGCGGAGACGCTGAAACTGTAAAGAAGGCTGGAACCGCAAAGTACACGAAAGTCTTCAGTGTATTCACCCTTCCACACATGATGCTAGCCATTTCAAACGTGCTTAGAAGAACCAAAAGTGACTGAAAGCAACCAAAAGTGAGCAAACCAAATGGCCCAGATCAGTCCAGCTTAATCCTCGTTTTGTCCACCCTCAGATCAGTATACGTTTCAAACAATTAATGCTGATCATCTGTCGTCGCGTGTGTTCTTTACGGGTAAGATAAACAATACCTGAACTGTGCTGTAAAAGAATAGGTTTAACTCTCAGGATATGCATATAACATTTTAGGGTGGATAAGTTATGAACAATGCTTTTCCATCCAAGAGGAGAGAGAACTTGATGATTTCTGTTGCCATACTCAAAACTGCAAGGCATGGTATAAGAAAGACAAGTCTGATTAGGTCTGTTTCTCTAAATTATGGACAGTTCATGAGATATACCACGCTTCTCAAGGCTTGTGGTTTCATCCTGGAGGATGATACATTTTACGAGACCACGGAGAAGGGATTGAAACTTATAAAGGAATTCGAGTCGTCACCGATGATCCAGAGTGTCTTGG
This sequence comes from Candidatus Bathyarchaeota archaeon, assembly GCA_963732715.1. Taxonomy (GTDB): domain Archaea; phylum Thermoproteota; class Bathyarchaeia; order Bathyarchaeales; family Bathycorpusculaceae; genus CAZCRE01. The sequence continues at coordinate 204,412 of CAVTAO010000003.1, read as the reverse complement.
TCGTCTAGGAACTCGAAGTATGTGCCCAAATCCCCTTTTTTATCAACCATTGTTAGCTATAGAAGACCATGTTTCTATCCTTTGTGAAATGTGACAGTGAAAACCTTAATTTCCACTTTATTCTTTGCTTCATGAGATTAACGAAAATGTCGCAACTTGAACGTGCTTGTGATTCAACACCTAAAGAAATTCGGGTGTCCATTGGTACTGGTATTGCGCTCGGGCTCGTGGATGGAAAGATAGACGCTAAACCGACGACGGCCTACCTGATGACTTACAGAAAATCCAAATGCTCAGCGAACTGCACGTTTTGCCCACAGTCCAGAACAAGCAGTGGCAAAATCGACATGCTCTCAAGAGTTTCTTGGCCCGTGTTCCAGACGAAGCAGGTACTTGATAAACTGAGAGGAGTCGGCAAGCGCAACATAATCAGACGAGTTTGCATTCAAGCTCTGAACTATCCTGAAACCTTCACTCACTTAAGAGCCATAGCCAAGAGGATCTCTGAAATCATAAACATTCCAATTTCTGTTTCATGTCAGCCATTAAACGTTGCGGATATGAGGCTTCTGGCTGAAGCTGGAGTCGAGAGGATTGGAATACCGTTGGATGCCGCAAACTCGGAATTGTTCGACAAGGTTAAGGGAAAGCTTGCCGGTGGACCCTATAGATGGAAAAGACAGCTTGAACTGTTGAAAAAGGCAGTCAACATTTTTGGAAGGGGATTTGTTAGCACACATCTCATAGTCGGCTTGGGCGAAACAGAAAAAGAAATGGTTGACATCATTCAAGACTGCGTCGACATGGGAGTTCTTCCGGGACTTTTCGCCTTCACACCAATTTATGGAACGAGAATGGAAAATGAGAGCCAACCCCCGATGCAGAAGTACAGAAGAATCCAAGTGGCTAGACAGCTCATCTTGAACCGAATCAGTCGGTCAGAGAAAATGCTTTTTGACGACAAGGGTCAACTCGCCGATTTCGGGGTTGAACCCGGGATTTTGGCATCAATCGTCCGAACTGGACAGCCCTTCATCACTTCAGGATGTCCCGACTGTAACCGCCCTTACTATAATGAGAAGCCAAGTGGCCCAATCTATAATTACCCCAGAAAGCTGATGGAAGAGGAAGTCTTGGAAATACAATATCAACTGAATCTGGGAAGAGGTAGCGGTCTTTGAATGAGCTTTGTCTTCTCGACATAATAGTAACTGAGACAAATGCTATCAAACTGAAATTCCTCAACGCAAATGGAGAAATCAAAGAGATCATTGATGATCAGTATAAACCATATTTCCTGACTACGTATCCGCTGACAACTCAAGAAGACGAAACAACCAAGCTTTTCTCTGGAAAAGTCACGACTGTCCAAAAAACCGACCTTTTCGCTGGTCAAATCAGAGTTCTGACGAAGATTTCCTGGCCCAACGTAAAGATCGCTACGCGAGCAGCTAAAAACTTTCGGCAAGTGTGGGAAAATGAGATCGAGTTTCGGAAATCCTACGCATATGACAGGGGTCTAGTTTTTGGAGCAATGCATTCTGAGAATACTCTGAAACCAGTTTCAGGCGTGCCGATGTTAATGGAAGAGAAGTTCAAGGTTTTCGATGAGATACAAGGAAGCGACCCGTTGAAACATGCCCAGATCAGATACTGGCTTGACCTTTTGACTCAACCAATCCCTCAAACTAGTTTGGGCTTTCTTGGCATCGACGACGTTGACGCTGAACGGCTTCATGCTATGTGGATGCTTTCGAGAATAGCCAATATTCCACTTAACGAAGCCTTTCATAGCAGCCATGTGAGTGACTGGCTGAAATCCATCATCCACTCTTACTTAAGAAGCAAAAATGTCCTCATCCCAACAGCAGATGAACTGACGAAAGGAGAACCTACTCACACAGTGGCAGGGGCGCTTACAGTAGCGCCTAAATCAGGCATTTACTTCAACACAGTTGTCTGCGATTTTGAAAGCTTGTACCCGAGCTGTGTTGACAGTTTCAACTTGTCCTATGAAACGGTAAACTGCGACCATCATGAGTGTTTGGAGAACAGGATCCCAGACTTTGACGGACACATCTGCACTCGACAAAGAGGGTTCTACTGCACACTCATTGGAGCCCTCAAGGAATTGAGGATCAAACTTTTCAAACCAGCTTCAAAGAACGACGCGCTTTCTGCAGAGGAAAGGAAAAATGCTGCTGCAGTGGCAAAGTTGTTGAAGTTAATTCTTGTTTCCAGCTATGGCGTTACAATCCGAATCCATGGATTGGCTTGTCCGCCGCTTGCTGAAGCCATCACCGGTTACGGACGCTATGCACTCAAAGAGAGTTGGAAAATGGCGGAAACGAAGGGTATGCGCCCTCTTTATGGTGACACTGATTCACTGTTTCTGGACAACGCTTCCAATGAACAGGTCGCTTGGTTGATCGAGAATGTTAGGGAAAGATTTCATCTGGATTTGGCGGTTGACAAGCAATACACCCTTTGTGTCCTACCCAAAGCAAAGAAGGCATACTTCGGCATTCTACGCGACGGGACACCTGACATCAAAGGCGTTACAGCAACAAAATCCAATTCGCCTCCTTACATCAATGACGTGTTTCAGAAATGCGTAAACGAGCTTGCAACAGTCAAAAACCTAGAAGAATACGAGCTGACCAAAGCTCAAGTGAAGAAGATTGTGCGGAAGAGCCTAGAAGATTTGAGAAACGGGGTGATTCCGTTGAAAGACCTGGTGTATTCTGTGCGACTGTATTTTGACCCCAACGAAAAGATAGACAACAAAATGATCCATCAGCCATACCAAAGTGCAATACAGCTTGTTGACGCGGGCAGAAAACTGAAGAAGGGAGACACCGTATCATTCATCAAAGTGAAACCCTTCAAGTACAATGGAAAAACGTTCACGGTAAAGCCTGCTGAGCTTGTTTCAAACATTGGTGATGTGAACGTTGAGGATTACATTCGAAATCTGCTCACGGCTTTGGACCAGACTTTTGAACCTATGGGCATTCAACTGGAAGCTGAAAAGATAACCGAGATCTCAAGATGGCTGTAAGCTGATTTTGAAGGAACCTCAGTTGAAGAATCTTTATGTGGCGGACAATCGTTAATGCAGTCAAAAATGTTTGGTGATTGAGCTTGATGGAAGCACCTGTAGAAGACAAGCGCATAACGTTGAAGGAAGCTGTAAGCCTCGTTTCTGACGGTTCACACATTTTCTGGGGTGGCTTCGGTTTTCAGCGTCCACCCATGGCTTTTGCATATGAACTTGTAAGACAGAAGAAACGGAATCTGACCATCTACACATGTGGCTCAGAAATGGACATTGACATACTCTCAGGAGCCTACGTCGTTTCGCGTTTCGAGCTGGCGTTTTTTGCGATTGAAGGCATAGGGTTGGTGCCAAATATTCAGAGAAGAATCAGGGAAGGTGCGATACAGATCGAAGACTACTCGAATCTTGCGATGGCCTTGCGTTTCTTGGGCGGCGCGTTGGGTGTCCCTTTCATGCCTTTGAAGAGCATGCTAGGCACAGACTTGCTCTCGAAGACAAGGTTTAGACCCAAAAAAGCAGAGGTCATGACGTGTCCCTTCAGTGGCGAGAGAGTTGTGCTTGTTCCCTCTGTTCGCCCAGACTTCAGCATAGTTCATGTCTCTCGTGTGGATAAGGAAGGGAACGCTCAGATAGATGGAATCAGAGGCGAAGACATAGAAGGTGCAAGGGCTGGCAAGAAGCTTATTGTCATGGCTGAGGAGGTTGTGGACACGGAGTTCATCCGAGCCCAGCCTGATCAGACGGTCATCCCGAACATCTACGTATCCCATGTCGTTGAGTGCCCATGGGGATCATACCCTATGATGGTTTACAACTATTACGATTATGACATGGAACACGTGCGTATGTACTATGACCAGTGCAAGACGGAGGAAGGTTGGCAAAAATACTGTGAAGAATACATAACAAGCCTTAAGGACCATAACGAGCTTTTGCAGAAAATTGGAATTGAACGATTGCTGAGGCTTAAGGCTAGGAAGCCGCTTCCATACTAAAATGGAGAAATGACAAATGAACAAGAATTATGCAAAACCTGAAGAGTTTAGCACTCTCGAGTTGATGGCTGTCTGCGGTTCCAAACAAATCAGGAACGGTGAAGTAGTTTTCATAGGCACAGGCCTCCCACTCATAGCCGCCATGCTGGCAAAGAAAACCCATGCACCCGGAGCGAAAATAGTCTATGAAGCTGGGTTCATCGATTCAAACGCCAAGGACATCGCTCTCTCCATTGCAGACTCCAGACTCGGATACCGGGCGTCAGGAGCAATCGGCCTCATTGAGACATTGGGTCTCATGTTGCAGGGTGGACACGTGGATGTCGGCTTCGTGGGCGCGGCACAAATCGATGAGTATGGCAACATTAACACGACTTATATTGGAAGCTTTGAAAAGCCGACAGTGAGACTGCCAGGCAGTGGGGGAGGAAACGACATAATATCGTCAGCCAAACGAGTAGTAGTCATAATGACGCATGAAAAGAGAAAAATGGTCAAGAAACTCGACTACTTAACAAGCCCAGGATTCCTTAATGGCCCTGGAGCCCGGGAGAAACTAGGGTTGATAGGTGGCGGACCTTCACTCGTGGTCACAAACCTATGCCAAATGGACTTCGACCCGCACACAAAGCACATAAGGTTGTCGACGGTTCATCCTGGCGTTTCCATTCAACAGGTTGTGGAGAACTCAGGGTTCGACCTTGTTATCCCGAAGAAAGTGCCGACAACAGAATTGCCTACCTATGAAGAATTGGCACTGCTAAGAAACATTGATCCAAACGGAATCTACATACCGAGATATAGATAGACGTAACGCTACCTATTTATACTTGTGCGCTACATTAGAGTAGCGAGGTAAACACGAGTGTATAAAACTGACTTAGTTCAAGCATGGCTCGACAGCGTAGCCCTAAGCCATTCAGGATCAGAAAACACAGAGAACCTTTACCGCTACCACTTCGGATGCTTCCTCAAATTCATAAACGCCACCGCTGAAGACATCCAGAAAGACTCAGACGCTATGCCTGAGAAGCAGTTCCGCCAGAAGTACGCCCATGCCATACGCGCCTGGAGCAGCCAGCTCATGCGGGAGAACTACACGCAATCCACCATATCCAGCTTCACAGGCGCGGTGAAGAGCTTCTTCAAGTACAGCGATTTTCCATTAAGTTTCGTGCCCACGGTCCGCAGGCGAGTCACCTTCCACAACAGAGACATAAGCAAAGAGGAGATCCTTCAGATCCTTGGAATGAGCACACCAAGAGAGAAGGCCTTCTACGCGATTATGGCCCAGTCAGGACTCAGACCTTCAACCCTCTGCATGCTACGGATAAAGAACTTGGAGCCTGACTTCTCGCAAGGCAAGAACCCAACAATGGTGAAGGTTCCTGAAGACTTGGCGAAGGGCAAGTACCATGAATACTTCACGTTCATTGGAGAAGACGCGATTAGGCTTCTGAAGGACTATCTTAATACGCGCCGAAACTTGACGGGTGAAAGCTACGTGTTCGTGAATCAGGGCAGCGAGGACCCGATGATCTATAATACGATTAGCAGCATGTTCAGGAAGGCAGTCCGATTGCTACGCGATAAAGGACTTATGGTTTATGAACAGAGAAAGAAGGATCGCCCAGCTGAAATAAGACTTTACAACCTCAGAAAGTGGTTCAGGAAACAGGCGATTCAAGCTGGTTTCGAGAATGTGGAATTTTGGCTCGGTCACACGGGGCCAGGTGTTGACGCGTCCTATCGCCCACAAGACCCAGGGTTTTACCGAGCTATCTACGCTGAGAAGGCTATGCCATTCTTGCGGCTGGAAACTGCGACACCAAACGAATCCGAGAAAAGGATAGAAGAACAAGCTCGGCGCATTGACGAGCTATCGCTGTTGGTTACAAGAGTTAGCGAGGAGAATAAGGACTTGAAGGCCTCTAAGGCTGAAAACGCTGATCTAAAGACGCGAATGAGCATGACAGAGCAGAAGCTTGCCGAGCTTGAAAAGGCAATCCATGAAATCCTAGAACAAACAAGCTGAAAACAAGATTCTCTTTATTTATTACTTTCAAATCTCTTAGAAAACAAAGCCGAAGCTTTTGAAATCAAATCTTCAACTTCAACTGACGCATACAAGGTTAGATGGCCCACATCCCACCCTCCATATATCTTACCATCAATTGTGGCGACAGATGTTTGGACTCGCTCGCCCTTGCCTTCACGAAGCAGCCTGCTCAATTCTCGTAAGCTTTTTTCTGTTTTTTCAAAATCACCTCTTAGTGTCTCATATAGTGGTGGAAGCATTTTCACAAGTGACCGCAGATCCCAGAAAGCCACTTCAGAATTTTTAATGTTCTCTAACCGTATTTTGTCAAGTCTTTCCAAGCAACGATACAAGAAGGCATCTTGGTAGCTCAGAGTTTTGACCTGAGGTTTCTCCCCATTTGAAGACTCGATTGGCATAGGCCCAAACTCGGCCAATCCGTAAAGAATAGCTCTATTCGGAAGCTGCTCTTTCAAAATCTCATTCCTTCCCCATGCCTTCTTAATGAGGGTGTAGGCTTGTCTCACAGTGATGTTCAGTTTCTCAGCAACAAGGTCTGCCAATTTGGAGCTTTGCATCCAGCCACCGTGTATTTTCAATATTTCAGCTACTGAAATGTTGGTCATATGTTGAGATTGCAGGTCCTCTTTGAATAAAAGTTTTACCTTAGTAAAACTAAGGTGAAGGAAACACTTGCCGATCGTAAGAAAAGTCATGGACTTGAGAACATCTAAAGCCATCTGTTTACCAAAGAGTTGGCTTGAGTTCTATGAGAAAGAAAGTGGTTGCAAAATCACCGAAGTTGCTATAGAAGTCAATTCCGTTTTGAAGATTTCTCCGATATTGACAAAGAAAGAAGACAGCAAACCTGGGGAGTGCACAAGCCATGAGTGAAGCTCAGGTTAAGCTGCAGAGGATCCGTCTATTTCTTGAGACGCTTGAACAGCAGATCCATGAATGCAGACAGATTTTGAAAGACGAACCAAAGCATAGTTCAGAATAATAGAAAAAAAGGTTGGCTAGACCTTGAATGAAGATGACCTGTCCAACGATAAGAATTTTGCGGAACAGGATCGTGAGTTTCTAGCTTCGCATGAATCTAAGAATGAAGAGGTAGAACCGAGCTTCTGTGAGTTTTGCGCTAAGTTCAACACTGAACAGTGCAAGAACAAGGATGACAAGGCCAAACCAACTAAGGACAGCCCTTCATGCACAGAGTTCGCTATGAAACCAGAACAACCGTTCACATCCTCTAAAGATGATGAGACAACAGAAATAAACCCTATCGTGCTTGCCAAAGAAATTAAATACGACTTTCCATTCATAGTAGAAGAGAACAGTAGACAGCTATACGTCTACTCTTCAAGAGAAGGCCAGTACAAGGACCACGCTGAAGATTTTATAAAAACCGAGATCGCTAGAAGGCTAGACGAAGACGCCCGGGTGAGACTTTACCCTGATATATACTTCTATATTTGTGGCACATCACCTACAGAACCGTTCAATGATAACCCACAGCTACTGATATGTGAAAACGGAATCCTAGACGTTTCTAAAAGAGAGCTGCGCCAATTCTCTCCGAGCTACTTCATAACCACCAAGATTCCAGTAAGGTATAACCCAGAGCTAGATTGTCCAGCGATAAAGAAGTTCCTAAAGGAAGTCCTAGGAAAGAAACAGATACCAGTGTTCCAAGAGCTATTAGGATATACGTTGTATCGGAGAATGATATTTCATAAAGCTGGATTGTTCGTAGGTTCAGGAGCTAACGGGAAGTCTACAACGCTGGAACTGGTTAAGGCGTTTCTAGGTAAAGACAACTGTAGCGCGCTAACAATCCAAGACATCTGTAATAACCGTTTCAGTCTAGCGGTGATGTTTGGGAAGCTAGCTAACATCTGCGCTGACCTACCATCTAATAAGATGGAACACACTGGCAAATTCAAACAGGCTTCAGGTGGTGACACCGTGAACGCTGAGGTAAAGAACAAGATGCCGTTTCCATTCGTGAACACTGCCAAGCTACTGTTCTCTTGTAACCGTATCCCACCAATAGCAGAAATGGAAGATTGCTATGCCTTCTTTAGACGCTGGATCATATTAGAGTTTAACAACGTTTTCGATGGAAAGAAAGCGGATAAACACCAACTTGAGAAGCTAACCACTCCAGAAGAGCTTAGCGGTTTTTTAAACTTCGCTTTAGATGGGTTGAAGAGACTACTGAAAAATAACGACTTCAGCATAAACGAAACTGTAGAACAAATGAGAAAACAATACGTCAAACGGTCCGACTCAGTTAAAGCGTTTGTTGAAGAAAACATAGAAGTAACCGCTGAGTTTTCTGACTGGATAGAGATCGGAGAGCTGTACAAGATATTCGTTAAGTATTGTCAGAAAGAAAAGATAGCAACGGTCCCACAGAGAGTGTTCACCGCTGAAATGAAGGAACACTGTGTAGGAGCTGAGTATAAGGTTCACCGACTAACAGAAAGCGAAAAAAAAGGAAATTACTCGAAACCACAGGTCCATGTTTGGCAATTCATAAAACTAAAACCAGTTACCGATGTTACCGATGGTACCAAGGACTCTATTCCAACACTCCCAGATTACTCTAATGAATCATCAAATATTAAGAAAAATCAAAACGGTTCCAGAAATCTTGAAAGTATTGGTCAAATAGAGAACCCCATAACATCGGTACCATCGGTAACAGAGAGCCTTCTAACTTGTGGTCACTGTGAGTTTTGGCATAAGCCAAGCTGTTCGTACCCTGACGCTGACCCAAACTGTGTAGTTCCAACTAACAAGTACGCTGAAGACTGTAAATCTTTCTTTAGAAAAGAGCTGGAGACTTGATAGGCCATGAGTGAACGAGGCCACACAAAAAGCAAGTGAAGCTATACAGAAAGTGACCGAAATCACTCAAATAGTGGCCGGGGTGAGGTAGCTTCGGCTAACGTGGATACATCGCCACTCACAAGCTGCAGCATTTCCTTTTTTTGTTTTCCAAGACCAAAGGCAACTGAGAGGAATGATTTGGCTTCTGTAAGGTGTTACCTTTGCCGTCGTCTCATTAAGACGAAACCTATTTTTGTCAAGAGAAAAGGCAAACTGAAACCAATTTGTAGAGACTGCTTAACTTGAGTCGTGGCCGTGCCAAACGCCGAAAGCGGAACCGAAAGGCTAATCGTGGGCCAAAACTGTAGTTACATGGGATTGACATGGCGAAATGCGAAATATGTGGAATGGAAGTTCTGTTTCCATTTATATGCGAACATTGCGGTGGCAAATTCTGCACCTACCATAAACTCCCAGAGAATCATCATTGTCCAAACTTGCCCAAGAAAGCTTCGCCCACCGAGGCCAGAATAACCCAGAGAAAACCGAGGACAAGAAAGACGACTGTCGCCCCTACCTTGGGAGAGACAACAGTTGCCCCCACTGCGCGAGAAACGAGGGTGGAACCTGCTTTCGAGAACGCAACAGAGAATCCAGAGCCTCCTCATAGAAGAGAAAGCATTGGAAACGCGAAAGGCAAGGAGCCAAGGGCAAGGAAAAGGTCCATGTTGATCATTGCTGCACTGTGTGTAATGCTTGTCGTGGTTCCAGTTGTTGCAGCTTTTGGAAGCTACACTTTTGGGTTCAGCAATGGCTCCGATTCTGGGTATAGCCGTGGGCATGAAGTGGGTTACCAGTCTGGAAATTCTAGCGGCTATCAGCTTGGCTATAGCAGTGGTTTTTCAGAAGGAAATGGCACTGGCTATGGGAGCGGACACTCAATTGGTTTTCTAGACGGAAACACTAGCGGATTTCAACAAGGGCAAGACTTTGGATGGATTCAAGGGAACACAAGTGGTTTCAGTCAAGGGTATACAAGTGGCAATATGAGCGGATATGTCAGGGGCTACGAAATTGGTTATAGCTATGGCAACTTGAGCGGGTACGAAAGCGGTTATCAAACTGGCTACACTCTCGGAAACTCAAGCGGTTTCACAAATGGCTTTGGGAACGGCTATTCTGAGGGGAACTCAAGCGGTTACCAAAGTGGTTATCAGAATGGTTTATCGAGTGGAAGTCAAAGCGGCTACAGTCAAGGATTCGCCAGCGGAAATGCCGCTGGTTACCAAAGCGGCTATCTTCAAGGTGTGAAAGACGGTGCGGGCAGAGGCTACACTGTGAGAGATCCAACTTATCAGGAAATGATAAGCTTCATGGCAGTGGACAAGACAGACCTGAACGCCTACCACTATCCAGATTATGTTTGCTGGAATTTTGCGGCAGATACCATAAATAATGCCTTCAAAAACGAGTACAGGTGTGGATTTGTCTACATTGGCTTCACAGACGGCTATGCACACGCTGTGATATGTTTCAACACCACTGATCATGAGCTTGTCTTCATAGAGCCTCAAAATGACGCAATTGTGCAGATCGCTGTTGGAAGCTACTATACATATACAGGCGAGACTATAGCGAGATATGGGATAATCTGGTAGCTTGAAGAAACTCGCACTCAGCTTCCTTTTACTTTCACACTACTCTCTCCAGTGCTAGGAAATGTCGGTTCTCCTCTAGCCTTTTTAGTCTCTGAAGCAGAAGGCCATGATTAGGCGTGACGCACTTTGCTTTCAAGTCTTGTGGAATTACTAGAAGAAAAGGGTGTGATGACACAAGAAGAGTACGAAAAACGTGTCAAGAAGCACATCAGCATAAGATAAAATGATGATTCCCTATTCTATTCTCATTTTTCCTATATACCTATGGTCTAGGATAACATAGAGCTAGACTATAGAACAGTCATCCATAAAGTACATAAATAATTATTTAAATACATGCACGTGTTTAATTATGTGGCGAGGTTTTAAGAAGGATCACTAAACCAAGAGAAGAGGTAATCAAAATGAGTAATGAAGATGTCTGCTCTATACTTGCCTCAAAGCTAAGCGAAATGCAGACATCGCGTAAGGTGGATTTGTCCTCACTAGATTTAATGAAGAACGCCATTGCAAAAAGCACAGAGAGAGAAGGGTATTGGCTCTCAAACAAGGAAATTGCTCCACAATCCGCATTTGTTCTTTACCATGCAGCAAGAAACACTCGTATGGTTCTGGAAAAGATGCGAGACCGCTTTGCTCATGCGGTAGAAATGCGTGAAAATCCCAAAGTCGTTGACGATGCTATGATTGTTTTTCCTGAACTCTCTGAGGTGTGCGGTTACATAGATTCTTTGCAGAGCGTCGAGATTACCGCCGAGCTTCTGCAATTTGTAAGAAGAAAAGTGCGAAACCTAAGGAACACGGCACAAAAAGCTGAAATGTGGCCTTCGTTTGAAGAAGAGACAAAGACTGTGAGCAAGGCAGAGTTGGCAAAAGAACTCGGCTTAGTGGCAGACGACCTTAGGTTGAACCTTCTTTGAAATACAAGGTGTTTCTCGACACATCAACCCTTATAGCAGGCTCGATTTTCTTAACCGCAAAGACTGTAGGACTAGAGATAAAAGATGTCTTCTATGATGAAGCCACGCGGCTTCTATCCCTGATTCGCAAGAACGTTAACAAGCGAATTGGAGTAACCACATCGGGAGTAGAAGATGAAGCGTACCAAGTTCTGAGCAGTTCCATAGAACGAAAGTTAAAACAAAAGATTACTGATAGAGCCAAAGTATTTGCATTGCTTTCAATCGCAACTAATACTTGCGAAACGCGCCTACGAGAGATTTTGTCATTCATTGTCAGGGAACCAGTTGACCCAAGAGAGTCGGCAAAATGGCACATCCAAGTTGCGATAATGTATGATTACCTTCATACAATTGCCCTTATGCTTCCAAAGCCTGCTTACATGCAGGCAAATGCAGTTCCGAAATTTCTGAACAAGACCGAAATGCTTGAGATATACAAAAATCAGGACGAATGTCTCAATGCACAACTAACCAACCTTGTCTACAATCCAGTTGAAGATTCAGACAAGATTCATCTTGCACAAGCAACTTACTTAGGTAGACTCTACAAAGAAACGGAAAAAGAAGCAAAAATAACAATGTTGTTGTCTTCAACTGATCATCATTTTGTACCAGTCAGAAGATCATCTTATGTCTCTAGACGAGTGACCGATGAAATAGAGAAACGATTGGGCATTGTTGCGGATAAGCCACATGAAATCTTTATGATGCTAAAACAAGTATACAAAGAGTAATAGCCTTTCGAGTGTTATCTAATCGGGTCACCACAAATAACTTAACAGTATCGAGTCAGGCTTTACTTTTTTAGGGATTCGCCAAGGGCCAAAGCTGTCCTCAATTTTCTAGAATTGTGGGAGACATGAGGCCGTCAACAGGAGTGGCACAATGCTTGAAGGTTTGGTCCTTGTTCTTCTTTCATTGATATATCTATGTTGTATATAGATGTAAAGAAGGCTAATCTAGGCTCCGTTTCTTTTACCTATCTCACAAGTATTTAGTGGAGATATGTATGTTGTATATAACCCCATCAGAGCTTGAATCAGGGTTCTTTTGTTTTTGTTCTGAGGTATTAGAACTTATCATCTATTATCAAGACATCATTGTATATATTATATATAGTAACAACAACGGAGCTTAAATTAGTCTTCTTTACGTTTGACTTCACGTAAATTCACTATTACGGATGAATAGTAAAGTCTTTTATTCAACTTGTGTCATAGCCACACCTAGTGTAGAACTTACACCAGAACAAAGACGTGAGAGCTTGAGCGAGTTAAGACTACCGGAACCTAGCGTAATCCGTGAGAGAATAGCCACTGTTAAACAAGACAACTGTAGGCATTGTCTCGAAGCTGTATACCTTTGCGCTGCAAGAATCAGCGAGATAGTGGGACACTCCACCCCAGGAGATACGACACAAGCCATAGGATCAAAAGGCAGTGAAGCGTCACTTGATAATTACGAAGGCCACGAAGTTGTTTTATTTTGGTTGAGGACTGAGAAGCGAGAGGATCACATGATAAGGATGATTGCCTTACCGACAGAGTTTGAGCCGTGGGCTAAACCCCTATACGACTACTACCATAGCAAAGGGGATAGGTTAGTATTCCCGTTCACCCGTCAACCAATGTGGGTGTTCGCACGAAGGCTATTCAGTCCACTGAAGTATCCTATCTTCAGCTACACCATGAAGGACACACAGCACAAGAAGATACTTGTTCATAAACACTGGAAGCCATTTGGTCTACACGCCTTGCGTCACTTGAGAGCTACAGAACTTAACCACTACTATCATTTTGGTGCTGAGGATTTAGCTGCCTATTGTGGTTGGAAGTTGTCAACGGCTGTGCCAGCTATCAGTCCCGTCATGGAACGCTACATTGATTTGAATTGGCAGCAGTATATCCATAAATTATTCAAACCAAGGCCATAGCTAGAGAACTTTGTGACCAGATACCCCCACTAGCGACTCACATTATGCCACTCATGCCCATGCCACCATGCAGGACCGCTCGCGTGGATTGTAGGCACTAACCTATCGGACCTATAAGAAACAATGGACATAGATAGACCCGGTAAGAACATGCCAAAGAAAAGAGCACACGCAGGACTCAAGAAGAAGAAGAAACGTTAAGAAACACAATCTGCCATAGCCCAAGATACCATAGAAGTATAGCTGTTCGCAAATAACTTGTTAGTCATTTGTGAAGCATCATTGAATCTCAAGCCAAGGCCATAGACAGAGAACACTCTTTTACCGCTACTTTTGGAGGTAGAGATATGAGCTAACGACCAAGTCACTTGTTCCGTTCTTGGAAAGTGTGAAATACTTGCTGATCAAACAACAAACCAAAGCATACAAGCAGAGATCGTGAACATGAAGACACTGAGTTTGTTGGCAATAGGCGAGGTTGTTATATTATTCGCGGGCAGTTTTGTAGTAACCGAGTTCCGTATCGCGGGCTTGATCAGCCAATCTACCTCCGATGCCATGGTGCAGTTAGTGGGGCTCTTTCTGGTTGCCTTCCCCTTCGCGGTTCTTATTAAGAAAGCCCGCACCGCCAGAAGGAGAAGAATAAGCGACAAGGTGGACAGAGGACAGTGCACGAATTGCGGGGGAAGGTTGGGGTACCAACATTGGACGTGCAAACGCCACGAAGGAGTGTTCTGCTCAGAACGCTGTTACTATGAGCATTTGCGTAACGCGCATAGACGAAATGGATAGTGTGCTTTTCTTAATCATGCTTAATCCTTCACCATTTCACCGTTTGGTTCCTTGGTGTTGTCATGGGCAACGTAAACACATATTTATTTAGCGAGATCTAAGTAGGCGCGATGGTTTCTTTTGGTTTGAGTTTGGGTTTTTGCCTAGTCACTTCTTCGACCACTTTCCAGAATTCCTCTTCTGACAAGCCTCGCCGCAAGTCCTTCATCAACTTCCTTATTTGGTAAAAGGTCATCTGCGCTTCACCTTTGTCTGCACTTTCATGCATCCGTCTAATTCTCTTGATTATTTCTTCAACCTGAAGAGGTGAAGCTTTGATCTCAGCCTGAGCTAGGCGAGTTTCAATCCATTTCTTGCCTGCTTGTCGATATGTGAAGTATTGCGCTTCTCTGCCAATGATCTCGGGTGGAAAAGGTTCATACACTAGTGACTGAGCCAACGCGCCTTCGAAGTGTTCATCAAGCTCGTACGCAAAAGCGTTGTCGCCAATTATGGGCTTGTGAAACTGTACAGGTAACGCGAAAGCTTTTTCAGCCAACTGTGAAAGCCTATACAACTTGTCCAATTCTATGCCAGTGTCCAAATCATAAAGCAGTTCGAGTGCAGTGACAACTTCCTCCAAGGGCGCAGCCCCTGCTCTTTTCCCGAACCCTGCGATGCACGTGTGCACGTAAGATACTCCTTCCTCGACTGCTGCAAGAGTGTTTGCTGTCGCCAACCCAAAATCGTTGTGGCAATGAATCGACAATGGAACTTCCTTGACGCTTAGCTGCATTAGTCCTTCTTTGACATGTGAGATCAAGTAGCGCATCGACAGAGGCCGCAAAAAGCCCAGCGTATCCGCAATCACTAAACGATCTGCACCTGCCTTCACGGCCTCTTGGAAAATCCTCATAATATCCTCCAGCGGCGTTCGGGTGCCGTCTTCCAGCACGAAGTCCACCTTGGCGCCATGCTTCTTGGCATACTGTATGCATTCAACGGTTTTCTGCAGAACCTGTTCTCTAGTCATTTTCAGCCTGTATTGAAGATTAATTCCGTTGAAGGCTGTGTACATTGAGATTTCTCTAATGCCGCATTCGAGGCATGCATCAACATCTTTTTTTTGTATCCTTGCAGAAGCTGTAAGACTAGCTTGCTGAAAGCCTTCATTTGCGATTCTTTTAACCCCGTTCTTATCTTCTTCAGACAATCCAGGATGTCCAACTGAAATCATCGAAACACCAATTTCATCCAACATCTTTGCAAGCTTGACTTTTTCCACGTAAGTCAAGAAGACCGTTGGAGTCTGAACGCCCTCTCTCAATGTTTCGTCCCAGATGAAAACTCTTTCAGGAAGTCGTGGGGGCAGATTCTTTCGCAAACGGTTATAGTTCGCTATCAGACCTTGCGCTTCAAGCTTCTTGAATATCGTTTTCCTCAACTAGCATGCCTTCCCAGATGCCAAAATCGAAAGATAATCTGTAATGCTACAGCCAGTCATATAAGAATTGACATTTCCCCCACGTTCAAAACCCAAAGCTAATTTACCCCACTGCAATCCTTCATGCACCAGGAGTGTGAAGTACCACGGACTTGTTTGAAACCGTCGAAAAGAGACGGAGCGTAAGAAAATTCAAGCCAGAGCAGATTCCAGACAAGGATCTGAAGAAAATTCTGGAAGCTGGACGCTTGGCACCTTCAGGGGGCAATCGTCAACCATGGAGTTTCATAGTCGTCAGAAAACCTGAAACTAAAAAAGCGCTAGCCATGGCCGCAAATCTTCAGCGATTCATTGCGGACGCAGACACAGTCCTCATAGCGCTTGGCGACCCTGCCGTGTCCAAGAATCTTTACAAGCAAGATCCAATGATAGCCATAGAGCACATGGTACTGGCCTCAACCGCCCTCGGATACGGAACATGCTGGATCGGAGCATTCAACGAAAGCGAGGTTAAGGAGATCGCGAAGGTTCCCGAAAACATGACTGTGATCGCCTTGCTCCCAATAGGTGTCCCTGATGAAAGCCCGCCGCCGAGATCGAGGAGAGCCTTCAAAGAGGTCTTCTTCAAAGAATCCTATGGAAAACCATTGGAAATGTAAAGAACAAGTTGATGTGCTCTTTCTTCTCATTTCTTCAGAATACTCTGGGTTTGTGCGTGAGACCAGTCATTTTGTCAATATGACCATCCATGCGATTTCTACAGTCACTCAGCAAAGTTTAAAATCAAAAGCTTTCATAACCCACCCTGTTCACGGTGAATGAATATGGAACCTTTTCCATGGTGGAATCCAAAGCAGCAGCACCTGATGGAAGACGCTAAAGCCTTTGCTGATGCTAATCTACCGAAAGGAGAAGAAGTCTTCTGGACCCGGAAGTTTCCATCAGGATTGTTGAAAGAAGTCGCGCACAAAGGATGGTTCGGCACCGTCATCCCAGAGCAGTATGGAGGCTTAAACGCGGGCGTGACTGGGGTAGCCATCGTTGCTGAAGAATTGAGTAGAGTTGGTTCAGCCTTGGGCGAGGCTTACGCGGTTTCCATGTTCGGAGGCGTTGAACAGCTTTTGGCTTTCGGGACCGAGGAACAGAAGCGAAAGTGGCTTCCGAGAATAGCCAAGGGAGAAGTTGTTGGCGCAGTTTGCATAACGGAGCCTTCTGTCGGTTCAGACGCTGCAGGAGTTGAAACCACAGCGAGGCGAGACGGCAACTGCTTCTTGTTGAACGGGAAGAAGCGTTTCATTACCAATGCGGGACTGGCAGACATTTACGTTGTTTATGCCAGAACAAGCGAAAAAACCGAGGACAAAAGCAAGTATCAGCATCTCACCGCGTTCTTGGTGGAAAAAGGGGCGCCCGGTTTTTCAGTAGAGAAGATCAATGAGCTTTCAGGATGGATCGGGCTGCCGAACGGTTCCTTGGACTTTGAAGATGTTAGAGTCTCGGAATCAAGCATAATAGGTCAGGAGGGTGCTGGCTGGAAAGTCATGATGTCTGGCTTAAACTTTGAACGCATCGTTTATTCAGCAGGCATGCTGGGTCCCATGCGAGAATCAATACGTTATGCAGTGGCTTACGCCCAACGCCGGATGCAGTTCGGTAAACCAACGATCGAAATTCCCACTAACCAAGCAAAGATTGCAGACATGCTTGCAGGTCTAAGCGCTTCAAGACTGCTTGTGCATCACGCTGCCCACCTGTTGGATGAGCATAGAGATGCGATGGTTGAAGCAGCTACAGCGAAAATGTTCACGTCAGAAACCTATGAAAGACTCATCAGTGACTCCATCACGGTCATGGGCGGAGACGGTTGGACAAGATTCTATCCTGTCGAAACTTATCTGAGAGACGCAAAAGTGAATCAGATTGGAGCAGGCACAAACGACATTATGCGACTCGTCGTCTTCCGAGGAGGACTCAAGACTATGGCAAAAGACTTGAGACTGCCACGTCGACAGATACACAGTGAGCTTGGAGTCCCAATCTCAACGAACGAGCAACCACCAAGATTGGAGCCTTCGGAAGATAACACACTGAAAGTGTTGGCTGAAGATTACCGAGTAAACCCTGGACTCTTCATGAATCGAGAAGACCTGAAAGAAAGATTGACAAATGCAAGCGATGAGAAGCTGGACCAAGTTCTTAAGAACCTTGAATCGAAGGGATTGGTGAAGATCTATCATGATGGACGCGGGATAATGGCGCTTGCAAAGGCCACGTATGAAGGACTGCGCAAGTCAGGGCCATTAGAGAAGTACAAGTGGTATCCAGAATGGCTTAGCAAAGACTACGTTTTCTAGCACTCAACACAGAAAAGGCATAGACAAAGAGGCGGCCATGCAACAATATTAACCAAGTGATCGCTCAGGTTTTGTGACCCATCCAGAACCCTGCTCCTGCTTGCAAAGATTTTTTAACATGACACTAGGCTAATAGGTTCACATTCAAAGATTGTGAGAGCAATGGAAGTCAGGAAAATCGCCGTTTTGGGCGCAGGTCTAATGGGCCACGGAATAGCTCAGGTAGCAGCGCAAGTGGGCAAATACGAGGTGAGCATGCGCGATATCGAGCAGAGATTTATTGACGGTGGCATGGTCATGATACGAGAAAGCCTGCAGAGATTCGTCAAGAAGGGACAAATGAATGAAACCCAGATGAACGAGATCTTGAGCAGAGTCCATCCTACTCTAGACCTTAAAGGAGCTGTCTCAGACGCTGATCTGGTAATTGAAGCGGTGCCTGAAAACGTTGAACTGAAAAAGGCGATGTTCCGAGAAGTGGACACTTACGCGCCGGCACACGCCATAATAGCCTCAAACACGTCCTCCGTAAGCATAACAGAAATTGCCTCAGCCACAAAACGCTCCGAAAAAGTCTGTGGGATGCACTTTTTCAATCCCCCACAGCTTATGAAGCTCATAGAAGTCATACGAGGAGCAAGAACTTCGGATGAAACTGTGCAGACAGTTCTGAATGTGGCCCACAGGATGGAAAAAGAGACTGTTCTCGTCAAAAAGGATTGCCCAGGCTTCATCGTTAACCGTATACTCATACCCGCTTTGAACGAAGCGGCTGAACTGTACTGGGAAGGCGTAGCTGAAAGAGACGATATTGACAAGGCCATAAAGCTCGGGTTGAATTGGCCTATGGGTCCCTTAATGCTACTTGACTACATTGGGTCAGACACAACATTAGCGATTGCCGATGTCTTAACAAAGGAGCTAGACCCGAAGTTTCACCCTAGCACGGGACTGAAACAGATGGTTAAGGCTCAACTTCTGGGAAGAAAGACCGGCAAAGGCTACTATGATTGGACGCAGAAGTAGGAGAGTACAGGGCAATATGGAGTTCAAACTCGTAATCTACGGGAAAAGCGATGGAATAGCCACTATTACACTGAACCGACCTGAAGCATTGAACGCTTTCAGCAAAGAGGTTGTTTCGGAAGTTCTTGAAGCTCTAGAGGATGCAAGAAAAGATGACAATGTGCGTGTTATTGTGTTGACTGGCGCCGGCGAAAAGGCGTTCTCTGCGGGTGCAGACATAAAAGCCATGATGGGAATGAACGCGTTGAAGGCCAGAGACCTCTCCTTAATGGGTGAGGGACTGTGCCGTGCACTTGAAAGCTTGGAGAAACCCGTCATTGCAGCTCTAAATGGTTTTGCGTTAGGCGGAGGTTTGGAGGTAGCCATGGCGTGCGATCTTCGTATCGCGTCTGAAAACGCGCGCGTGGGACAAACTGAGATCAACATCGGCTTGATTCCTGGGTGGGGTGGGACTCAAAGGCTTACACGCTTGGTTGGGAGGACAAAGGCTAAGGAGCTTGTTTTTACTGGGAGAACGATTGATGCCAAGACCGCTGAGCAGTTGGGCATATTGAACATGGTAGTTCCAGCGGATAAGTTCAGAGAAACGGTGAGACAATTTGCCTTGGACTTGGCGGCGAAGGCTCCAGTAGCGCTTAGAGTGGCCAAGGTCTTGATCGATAAGGGTGCGGAGATCGGCTTGGATTCTGCGTTGGCGTTGGAGCGAGAGGGCTTCGGTGTCGTTGCCTCAACTGAGGATTTGCAGGAAGGCGTCAGAGCTTTCACAGAAAAGAGAAAACCGCTGTTCAAGGGCAAGTAGTGAAGCAAGTAGAAGAAATATCTTTTTTTCACGTTCACAAATTCAAGTTCAAGAAGTGTTTATATCAAAGTAAATCAAGAACCTACGGCATCTAACATGCGATAATGCTGAGGAGAATGTTAGAAAGTTGAAGGCCATAATCTTTGGTCCACCTGGCTCAGGCAAGGGCACTTATGCTTCACGATTACATGCCAAACTGGGTGTAGATGTCATTGCCATGGGTGACATTTTTCGCGAAATCATGAAAGAAAACAGCCCATTGGGCAAGAAAGTCAAGCATTATGTGGAAAAAGGCTTGCTTGTTCCTGATGACGTTGTAATAGAGGTCTTGAAAGAGCGATTAGCAAAGAGTTCAAGCAAGAAAGGCTTCGTCTTGGATGGCTTTCCACGTACACTTGAACAGGCAAACGCTTTGGACAAGATCGTAGCCATCGATGTTGTCATCAAGCTCACCGTGCCAGACGCGATAATTGTCGAGCGCCTATCCACGAGAATAATCTGCAAGAATTGCGGCGAAGTCTATAATATTCGCCATCTGAAGCCAAAAATGGAGGGGGTCTGTGATAAATGTGGTGGGCCGCTCTATCAACGCCCAGACGACACCGCTAAGGTCATCAAGGAAAGAATACGAATTTATGAACAGCAGACGCAACCGATCCTGCAACATTACGCGGAAAAGAAAGTTCAGTTCGTGGAGTTCAAGTGCAAGATCTTGGACATGGATCCAGAAGTTGCCGTTGAAAGCATCGTCGAAGATCTCAGGCGACTCAAGCTGGTCTAGAGTTCATCAGACGAAAACTTGGGTCAAAGAAAAGGTTTTCCACCAAAAGTTATATGTGAAAGCGCAAGTTATGAGATTTCCTCTTTGATAGGAGGAATAGTCGCATTGCCAGATCCCAACGTGTTGTTGAAAGATAATCCTAATCAACGGATGCTCTTGTTGGGTAATGAAGCCATCGCCAGAGGAATCCTCGAAGCAGGCATAAGCATCGTCACAACCTACCCTGGCACGCCAGCGTCTGAAATTGGTGATTCAATCTCTACCATAGCTGCCAAAGCAGGTTTGTACATGGAGTACTCGACGAATGAGGTGGTAGCAGTTGAGGTGGCAGCTGGAGCCGCAAACTGCGGAGTCAGGGCATTGACTGCAATGAAGCATGTTGGATTGAATGTTGCTGCAGACGCGCTAATGACTCTAGCATACGTTGGGGTGAAGGGCGGATACGTGATAGTGACAGCCGACGACCCAGAATGTTACAGTTCACAGAACGAACAAGATAACAGATACTATGCCTTGCTCTCGAACTTGCCGTGTCTCGAACCCTCTGATCCGCAAGAAGCAAAAGACATGGTCCACTCAGCAATTGAGATTTCGGAAAAGCTTGAGTTGCCTGTGATACTGAGAACGACTACGCGCGTAAATCACACCCGAGGCCCTGTCACTTACTGTAATCTTGCCAAACCAAACCTGAAGGGTGAATTAGTTAGAGATGCGGAACGCATGGTTATGGTTCCAGCGCACGCTAGACTAATGCACGTGAAGCTTCTGGAAAAAGTGGACAAAGCCAAAGAGATCAGCGAAAACTCTCCTCACAATACTCTTCTAAGAAAGGGAAAAACCGATACAGGTGTAATCTCGTCTGGTTCAGCCTACAACTATGCTGCTGAAGCCGTGAACCTGCTGAACTTGGGTTTTGATATTCTCAAACTTGGAATGATCCATCCGCTTCCTGAAAAACTCATTGGCAGATTCCTGAATAGTCACAAGAGAATCATAGTAGTTGAGGAGCTTGAACCGTACCTAGAAGTGCAGATTAAGGCCATCGCGAAGGACTACGCACCAGACGTTGAGATTTACGGCAAGATGAGTAAACAGTGTTTTCCAAGGAAGGGAGAACTTTCCACTCGCCTAGTTATGGAGGGTTTAGCAGAGATAACTGGAAGGAAGCTACCAATAGATTTCGCAAAGATAGATGAGACTTACGCGCAAATGACAAAGGATTTGCCTGCAAGACCGCCCATTTTGTGTGCCGGTTGCCCGCATAGGGCTTCATTCTATGTCATAAAGAGATCTGGAGGCGAAAAGGCAAACTATCCAACAGACATAGGGTGCTATGCTTTGGGAGCTGCCCCACCATTGAATGTGGGTGACTTGCTTATTTGTATGGGTTCGGGTGTAAGCACGGCTCAGGGGATGAGAATCGCCACGGATGCGCCAACGATCGCTATTATCGGAGACTCGACTTTCTTCCACGCTGCTTTGCCTGGGTTAGTGAACGCTGTCTACAACAACGCAAGAATCACTTTGGCAGTCTTAGACAATGCTACGACGGCGATGACTGGCCATCAACCGCACCCAGGAACTGGCTTGACGGGCATGGGAAGCCCTTCAGAGAAAATAAGCATTGAAAAAGTTGCTGAGGGTTGCGGTGTCAAGTACGTAAAGGTAGTGGACCCGTTTGAGATAGAAGAGGCTACGGAGGTTTTGAAGGGGGCATTGCGGCACAACGGGCCTTCTTTGGTGGTTTTTCGCGCTACGTGCACACTCCTTAGCATTCGAGAGAAAAAGCGGAAAGGCGTGAAGATTGTGCCTTGTGAGGTCTCTGATAAGTGTCCAAATTGTATGGCGTGTATCAAGTTGCTTGGGTGCCCAGCCTTGGTTGTTGAAAAGGGGCATGTAAGAATTAACAAGACCCTTTGCGCGGCATGTGGACTATGTGCTTCCGTGTGCCCATACGGAGCAATAGATCGCGGGGGTTGTGAGTAGACCATGGAGTTCAATGTTGTTTTAGCTGGTGTTGGCGGGCAAGGTACTATCCTGGCAGCTGAGATTTTGGGTGTCGCCGCAGTCAAGGACGGATTGAACGTTCGGGTAAGTGAAATCCATGGGATGGCACAGCGGGGAGGAGCAGTGACTTCTAGTGTGAGGATAGGTGAGAACGTTTTGTCCCCTACAGTTCTTGATGGGCAGGCGGATGTGCTCTTAGGGTTTGAGCCCTTGGAGACCGTGCGAAACTTGAAGAGTGCCTCAGGAAAGACTCTTGTGATATTGAGTGACGAGTGTATTCCTCCCACGGAGCTCTCAGCCAAGAACGCTGCTTACCCAGCCATGGACAAGATTGTGGAGAAGATTCGCGGATTCTCAGAGAGAATCACTGTTGTGGAGACTGAGAGACTGGCTGGTGAAGCTGGAAGCATTCTCACCCAGAACATTGTCTTGATCGGCGCATTAGCGGCAACTGGAAAGGTGCCTGTACGAATTGAAAGCCTGAAGGAAGCACTACGTGAGCTTGTACCAGCTAAGCACGTGGAAATGAACCTCAAAGCATTTGAACTTGGCTATGAATACATGAAGAAGAAGGTTTAGGTTGTCTCTGTCTTAGGGTTGACGGAGCTTTCCTTTTCATTCTTTAGAAGTGCTTTCAGTATGTTTTGGAAGAGTTTCATGTCAGAAACATTAACAAGTGGAATTTGGAAGCTTTTGTCGATTTCCAAGATTTTCTCGAACTTTGGAAACTCGGCGTAGCAGATTTGGCTTATTGGGAATTCTTTCTTTTTCAATTCGTGATCAAAGGATTTGTCGCAGACTTCTAGGCAGATGACGTAGCCGTCTATCCAGTAGAGCCTATTGATTCCGTAGGTTGCGGCGCACCATGCGACGTTGTTGGCTGACCGTTTGTCTAGGCCCAATACTACGACTTTTCTCGTGGGAGCGATTTCGACGTCCATTCGCTTTCCTCACTCCTTGAATGTGCTGTTGAGTACTTCTTTAGCCTTGCTGCTTATTTTCGGTCCGAGTCCGTGGACGGTTTCTGACCAATCGTTGACGTTTATCAGCGCGTTCATGGGGGTTTGGTAGGATTTGAGGATGGCCATGGCTTTTTCTCTTCCGATGCTTGGTAGGCTAGCGATGAAGTACACTTGGGCGTCGGACGTGCTGTCGATTTTCTTGAACGCGTGGACGGTTGGTGTTCTTTTTTCGACCATTTGTTCTTGGTGTGCAGCTACGTATAGGAAATCGATGGTTTCCTTGTAGGACGTTGTGTTTATCATTGCTATCCCGTTCCTTGCCAGACTGAACATGGCACCCCAAACAGACGCTGGCTGAATCCTGCTGTACTTGTAGATTATCGGCAAATAGCCTTCCAATAGGATTAGGGATTTCGGATAAACTTCCTTGAGTCTGAACAATTGTTCGAAAAGATAGCGACGCGTGAGTGTATAAACGAAGTCTTGGACAGTTTTTCGTTCCACAGCGCACACGTCAGACAGTATATAGTCGCCTTTCTCAAGTCGTTCAGTTCTAATGTTAACGCCGCGTTCTTTCAATCCCTTAACGATTTTCGCTGCAGTGTTAGCTTCACGGCTATCAATTATTATCGTTGGTTGTTCATGGCTATCCTGTTTTTCCTCTTTCAAATATGGGAGTAGTGTCTCTTCTCCTGACATTTTCTCAGCCCTGTGCTGTACTATAGTAGCACAGAGAACTGGGTTCTGACTGATAAGAGTTAAGCTTGATGTAGCCTGATGATGAAAAACTGACAGAAGCATAAAAAGGGAAGGGTACGGCTTATGGTCCTTTCTTGGTGATTTCCTTAATGATTCCAGCAGCTACCGTCGTACCCATGTCTCTGACGGCAAATCGGCCTAGTTCCTCAAACTCAGAGAACGTTTCAACCGAAATCGGATGCAACGGCTCCATTCGCACTAGAGCAGCGTCTCCTGTCTTCAGGAAGGTCGGCTTCTCTTCCACAACCTGTCCTGAACGCGGGTCAATCTTCTTTATCAGCTCACTGAACTTGCATGCCACCTGTCCCGTGTGGAAGTGCAGCACTGGCGTGTAGCCTGCCGCGACTGCTGTCGGATGGTAGATCACGATTATCTGCCCGAGGAACTCCTTTGCAACGGTCGGTGGATTAGTGGTGTGTCCAGCGACGTCTCCACGGTGAATGTCCTGTTTGCCTACGCCTCTGATGTTGAAGCCGATGTTGTCGCCCGGCTCGGCCTTCGCTATTCTTTCATGGTGCATTTCCAAGGACTTGACTTCTCCCTGTTTGTTGGACGGCATGAAGATGAGCACATCGTTCTCCTTGACTACTCCTGTTTCTACTCTGCCGACTGGAACTGTTCCTACACCCGTTATGCTATAGACATCTTGGATTGGAATCCGCAACGGCTTGTTAGTCGGTTTAGAAGCCACCTCAAACGTGTCCAAAGCCTCAATGAGTGATGGTCCAGTATACCATGGCATATGCTCACTCTTCTTCACTAGATTGTCGCCTGTCCACCCTGAAGTCGGCACGAACGGGAATTTCTCGACCTTGTAGCCAACCATCTTGAGCATTCTTGAGACTTCATTCTTGATCTCGTTGTACCTTTCTTGGCTCCAGTTCACTGAAACATCGTCCATCTTGTTGATGGCAACGATTAGCTGGCGGACTCCCAGCGTGAAGGCTAAGAAAGCGTGTTCTCTAGTCTGTCCGCCTGGGCCTATTCCTGCTTCGAACTCGCCTCTTCTAGCTGAGCAGAAAAGCACGGCGCCATCTGCTTGGCTTGCACCCGTGATCATGTTCTTTACGAAGTCTCGGTGTCCGGGCGCGTCTATGACGGTGAAATAGTATTTCTTAGTTTCAAACCTTAGGAATCGAAGGTCGATTGTCACTCCTCTTTCTCGTTCCTCTTTCAGGTTGTCGAGAACCCAAGCGAACTTGAATGACTCTTTGCCCATTTTCTTGGATTCTTCTTCAAACTGCTTTATTGTGCGTTCATCTACTGCTCCCGCCAAGTAGAGTAAGTGTCCTGTGGTGGTTGATTTTCCGTGGTCTACGTGCCCCATAATGACTAGGTTCAAGTGTGGTTTGCCAGATTTACTCATCGTTTTTCCTCCTTATTTTCCTAAATCCTCATCAAATATTAGTGATTTCGTTTACACAACTGTTCATTCAGTTATTTTAAGTTTATGATGTTGACTACGCGGTGCGGATTTATCAAGGTGAAAGCATATTAGAGCTGAGTCTTAGACTGACTAAATGGACGAAACAGAGCAATGCCAACCAACCTGCCGCCGGACGCTAGAAAAAAATGGGCTGAGGTCGAAGCAACCAAAAACCCAAAAGAAAAACTCGTTCGCATGGAAGAATTTCTGAGTTTGGTTCCGAAGCATAAGGGCACGTTGAAACTTCGCGGTCAAATAAAAAAGCAAATGGCTGTAATGCGTAGAGAAATTGAAGAGAAGAAGCGAAAAAAAGCTGGAAGAAGAGGACCAAAACTTTTCATCGAAAAGGAAGGCGCTGCTCAGATTGCACTTCTGGGAATGACAGGTGTTGGAAAAAGCAGCCTATTAGCATCTGTTACAAATGCAAAAACAGAGATCTCGTCAAACCCTTACACGACGAAGGAGCCTGTCCCCGGCATAATGACCTACGAAGACATACAATTTCAGATGATCGAAACTCCAGCTTTGATGGAAGGCTCTGCTGATGGTCGAGCATGGGGGCTTAAGACTTTGGCGACGGCGCGCAACGCTGATGGCCTCATGATAATGGTTGATTTGTCACAAGACCCCGTGAAACAGTTTTCACTGATCCTGAACGAACTGGAAAAGGCCAGAGTACTGGTCAGTAAGCCTAGAGGGCGCGTTGAGGTTGAGAGAAAGTTTATGGGTGCTGGGTTACGGATAATATTGGTTGGTAAGCTCGTTGACTGCGACATGCGAGATGTGGAGGAACTGTTGAAGAGCTATCGCTTGAATGATGCCGGCGTGAAGATTTCTGGGGAATCAACTTTGGAAGAGATTGAAGATGCAATCTTTGAAAGCACTACGTACAAGCCAGCTGTAGTCTTTGCGAACAAGACTGACGTCGAAGGTTCAGAGCTAAGTTTGGAACTGTTAAAGGTTCATGTCAGAGAAAGGTTGCCCGTTGTAGCAGCTTCCTGTGAGAAAAAGCTTGGTTTGGAAAATCTAGGTCAAACTCTCTTCAATACCTTGGACATTATCCGAGTCTACACGAAAGAACCGAGTCACAGAGAGCACTCCAAGAGACCTTTCATCTTGAAAAAAGGAGCAACAATTTATGATTTGGCAAAGGACATTCACAGCGATTTCAGAGAAAGATTCAGTTTTGCAAAAGTCTGGTCTAAACGCCTGACGTTTAGTCCGCAGAAGGTCGGTTTCACGTTCGTCCTAGTAGATGGCGATATCGTTGAGATCCATCTGAAATGATTGGCAGTGCGTGTTGCTATCTTGAGGCTTGAGCCACTCTCTCTATTTCATGGCGTTTTGCAACGGCGTAGCTTTTCATGTCGTGGGTTCCAGCCAGAACCAGTTCGTCAGCTAGGCATTCTTCTATTGAGCGAGGGTTGTTCACTGATGCCTGGCGCGCTCCTTCACTAATGTGTCTAATGGCCAAGTCGATTCTTCTTTGTGGAGCTACATCAACTGATAAGTGGTAAACTATGCCTCCGTAGCTGATTCTTGTCGTGTCTTCGCATGGAGCACAGTTTTCCACTGCCTTGACTAATACTTCAACTGGGTTCTTGCCAGTTCGCAAGTTAACTATTTCAAAAGCGTTTTTCACTATGTTGATTGCTTTTGCTTTTTTGCCAGCGTTTTTTCCCGGTCTCATGAGGTTGTTCACGAGTCTTTCAACGATGTTGACGTTTGCCTTGCGAAAGCGTTTGTGTTCATGTCTTCCCATGCTGTGTGTGACAACAACAGGCTTTAGAGATACGTAACGTTGAAGGCCTACATCTTGAACCTTAATGTCTTTGAAACTCCATTTTTCGAAAAGTTTTATGTCTCTTTCCTGTTTTCCTTCTGCCTTGGCGCTCAAAGTGCTCACCGTGCTGGTTTCTGCTTTCTCCCGTACACTAGTTCGTTCAAGGATACACCGTTGACTGTAACGACTTTCCACCTTACTCCTGGGATGTCACCCATGCTTCTGCCGCGTGAGCCACCTATGCCCTCAACTAGCACTTCGTCGTGTTCATCCACGACGTTCAGGGCTCCGTCTCCAGGCAGGAACGCTGTGATGTTTCTGCCGTTTTTGATGAGTTGTATTCTTACGCATTTTCTGATAGCGCTGTTTGGCTGTTTGCTTTCGACTCCTACTTTTTCTAGAACTATTCCTCTTCCCATGGGTGCTCCTTGAAGCGGGTCCGCTTTCACGTCTAGTCTTAGGATTCTGCGGTTGTAGTACCTGCTGCTCCATCTGAGCTTTCCCCTTCTCTTAGTCAATTTTCTGGCGGCGAATTCGCCTTTTGGAGATTTGGAGCCCATGGTGTTTTTCGCTCTCGCTACGTTTAATCACAATTCTGATATTTAAACTGAACGAAGGGCTTTCTGGAACTGTATTTTGGATTCGTTGCGTTTCAACGGTGATTTGCGCACCACGGTGGGAGTTTGGACTCTTAGATGCGCTTGGAATGTTGAGCAAGGTGGTTGTGGTTTATCTTTCTAGGATGAAAGTCTTCTTGCGTTCAGTTGGTGTTGGAATGCGTTCCATTATCATTCTTTCTTCTGGTTTTCTGCTTAAGCCCACGGGTTTAAGATTGTTAGCAAGCTTCAAGGCGGCCTCTAGTTTCGTGTTTCTCTCTGCGTATATCTCAAACAAGACATCGTGTTTCTTGACGCGTTCACCAAGCTTGGCTTTGAGCAGAACACCTGTTGCCTTCTCTTTGGGTGCGCCAGCCTCTCTGGCAACCCTTGCAATGTCTTCATTGTTCACCCAGAGCACTTCGCCATCTTGGTCTGCGGTTACTTCTGTCTTCTTGGATCCGACTGCGATGTCTTCAGGTTTGACTTTCGGGTCTCCGCCTTGTGCCTCGATTATCTCTCTCAGCTTTGTTTCGGCTTTTCCAGATTTGATTAGTTCCTCTGCTTTCTGTTTTCCGCTTTTGATGCCAAGCATCTCAAAAAGCAAGCCTGCCAAGCCTGTGGCTTTTTCTTTAAGGTCGGCTGGCCCATTTCCCATTATGGTTGACAAGGCTTCTCTTGCTTCGAGAGCAGGGCCTATCGCGTTTCCAATTGGTTGCTCGCCGAACGTGACGGCGCATTGAACGGTCATTCCCAGACGTTTGCCCAGGTCTATGAAGTCATTTGCAAGTGCTTGGGCTTCGCCTATAGTTTTTATTTTTGCCCCTCTCCCAGTTGGGATGTCCACGACCAAGTGCGTGGCGCCTATGGCTTTCTTTTTGCTCATGATCGATGGAAGAAGCAGCGGGTCTATTGCCAGCGGGTATTCGACCTGTATGAAAATATCATCTGCTGGCGCAAGCTCTAGGGCTCCTCCCCACACCATGCACCCATTGGTTTTCTTGACCACTCCTTTGATTTCGTCTATGGTCAAGTTGACTGGACAAAGAACCTCGACACGATCAGCTGTTCCAGCCGCAGAAGTAATTGCCCTAGAAGAGGATTTAGGAATGGTAAATCCAGCGGCAGCAATGATTGGCACGACCAGTATTGTGGTTTTGTCTCCAGGTATTCCCCCGACGCTGTGCTTGTCCAGAATCGGCTTCTTCTTGAGGTCCAGAGTACTGCCTGTTTTCACCATTGCCTTTGATAACGCTTCGATTTCGTCCATGCTTAGTCCGTGGATGCTGAGAGCAGTGACCAAAGCGGCAAGTTCGACGTCACTGAGGTGTCTTTCAACCACGTCGATGACTATCGTGTTTATCTGGTTTTCGCGAAGCCTTTCGCCGCGTATCTTTGCCTGCACGTACCGAAGCGATTCAGGAGCCTCAGCAGATTGAACGTCAACGCTCTCTCCATCGTCTATGCAGAGCTTCTTTTGAATCTCCTCGTACAATCCGATGTAGTTTAGTGGAAAATCGCTGGCTACGTTAACTATGGCTACCACATTTCTGTTCCGGGAGGTTATGTTGACTCTGTCAGAAGAGTGCACTCCTAGGAAGCCTGCGGTTTCATTGTCCAGTATGGCGATGTTTCTTCCGCCAGCCTGAACATCCAGAAGTCGAGCTTTAAGCTGCATCCAAATCCACGACTAGTCAATTATGCAGGTTAACAGTTAAAGGTTTTAAGGCTCAAACAGGATAAACAAGACCAAGAGGCTGAGAGCGGTTTGAAATACATAGATTTTGTGGATCTGGGTTACTCGCCTAAGGAAACAGAGGTTGTCTGCACATTCTATGTTGAGCCTGAAGGCATAGGCTTGAAGGAAGCTGCTGGCGGGGTCGCTGCTGAAAGCTCAGTGGGAACATGGACTGAACTGACTACTGAGAAGGCTTACGTTAGAAAGCTTGCCGCACATGTCTTCAGTATCGATGGGAACACTGCGAAAATAGCTTATCCGATGGAGCTTTTTGAATTTGGGAACATGGCCAATATACTTAGCAGCATCGCTGGAAACGTTTTCGGATTGAGAGCGCTAAGGAATTTGAGGCTCAATGATGTTGAGTTTCCCAAAGAGGTCATGAATAGTTTTAGGGGTCCGAAATACGGAATTGAGGGAATACGAAAACTCTTGAAGGTTTACGATCGTCCGCTAGTAGGAACCATAATCAAGCCAAAGCTCGGATTGAAAACAACCGATCATGCACGCGTAGCCTACGAGGCTTGGGTTGGCGGATGTGACATCGTCAAGGACGACGAGAATCTGAGCAGTCAGAGGTTCAACCCGTTTGAGGAGCGTGTCGCCAAGACGTTGGAGAGCCGAGATCGGGCTGAGAATGAAACGGGTGAGAAAAAGGTTTACATGGTTAATGTCACGGCGGAAACGAGTGAGATGATTCGACGGGCAGAGTTGGTGCTTAAGCAAGGTGGAGAATACGTCATGGTGGATATTCTGACGTGCGGGTTTGCCGCCTTGCAGTCGCTTCGTGAGCGAGAGTTTGACCTCGTCATTCATGCTCACAGGGCAGGGCATGCCGCTTTCACCAGAGACCCCAAGCATGGGATTTCAATGCGTGTGATAGCCAAGGCAGCCAGAATGATCGGTGTTGATCAGCTTCACGTTGGCGCTGTCGTGGGTAAGATGGCTGAAACAAGGAAGGAAGTCTCTGAGAATGTAGAAGCGCTAAAGATGAAGATGGGTAGGCTGAAAATGGTTTTGCCCGTTGCATCCGGAGGTCTGTACCCAGGGCTGATTCCGTCGCTGATGGATTTCTTTGGGAAGGACTTTGTCATTCAGGCTGGTGGCGGGATTCATGGTCACGTTAACGGTACGATTGCCGGAGCCAAGGCTATGCGTCAAGCTGTAGATGCAACACTGAAAGGCGTTTCACTCATTGCCTACGCTAAGACCCACAAAGAGTTGGAAGCGGCGCTTCAAACTTGGAAATAGATCCGGCAAGGATTTGCTTACTGGAAAACCCATGAATACTTTCTGTGTACGATCTCCATTATTGAGTGTGGTGAGACTATCCCTTCTTCGCATATTACTCCATGAATATAATCGCGTCTAGTGACATCGAAAGCTGGGTTTCTTATGATCAGGTTTTTCGGCGCATCTCTCCAGACTTCATCTGAGTCTCTTTCTTCTATTCTTTCGCAGTCGCCGTATGTGGTTGCTGGGTCGAATTTCAGGAGTTCAGACACGACGTAGAATGGCGTTCTTGCCTCGTGAGCGGCCAGAGCGATTCCACTTGTGCCGATTTTGTTTATGATGTTTCCCTCTGAAGTTATTGCATCTGCACCCACAATCACGAGATCAACATGTTTCATGAAATAACGTGCTGCTGAATCAACAATCATCGTCGTTTTGATTCCGAGTTTCAGCATTTCTTTGGCAGTTGTTCTACCTTGGAGAACTGGCCTGGTTTCAGTGCAGACAACTTCGAAGCACTTTCTTTGTTGCTTTGCCTTTTTTAGTAGGTAAGTGACTGTTGAGGAGTGGCAGTGTGTTAGAATCACAGAGTTTTCTCTTATCCTTCGCGCGCCTATTTCAGCGATTTTTTCGTTTGAGTCTTCAAGGTCTTCAAGAAACTTAGCCGAAGCGGCTGAGACTATTCTTGTCAGTTTTGCAGCTTTCTTCTCACGGCTGCTTTCAACTTGGCCTATTATCCATCGAACAGCGTTTCTCATCAGAGGTTCCGTTTCTCTTGAAGCGAAAAGGGTGTTCTTAGCTTCCGAGAGTTCCTTTAAGAACTGGGTTTTGCTTTGGGTTTCAGTCTGTTTTGCAGAGGTTTCGATTGCCTTTATCGCAGCTATGGCAACGTTTCTTGCGCCTTGAACTTCGAGTTTTTTGATCTTTTCTGCAGTGTCTTTGACGGATTGTAACAGAATTCTCACCTATTGTGGATACTAATCGATCTGTGATATCGACTATAAGCTTTTTATTTCTAGACTTTGTTTTATGACGTTTTCGGTGCAGCAACCTGACTGAAAGTAAGTTCAAGGCAGTGCTTTTCGACCTTGGAGGGACGCTAGTGAGAACTGAGGATCCTCCTGAAGTTTACAGAAGGATCTTGGAATCTTATGGCATCAAGGTCTCTTGCGGGGACGCTGCCAGGGCTCATTCGGAAAGTGAGAAAGGATTTGACGTTGCAGAAATGGCTGAGATGGGTTCGGTCTTCTGGGTTAAGTGGGACATTAAGCTTTTGGAAAGGCTTGGCATCGAGGAAAGCAAGGAATTTCTAGCGAAGAAGATTGATGAGTTGTGGTGGGATTATGCTCGGTTGGAAGTTTATCCTGATGTTATGGAAACGCTGATTTATTTGAAGAACAGGGACATAAAATTGGGAATTGTGACCAACGGGCTCCAGAAGGACTATCGGCAGATTTTGGGAAAACTTGCGTTGGCTGATTACTTTGACGTTGTAGTTGGGGTTGATACTTGTGCAAGGGCGAAACCGGACAAGGAAGTGTTCCTCTATGCGATCAACAAGCTCGGAGTGACTTCGGATGAAGCATTGTTTGTTGGTGACTCGATTAAGTATGATTTTGAAGGCGCCAAGAAAGCTGGTCTGAAACCTTTGCTTATCAATCGAAACAGTGAAGCTTCTGCAGACATCGACATCATTGAAAGCTTGACTGCAGTTCTCCAATTTGTTTGACAAAACCTGATCAAGGTTATTACTACGCTAGTTGTCTGAGTTGATAGCTTGGATTTCAAGTGTTATGGTACAGTATTCAGTCCAAAGCCGCCGAAGCAGGACCAATGCTTTCGCAACAGTCTTTTCAGTTCATCGATCGTGTGCTCTACTGTTTTGCGGCATTGCGGTGGTTCCTTCGGTGGAGAATGCGGATCTTTGACGTTGATTTCGTCCAAGCCGATCACTCCAGCCGCTAGCGCATACCAGCATTGCGGCAAGACTTTGGGGTTGTAGCCGCTTCCAGGTATGAGGACAAGTCGACCATTGCAGACGTTGTCTGCTGTTCTGCGAACCATCTTTGAGAGGTGGAAAAAACCGTTGACGGTCAGGTTTAGGTTTCCGAGCGTGTCTGCGAAGTGTGGGTCGCTTCCGCCGTTTGATATGATTATCTCTGGCTTGAACTCTTCGGCTAGGGGTACGAAGACTTCGGCTAATGCGTAGAGGTATGTGCTGTCACTGGTTCCTGGAGGTAGTGGCACGTTGACGTTGTAGCCTTCTCCGTTTCCTTTGCCGATCTGCCATGTGAATCCGGTTCCGGGATAGATTGTGCGGGGGTCTTGATGGAGCGAAATGTATAGGACGGTGGGGTCTTGGTAGTAGATGTCGCTTGTTCCGTTTCCGAAGTGTACGTCATGGTCTAGCACTAGGAACCGCTTAAGGTGGTATTTGGCTCTCAAGTACTCGATCAGGATGGCGATGTCGTTGAATATGCAGAATCCTCCGCCGTAGTTTCTGCCTGCGTGATGGTAGCCACCGCCCAAGGAAATTGCTCTTTTTGCGTCTCCATCGAGGATTTGTTTGCCGCATTCGATGGCGCCTCCGACGATGAGCATTGCTGCTTCCAAAATCTCAGTGGAGACGGGAGTTTCAATATCCCAGGGTTTGCTTTCGCTTGCGCGTTCGTTGATGGTTTGGATGTAGCCTTCATTATGGACCCTTAGCAAGTCTTCATTTGAGGCAGGTTGGGGCGTTACAAGAACGACGTTGGGATAGTTGAATAATGACTGGTCGTTGAAGAACTTCATTGCTGCTTCGAAACGGTCCCCTCTGAATGGGTGTCCCTCGCCAAGGTCATATTGTTTGTATTTTTGGTGAAATGTTACGATAGTTCTCTCGATCAACCCTGTTCTCCAAAGCCATTCTAGGTTTGTCTCTGATAAAAGGGTCTTGTGATGAAGTGGAGAAGATTATGTTGAGTAGAAAAAAGAGTGTGAATGTGTTTGCTGCTATGCTTCTTGTTTTTCTTTGCCTTTACTGCTGTCCAGAGGGTGTGGTTCCGTCTCCAATTCTTCGACGACGTTTCCGCTTGAAAGTGTCTCCACTGCTTGTTTGATCAGATCCAGCTCTTGTCGGGACGTTTCGAGTCCCATTGATATTACGTTGATTTCGCGTTGATAGGTTTCCTCGTTGACTTCGCCAATGACATGTTGAATCTCGAAGTTGGCAAGAAGAATTTCCAATGTTCGGATTTGTTCTTTGAGTTCTATCATCTTGGCGTTCATTTTTTCGAACAGTGTTTTTTGTTGTCTTTCAATGTCCGTGATAGCTTCGGCTATTTCAACGTTAAACAGGTCGTATGTGGACTTTGAGATTTTGCCGGCGCCCACCAAATTATCGAGAGCCTGTTTCTTCTTCTTAGCAGTCTCGAACTCTTCATCTAGTTTCTTAAGAGAATGTTTCCACGAGATCAATCCTTGCACCGACTAGGCATATCCACTGAAAGGTGGAGATAACCCTTGTCAACATGCAGGTATATCTCTGACTATTAAGACCCCCATTCGCGCTTACGGTTTTGAATATCAAAGTTTAAAAACTGAACATTAAGGAAGATCGTTGACCATCTAGAATTGACCAAAAACAATCGAAAACAACACTGTCAGGGCAGCACTATTGACGGAAAATGCCTATGCCAAAGCCATGTTTATAGATTAAGCTCTTCAGAAGAGGGGCAATGTATCGAAATGCTAAAAAGGCACATCCATGACTCTTAGAAACCAAAACTCTGATGAGGGCCCGTAGCTCAGTCAGGACAGAGCACCGGACTTTTAAGCTGAAGATCGCAGCAGAGAGATCCGGGGGTCCCGGGTTCAATTCCCGGCGGGCCCGCCATAGTGCGTTTAGGTTATGTGTTGAGTTTTGACCCTTTGTTTGTCGTTGGTGCTTGGTATTTCGTTATAGATTTGAAATCCATTAGGCTTATCTAAGGCGATGTGTCTTGGTTTTTTGGGATCTAGATGAACAAGTCTTCACGAGACAAGTACGAAGAATACGCAAGCGTCGTTGGCGGTTTCAGGACACATGGGAAAGGCTTCGGGGACGTGATTCGTGGACTTCGCAGAGTTGTTGAGGACTCAGGCATGGGTTCAGCTGAAAGCGAAAAAGTAGGTGATATTGAGACGCGTTTTTCGGCCATTCAGAATGAAATCTCGGACTTGATCAATTCATTGCCTTCATCTGCGATGGTGAGGGAGGAGAGTTTGCGCGGTCCTCCTGTGATCGTTAGGTGTAAGCAGTGGGATGACTTCAAGACTCAAGCTTTGAACGCGAACACTGTTTCATTCCTTTATAGGGCTGAAGAGAAGGCTTTTCAGGTGGATGCTCTTAAAGAGGGACGTGTCTACACTTACAGTGGCCAGATGCCCAGTGACGTAACGTTCTTGAGAGCTTGGCTGTCAAGAGAGTTGTTCGTTGAAGAGAACAGGGTTTTGGAAGGGATACTTGCTATAGGCTAGACGCTGCCGCGAAAAGCATTGCTAGATGTGTGGATGCGAAATTATCACGTACGTCGGCATTGCGGTAGACCGCTTCTTTCTTCTCCTCAGCAAGAGCAGCAGCAGTAGCAATGCTATTAGTGCAAGACCTACAAGGAATGCAATCAACAGCACCCAGAATGGTATCTCATTGGTTGGTCTTATGCTCACTTGGCCGTCTTCGAAGTAGTTGTTTTGAGTGTTCACTTCGTCTGGAAGGATGGTGACATTCGCGTTTAAGACGTATGTGCCCGGCTGCACGTTCTTGGTGTTCCAAGTTGTTGTCAGCGGGAGTGTTGAGTTGGGTGCAAGTGATTCAATCGGGATAGTCTGTATCAGGTTTGAGTCGTAGTATATGGTTACGTCAAAGCTCTCGAGAACGATTCCGAGGTTTTGAACTATTGCATTGATTGTTACGTTTTCTCCAGCTTCGGCTTCGGTCGTGTTGGCTGAAAGCCATGTGACCGCGATGTCGTGGATCATTGATGGCGGGAGCTGTTTGACTTCGACTGTTCCGTCAGTGAACCAGTTGTTTTCGAGGTTTGTCTCGCCTGGCACGGGTTCTGCATGTGCTTTGAGCGTGTAGTTTCCGACGCCAACGTTGCTTGTGTTCCATTCGAACAGGAGAGTCTGTTCTGCATGTGGCGCTAGTGAGTGGACTGTTGTGGCTCCGATGGGTGTGGAATCGTAGTATAGGGTGGCGTTGAAGTCTTCGGTGGTGTTTCCGTAGTTCTTCACACGTACGACCACTTCAACCTCTTGTCCGATGAAAACGCTTTGACGGTCCGGCTGGACCGCTATCACTGCTACGTCGTGAACGTAACAAAATGGTGGAGCAAGCAGCATAACAGTTCCATCAACGAAGTAGTTGTTGGCTGTGTCTGTCTCGCCCGGCACTGGGTCTGCGAAAGCCCAGATCGTGTAGTTGCCCAAGCTTAGGCCTGAAGTGTTCCAAGAGAAGCATAGAGTCTGATTTGAATGGGCATCTAGGTGCAGAAAGTCTTGGTTGCCTATTTTCAAGGTGCCAGCGTAGGCTGTTACGTTGGATGTCTCGTCGAAATCGCCGAGGTTGGCAACTTCAACGCACACTTGTATGAGGTCGCCTGCGTAAGCCTGGTATGTTGAAGCGGTAACGTTGATTACTGCGATGTCGTGTTTTTCGATTGGCGGATGAGGAGCTATAATGTGGACTGTTCCGTCTGTGTACTGGTTGTTTGTGATGTTTTGTTCGTTTGGCAGGGGTGGGATATAGGCCGAAATCGTGTAGAATCCTTCAACCATGTTCGACGTGTCCCAAGTGTATGTTAGGTTTTGTTCAGCTCCCGGCAGCAGAAGTGTTACATGGAGAACTGTCATCGGGAAATCGTTATAGAGAACTGTCACGTTGAAGCTTTCAGGTATGTCTCCTAGGTTTTTCACTTGTACCATTATCTGCACTGGGTCACCGACTTCAACCTCCGCCGGTTGAGCCGTGACTAATGTCACTGCCACATCTCGCTTCAGTTGTGGTGGTGCCTGAGTGTAGAGTCTCACGATGCCGTCTGTGAATCTGTTGTCGTTGGTCTCGATTTCTCCTTCGACTGGTCCTGCGATTCCGCTTATGACGTAGTCTCCTTCAGGCAGGCCGCATGTGTTCCATGTGAAGTTGACTTGTGTTTGCGCGGATGGAGACAAGTCTGTCACGTGTTTTGTTTCGATGAGTGTTTGGTTGAAGTAGGTGCTTGCGTCGAAGGATTCGGTTTGGTTTCCCTTGTTTTCGACGGTCATCGTGATTGTTATCGTTTCGCAGATTTTTGCAAGGGTTTTTGAGGGTACTAGGGAGAGTATGGCGATGTCTCTTGTGATTATTTGGAATGTCGTGTTAATGGCTGGGCTATAGAGTATTCCTCCGCTTGATATTGAATCTGTGAATGGAGCAGCTGTCACATCGGCTTCGCCGATTCTTGCGCTGTCAGGTATTTGCGAAGAGGCCTGGAAGTAGCTCTCTCCTATGGGGAAAGTGAGGTTGTCCAGTTCTATGAGCATGATCGGGTAGTTCATCGAGTCCTCGACGTTTATGACAATCGTGCCAAACATGGGAACGCATGCAATGTTTTCGGCCGTAAGGTTGAACACAACCGTGTTTCGCCTGAGAAAGATGTTTTGTGGGTTCAAGTGGTCGTCGAGAGTCGTTATGCTCTTTATCTTCACTATCCAGCCCACTGTGAAGCTCATGTAGTCAGTTGTTGGAACTTCAGCTATGTCAACTGTGCCAGTGGCGTTCCAAGTGCCAAAGACAATCTCCTCAGCATGTTCTGCGGGCCAAGGGACACGGAATGAGAGTTCAGCTATGCCGCTCGAATTTGTCATGGCGACTCCGACGATTGTTATGTTATTGTAGGGGTTGTCTGGTCCTGTGACTACAAATGATGATTTTTTGTTCGCTATGGGTCCGTTGTTGTAAGTGGCAATTATGTACAGTGTGACCATTTCTTGTGGTGCGAAGGCGCCGCTTGTCTGGTTTGGTCCTATGCCGTTGCATGGTATCTTGTTCGAGAAGAGATCTACGCTTCTTCCGTTCGCAGCCTCTACGGTGAATCGGTGTTGATTAGTTGCAAGGCAGGATGCGATTAGCGAGGCGATGATCGTAAGCGTGAGAAGCGTGGACCTGAATTTCATCATATTTCTTCCTTTACACGAGCAACATGACGAAGCAGCTTACAGTTGAGATAGGTACTGCTATGGACATCGAAACGTCGCGGGTTCAAGAATCTTCCCTTCTTCTCCTTTGAGATAAACTGTTGAAACGGGGATATTTAACCAGCTATGTAAGATACGTCTATATTTCTCGGTGCGATATATTGTATCTGCTGAAACGCGATATCGCCCATCAGGGCATATGCAAGCAGAGGAACCACCATCAGATGCAACGTCCGCTTCTTGCACGTCTTTCTCCACACGAATCATGGCAAAGAATACACGTTGTCTGCCAAGCAGACCTGTGGGATGTGCTGTCCATAGCGTGATATCTAGATAGTCAGATCCCTTGAACCGATGTAGCCGTAGCGCGCGTTTCCACCCCGAGTTCTCATCAGTTTCTCCTACGTTAGCAGTATTATGAGTCTGTTTGCAATGGACACGAGAGCTATGATTGCGATCGTCGTGAACACTCCTAGCGGCACTATTTCCTTCAGCAAGTTTCTGTACTCGATCTTTGCGTTCTGTCCTCTTGCGAGCCTTCGTGTTGCCAGAAGTATGAGGCACGTTAAGAGGAACAGGATCGAGGAGGAAGCGTATGGTGTGACGAGCATGGAGACAGCCATTACATACGTGTTTGACTCTACGTACGGCGAACGATACGAGTAGCTAATGAGGCGCAGGACTTCCTCCACAATCACGAGTGTGAAGACTAGATGGAAGAATCTGTTCTGAATGCTTCCTGTGCGGCTGAGAGTTGCGCGAGGCTTTGTAGGTGCTTTTGAAGTGTAATCGTGATCAATGGGTGGCAGGTCTGTCTGCTTGCTTGATGAGCAACCGTGATCTGCCGGTTCCTGGTGTTTTTGACAGTGATATTCTTTGCAGTAGGGGCATACGTGGGCTATGTATATGGATCTGCTGCAGTAATTGCATTGCATCCGCACGTTGCCTCTGAAGTCTGGCTCTGACTACGGTATCTGTCCAGTCAGTTTCTCAACGAAAGCCGTCCACAGCGGCATGTACGTGCATGCATCAATGTTTGCCAAGAGTTCATTGTACCTCACAGTGATGGCCATTGTCAAGCTGGCGAACCCCATGTTCAACGTTCTCGTAGCGTCTTTGTAGTTTATCAGAACCACTCCAAGCACCATGTAGTACGTCGTCACGTTCTGTCCTGAAACAGAGGATGTTACGGTTGCGTGGTCAGCTGCGACGCGCAGCGATACTTGGCCCTCTGTGTAGTTTAAGCTGAAATTCGTCGTCGAGAAATTGACCAAAGCCACGTAGGGAAGGATGTTCTTCACAGGGTCAATCGGAACTTGCGCCGCGAAGACTCTGACGGGCACGGGTATCTGCATCACCGACACTAGCACGACTGATGCCAGCAGTGTTGCAGCGACGGCTTTCCAGCGCCAATCATGAAGGCTCGTTTTCCGGCTAGTCTTTGGAGTCGTTCTTGGGGTCATTTTTACGTGTTTATTGACAGCCCTTGGTGTTTGTGCGGAAGGCTGGGCGTCTGGGATGTGACCGCAGCTCAAGCATCTGTGGTAGACCTCATCCATAAAGCCAGCAGAATCTCTTCGGCAAAGCATCATCATTTCTTCTTCGCATTTAGGACATTTCAAGAGTATTCCCTTCTTCTCCTTTGAAATATTGAGCTACTGAAATATTTAACCAGCTATGTAAGATACGTCCATATTACGCAAGGCGACATATTGTATCGCATGAAACAAGAAACCACTTGCTGCTCTCATGAGAGTAATCGAGTCAATCTTTGCACGCCTTTTTTCCGCTCTGGATCCTATTTCTTCGAGGGTTTTTTGGAG
The DNA here is from genome assembly GCA_963732715.1 of Candidatus Bathyarchaeota archaeon. Taxonomy (GTDB): domain Archaea; phylum Thermoproteota; class Bathyarchaeia; order Bathyarchaeales; family Bathycorpusculaceae; genus CAZCRE01. Next base: position 164,228 of record CAVTAO010000003.1, on the reverse strand, counting down.
TTCAAGGTTCCTAACCCTTTCTTCAATGAAGTTTCTGGCTTCTTCGCTCCATTCCTGCGGGTTCTCTTTCGTTTTTTCTTCGAGTTCACGTGGAATGCGTATAGTAATCGTTGTTGACATGAACGTCGTACTGCAATACACGTTGTAGTACGATTTTGTAAACATTGTTGTAGCACAGACAGCTTAGCGTGCGCTGCCGCATTAAGCGAGTCATTTTCTCATGGATCATGGGTTTTTATACGCGACCCCTTATAGATTTAGGAGGATGAGATGATGGGCAGGATTGTGATAGACCCGATGGTTAGACACGGTAAGCCAATAGTAAAAGGCACTAGAGTACCTATTGACGTAATTCTGGGATCTCTTGCGTGCGGAATGTCCGTTGATGGAGTTGCCAAAGAGTACGGAATCACAAAGAAGGATGTTCTGGCAACAATAGAGTACGCTGCCAAACTTGTATCAAAAGAAGAAATAGCATAGACCGTTTTCATCAATGACTGTGGTTATGTGGAAACGTGTATAAGTGTCAAAGCGCATATTAATCATGGCGATGGAATGGGAAGAATAGACATAATGTTGCCTGATGATCTGGAAGAACGATTACGAGACACTGTGTTCCGGAGAAAAGGAATGAGAAAAGGAAACCTTAAGGAGGCCATAAACGAAGCGATAACGCTCTGGATAGAGCAAGGAGAAAGATTTAAGGCTCGTGAAGATGAAAAGAAGAAGGGTTAAGGAGGTATGCACGGATGCCAGTTTTAGTGAGTAAGCAAAAAGCGGAATTTGAAAGGTTTGAAAGAAACATGAAATGGTTCCATGATAATTATGGGAAGCTTAAGGCAGAGTATGCAGGTGAATACGTGGCTATTGATGAAGGCAAAGTTGTTGGACATGATAGAGGCGCGAGGGTCTTGATTAAGAGACTTCGAGAACGACATGAGGATATTGGGGCATTCGTCATAGAGTTTGTGAGCAAGGAAAAAATGGAATTAATACTCTGAACGTGACGCCTTCCAGAGGAGAGATGGATTGCGAATATACGGGAAGCTTGGAAAGAGTGGTCTCGGCTACGTCAACGTCTATCTCATGTGTTCCGATCCCAGGATCAATGATCCAATCAGGTTCTACGTGGACACTGGAGCTTCCCGAACTACTATTGCTGACCGCGATGCAGCGCGGCTTGGTTTAGATTATGGGGAACTTGAAGAGGCAGAAGCACCAGTTATCGGGATAGGTTGCAGTGCGATAAGGAATTATCATCTTCGAAACGTTCTTCTAGTCTTCCGTGTATCCGGAGGGAGCTATCATATTGAACGATTGCCAGTTGTTACTGTTCTGAGACACGAACCTCGCAGTGATGAGGAGATGAGAATAGTGGATCAATGTCCGAGTCTGCTCGGTATTGATTTGCTCAGGAAATACACGGTACGATTCACGAGGAACAGTGTGATATTGGAGAGGTAGTCTCGTCTAATTACTCCCGGACAACTATAGCATCGCGTTCGCTTCTTCAGGACAATAAAAATAGGGAGAGAGATTGTTTTTGGGTTTTTGCTTATGCTATTTTTCTGAATAGTAGGAAGACGCATGCGATTGCTGCTATGGCTGCTATCAATGACAGGACTATGACTACGATGATGTAGTTTGTGATGCTTGGTAGTTGTCCGTCGATGTTGCCTGCATCTGTTTTGATCGTTGCTACATCATCTTTTATTGAGGTGACTGTGCCGTTTAGGTCCGTGCCGACTGAGGTTTTGATTGTGGTTATGTCGTTCCAGTTGATCGCAGCTAGTTGTGGTCCGATGGTTGCCATTGTGGTGTTGATTTGTCCGACTGTGGTGTTTAGGGTTACTACGTTGCCGTCGATGCGTGTGATTACTGGGCTAAGCTGGTCTAATGTGGCTTGTACGTTGCCGACTGTGGTGCTTAGGGTTACTACGTTGCCGTCTATGCGGTCAACTATTGGCTTCAGAGTGTCGAGTTTGGTGTTTATGCTGTCGGTACCTGTTCTTATGTAGGCCGTATCATCGTTAATGCTGATGAGAAGGCTCAATGTTTCTTCAACAGTTATTATGTTGGTGTGTTCGAAGTAGTTCGTGGTTATTGGAACCCATGTTGGTGAGGTCCAAATCAAAAGCGGTTGATTTACCTCGTCATACGTGAATAGCACTAGAGTCAGGTTGTACGTGCCCGGTTGCAGAGCGGGCCAGACTATGCCGTTGTGTACACGTCGGCCACCCAAAACTCCTGTGATTACGTTTTGAAGAGTTCCGTTTGCATCTATGTACCAGTCATTGAGCACTTGAGAGTCGATACCTAGAAGTGTGTCCTTATTGTTGCAGAGTATTAGAATCTGGTTGTAAGTATTTGGACCTGGCTCAACGCTGGGCATTGGGAATCCAGTTGCTTCCACATTTACCACTGCTGGGCCTATCACGTCGTTCGGGTTGTAGATTATCTGGGGCAAGACCTGGAACGTTGTTGCGCATGTGTAGATTGCAGATACACCTGTGACGTTGTATGTTCCCATTGGGGCTTTTGGAAAGATAAACCACGTTGTGAAATTGCCGTCTGCGTCAGTTGTTGGGCTGGCTACGAGTACCTCAAAAGTGCCGTATGTCGAGTCGTAGCTGTAATACGTAGGTAGGTACACCGTTACTTCCACTGTCTGCGATGCTCCGAAACCGTACCCGCTTACAGTCACTATGGTGCCGAATGTTTTGTTGCCGTATACTGTTTGCGTTGAGTTGACCAAGCCAGAGACGGCATCTACGATCCAAGTATCAGATGCGGCATATCCAGACGTTGTGGAAAGCCCAATTGGTTTCTGAGGATGCATGTAGTAGAAGGAAATGGAGTCTGAAGCACTCATGTCCATTCTATTAAACACTGTAACGGTTACTGTGTAGCTTCCATCAGGGAAATCAATCCACTGTGTTACGTTAGTGTAGCTCGTTAGATATGGGATCAACCCATTGGTCGCGATTGTTTTCGGGCCAGCTATGGAAAGAGTGTAGTTCACGAGTCCGAATATGTCAGTTGCGGTAAAAGTAACGTTGAAATAGTGATGACCACAGCCAGTGCCATAGAGTAGACCGGTCACATTGCCGTTGACAGGCGAAGGTATAACGTCTACGGTCACTGTCGGATTCGTTACGGAAAGGTACCAGTATATATATTGATCCTCTGCTAGGCTGCTCGTGAAGGCTTCGGTTACGACGAATGTTGGTACGTCTATGCTGTAATCAAGTGTCTTACTCGGATCTTTTGCCCCAAGTGTAACAGTGAAATTCATGTTTGTGTTTGGATTAATGCCAAAAATGCTTGGTTCGGAGGAAGGATCCAGGTAAAATTCAACCAGTCTAGCCCATCCTTTATTGTCTTTCTCTAGGATTCTCGTTTGCCAAGCCTCACTTCCAGGTGTTGAAACTAAGTAGTGAAAGACCGCGCCGTTCGATGCAGATTCCCACAAGTGGAACTGCACTCTGACTATGATGTTGCCGCTAGTCAAGGCTTCAGTGTTATTGACAGTGAAAGTGACGTTCAATGGGCTATCGTCGCTCCATGTATACCCATTAAGAACCAATGTATCATTGGTGTGATATGGAGGCAATACTCCAGGCATCGAAGCACTTGAAGTCACAACTATATTAGGGGCGGAAGCGCCATTCCACCAACTGAATCCATAACCAACCACATCAGCTGCTGCTGATTTTATCAAGATTGTTGCCATTGGTAATGATAGTAATATTAGCATTGCAAGAGCTATCGATCTTTTTCCGTTCTTCATTTTCTATCCCGGAACCCAATGCTCCTAACTGCTAAATAAGGTACGTGTAAACAGTTGATATCAGCTTGTCGACAAGACAGCTGTTTGACCTGAAATCGTCATTGATATTTCAGCGACTTAGGGTATCGAGTCTCAGCTTTTGTCTTCCCATTTGAAAATGAAGCATCTGTTGCCATATTCTCTGAGATTCACACTGATCTTTCTTGAGATGCAGATTCCCCCGCGCGCTAGCATTGCGAGTTTATTAGGATTTTGAGTCTGCACTTCCAGCAATTCTGGTGTACGCCATTACAAGAGGGGTTGGGAAATAGTATACATACTAAGACTTCTCTACCGTTGCGAGATTGCTTGAACTAATGCTTACTGCAAATGTGTCCTCTTCTGATTTCAAAAACAGTTCATGGAATTAGCAAACACAAACTGTCTCCGACACAATTATTTTGACGTTCTATTCTCGCTAATCTCAAGGTCTTGTCTTGGTCTTGCTCTAATGTAGAGCTTTGGACACGTGTCGCATCCTCCAAGCAATGGTTCACCAGATTCTATTCGCATTATGAGCTTTCGGACCTTCTGTTGCAGCCTCAGTTGGGCGCGCGCGCTTAGTGGAGAAGAATCCTAAGGTAACAGTCAGGAAATTCGCTCGCTACACTCTGCCAAAGATAATAGAAGAGACACTCAAGAGTCACTAGCCCGTGTACTAAGGTTGAAACCTGTGAACTTGCTAAAAGCGCGGGCTAAGTCGGAGGGGATCCATCAGGCATAAAGCCAGTCAATAGATCCTGATACAAGTTGTTGTTGAGCATCACTAGGAAGACAGAACAGAGAAAATGAATAGTACAGTACTCTGCCATAACCTACATTACTGGCATCAACAGAAACTACTGCTGAATAATTAGTATTCTGATAATGCATGACTTCAACACTTCCATAGTCTTCATTTAAAGTAATTCCAAAATCTCCTGTTAGATTCACTCTTAAAGGTACAACCATGTCTGGACCATAAGTTGGTGTTCTTGCCCAAGTTATCGGAAAGGTTAGACCGTTTGTTATCAAATTTGAGATTGAAGAAGTAATTCCTGTGGTTTGGAGCCCCATGCCCTTCAATTTTACGTAAAGCAGCGCACTTGGCAAATCAAATCCCCTTGCGGTATCACTTGTGACAACTCTCTCACCTTCAAAGATGATGTTACCACCATTTCTGAAATATGCTTTTAGAATATTACATTCAAATGAAGCCATTACTTGAAGTCCGTAGTCTCCACTCGTCCATATTACTAATCCGTAACGCTCCAAGAGGCCCAAGCTAACTAAAGATCCATTTGGACAGGAATTACTCTCTGTCCACACGTCATAGCCTTGTCCAGCCTCGTCTAGAGCTGATTTAAACTCCTTCAAGCTTGTTCCATATTGTTGTCCAGAACCATCCTGATTGGATACTATGAGAATATCAGTGTGAGCTGGCAAAACCTCCACGCTCAAATTCTGTACATTATTGGTCATTTTATCATCGATCACGGGGTACGCGTACACAGAAATGCTATATCGGCCTAACCCAATAGGCGTCCATCTGTAGCAGCTTGTGTTGGCTGAACCTGCGCCAAGCTCATCTATTAACCAACTATCATTAACTATGTCTTTCGTCGTGCTGTCAATAGTAATACCTGACTTGATTCCTTTCTCATCAAATGCTCCGAGATTCGCCACAGTTATGTTCAATGACACAGTCTGGTTTACAATGATACGTTGTGGGTATGCCAAACAAACGGCGATGTCATGGATTTTGGGAGCAACCACAACAGATACAGGTGCGTAATTGTCGTCGAGACTCGTTTCGTTTATTACCGGCTGTGCACTGGCCGCAACGACAAACGTTCCTTCAAGAGATGACTTCCACAGATAAGAAAGACTGAAAGTGGAACCAAATCCCAAAAGCACAGTCTGATTTATCACCAACGTGTTGTTGACCAAGATTGAAAGGTTTACGTTGTTCTCATCCTGGGTTCCCAAGTTCACAACCGTTGCATTTACCAAAGCAGACTCATTGACAAAGACTTTCAGAGGACACTCTATTGACGCGGCCACGTTATGAACAGTAGACCCAACTGTTACATGCCCCGCCTTTTGTGGGTCATAAGAAATCCCCGACCAAGACGATCCACCAGAAAGAGTAATGCCGCTAATCGTTATGGAAGTTCCACCGAAACTCACTGCCCTGAAGCAAATGATCAACAATGTTCCATTCCCAGACACACCACTTGGCCAAGCCGCACACGAAATGAGTGATAGACGGCCTGTGCCGACATTATATTGCGAAACCTGGAAACTCGTGCTAGCCTCTGCCTTAAGAAATGATCCTTCGACAACCGCACGGGAAGAAGCTGGGTTCAGCTCAATGACGCTTGAGTTCCAGCTCAAACCTAAACTCCAGCCAGTGAGGCCTTGAACGTTAGCTATGCATATGCTCAGGTTGAAAGATTGTCCGAGTTGAACATTCAGAGTGTCAGGCGCAAAATACAAAACAGCATTCTGGGAAATACTTGCCATGGTAAAAATCACGCCAATTCCTGAAATCGCAATTATGACTGCAAGTAGAGATCCTAAAACAAAACTTGGCCTTTTATTCATTCAATCCACTCGCCAATATCCTTTCTTCACTGTAACCAACTCTAATTAAAACCTTTGTGCTTACCAAGAGGGCACACCGCAGTCATTCCTAATACTTGAAACCCAACATTTCTGCTGATCACACATGATGGAAATGCAAACATACATGCAAAAACGATTGGAACAGACCGCTCCTTTTTAGTCTTTCAAGTGAAAGATAGGAAAACTTGGGTGACTCAAATAACGTGCAAAAAGAGTTCTGGCTGCTAAAGTCACGCACCTATGCCTTGCCATACTCCAATGAAAGAATCCCTTTTGCCGAGTCTTGTTTTTTAGAAACATGACCCAGCTCATTCATTACTCCATCAATGAACTTGAGAAGAAGCATTGTATTCTCCATCGAGATTATTGGCGAGGCACATCTAATCTTGATCCCTGCTTTTTCTCTTGAAACAGTAATATCATTCAGATTCCAACCGGCCGTCGCCAAGAAATCCTTTAGCTGCGCAACAGGATCCATGTATTTCGAAGCCAGAGTTTTCCCGCAACGCCGCCCAAACATGTACATCTTGTCTTGAAGAGAATTCTCATCAGCATGATAGGATTTGTCAATCAGAAAGTTGAACAAATCATCTGAAACAATCCTCGCTCCCGAAGACTTGAACGCTTCAAAGAACTCGTAGGAGCTAACAACATCCTTAAGGGTTTGTCCACCGTTATACACGTCCAACGCTTGTTCGAGCGTTTCGGCGACAAAGCTGTAAAAAGGTTTCCCCTTTCTATTCGCAATCTCCATAAGCGCGGTCACGATATAGCTGGGAACTAGCACTAGTTTCTTATCTTTCCCTGATTTGGCTACCATTCGTGTTAGAACCTCCTTTCACTGCTTCAAACTTTAGCTCCAGGAACCCCTTCGCCAAGTCTCTCTGAACACACTGGTAGCCTAGAGCATTCAGCATCCCTTCAATGAAAGCCCCCAAGAAAGCGGTGTAAGACTCTGGAAACCGAGAACTCGCACATCGAACCAACACCTCATGATCTCCCTTCTGAGACAATTCAAAATCCTTCGCGTTCCAAAAGAAACCGCGTAAATCATCCATAAGCTTCTGAAGACTATTCTCAGAATCTTTCACCGAATAGTACTTGCCGCACCATTCGCCACTTTCAACCCATTTCTTCATCATCCATGCTTTGCCCTCATGGTAAGCCTTGTCCATAGTCTCATACAACAGATTCTCTGGAACAAGCACAAAACCCGCGTCTCTCGCTGCTTTCAAAACCTCATACTCTCTAACGGCATCGCTCAACCTCAACTCTGACTTGTCAAGCTTCACGATCTGCTCCAGAGCCTCGTTAGCGACCCCAAAGAGTGTGAGCCCTCTACGATTAGCCACCTCGATCGCTTGATTCACTAAATCCTCTCTTGCAGCCAACATTTTCCTCTTCAAACTGCGCTCACCCAGAACACTACAAGCTTCAACTATATGTGGAAACCCGGCATAAGTATTTTAAAGCTTGCCTCACATCTACAATACGATTCCCTTTGGCAACAAAGAATTATCTGCAATATGCCGCATGTGCTATGGGCCTCGTCGCAATTGGCTGCGTTCTGGGCATAGGTAGCTACATAATAGCATTTTACTGGACCATGTACTCGGCAGATTATGGTCCTGACCCTCTGCTTCTTACAATGATCTATTGGATCTTGGTTTTAGCCTCCACATCAATCCTTGTCTACGGAAGCTTCAAAATCCTCAGAAAATCTGCACTTCGAGGAAGCTTGGCAAACACAATGGCCGGAATAGCCATGGCAATCTTGTGGCTACGCTTCTACTATGGCTTCCCACTTCTAACCCAGTTTGGGTTCTTAACCTTGTTGCTGTTCCTTCCTGCCTTGCTCAGCGCGCTCCTAGGGTTTGCCTCACTTAGAAGCCAAAAAGTCAGTCCTCCAGAAAAAGAAAAGGCGAACCCGCCCTAAATCAGAACTTTAGATGAGAACCTATTGTTTTGCCAGAAACTCGCTGAACATCGTCTCGTCAAGAAAATACTCCGCAACTAGAACATCCTTCTGCCGTATGCCAATGCCCCACAACTGCGAGGGGTCAAAACTGTTCAGCTGACCGTTAGCCACGATCAGGAACTTGTCACCAAGCGAATGCATCAAAGCCTTTTCAACCGATCCATTCAAAGACAGCGGCGACGTACAGTGCAGAATTCTTGCTCTAACATGCGGATGATTCACTCTATTGAGTTTCACCGCCAGCCCAACGACTTTTGCGATGGCTTCCGTTTCTCTCGCTGTTTCATCAACCACAATGATGAGTTCACAGAACCCTTTATACTGGTCTGAGAACCTGAAAACCGCATTCACCTGTTCAACTAAGAACTCTTGCTTGCCCTGTATAGGCACTATGAAAGTCACTGTCGGTGCTAGGTCTGGCATCGCAATCAACAATCATAGGGGTAACTTGCATAAAAAAGGATGCTCCAGAACCGTAATATATCGTAAGAAACAATAGTGCCGTCTTTGGCATCTAGAAGAAAACTACACAACGCATAAATGAAACCTTAAACTCTACAAACATAGGGAGAAGAATTGAGCCTAGAAGAAATGGAAAACTTCCGCAAATCCGTACGCAACTGCCCCAAATGTAACTCAGCAGAAGGATTCTGGATCACTTCAAACAGCGAAAGAAGCTACGTCCAATGCAAGCATTGTGCCGCGATTCTGGATATCCTCGAATTTTTCCCGTCTTCAGACAGGAGCAAGGGGCAAAAGCCTGCTTCAATGAGATGGAAGCTATAACGCAGGCAGGATTAAGCAGACTTAACTTTTAGCGCGCGCTATACCTTAAACACAGACAATCACGTTTCTTGATCCGTCGACTCTAAACCTACTGAGCGCGAGCTGTTTGCTTGTATTCAAAATCTGCCCAAAAAAAACATGATGAGGGAAGCCTTCTCCTTTCCCCGCTTAGACCGAAAACACATAATGCTTATTGTTTATAAAACGCTTGTTGCCCGCGCCAGCATATATCCCTCCAAGGAATACTTTCCGATCACTGCTCATTTCAGCGCTTGGAGCTTCGCTTTTAGGACAACGAAGAGAAGATACTACTGAAGCAGAATGTTTGAAGAAGTAGTACGCGACGGTTCTCTAATGCTGATGTTGATTTTCTGGTTTCTCATAGCCCTAATGGTAATCTGGGGCACCGTGAGAATGCGTGCCTACAGGAAATCAAGATTCTTTGGCCGAATGGCAAGCCACGAAGTGTCCAGGCGAAACAGGCACTAACTCTGGTTCCTCCTGCTTGCACACGCCCTGTTCACACGGACACCTTGTGCGAAAACGACACCCTCTCGGAATATCTATCGCCGACGGCACTTCTCCCCTAAGCTCAATGATCCTTCGTTTTCGTTCAGGATTCGGCACAGGAATAGCCAAAAGCAAAGCCTGAGTATACGGATGCAAGGGCCTTGAGAAAATCTCATGCTTATCACCCATCTCAACGATCTTCCCAAGATACATTATCGCAATCCTATCCGAAATGTACTTCGCAATTGCCAAGTCATGAGTAATAAAAAGATAAGTCAAACCCAATTCCCTCCTCAAATCTAACATCAAATCGATTATCGTTGTCCTAAGCGAAACATCAATCATGGAAACCGGCTCATCAGCAACAATAAACTCTGGGTTTAGAATCAGCGACCTCGCCATAGCCGCGCGCTGCCTCTGCCCCCCACTCAACTGATGCGGATACAACTCCACAAACTGCTCAGGCGGCGCCAATCCCACGCGGCCGAGCATCTTCAGAACCCTTTCCTTCTTCTCCTCACCTTTTGCAAGACCAAGAATTTCAAGCGGATGCCCCACCGCATCCCCAATCCGCATCCTAGGGTTGAACGACGCATACGGGTCTTGAAAGATGATCTGCATCCTTCTTCTAAGCACTCTCAATTCTTCATGCTTTGTCTTAACAATATCAACATCGTTGAAGAGTATCCTTCCACTCGTGGGGGTGACGAGCCTCACAATAAGCTTGCCAGTAGTGGTTTTTCCACAACCGCTTTCACCAGCCAAAGTGAAAACTTCCCCTTTCCGAACCGAAAAACTCACATCATCAACGGCTCTCACAAAACGCCTGCTACGAGTCAGCATTTTTTCAAGGAAGCCCTTTTCAACAGGGAAATACTTCTTCAAATGCTCAACTTGAAGAATCTTGGCTTGACTCAATCTACTCGCCTTCTTCGTACTTGCCGCACCGCACATAATGGTCTGGCTCAGTATTCGTCAGAGGCGGCTCTTTTTCCCTACATCTTTCTTTGGCACAATAGCAACGAGGCCAAAACCTACAACCCTTCGGAAGGTTCAGCAAATCAGGCGGAGACCCAGCTATGGCATTAAGCGTCTGTTCATCAAGCTCAATATTAGGGATCGCCTTCAACAGACCCTGCGTGTACGGGTGCTGAGGATTCTTGAAAATGTCTTCGCTTCGAGCGTACTCCACCATGTGCCCAGCATACATAACTATGATCTTGTCACTCCTCTCGAGGACTATGCTCAAGTCATGCGTTATCAGAACAAGAGCCATCCCATAAGCATCCCTCAAAGCATTCAAGAGATCCAGAATCTTTGCCTGCACAATAACGTCCAAAGCCGTGGTCGGCTCATCAGCAATCACTAGGCTAGGATTCAAGGCTATCGCCAAAGCAATCATAATCCGTTGTCGCATTCCGCCGCTCAGCTGATGCGGATAATCACCTATTCGCTCAGACTGAATCCCCACATCCTTGAGCAACTTCCTCGTACGGACGACCGCATCCTTCTCGCTTACTCTCGGTTCATGCGCCCGAATTAGCTCAACGAAGTGAGCGCCAATCTTCTTAACGGGATTCAGAGAAGTCATGGGATCCTGAAAAACATAGGATATCTCCTTCCCCCTGAGGTTCCGCATCTCACTCTTCGAAAACCTCAAGACATCTCGGCCTTTGAGCGATATTTTACCTTTGACTATGCGCCCCGGATACGGCACTAATCGAATCAAAGACAGGCCGAGAGTGGATTTTCCGCAACCTGACTCGCCGACCACGCCCAGCGTCTCACTTTTGTCTATGGAGAAAGAGATGCCTTCTACTGCGCGGACTTTTCCTCTTCTTGCCCAGTACTCCACTGTCAAGTCGTTCACGGTCAAAAGAGGTTGCGACGTCATTATCGCCTCACTCTCTCAGTCTGGGGTTCGCCATCTCACTCAACCCCTCCCCCATCAACGTGAAGCCCAAAGCCAGAAGGATAATCATCAAACCAGGATACGTTATCACCCACCACGCTCCACTAGACAAAAGTCTCCGTCCATTCGTCAGATCCCAACCCCAATCTGGAATGTCTATCGACACACCCAAGCCAATGAAGGTAAGGCCTGCTGCAGTGAGAATGGCGTCTGCAAAATTTACAGTCGCAACAACCACTATGGAAGGAACAACATTAGGGAAAATGTAGCGGGAAAGAACGGTGCGGCCTTTTGCACCGGCAGCGTTAGCCGCTTCCACGTAAGGCATCTCCTTTATGCTCAGCACTTGGCTTCGAATCACCCTAAAGTAAGAAGGAACATAAACCACGGCAATCGAAATCGCCATGTTGGTGACCCCTCGCCCCAGCATCGCCGCAATCGCTATGGCTAAGACCAAGCCTGGAAAAGCGTAAATGCTGTCCATTATGAGACAGAAGAACCTGTCAACTACCCCTCCCGCGTAAGATGAAAACAAGCCCAATGGGACACCTAGAAACAGACAAATGATCACGGATAGCATGGAAACCTCAAGCATGATACCGCCACCTGAAAGAACTCTGCTGAAGACATCCTGACCCAGATCATTAGTTCCAAACGGGAACTGAGAATTCGGAGACAAAAGCGGTCTTCCAACATTAATCTCTGACGGGTTATAAGGAGCGATCCAAGGTGAAATAGCCGTCATCACCACTATTGACACAACCATAATGAAGCCCAAGACAACGAGCCACCCTGCCAGGCCCCGTTGAGACAGCGAAGAGAGACCAGGGATTATGCTGGAGAGCATGCCCTTCCTAGTTTTTGGTTTGTCCACTTCAGCCGCCTCACAGTCTGATTCTCGGATCAAGGTAAGCGTAGAGCAAGTCAACCACCAGACTCACAAAAGACACGAAAATCCCGAAAACCACGACTGCGCCTTGTATAGCCGTGTAGTCGCGGAAGTTGATCCGGTCAACGATGTACCTGCCTAGGCCAGGCCATGAGAAGGTTGTTTCTGTCAGAATCGCTCCACCTAGAAGGGTTGCGAACTGCAAACCCATCATAGTAAGCACGGGAAGGAACGCGTTCCTTAGCGCATATCCATAAGTCACCGTATTCTCATTAAGACCTCTCGCTCTTGCAGCTGTAACATAGTCAAGTCGAAGAGTCTCAAACATGTTGCTCCTAGTAAGCCTGATGAAGACCCCTGAAAGAACCAAACCCAAAGTCAACGAAGGCAAAGCTAGGTACCTCAGCGATTCAACAAACTTGTAGATATTTCCCTCGAGAAGACTATCAACCGTGTAAAGCCCCGTTGAAAAATGCACACTTCCAACGTTCAACCCCGAAGGCGGATCCATCCTAGGAGATAGTCTCAACCCTACTGGAAGCCAATGTAAGCCTAATCCAAAAACCATCTGAAAAACCATGCCCAAGAAAAAAACCGGAATAGCATACGTTACTATACCAAAAACCCGTATCAAGTGATCCTTAGGTTTACCATAACCCTTCGAAGCCTCAACACCGAGGAATATTCCTATAGCCACCGCAATTATCATCGAGAAAATCGCCAGCTCAAGTGTTGCAGGAAAAGCAGAGAAGATCTGTTGACCCACAGACGAATAGTCCTGCATAGATTTGCCCAAATCACCTCTAAACAGTCCAGCCACGTAGTCAAAATACTGTATCCACAAAGGCTTGTCAAGCCCCAACCTGTGTCGCATATACTCAATCTCCTCTGGGTGCACCTGCTTCTCAAAATGCAACAATACAGGGTCGCCAGGTAAGACTCTGATGACGAGAAACACCATCGTCAACAATATGAATATCATAGGAATCGTGAGCAAAATCCTCGAAATCACATAAGTGCGCAGAGTCATTCGCTCAAACATCCTCCGTGACAGACAATAAAAAGAAAAAAGGAGTTAAGGCTTGTTTATTGCGTGGCATAGACCAGCCAGTGACGCCATGCCTGCGTGACGTCTAAGTATACCCCAGTGACATTGAGGTTCGTGACCGCGTATGCTGGGCCTTGGTACAGTGGAACCATCGGGCAGTCAGTGACCATCAAGTCTTGAATCTGGCTGTATAGACTGCTTCGCACACTCGCTGTAGCGTTGAACCTAGCCCAAGATATCAGCTGATCCATCTGAGTGTTGTTGTAGTTACCGTGGAGCCATGATCCTCCCCGTGAGTCAAGAAATGGCTGAATGTAGTCGTCTGGGTCTGTGTAGTCTGGGTACCAGCCATAGATGAAGGCTTCCATGTCCTCGCTGTCTCTATGAGACTTATACGATGGCCACTCAGCGCCCTGAAGGCTCACGGAGATTACGCCGCTTGCTTCAAGCGAAGACTTTATCACTGCTGCCTGCTGAGGACTCTGCGGATAGTGCCCCGTAGTCTCATACCATAGCGTGAATGTCAACTTGTGCGTCTCATTGTAGCCCAATGGTGCTAGCAACTCTCGGGTCTTCGTGTAGTTCGGGTTGCCAAGTGTCAGAAAAGCGTCAGTGTGTCCAAACATGCCGTTAGGAATCATGCTGCTCAGTTCCTGAGCATCTCCAAGAAACACAGTATTGACAAGCAAAGTCCTGTTTATAGCAGCGCCCACAGCCCGTCTGATTATTGTGTTGTTGAATGGCGCATACTTCTCCTGCAAGACCAAGTACTGAATAAGGCCTGGTCCTTCCCACACCTTCAGATTCGGATCCGTCTTCATGGTGTTGATGTCTGCTGTTCCAAGCTGTCTATAGGCGACATCGACTGCCTGAGCTCGGATCGCCGACGCAAGTTGTGTCGAATCAGCATAGAAAGTCACGATTATGTATTGGGTTTTAGGAAGGCCACTAGCATTGTCCCAGTAGTTCGGGTTCGCCTGAAGCTTCATCTGGTAGTCCTTGCCCGCAACTCGGGTCCAGTTAGTGAGTGTGTACGGTCCCAAGCCCATTGGGTTACTTGCTCTGGCATTTCCTTCAGTGTATTCGACCACGGAATCCATTGGTGCGTGAGCTGGGTCGACGATGTACGACGCTTGATAGGCGATAAGTGAAAGGAACGGGCCGAACGGTGTGTTCAGATAGAACTTCACCACGTACTTGTCTGCTGCCGTGACGTTTTTGATGATGTCACCGTACCCGATTCCGACAAACGCGCTGTCAGGATCAGCAATGCCTATTCCCCTGTCAAAAGTGTACTTCACATGTGTAGCGTTGAACTCCGTACCATCATCATACTTCACGCCCTGTCTTAGGTTGAAAGTCCAGACCAAGCCGTCGTCAGAAACACTCCAAGAGGTTGCCAAGGACGCAACGATATCGTCAGTGCCACCAGTGGTAGCGTTAGCTTTGTACTGAACCAAACCGCACCCCAGAGATTGAATCATCTCATCGCCAAAATAGTCATACGCGCGCGCCGGATCCAAACACGTCTCAACCGAATCAGTGGTACCCATAACCAGTGTATCCTTCACTTTAGTTGTGGGCATTGTCAGATAGTAACCAGCAACTCCCGCTATGATGATTATGACAATAACGATGCCGACAATAGCCATTCTTCCTATAGCTTTCGTATCTTTCAAATTTTTCACCTTAGTAATACGGATTAGAGCGCTATGGATATAAAATTTTGGCTTACAAAAGCAACCAACCAGAGAACGGCAAGAATGAATCAGCGAATTGAGTACGCAGCATTCCGTCAAAGCTGCGAAAAACATAAATCCGAAGCCCCCACCTTACAAACCTCGGTCGGGCGGTAGCTCAGCTTGGTAGAGCTTCCGAGCCAGCCTAGATCCTGAAACTTTAGCTGGCGGAGACGCTGTAGATACCTACCCAAGGTGGGTGTCACCCAGCCTGCCAAGCGTACATGCAGGCCAAACTGCAGAAACCGGACTGTCGCAGGTTCAAATCCTGCCCGCCCGACCAAGTATCTTTCCTCAAACCAAGGTAGAATTATGTCCTAGTGAAGCCTGGAGAACCTGCCACTTCCCCTCTTTCGAATAGCTTAATTACTTTTGCATCATTATTCTCAAATGGTGAATTGGTTGAGTGAAGCTGTCTCTGTTCCTCGCCCCTTGCTCAAGGAACTTTATGGACATTTTGCCAAAATAGAGGAGATTCTTGCTACTCTGGAGGAACTCTCAGACAAGGAAGGATTGAGAAGGATAAAGAAAAGCCTTGAGGAATACAAGAAGAAAGAGTATTCAGCTGCATACAGTCCTGAAAAAACCAGAGAAACCCTGATGAAGGACTGAGTCTTGTCATACAAGTCGATTCTTACAAAAAGCTTCACTAAGGAATTTGATAAGCTGCCAAGTAACATGAAAAAAAAGACTTTGGAGGCTTTAGAGAAAGCTGCAGAGACTCCTATGTAGGTACCAAGTTGCGAGGTAAACTTGAAGGATTGTGGAGATGGCGAGTGGGCAAGTATCGCGTAATCTACACGGATAGGCGAAAAAGAGAAAGCAGTAGTCTTCTTAGACGTGGGATTAAGGAAATCAATTTACGAATGACATGCTGAAGCGAACAATTCAGACGAGGTTCTGAAGCTATCCCGCCCAACCTCTGAAGAAAACCAGAACAACATGAACCTGCTTATTGCAAATGAACAAAAATAGCTTTTTCTTCAAATTTCGAAGATCTAATTCGTTCAAGACTCAAGAAGATCATGAGAAGAGTAGCCTGCGACACAGGATAATTCTTATACGGCTTTCCACGTGATTACCTTTGCAAGGCTTGGAGTGGGTTGTCGAATGGCACCTGAAAGTTCCAGAAGAGTCAGCTTGATAAAAACTTCAGCTATCCGCAGAATGCTCGAATTGTCAGCGGGGATGGAAGATATCATTCATCTAGAGCAGGGCGAGCCAGATTTCATAACGCCGAAGCACATAATAGATGCAGCTGTTAAAGCAGCCAAGAAGGGATTTACTCACTACACAGAAATTGATGGAACACTAGAACTGCGCCAAGCCATCGCTGAGAAAGTGGAGAAAGACAATGGACTCGATGCTGATCCACGAACAGAGATTACAGTGACATCCGGTTCCCAAGAAGCCATGATGATTGCCGCATCTGGTTTCCTGAACCCAGGCGACGAAGCACTAATTCTGGACCCCTACTACCCCGCGTATTTTGAAGACACTCTCTTGGCAGAGGCTACACCTGTCCCTGTTCCTCTTGACCGTAAGAAAGACTATGGAATAGACATGGGAGCCTTGGAGAGTCAATTAACAAAGAAGACTAAGATGATCTGGCTGTGCAATCCTTCAAATCCAACAGGACACGTGTTCTCAAGGCACGATCTCGAAATCGTAGCTGAAGTCGCCAACCAGTATGATCTGATAGTTTTCGCTGACGAAATATACGAAAAGATCGTGTATGACCACACAGAGCATGTTAGCATCGGTTCGTTGTCTGGCATGAAAAACAGGACGATAACAGTGAACGGTTTTTCAAAAGCATATGCTATGACAGGTTGGAGAATCGGTTACATAGTTGCCGACAAGAAGCTCTCCGCAGCCCTGCGTAAACTGCACTACTATGCGACACTTTGCCCGAACGCGATTTCACAAAAAGCAGCTTATGCTGCATTAACCGGACCTCAAGACTGCGTCCAAGAAATGGTAACAGAATACGACAGGAGAAGAATATACGTGCTCAGTGAGCTAGGCAAAATCAAACACCTACGATATGCTACGCCGAAAGGAGCCTTCTATGTTTTTCCAGATTTCTCAAGTTTCGAAAAATCTGACGAAGCACTCGCCCAATACCTGCTGAAGGAAGCCAGAGTGGCAACTGCACCCGGCTCAGGTTTCGGGAAGGCGGGAGAGGGGCATCTAAGGATTTCATACTCTGTCTCTTATGATCAACTCAAAGAAGGAATCGAACGAATTAGAAGAGGTTTAGAACGCAGAGCGTAAATTGCATGTGATTGCTTAGGTTCCCTTCCCTGTTATCGTGATTGTAGATTTGTCGGCATCTACCTTGACGAAGTCACCTGTGTGAATGGCTTCGAACGGATCCTTCTCCAGCCTATCTACCAGAGGAACCTTTGCTAAGAAAGCACTCACAACGAGCACTGTCTCCACATCCTTGACTATCATGGCCTTCGGAGCAAGATTGTTTGACGCCAACTTGAATAGGCCGTCGATCTGAACTACTGAACTAGCTTTTCCTGAAGGAAACACGAGAACCTTATTGGCAATGCTCTTTCCTGCTAGTTCATGCGTTTTCTCTCTGATTATGCCAGTTTTGGGATCGGTCAGGTAGAAGCAGATCGGCTCATGGGACACAAGAGCCTCGCCCTCTCCGCAGCCTCCAATGATCTTATGGCACTTCAATGAAAGCCCCAAGCTTCTCATCTCCACCTTCCCTTAACCGCGGCTTCAACGCAGTCCTGAAGCCTCGCCACTATGACGTCTTTGAATCGACGATAATAGGCACATTTAGGCGAGTCCGTCATTCCCACTTTTTCCTTGAAGACACTCCAGCATGGTTCATCTATGCAAGTGTCCACAACTACGCGCCCACCGGCCTTTTCTATTTCGTCTGTATACCCGGTTTTGTCGGACAAAGCTTTCGTCGTGGCCGACGTGCAAACCCAGAAAGACACTCCGTTATGCACCTTCTTTCCATTCAAGAGTCTTGCAACTTCTCCCAACTGCTTAAGCGTGTAATGGGGGCATCCGAGCATGACGAAATCTATTCTTCCGGTTGTAGTTTGAAGTTCTTCATCGACTTCCCGAAGCTCCATACCTGTAACTGTGACTTTGTCCTTTGGAAGATCCCCTTGAAAAGCCTCGTCCAACGTTGAAGCCTCGACTGTGTATCCGGGCATGTAAAACATGGATATCGCTCCGGACGTGTTTGACATTGCACAGAAGTTTATCAGTTCCTCAGTACTCGGACGTTTAGGTAACCCAGTCAACACTGGAATGCCATAGCCTACAACCTTGCCAACGTGGTAGCCTAGAAGGGTATAATCGAACTCGTCCTTCATGGATGCTTTCACGTCGACGAGAACTGTTCCCTTCCGATTTTCTTTGATGTGCAAACCGTACTTTGGAGTCTTGCCAATGATCCCTGAGGCCAATGCACTTTGAGCTGCTTCACGGTTTGTTCTTGCGCCAATGACAGAGTTAACATATGGGGTAGCACTTGACTCGGAAAAGGCCACAGTTTCCCCATATAGTGGAATGTTTTCTGACAGGTAAGGTATGCAACTCCAGCTCAGTATGGCGCCCACTCGCTTGTAAGCTTCCATCACTCTCCGAGCCACTTCCGCTTCGCCTTTTGGAATATCAAACAGACTGTGGAAATACGTGAGGTCATAAACCGGGTTGGTGCTAGTCGGAACCCTGCATCTGGCGCCTCCGTCGGCCAAAAGCTCAACGAAGTACAAGTCCCCTTCCTGGCCACTTGAGGCAGCGTGCGCCCTGCTTACGGGAATCATTTTCTCAGCGTCGTACGCATCTCCTATTGCCACAAGCAGTTCCATCGCCTTTTGCGTTCCTACGCCTAATTCTCCCCGGAGTATCTGCTGCTCTTCTCTAGTCAAGTACATGCCAATTCACCCTTCATTCTCGAACAAGCCCATGTTTTGCTAGCAGACATTTTGTTGCTCTCCTTCCAAAAACCTCACAACGTTTTCAACGCACACGTCTGTACACCTTACCTCTGCTTCTACAGTGTTGAATCCGATGTGTGGAGAAAGCACCGTGTTGTCAAGTTTGAATAGTGGGTTATCTTTGGCTGGTGGCTCTTTTTCCAGAACATCCAACCCCGCGTAAGACAGTTTGCCCGATTCTAAAGCTTCAACCAAGGCCTTCTCATCTATTGCCTTTCCTTGGGAAGTGTTAATTACCACTCCGCCATCTTTGATGGAAGCGATCTCCTTCTTCCCTATCAATTTCTCTGTTTCCGACGTTAACGTAACATGTAACGTTATCACATCGCTTTCTCTCAGCAACGTGAAAAGGTCGACATACTTCATCCCGATCTCTTCCGCTCTTCTGAGGTTAGGATACTTGTCGTGACCCAAGACCTGCATCCTAAAGGCTCGACCTATCTCAGCAACCCGGCACCCAATCGCGCCTGTACCAATCACTCCAAGAGTCTTGCCAGCTAACTCTCGGCCTCCAAAAGGCCTCCAATCAAAGTCCCCATTCTTAACATGCTTGTCAGCCAACGTCAGTCTTCTGACCACTGCCAATAGCAACGCAAACGTGTACTCGGCAACGGCTTCAGTGGCGTATCCTGGAACATGAGTGACCACGATACCTCTTTTTTTCGCTGCCTCCAGATCAACGTAGTGGCAAGTCGTTGCCCATATTGAAATCATCTTGAGCTTTTTGGCAGAATCAATGACGTTCTGGGTCAGGTTGCTCCAGCCGACTATGACTATTTCAGCATCTTCTATTCTTTGTTTCAATTCGTCAGGTGTTTTAGGAGGCTCTCCAAAGATTTCTAGTTCGCCGAGCGATCGCAGCTTTTCAATGTGCTTCTCCTCTAAGTAAACATGATCTACGACGACTATCTTCATTGTCCATCATTTTCTAGCATGTAGTCAATTACTTAAGCGTTTATTCTGGAGAGAACAGTCTTAATTGACTTGCACAAATGAGGGCAGAAAAAGAAGTGGATCCTAGTGGGCTTTTGAGCTTACTTTCGGTTCCATCAGCGTCCAAAGCCAGTCGACGAACTCTTTAACGTTCTTGGTTTGTATGTAAATGTCTCCTGGACCCGTGATTTGGGTCACTAAGCCTTCTCCGCCAAGTATAGTCTCTTTCAGTCCACCGAATTTTGTGACTCTATAGCTGCACGTGTCGCTGAATGCCACTAGATGGAAATTGTCCACTATCAGAGTCTGTCCAGACGCCAAAGTGTGTTTGTCGATCGCGCCAAAAGTGTTTATGAACAGTGTGCCATTGCCCGTGACCTTTATCATGAATAGGCCTTGTCCAAACAATCCCTTCGTGAAGCCTTCCCACTTAACGTCCAAGTCGACGCTTTGGGTTGACGCTACGTATGCGGATTTTTGTATTATGTACCCCTGATTAGGTCTGACCTCCAAGGTCTCGATATCACCTATTGGTGCGGCAACAAGGGCCACTTCACCTGGTCCGTTTGTCGCCAAGTAGTCATTTACCCAGAAAGATTGTCCACCGATGATGGATAAGCCCAGACTGCCCAGAAGACTCTTTTCTCTTTTCCTAGTGTGTGGTTCAATGTTTTGAGACATGTAGGTCATTGCTCCAGATTCTGCAGTGATCTGCTCGCCTTGTGCTAGGCTAACAACAAGCAATGAATATGATGGCCTGTATTTGATCTCGTAATTCATTTTTGTTCCTCGCGGATTCAATTCATCTCAGAGTTATTATTGCTTTTGCTATGAACAGACTGACAACACTGATTTGCACTTGTCCTTTGAGATTCTGAAAGACCCTTCGACCTTTGGGACATAGCGATTCCTAAGTTAAACGTTCGATACTGGCTAGAAATGTCATGTTTCATGGTTCGATCTTCATAAAACTTTTATAGGTAAGCATGCGTGGATATGCATAATCGAAACAAAAGGTGCTTGAATGGAACCTAGCAAAAAACCTTTGAACGTGTTAGTTAAACAGTTGAATGCATCGATTTCCGTTGTACTCAAAAACGGTTGTGAATACAAGGGCAAAATGATCAAGTGTGACGGCCACATGAACATACTTCTAGAAGGCGCGTCCGAGTGCAAAGACGACCAGTTGATGACCAACTACGGCAACGTGCTACTGCGTGGAAACAACATACTCTACATAGCTCTCAGCTGACTCTAAAGCAGTTTTCTACGAGTCCCAGTCACGTATTCCAAGGCTTCATTAAGTCTGATTTTCAACTTGAACTTCCTGCTGAAGTAGTTCAGAACGTTTCTCACATCTCGCTTCAAAAAATCACTAGCGTTCGAATGCTCCAACGTAACGTATTGCGGCCAATCAATGAGGAGTATGTGCCCGTCAGGCTTGAGAATTATGTTGTATTCGCTCATGTCAGCGTGAATTATGCCTGCTTTCAAGTAAGCTCTCCGGAGATTTCTGAAAATCTCTGTTAGTACACGCTCAGGATGCGAAAACGCTTTCCACTTTGCCAGTTCTGCTCCTTCAATCATGCCCATAACGAGAACATGGCGGCTCTGACTTATCGGTTCAGGAACAGCCACACCACAACGATAAAGGATTTTTAAGGCCTTGTATTCGTTCTCTGCCGCAAGCCTCGACTGAAAAAGCCAACTCGCATGCTCTTTAACGTAACCTCTCTTACGTTGCGTCTGACGAAAACTGATTCTTCCCAACCTCTGAAACTTCACAGCCACCTGCTCTTTCGCCGGAGTCAACGCATCAAAAACGTCCGCCTCTTTGCCAACACCTAAGGATTTGCCAAAAGCTTCAAGGACGTTCGCCTTTACGAACGCATTTATGGCCAAACAATCGTATCCCGCGTAGTTTAGCGCATAACCAACATATGCACCTCGTGCCCGATATATCAAACCGAGTTTGCTCAGCCGACCTAACCTGAAATCGGCCTCCCGAGCAAGATCGAACTTCGTAAAACGGGCAATTTGCTGTTTTGGAACAAACTCGTGTTCGCTCATGCCAGTCTCAATTACCTGCAGCACTCTGAAGTCTGCGCTTTCCAGAGTTCGAAACACATGAACCGCAACATCAGCAGAAGACATAGCAAGACACAGCCGCTTGACCAGTCAACAATATCAACACTAGACTGTTATTATCTTTGCTTGTGCGACACTCCATCTGCTAAAGACCCAAAACCAAATCAGACCCAAACGAGCTTTTCTGAAGACTTTTAACCAGAAAATCACGTACTATACATCGCAAAGGATGTAACAATTCATGCGCATCGTCATAAGAATAGGAGGCTCAATTGTCGCATCTCCAATTAACCCAGACCTCATCAAAAGATATGTGACCTTGCTAGAAGACCTAAAAGAACAAGGACATTCCTTAGTGGTTGTAGTCGGAGGCGGCACCCTAGCAAGAGAATACATAAAAACCGCAAAGGATTTGGGGCTAACCCAACCAGATCAAGATGATGTTGCGATCTCGGTCTCAAGACTTCTTGCTTTACTTTTTCTCAAGAAACTAGGAGAACTAGGCTGCGATTCAGTCTCTGTGACTGTTGAAAGCGCCGCAAACTGCCTGAAGAAAGGAAAAATTGCTGTGATGGGCGGTCTTAGATCGGGTATGACTACGGACGCAGTTGCTGCACTAGTCGCAAAACGTGTAAACGCTGACTTGTATATCAAGGCCACCGACCAAGAAGGAATATATGATAAAGACCCCAGAACACATTCAGATGCTATCAAGCTTGATCGCATAGGCTTCGAAGATTTATCACGCATACTGACTGAAAAGAAACACAAAGCAGGAATCCATCAAATTCTCGATCCTGAAGCTGTCAAGATCTTGATAAGAGGCACAGTGAAGGTAGTTATCGTAAGCGGTGCTGAACCCGAAAATGTCTCCGCTGCTGTATGTGGCAAAAAGGTCGGAACGATAATTGAAAAATCCCCCAAGAAATAGGATGCCTTGAGGTACGAGCAATGATTCCATGACTGAAGCACTGATTTTGAAGAGGCTTTACCCAAACCAGCCGATCGTGGGAGTAGGCGCCGTGATGATACGCGATGGCAGAATCCTACTGGAGAGAAGGAAAAATGACCCGGGAAAGGGAAAATGGAGCATTCCTGGCGGCATCGTTGAATTAGGTGAGAGCACAGAGGAGGCAGTCATACGAGAAGTCAAGGAAGAGACAGGGCTCGATGTTGAGAACCCTGAACTTATTGACGTTGTCAGTAACGTAACTAAGGATGAAAAAGGCCAGATAAAGTATCATTTCGTAATACTGGATTATTCCGTGAAACTCAAAGGAGGAAGATCTGAGGCTGCCAGCGACGCGGAACAAGTGGAATGGGTATTGCTTGAAAACGTCGAAGAATACGATTTGACGAAAACTTTTCGGGAATTCTTCCAGAGAAACAAGAAGCGACTACGGGAACCAAATGCGGCGGCACAAACTAGTCGAATACAATAAGAAAGCCTGCTGGGAAACTATTCATGGAGCATGCGATTAAGTTCAGTTCTGGAAGAAGAGTCTTGTCTCACCCATGGTTTTAACGTCCAACGCCTTGACTTTCACAACTATTGGAAAATCCTTCACAACCTTACCGAGTGTGAGACAGTAGTGTGGCGGCAGGTCGTGAGCTATCGACTTGACTGTTTCCCCATCAACCCTTGCAGCGCGTGAAACAACGTCCAAGTCGTGCTCGTTCGTGAAATTGAACAGAAAAATGTTGTCTGCCTGGCGGTATATGTTCTCTCGAATGGTATCGGGCTGGTTGGTTATGAAGGTAGTAAATATGCCCAAGTGCCTCATGCGAGTAACGATGTCATCCCAATACGTCTCCCGAAGGTACAGGTGTGCTTCTTCAGCGAAGAGAAAAGCAGCCTTAAGCTTCCAGCTTGTGAGCAATTCCACGAGCTTTCCAAGAACATACTCCACGACTATTTGACGATCGATTGCACCAGTGTTACGCAGGTTTACTAGGATAGCCCCTCCTTGTTCTTTTGCTTTGAAAAGGCAGTCCTCTAGCAAAGTGGCTTCAGCAACGTTATCCGTGAAAAAACCAGAATTCACCAAAGCATGAAAGCGAGAACACAACGCGTCACGAACGTGTTGATTGCAGTTCCAAGTACGTATAGTTTCACCCAGGTCATGCAATGTTAGCATGTCTTTTTCTTTCAAGAACTGCCAAATCTGCCTAAATTCGCGAGCTGATGTTCCAGGCAAATGTAGCGCATGAATGAGAATGCCCAACATAACGTGGAGATTCAGTTGTTTCAGGGCCAACTTGAAGTTTTGCGAAGGTGTCAAAACGTGAATCTTGTCATATTGAGCATTTCTCTTACCATCACTTGACATGCCCAAACTCGAATACTCACCGTTTAGATCGAAAACAACAACCGTGGCTTTGTACCCAACCAAATTGACCATCAAAAGCTTCGATAAATGAGATTTCCCCGTTTCCTTTTTCCCAGTTATGATGTTAAGCCTACCATCCAAATGCACTGCATCAATCGTTAAAAGCGAAGAGTCCTTTGTGCCGCCCAACACTATAGGAAGCTTTCCATCAACCTTTGCGAGCTTCAGCAACGTTGGTATCGGCAATTTCTTTATTGTTGACTGGGAACGTGATGGAAGCCACGAGCTGCTCGGGCTTAGGTTCTCATTCTCCAGAGTAGCGCGTATTTTGCAAACAAGCAAGCTGGCGTCTTGAATGTAAGTAATGTGAGGAGCTATTTCGAGTGGGTCAAAATCCTCTCCTTGAATGATTTCGCCACCGTCTGGTAGGCCTCGGAGTAGCTCCTCAAGAACACCAGGAATGCTTGCGAACTGCACATCAATCACCTGAGCTATTAGAGCCTTGCCTGCTTCTTGGTCTTCTACTAGCAAATAGTCGCCCTTCTCGACTGCCTCGTGTGGGAAGCTCAGTATCTGCAGGATGTTGCCCTCTTTTCGGTACAGTTTCATGACCAGACTTCACCTCTGCCAAAGGGACCAAACAGAAGCTTATGCATATCAGGCCTGTTGACAAGTTTAAGCCCATATTTCCGCACCGCAAAATGTTGCATCGCTAAAACTTCGTTCGCCGTAAACGTGCATAGGATATGCGCTAGGCGCAAAGTTTCAGGGTAACTCTGCGAAATGACATCATTTCCCAACAACTTCTCAACTGCCTCGATTTTCTGTTCAAGAGAGAGATCCCTGCTGATATCCAGTCTAAACGCATAGCCTTCACAAGTCAGTTTCGCGACGAAAACGTCGCCGAGTAGAGCGATGGGAGGTTTGGACTCCAATCCTATCGTCTCAAGCAGACAAGGCGGTCTAAGTGCGAACGGCACATCGGTAATAATGTGTCCATCTGCTCTGAGATTTGTAGTTTTTGAGAAAGCCAAAACAACATCGTTGTTTTCACCGGCCCTGACTAGTATCTGCTTCATACTCCTTATTGAAGCACCACCAACTCCAGCTGTCAGCGAACCATCAAAAAGAATCAATCCATTGCTCACCATGCTTGCTAGCATGCTTTGCAGCCATCTCTCAAGAAGACCCGCTATTCGCATCGGCATCTGCCATATGCTTATGTTCTGGTGATTTTCGTCATTTGATGTACCAAAACACGATTTTTCCAACGCATTGTAGATTTCGCTCTTGCTCTCGAGAGTTATGTGAAATATGAATGGTCCGAGTCGAATGTATCTGTAGCTTTTGTTTTGTCTCCATACGTTTGCGCCTCTGATGGCCACCAGAACGCCGGTGCTTGTTTCACCGATTTTTATTGTTGACGTATCGCATGCTGCGATTGTGGTTGCTTCGCGCTTGGGACTTAATGGTATTGGTCGTGGATTAAGGCTCAGCCGGTGTGTTTGCATTTCGGAAGTGTCATTCTGTTGAGTGATTTGTTGATTTAGTTGAAAAGGTCGATCTCGCACTTGTTTGAGTGACATTATGCTTTGTTCAATGAATCGCTGCGGTAGTGTTGAATCCATTGTGAGGTTTGGAAAGTTATATCTTGGTGTTGTTGCAATAGTGTATTGTTCAATCACCATGATTCACCAATAGCCAATAGTTTGCTCATGAGATATTTAAGTGTTGTGCATGAACAAGATGCGCAATACAATATACAATAAGGTGAAATATTGGCGGAAAAAGAACTCAAACCTCCGATAAAACTGAAAATGAAAATAGGAGAAATGGAATTCGAAATAGAATGCCAAGAAGACCAATTGCAAGCAACGGTGGACAAGGTTCTCTCAACGGTAACCGAGAAAATGAAAGAGACACGAGCAATAGCGGAGAGAAACGCACCTCCACCCAGAGCTGAAACATGTAAGAACGTAATCCAAAACCTTTGGAAAGAAAGCTGGTTCTCCGCAGCAAAAGGTCTAAGCGAAGTTCATACTGAAATGGCAAAACGTGGATTTCACTATGACCGAACCGCCGTAGCCCATGCACTGATAGACCTCGTCAAAGACGGAATCTTGACGAGAGAAGGAAAACCACGCAGATACCAATACGCTCAGAAAAGACCACCGTAGCCCACTAGGATAACAGGAAGCGCTCAACGAAGTCATGCATCATGTGGCGAGGAATGACACATTGAGAGAGAGTAGCCATACCATCAAAGCAGTAACCTTCGACCTGTGGGAAACCCTACTTTTCGAAGAAGATGGCGCAAGTGCAGAACGAACATCTGCTCGTTGCCGAAAACTCGCGCAGACTCTAAATGGATTCGGAGCACGGGTCTCCATTGAGCAAGTAGGGGACGCCTTGAACAACACGGTCTCCTCACTCTTAGAAAAGTGGAATAAAAACAAAGACGTTGCCCACGTGGATCAGATACAACTATTCCTCGAAAACCTGCCGAAAAAACCAGCCATGCCAAAAACGGAATTGATCGAAGATCTGAGTTCAGCCTATATATCACCGTTTTTTGAAGTGCCACCATATCTCAACCCAGATGCGCACATAGCATTGAAGTGGCTTAAGGATCGACACAACCTAATTGGGCTCATATGCAACACTGGACTAACTCCAGGCACAGCCCTGCGTAGATTCCTCTCAGAGCAAGAAGTGTCAGATTATTTTGATTTGATGGTTTTCTCCGACGAAATTGGTATTCGAAAACCAGACGGCAGAATATTCCAATTAGTCGCAAAGAAGATGAAAATGGAACCATGTGAGATCGTTCACATAGGCGACAATCTGAAGGCCGACGTATATGGTGCCAAAAGCGCGGGTTTCAAGGCAATACATTTTTCAAGTAACGTAGGGCGAGACAAAATCGCTGAGGCTGACCCAAAGTCACTTGTTTCAATATCGAGAAATCTTGGCAGCCTAGAAAAGGAGCAAATGAAACCAGACAAAACGATAACTTCTCTCGCCACAGTTAGAAAAGCTATTGAGGAGATCGAGGTCGCAACATCATGAACGGTCAAATAAGAAAACCAGGGAAATTATGTCTCTAAAACACTCAAATCCCCGCTCTTGCCCTAACGCGAGGAATTATCTCCTTTTGCACTTGGACGATACCGAAAGTTGTGATTTTGTAATTGTCTTCTGGCGTCTTTGCCCCGATATCGCTTTTGACTAGTTCACTCAGACGTGTGCTGACGATCTTCGCACTTTTTCCAAGCTTGACTTGCAACTCGTCTTTTGAGATAGAATCGCTTTTCAATATGCCCAATTGAAAACCTAAATGAGCAGCTAACAACCAGAGTGCCAGAGTTTCATTGTCCGTCAACTTGCTTCTAGAGACCAGCAAATTCGGTCCTTCCTGCGAGAATGCAATAATGCCTTCACAGTTTCTGATGAGCTGCTGCAAGTCTATTTTCAGAATTATCTTGTCAGCAATTTCAAAGCCTTGGAGAAAAACACCAAAGAATCTGTTCAAAGAAAGCCACACATTCTCTGGACTACCTTCGAACGTCTCTTCAAGATCTTTGTATTTTATATGAACCGTGATCTTGTTTTCCTGACTTGTCAACTCAGCTTGCCTCTAAGTTTCGGCAGAACGCCACTCTCAACCCATCTCTCACCCTGAATCGTCAGTTTGAACTCTGGCCTCTTTGGGTCTGGCTTGAAAACCTGCCCCCTCTTTGTCATCTCGTTCAAACGCGCTGGAACCATGCACTTTATTCCAGAGGATTCAAGAAGCTTTGAAATTCGTGCTGCCGTGTTCTTCTTTTCATCTGAAGCATACAGCGTTAATCCTATGGCTTCATAATGAGTGAATGCCTCATGAGCTACTATCACTGGACCCTCAGTAGTGGATTCAATTATGCCCTTTAGCTGCGCAGCTGAGGGAGTTATACGGTTTGAAACGAAGCTGTCAACCTTTTCAACGAAGTCTTCCGGAAAAGTATAGAGGAGATCAAGGATTTCCTGAGGCGTGTCGCCTTCTATCACGATTTCGCCGAAAGAAGTCTTGATTCGTGTCTCAACCTTCTTCATTCAGTTGCTCTCCTCGTCCCAATACCTCGTTCTCGACAAGAATGTAGACAAACCCAGCATCCGTGTTCCAACGCTTGATCTTTCCCTTCTTGACCAGTCCTCCTAGGGATCCTGCCAAAACACGGATTGGGTAATTCAACCCGTTGGCTTGCAATGCCTTTTTGAGCTCTTCGATCGTGCGTGGTCGCCATTTTCCCCAATCTGTATGCAAGATTCTGGCAATTGCTTCTTCACAATCTTGTGTCGGCGAAATTTTCGGGTACTTTTGCGTTATTGGTTGTTCCTTGGAAGGTTCTGTTTTGACAGTCAACGTAGTGATAGTCTTGGGCTTCACGCTCTCGAAAGCTTTGTGAATGCTAGTGACAAGCGTCGGGAGTTCTTCGATCGTCTTCAGGACTTCTCGTGTTCCATTTAGCTCCACTTCATACTCGCCCATTTTGATTCTAAACGCAAAGTTTCCTTGCATTTCTCTCATCGCCTAGACTTATTTTGTCATTCTGCAATATAGTTGTGTTGAAGGCTTTTAGGATTTACGTAATTGGTGACAGCAACTACTTTGTCAATTCCTGCTCAAGCACATTTGACAAAGGAAATTGAATGAAAGACATAGCTAGCATGTCAGAATTCAAGCTTTCCCTATTTGGTCATAAATAGATCTCTGTTTGGTTTCCTCACCGCCGCGTTCGATCGAAATCCACGGGCTCATGATGCGAGGAGAGACTGACTGTTCGGGGAAGACAGTCGAAAACAGAGGTGCAGCATTGGTCACAGCAGCTGAGCAATATGCAGAGGTCTATAGGTCGACGTGTTCATCGCTGCTGAAGTAGCTTGTCGAATTGGCTGAAGCTTCCCGAATTGCAAGAACCCTTCCTGTCAAGCAAACAGTCAACATAATTTGTTAGTCTCTTCTGGCCATCAACGCACCATCATCCGTTCTCCTAAAGCCATTCACCGTGATGGGTACAGGGTGTCTATTTGGCTTTCTGAAAGAATGTCCATGAATCAACGCAGACGGAATTTCCTCTTGCAACATGTTAGGGAAAATGTGAAATACGACTTGGCGATCACTGCAGGATCAGCATTGGCAAATTACGTCAGCACAAGAGGAGAAAGCATGGGAAAACACTTCACGCATTCCATCATACAATTTCTGCTTGTTCTGTCAATGGTTGCGTTTGCAATGAGTTTTTCGAACTCGCTTCCTGTAGGTGCAACCCCTGTTCCCAGTATTTTTGTTGCTCCAGAGCAATCTTACGCAGGCCTAGGGCTCAGCTTTGATGTAAGATTGAACGTTTCTGATGCTGTTGGCGTAGCCGGATACGGCATAAACATGCAGTTCGATAAGGCCATTCTAGTGGTCACAGGATGGCAATCCGGTGGCTTTTTGGAAAGCTCAGGCGTGAGCACCATAGGCGTGGTAGCCGCAAACCACAGTGATACTGGCTGGGTCAGTCTTGGAAGTGTTCTTGCAGGACCATGCTCAGCAAACGGAAACGGAACTCTGGCGATCTTGAACTTCAAAGTGATCGGCAATGGTACCTGTGCGCTTCACATCTACGACACTCAGTTGACTGACCAGAATAATGAGCTAATAGACCACAGGGAAGCTGATGGCTCTTTCATAACCTCCCTAATTCCGGAATTTCCTTCATTCCTTGTTCAACCAATACTTATGATTGCAACACTACTAGCAGCCTTGGCTTTCAGTAAAAAACGTACCGATAGTGGAAAGAACACAATCAGACAACTCCGTAAGCTAATTCTGCTAAAAGAGCTGCCAAAGAGAAGATGCACCCAGAATAGGGCTTGAGTTCTGGAGAGGTTTCTTTCGCTCGGCTTGGTACGCCATACTAATACGCAGCTGGAAAAAGGGAAGGTTGTGCGTGAGGAATCGTCATTTCAATCGTTGCTTACGTATCCTGATATATTGCGAAACGGGAATATCGTATTAAATATTAAGATACCATAATATAGCCTGAGCAGTCTTTGTGGTGGGAGAGGTCTTCTTTGGGGAAGAAAGGGCTTGCAGTATGGGTCTCTAGCTCCTTGACGTTCATCGCTCTAGTGCATCTGATAGATGCAATATCCGCAGCAGTTTTTGCCAATCCAATCCGGCTCCTCCTTCTCTATCCTTTCCCAAAAGAGAAATTAGAGGCCATAACGCCCACAACATACCTCTGGATAAGTGCAGCCGCCTCCTTGATTCTCTGGGGGATCACGTGCGCAATAGCCTTTGAAAACCCTGTTGAAACTTTCCTAAACAGAGTGCTTTCAGACGCCAAGTCCCAGAGCACAGTTGAGAATCAACTACTGGAGAGCAAGAGTGAGGTACTGGATTCGATATTTGAAACGGTGGAATCATGCCACGATACGATTGCAGAAGTCAAAGACATGATTCTTAATGTAAGAGTAGAGGCCATGGAAATTCGCCCATTAAGGGAAAGCATGGAGAAAACAAGAATGGAGTTAGCGACGCTGAAAAGGGAAATGAGAACAATCGATGAAAAGATAACGTTTCCAAACCTCTGTGCAGCTTGCGGGAAACCATTGATGCCAGAGTTCAACGTATGCCCATATTGTGGCGAGGGCGTAAAACTGCAGCACCCACCCATTATCAAATTAAAGGATTACAAGTGATAACTCGCTTTTCACTCGACATTTTGCATTACCTAGATATACCATGCACATCGAATCTTATAAGGAATATGCCGTTATTGTAGAACAGAAAAACAGAGGCTTTGAAGTGACTAAAGCATATTGGAGCACGAGTGCGGGGAAAACGGCTAGACTTAACGAAAGTGACTTGGAAAGCCCATGGTGGAAGATTAGAGTTGAAAAAATACGTGAAAATAGACTTAAAGAAATAATTGAAAATAGGGATAAGTACAGTTTCAAGTACCTTGCAGGTGTAATCGGAGAGGAAGAGGGCAGAAAATGGCTAGCAGAGCAAGGTTACAAGGTATATGCATTTGGAAGAGTGGGACACTACTTCCAAGACATTGAAGATACTGTTGACGGATTAAAAAGGAGAAGAAAACAAGAGTACATTGAAGACGATAAAAAATACATCAGCACGCTGGAGCATAAACTTGAAGGCTTCTTCGGCGAGAAATTTGAGAGAATGAGGAAGTTCTTCTATACAGTCTTGCCGCTAAGAAAAGAATTACGGAAAACAAAACAGTTCTCAAGTCAAGTCGGCGGAGTTTATCCAGATTTTATCGTGAAAAAGAATAACGATTTCTCTTTTGTTGAGGTAAAAGCCAACACGTCAGTGCTAACCAAGCATCAGAGAACGTGTTTTAACATTGCCAAAGGTTATGGTTTCAAAACCTTTGTTTTAAGGGTGAAAGTCGAATCGAATATCCCAAAAGACATCTGCCTTAAAGAGTTTTAGAAACCTTCACACCGAAGACCTGACAGAACCAGAAAAAAAGGAAAAAAAGACTATATGAAACCTTAAATCTGCACAGCAACAGAAGACAGACTAGAGGTTTCAAAAATGAGTGGAAGGAAAAAGATAATAAAAAAAGCTAAGAAGTTTGGTGGGGTACGACCCAAAGGATTAAAGAACAACCTCAAGCAAGAGAAATCTTAAATCCGCACGGCAACAGGAGATACAGTAGAGGTTAAAAAATGCCGATTAATCCTTGTCCAAAACCATTCGACTTTGGAGATGAGGGCAGAGGCACAGTTCACAAAGAAGAATTGGTTGAGCATTTAGAGCGAGAAGACAAAGACTATCACAAATTGGCTCAACTTCTTGAATGGGAACATGGTGAGTGGTCTATTAGGTTTGGCTATTACCTGAAAGATCATGGAACAGAAGACAAAGAATGGCATTGGGGTGCACAAACTACTCTTGTTATTAATATTGACTCAATAGACAATCTCATCAAGGCTTTGGCAAGCTTGAAAAAGACGTACGAAAGAATGCAAGAAAAGCGATAAACCACAGAAGCCATGCCGTACAAAAGGTTAGGGCAAAACCTCAAAGACAGAAATCTTAAATCGGCACGCCAACATAATACATCTACAAGTGATGAATTATGAACGAGAAGGACATAAAGAAAATCGTTGCTGGGTTGACGCTGCTCGCAAGTGCAATAGGCTTCGGTGTTGCAATATACGAAGCCTATGAAGCATCCAAGAGCTAATTGTTTAAGATTGCATACCCACTATCTAACCCAACATCCACATCCCAGAACAAGAGTAAAGCTGAAAGAGGAATAGGAGCGTGGCAATTAACCCATAGTTTTATTAAAAACGACAAGTAGCCTTGTCTTGAGGGAGTCAATTGAAAAGAGAAGTTGTTTTGATTGTTGGCTTTGTCTTGTGCTTTGCCGTTGCGTTTGCATCTGTGAACGCTTCTAATGTTGAAGTTGTCCAAGTAGGTGCATTGAGCGAGCAAATGTTGACATTCAATTTGAAGAGTGGACAGAAATTTACGGGGTCATTGGCGATTAGTGGGGGTTCAGGTAATGACATTGACTTTTGGATAACAAACCCTCTAGGAGCAACCATTCTTAATCTGGGTAGAGTATCACAAGGAAGAAGTTTTGATTTTACTGCACAAGCATCAGGAGCATACACATTGCATTTCGGCAACACTTTTTCATGGTTTACTTCAAAAACGGTTTACTTGACATATGACGTAGGCTTCACAATCTTGGGCATTGATGCAGTGCAATTGTTGATAATTGTCGGTGTCGTCTTGATACTTCTGGTTGTGGCTTTAGCGATTCTGCTCAATCGTAGAAAACGCATGTCAAAAACCAATCAACCACCACCCAGCAGTCCACAACTACCTACACCTTAGAGTCACCTTTTCTATATCATCTGAAGACCACCCTTCAAAAACCATTCTTATATAACATTAGTTGATAAGCACCACTTCTAACGTCCGACACCATACCCCCAAAAAATCGATCAGGGACTTACTATCTATCTCCTTGTTCTAGGGTGCATTAGCTAGGAGAGTCCCAGTCTGAGGTTCTTTTAACAGAATGTGTTAATGTAGGGCTTGTTATTTTGATGGTGCGATGGAGTTAGAAAAGCTCAACTCTAATACGTCATGTTTTGGCTCTTAGACGACTATGAAGCGTGGCAATTCAAGCCCCATTCATCGAATAGACCTTGATTCTAGGCGATTAGAACCATGACTTGAAACTCGCATGGACTTCACCATGACCCGTAGATAAACCGTTGAAAATCTCCATGCGAAGGCTCAAATCCGTCCTCTATGGACTAGAGCATTGAAAGCGGTTTAACTCACAGTGATTAAGTGTTCAAGTGGATAGTCGCATAAGAGTACATACGCCCAAAATTCGAATAGAATTGATTTTGGGTTTCGGTTTCAAATCACAACGTATTGCAGTTGTTTCAAAGCCAAACAAACATGAAACCGACTCCGACAATCAAACCAAGCCCAAGACAGTTTCCGAATGCCTCAACATAGAAACGTCTTTTTCCTGAACACTTTTCGTTGCTCAAAAGGAAATGGGGTTGTTGGGTTGGGAGAATAGTTTCTTAACATCCACAGCAAGGCAAAGCAGAAGACACGGATACCCCCCCCCCTTACGAGTTGCTGGGATGCGTCATTAAACAAAATTTGTCGATACAAAATCTGTTAACGCAACCGCATTATTCGGCGAATCAAAACTGAGCATGGTCAAAACTGGCGAGCCTTTTTAAGTCACGCATCTTGAGATTTAATACATCCAATCGAAGCGTTGTCTTAGAACATGTTTACGATTGTATATGTATGTGTGGAGGTGATTGACCGTGGTTCTTAGTGGTTACAACTGGATTTCTCCTCAACTTATGGACTCACATCAGAAGCTAAAGCACAAACGGTTGATAGCTATTGCAGAACTGATTAGGAGCAGACATGTAGTCAACTACAAGCAGTTTCTAGGTGAGATGCAATTCCACGGATTGAGAAAAACCGTTGCAGAAGAATACTTAGAGGCTCTGAAAGATTTCGAATTGATTAGGTTCGAAGACGACCTCATCGTCTGGAACAACCAAAAAAGAGCACTCCGAAGTCGGGTTTAGACCAACTTCACCCCTTTTTCCTTTATCAATCCTTTTTTGCCAATCATTAGCTTTGCAGAAAAGTTATAGCTGAAAAATAGACCAATAGAAAATGCGAAAATGGCTAGAGAGCGAAGGCCAAGACTAGCCTTTGTGAATTATCCGAATCTTTGATTCTAATTATGATTTTGGAAAAAAAGGTTGTGGACTCGGGAATTTTTCTCTTTTCACTTTTTCTTCTAGCTCGGTGATTTTTTCAGCAAGGGCTATTTCTCCTTTTCTCACTTTCTGTTTCTTGTCATCTCCGTTCAAACAAGTGTATTCATAGACGAGTTTTTGAGAGAAGAGTTCATCTCTGTTCACATGTTCTAAAACTGGATACTCGACAGGGGGATCTTCTTTTGTGAGCGGTGATGAGTGCTTGACGACCCCCTTATTCATAACGAAGATTGACGCATCTGGAACTAGTCTGCATTTGACTTCAATATTTTTCGCTATTGTTTCGGCAACTATGTTTTCTATCTTGATTCTTAGGGTGATATTTGATAAGGGGTAGTCTTGACCCAATATAGGAGTTATTCGCAAGAAAGGTTCAGGTCTCTTTAGTTTTGTTGATACTGCATATAATGCCGTTGGCAATGCCGTGAATAATGTTACATATTCAGAAACGCTAGCTCCCAGACAATATAGAACGACTGTTGCAATTACCAAAATTCCGATTGAAATAAACAGTTTGAACAAGGTTCTTTTGTTCATGGCTCGAATTTCCTTCAAGATTTCGGTTAAGATTTCGTCCGTCATGCTCTCACGTTCCATTGCCGTTGTTTTCAGCTAGAAGTCTCTCGTATTCTGCTTGTTCTTTTTCTTGTTGTACTCTACCGATTTCTCTGAGAATGTCGTAAGGCTTGTCTAACTTGCCGCTTTTCTTAGCCACTTGACTTTTGGCTTGAATCTGCTTTTCAAAGATTGTCGAAAAGCCTTTCAGCACAGTTTTCAATTCTTCAACTTCTCTCTTTAGCTGTGCAATCTCTACATCTTTAGCGTCCACGATTGACCTTATGCGTCCGTTCGATAGGTTCAAGACTTCTTTGATTTCTAAGAATGCTTTCTTGTGGTTGACTTCGCTAAGATAGGCAAGCATTGAAGATTCAACGTTTTTTCCACAAAGGATTTTTGCGGTGTTGACATCGACTTTTAGGTCTGCACAAGTCGATAAAAATCTTTTACGAAAAGCATGAAAACGCAATATTTTCTGTAGTGGTATGGCGATATTAGCTTTCTTCGCTAGGCTCTTGAGGATGTCTCCGACAGATTCAGGGTCTAGGTGATTGTGACTGTTGCTCTGGAATAAGTAAGGATTCTCAGGTTTCAAGGTAGGCATGAAAGTTTTAAGAAGTTCCACGGTTTCGATGCTCAAAAACGATTTTGCGATAATTTTCTCTTTCGATGTGATTCTCTCAAAACTTAGCGGTGCTTCTTGCGTCAAATCTGGAACGTCCGACTTCTTGATTTCTAGGAAATCGGAAATTCTCCATCCAAGGTCTAAAGCCATGCTGAGAATCGTTCTCGCTCTCAAATCGCCAACGTTGAACATATTCCTATACTGTTGGATTGAAGGCACAAAATCGCTAGTCGTTTCGACAGTCTGAGAAACGCTTGAACCTTTCTCAATCGTTATAGGCATTTCGAAAAATCTGAAAAACTGGAGAATTCCCACGGTGTTTGTCCTAGCTGAGTTGACAGTAAAGCCTTTATCTATCAGAGCCTTGTGGAACTTCTCGATTTCCCTAACGAAACGCTTTCTCTGTGTAGCATCATCAGAAGCCAAATCAGCTTTTCGTTCCGCTAAGACTTCGTCTAGGGTCTTGCCATACCATTCAACAAACTTGGAAAGACCGCTCTTGTATTCTTTGAGGGTCTCTTTCGATTTGCTGTCCTTCACGTAGTCAAGGAAATCAGAAGCTTTCATTCGCACACTCTCCTAGAAGACTCTCCAAAACTTAACGTTTCTGTATGGTATATCTGGATTATAGAAGTCGAGAATGTCTCGACTTTGCAAGTGAAATCTCTAGCTGTTACACATCCTTAAGTTTTTCCTTCAAAACCTTGCTCACTCGCGCAGCGTCAACCTTACCTCGCAGATCCTTCATAAGAATACCCATAAGAACGCCAAAGCAACCCTCGCCTCGCTCCTTCACCAAGCTCCTGTTCTCAGAAATGACCCTACTCACTAGCGTTTCAAGATTTTCTCCAGAGATTGCCTTCAAGCCAAGAGCATCTATTGCTTCTTGCACTGTCTTATCCTCGTTTTTTGACAGCCAAATGGCCACATCTGAGATCGACTCTTTCATCAAACTCCCTGAGCCTGCGCGCTTGAAAATCTCTCTGATCTGGCTCTCCGAAATTCTGTCAACTTGGACACCATCACGTTTCAGGGCTTTCAGAGTCTCTGTTAAGAATACGGCTACGGTAGTCGGCGATGTGCCACTTTCCTTTGTGACAGTTTCAAAGAGCCCTGCGTGCTGTGATTCAAGGATTTGCTTGGCTAGTTTTTGGTTTAACCCATACTCACCCACTAGCCGATTCATTCTTTGCTCAGGAAGCTCAGGCAGCTTTGAACGGATTGCTTGTATGTGATCCTGAGTTATCTGGATTTGGGGGATATCTGTTTCGGGGTACATTCTTGCAGCGCCTGGCTTGGGCCTCATGTAGCGCGTTGTTCCATCTGGGTTTGCAGCTCGTGTCTCTTCTGGAACACCCTTAATAGCTTCTCTGGCTCTTTCCACGACTGCCTTGAGCGCATCTCTAGCATTTTCTAGGCCATCTGCAACAAAAACGACGGCATCACCTTCTTCTGCTTCAACGAATGCTCTTAAATTCTGGACTTCCTCTACTGTCACTCCATAGGCCGGCATTTCGTCGGTATGGAATATGCCGCCAACTCTTCCCCAAAATCTAGCTCTATCAGCCATTTCAGTTCCAAGACGAAAATTCGACAATAGCTCCCTTTTCAGGAAACCTCCGAACTTTGGAAGCCTAACGGCCAATACTTGCTGTCCGTTGTCCAAGGCTCTCCGAATCACTTTTGATTTTGTTTGTTTGAAGGTTTTGGTAACCTCGTGGAACTCTTCCTTTATTTCGTCTTCTTTGACTCCATTTTCGCGCAGTTCCTTGCTGATTTTTAGAAGATTGAGTTGACGCTGAACCTCAAATTCCACTGCTAAAGGGACTAGCTCAAGCTCTTGTACGCCCTTTATTTCTATTAGGGCACCGTTCGTGATTGATATGTTGATGTCTTGGCGGATCGTGCCCAACCCTCGTTTGACTTTCCCCGTTGCTCTTAGAATGCTTCCAATAGCTAGAGCAACTTCCCCTGCCTCGTTCGGTGAATATATGACGGGTGCTGTCGTGACCTCTATCAAAGGTATACCTAGTCGGTCAATGTGATAACGTATTATGTTGCCCTCTTCGGTTCCCATTTTTCTAGCGGCATCTTCTTCAAGACTCAAGTGTTGAATGGAAACGACCTTTTCTCCCACTAGTATCTCGCCATCCAAAGCTACGGCGCATGTTCTCTGAAAACCTGTGGTGTTTGAACCGTCAATGACTGTCTTGCGCATCACATGAATTTCATCCACTGGCTTGGCCTTCATCATGAGAGCCACTGTTAGGACTATGTTTACTGCTTCCATGTTCAGCGGATGCGGAGGCTCCTCATCCATTTCAACAAGACACGACGTTTCAGTGCTTGCATCATACCTGATCTTCACTCCTTTCTGAAACTCGAAGAAAGCTGCAGGATCTGTTTGGCCGAGTTCGCTCTGAGTCGGTCTCAGTCTGCGCAAGAACTTGATAGTCGGTTCTTCTTTGGAAAGCTCTGGTCTGCAATTACAGAATAGCTTCGATGAAGTATCAAGCTGTTGATGAACTTCCAAGCCAATCTTCAAGCCAATTTTCTCGTAGTTCACTTCCAACTCGTACCCATCCTTCAATCTTTTTCCATACTATGAGAGAGTGTTCGAGGGGAAAATTCACCTGAAATGTTCGTCTTCAGAAGCTCCTTCGCCTTCTCCACGTTTTGGGTCTGTCCAAGAACCCACATTAGCTTGACAAGAGCAGTCTCTGAGAGCATGTCATCCAACGGAACCACACCCATCGTGAGGAGGTCGCGACCCGTGTTGTAGACATTCATGTTCACACGTCCCCATATACACTGAGAAGTCATTGCCACTATGACATTGCTCTCTACTGCGTTCTGAATGGACTTGTACAGGTATTCACTCACATGGCCTAGACCGGTCCCTTCGAGAATCAAACCCTTGAATCCTTTTTCAACATACCAGCCCACTACTTCTGGGTTCATGCCTGGATAGAACTTCAGCAATCCCACCTCTTCGTTGAATTTGGGTTTTATCTCAAGTTTGTTCAGCGAGTTGCGTTTCCTATAGTTTTCAGTTAATAAGGTAACTTCTTGGTTCTGAACTTTGGCCAAAGGCTGGATGTTCACGGATTGGAAGGTATCTCTCCTAGTTGTGTGGCACTTCCTTACCTTCGTACCTCTATGGAGCGTTATGGTTGTGTCTGAAAGATTTTCATGGAAAGCGAGGATCACTTCTGCTAGAGGAGCTTTTGCCGCTGCTGTGACTGCCCCTATGAGGTTCGTGGCTGCATCTGAGCTTGGTCTGTCTGCTGATCGTTGTGAACCCACAAGTACGACCGGAACAGGAAGATTCTGCAATGCAAAACTCAGGGCGGCAGCGGTGTAACCCATTGTGTCTGTTCCATGAGCGATGACCACGCCATCCGCGCCTTCAGTAATCTTCTGCGCGACAACTTCTGCGATCTCTGTCCAATGCTTGGGTGTTATGTTCTCGCTCATTAGGCTGTACAGTATCTGCGTGTCTATGCGTGCTACGTTGGACAGTTCAGGAACGACGCTGTACAGGTCGTTCGCTGTCAAGGCAGCCCTTACGGCTCCTGTCCTATAGTCCACTCGGCTAGCTATGGTTCCTCCAGTGCTAATTATTGCCACTTTGGGCAAGTTCAGATTCTGCGTTGGAGCGGCAGGCGAAGTGAAAGTGGGCTCTGTGCCTTTTCCTATTCTTTCTATTTTGGCGTTTGGAGTTATACGTATGCCTATGTTGTAGCCACTCTTCATCTTCACCACTATATGCTTGTCGTCTGCATACTCAGAGCGCGGAATCAATATTCCCTTGTAAACCTCACCGTTTCGCGTTATGCATATCTGGTCTCCAATTTCAGCGCCGGCTCCGCGAATAGCTTCCAACGCAGGACCCTTGTAGCCTGAACTCTGTTTCTTCATTTCTAGTTCACCAGAAGTTTAGAAACATAAGCACCATCATATTTGTAGCCAAGCCGCATATAGTACTCTTTTGTGCCGAGAGCACTTATAACTAGAATCTTCTTTAGATCAAAATCTTCCTTTGTTGTTCGCTCTGCTTCACTCATCAAAAACCCACCGAGACCCTTATGCTGCCATGCCTTGCTAACATGCTTGCCCACTGGAACAAGTGGACCATAAACATGAAGTTCACGAACTATCGAGCAGGGCACAGTTTTTAGTTCTGGCCTATGTGCCCTTCCTGAAGGAATCCTCAGTCTCGCGTATCCTATTAGAATGTCGTTTTCTTGGTCTTCTGCCGAAATGAAGATTTCCTTGCCTTCGGATGCTTTGTAGCTTGTCCTTAGGATCTCGACGTTGTCCATGTTTGGCTTTACGTTATCAATCGCAATTCTATGACCTACTTCTCGACAACGAATACACCTGCATCTCTGCCCCTCTTTCTTCAGTTTTTCTTGAACCATTTGACGCAAGTTGCTTCTTTTCACCCCAGCAACTATCAATGGTGCTGGAATGTCACGTTGAACCCGCATCACTCGGATCCAAGGTGGAATCATTTTCTTCATTTCCGCGATAAGATCTGCTGCTTCTTCACTCGTGTAAGGCCGATATTTGCCCTCTTGATACCACTCATAAACTTTCGTGCCTTTTACGACCAAGCAAGGATAAATTTTGATCATGTCGGGCTTGAAGTCTGCGCTGGAGCAGATTTCTTTAAACGCAGTCAGATCTTTTTTGGAATTCGAGCCCGGCATACCTGGCATCAGATGGTATGCTACCTTTAGTCCTGCGTCTTTCATTATGCGAGTTGCATCGATCACATCTTGCCGCGTGTGCATTCGCCCAACTTGACGGTATATGGCGTCAGAAGGATTCTGAACACCCATTTCTACGCGAGTCACTCCGAGGCTTAACATGTGGTCAACGTGGGTTTCTTTTGCCCAATCTGGGCGTGTTTCAACTGTTATGCCAACATTGCGGATTCCGCTTTTCTCTGCTTCCTTCTTGGCTTCTTCGATGTCTTTCGTTTCTTGGCCGGTTATTGCGTCCAGACAGCGTTGAACGAACCAGCGTTGATAATCTATAGGTGTGGCTGGAAAAGTCCCACCCATTACGATTAGCTCAATTTTGTCAACTTTGTGTCCTATGGCCTCAAGCTGCTCAAACCGACTTCTGACTTGCCTGTAAGGATCAAACTCGTTCTGCAATCCACGCATGGCTGCTGGTTCAAACCCTGTGTAGCTTTGTGGAACTCCAAACTGTGGTCCTCCTGGGCAGTAAGCACAAGGGTCAGGTTGTGGGCACGGGTGTGGTTTTGTCATTACGGCGATGACAGTGACCCCTGAGAGGGTTCTAGTTTTTTTCCTTTGCAGAATAGGGAGAAGTCTAGGTTTTTCGTCGGCTTTGAGTTGACTTATTATCTCTGAATTGGACGGTATCTTGTCGAGCTGATATTTTTCTGCCGTCTGCATCTTTAGTTGATTCAGATCCTTACGTAATGGCGAGGGCATTTGAAGCAGAGTCTCAATGATTTCTCTGAAGGCTTCATTCGAGTTCAAACTGGGTTCGACCACGATGAAGGTTGAGGACACACTGAGAGATAAATCAGTTCTCAACAGGCATCCTTATTCGCATGCTACTCTGTAGTAACACGTTCAAACAGGAAGGAAAGCCTTGCATTATCCCTCGCCATTTCAGCGATACGTTAAACTGCTAGAATGCTGAGCGGCAACACCAAGCTTTACATAATGTCAACTGTTTTTCAGGGCCTTGGTTTTTGAATATGGGGAATAACATTCTACCTATGCCTTGAACTTCCGAACAGGTTTTCAGCCAGCGCGCGCCAAAAGCTGAAAAACAAGCTGTCAATAATCCTTTTACCGTTGTTTCTTGACATAGACTGTTTTTCCGCCTACGAGTGTCATATCGACGGCGATCTGTTTGATCTTGTCAACCGGGACTGATAGAAGATCATCTGACAGCATTGTCAGGTCAGCGAGTTTGCCAACTTCTATCGTTCCTCTCTTGTCTTCATCAAAAGAAGCGTATGCTGCGTTCAAAGTGTAGGTTTTCAAGGCTTCTTCTGCAGTCAATCTCTCTTCCATCTGGTTTCTTCTTGTCGCGGCTGCCCAAATGCCAAGTATCGGGTTTATTGGTTCCACGGGGCAATCAGAACCTGAACAAACAATCAAGCCCTCTTGAGTAAGCGTTTTGAATGGATAAACCCACCGCGCTCGAATCTCACCGACGCGGTTAACAACCCAGAAATCCGAGAAAACAAAATGAGGCTGAACAGAAGCGATCAGTTTTAAGCGCTTCATTTTTCTGATG
The DNA here is from genome assembly GCA_963732715.1 of Candidatus Bathyarchaeota archaeon. Classification (GTDB taxonomy): domain Archaea; phylum Thermoproteota; class Bathyarchaeia; order Bathyarchaeales; family Bathycorpusculaceae; genus CAZCRE01. The sequence continues at coordinate 121,778 of CAVTAO010000003.1, read as the reverse complement.
AGTGTTGGATTTAGAACTGAACAGTGCTCGATTCTGTGCCTATGATTTCTCCTCGAATGCGTCTTTAAAGCTTTTTCATAAGCGTTTAGAACAGATTCTACTGCACGATCACCTATGGCGTGGGTGGCCAGTTGCAGACCAGCTTTGTGCGCTTTCAAAACAAGCTGATTCAATTTTTTCTGAGTGTATAGCATCATGCCAACGGCTTCAGGTTTGTCGGAATAAGGAGCCTTCAGAGCCGCTGTATGTCCGCCGAGCGAGCCGTCAGCAAGAATCTTCACAAACCCTATTTTGACCATGTCATCTCCGAAACCCGTCTGCAGTCCTAGCTTAGTCATCTCTTCCACTGACTCGACGGAAACACCGAGATAGACTCTTAGAGGCAGCTTTCCTTTTGAATAGAGATTCTGTATGGCGCGGATCTCGCGTGCAGAGCTCACCATCCAATGCACGCACGTAAGGCCAGCTTCTACTGCCTTCTTGCACGCTAGTGCACAAGCTTCTTCAAGTTCTCGTTGACTGTGCTTCGGAAGAATCTTCCAAATCAGGTTCAGAGCGTTTTCGCGCAGTATCCCATTTGGTTCACCCGTTTTCTCGTCTAAGTCAACTCTTCCGCCTTCAACGGCTGTTGCTTTTGTTATTCCAGCTAATCTAAGAGCTTCGGTGTTGACAACGCCTACGTGCCCGCAAACGCGTGTTAGGAATACTGGTTTGTTAGCAACTGTAGCGTCCAAGTCCCAACGGGTTGGGTAGCATTTTTCAGAGAAAAGGCTTTGATCCCATCGTCCCCCCAGCAGCCACTTCCTTTCAGGATTCCCATTCGCATATTCCGCCAATCTTAGCTGGACATCTCTTATTGAGCTTGCATCTCTGAGCTCCAGATTCTGCAGGGAATACCCGAAACCTGTCATGTGAACATGGCAGTCGACGAATCCGGGAACGATTGTTCGGTTTTTCGCGTCTACCATTTTTGTCTTCTTGCCCATGTATTCTCGGATTTCCTCGTTTGAGCCTACTGCTACTATCTTTTCTTCTCGGATGGCCATGGCTTCTGCAACAGGCCGTTTTGCATCTAGGGTTATCACATGCGCATTTAGAATGACGAGTGAAGCTTCTAGCACGTTCTCTAGTTAAGATTCAATTAAATAAAAAGGTTGAAGCCGGTTTAGACCCAGTTTTGCCCAGCTTTCCTCTGGAGCATTACTCTTTTCTCGTAGTTGCGCTTGTTTCTGAGCCTTGGACTTGGACTCTTCTTCTTAATAGCCTGTATTTTGGGGGTTTGTCCTCGAACCTTTCCAGCTTTTGACAGTGAACCGTGGGTAGGCGTATATAAACACCGTTTTTATTGAGAAGCATACAGTAACTCTTAAACCTTTTCTCCAGCATAGTCATCACGTTGCGGGGGTCGCCAAGCATGGTCAAAGGCGTAGGCTTCAGGAGCCTATCTCGCAGGGGTTCGTGGGTTCAAATCCCACCCCCCGCACTAATTTACCGGTAAAATAAGGTGGGGGTCCCACCCCCGGCGCTTTGATTTGGGGCATGCTTTGAGCGTATTTCAGCAAAAGAAGGACAATGTGAGAAGTTGTGAGTGGGGGTTAAAATTTGAACACATGTTTACTGGTAAAAATGCTCGGTTTCTTTAGCGCGGATAGCCTCAAACTCTCTGTTCAAACTTTTCCACATACCAACAATTTGCGAGTAAGATAATCGCAATTGGAAGGGCTCCCTCTCGTTTTCGAGGAAATAGATGCCCAGGACTTGGCGACAACAGATTCTTATTTTCTGCGAAACACATCATGGGGTTCGTGTCTAAGAGTATTGGGGCTCAGCTGCAATATTTCGCATCTTTCGTTTTGCATTCAGTTATACAATTGCCTACATTCTTTGACTCTCGCTCAGGTAAACTCTTTTCTCTCGAACAGGACTAGTCCTAGGACCCCGGTGATGATGAAGTACAGTGCTATGATTGCGAGTCCTTCTGGAACCGGAGCGTTGAAAGTGGTGATAGTGCGCGTACGACCGCCAAAATGCTGGGTCGACACAACTGTGTGAGCCGGATAAGGCACGGTCAGTATGTTTCCTATTATTTGTCCCCCGTAGGTCAGGATGAACCAAGGTTCAACCTGAACGAGGTCTGCGACAAGCGTCTGAATGAGTGTGAACGCGAACAGAAAGAGGATAGCAGTCACGAGGATGGATATCGAGCTGCTCTTGAACAGCGAACTGAAGAAGAAAGTGAACCCGAGAACGGCCGCGAGATAGAACCACGCGAGAAGCACAGATAAGCCGAACTGGTAGGGCACGGTCAAGCCAAAATAGTACATCCCGTTACCGACAGTGATCGCCGTGAACACAACCAATATTACGGTGGCCGCGATGAAAGCTGCTAACCACTTACCCACATAAATGGACGACCTTCTAATCGGATTCGGTACTCCAAAGTAGCCCGTCTTGTTCTGAAATTCTCCTGAAATGGCATCGCCACCGAAGAAAATGGCGGAAAGTACGATGACAAAGGTCACGGACATGCCCCACCAACCAGAATAGAACGACAGGTCGGAAGTCAGAAAAGTCTCAGGACGATAGTACCCTACTATGAAAGTGAGAAGTGCACTTATCAGAAGAGTTATGACTAGGAGTATGAAGAACCTGCGGGATCTGAAGTAATCGAGAAACGTGTACTTCAACGTGATACCAACCTGCGTCAGGCTGCTCGGCACCTTGTTTTCGGATACGTTTTTTGTCTCGTTCATGTTTGATCACAACGTACTCGTGATGAGTTTGAGATACGCGTCTTCGAGTTCCGATGACGCTGGTCTGTAACTGATTACTCCAATGTTCATTCTCACTAGGTCAGACAGAACGCGTTCCTGCACGTCCAAGCCTCCGCTGAAATTAATTCTCAGAGTTTTATCGTCTTTCTTCTCTGCCGTGATCACGTTTGCAAGAGTTGCTATTTTTTTGGTCACTAGCTCGGAGTCGATGGCACGCTGCAGCCCAACCTCCACGATGTTTTCTCCGCCTGAAACCTTGGCCGACACGTTGGAAATCGTGTCATAAACGATGAGTTTGCCATGGTCGATCATCGCGACCTCGTCGCAGACTTCCGAGACCTCACTAAGAATATGGGAGCTCATAAAAATCAACCTTTCCTTGCGCTTCAGTGATTTCATGATGTCCCTAACTTCGCTCATTCCTCTAGGGTCAAGCCCGTTAGTAGGCTCGTCCAAGAGGAGTATGGTTGGATCACTCAGAAGTGCCGACGCGATGCATATTCTCTGTTTCATTCCCTTGGAGAACTTGCCAACTCTCTTATCCATCCATTCTTCCATTCGGACTTCCGAGACGGCTTCCTCTATTCTTTCTTTTCGCTGTGCTTGCGGCACTCCTCTGATCTCAGCTATCATCATGAGCGCTTCTCTGGGAGTTAATGAAGGATAAATCTCTGGGGTCTCGATTAGAGTGCCCACGGACGCCAGTGCTTCTTTCTTGTGAGTATGAACATTCGCGCCGTTTATCGATGCCTTTCCAGAGGTTGGTCTTATCAGATCCGTGAACATTTTGAGAGTGGTAGTTTTCCCAGCGCCGTTCGGACCCAAGAACCCAACACATTTTGATCCCTCGATTTTTAAGTTTAGATCGGACACTGCCACAAACGAGTTGAAATGTTTGGAAAGATGCACGGCTTCAAGACATGGATTTGTCACACTGATCACCTCGTATGGTTCTCACCTTGTCATGGCTCTTTTAAACACTGGCACTGCTATTGCGGTCATGATTACTCCGAACACTATCAATATTGTCAGTTCGGTCGATATTGCGGGGATCCCTGCGCCCAGCACCATGACTTTCCTGAGAGCTTGAGACGCGTATGTGAGCGGGAGGACTTTGGATATGTCTTGCATGTACCATGGCATCTGTTGTATCGGGAAGAATACGCCGCTGAGGAACATCATAGGGAACATCAGCGTCATCATCAGCATCGTTGCTGTTTCCTGGTCCTTTGCGAAGGAGGTAATTACGATGCCAAGGCCTACGAAGCTGAATACGCCAAGCAATAGCAGCCCAAATACCAGCAAAATGCTGCCATGAATTGTGACGCCGAATAGACCCACAGCCAATGCCAGTATTATAACGCCTTGGATCAGGCCTCTTGCGGTCTGGCCCAAGGTTTTTCCAACTATGATAGACAGCCGATTGATTGGTGCAACCATCATTCCGTCCAATGTGCCGACTTCCTTCTCTTGGGATATTGCCACAGGAAGCCCTGTCATGACGCTCATCATAACAGTCATAGCCATTATCCCTGGAGCAATGAAATCAAAGTAACTGGGGTTTCCGGAAACAACTCCTTCCATCTGAACATCATAGGGTTTCACGACCGCAAGAGGGTTGGTTGCATTCAACGGCTGAACATTGTGTAGAGCTAACTGCGTGCCCATTTGGTCAAACACGCCAGACAAAACTGCCCGGATGGCTGCGGATATTTGGGGATTAGACTGGTCGGTTACAATGATCAGAGTCCCCTGCTCCCCGCTCAAGATACTCGCAGTGAAATTGCTGGGGATGACTATACCCCCGTCAATATCACCCCTCTGAACCATATCCTTAATATCGCCCATACTTGACGCGTTAGAAAGAACAAACATCCCAGTCTGGCTATTGATCTGCTGCAAACCCATGATAAAAGTCTGGCTTGCAATAGTTGAATTGCCATAGCCCGCATCCTCATTCACCAGCGCGACAGGCAAGTTGCTTACGGAGTTGCCGGATGGATATATGAAGCCAACCATGACCATCATGAACAACGGCATCAATATGAGCAGAACTAGCCCCAACCTGTTCCTGAACAGCTCCATCAGATCTTTCCAGGCAATCCTGAAACTATGTGAAAGTAGAGTTTTTGCGCCCATGTTGTCTCACCTTATTCTCCTTTGTTGTGCAAATGGCCCATGACGTTCAATAGGTATCTTCTGGTCTGCGCTGTCTCTCACTTGGTGACCAGTTATGTGCAAGAACACATCCTCAAGCGTAGGTTGAAGACTTTCCATAGAATTTATCTTTCCATCTTTCTTCCTTATCGCATCGATCACAGAGTCAAACGCCTCGTCCCCATGAACAATAACCTTCAAATGGGCAGAGTTTTCTTGAGTAACAGAATCCGCACATTCGAGTGCCCGGACCGTTTCAACAAGCTCTGAGGTAAGATTTGCGATCTCCAAACTCAATATTGTAGTGTCCTTTCCTGAAATTAGTCTTTTCAAATTCGTTGATGTGTCAAGCGCAACAATCTTAGCATGGTCCATAATGCCTATGCGGTCGCACAGCAAATCAGCTTCAACCATCATATGCGTCGTTATGATAATTGTGGTCTTATTTTCTCTATTGAGTTTTTTTATAAAGTCCCTGATCTCAACAGACGATTGAGGATCCAAACCTAGAGTTGGCTCATCCAGAAAAAGCACTTGAGGCATGTTGAGCAACGCCCTTATCACATTCATCCTCTGCCGCATGCCAGTGGAAAATGTACCCACTTGAGCGTTCTTCCATTTGGTAAGTTGAACCAGCTCCAGCAACTCGTCAATTCTCTTCGTTAAAACAGCTTTGGGAATGTTGAAGAGACTTCCGAAAAACCACAGGTTCTCTCTGGCCGTCAAACGATTGTACATTATCATCTTCTCGGAAACAATGCCTATAAGTTTCCGTACATCAGTATCATTCTTCAGTACGTCGTAACCACCAATCGTGGCAGTTCCCTTCGTAGGTCTGGCTAACGTGGAGAGCATCCGTAAGGTTGTGCTCTTGCCCGCTCCGTTGGGACCGAGCAGGCCGAATATCTCGCCTTTCTTAACGTCGAACGAGATGCTGTCAACCGCTACGAAATCGCCAAATGCCTTGGTAAGGTTCTTCACCGCGATTATTGACTCAGTTTCCAACTGTAAATCACCTTCACGCAAATATTATCCGTCGCAATATACCTAAGTAAAATATAAATATTCCTGTAGACAATAGTAACTTTGAAATGCACATGCACACAGAATGTGAAGAAGAGACAACTGCACATTGGATGAAGGAGGCACAAAAAGGCTACATACGCGTGGCTGTGCTCATTCTCCTCAGCAAAAAGCCGCACCACGGCTACGAAATCATGAAAGAAATCAGAGACAAAACCAAAGGCTTCTGGAAACCAACAGCCGGCGGTGTTTACCCCATTCTTCGAGACCTAGAAGAATCAGGATACATCGAAGGAGAATGGTGCCGCCAAAAAAACCGAAGGATAAAGGTCTATAAGATTACCGAAACAGGTAGGATCATTCTCAAACGTGCAATTGTCAAGCAAAGCGAAATCGCTAACAGCATGAACGCCCTGTTTCAAGAATTTGCGAAAGACGTTTTGAACGTGGAAACAAAAACGTTACCACTGCCAGTTGTACCCAACCTTTTCTCGCCTTTCCTTGAGGAGAAGAATCAAGAACAGGAAGATGACATAAAGAACTCGGAACAAAAACGCACCTATCTAGAAAATACAATCAGGATGTTGCAGAAGGAGCTTCGGACGACGAATAAGAAATTAGCCAAGAAAAAGCCAGAAAAGAAATAGGGAAAAGATACTATCATAGTGGTTGGTGTAGGCAACCCAATGGGTGTCGGCTAAATGAGAATCACGGTCTTTGGAGCTACAGGTGGAACTGGCAAACAACTTGTTGGACAAGCGCTTGCAGAAGGAGACGAGATTGTAGCGTTCGCTCGTAAACCATCAAAACTCAACATAATGGATAAAAACCTGACCATTGTGCAAGGCGAATTAACAGATCAAGCACTGATCGAACGCGCAGTAAAAGGCGCAAATGCAGTCATCAGCGTACTAGGACCGCGAGGCGGGTCAAAGAGTAAACCGCTCACCGAGGGAATGCAAAACATCATTGCCGCCATGAAGAAGCAAGGCATACGGAGACTAATCATAACTTCAACCCTTAGCGCTAAGGATCCAAACGACCCGCTGAATTTCAGAACCAAAGCTCTGGTCAACCTTGTTAAGGTCACGATGCATGATGCGTATGAAGAGATAGTCAGCGTCGCAGAAACGGTACGCGACTCCGATCTCGATTGGACCATCGTGCGTTTGACAATGCTTAACAATAATCCCAAATCTGGAAAAGTCAAGGCTGGCTATGTAGGCAAGGGCGAAGTGGGGACATGGATTTCACGTGCAGATTTGGCCGATTTCCTGCTCAGACAAGTGCAGGATACGAAGTATCTGCGGCAAGCGCCTGCCATTAGCAATTAATAGCGATTGAAAATAGGCGAGAAAAGCATGAAGAACGATTGAAGGTGGAAAAACTGACTTTTGTGAAAGTTGCGGAAACGTCTGAGATCCCTCTGGGACAAATGAAGGCCTTCAAGTTCGTGGAAAAACAGGTTTTGATTGCGAACGTAAAAGGCATTTATTACGTCATCGGAAACATTTGCACACACAGGAATGGGGAACTATCAAAAGGAACACTTGAGGGAAACATAGTAACCTGCCCCAATCACAAAGCAAAATTCGACGTCACAACCGGCAAAGTGGTTTCAGGCCCAAGGGTTCTCCTCATGCACCCAAAAATCAAAGACGAGCCTGCTTACGCGGTGAAAGTTGAAGGAAAAGACATCCTACTGGAACGCGACTAGTTTTTTGTCTTGGTAAAGCGAACGGAACTGAAGTCAAAAGACCTCATTTGCAGCACTTTCATCTGCCCTCACGGTTTAGACGTCAAGTCCGCAGACCACCATAGCGCGCGTCGCGCATTCCAGAACGATAGGTCTGAGAGTCTGAAACTCTCTACTCTGCGGGCAAACACGTAACTCCGAAGTCTGCGGCTCATTTGCAAAAACTCGCAACTCTGTGTTCCTTCAGATGAAAGTATTTACCACATGTGGCACGTTTCGTTGCTTAAGGATTTGTAGAGTCGGCAGCTTGGCATGCAAACTCTTGTCCCTTGCACCGTATTAACCCAAGTTTGAACGTCACCCTGAATTGGGTGCAATGGTAGCCCGGCAGAGATTCGAACTCTCGCCAAGCATAACCTGGGCATATTTTTGCCGGTAAAGTTGGGTGGGGGTCCCACCCCCCGCGCTTTTTGGCTTTACTTGCATTTTCGGAAGACTTTGACTCCGTCCATGTTGGTGACATACTCGAAGCCTGCCTCTATGAGCTGGCACAGGTTTCACATCAATAACTCCTGTGTCGGCCTTTCAACTTGAGATTACAGCTTGAGGAGATTATTAAAAGTCGTCCGCTAGACTCTTTACTCTGTTGAGGAATTCTTCCTTTTCTCTCTCGACCTCTCCCATCCTTTTCGACAGAAACTCTAGTTCCTCAGATATTTCTTCAAGCCACTGTTGCATCGCTAAGCTACAATCTTTATCAGTCATTCTTGAAAGATATTTTGAGACGTCTTGAGCTGCATTCTTCTTCAGCGAGTGTAGAGGACAATTGATTTCCAGAAACTTTGAGAAGGGAAAGAAGTGTCTAGTTGAGCGTGGTTCCATCAAGTGGCCACTCAACCCAGCTGAAACGACTTCTTTGATTGTTATTTCCTTGTCGACGCCGTTCGTGTAACGGTGTATTCTCCTTTTTCCAACGTGTATCATGTGGTTCCTAAAGACATCGACAAGGATGACAGGTATCAGCTCGTAGCCGAGGCTTTTCAGTGCGAGCCAACGGTGCATCCCATCCAAGATGACGTGGGTCTTTTCATCAGCTATTATTGGGTACTTTAGCACACCGTCTTTGAGGATTTCTTTCCTTAAGAGCTCAAGATACAGCGGGGAACCCTTTTCATGTGGTTTTAGCTGGTCAGCTTGCATTAGAGTCACTTTCGCGTCGGGGCTTTCGATTTTCAGAGCTAAGGATGTCACCTGATTCACCTCTCAGTGACTGAAAGTCGGGACTTCGATCTTTTCGGGTTCGTACTCCAAAAGTTTACCTGAGAGATACTGTTCGTAGGCTGACAGATCAAGCAGACCATGTCCGCTGTAGTTCATGGCGATTACTTTCTTTTCGCCTGTCTTCCTGCATCTCAAAGACTCGTCCAAAACGAACTTCAGGCTGTGGGCCGTTTCGGGAGCCGCTATCATACCTTCTGTTTGAGCCAGCAGTTTAGCTGCCTCGAAAACCTCGGTTTGACCGTAAGCCACTGAACGAGCGTACTCTTTATGAATCAGGTACGATATCAGCGGTGACATGCCGTGATACCTTAAACCACCTGCATGGATTGGCGGACAAGCATAATCGTGCCCAATGGTCAGCATTTTGATGAGCGGAGTCATTTTGGCGGTGTCTCCGTAATCGTAGGTGTAGACTCCTCGGGTTGTGTGAGGAACGGCTTTCGATTCGCAAGCAACAAACTCCGCGTTCGTCTTTCCTTTGAGTTTGTCCATCATGAAGGGGAAGCAGAAGCCGCCGTAGTTTGAGCCCCCTCCTATGCAGCCGCAGACCACATCAGGGTTCACGTCTATGAGTTCAAACTGTTTCTTTGCTTCTAACCCAATTATCGTCTGGTGCATCAGAACATGGTTTAGGACGGACCCAAGAGAATAGCGCGTGTCTTCATGAGTAACCGTGTCTTCGATGGCCTCGCTTATGGCGATGCCAAGCGTCCCAGGATGATTCGGGTTCTCTTTTAGCAGCTTTCTGCCAAAATCTGTCTGGTCACTTGGTGAAGGAAACATTTCGGCGCCGTACAACTGAGCCATTGTTCTTCTTCCCGGCTTGTTTTGATAACTCACGCGAACCATGTAGATCCGGCATGCAAGCCCGAAAAGTGCGGTTGCCAAAGCCAAGGCTGTGCCCCATTGCCCTGCTCCTGTCTCAGTGGCTAATCTTTTTATTCCTTGCTTTCTGTTGTAGTATGCCTGTGCGATAGCGGTGTTGGTCTTGTGGCTGCCTGCTGGACTGAAGTTTTCACATTTGAAATAGATTTGCGCAGGTGTCTTGAGGAACCTCTCGAATCTTCGGGCACGATAAAGCGGTGTTGGACGCGGCAGTCTCAGATACGCGTCAAGCACGTCCTCGGGTATTCTGACGTACCGTTCCGTTGACACTTCCTGTCCAACGAGTTCCTTTGCGAATATTCTTTCAAGAACGTTTGGGCTTATCGGTCTCAACGTTGTTGGGTCCAATGGAGGAGGCAAAGGTTCTGGGAGATCTGCCTGTATGTTGTACCATGACGTTGGCATTTCATCAGGTTTCAACGTGGTTACATATTCCTTTGTTTTGCTCATTTGTGTCATTTAAACTTCACCTATGTACGGTTATGTGCCTATCTGCATATTATTAACCGAAGTGAACTGCAAGAACATATTTATACTTTATTGCACAAAAATGTACATTAAGGAAACCGCAACATGTGGAACAATGTGAAAAAATACTTCGAAAGCCACCCTGAAAGGCTCAAAGTGGCGCGCGCATTAATAGAGAACGGCTTGGCCGTAAGAAATGGGAAAATCTATCTTAACGAAATTGAAATCCCGCCTGTCCGTGTTGCGCGAGCTGCCGCAGTAGATAGGCGAACAGTCACAGAAACTTTGAAGGCCATTGGATCCAACCGTGAACTCCGAGCGATATTTGAAGACCTGAGGTCCGCTGGACATTCACTAAAGGAAATCGCTAAGCACCTGAACCTCGGTGTAGTTGAAATAACGCCCGTGGACGCAAGGATTCCCGGCATACTAGCAGGTTCCGCCATGATTTTGTCAAAGAATGGGCTGAGCATAAGACAAGCAATAGTGGACGACCCAGAACTCTCGCCTGAACCCAAGCTCACATTGATCGCCGAGAGAAAAATCCCAGGAGAACTCATTCCAGAACTACTGAACGTGAAAGGTGTGGCCAAGGTCTCAATCTACTAAGCAGCACGCACTCGGCAGTGGGATTGTGACGGTATCGGCTGATAGACTTTGACTTGATGCTCACTTCGCATCGATGTCACTCTTCTGCCTGTAGATAGCTCACTCTGAATATCGAGAACGCCTCATTGTTAACTCATGGATGAGTACAAAATCCTTTTCAGTCACAGACTCATTAGGTGACGCTTGGCAGTCATTGTACCCGTTGTATCATGACGTTCTCATCATAGTTTGTTTTGATCTTGTCATGATAGCCATTGGAACTCTGGCTTTTAGCAGACAAAAATAGCAAGCGTGGGCCATTTTCCTAGAAACAATTCCATGGATGTCGCGAGATTGTTAATAAACTGGTCTGGAAACTAGAATAAACCATGAGGCTTGCTGTTCTCTTCTCAGGTGGCAAGGATTCAACGCTTGCCTTGCAAAAAGCAATGGAGAAAGAAGAAGTCGTGTGCTTGATCACCTTGATCTCCAAAAACAAAGCAAGCTACATGTTTCACACACCAAACATTGACATCACCAAACTGCAAGCTAAATCAATAGGTCTACCTCTAATCCAAGAATCTACGGAAGGCAAAAAAGAAGCAGAACTTGAGGACCTGAAATCAGCAATGAAGAGAGCCAAAGAAACGAACCAAATAGACGGTGTCGTAACAGGAGCGATAGAATCGGTATACCAAGCTGAGAGGATCCAGAGGATCTGCAACACGTTGGGCTTGTGGTGTTTCAACCCGCTGTGGAAGAGAGATCAACAGGAATTGCTTGAGGAGATTGTGAGAAACGATTTCAAGGTGATAATCTCAGGCGTCTTTGCCTATCCACTAGATGAGTCATGGCTGGGAAAAGAGATTGACAGAAAACTAGTTGGCGAATTAGTGAGACTTTCGAAAACATATGGCATCAGTCCTTCAGGAGAGGGAGGAGAAATAGAAACCACGGTCTTGGATGCCCCATTTTTCAAACGTAAGATTGAAGTCTTGGACTATGAGATCGAAGCGAAGGGTAACTCCGGCGTTTTCACTATCAAGAAAGGACGATTGGTCAGGAAATGATACTGATAGTTGATATGAACTGCAGAAAGGATTCGCTGGGCTACGACGAATTCGTGTTGCCCATAGCCTCGGTTATCAAGGATTTTGAAGAGACTGTTGTCAAGCATTACTCTGATGTGAATTATGAAGGAGCTAATGACTGTAGCCGAATTGTATTATCGGGCACAGCACTGAAAGACGAAGGGTATCTTGGCAATATCGCAGACTTTGAATGGATACGCCAATCTGATAAACCGATTCTTGGAATCTGCGCGGGCATGCAGACGATAGGACTTGTTTTCGGTTCTTCTCTGGAGAAATGTCTTGAGATAGGAATGACAAGCATCAGGACAACAAAAGAGAACTCGCTATTTTCCTCAACATTCAAGGCGTACGAACTACACAAATACTCAATCAAACCATCCATGGAGTTTGACGTACTTGCTGAATCGGAAAACTGTATCCAAGCTATGAAGCACAGAGAAAGGGACATTTATGGCGTGCTATTCCACCCAGAAGTGAGAAACAAAAAAACCATAGAACAGTTCGTATTTCTGCGTAAGCACTAGGCTTCTTCACGAGACAGCGTAATCCGAGATCAGATCACGCCGATCCTAGGGAATTAGCTTTTCCTTTCCATAGTCTGTCGTGATTCCATGCAAAGCTGCGCTTATTAGCCACAGACATAGATAGGACAGAACAAAAACGGTAACCATAACGACTGCTATGCCGGATATTTCAATGCCAAGCTGCTGGACCGCGCCATAACCTCCACCGAAGAAAAGTCCCTCTGGGAGTGTTGGAAAACCAGAAGCCGAAGCAAAGGCCTGCCTTGCAAAAAACGCTATCATCACGGTTCCAAACAAGCCGCCTACCATGTGTCCCGGAAACAATCCCACAGGATCAGAGAACCACTTAAACCTTGAGAACCACCTTTCCGCGCCCAGAAAGATTGGACCGCCTAGAAAGCCCAAGATCACGGCAATCCCTGGACCTACGAAGCCAGCAAGGGGAGTTATGACTATGAGACCCATCAGCACCCCATTAACCGCGTAGAGCAAACCTGGGTTCTCCTTTGTCATCAGATATCTGAAGAGCATCGTTGACATTAATGCAGAAGCTGCCGACAGAAACGTGGTCAATACCACGACTTCGGCACCATAACCTATAGTCAGCACACTGCCGGGGTTGAAACCAAACCATCCAATCCAAAGCAACAATATAGAAAGCGTAAGCAAATTTGGGTTCAAGCTAATCTGAACGCCTGGGCTTTCCCTAAACCCTTTTTTCTTCTCCTCTCTCCATATTTGATACACAAATGCCAATCCTGCGGCGCCAGCTGCTCCATGAACAACTAGCCCCCCTGCAAAGTCTCTCATTCCCATAAGGTATAACCAGCCTGTCGGGTTCCATATCCAAGCAGCCGGTAAGCTCCAGATGATAATAAAGTAAGGAATAGAATACAAGAAAAAGGCCTCCAACTTCACCTTCTTCAGAACTATAACGCCGACTAGCGCCAAGGTCACTGAGGCAAACGCCGCTTCAAAGATGAAATATGTTCCGGCGGTTATACCCGTAGCGAAATACTGCGGCGCCATGGACCACCAGACCCCAGTCAGAAGCCCAGCTACGTTTGGTGTCAAGCCGCCCAAGAAGACTCCACCGTAAAACGGGTTTCCTATCACTCCGTTAATTGTCGGTGCGAACGCCACGTTAAAACCCATAAATGCCATAAAAAACAATGCAGAACCACTTATCAAAATGGTCTTGAGCAAGCTCTTTGAGTGATCTTCTCCAAGCTCACCAACTTCCAAGAACCCCACAGCTATCGTCATCAGGAAGACTAGAAGAGCTGACAACAATACCCAAAGGTTATTCGAGATGTTCGGAAGCTCCTCCGCACTCATTGTTTCCACACCTGTCTTCTGCGAATGATCGTCTTTTTTATTATTAAGTCTTATCCGACCATTTCACCCGCGCGCGCTATATCAGTCCCCATTCTCTCCACTCACAGTCTGAATTGTCGGTCTCACTTCCGCTATTAATGAGCGGCTCATAGGTCAATCGGTTGTTCTGCAATTTTCTTTCCAACTGAAAAACTCAAGGACCCTCTTACCTGTTTTTGCGCACGTTGATGTTCATTATCGCATCGATAGTGAGAGAATAGTTATATTCGAGTATATTGACTACACCGAGATATACTTCAAGCGAGGATTTCCGCATTGAAAAAAGTGGAGCTCAGCAGAATAGATACAAATTCAATTAAGAGACTGCTGATAGAGATCGGAAGCCCAATCATCCCGCTCACCCTCGTTTTCGAGGCTCTGGGTTTCAGGGGTGTGACCGGAATAGACTGGGGAATACTCGCAGGGGCTGTCTCTGCGCTAGCAATTGAATTGGGCTACAAGGTCGAAAGAGTCGGCAGGTCCATCGTTCTCGTCCAGCGGAAAGAGAATCTAACTAAGAGTAAAAGTGCGACTGAGAGCCCTTGAGATTAAGGGTAAAGACCGTGGTGGAAGTTTGAAAGAGACGCTAGAAGGAAACTTGATGGATACCCCTTCAGTTTTTGACGGAGGCGCTCCTCGCGTTCACTATTGACTTAGTGATAGCTTTCATTTTGGTGTTTGCTGCTTCGTCTCTAATATACTTGGTTGGTCGCTACTTATCTCCGAAGTCCGCCAAGACTGAAAATGGGCAATCTACCTATGCTTGTGGCGAGAAGGCTAATTTCCCGAAGCTGAGGATTAACGTGTCATTGTCTAAGTACCTTGTCTACTTTGTCGTTTTGGACTCATCAGTATTGCTAGTAGCCTTTGCCTCTCTTGCTCTTTCGGCATCAAATGCCCTGCTCTTCATGTTTTATCTGTTCATGATGGTTGCAGCCGTTCTGCTTCTTGTTGAAGGAGGCGACCAGTAACGTGCTGTGCCAGTCTGACTAAGTGGGCTCAAAAGAAGTCGCCATGGGTCCTCCACTTTAATTCGGGCGCTTGCAACGGATGCGACATCGAAGTCGTTGCCCTCTTGACGCCAAAGTATGATGTGGAACGATTTGGGATTCTCCTCGAGCCCTCTCCACGACATGCTGACGTTCTGTTAGTTACGGGCGTGGTCACTAGACAAGTTGCAGACAGGCTAAAGCGCATCTATGAACAGATGCCTAACCCGAAGTTCGTCGTAGCAATAGGGGCATGCGCCTGCTCGGGCGGCGTATTCGAGGGCAACTACAACGTAGTCGGCGGAGTAGACAAGATCATTCCGGTAGATGTCTATATCCCTGGCTGCGCACCGAAACCAGAGTCAATAATAGACGGAATCGTAAAGCTACTCAAAACGAATAAGGAGGAAAAAAACAATAACAAACGTTGAACAAGAGCTTCTGACAACGCTCAGCAATAAACTCGGAGAAACATCGCTTCAAACCCCACCCACGCAACTCGGAAAGATCTCTGTTCGAGTCAACCCGGGTATCCACAGAGACGCTCTAAAAATCTTGATCAATGAAGATGAAACCGCAGGCATATCCGCAATTACAGCCGTAGACCTGGGAGAAACCATCGAAATAATGTATCACATACGCACGCGTGGAACCATCGTAACGATCCGGACACAAATACCCAAAGAAGCCCCGCGGATCAGAACCATAACTGACATGCTTCCCGGTGCAAACTTTCACGAAAAGGAAGTTGCTGACCTCTTTGGCGTAATCTTTGAGGGCCATCCAAACCCAGGAAGATTGATTCTCTCAGAAGACTGGCCGAGAGACATATTCCCGCTCAGAAAAAACGCTGCGATCACAAACGTTGAGAGCAAAACAGAGAAGCTTCCGCCTGTGGACGAGGATAAACAATCCTCAGACGAAGGAACGCTCACAACGATAATTCTTGGACCGCAGCACCCTGCTCTAATCGAGCCAGAGAAGTTCTCCTTGAAAGTCGACGGAGAGATCGTGACAGAAGTCACGCCTCGCATCGGCTATGTTCACAGAGGAATCGAAAAAGCCGCAGAAAATAGGACTTACCTGAAGGACATCTATCTGGTCGAAAGAATATGCGGAATCTGCAACGCATGCCATGCCACGTGTTTTTGCCAAACGGTAGAAGCAATAATGGGGACTGAAGTACCTCCCAGGGCAAGATACTTGCGCACCATAGTTCTGGAGCTTAACAGAATTCAGAGTCACATGCTCCTGTTAGGCCATGCGGGCCTTGAGATCGGTTATGAATCACTTTTCCAGTACATGTGGCGTGACCGAGAAATCGCGATGGACATGATGGAATCGCTTACTGGTAACAGGGTTATCGCATCGTTTGTTACCGATTGGAGGGGTAAGAAGAGACCTGAAAGAGGAAAGGATTCCGGAAATCAAGGCAGGACTGGCAATGTTGAAGGAGAGAATGGGTTTCTACAAGAATCTTCTTGAAACTGATTCCACTTTGAAAATGCGAACGAAAGATGTTGGAGTATTGAATAGACGAGACGCCTTGAAACTGTGTGTTGTTGGTCCCGTGGCACGTGGCTCCGATGTGAAGATAGACGTGAGGAAGGATGCGCCGTACGCTGCATATGAGGAAATTCCTTTCAAGATGATAAGTCGCAGTGAAGGTGATTCTTGGGCAAGGCTGATGGTTCGCCTTGATGAGACGAGCGAAAGCATCGATATAATGACCTTTGCACTGGACAACTTGCCATCTGGGCCTTACAGAGTCAAAGTTCCCAGGATTGTACCTCCTGGTGAAGCGCTTAGCCGCGTTGAGGCGCCAAGAGGCGAACTGTTCTACTATGTGAAAAGCAATGGCACAGCCTACCCTGAGCGCGTCAAAGTACGCACTCCAACGTTCGCAAACATATTGTCCTTCGTTCAGATCGCAAAGGGTGGCAACATAGCGGATGTGCCCGCAAGCTTTGTGAGTCTTGACCCTTGTTTTTCATGCACAGATAGGTGATGAGGCGAAGACATGAGCCTAGATTTTACTTTCTTCTTCCGCGTCTTGATCTTTCCAGGCTTTTCATTCATCCTTTTGCTTACATTTCTGTGCGACTGGATCGAAAGGAAAATTGAGGCTAGGATGCAGAACAGAATCGGGCCCACCTATACAGGTCCTGCAGGCATTCTACAGCCCTTCGCTGACTTTGTAAAGTTGCTTGCAAAAGAAGACATGGTTCCACGCGATGCAAGAAGCATCGTTTTCAAGTTTGCCCCGATCCTTTCTTTCTCAACGTTTGTCCTTGCCATGTTTTTCTTACCTATTGATGGTTCAAACGTGATTCTCAATTCAAGTTTTCAAGGTGACTTGATCTTCGTCTTAGCCCTAGTATCCATTGCCAATTTCTTCCTTTTTCTCTCAGGCTGGTCCTCACGTAACCCCTACAGCGAAATTGGCGCAACTAGAGTTTTGACCCAGTTTCTTGGCTATGACATACCTCTTTCAATTCTTGCCTTCGGCCCTGCTGTTCTTGCAAGCGGCCTGAGTATCTCAACGATAGCAGCCAGTCAGCGCTTTCCCTTTGCTCTTTTGGTTCCGTGGTCTTTTGCGCTATTCATTATCACTCTTCAAGCCGAGTTGGAGAAAGACCCGTTTGACGTTCCCCACGCCGAAACTGAGATAGTAGGTGGATACGAGACCGAATATAGCGGTCGGCGATTGGCATTGCTTAAGCTTGCTAAAGATGTGCAAATCGTTTTAGGCGCCGTTTTGGTAGTGGAACTGTTCTTAGCTGGTCCTTATGGACCAGTCTTTCTTGGGCCGCCAAGCCTATGGTATACGCTATGGTTCATTCTCAAAGTTTTCCTAGTGGTCATGATCACTGAGTACTTGACCTGCATTTTTGCGAGACTGCGCATCGATCAAGTATTGGACGTCAACTGGCGAGTGCTAGTGCCGCTCTCGATTCTGTCACTTATTGCCACGGTTGGGGTCGCATTCTGGCTTAACTTGGGGATCTGATGAGAATTGGCTAAGAAAATCAAGTTGTCGCCGATGTTGAAAGAGGTTATTTCTCAGATTCTCACAGCACCTGCCACTAAGAAATATCCAGCAGTCAGGCCGAAAATCCCTGAAGGCTTTCGTGGCAAACAGATATTTGACATAAACCTCTGCATAAGTTGCGGCTTATGCGCTAGTGACTGCCCGGCGAAGGCCATCGAAATGGTGAATGTGGAGGGTAAGAAAAGGCCTCTGTTTCATCTTGATCGTTGTGTTTTCTGCTATCAATGTGCTGAAGGCTGCCCGAGAAACGCGATAAAAGAAACAGGATTCTTCGAACTTGCCTCAACCAATAAGTGTGACCTGGTAATAAGACCTGAAACAGACCACAAAAATAGGGGCGAGAAGTAAGACGATCCTGGAAATACTCGCAATCGCATTGGTCGTCTCAGCTCTTCTAGCAGTTATTCTTGACGACGCTGTATACTCAGTTGCTTCTCTAGCGATAACCCTCATGCTGGTGGCGATTCTATACTCTTTAAATGACGCCAGCTTCGCAGCCGTTTTCCAGCTGGGCATAAGCATCGGAACATTAGCAGTCCTTTTCCTGTCAGGTGAGACTCTGAGCGAGAAAACGAATCAGAGAAAGCCCTTAAGAAAAGCGTTTCTCGCCACAATAGCAGCAATACTGCTCTCAGTCCCATCCTTTCTGGTTTCAGTTGGCGCCCCCTCGAGCACCATTTCTTCCGATGTCTCATTTCCAGAAGCTTTGTGGAACTTGAGAGCAATAGACATTGTCTTGCAGGGCTTAGTAATACTGACCGTGGCCTTGGGCATTGCCATAGTTTTACGCACAGAGAAGGATAGAAGTAGATGATTGACTACGTTGTCTTATCTATGACTCTGCTGGCAATCGGCATTTACGGCCTACTGACTAGGCGCCATATTCTAAAGATCCTTGTATCGATTGAGCTGATCGCAACCGCAGCATCGATGAATTTCATCTTGCTCGCCTCCTCGTTGAACAGAGCAGTGGGAGAAGCTTTCCTGATACTTGCCTTCTCCACAGACACATGTGTGACAGGCGTCGTCCTAGCATTATTGATTCTAATAGCCAAGAAATACGGGACAGCCGACATAAGAAAACTGGCCGAACTGGAGTGGCAAGAAAAGACCGAAGAAGAAAAAGGCAACAGTGAAGCAAGCGAGGATGATGCCTAGTTGCTGCCTTACACGCCTTGGCTTGTATGGATAATTCCAATTCTATCCAGCCTGTTAGTTCCGCTCATCGAACGTTTTAGCGGAAAGGCGAGAAACTACTATGCAGTTATAGTAAGCTTAGTTACGACCATTTTCGCTCTGTCCATGATCCCTGACATCTACTTTGGCACTTTGAGCAGCCCAGAATCAACTGTGGCGTGGATTCCTTCGCTGGGTATCAGTGCAGGAGTGCGTGTGGACCCACTTAGCGTTTTCTTCGCTTGTCTGATTGCTTTCTTCAGCTTCATAGTAATCCTCTATTCCCTAGGTTACATGACGGGAGAAGAGGGTTTGGGCAGATACTATTTTTTCATGCTTCTTTTCATCGGATCAATGATAGGACTTGTCATGTCGGACAACTTCCTCCAGATGTTCATCTTCTGGGAAATAGTAGGGCTCTGTTCATACTCACTAGTTTCTTTTTGGTACAAACGCCCAGAAGCCGTTCGGGCAGGCGTCAAAGTCTTCCTCATAACTCGCATAGGTGACGTTTGCCTACTAGCGGCTATTGCGCTTCTCTACGCCAGCTTAGGCTCATTTTCCTTCTCCTACACCATTGCACACATAGGAACCGTGCCAATGCCGATTCTAACTGCCGTCGCATTTCTCATACTTGGCGGGGCAATCGCAAAATCAGCTCAGCTGCCCTTGCACACGTGGCTGTACAGTGCCATGGAGGCTCCCACTTCGGTCAGTGCTCTCCTGCATGGCGCAACCATGGTGAAGGCAGGAGTCTACCTCATCGCTAGACTATTTACTCTGCTTGGTCCATTGGTATCCTTGATCCCGCTGTGGCTGTCTTCTTTGGCTTGGATCGGAGCTATCACGGCTTTAGTTGGTGCCACGTTGGCTTTGTACACGCCTGACATAAAGGGAGTGCCTGCATACTCGACTATTAGTCAAATAGGATTCATGATGGCAGCATTGGGCGCTGCTTCGTCCCCTGCTTCGCAAGGCTGGTTTGCAGCCCTGTTTCACCTGATAAGCCATGCTTTCTTTCAGGGCCTTGGTTTCCTTGCCATAGGCGGAATAGTTCACACGCTTGGAACACGTGACATGCGACAGATGGGCGGACTACGAAAAGCAATGCCGATAACTTTTGCACTCTGCCTTGTGGTCTTGTTCGCTCGCACCGGAGTGCCTCCATTTGCAAGCTTTTTCAGCAAGGGCCTGATAATAAGCAGTCTCTGGTCGACTGGTGATCTCCTGCTTGTAATTACAATCTATGCCGCCGCCGCAGTCACTTTTGCCTACACTTTGCGATTCATCATACTCACTTTCCTGCGGCAACCATCAGAGTACGTGAAGCAAAGCCACATACATGAACCGCCAAAGATAATGCTTTTTGCTTCAGGAATACTCGCCGTTCTGTGCTTCGTTTGGGGTTTCCTCGCGAATTCAATCGCCAAGTTCATGCAGGCCGACGTGCAAATAGGGCTAGGCGAAGTGTTCAGTCCATCAACACTGATTTTCTTGCTTGTCCTTCTTATGGGAGGCCTTCCTGTGTACTTTGCTTATTATCGAAAATCTAAGCTGATGGAAACTGTTAAAAGAAGCTTGGCTCCGTTGAATACGGTTTTGGAGCACGGCTACTTCTTCGACGATTTTTATGAAAAGGTTGTTGCTGCAGGAGTCACGAAAGTTGCCAAAGGTCTTGGACATGTCGAGAATACAATCTTTACTCGTTTGCCTTATTTTGTTGCAAATGGCGTCACAAGCCTGGCTCGGAGTACTCAGAAATATTTTGACGTTCTCATCGACCGTATGTTATACATTGCGGCAAACAAAACGTTGGTACACTCCTCGAAGATTGGGAAAACACATGATGAATCCTTACAACGTTACATAGTAGCTGCATTACTGGGGTTCCTGATACTCTTAATAATCGTAATACTCACAATGTTGAAGTGAAGTGAGATGATTCAAAATACACTCTTGTTTACATTGCTCTTGCCCGCGTTGGCGGTTCCAGTTGTATATTTGACGGGAAAGAAATCTTCAAAGGCAGCAGCAATCCTTATTGCCCTAATAGCCATAACCGACATCGCACTGCTATGCACAACCGTGCCAGTCATTCTTGATCCCACAGCTGGACACAAGTACGTTGAGTCCTATTCCTGGATTCCAGTTCTCAATTCCTCTTTCACACTTTTTGTCGATGGGGTCAGTTTTTCCATGGCAGTCATAACACTGATCCTCATCCTAGCGGCGGCCCTCTTCTCGGTCAATTATATGCAGGAAAAAGAAGGGCTTGCTGAGTATTATGGCCTTTTGACGTTGTTATTCATAGGTCTTGTTGGAGTTTTCATCACGTCAAATCTCATGCTTTTCTACTTCTGCTGGGAATTGATGCTTGTCCCAGCATACTTCATAATCGGCGGGTGGGGCTACAAAGAGCCGTACAGGGCAGCATTCAAGTTTTTCATATTCACCCATGCAGGCGCCGTCTTTGTCCTTCTGGGCATAGGAGCCATCTTCATGGTTACGGGCAGTCTGGACATGTTTCAGGCACAAGCAGCTTTGATGACGGCACATTCGGATATTGTTAGGTGGATTCTGCTTTCTCTTACCGCTGGCTTCGCCGTGAAAATGGCTGTTGTGCCGGTTCACATGTGGCTGCCAGATGCCCATTCTGAAGCACCAGCACCTATGTCTGCCCTCCTGAGCGGTGTTATAATTGGAGCCGGGGCCTATGCTATTCTCCGCGTATCCTTAGGAACGGTGTTTCCTGCAGTCATGGCAACCGATTTTGGTGCGCAGTTTGCGTATGGTTTAGCAGTGTTCGGAGTCATATCTGCTCTTTTCGGCTCCTTGATTGCGTTGGTAGAAAATGACATCAAGCGAGTGATAGCTTATTCAAGCATAGCACACATGGGCTATGTTCTCTTTGGGCTTTCCTTAACAGCGCGAGCGCTGATGTTTTCGGGTGAACTGCCAGGGGCGCTCCAATTAGTGATGGCTGGAACAGTGTTACATCTAATAAATCACGCTGTGAGCAAAGGGCTGTTCTTCTTGTCAGCTGGGGCAACCATGAAACAGCTTGAGATTCGAGACATTCGCGAAATGGGCGGGCTTGCTGGGCAGATGCCGGTAACGGCAACCTCTTCGACGATAGCTGCACTAAGCATCGCTGGAGTGCCTCCTTTTGCCTGTTTCATCAGCGAATTCTTAATATTCGTCGGCGCCTTTCAAGTAATCAGCAAAGATGGTTCCTACCTTTTGCCAACCGCTTTCATGTTGGTAGCAACCGTCTTGTCGCTTGCCTATGCTTTGAGGTACATAAGTCATGTCTTCCTGGGACCGACAAAGCGTAAGGACGTCAAGGAACCTCCTTTTTTCATGAAGTTCGCGATGCTGATCTTAGCGGCATTCGTCATAGTTCTCGGCATATGGCCTACTTTTTTCCTTGACCTTATTAACACCTTCAGGTTTGTTTAGTGAGGAAAGCATATGGTCAGCATTCTGGACGTTTCTTTGCCAATAATCAGCTTCGTCTTGTTTTCGCTTCTGACGATTCCAGTGGTGAGGGCCATCCGCAAAAGGAAAAGCAAGAGAACTGTTCTCTCTTCTTGCTGGGCTGCTATCGTTTTCTTCACTGCAACTGCAACTGTTGCAAATCTCGCAATCAAATATTATGATCAAGCTTCATCTAATCCTTTCCTCAGCATATCGCTGACAAGTGGAACCCACGCCGTGTTTTCAAGCACGTTTCTGATAGACGCAGTGTCGATTTACATGGCTATCATTTTCACTATGGTGGGCGCGGCTGTTTTCCTGTACAGCATGTTCTACGTTGATCTCAGCGAGAAACTCTCAGAGCGATATTATGCGATCATGCTCATCATAATTGGTTCCGTAATAGGCGCAGCATTCTCAGGAGATCTTCTCACTCTGTTCATCTTCTGGGAAGCCTCCGCTGCTGGTTCGAGTTTCCTGATGCTCTATCGGAAAACGCCCAGATCCTTGAATGCCACGCTTAGGTATCTCGTCATGATAATAATAGCTTCAGCATTTATAGTCTATGGACTTTCGATAGTTTACGGCATAACAGGCACGCTCAACTTCTGGGCAGTAAAACAAGCATTAATAGCCTTGCAAGACAAGCACTTGCTTGTAATAGCCTTCATCTTCATTTCGGCTGGCTACGCTATTGAAGCTGCCATTGTGCCTTTTCACATGTGGCTCCCGGACGCTTACACGGCAGCACCAGCATCTTCTTCAGCCTTCCTTTCCGCTCTTGTAGACCAAGGAAGCTACTATATCCTGTTGAGAGTGCTCATTTACGTTCTGACGCCACTGACTGTCTTGAACTGGACTGTTATGCTTGCTGTCTTCTCCGCATTGACGATGATAGTAGGCAATATGCTCGCGTTCACGCAAAGAGACGTGAAACGCTTGATTGCGTACGTTTGCGTCGCAGATGTAGGTTACAATCTTGTGGCTATAACCAGCGTAACATCGCTCGGAATAATGGGAAACCTCTTCTTCTTCTTGGTGGGAGGAATAACGACAGCTCTTGCCTTCATGAGCATTGGGCTCTTAAACCGCATGGGATTCAAGACTCTGGATGATTTCTCAGGAGTGGGCAGAAAAGCGCCATTTACAAGCTTAGCTCTACTCCTGAGCATCTTTTCCTTTGCGGGCGTTCCGCCTCTTGCGGGCTTCATCGCAAAGTACTTAGTATTTACGGCGGCGATAGAAGCAAACTTGGGCTGGCTAGCAGTAATCGGCGTCCTTGCCAGTGTCGTTCAGACCGCGTACTTGCTGAGATTGGTTAATCGCATGTATGCAAGAGCGCCTCAAGAAAAAGCAATCAGGATCAAGGAGCCGAAAAGGCTACTTGTACCCATTTTCATTCTTGCTGTAACAATAATCATCTTAGGCATCTATCCTACGATTGTTTTAAACCTCATCCAACCCGTAATTCGGCAACTTCCACTTATGCCATAGCTTCTGTCGAAATCAGGTATACATTTAAGCTTAATTTCCACTTTTATTATAGTTAGAGGGTCGAACCATTTCTGAGAAGAACAAACTCATCGCGTTTAATGATTTGGAACGATTGATAATAGAGCCGGGGTTCTGCACCCTGTGCGGTGCGTGCGAAGCCGCCTGCCCAGTTCATGCAATAAAGGTGGAACAGGACAGACCTCACAGGCTTCATGATTGCTCTGACGATCTGGACTCTTGCCCAATCTGCTACGACACTTGCCCACACACCGATGCACTTCTGTTTGAAACGTTGAGGTTTGTTGCAGACGCTCCTCATAGAAGAGAAAGCTTGGGCTATTACAGGACGATTTTGCTCGCGCACGCCACTAATCCCACCTTGAGGGATGCTAGCAGAAGCGGAGGTGTAGTGACTGCGCTTCTTAATTTTGCCATCACCGAAAAAATAATCGACAGTGCCGTGGTCTCAGAAGCCTCCTCTAGAGTGCCCATAAAAATTGAGCCTTCAATAAACCTCGTGCCAGATGATACGCTTTCCGCCGTGGACGCCAAGATTGTGCCTTCTGCAGTAGCAGAGGCTTTTGGTCGCGCAGTTTTTGAGCATGGTAAGGTGAACATCGCTTTTGTTGGTATTCCATGCCATATTGTTGCACTTCGAAAACTTGAAGCCTGGCATCACAAGATGATGGGAAGCCTTCGAATAACCATAGGGCTCTTCTGCCTATGGACTTTCTCCTTGGGTAAACTCCTCGAACACCTTCTGGACAAATACAGCATTGCTGCTAACGAGATTCAAAACGTTGATCTGACGGCGAATGAATACATTGTAACCACGGAAAACGGCGTTGTTCGAATCCCACTCTCGGAAGCTAAATCTTACATTATGAACCGCTGTAGGACTTGCACCTACTTCACTTCGCAACTTGCTGACCTGAGCGTTGGCGGAGCAGGCCCATTGAAAGACTGGTCTATAGTCATCATCAGAACCAAACAGGGCGAAGACTTTTTCAACAGTGCTGTCAAAGAGGACGTAATAACAACCAAGAAGATAGAAACTGAACCAGACGCCTTGACCCACCTGCTTCAGTTGGCATTGTACAAGAGACGCTCCGCTTTTCAGGAAATAGAGGCCATGAAGAAAGCAGGCGTCGCCGTCCCTACCGGCGTCGAGCTTTTCTACAAAACTGCATCCAACGAAATCAGTGCGCTGCAGGAAGTGAAAGTGAGAGAGATTATGACAAGAAAAGTGGTCACTCTGCCGCCAGAAATGACAGTCGATGAGCTCCTCGACAAAATAGCTAAACATCATCACACTGGCTTCCCGGTGACCGATGAATCAAACAGAATCGTGGGGATTGTCACGTTGCAGGATGCAATGACCGTAGCCAAAGAGATTCGAAATAGCGTTTCTGTTGGCAAGATCGCTACGAAAGATTTGGTTGTAGTTTCTCCTGAAAACTCTGCTTATGAAGCCCTCGAGAAAATGAGCCAACACAATGTCGGAAGACTCCTTGTTGTAGATGAAAAGGTTTCGCTATTGGGAATTCTGACAAGAAGCGATGTGATGCATGCATTAAGAAAGAATCTCTGAAGCGGTGTTAATCTCCGCGCGCGCTCAGTCTTGAATCTGAGATGGTGACGTTAGAACAAGAAAGCTTTAGCACTCCGAGAATGGGGAAAGACTATTGAAGGCATTCTTCAGATAGTCTGTTTGGCTGGTGAGGTGTGGATTTGCAGCAATTCGTGAGTTCATTCAAACGATTCGCGTTTTCAGTCGCAGCACTTGTTGTGTTAACTCTTGTTAGTGTGTATTTGTTTGACCAGTTGATTGCTGAGCCAATTGGGCTTCCTGATCTGCTCCATCAAACTGGAAGAGCATTGATAGTCGTCATCTTCGGTTTGCTCATCATACTTTCCATAAGACGTTCAAAGCATCTTCTGTCAAAACACGTGGGCGTTCATCCTGCCACAGTTTTCCAGTTCTTCATGATTCTGGTTGTGGGTATCGTGATGATCTTTGCGTTTCTCCATATTTTCCAAGTTTCGCCGAGTAACTTGCTGATCGGAGGAGGAATAGTCTCGATTGTCGTTGGGTTGGTTATCTCGACTTTTGTGGGCAACATTCTAGCTGGAACCTTGGTGCTTATGACTCACCCGTTCAGAGTTGGCGATACCGTCTTGGTCAACAACATTCCTGGCAGGGTAGAAGAGATTACCGCTATGGCTACCAAGGTGAAGAACGACATTGGCGGTCGAATAGTCATTCCTAACACGGCAATAATGCAGGGAGGAGTAATTATTACCTCATTCAGTGGGCATGACGCAGATGTAATGGTGAGACTCCCGTATGGTTCAGGTGACAGGATTTACACGACATATCTGAATCAAGAGGGCGTTGTGACAGAACTTACGTCGTTCTACACAAAGATATTGCTGGATTCTGGCAAAGAGTTGACTTTTCTCAACGCGAGTGTTCTGACAGGGAACGTCGCAGTGGCAAGAATCCGCGAAAAAGCGCGCTAGAGTTGGGGCGCGCTATTCAAGATAGCCCAGCGGACGAGCTGGACGCACGCGGATCCCAATCTTGGTGAACAAGAACCTCTCCATGCAAAAATCATGAGAAAAGGACAGAATAGAGAAAAGGCGTTGTGTGCGTGATGTGACCATCGCGCGCGGGAGACTCCTAGGTTCTAGAGCGCAATTCAACGGCGGCAAGCATGGAACACTGGTACGAAAAAGCATCTGTATTATACCTCAAAATCCGAGTCGCACTACATCAAAAAGACGAACCAATGACGACTACAAAAACAGCAAGTTCCACAAACATTGACCTGAAACGTCAGTTCCGTCAAAGGAGCACGCGCATTGTAGTTGCTTGCCTGATAAGCGAGTTCTTTGATGGACCCTAATGCGAAAGGAAAGATCAGCAGTCTTCCTTCAGAAAAGAAGAATGCCCTAGAAATGCAGGAGGTTCTGGAGATACAGGAAGACTGTGATTATCACCGGAGCAAAGACTAAGGCTGTGACTGACATCAGCTTTATGAATATGTTCTGGCCAGGGCCTGCAGCATCCTTCATAGGATCTCCGACCGTGTCCCCAATCACTGCCGCTGCGTGGGCTGGACTTCCCTTTCCACCAAGTTCTCCTCCTTCTACATATTTTTTAGCATTGTCCCACGTGTTCCCAACGTTTCCCATGAACAGACCAAGCAGAAGACCAGTGATTATCGCTCCTGCTATCATGCCTACGAGCGCGGCTGGACCGAGCAAGAACCCCACCAGAAGAGGCGCAATTATGGCGACCGATCCTGGCAAGATGAGTTTCTTCAATGCGTTGTTTGTCGTGATTTTGACACATTGGGCATAGTCTGGTTTTGCCTTCCCTTCCATCAATCCTGCGATTTCCCTGAATTGTCTCCTGATCTCGTCTACGAGGCTGTATGCCCCATCACTCACAGCAAGTACGACAACTGCCGTGAAGAAAGGCGGCATCGCTGAGCCTATGAGCAACCCTGCGAAGGTTCGTGGATTGAGGAGACTCAAGACTGCGTTTTGGCCCCCCGTGACACCATTGACATATGTTGTGAATGCTGGAATCTGAGTTATGGCAACGAAGAAGGCTATTGCCGTAAGCGCTGCTGAACCAATTGCGAATCCCTTGCATATTGACTTCATCGTGTTTCCCACCGAGTCCAGTTTGTCAGTTATTTTTCTCACGTCAGCTGGAAGCTTTGCCTGTTCCGCTATTCCTGCCGCGTTGTCTACAATCGGTCCGTAGGCATCGGCTGCCACTACCACTCCTGTTATTGAAAGCATGCCCACAGCAGAAATTGCAACACCGTACACTCCTGCGGACAGAAATGAGACCAGCTCTGCTATGGCGATGAAGACTATCGGTATGAAGGTGCTGTAATACCCCATTGAAAAGCCGGTGAGTATGCTAAGTGCTGGTCCAGCTTGCGCTGCTTTTGCCACTTTCTTCGTCGGCGAGTAGCTACCTGAAGTGAAGTAATCAGATGTTTGACCCAACGCTACTCCTACAATCAATCCGCTCAATATTGACACGTAAGCCCCAAATCCACGTCCAAGCGTTAACCAATCTTCTCCGAGGAGAGTCGTTACCGCAAAAAAAGATGCAACTGCTGTCACTACTGTCGCGATTATTGACGCTCGCGTCAGAGCTTTCTCTGGAGACCCTCTAACCGTGAATGCCGTTGCTATGGAACAGATTATTCCCACAGCCGAAATCACGATCGGCAACAGCACCCAATTGAGATTAGGCACTACACGTTGAAACTGGCCTTGTGACCATGAGAGCACAGCTCCAAGGATCATCGTGGCAACTATAGCCCCAACGTATGATTCAAACAAGTCCGCGCCCATTCCGGCAACATCCCCAACGTTGTCCCCAACGTTGTCAGCTATAACCCCGGGGTTTCTGGGATCATCCTCAGGTATGTTTTTCTCGACTTTCCCGACAAGGTCTGCACCGATGTCTGCAGCTTTTGTGAATATGCCGCCTCCAACCCTTGCGAACAATGCGACAGTGCTTGCGCCAAAACTAAACCCGACAACTTGATTGACAATGTCAGCGATAGGCATGGAGGCTTCAAGCAATCCGTACAACAAGAAGACTAGCATAACTCCCAGTACACCAATGCCTACAACACTGAATCCAAGGACACTCCCTCCTTTGAAG
Source organism: Candidatus Bathyarchaeota archaeon (assembly GCA_963732715.1). Classification (GTDB taxonomy): domain Archaea; phylum Thermoproteota; class Bathyarchaeia; order Bathyarchaeales; family Bathycorpusculaceae; genus CAZCRE01. The sequence goes on along the minus strand of CAVTAO010000003.1, from coordinate 93,024 downwards.
GCTACATCCAGTGCCTTCTCAAGACCTTTGGTTCTGGCAGCGTTTGCAGTCCTAGCGTTGGACCTTATTGCGATGTACAAACCGATGAAACAGGTTGAAGCAGAGCAAGTAGCACCAATCCCATATGCCAAAGCAACAAGTGGCCCCACAAATATCGCAATGGCAATCGAGATTATCGTTACTATTATTGCGATGACGGTAAACTGTCTTCTCAGATATGTGTTCGCACCTTCCCTTATGTAGGACGAGATCTCTTTCATCCTCTCTGTTCCTTCATCTTCTCTCAGGATTCTCCAAGCAAGATAGACAATGTAACCAAACGAGAGGACACCAGCAACTATTGCAAAAGAGGAGTATAAGTCAAGAGTAATAGGCATGTGCATTCCCCTGTTGTTCTAGCAGAAGTAGAAAGATAGCTCATCAAGTTGCTTATTAGTTTTTTCCTGAAGTTCCCTCTGGGCCTCATATATTTCATGCGTGTCTCAAAATCTGAAGAAAGCCTCTGAAGACCATAGAAGCCTCGTCTGGCGATTTGCAGATTCTTAGTTCGGTATTTCTCTGAAAGGAAGTATATTCAGTTTGTTTCCCGACGAAAATCTTTATTAAGACAATATCGGACAAGCGTCTTAAATTGAAACCCGAAAAGTTAGTCTCACGTTCACCTTGGCTAGCACATTTCAACACCGCTGCATGTAACGGCTGTGATATTGAAGTTCTCGCCATGTTAAGTCCGCATTATGACCCTGAGAGATACGGAATAAAGCTTACACCAAGCATCAGGCACGCTGACATACTTGTAGTTACAGGAGCAGTCAACAGGAAATCAGCTGTGAGATTAAAGAGACTGTATGAGCAGATGGCAGAGCCGAAGTTCATCGTCGCGATCGGCGCTTGCGCTATCAGCGGCGGAGTCTTCGCAAAATCATACAACGCGTTTGCTGGGGCTGACAAAGTCGTACCTGTCGCCGCCAATATCCCAGGTTGCCCACCGAGACCTGAGGCAATACTAGATGGCGTCACAAAGGTCCTCGCTAAACTCGAAAAGGTGAAGTAGAATATCAACGGCAGTCGATAAGATCAAAGAGAGTCTAGCTGACCTCGTTAGCACTGTTGAAGAGACTGGACCGCGGAGGTTGGTTGCTAAAGCTGAACCAAAAAGCCTGAAAACGATTTTCAGGAAACTCTTGGAGGACTTTAGGGAAGACTTCTATCTGGACTACGTAACCGCAGTGGACTACGTTGAAGACAAGCAATTTGAGGTCAACTATGGCATTTGGATATACAGCTTGAAGACAATATTGACCATAAGATTTAGACTACCACGGAAAAGCCCAGATATCGACACAATAAGCGATTTAATCCCTTCCGCAGTCAGCCATGAACAAGAAGCCTACGATCTAATGGGAATCAATTTCATCGGAAATTCGAGTCTCAAACGAGGCTTTCTCGTAACTGAAGAGCTTGATACCTTTCCCCTTCGAAAAGATGAGGCGAAACAAGCTTGAGCAAACCAGAATATCTTGAAGTTCCTATCGGACCACAACATCCCGCGCTACATGAGCCAGTGTTGTTCAAGGTCAAGGTCGAAGGAGAAAGAATCGTAGAGGTAATACCTTCCACAGGCTATAATCATAGAGGCATAGAAAAACTATGCGAAAATAACACTTTTCTCAAAGACGTTTACCTAGCGGGCAGAGTCTGCGGGATCTGCAATGTCGTTCACACGACTTGCTATTCTGAAGGCGTTGAAAGAATAGGCAACATAGAGGTCCCACCGAGAGCAAAGTACCTAAGGACTTTGCTGAACGAACTAGAAAGAATCCACAGTCACATGCTTGCCCTCGCAGTAATGGGGGAATTGATCGGTTTCCACTCTCTATTCATGCTGATGATGCGAGACAGGGAACCCATATTAGCACTGAAAGAATTGGTCACAGGAAACAGAGTTCAGGCAGACTACGTCATGCCAGGAGGAGTCAAGAGAGACATAAACCCTGAGAAGACACAAAAAATCAAAAGCACGCTTGACCACGTTGAAAAAAGAATAAAATACTATAAAACGGTTTTTGAAAAGGATTCAATCATAAACAAACGTCTCTCTGACGTCGGCATCCTCAAAAAGGCTGATGTGAGCAGATACGGTTTCGTCGGACCGATAGCCAGAGGTTCAGGAGTGAAAACTGACGTGCGCTATGAAGACCCATACGCGGTCTATGGTGAAATCCCCTTCAACGTCGTCACAAGAGAAGAATGCGATTCATGGGCAAGAACAATGGTCAGAGTCGGCGAGTTGTTTGAAACAATCAACATGCTCAGATACATCGTAGATCACACTCCAGATGGACCAATAGGACCCAAAGTCATGATAAGAAAGGTTCCGGCTGGAGAGGCAGTATCCAGAGTCGAAGCCCCGAGAGGACAACTCTTGTACAACATAATAAGCAAAGGAGGAGACAAACCATATAGGCTAAAAATCAGAACGCCAAGCTTCAACAACATCTTGAACAGCCCTATACTGTTTAAGGACGCCAACTTGGCTGATCTCCCAGCCATACTCGCAAGCTTAGACCCCTGCATATCCTGCATGGAAAGAATGGTTGTAATAGAAAAGGGCGGATGCGTGGAGACAAGATCTGTGATTGAGCTGACGAGAGGATAATGGATGCTTAAGTTGTTACCTGAAATCCTGAAGAATTTCTTCAAAAAGCCAGCAACATACAAGTTTCCACGCGAGGACAGGCCAGCACAACAAGATTACAGAGGAATGCAAACCCTAGACCTTAAGAAATGCATCAGCTGCAGGCTATGTGCTCATGACTGCCCTGCTGACGCGATTGAGATGAAAATCAACTCAGCCACTAACAAGGAATATCCAGTTACGGATTTCGGCAAATGCGTTTTCTGCTACCAGTGTGTCAAAATCTGCCCGGTCAATGCGTATATCACCAGCAACATCTATAAACTGGCCTCTTTCGAGAAAGAAAGCTTAATTAAGGATGCACTCAAAACAAGCGAGTTCTGAGACAAACCGAAGGGAGAAGGTAGTTGGAAACAGAAGTAATGACTTTCATTATGATTGTTTTGCCAATCTACCTTGTCTCATTTGTGCTCTATTTTATAAGAGTGTTTAAGGGACCTACAATTTCAGATACTGTTCTAGCAATAGACTGTGTCTCTTTCGAGACCATAGTGTTTATGGCAATGCTTGCCATCTTTTTCAAGTCGCTGTTGCTGATACCAGTCGTGATACTACTTTCTGTGTGGACTTATGCGCTTGATGTTTTTGTAGCTAAGTATCTTGAGAAGAAGGAGATGGGTGAGTAATTTGATTGACATAGTCGACTGGGCACTCGTAATAATCGGCGAGGTTCTGGTGTCAATCGGCGTGTTCTGTAGTATTGTGGCCGCCATAGGAATGCTGAGGTTCCCGAACTTTTTCGTCAGACTTCATGCTGCCACGATTGGAAGCATAGGAGGAGGTTTTGTTCCTATTATTGGAGCTGCACTCATTGCTCTTGGTTCAGATTTTCTTGATTACAAATGGCTGTTTTTCGGCAGCCTAGTCATTACCGCATTTATAGTGATGCTGGTTTCACCCGCTGGTTCACATGCCTTGGCAAGAGCTACCCACAGGGCAAAAGTTGCTCCGGTTGAGCCGAAGGTAACGGACCATCTGGAAGAAGACAAGAACAAAGAGAGTGAGAAGACGTAATGTACGAAACAATATTCATCGACGTTTTCTTGGCCATAATGTCAACTGTCGCGCTGATCTTCACTTATCTGACGATTATTCAAAAAGACTTGGTCAAAGCAATAATCTACTCATCAGTTGAAAGCGCAGCGTACTTGCTGGTCTTCTACTTGCTTATGGGTCCAGACTTGGCCCTCGCTTACGTCGCTATTGGCATTGGGATCTACCCAGCAGTCGCGTTCTTCCTCGTCAAGAAAACCGAGAGGTACGAGTCAGAATGAGCACGAAGACTGCAATCTCGCTCATCGTAATCATCGGATCTCTAGTCGCAATCTCCTATGCAATTGCTGCTCAAGCAACCGGCATAATACCACAAACTGACCTCAGAAACTTGGCAGCCTATTACCTTCAGAACACCTTAAACGCAGGTGACAAGTACGTTTGGGCAGCCAGCCCTGAAGCAGTCACAGCCATCGTTTGGGACTACAGAGGGTTTGACACTCTTTTCGAGACTTCAGTGTTCTTCCTAGCCATCATTGCGTGTATAGCCGCCTTTGAAGTAGAGATGCCTGCTCGATCTAAACGCGAAGATAATAAGCAAACCGACCTTGGTCTTAGTATAATCGTCAAGGTCGTTACAAAAATAATCGGGTTAATAATAGTCGTTGTTTCTGCATCGATCGCACTTCACGGGCAACTAACGCCTGGAGGGGGTTTTCAAGGAGGAGCTGCGTTGGCGGTTCTTCCGATCTTGTTCATTATGGCTATGTCAAGGTTCGCACTTGAAGACAGAAAGGTCAACAAGACTTCGATGCTGATTCTAAGGAGTCTCGGTCTGCTAGGCATCGGAACAACTGTCGTGTTACCCTTAGTTGTAGGTCTATTGACCCACAATGGCGCATACATTATGCAGAACCAGATCAAGCCTGACGCCCCTGTGAGTTTGCCCTCATACATTGCTGACAGGATGATGGGTGGAAACTTGTGGATGCTTAACCTGTCGGAGTTTTTGGCCGTAGGAGCTGGGTTCACGTTGACCTTCGTGCTCTTGTCACTTCCTGAGAGTGTTTTCAAGAAAATATTGGAGAACGAAAAATATGCCACTCATTGAAACCTTCTTGGCAACATACATAATTCTGACCACCATTGCCACCTTGATCATATCACTCTACGGAATACTGTACAAGCCGCACTTGATCAAGAAGATTATAGCCCTGACAATATTCGGAGACGCAGGAAACATTTTCGCGACGATAGTTGGGTTCAGATACATCTATCCAGTTGTCCCGCCCATTCTCACAACAGAAAACCCCACAAACAATGACATAAGCATGTTCCTAAGAACCGCTGTCGACCCCGTACCACAAGCGTTGGTTCTCACAGCCATCGTTATCGGCATGGCCGTAGTCCTATTCATGGTCTTCCTAGCCGTGCAGGATTACAGAATCTATCACACACTTGACACAAGGAAGATCGCAGAACAAAGGAAGAGATCTGAAGAATGAACCTGAAGAAGGCTATACTTCCAATTCTTATGGCTTTCGTAGTGTACATCATCTTCTCAGGCTCAGTCACGATCTACGACCTTATAACAGGGGTCATAATCGCGGTAATTGCTGGACTCTTGTTCTCCGAGATACTCGTTACGAAAACTTCAAAATCACTTAGCCTCATTCGCCTTGGCTACCTCATCAAGTACGCAGTCTACTACTTCTTTGTCGCGGAAGTACTGGCACACTGGGACGTGATTAAGAGAATACTAGACCCAAAAATGCCGATAAATCCTGGAATAGTCAGGGTGCCGTATGAAGTCTCAACGGACTACGCAGTTGTGGGCGTGGCCGGCTCAATCATAAACACGCCAGGCACGGTCGTTATAGACTTGAACGAAGAGAAGAAATTGTACTACGTTCACTGGATAGATGTGGCAACTCAGGAACCCGCCAAGTGCCGCAGCGCGATATGCGAGAGTTTCGAGAAGTATCTAATCAAGGTCTTCTGACTGAGGTGGATAAATGCTCGGTACGCCAATTTTACTCGGCTTGACGACAACGGTTCTAATCATATCTTGTTTTGCACTGCCTCTGTTTAGCCTACTGGTTAGGAAAAGAAGGAAAGCGCTGGATGCATATGCCTTCATTTTCTCACTCTTCGCGGAGTCTTCTGTTGTGGTAACGTTCTACAATGTCTTCTTCGCCACTGACGGACCGATCGTGTACAAGTTTGGAGGATGGGTTCCGCCGATCGGGATAATCTATGAGGTGGATAAACTAAACGCCCTGTTGGGACTCGTCACAGGCACCATCATGTTTCTCATAATTCTCCACAGCGCCATGTACATGCAAGGCAAGCGCATTGAATGGTACTACACGCTTTTGCTCGGCCTCGAAACAGGATTACTCGGCGTGATTTACACTGGCGACGCATTCAACCTCTTCGTAATGGTGGAAGTTACAAGCATCGCCCTGTATGGTCTGATAGCTTTCTACAGAACAGAGGGTGAAGCGGTCGATTCAGCATTGAAATACGCTTTGCTGGGCGCTGTAAGCACGACTTTCTATTTCATAGCTCTCATCTTCTTCTATGCGTCTTATGGTACCTTGAACATGGCAGACCTGGCTTCCAAAGCTGGAGGTCTAAGTTTTCCGTTCTCTGGCTCTCCGTATGGTAACATCTTGACAGGCACGGCCGTGGCGCTGGCCCTCACTCTTTGGGCTTTCACGTTCAAGGCTGCTCTGTTTCCAAATCATTTCTGGCTTCCAGACGCTCACTCAGCAGCTCCAGCCCCTGTGTCTGCAGCTCTTTCCGGACTCGTCGTAAGCAACGGCGCCTACGTCATAATCAGATTCATGTACACAATATTCGGGAAAGCTAACATGTCTCCTCTATCCTTATCATTCGCTCCGTTGACTTCATCAGCAGGATTCCCTTCGGTGTTCTTCAACTCAATCAAACTGATCCTCATGGTGCTTGGGGCCATGTCAGCCATAATAGCTTCGCTACTGATGGTATTGCAGAAGAATGTGAAGAGGGTAATTGCGTACAGTACTGTTTTTCACATGGGATTGGTGTTCATGGGAATCGGTTTAGGCACAGACCTTGGACTTAAAGCTGCGATCTTTCACTTGATCAATCATGCAGTCGCCAAAGCGTTGCTTTTCATTTCAGCTGGCGTTCTAACAACCTACGCAGGCTCAAGACGCATAGACAAGTTGGGAGGAGTCGGCAGATACGCGCCAATAACGTTCACGACATTCTTGATAGGCGTTCTGGCAATTGAGGGGCTGCCGCCGTTCAACGGGTTCATGAGCAAGTTCATGCTCTATTCTGCATTCATGGAAGCAGGACTAGCACCGCTCACCATCGTGATAGTCGTTTCTACCGCCATAGCTTTGATGGCTTGGATGAAAGTGCTGTTCAGCGCTTGGGCGAAGAAACCCGACAGAGAATTTGGAAGCTTCAAGGAATTTCCAGTCGTCATAGTTCCCATAGTTCTAGCTGCCATGTGCGTCCTTCTAGGCCTGTTCGCACCTACCATAGATAAACTCATTCTGACCCCAACTGTCTCCTCACTGAGAGACGTGGATTCCTACATTCAAGCGGCTTTAAGAGCGATTGGGGGATTGGGTGGCTAAATGGATCTTACACCTACCCTTTTCCAGACTTTGAGCGTTTCCGGCGCAATGTTCATAATAGCACTGGTAATCTTGCTCATCTACATCAAGTCTCCAAGCACCAAGTCCAGCCAACCCGAAGGGGACAGGAATGAGCCCTACCTAGGCGGTGAAAAACAACCATTTAACGAAGAATCAATCGACCCTGGAAATCTCTTCTGGTCCACTGTCAATCAATCGCTAAGAAACGTCTACAAGACCGTGGTCAACAGATTCAATACATACTCGATAGACGAATGGCTGTTCTACATGAGTATGTGGCTTGCTTTTCTCATAGTCCTACTAATAATCTTGGTCGTAGTCCTATGATGATCGAGATACAATCGCTTCTTGAATTTCTGGCTGCAGTTTTCATATTCCCAGGGCTCTTGTTCACGTTTGTCGGAGCCTTGCTCAATCAATGGTACATGAGGAAAGTGCTCGCCAGAATGCAGAACAGGGTAGGCCCGAGATTTGTTGGACCTTTCGGAATACTGCAACCTTTCTACGACTTCTACAAGCTACTGAGCAAAGAAAGCATAACCCCAAAGTATGGAAGAGCCAAACTGTATGCACTTTTCATAGGCATCGGAATAGGCAGCAGTATTGCCACCCTGATGTTCCTGCCATTCTCACCTTTCAAACTCCACAGTTCCTTTGACGTTGTGATATTCGTTTACTTGGGGCTATGGTCCACGATAGCTCTTGCTTTTGCATCGCTAATGCTCCCAAACATGTTTCCCTCAATAGGTGTATCACGCTTGATATCGCTGATGTTTGTATACGAGCCTGCTTGGGTTCTCTCGATATTGACCCCTATCGTGATTGTCTCAAGACACAGCAACGGCTTTTCGTTCTCTGTTCTCGAAACCATAGAAAAATTCCCCACCATATTGGCTAACCCATTGTATCTGGCTTTAACAGCGATCTCACTCGTCGTGGCCATGATCAGTTTGCAGTGCAAGCTTGGCTTACAGCCGTTCGACATTTTCGAGGCAGACACAGAGATAATTGCCGGCGTGTACACAGAATTCAGCGGCGCCAAGCTGGCCTTGGCCTCCCTGTTCCACGATGTGGAAACATTCGCCAGCGCAATCCTGATAGTATTCCTGTTCCTCGGAGGGGCGTTACCATTTTCCCTCTATACTATTGAAGGCATCTTGGTTGTTTTACTGAAGATCATCGTGGTTGTGTTCGCAATTACTGCCATGAAAGCTTCATCCGCGAGATATCGAATAGATCAGGCAGTAGGCTTCTTCTTCAAGTATCCGCTGCCTCTGGCACTGGCAACTCTCATAATAGCAACATTCGTATAGCGCACGCAAATAGGCCCAAAACGCTCTTGGTGGACGGAGCGGGATTTGAACCCGCGACCTCCACGATGCCAACGTGGCGATCATGCCAAACTGATCTACCCGCCCACTCACACCATATTGTCTGAGACCTTACCACAAGGGAAACCCTATAAGCATTTCCCAAGCTAGCCATAATGCAGATACTGTTCGATCAACTTCTCAACTTCATCAGGCTTCTCCATCAACCTCTTCCACAAGTCGTCGTCTCGATAGGCCTTGAGTTTCTCAACATTCTTCTCAATCAACCCTTTCGGAAAAACCTCATCGGCCTCATAGAGCCTTCTGTCTTTCCTAAGAAGGTCGGCAGCTTCGCTGCAAGAACCTGGCAACGCCTTAAGTTTTTTTCGTTTCTTGTCAGAAGTCTCAGCATGCAGATCTTCGGCAATCTTCAAGGCTTCCTTCGGATTCTCCAGACTATAATTCACAGCCAAAGCCATGCCTGCAAAGAGCAAATAGGTATTCGCAAAAGCGTCTGGCGCTCTATACTCAAAAGTCTCCCTGCAACAATCAAATTCTTTACTCTTCTTCTTGAAGCTCCACCACAAAGGAACCCTTATCAGGGCCAAACGATTCCTAGCGCTCCAGCAAACGTGCATCGGAGACTCTTTACGAGCATTGAAGCGCAAGTAGGAAATAGGCGTAGGATTTCCAAAAGCCGCTAGACTAGGCGCAAATTTCAATATTCCACCGATCATTCTGAGAGCATCATCGCTTGGACTCCCATCTGCGTTGGCAATCACATTTTCGCCATTTCTCAACCCGCAGAGATGAATGTGCATCCCTGTACCTGCGTGATCAAGAGCCATCTTAGGAACGAATGATACAGACACACCATGTTTCAAGCAGACGTTCCTGATCACCCACTTTGCAATCGCAACGGTTTCAGCCATCTCCACTAAACCCTGAGGCCTAAACTCCACCTCATGCTGCTCAATGACCGAATTATCCTTGCCACGCATTCGACCAACCTCACAATGGCCATACTTGGTGGAAATGCCAAGGTCAGTCAAAGTCACCAAAACCTCATTCCTTAAACCCTCAAACTCGGCAAAAGGCGCGGATTCATGATAGTTCCTATCGGACGAACTCACAAAAAGCACCTCAGGTGTGGGCTTGGAAATCAAGTAGAACTCAAGCTCAGCCAAAGTCCTCAAGACAACGCCGCTTGATGAGCGCAATTTCTCTTCAGCTCTGGCCAGCACGTTCCTAGGAGCAATCTCCAAGGGTCGCCCATTCTCGCCAAGATAGTTACACAGCACGTTCAGTGTAGGCGTGGTTGCAAAAGGGTTGATAAATGTCTTAGCCAATTCAGGCATAAGATAAATGTCGCTCTTGCTCGGCTCAATGAATGAGAATAAGCTTGAACCATCAACTCTTTCACCGAACTCCAGAATCTCCTCAACGCGATCGCCGTCAGCCGCTGAAAAACTGAGAGTCTTCAACCGTCCATCCTCTGGAATGTGACACAAGTTGAGAATTCTGATGCCCCTGTCCGAGACGAACTGAGCCACGTCCTTTCTTTCAGAAAAGCTTAGCAATCCATGCACGGCACATCACCGTTCCCGCGACAGGCTGACAATTCAAAAATCACGTATTTTAACTCTCTCGTGCAAATATGCGTGTATAGAATCTTTGACCCACGTAGTCGCTACAACTCAAGAAATAGGTGCTAACAGAGTCTGAAAAGCTACGCATAATTCAAAATAAGTATAGTTATGTCTTCGTTTGGATAAGTCTTGAGGATTCGCTACGTTTATTTATGCAGAATCCTATTCAGTAGACATAGGCAAAGGTCGAGCTACATGTCTAAAAGATCTCCATCCAAAGATGAAGCATTGGAAGCAATAGACTTCATAGTGAACGTTCTGAAAGAACACGAAAAAGACCTAGACAGACTGATAAACGAGCTGGGCACAATAACCGAAAAGATGGGCGACACTGGAGAACTAAGCACAAAAGTGGAAAAGGTCGAAGAAAGGCTGACCACGCTGCAGAGTGAAATAGCAAACCTGATCACGTACTTGTCAGCACCGCACGAGACCCAAAGAGCGCCCACGATTGAATCAAAACCATGCTCCGCCGAACCGTTGCAGACGAAAGAAGTCCGCGGTCCGCCGGTAATTCTGCGCTGCAAGCAGTGGGAAGATTTCCAGAACATAGCCTATCAAGCTCAGACAGTGTCTTTCCTGTACAGGGAAGCCGAGAAAGCTTTCCAAGTCGATGCTTTGAAGAATAATCAAATAGTGACTTACAGTGGTGAGCTTCCCAAGTTCACTTCATTCCTGAAAGCTTGGCTCTCCCGACAGCTGGATATCGAAGAAAAGAGGATTCTTGAAGGCATTCTGGCCATAAGCTAGTTATGCCCGCTTATTTTTACTGGTTCGCAACGTTTTTATACGACAAGTGTCTCTTAAGTCTTACGACGTAGTGTGGAGGGCTAAGGTTGAGGGCCGAACTGCAAAAGCCACGCATGTTTTTCTTCCGTTTTCGAAGCCTTCTCCTTTCTCCTCGATGACGGAAACGGCCAAGCGGTTCGCCAACAAACGATGAAGGCCTCCCACACAAAACGCCACGAAGATGGAAACCGTGACCGAGAACAACATGCCCGTAAAGAAACTCCGCGAAGAGTTTGCAAGGTTCGAAAAAACAATGGAAGAACTGTACCTCCTGAAACGCGTCGCCGCCGATCTCAAAAGCTACAGAAAAATGATCAGACTAAAAAGATACGACTAGCAACCCACGTAAAACGTTTAAATATATTCTGCGGCTATTTGTTCAAGAAAAATAATGAAGGATCCAACCGAAAACATACACTTTTTCAACACACTAAGCCGCAGAAAAGAACGCTTTGTGCCTTTGGAAAAAGGCAAAGTGAAGATGTATACCTGCGGACCCACTGTTTATGATTTCGCCCACATCGGAAATTTTAGAGCATTCGTCTTTGAAGACGTGCTACGCAGATGGCTCAAATACCGTGGCTTCCAAGTCACACAAGTCATGAACCTAACAGACGTTGACGACAGGACAATAGCCGCCTCAAAAAAAGCGAACATTCCCTTAAGTGAGCACACACAACAATACGTTGAAGCCTTCTTTGAAGACCTAGAAACACTGAACATCGAAAGGGCTGAGCACTATCCTAGAGCCACAGAACATGTGCCAGAAACGGTTGCCCTGATCAAGAAACTAATGGAAAAAGGCTATGCCTACAAGGGCGACGATGGTTCAATATACTACGACATTTCCAAGTTCAAAGACTATGGGAAGCTTTCCAAGTTCAAAGTTGAGCAACTCAAAGCCGGAGCCAGAGTCAAAGCAGACGAGTACGAAAAGGCAGACGCCAGAGACTTCGCCTTATGGAAAGCCTGGACAGAGGAAGACGGCGACGTTTTCTGGGAAACCGACATAGGCAAAGGGAGACCAGGCTGGCACATCGAATGCTCTGCAATGTCAATGAAATACCTGGGAGAAACTCTGGACATACACACCGGCGGAGTCGACAACATTTTCCCACACCACGAAAACGAAATAGCACAGAGCGAAGCAGCAACAAACAAGAAATTCGTGAACTACTGGCTACACAACGAGCACCTGCTTGTCGAAGGAAAACGCATGGCCAAACGCTTCGGCAACTACTACACGGTAAGAGATCTCGTCGGGAAACTGGGGCATAATCCGTTGGCAGTGCGCTACTTACTCATGTCAACACACTATAGACAACAATTCAACTTCACATTCGACGGACTGGAAGCCGCAAAAAATGCCATTGACCGCTTGACGAATTTCATGTATAGACTCAAAGACGTGAGTGGAAAAGGCTGTGAAAAAGAGATCAATGAATTGACAACACGCGTCCAGAAAGAATTTGGCAATGCTATGGATGACGACTTGAACGTAGGTGTCGCCCTAGCCGCGCTGTTCGAGTTCGTCAGAGAAGTGAACAATCTTGTCGATGAAAACCTGCTCAGCAACGAAGAAGCACAACGAGTGTACGATTTGATGTCCGGATTTGACACAGTTCTCGCCATCCTCGGTGACCTAAACAAGGAAGAGAAGCTCCCAGAAGAAGCCCAAGAACTCGTTCAAAGGAGAGAAGAAGCCAGAAAGGCTAGGGATTGGAAAACCGCTGATCAGCTCAGAATTCAACTCAAAGCAATAGGCGTAATTATTGAGGATACTCCTCAGGGCTTGAGATGGCGGATCCAGAAGCGTTAAGCTGAAGAATACATGGCACGAAAATTCCATTTCTCAGAAGCGTACTTTTCCTTAGCCAATTTTCGAGCAATGTCAAGCTCATAAACTGACAGACTATCCTCGACAAGCTCTATTCCCAAAGCATTCTGAAAACCTTCAACCAGTGCCTTGTTCACCTGCTCAATCGCAATGTCTTTGCCGAGTTCCGTTTTTATCGAGGTTATTCTCTGTTTAGCAACGCCTACGATCTCCATGCATGTCTTAGCCCACGGAACACGCAAAAAAGTGAACATCCTCTCCAAATTCACGTTGACGAGAAGCGTACCATGCTGCAGGACCGTGCCATGTTTGTGAGACTGGGAACTGCCAGAGATTTTCCTACCATTCACAGTCAGGTTCGGACAGACCTTCGCGTTGCCCTCATTGAAATCCGCACGTATTCCCAAGATGTGTAAGGCTTCGGCTAACCCAGAATATGTTCTTGCATAAACTTCAGTTATGTCAGAAGCCAGATCTACTTTGCTTGCTACCACACTGTAAGTGACTTCATCCCCAGCATCATGGTAGACTGCTCCTCCGCCCGTTATGCGTCTCACGAAGCCTACGCCGTGTTTTCTGCAGTTCTCAAGCCACACCTCGTTTTCGAGTTTCTGGAATTTCCCGATCGAAACCGCAGAAGGGTTCCAGCGATAGAATCTTATGGTGTTCTGCACTTGATTTGCTGTTCTAGCAGTCAGTATGGCTTCATCGATCGCCATGTTCATGTATGGGTCATGTGTTTCGAGCTTCAACAATCGCCACTGGTTCATCGGATCAGGCTTCCACGATTCCTTGTTGGAGGTTGATTATATCTTCTGTGTTAGCGTACACTTGAACTGCTAAGGCTTATCACACTCATGCTCTCTTAGAAATAGCATCAAGTAGTGATTACTGGGACGAACGGATTCATGCGTGCCAGAGTAATAATGCTAGTGGACTTCGACTACTTCTTTGCGCAATGCGAAGAACTGCGAAACCCCTCCTTGAAAGACAAACCTGTGGTCGTAGGCGTTTACTCTGGGCGCAGTGAGGACAGTGGAGCAGTAAGCACCGCAAACTATGTGGCGAGAAAGTACAGTGTAAAGTCAGGAATGCCCATTGCCTTCGCAAAGAAGAAGCTTGAAGATGTGGGAGCTGTGTTTCTGCCAGTTGACTATTCATTCTACGAAAAAATCTCGGACGAAATAATGAACATTCTCAGAATCTATGCTGACCGTTTCGAACAATTTGGCGTAGATGAAGCCTTCTTGGATGTGAGCCAAAAGGTTAATGAAAGCTTTGACAAGGCAAAGGCGCTAGGTGCTGAAATAAAAGAAGAAATCAAAGCTCAAAAGAAACTCACTTGCTCAATTGGCATCGGCCCAAACAAACTCGTAGCCAAGATCGCTGCAGACTACCAAAAACCAGACGGCCTAACAGTAATCGCGCCAGACGAAGTTAACAGTTTTCTATCTCCTTTGCCAATTGAGAAGCTAATAGGTGTAGGAGCCAAGACCAAAGAAAAGATGCAAACGCTTGGAATCAACACCATTGGAGACTTGGCAAAACGCGACGTGCAGAGACTGATAGAGGTTTTCGGCAAAAGCCAAGGCACGTACTTCCATTACGCTTCAATGGGGATCGACAATGAGACTGTCCAAGAGAAGGACGAAGCTGAATCCATAAGCAGAATCGCTACACTAAGAGAAGACACAATGGAACTTGGCGCACTAGTAGACAAGACGAATCAACTGTGCGACGAAATCTATGGTGATCTTTCACAACGAAAACTCAGCTTCAAAACAATAAGCATAATCGCTATCATGACAGACCTAAGCACCCATAGTCGATCCATGACTCTTGAAACCCCCAAAAGCGACCCAAGTCTGCTCAAGGAAAAGGCCAAAGAACTCTTCGACAAATTCATCAAAGAATCTGGACTCAAGATGAGAAGAGTAGGCGTGAAAGTTTCTGGTCTCACAAAAGAGCAAAAGAGTCAGAAGCAACTAACAAGCTTCTTCGAAACTGCCGACAAATAGCGCTGCCTTCTTTCCGAAGCGGCACTCGAGAAACCTTATCTCACTGAACAATCCAATATTTCTTGAACAATTATGGCACCAGAAGACAAAGAGCTGCCGCCCGGTCAAATGCCAATCAAGAGACTGATGAGATGGGGAACAGATCACCCAGCAATCACAAGCAGAATCCCAAAGATCGATCTGAAAACGTGGACTCTAAACATAGAAGGGGAAGTTGAAAAAACACTAAAGCTGACTTGGGATGAAATAATGAAACTCCCTAGCACCGAGTCGGTAAGCGACTTTCACTGCGTTGAAGGCTGGAGTGTAATCGACTGCAAATGGGAAGGGATACAATTTAGAACAATTCTGAACCTAGTAAAACCAAAAGAGTCTGCCAAATTTGTTACTTTCGAATGCGCAGACGGGTATACCACTTCACTTACGCTCAAGGAATTATCAAATGACAACGTTCTACTGGCATACAAGCTGAATGGTGAAAAACTGGAAGAAGGCTACGGCTTCCCACTTCGATTAGTAGTCCCAGATAAGTATGCCTACAAGAGTGCACTTTGGCTCACGCGTATAAGATTCACAACAAAGAAAGAGTTAGGTTACTGGGAAAAAAGAGGATACAGCGACACAGCCGACGTATGGAAGAACGATCGATTCACAAAATGAAAGAACAGCGGATTGTTGCACAAACAGGTAGCCCCGCATCGCCCAAACAGCGCGCACATGATCAAACGATTCATCTAAGCCCGTTTTTCAAGAATTCTCTTTATCAAATCTATTGCGGAATATGCTGCTAGAGCACTGGTTCTTGGGTTTTGCGGATGAGGGCTGTTGGAGAACTTAAAGAACATGTCACCGTGTTTCCACTTTACTTTGATTTCATGCACGATCTTGTCCGCTTTCGGATCTGAAATCACTTTAACGTGCACTTTTCCGCGTCCCACGGCGAGAGCCAAAGTTGCTGCAACGTTCATTTCTCTCGGAAAACGCTTGACGGCTTCTTCTGCAGTTCCTTCATATGCCAGTTTCTCTTCACGATTATTCATGTCCAAAGCTCCAGGATTCTTTCTCGTGGTTAGAACGATCTTTTCAATGCCCGCAACGGATGCGCTGGAAATAGCGTCTAAGCCGCCGATGGCTCCTGAAGGTATGTGAATCCTGTCGCTCTCAAGGTTCATGTCGATGAGTGCTCCCACGCTCATCACTACCATGTCAATGTTCTTTGACAGCACTTTTGGCACGTTGTCTCTAGCGGCTTGCTGGGATGCCGCCTCCACAATGACTGAGGGACCAGCCTCAATCATCTCATCAACACTTCTGGCAATCATAGTGGGAACGTGTAACGATTTCTTGAGTTGTTCAGCTTGCTTAGAATCGTAATCATACAAGATCAATCGGTCACAGCTAATGGTTCCGTTTTCAACAGCTTGCGCAATGAGTGTGCCTATTGCCCCACAGCCTATGATTCCGATTTTTTTCACTCTTTATCGCTTCCAGCAAGCACACTAGCATTCCATGACAAAGTGAACATCGCTATAATTCGCCACTTCTCTGCCGTCACCTTTCTTGGACACAACCTCAAAATTCTCTATCTTGCACGTGCCGCAAATATCCTCTTTTCCTTCCGCAATTATTTTGGCGAAATCTTTGCTTCCAGCGTAGGTCTTGAGCCTTTTGACAGGAGTGTTCAGCGACATGTGCTTTTCAGATTTTTCACGTCTGATCTCGTTTATCAAAGCCACAATGAGGTCGCCATGCTTTTCTATCTCTTCATCGATAAGTTTTTCATCCGGAGTTGGCCAAGGAGACAAGTTTATGCTTTTGCAGCCTTTGTCATCGGCATACATTATCTGATAGATCTCTTCTGTAACATGTGGTGTTATAGGCGCCAGCAGCTGTAGGATTCTGTACAATACTGTGTACAGCGTGTATTGTGCTGCTTTGCGTTTTTCTTCACCGTAATGCTCTGGTTTGTACAATCTGTCCTTTACTGCTTCTATGTAGCGATCACAGAAAACGTGCCATGCGAAATTGCGGGTCTCTTCTATGGCAATGTTGAATTGACATCGTTCCAAGGCGTCCGTCACTTTTTTGGTCAGCCTTTCAGCCTTGCTGAGAATCCACTTATCCAAAGGCTGCAATGCATATTCGCTTTTGTCGTTAATTTCGAAATCTGCGATTAAGTCGTTTACGAATCTTGACGCGTTCCAAAGCTTAATCAGGAACCGCCAGCCATACTCGACATCAGGCCACCGAAAAGGTATGTCTGAACCTGTGGCTCCTCCTGCTGTTGCCCATTGCCTCGTGGCGTCGGCGCCGTATTTTGACATGACCTCCAGTGATGCTACGTAGTTACCGAGGTGCTTGTGCATTTCACGTCCATCTGTGCCTAAGACCATGCCGTTGATCAAGCAGCTCTGGTAGGGTTTCTCGTTGAACAGAGCCAAGTGTCTAACCATCAAATAGTATGCCCAAGTGCGAATGATGTCTACGCCAGAAGGATGCATGCTGGCTGGGAATAGTCGATGCCAATCCTTCTTGTCTGGCCATCCTGCGTGGACTGCGCATGTTATGGATGAGTCGAACCACGTGTCCAAGACGTCCCGTTCAGGTCTGAAGTCTTTGGAACCGCATTTTGGGCACTTGTCAATCTTTGGCTTCTCTGTGCGTGGGTCTATGGGAACCCACTCAGGCTTCGCAAGAATGATCTCATTGCAGTTGTTACAGTACCAGATCGGTATCGGTGTGGCAAACACTCTTTGCCTCGAAATAACCCAGTCCCATTCAAGCGACTTTGCCCAATCTATCAACCTGTGCTTCATGTAGTCCGGATACCACGTGATTTCAAGCGCGTTCTTTTCAACGTCATCCGTGAGTATTCGTGTTTTCATGAACCATTGTTCTCTCTCAAGAATCTCAATCGGCGTGCGACATCTCCAACACAGACTGACTTCCTGAGTCAACGGTTCGGCCTTGTCAACCAGTCCCTGACCTTTCAGGTCTGCCAACATGGCTTTTTTCGCTTCTTCACTTTTCATGCCTGCATATTTTCCGGCGTCCTTGGTCATTCTTCCCTTGTCATCAATACACATTATGACGGGCAAGTCATGCTTTATCACAGTCTTAACATCAGCCTTGTCTCCATACGTGCAGATCATCACGACTCCCGTGCCAAACTTTGGATCCACCATTTCATCAGCTATGATCTTGACCATTCTGTCAGTAGTTGGAACTTGAATGCTCTTTCCAACGTACTTGGCGTATCGGTCGTCATTCGGGTTTACGGCAACAGTTACGCAAGCAGGAATTAGCTCTGGTCTTGTTGTTGCGATCTCTAGAAAGCCGCCTTCCTCAAGTTTGAATTTGATGTGGTGCAGTTCCGCATTTCTGGTGTCGTATTCAACTTCAGCATCGGCTATGGCTGTCTCGCATCTTGGACACCAGTTGACAGGGTGCTTTCCACGGTAAATGAAGCCCTTGTTGTACAGGAGAATATAGGAGAGCTGTGTGCGCCTCCAATAGTCAGGGTTCATCGTCTTGTATTCTGTAGACCAATCAATCGAGCATCCGAGGCGCATGATGGACTTCTTCATATCCTCGATGTTCTTTTCTACAAGCTGCATGCAAAGCTTCCGAAATTGATCAGGCGGAACATCTGTCTTCTTAATCTTGTTTGCTTTCTCGACTACTACTTCGATGGGTAAGCCGTGACAATCCCATCCTTGCGGAAAATGAACATTGTAACCCCTCATGCGCTTGTATCTAGCTACCACATCAAAGTAAGTCCAGTTCAGAACAAGCCCGATGTGAAATTCGCCCGAAGTGTAAGGTGGAGGAGTGTCAATGCTAAAAACCGGACGTTCTAAGTCATTCCAATCAAACCGGTAAGTGCCCATCTCCTCCCATTTACTCTGCCATTTCTTCTCGATCTCAAGAATGTTAGAATCTTTGGGCAACGATTGCCTCATACATGTAGCACCCTGAATTTGCCTGAACCTTAGGAAAAATAAATGTGCCGAGATTTAACGTTATTGTTACATTTATCTGTCGTCTTCTCTGCTTCTTGATGAGTGGTTTGTGTGGAGGGAGGAGGCGTTTGGCTTACGGTGTCTTGGTTGACAAGGTTGATGGTTTAGTGGGTTGAGACTCATCCCCAAGTACCGCACTGTGGGGCTTGGCGCGAAGCTGGTTGGGGAGACTCTTCCGCTTGCCGGCACTGACTACGTGGAAATGTCAGCAGTCATGGCAAAGTACAACCCGTTCGCCGAGAAAGCCGGAATGAAGAGAATAGCCGAGCAAGCACCACCCAAGGAAGCCATGAGAATAGTGGGGCTTCTCCATGAGTTGGGGTTCAACGAGCAGCTTCTTAGCAGCGAGAAATACGTGCTTGAGAAGCTTCAGAGTCTCAGCAGTCAAGATGTGGAGAGGATAAAGCAAGCCCTCGTGAAGCACAGTCATCCTCGGTTCATGAAAGCCTTCAGCTACCACCTGCCATACGGGCAGAAACAAGCTTACAGAAAAGAAGTGGAGCATCTTGGCTTAGAAAGGCTCGCGGGACTGATCAAGATCTGCGGGTTCCTGATGCAGACAAAGGCCTACCTTTTCTGGAGCAAACTGCAAGACAACTAGTTCTTCATACTGATGGTTATTCGCGTTCCTGGTTTTGAGCGAATATCTGTATGCACTACTCCCCACATGAGAGGTGACGTCACCCGCCGCCTCCATTTCTCTCTATTTCGCATAGCGGTAAAGGACGTAAACGCCCAATACCATTACTAGTCCTGCTGTCATTTGGATGGGACTGAAAGGCTCTCTCAACACTACAAACGCGAAAACGGCTCCGAAAAGTGAAGATGTGGAATAGATGATTCCTGTTCGCATCGAACCTATTTTTCTAAGGGCAAAAAGAAACAACAAGATTGAGAATGCGATGCTGAGGGCTCCCACGGACAACAGGTAAGGTATCGATGTCAATGATATGCTAAAGTCAATGCCGAGTAGAAAAGAGATAATGAGCAAGGCCAATCCTCCGAAAAAGCATTTCAATGCTGTCACCAATATGATGTCCTTCTTCTTGCTGAGAAATCTACTTAGGTTGTTGTCTATTCCCCAGAACAGACATGCGCCAATTATAAGGAGATTACCGGGAATGTTTTCTGCCAGAGTGACTCTCTGGAATTCTCCATTTGTGGCCACGAAGACCACGCCGACAAGCAGCATGAGAATTCCAAGATACTCACCTCTCTTTCCTCGTTCGCTCAAGAAAACAAAAGCTAAGAAGGCTGTGAATAGGGACTCCGCATTTAGAAGTAGCGATGCGTTTATGGCTGTGGTCTGGTTCAGGCCGTTCAGGAGCAGCAACGGTGCGATCACCGAGCCGCACACAATCACAAGGGTCAGAACTCTCAAGTCTTTCTTCAGTATTTTCTCTTCTGTTCCCGGCGTCTTGAGCATGGAAAGAATCTTTTTGGAGAGTGGAGTGAAATGGATTCCGAGCAGGAGAACCCCGCCAATGGAGTAGATCATCCCCGCTACGAGAGTGGGATTAACATTCTGCAATGCGATTTTGTTGAAGGTAGAGCTTATTCCAAATAGGAGTGCTGAAGTAATGGCGCTTACATAACCCCAATGATGGCTCAAGACGCAATCAGCCCTCACTAAGCCGCAATTGAGAGAAATTTGATTGGTTATCTCTCTCAGGCATACGTGGTCCCAGGTGGCATCCATTCAAGTTCCATATGGATCTCGTATTTGTGATTTTCTTTTGCATAGAGCAGTTTCATGAGTATGGGTTGACTTGGGCATGCCTGACTTTTCTCTTCCGTGGCGAAGATGTCCGAGAATTCAAAGGTTTCATGCTTGAAGGCTGTTCCAAGCTTGGTCAGCATCCCAGCGGCTTCGTCTCGTGAGCACGATTTCCTAAACTTGAATAGGGCTTGGTGCCTTTCCCTGTAAGTGTCTATCATCTCGGTCATTTTTGCCCATTGCACCATGGCAGATTTCAGTTCTTCTTTTCCTTTGTCTGTAATTGCGTAGTGTTTTCTGTCAGGGCCGTGGTCTCTGAACTCGATCTGTCCTGTGATGAAGCCGTTTTCCTCCAACTTCTCCAGCGCAGGGTAAACTGTGCCCGTCTTGGGTGACCAGTGACCTGAGAACCTTCGTTCCAGTTCCCTAATAATCTCATAGCCGTACATGGGCTTGTCTGAAAGCAACAGCAAAAGCCAGAGCTGCACTGTTCCGATTTTCATGCTTCTGAGTCGATGCATTTTGGCGTGCCTCAACACTGTGTGGGTTAAGCTTATATATAAGTAGATGTTCTACCTATGATAAGTAGTTAATCTACATAGGTGAAAACTATGAAGTGGGTAACAAGACTATACGTGCATGTGGACAGAACCGCGTGCCCATGGTTGATAAAGCGATTCGTAGATCCGAAAGCTGAATTTCTCTTCGTTCCCGTGGAAAAAATTGAAGAAACCGTCAAAAAGGAGAAAGCAATACCATACGACGCACCTGGTGTCGAACTTGGGCACCATGGCGACAAATGCAGCTTCGATGCAATAGTTGAAAAATATAAAATCAAAGACCCTGCGGTACTGGAGGTGGCAAAGATTGTTCGCGCAGCTGACACTGACAAAATGGAGACTGCACCTGAGGCTGCGGGGTTAGAAGCAGTCATGACAGGTCTTGGCATCGTATCAAAAGATGATCGCGAGACAATTGCTAAAGCAAGCCCGGTGTACGATGCATTCTACACAAACAGCAAGTTGAAACTGATCCGAGAGAAATACAAGGCTGAAATCGAAAAGCTAGACAGGAAAGAACGAAGAGAGTTCTTGAAAAAGAAACTAGCAGAGTAAACCAAACTTCCCCTTTTCTTATATCTAGGAAGAAAAGAAGACGACCAATGAACGTCATTTGTAGATTACAACACATGTCAAGTGGTTGTTGTTATGCCGCTGAAAATTCTGCAATTCATTGATCTTCCTCCTCATGAGTCAGGAGGCTTCGACCATGCAGACGTTCATATCAAAAGTGGTCGAGTATACGTCGCTCACACAGCTACCGGAACCGTCGAAGTCATAAATGGTGAACAGGCCAAGCATTTAACAACGCTTATGGGGTGCCTAGAGGCGAGTGGAGTAAGATGTGCTCAGAATGAGAACCTCGTCTTTGCTGCCGCCCGAGGTAACGGTAGGATTCTTGTAATAGACGCCTTAGTCAATAATGTCTTGCATGAGGTACAAGCAGGCTCAATGCCTAACGGCCTCGCTTGGGACAGCAATCGCAAACAGCTACTAGTTGCTGACGTCGAAGACAATCACGCAAGGCTCATTGACCCATACTCAAAAAAACCAACATCTGCCACGAAACTACCAGGAAGACCTCGATGGTGTGCTTACTCGAACAAAATGGATGTCTTCCTAGTAAACATCCGTGAACCGGCGGGAGTAGCCATACTTGCACCTGAGAATTTAGAAGAGAATGCTTTCTTGCCGATCTCAGTGGCTGGACCGCACGGTCTGGACATTGATGATAGGAATGGTCGAGCTTATGTTGCATGCGACGGTGGAGCAGTAGTTGTTTTGGACGTCACCACTGGTCATGAAGAAGCTGTCGTACCGATTGGAGGAGGCCCCGATGTAATCTGGCTCAACACTGACAAACATCGCCTCTACTGTGCCATTGGAAGACCCAGCGTAATTGAAGTGATCGACACGCAAAAACTGATCGTAGACGAGAGGGTCAGTACGGAAGAAGGAGCACACACGTTCACATTCGATGAGAAGAGACAAAGACTATATGCCTTTCTTCCCAAGAAATGCCGCATAGCTGTCTACAAAGAAACGTAGTTCTACGAGGCGGGCATTCAATACACCTCGTCATTCTAGCGCAGAGTGACCAGACTACTGCAACAAAGACATAAAGAGGGGTTTTGCGGGAGACCTCGCCTTTTGTCTTGGGTTCAAGTCCTATCCGCGGCTTTCAAGTGCGCAGGATTCTGCCTGAGCCCCAAACAAAACGCCTATTGAGGTAGAACGTGATGCAAGCAGGCCCAGGCCAAGACAACAAAACTAGGACACTGGAACCGCTTAGGCCTTCCGCAGCAAAAATGCATCCTATACTCCTGTCAGAAGCCTCAGTTCCTCTAGGGTATCTGAGGCGAATTGTCATAATATGTGAGGTGTTTCCTGTGTTTTGATGCTGCATGAAGTGGAATGAGCCGCGTCTCGATTATGGCGTTGGTGGGGAGGATGTCAAGCGGTTTGTGGGCAGCGATGAGGCTGTGAGGGAGTTCTTGTCGCGGCTTGTATGATAGGGAGACCTTTCTCGTTCAAGCCAACATTCTTCGATGCCTAGGAAGGGGGTAGGGGCATCTTTTTGCGAGGTCGTTTAACTGTTAAAAAGAGGGTACCCCGTCAGGTAGCTGAGCTTCGCATGACTATTAATGTTAACACGCAGAAGCTGCGGCGCAAAGCCATTATCTGGCGATTTTTGGCACGATAAAGAGCCAGTCTCAGACCATGGCAAAAATGTGATAAGCGAAATGATGTCAAAGCATCACCCGACAGTTAACAGGCACAGCAATAACCCGTAGAGTCACCAAAACCCTGATTCACAAGAGAAAAAGGCACCAACCGACAAGTTTACGGAATCTGCATTACCAAGCTTTTTTAACAGCTGGTTCCCAAATTCACCTTCTTCAAAAATCACTTTTTAATATCCCTAATGTTAATTTTCAAAAGTTTCTATCTAACAAACCTCACGACGACAAATAAAACCACACAAAACACAAACTACTTATACGAATAGATAACAGTTATCCTCAAGGGTTTAGGGGAGCTGGGAACATGACCCGGCTGAGAGGACGGCTGAAACCGCCGTCGACCCATAGAACCTGAACCAGATAATACTGGCGGAGGGAAAAAACATGAACAACTCTCATAGCAGCATTGCGGGCACAAAATTCATTGCTTTTGTAGCCATTTTCAGTGCTCTCTTGGCGATCCTGTCACTTGTCAAGATACCGATGCCGCCTCCATTGTGGTCCATAAGCCTCTTCTCTTTGGGAATCTCCATTGTGGGCATACTGTTCGGACCGAAAATGGGCTTTCTCGCTGGCGGAATTGGGGGTGCTGTAGCTGAAATCTATGGTGCATATGGAACAGTCAGTGGTTCGGAGGCAGCGGTTTACGTCATTTCTGCATTTGTCGCAAAGGGTGTAGCTGGGCTTGTGATCGGTTACGGACGTGAAGTCGCCAGAGTCTTGAGCCAGACGAAGATATCAGCTTTACGTGGTACACTGGCATTCATTGAGGCTCTTGCGATGGCATTTGGAAGAACTGTGGAGTTGACGATTTTCTTCGTAATTGACACCTACTTGTACGGCATTGCAGCGGCTTCAATTGACTATCTTGGCATGCTGACGCTTGTCACTATTCCAATAGCCTTGATCGTGAATGAAGGAGTCCGCAGAGCTTTCGGTCGAAGATATTTCGACGTGTAAAACAAACATCCCTATTCTTTCTTTTGACAAGCTGGGAGCTCTATGTCTGCACTCTCTCAGGAAAAGTGTACACATTCATACGTTTTCCTCGAACGAAGCCAACCAGCGTCAGTTCGGCTTTCTCAGCGATTTTAACGCCAGAATCTATTGCTGCAGCCAAAGAAGCCACTATAGGCAAGCCAACCCTTGCCGCCTTAAGAACTATTTCGCTTGACATTCGACCGCTCAATGCAAGAAAACACTCTCCAAAATCAGCTTTGCCCAAAGCGGCCGTCCCGATGACTTTGTCAACTGCGTTGTGCCGACCAACGTCTTCGGCAAAAGCCAGAAAGCAACCATCGAACCTACAGATCGCAGCTGCATGTACTCCACCAGTTCTTCTGAATGTTTCAGCCAAGGAGTTCAAACGATTCACACAATCCGAGATTGTCTTAGCTTTGACCACGAGGCGTGACTTAACCTTCGGAAGTCTTCCAGAGAACTGATGAGGCAACTGGCTACCACATGTTGAGAGAACCACTCTCGAAAAAGGTCTGGAGAAACTCGGTTTCTGTTTCAAATCGATTTCTGGTCTAAGCTTGACTTTACATACTGTTTCCTTCAGGTCTATTTTGTCAATGTCTCCAAGCGAGTTTACGATGTGCTCTGAAAGAAGGAATCCCAATACTAGCTCCTTCAGGTTTGAGGGTGAGCAAAAAAGTGTCACATAATGGGTTTTGTTGAGAAACACATGAAGCGGCTTTTCTTCTGCTACGAAATCGACCATCCTCTCAGCTTCTCCAGACGTGACGTCAACTTTCAGAATCTCGACTTTCAGCATGTCCTTCACTTCCTCAATTCAGATAAGACGAAATCGATGATCTCGTCAGCAATGTTGACGCTCGTGACTGACTGCAGTCCTTTCCACCCCGGTTGACTGTTGACCTCAAGCACAATGGGTCCTCTTTGGCTTTCAAGAACATCCACACCGGCGATTCTGCATCCCACAACTCTTGCGGATTTGACGGCCAAGTCTTCAAGGGACTCGTCAATCTTTATGGATTCCGGGCGCGCGCCTTGGCTGTAGTTAGTTTTCCAGTTGTCTGCAACACGTCTCATGGCAGCGACGACACGATCCCCAACTACGAAGACTCGAATGTCGGAATGCCCATGAGGCACGTACTCTTGGAGGTAGATTACGCCGTGATAGAATGTTATGGCTTTGAAGACGGTTGAAGCGATATCCGAATCCATTATTCTTGTAGCGCCAATCCCTCTGCTGCCAAAGAGAGGCTTTACAATGACGTCGCTGTCTAGTTCCTTAAAAGCAGTCAGAGCCTCGTAGACGTTTTCTGTTACCGCTGTGCGTGGCACAGGGATATTATTCTCTTCCAAGAGGGTTATCACGTCATATTTGTCAACGCAATGCTCGATAGCTTCAGGAGAGTTTATGATGTACGAGCCAAAACGTTGAAGCCGATACAGGATATCCAACCTGAAAACCAATTCCTCAATTGATCCACGGCCTATGGGACGGATTATCAATGCCGCCAAATCCTGTAGTAAGTCGGTATCTTGGGCTTTCAGCATTGGCCTATGCTTGGCACGAGCGATGATCTTCGGAAAGCTGAAGCAAATGCACGGGATATTGTGCTTGACTAATGATTCCTGAAGCTTGGTTGAACACCAAGAATTCTGGTTGCGCGTTATGATTCCAAACTTCAAAAACAAGCCTTCTGCTTTCTTTATCCTATGAACAGGGCCAATCGCATTCATAAAGTCTGCGCGAGACCGCTATCCTAGAACTGGTGAATGCGTGAGATCAACTGACTTGCATCTGCCAACTTATCAGAAAGATCCATGTCCAAGTATGCACCATACGCGTTGAAGTAGGGAGGACCCTTTCTTGAGAAGACTGTTAAGACTTTCCCATTGTGGTTTATTTTGAAACCTTCTTGGCATGGTTCATGGCCCCTTATCAGAACTCCTACACCCAATTTCCCCAGGACTCTCTCTGTAACTTTTCGACCAAAGAGCTTTCCAGCTCCCCTTGGAGACATGTCAGCTTCTTCAATGGTTTCATCAGGGTCACTCCAGAGCATATCCTCCAAGAAATCCCTCGTTGGATACAAGCTATGAGCATACGCCAGATCCTCAATCGAGTCTACTTGCTGTGGTAAGCCGCCGTGAACCAAAAGGCAACGTCCTTCAACGAGCACCGCAGTGTACAGACAACCGAACATCCTTATGACCGCAGCATAGGCGGACCGCCAATTCCTGCCAAACCTTCTCTGAAATTGCAGAGGCAAGTCATGCGGTCTAGCCATGAGATCAGGAGGACCCTCATGATTTCCACGCATCATGACAATTTGCCTAGGGAAAAGAAGCTTCAGCTTCATCACGACGTAATAAACCTCCGCAGAGAAAACTCCCCGGTCACCATAATCGCCAAGAAAGATCAGACAAGCATCCCGTGAACTGTCCAGTTTCTGCAGGTATCTACTTCCCTTGAGAATATCAATCAGGCTCTCTAGGTCGCCATGTAAGTCACCTACTATGAGCGCTTGGCCTGAAGGCTTGATCCTGACGAGTCGCCCATTGATGCTGAGGTTACCAACATTTCCATTCTCGGCGCACAATAGTTGAGTAGTGTCCTTAGTCAGTTGTGTGAAAACCTCGCATCGAGTTTCCAAAGCATCTTTGATGATTCTATCGATGTCTGCTAACAATCTCTCTACTCTTAATCATTGGATGAGAACCGTCTTGTTCATGAAGCTGAAAATGTTCTTTTCAATCTCAGTTTTGTGGCTTCGAATCTTCTCTGTTGTCTCAACACAGGTTCGCTCCAGAACATTTTGGCGATCCTCCACTATTCTCGCCTTTCTTTCAAGCTCCGCCAGCTGTCCACGAAGCTTCAGCAAGTTTTTTTCAGTTTCAGCTACGTCGATTGACGTAGAAAGCTGTCTTCTGCGCATCATTAAACTAGCACTCCTCTGGTGAAAGCCAGCCAACGAGTTCTTACTAATGATGTTGCCACTTATCTGCTCTGCTTTCCTAGTCTTCTCCGGCTTCAGTTGGAGTTTTCCATCAGCCATTAATTTAGCCAGTTTCTGCAGAATCTGATTCAGTAGCGGGTGCCCAGCTTCTTCAGTGGCCAACGCATCAAAAGGATTCTCTAGGTATTGGTTAAGCTTAGCGAGTTCTTCGGGCGTTAGGCCGCTTCCTTCTCCGTGAAGTGTCAGTGATTGCAGTTTTATGAAGGGTTTTTGAAGGTGTTGCAGATTCTGTTTGATCTCTGTACTCAGAGAGCTAATTTCAACGTTCACTTGGTTTAGTTGACCTAGGCTTCCGCTATTCTTCAGGCCCGCTATTCTCTGCTGGGTTTCAGCTATTTCTTTCTCAAGTTGGGATTTCTCGCTCTTGGCTGCGTTCTTCTGTTCATCTAGCTTGACAAGACTATGTTCGAGAGCGTGTAGGTCGTCAATAAGTTCGTATGTCTCTTCCAGCGTCTTGGTCTTAACGTATTCTTTTGTAAGAAAACTGGCAAGCTCCTTCAGCTGAATCTTCGATTTCTCAAAGACTAATTGGAATTTTCTCCTATCAAGAATGAAAAACGGCGAGATACGTGGAAACCAGTTTCTCACGTCAATATCTGTAACCGAAAGAGCCTTCTGAGTTTCTTGAACAAACTCGCCAAAACTGTCATAAGCGATTCTTTCAGGTGTCTTGATCTTAGATATCCGCTCGCTGAAGAGCCGGGCAAGCTTGTTCAACGCTTTAGCACGGGAAAAGATCCTCGCGTTTCTTTTCTCAATTTCCTTTCCACTGTTCTCGGAGAGCATTCTGCAGGAATCGGATAGACTTGCAAGCTCCTTTTTCATTTCTTGAAACAGTTTTTGGGCTTTTGACTGAATTGGAGCAGAGAGCGCACTTGTTTCACGCTCAAGCCAGCCTTTGATATCCTTTGAAGATAACTTCGCACTTTCGGACAAGGACTTTCCTAGAGAGAATACGTCCAAGCAATATTTATCTTTCGACCTCTGAGGTTCTGTGAAGTTCGCGTCACCCGACCAGAAAAAGGCCTCCAAAGAAGTGTTTGTGAAAAACCGTCACCTAGTGCGCTATTGGGCATGGCGTGAGAGCCTAAAGAATCATGCCAAGGTAACCGATAAATATCCTATATCATCTATTCAGGAACATGCGTCGTTTATTCAGGAATGTGATCGGGGACATACGCAAGATTATCAACAAGATAAGGTCTGTAAAGATTACAAAACGTCATGTGGAAGTTGTTTGGAGAATTATCCGTATTATTGCTTTTATTGTCGTTTTGGAAGCTGTTTTCGTGGTTTCGATTATATTGTTAGGTCTATCTGGGCTTTTGGACTTAAGAACGATTGTGTCGATCACAGTGACTGAAGTGGGAATGGCTGTTCTATTTTATTATTTATTCGGTCAAGGCCGTCGTAGTGATGAAGAAGAAATGGCCAATCTTGTGGACATTGCAGAGAAACTTTCGCAGCTAAGAGTTTATACCTTTTCATTTTTTGGAGCTATCTTCTATTATGTTGAAAACACAACACTAACGAGTATTATAAGGCTCCAAAACGCATCGAGCAAATGGCTGACCGTGGTGTCATTACCACAATAACTTGCAAGAATGAGGAAGATATGCGGACTATTCTGCAAAAAAACGGCTCACACCCAAATGAAAAGGAACCATCAATTGTTCAACTTATGGCTACCAAACCAAAACCTGCTGACAGGATCTTCGGTTGATGCCTAACTTCCAAGTTTTCCCTTAAGCGCAGGGATAGTGGACAAAATGGTGGACAACTCTTCATATTGCTTTGTGGTTAGGGTAAATGACTTTAGCGTCTTCTTCGTTGTAACACTTAACCTACGATTCAACATGACCTTATAGAACTTGATTTGCTCTATATCTTCATAGGCCAGACCGAAACTTTTCTTGTCCACCGCTAACAACTCGTCTAAAGTCAAATCACTCGCTTCCTTTTTGGTTTGCTTTTTCCTCGATTCCAAACCCTTTTGCGCTACCGATCCAATGATAGCTCCAACCATTCCACCAACTGCACCACCCATTAACCCACCCCATTCCTTACTACCCTTGGTGCGAATCAAAACCATCCTCTTATCAGTTAGGTACAAATCGCAAGTAGTGTTTGAAAAGTCTACTATCACAACGTTCTTGATGAGAGCTATTTGGCGTTCTGAATTTTGCATAGATCTCCTTATGCCAATATTCGTGATTTAAGACTTCTCTAGGTTCTGTTACCTCTTTGTCGGATTCTCTATCGTGTTACTTTTCGTCGGATGACTAATCTTTGACCAATGTTAATTCGACTTTTCTCTTATCGACATATAGTTGAAACTTTCCAAGAATCTCCATCCCCAGTACAGACGGGCAGTATCTAAGCATTTTTTCTCTACCTTCTCCCGTCATATGAGAAGGAATAATGACTATTTGAAAACCACTACCATATGTCATCTTATACTCTTCTTTTGAAGACTTGAATGTCAAATTAACTGGATGGTTTATCATTTTGTTCTTGAATCTTCCACCAAATCCTATTGCACCTTTTCTGGCATCTGGTAGAAGTGCAATTTCAAGTCCAAGAAGATCAGCTTCTTTTTCTGTTATTGCGGAATAAGTGGAACCAGTGTCAATGAGAAAATTGATGATTCTGCTACAATGAAAAAAAGGCACTTCAAATAAAACAGGAAGTATTGGCTCTTTTTTGATAATTGAACCAGTGAAGGTAAGTGGCGTTCTCTCACGACGAGGGCTAGAAGAACATTGCCAGTTGGTTTGAATCTATGAACTCTACTATTGCGGATTTTTTATCCTCTTTTTTTAGAGTGCGTGTTATGTTTTCATATGTGCTGGCTTTTGCTACAACCTTCTTGTTTTGTATGACAACCCATTGATTATCGCAATCTTTCCTTATGTTTTCATAGTTTTGCTTGAACCATTCCAAGTTCTCTCTGGAAGCCCTAAACAATTCAGTCCTAGCTATTGACATGCCCTAACCTCCTAATGTATCTAACACTTTGCATCTACTTAGTATCATCCACTGCGGATTATTTAATACTTGTTCTAATATTAGCCAAACACCAGTATTATGGCTTATGAATCTTTCGTATACTTTGCATGTGTTGGCATATTCATTCATTAGTCCTTGCATTGGCTAGCATTTTGAATGAGTGTAAGCCACTTGTTCTTTCCTTTAACCGTTATTCCACAAGCTTCTGCTGGGGTCTTTCCGTCTAGTCCTTCATGCTCCTGATATAGTTGTGGAATATCTGGTAGCCCGTCAGTATCGGTGTGTCTTTCTTCTTTAAGCCTCTCATTGTCTTTTCTCTGTCCCTGATTTCTCCGTTCATCCGTTCCATTTTGTTGTTGTTCATATCGCCTTGGAGTCTGATGTGTCGTGTGTGTTGGGTTTGAGAGAAAACTCCGTCGCATGCGGCGGA
The DNA here is from genome assembly GCA_963732715.1 of Candidatus Bathyarchaeota archaeon. Taxonomy (GTDB): domain Archaea; phylum Thermoproteota; class Bathyarchaeia; order Bathyarchaeales; family Bathycorpusculaceae; genus CAZCRE01. The sequence continues at coordinate 62,098 of CAVTAO010000003.1, read as the reverse complement.
ATAGGACATGAGTCCGTCAGTTATGAGTGTCTTGGGTTGTTTTCCCATGAGGTACTTAGCTCTGGAGAATAACGCTCGGGTATCGTGTCTGTCTTTTGTTTCTGCTACTTCTTGAGCGATCCAGAAGCGTGTCTCGTCGTCCATCAGGGCAAAGAGGTACTTCGTATCTCCCTTTATCTTAATGTATAGCTCGTCTGCTCTCCATGTGTTGCTTACGTTTGGTTCGATGTCCTCAGCGTAGTCTTTCATCAGCTTAACGTACTTCTTTAGCCAATTCAGGATCGTGCGATACGAGACTTCCACGCCCAAGAGCCTTAATGACTTCATCGTGTTTCTTAGGCTTTCACCACTGAAATAGAGTTGCATAGCGGAAGTGATTGCTTGTGGGTTGTGCTTCATGCGTTCGAATCCAATGTTAAAGGTGAAGTATTTGTGACAGTCACGGCAATAGAACTTCTGGATGTTTCCTGATTTGTTTTTTCGTATGCCTTTCTTTTTGAGGTTTCTTGATCCACAGTATATGCAGTTGCTTAGGTTCTCTATCGGCGTAATGCGTCTTACTGCTACCTCTGCTCTCAGTGATTGAGAGAACTTTGTGGCGTAGATGTGCTTGCACTCTACGTGTCGGTATTTGTTGTCTGGGCATTCGCATATCCATTCATGGTCAATCTTTGTAACGGCGTATTCTCCGTTTCTGCTTTGGGATTTGACTGTGTAGAAGTTTTCGTCTATGCGTTTGACTTGACCGTTGTGTTGAGCGATTGTTTGACCGCGTTCTTCTCTGGTTGTGGTTAGTTGAGTTGCCATATTGCTTACCTCAATAGTTACCTTATAACACGCTTGCTTATAAATGTTGAGGTAATTTTTGAGGTAACTTAATATATGACCTATCCACAATAGTTACCTGTGAAGAGGTAAAACAAATGGGCGAAATCACCAATCTTAACAAAGCCACAACCAAAAACGAATCCCTAAGAACCACCGTTCCAAGAAGCATAGTAAATCAGTTTGGCTTAACTGAGTGGGATAAGCTGGAGTGGATTTTGAAGGCTGAAGGTGGAGAACTCGTTATTCAGGTGAAGCCAATAAAGACGGGAAGAACGGAGTGACAAAATTGCAGGTGACGAATTTTCACATGGAGAACAAAATTAACAAAGTGGCAAAGACTTCACAGAACCACCTCTGATATGCCACTCTAGTTTGGGTAGCTACTCTTTAATAGCTGAAGAAAAGAAGAAGCTGTCGGCCTAGCCCGGAGTGAAAAAGTGGACAGCAAGACTGTTGCAGTTATAATAGTATTTGCGGCACTTGCCATCGTCCTGAACCTTTCGCCAGCGAAGATCCCAGCTCCCTACGCGCCATATCTGATATACCAAATATGGGAAATTCCGATAGTGGCGGCATTCTTGCTTTATGGAGCCAGAGTTAGCGTTCTAATAACCCTGTTAAACACTCTAACGTTGTTAGCTCTCTTTCCCGGGGCCCTCCCTACGGGCCCTCTATACAATCTTGCAGCAATCTTGAGTATGCTCTTCGGCATAGGTATAATGAATGCCTTTGTCAAGAGACACTCTCTTAAACGGGAGGCAATCGCAGCTACTTTGCTTACGGCATCAGGAGTAGCGGCAAGAACAGCTGTCATGGCTCTGGTCAACTACATATGCCTTCGTTTTCCGCCACCAGTTGGCTACGGTTTACCTGAGGCAGGAGTCGTTGCAGCAATTCCGTTCGTAATCATCTTCAACTTGACTTTGGCCCTGTACACAATACCATTGGGCTATTCCGTGACCAAGACTGTAAAATCTTACATCAAGGCCTAAGCTAGTCAGACGGTTTTCAGGCCAAATGATTCTGTTAAGGCTTCAACGTTGATTTTTCCGCTTTTGAAAGTATTCCCGGTCACCGTGTTGTTGATGACTATGGCGGCTGGTGCAAAGACGCTCGGGTCAATCTTGTAGAAGTCGTATTTTGCTTCTTTGAATATTTCTATGAAGGGTCTTCCATAGTCTCTGGATGTTTTGGCTGGGGTCTTGGCAACAATGGCTTCAAGCTCCTCGTCATTGTCATGCTCCACGATGTAGTATGCGGTTCCGCCATAGAGGATGGCATCGTTTGTTCTCGACATCGCATTTGCAAATTTTGGATGAATTGGCGGAATTGGCGCAATTCCCCAAGCATGTAGAATTGCTTTGGGGTCCAATCCGACCTTCCTGAGTTTGTGAACGCCAGTTTCTATTGTTCTGCCAGAGATTTGTGTCGCACCAGCCAAACTCGAGGTGGGTGTCAGTATTACCGTCAGACCTTTATGCGAAATCTTGCAGTCATCTGCGATTCGATCTATCAACACAGCTGGCGGCCGCTCATCAACTTCCAGCACCACAACGGCATTATCAAAGTCGTCTTTGTACCCGATTTCCATGTAGACATCCTTGGGCTTCAAAGCCAAAGCCCTTGCAGGCCCCGAACCTATCGCGAAACACCCTCCTTCGTTTATGCGCCAGCCCGCATACTGTGACCCCAAAGTTGCAATGACCGGGTGATCAGTGTAGACGAATATTGATGGAAGTCTCAGATTTCCATAATCTCTGCAAGTAATTCTTGCCTTTCCGCATCCTCCCATACAGATTTCGGTTATGAGTCTACCCGCTTGAAAGCCGCCCTTGGCACTTCTTCCAGCATCGACTATAGTCGCTCCTGAATCTGTCTTTTCCACCCTGACGCCGTAAAGGTCAGAGTTCTTAATCAGTCTGTTGAGTAACCTCATTGCAAGGCGGTTCACGCTGAGGGTTTTCTCCACCGATTTTTTCTCCTTCAAAGAAACTCCTCGTAATGGCTTAAGTGAGGATTTTTCTGTTTGCGGACATATAGTTTGCCTTTTCCGTTCTCTGCAAGATCGCCTAGGAAAACGTACAGTGGCTCTTCAATCGTTTCGCCTTCTTCAATCTTGACCCTTGCTTTTGTGCTGTCTATTGCGAAAGTGGGCAGAACAGATTCCAGCAACCCGCCGACGATTATTCTGCCATCAACCATGCATGCGCCGGCTCTTTCTGCACAATCCTGCTGAACGTAGATGGTTCCGCCGTGCATGCGAAAACCGACAAATTCAGCAGCGCAACCATAAATCTTGACTAATCCTTCTTTCATGTGAGTGCCTGCCTCGCTTCCGACATTTCCATGAAGGATAATCCTGCCGCCATTCATGCCTTCCCTGCTTCCACGATATGGCGCACCTAAATAGTCTCCTGCATTGCCGTGAACTTCAATCTCACCGCCCTTCATCATTGCGCCAGCCCATCCAGCCACATTGCCCCTAGCAGTTATTTTGCCGCCTTTCATTTCCTCGCCTAGGTGCATGCCAACGTCTCCGTTGATCAATATCTCACCGCTCGTCATGCCAGCGCCTATTCTTTTGACCTTGCCTACGTTTCCGTGAATCGCAATCGCGGCATCTTTGCCTTCAGCTTCTTCAACCTTGAAGAGTTCTTCAAGCTTTTTCCGTTTGTTTCCTTCCCAAACTTCCAACGCTGCCACTTCTTCGAGTTTCTTGCCTCGAAAAACGTCTGGGTTTATGCATTCAGCCACTATCGGATATCTGAAGTCCTTCAGGGGATAGAGGTTGATCATCTAAACGTCAGCCTTCACCGCTATAGGATGTGAAACCTCAAGATAACGGTCTGTCACTGGGTAGTTTTCGTATTCCACTGTCCAATATTCCCTGAAGCGCTGTCTTATGGAATCAGTCAAAGAGGCTGGCTCCGAGGTTTGCACATCAAGCCACATAGTCTTGCCCTTTAGGCTCTGTACTATCTCATCGTCTTTGACAACGATCTCACCGCCTTTAATCGTGTAAGCAGCATGTTTGAACGCTCTACGCACCTTCTTGTATTCTTTGGCTGGATCAGTCTCATCAGGATGCACATTATATATGGCGACGTCTGCATCAGCTCCAACCCCTAGATGCCCCTTATCCTTGAGTCCCAGAGCTTTCGCCTGTCCAGCCCTAGTAACGATAGCAATTTCGTAGAACCCCAATTCGCGGTTTATCGAAGGCAGAAGACTTCTGCTTCTAGCTCGTGGGTTGTTCTTTTTCAAAGTGGCCTCTCTTGCATTTTTACTCATGAGCCAAGCAATAATCCTTGGGTAGTGACTGAACAGCCCACCGTTGGGGTGATCGGTTGTCATGAGTATTCTCCAAGGGTCTTTGATTAGCAAGGCAAGTTCCAGACCTATAGACCATTGGGTGGCATGAACGTAGCTTTTGCGTCGGTAGCGAAAGGGTACGATGCCAGCGCTTGTCTCGGTTTCAACATCATGGTTGACCCACTTGTTTTTTGTCAATTCAGAAAGCCCAAATTGGAATGGGCCGTCAGCTGTCATGGTTGTGGTGTCTGCGAAAATCACTTGACCCATGTCCAACGTGACGTGAGAGTGGCAGTTGACGTAGTTTGCTATTTCTTCCGCCCCCGAACTCATGGTTTTCCAGTCTTCACCCTTAAAGGCGCTGAATTGGCAATGCGTAATATGGATGATGGGCTTGTTTCCATCTGCTAAATCCTTAACGCAATCCATGGTTTCTAGAGCAGTAACGTAATTGCCAGGTTGTCCTAGATTGTTCGTGTGAACATGAATCGTGTGTGGCAGGTTCAGAAGCTTATTAACCTTGCACAAACCACGAATTATTTCGATAGGCGTTACGCAGAAGAATGGGACTTGCTCGCCTAGGCTGTGGAGATTGTGGCCGAACCCCCATGCTTCCAAGCCCCCAGGATTAACGATTTTTATGGCATACCCTTTTGTGGAAGACATGATCCATGCGACATGCAATGCAAGCTCCTTGAGATCTCCTTGTTTTATGAGTTCAAGCACATGCCACCAGTCACCCAGAAGTGGATAAGTTGCCTTATCAACGATCGGAGTATCATTCAGCTCTTCGTGTGTGTGCTTCGCCTCCAGTGGCGGCATTGATGGATTCATTACGGTCGTGTATCCCATTCGAGCGTAACGGTAGCCTGTCGTGAAAGTCGAAGGGATTGAACGTCCAACACCGGATCTTGTCACAGATGTTTTGCATTCAAAATCCTTAAAGTGATCTTCGGGTCGGAGAAGCCTCCCAGTATTCACTTCTGCGCCTGCAATGTGACAATGGATGTCAACGCCTCCAGGCATGACAATCATTCTTGAGGCATCCACAGTCTTGGCTTTCTTCACGTTGACCTTCTCGACGATTTTGCCATTCTTAACGGCAATGTCCATTTTTTCTCCATCAATGCCGTTGAGGGGGTCGTAGACGAAGCCGTTCCTTATCAGAAGCTCCAATCAAGATTTCTCCGATCGTCTTCTCGCTTTTATTCTCCTGATTTCCGATAGGATCTTCCGCAAGATTTCTTCGTCGGTCAATACTCCCTCTGGTGGTGCGACGATTCTCTTGAGTGGTAATGGCACGTGATCCATGCGATAGGCTGTTCCCTCGGTTTCTATGCCTGCAAAAGCTGATGGAAAGACAATGTCAGCCATTTGGCTCGTAGCATTCATGCGTGGATCAACAGCTATCAACGGATTCCGAACCATGTGTTCAACGGCCTTTCTGGGCAAGTTCGCAACAGGGTCAGAAGCGACAACCAGTGTAGCGTCCGATTCTTTGCGCATAAGAACATCAACAGCCGATGTCTCACCGGGATTGTAGCGTGGATAACCCATGGAAAAATCAACAGCGTAGGGGTAGCCAGTCTGCCACGTGAAAACAGTGTCAGCGCCCGTAACGTTAAAGTGTCCACGCATGGGCATTATGGCAAATTTCGTTCTTGCGTTAAGGTCACGAGCCAAAGAAAGGGCGGCGTCTATGTTCCGCAGTTTACCTTTGCTCATGGTTAGTCCTAACCCGAAAAACAGCACTCCAAAGCTACAGTTGATCATGACATCTGCGATTTCTTCCAAATATTCTACGGGAACTCCGGCGACCTTGTCAACGTCGATTTCTTTGTCGTTGATTAAAGCTCTGAGGGTTTGCAGCAACTCATAGTCTTTGTTCGGCTCGACCTGGATGAAGAGATCAGCTATGTCAGCAGACCTTGTCCTTCTGACGTCAACGACAACAAGTTTTCTTCCTTTCTTGAGAAGTGCAGAGGGCTCCTGTTTGGCACGCACTTTTGAAAAAACCCGTTCTCCAGATAATGCTCGCCTGAATGCGCTGTCAATTTTCTTTCTTGTCGCTAAAGCTCTGACCTTATTGAAGTATCCTTTCCACTCGCTTTTTTCGAATCTTCCTTCTGACAGATTCGTGTATCTTTCCAAGTGCCTTGGGTGAGAACTCCAAGGGTTGCTTCCCCAGTAAATCACAAGGTCTGCCCTATGCCTAACTTGTCCGAGAGTGCATGTTGGCAGACCCACTTCCTGAACGCTCAACTCGGATGGCCCGTGACAGATCGTCGTCGTGTTATCAATTACTCCTCCGATCTCCTCAGCCAGTTCTAAGCCCACACGCACAGCTTCGCAGCTCGTCGAACTCCAACCGTACAATAATGGGAAATTTGCTTCAGCAAAGATTTTCGCGGCACGTGTCACAGCATACTTGAGCGAACACTCACAGAGTCTGTCACCCTTCCTGACGAGCGGTTTCAGAACCCGGTGTTGCGTGTATCCTAGGAATTTTGATTCGCTCATAGAACACCCGTTTCTAACCTTAACTATCTTTTCGTCTTGAATCGTCAATTCTATGTCATCGCAAAGACACCCGCACACCGGACACGTCACAGCCTTCACAACAGGCATGCTGTTACCTGCCAAACTGTTCCTTAAGAAGCTCCTCTAAGCTTAAAATAGGTTCATTCAGTGCAGGTTTGATTTCTGCAGATATGCCCTTCAAGGAGGGCATCCCAATACTATCCGTTTCAGGGTTAACCACGACATTTGCCCATGGACCGTAAGGGATGAAAACGATTCCCGAATGAGGACCTCTTAATGACTTCAGAGCCCTAACGACTACCGAGCCATATTTCGTTGAGATTAAGACGTTAGCTTTTTCCTTGATATGGAGTTTTGACAGATCTGCTTCATCAATGTGGCAAACTGAAACGTTGTCGAAGTATTGTTCTGAAAACTTACCTTGCTCCTTTCCAACGCCTTGCTCTATCGTCCGTCCAGTGATCAGTGTAACCTGCAACTTCGAAGAGTCCGCCATTTCGAGCACCATTAAGAGAGTGATCTGCCTTCCTTGAATCTTGTTTTATTCTGAAGCAGACACTCGATATTTAACCCGATTGGTTCGAGCATCGCATGCGCGCGCGAGATGGGCGGAGAAATAACAACTAAGGCCTGTACCCATCTAGAACACATAAGCTTAAAGCAGCTGAAACGATGTCCGCGGTTGTGCCGGGATTCAAGAGATTGCTTGATTCCCGGAGTTTTGTGTCAAATTCGGCCAGCAGGTGTCTGCCCTTCGAAGTATCAAGTCCACCTAGCCTTAGGATTTCTCCTGCCTCAGCTGAAACTTCTTTGGCCCTTTCAAGGCTGGTCTTTCTCGCTATGAACGTGTCTGGGCACTCAGCTAAAACCTTCAAGAAGGTGTGAAGTATGGCCTGATTCAAGTCGTCTCCTTTATCGATGTGTTTGGCTAGATATGGATAGGCTAGATCGAAGGTTATTGGATAGTTGTTGACCCATTCTGAGCAAATCGTATCGTATTTTTCGGCTATTTGAAAGACCTGAAATAGCGTGACCTTTTCTTCAAGTATTCTCTTCGTCGAGCTCGGATCGTTGATGTCCAGCTTTGGAGCTTTTCCAAGTCCGCTGGGCTTGGCGATCTTCATGGCATCGTAGACGTTGACAGCGTCCTCTGGCGTGGTCGATTCTACAACAAGCTTCACGTTTTTCCTCAACTTGGAAGCTTCGAAATGATCCTCATTTGAAGCCATGCCCGCAGCAACTGCAATTGGCACAAGAAGAATCACTGTACCGAGAAGCGTGTTGCCCCCGTGCTGCCACGAGTCAATATCTGCTACGCAATTCTTCATGATCTGTCCAGCGCCAACATCAGCTACGCATATTCTCTTTTCACGAACCGAAATTCCCTGCTTGACAGCGCTTTCAAGAGAGGAACCCGCAGCAACAGCAGAAGCAAGAAAATGCTCATAACGTGTGTTTTCAAAGTTGGCTACTACGCTGACATTCCCAGGTTTATGCGCACTAGCTTCCAAAAGAATCGCCAGTTCCAAGCACTTAGAAACGTGATTCGCGTACCCATGCATGTCCATGAGCAACCTTACGCGTATGTCGCCAAGAAAATCTTATTAACCTTATGTAGAAAAGTACATAGCAAACTAGAAACCTACACAGGATGTGTGTATTGTTGAAGCTGTCGACCCGGAGCATTGCATTAGTGGCAGTTTTTGCGGCCCTATACTATGTTCTGTCTCTAATATCTCCAAAAATCCCGTCTATTGGCGTGTCAGGCCTCAATATTCAGCTCGAAGCCCTCATGGCCTCTGTCTTTGGATTCCTGCTAGGCCCCTACATAGGCGCCTTAACCGCGTTTCTCGGTGCATCTGTGGCTTGGGTGTTACCACCTGCGAGCATGAACCCGGCGGGCGCTCCTTTCTTGCTCTCCCCTCCCTTAAATGCCTTGATTGTCGGATTCATTTTCTACAGAAGATGGAAGTGGGCTTTTGCTTCGCTCAGTCTACTAATTGTAGCTTTTGTGTTTCTTCCTCCTTCTCAACCACTCACAAGTTATTATTATGTGCCTGTGGCTGTTCTTTGGGACAAAGTCATCGCTGTTCTGCTTATCATTCCAATTGTGTTACTCAGTCGAAAAGCCTCAAACCCAATAAATGCTACGGTACTGTTCTTTTTGATTTCCTTTATTGGAAATCAAGCGGACAACATGTGGGGTTCAGACGTTTTCGCAGCTCCCATAGTCTATGGAGGCATTTTTGGTATGCCCTTGGACGGTGTTCGTGTTGCCTTCATCGTTAGCCCGTTCATATATCCGGCAATAAGGTTTGTGCAGGCGATACTCGCAACCGTGATAGTCGTGCCAGTAATGGCAGCGCTTAGGAATACAGCATGGATCATACGAGAGAAATCAATACTAGAGCAACAGGTATGAATGATGAAAACCTGCGAAGGAGACCTCATAGAAACTGCCACAGGTCTAATCTTCGATGTCAAAGGCTTGGTCCACCCACCAAATCAAATTATTGCTTTTATTCGGTATTTTCCTAGCAAAGAAGGGGAACGGAAAAGGGGTGAGACTACCTACGGCAAGGTCTATTCTCTTTCAAAAAGGTACGCGTTGTTGAGGAAGAAATTTCGGCAATACCTCGTCTATGACACTGTCTTTGACGAGATATTATGCGAGGTTCCAATAAGTGACGTGAAGAAGTTATATAGGCCCGTTGAAAAGCTTCTGGAACTGCGAGGTTCAAGAGAATTGGACTCGCTTGAATGCAAGTCCGTGCAGTTGGCAGAGTTGCTGGAAAAAAAGGCAAGTGCTCCTTTGGAGTCAATTGGAATTTCGGGCTCGATTATGGTTGGGCTCCACACAGCATATTCGGACATTGACCCGATTGTTTACGGTTCACGGAATTGTATGAAAGCGCACTCTGCACTTGAGGAGATGTTTAGAAGTGGACATGGACTCGTTAAACCCTACACGCAAGACGAACTACGAACCTTGTTCGAGTTTCGTTCAGAGGATTCTACGGCGGATTTTGAAAGTTTTGTTCGAACTGAATCGAGAAAGGTCATGCAGGGCAAGTTCATAGGCGTTGATTTCTTTGTGCGGTTTGTGAAAGACTGGTCAGAAATTGACGAGAGATACGGTGATGTTCAGTACAGAAATGTGGGCTATGCAAGGATCAAGGCCAAGATAGTAGAGGATTCTGAATCGATTTTCACGCCATGCAAGTATCGTATTGAAGACGTTGCTGTGATCGAAGGCATCAAGGTTCAGCAACTAAATGAGATTGCATCTTTCCGCGGCAGGTTCTGTGAACAAGCCAGAGTGGGCGAAGTGGTTGTTGCACAGGGAAAAGTTGAACGGGTCATTGACAAGAAGCACGACCGCGAATACTTTCGGCTATTGCTCGGTAATAAGCCTTCAGACTTTATGATCTTGGCATAGAACAATCGCAGTGTTCCACTTTTAGGGCTTGTTCGTAGTATCGGGGACAGTAAGTCAACGTGATCTGATGGAAGTGTTCTTTACTGGTCGTGACTTCTTCCAGGTTTCCCTCAACGTAAACGACCTCGTCTTTCTGTGCCTGCATTCGAAACTCTTCCATATAGGAAACTATGTTTCTCGCTTCCCATGCCTCGTCTGCCCCGTGGAGAACCTCCAAGGGGTCGATGCCGTAGACTGACGGAATAAATGGAGCGTCAGTGTCTTCTGTTATTGTTCCAAGCATTCTTACCCACCCCCTATGCACTATCCTTGTTAGAGGATCGTAATCGTTGCTCATTTCTTTCCAAGCCTTCACAGGTTCAAACTCTGTTTTCACGGTTTTCCTGCTCCTAGTGTCTTTAAACAGGGCATAGATCATTTTTCGCCGTTGATGCCAGACAAACTCTTTTGGGCTTAGGTTCTGAAAGTGCCAATGTTCTCCTCTGACTGGCGTTTCTGTTTCAAATTCGTTCGCAAGCAACGAAGAATCATCCGCATAAAGCTCTTTCAAAGTCTCCCGAAGTCTGGCAAATTCATCTCGTCCATAGACGATTAGGTCAATATCAGAAAGCCTAGGATGATGGAAGTCGTGAAGAATGGAGCCGAATACTCCAAAGTCTTTTGGTGACAGACTTGAACGGCGAGTTACGAATCCCATGACGTTCTGCAATGTGGATTCTAGCTCATCTTCAGGCTGTCCTGCGATCAGTTCTTCAAGTCTTGCTTCGGGCTTTCGGATTTCTGCTATGTCGTCATGTTTGACGCCTAAGATTTCTTTGCTAAGCGCCTCATGAAAGATGAGATATTGCGGGAAGTGGTGTTTGATGAATTTCCATCCCTCGTCTTCATAAAACTTGTAGAAGATGGTTCCTTTGGTGCCTCTGGGTGCTTTCGGATTATCGGATTTGAAGAGATTTGCTGGTGCGTATTCGACATCACAGATGCAAGTGTTCGATGGGTGTGCGTAACCTAAGACGCGAAAAATCAGCCCCTCTCTTGTTACTATTGCGTCGCGGTCTCTAAGCCTCAAAGTGGGCAGATGCTTTCATCCTCACTTGTGCCTGTTCCAACAACAACCTGATAAGATGACTCATTGGTTCGCAAATCCTTCACGCACTCCAACATCCCCGAAACCCTGATTCGATCTCCTTGTCGGGCAACGTTTCTATAACAGCCTATCATGGAAGCCACGAGTTGAGGGGTTCTTGCTTTAGGAAGTTTTGATTCAGCACTGATTGGTTCATAATCTGTGATTTTGTAGATAGCTGGTCTATACATGGCTTCACTGTCGTCTCTTACAGTGCAACAGAATTTCAAAGGATTGATCGACATGTATTTGAATGCACCGTATCTTGGATGTATTTCATTTGGTTTGCGGATGGCGTTGTACATGAAAATTCTTTTCCTATAGCGTCCTTTGAAGCGTCTTGCAGCATCCAGACGGTTGTTGATTTGGAAGCTTAGAGTTCCCTCTTTGACAAGCTTATCAATCGTCGATCCCAGCTTGCGAAAATTCTCCGCCCCATAGACAACAACATCTATGTCAGATCTAGGTGAATGCATTTTCAAAGCCACTGAACCATGCACGCCAAAATTCTCTTTTCCGATGCCCGACTTGTGCGCAATTAAGTCAATGAAGTCTAGAGTCATCTCTTGTAACTCATCTCTGTTCTCAAGTTCAGCGAGGGCATGCAAACACTCTCTGGGAACATATACTCTTGCGATTGAGCTTAGAGGTGCACTGATCACATCTTTCTCTCTAAAGGGATCACAGTACACATAGTCTGGAAAATCTTCTCGGAAAGCTGCCAGAAAAGCCTGGTAGTTCTTGGCTGTGTAGAGCTTCTCAGCCCGAAACAGTTCCACTTTTCCATATTTCCACGTTCTTTCCAAGAAGGCGATGTTGAAGAGGCATTTGAATTTGACTGGAATGTATTTCACGAAGGCAAAAACCCGATCTTCTGGGTGCTCGTACCCGAAAACATTGAATATGAAACCTTCTTTTGTAACGAAAGTGTCTCCGTCTGTTGGAACCCATTTGTCAAGAGTCGTCTCAACGCACCTCAACGTTTCAGCGCATGTCGTTTTTAGGGTTTAAGAGCATATGAGCCTAACAAGATAGCCATAATATTTAAGATACTCGCCCAGAACAGAGCAGTGTAAAGTGAGCCGCTTGACAGAAGATTCACATCCGTATGTGGTGTTTCTTCCCTCTGAACAGAAAACTCGAATTTTAGGCGCGATTTTTGGTTCAAAAGCATCTGTTGACATTCTGAAGTTCTCATTGAATCAAGGCATTTCAGGCAAGATCTACCAAAAAGACCTTGTTAAGAGGCTTTCCTATTCCAACAAGACAGTCATAGGGAATCTGAAATCGCTAACGAAAATGGGGGTCTTGAAAGAAGAAATGGAAAAAGGCGAAAATAGTGGGCGAACTGTGTGGGTTAAATCATATCAGCTTTCAGATTCAGGCAAGTGGTTCGCACTGCTGCTTGCTGAAGACAAGGATCTGTCGAGAACGGAAAAAGCAGAGATATTGCAAACCCTCTTCAAGTCATACGTAGAGTGGGTCAAGAAGCTCTCAGAGAAACTGCAGATAGACAAGAAAACATTGGAAGACACGTTTGCTTCTGTAATGGAAAAGGACTGAGGGCTTAAGTTGAAGGCGACAGTCATAGCTGTTGTAGGCGGCAAGAAATCTGGAAAGACAACTACCATAGAGGTGTTGACAAGAGGACTTGTTGAGAGAGGGTTTAGCGTGGCGGCCGTAAAGCATATTTCAGAGCCGAAGTTCACATTCGACACCGAAGGCAAAGACACATGGAGATTTGCTCAAGCAGGAGCCAGAACGATCATCGGTGTCTCAACAGACGAAGTGGTTACGATAGAGAAGGTAGCCGTGAAGAGTTATCCATTTGGCAGTATCCTGAAGAAATGTAGAAATGCTGATGTGGTTTTTTTGGAAGGATTCAGAAAACAAGTAAGCAAAAAAAGGAACATACTCAAAATAGTGATCGCAAGGTCTGCTGAGGAAACCTCAGAAGCCCTCAAAGTCTTCAAGTCCATACTCGCTTTCACCGGACCCTATTCAACGAAGAGCATGCACAGTGACATACCTTACGTGGACATATCAAGAAACGCGGACGAAATCATCGACATTATTGAGAAGATAGCTGGAAAGAAGAAGACGTGATTTCTGCTGGGATCTTGGTGTTGGTAAGTGGGGTTTGGAGACTTTGTTGAGGGAGAAAGGAGTTATTCAAAAATTAAAATGCTTCTCCAAGCCTTTCCACCCACACCTTTTCTATCTTTTCAGTTCCCCTCCTTCTAGAGAGCCTTGAAGGCGTCAAACCACCGGTTATATAGCGATAACATGTCTAGTGACACGCTGGGTTTTCGTTCTTCCAGTATCTGCTTGAAGTCATCCATCGTCAAAGATCTGGGCTTAGCCTGCTTGTTGTTAGCCTGACCTGTCTCGAAGAATTCCCCGATCAGTTTAAGTTGGGCTGATTGGCAGACATCTCTTATGTCGCTACCTGAGAATCCTTCTGAAAGTCTGGCTAACTCGTGCAGATCAACATTTGGATCGAGTTGAAGATGACCCGTGTAAAGCTTGAGCATCATCAATCGCGTATGATGGTCAGGAAGAGGCACAAGGATTCTCTTCTGGAATCTTCGTATGAAGGCCCAGTCCAAATCCCATGGCTTGTTTGTGGCTCCAATGACGTAGATGTGCAGGTTCTTGCCTTTGTCAACTATGCCGTCCATTTCTTTCAGGAATTGATTTCGAACGCGGATCTCTCCGCCCACTTCGTTTGAGTGTTTGCCCATCATGGAGTCTAGTTCATCTATGAAGACTATGGAGACTTTTCCTTCAACTGCTGATTTTCTTATTGAACCAAAGAGCTTGGCTACGTTCTGCTCAGCTTCACCCAACCACTTCGACATTATTGAAGCAGCGTCGATTGATACGAATGTTGCTTCTATTTCTGTGGCCACTGCAGCTGCGAGCAATGTTTTTCCGCAGCCTGGCGGTCCGAACAGTAGGATTCCTCTTGGCCATCCCAGTGGGAATAGGTCGGGTCTCTGAACCGGATATACGATGGCTTCCTTCACAGCTTTCTTCGCTGTATCGAGTCCGACGACTTCGTCCCACTTGACATTTGGTTTTTCAGCCATTATGAGTTCTTCATAGCTTGACTTGCTGCTTTCAGTGGTTTTCCCGGTGGGTTCGCCATTGCTGTTTTCCGCTACTCTTGATTCTGTTGGCATTATGGCTCCTTGCAGCGCCTTTATTCTTTCTTGATACGCTATTGCCCTTTGTATGTAGACTCTGTTCAAACCATACTCAGGATATAATTGGGTTAATTGCAGCAGGCTCTCTATGGCTTTCTGATACATTGTTATTGCCAGACCCTTCGACCCTTGTTTGTCGAGACGGACCGCTTCTAACGCACAATTAGTCGCGTTTTTTTCAAGTTCCGGCGCAGCGCTCGTGTTTTCTCTTCCTCCTATTCATTTGTTTTTAGCTCGATTTTTATTCTCCCTTTGGTTCCTAGGCTTTCCAAAGCTTTCTCGATCTCTTCATTTGAGGCTTTCAAATCAACTGAGCAACGAGAAAGATCAATCTCTCCTTTAGTTTTCTTTACGTAATCAAGAAGTACGTCTTCTAATGGCGGCTTTTCAACCGTCAGTGAGATTTCTTGAATTTCAGCTTTCTTATAAGAAAAGAGGGTTGGGGAAGAATCTTCGGATTCTTCTTCAGCCTCGCCAGCTGTCTGGGAACAACTAGCTGACAAGGCGACCATTTTCTTCAATGTGTTGACCTCAGGCTCACTAGCCTTGGGAGTAACTGGCGGTTCTGGAAGTCTTTCCGCGATCTTTTGTTGTAGCATGGTTGAGACTTCTTGGAGTATTTCTTCTCCTCCTGGCGTCTTTCGGTTCACTTGTATTATTGATTCGTCTGTCGTGATCCTCGTGCAGTGCAGCGTCTCGCTTATTGTTTCGTTGACTTTAGTAAGCTCGGAAGAAACATCTGGTAGAACGTTGAATAGTTCTTCGGAGACTCTTTGAAGCAGTCTGAGAGCGGGCTTAAGGTCGGTGACGACGTCGCTCAGTTCTTTTATTGTTTCGAGTCTAAGGATCACGCGTTCGATGGCTAGTTCTACGTTGTAGAGGAATTGGAGGAGTTTTCTGATTTCGGCGACCTCGTTGGCGCATATTGCAGCTCTTTCCTTGTTCTTGTTGTTGAGGGCGCTAATGCATGTTTGAAAGAGGATTTTGTCTCTTTCTTTTAGTCTAAAGCTTGCCTGTTGAAGTTTGTTGCGTTGGACTTTGAGGGCTTGGACTGATTTAACGACTGTTTCTTGAAAGGGTGGAGGTTCAGGATGTATGAAACTTTTGATGTCAGTTTCCTCCGCCCGCCATTTTTTCCAAGGCTATATGCCTGTTTTTCCTATTTCTTTCACGTATACGACCACTGGGGGTTCAGGGAGTCCATGAGCTGAGTAGACTGTGGTGGACCCTTTTGATAACTCTCTTGGTTTATTCGCGGTTTTGTCGAAAATCTCGGGTTTGTCACCTAATAGAGTGTTCGAGAGTTTGGTTTTTGTGATTTCCAAGTCGCTCTTCTCTTCGCTAGTTCGCCTTAGACTGTCCTGAATCATGGTGAAGGCGGTTTCGTAGTACTTGTCGTCGATCTTGCCTATTTCATGCTCGATCTCGAGGTGTATGAGGGCATGGTTGAGCGCGTTGATTTCTTCTGCGCATCTACTTATTTCCTCGTCTATCTTTTTTGAAAGCACTTGGGCTTCAGCTTTAAGTTGGGTTAGGGCGCCGTCGAAGCTTTTGTGCAGTTCGTTGTACAGTTCTGGTGATAGCTTCTTCTTTCTAGAGAGTTCTTCCAGGGCCTGGTCTTTGCGCCATATGAGTGGAATGTGATCACAGAGAACGTATGCATTCGATTTTGTCTTGGAGATTAGGGTTATTTCGGCACCGTCGAATTTCAGGTGCTCGACAGAATGTTGTGCGAATTCGCCATTGCCTTGTTCTACAAATGCCGTGTCAAACTTTCCGCTTGGGGTTACAGCAAAAGATGCTACTCTGCCTATTGTGCGACCGTACTCGTCTTTAACTTGCTTTCCGACAGAAAGAAAAAGATTGGGGGATTGCGACATCATTTTCCTCCTTTATGGCTATGAAGTTTCGGTAGAGGATTTTTCGCCAAGCGCGCTCGTTGGGATACCAGACATTCCAGGTGGCAGCTCTGGGAACTTGTCTTTGACTCTTTGTTCAGCGACCGTTGCTGCTTCGTTGAGAATTTTGCCTGCATCTTCATTTACACTGTCGAAGTTCAACGTCATTCCTGAGCCTGATCCTGCTTCCATCATTATTCCGCTTAGCATGTTGCCGATTTCGCCGAGTTCGTTCTCTGCTTCTGGGAAGACGCTCACTAGTCCCGCTCTCACTGATCTGAGTACTCCTACTGCTGGTCCGAGTGTTGATACTACATCGCCTAGCTCGGATACAGTTCGTAATCTTAACACGATTTGTTCTAGGGCGAGTCTTGCGTTTATTATGAGTTTCTCCATCTTGCGAACTTCGGCCAATTCGTTTGCGAAGACGTTTGCGCGTGAAGTGTCATGCTTTGTGTAGGCATCAACTATTCGTGCGAATATTGTTTTGTCGCGTTGTCCGAATCTTTCTGTTGCTTGATCAAGCTTTTGGGTTTGCAGTTCTATGCGTCTGACAGCGAAGTCTAATCTTGGCTTCAGCGGGCCTGGTGGTTTTACGGCCTCCTTGACGCGGTTTGTGAATGGTTGTTCATCTCTTTTAGTTTCCCATTTCTTTGCGAACCTTTCTGACAAATTAATTACCTCCGAAAGAGATGAGTTGCATAAAAACGTCTTATGCATTGTTAACATGCTGAGAACATGCACGTGTATATGTGGAGCTATATGTCTGAACAAAAGCAGCTTTTGGCTTTAATTTAATGATTAAAAGGCGGTGTTGCCGCTTTTTAAGTAATAGACATAAATGTGTAAGTTAGACTAAAAAGTGGTTAGGGCGGATTGCTACTTAAAAGGTGTTATTTAGATGGGTGAACGAATAAGGATTTTCATTTGGGTAGCGCTCTTGGGATTTGCTGCTGGAATAATTGCCCAACTCTCGGCTGATTACTTGATACCGGCGCTTCTAGCGACACTGCCACAATTGGTCCAGATAAGATTCCTGATCTCAGGGTTTGCAGGTGCTTGTCTGACACTGGTCTTAGTGAGCGTTTGGGCGTACATCACAGGATCTCAGGATCGGTAACGCTTCCCCCTCTCCTTTCTTTGTCCATAAGATTCTTTAGCCCGACTCTGAATAGAATCTGACTTACATAGTCTTATTTCGATTCGTCATTCAACAGAACAATTTGTTTTGGACTCAGGAGCGGAAAAAGATGCCATCCGCGGAAAGCGTACACGTACCTCGATTTCCTCATCGTCCAAACTCCTAGGAAATCTACCGACTTATTTACGTTTGCTCAGAGACTTGAAATGTACGAGTATGTTGGCGGCCTGTTTAGCGGAGTTGCTCACGTGGGAATCTGCAAAGATACTCTCGCAATGTGGAAAGCCTTGGGACAGGAGCCTACCGAAATCAAGTGCAACTGTGCTTGGTAGTTTTGGCTGAATGTTGGGAAGGCAAGCATCTAGTTTTGGAAACTCTAACACTCTCCAAAGTGCTTGCCTAACCACCAGCAAACAAGACTACCAACCTAACCACTCATTTTTCTCTTGAGCATGGTTGGGGCCTGCATTAAGCTTCTCCCTCCTTTCCTTAGGGCAGGCAATCACGCCATTTTTTCTGTTGAGGGGTCTGTCTACGACAAGACGGCGGACGCGGAACACAGTCGAGACTGTTATCGCATTAGGCTTGATTGTGCTTATAGTCTGGTATTTCGGTTTCTCAGGTCATCTTCCGTTCGGCACAAAAGACGCCTACGTCAGGGAGATAATGGCTGCGGACTTGAACAAGCTTGCGAGCCTCATAGGGATCTGCGGCTTCCTGATGCAGACCAAGGTCTACCTGTTCTGGAAGAAAGAAGATTGGGAATAGGGCTTAATCGAATCTCTTGGTTCTGTTCTTTCTGGTCAGGGCTGCTGCAAGCATGGTTATAGCCATGAAGACTGCTAGAATTGCCGTTGACGGAAACTCGGGAACGGTTACAGTTTCGGGGTTTGTTTTGAGTGGCGCTGGGTCAGCGAAGATGTAGCCGTTGCCCATGCCCGCGTAGATCTTGCCGTTATAGGCGATCATCGACATGGCGTGGTATGCCCCATCTGCTGAGTAGAATGAACTATCCCAGACTGTTCCGTTGAAAGTGTAGATCCTGTTTGCTGTTCCTGCATACAGCTTGCCATCGTAGACTTCAAGAGAGTAAATCCAATAATCGTGTCCAAGAACAGTCGTCCAGTTCTCGTCGTCAAACTCCATTATCACCCCGCTGAAGCCAGTCCCACCCACGTACAGCGGTATTCTGTTCAGGTCCTTTGTCGCGAAGTACAGCTTGCCGTCATAGACCTGCATGTCAAGAAAAGCGTAAGCATACTCGTACGAAAATGCCACGCTCCAGCTGGTTCCGTCAAAGCAGTAGACAGTGTTGCCCGAAGCCACGTACATCTTCCCATCGTAAACGGCGAAGGAGTCGATGCTTCCGAAAGCGCCTGAGAAGTTCAGTGTGGTTGAAAAGTCTGCATTGACATGCCAGTCGTCTGGGTTGTCATCTGAGCCGTTGCAGTAGTACAGTTTCGGCGGGTTGTCAAGCATGGTTCCAGCGTAGAGCGTGTTGTTGTAGCCTCCGAGCACTTTGATGTAAGTGGGCACTGAGAAGACTAGGCTAAACGATGTCCCATCATAGCAGTACAGTCCGCCCTTTCCGCCGACAACGAGTTTGCCTCCATAAGGTTCAACCGAGGTTACGTAAGTTGGGGCATTAATGATGTTCCAGCTGCTACCATCATACGTGTAGAGCTTGTTATCCGCGGCTGAATAAAGACTTACATTATAAACAGCAAAATCTACGATGGGGTAGCTGTCTAATCCTATGAAGCTTGACTTCCAAGGATCGTACCGTGATGAGGCAACAGTGAAGTAAATGATCTGGGAGGAGACCATGTTGCCTGAGGTGCCATTAGCATAGATTATGATTTTATGGGCGCCGTCTCCGACGTTTATGATTGTGTTTCCAGTTATCGTCGTGTTCTGTTGGTTGTCCAGTGAGTATCCAATCCATGAAGCTGGCTCCGTAAGGGTAAGACTTACGGGGATCGATGAGGAGTAGTAGGTTTCGTTTTGAGGTGAGATTAAGGTCAGCTGCGCCTGCTGGTTGTTGAAGTATCCGTCTTCTGCCACGTTTGCCAAGTTGCTCGTTACGAAAATGACGTATGTGTCGTGAAGATGCAGCGTGCACTGTCCGGTGCCGACCGCGGTGAACGTTAATGTGAAGAGCGTTGCGTTGCCCGTTCCTGTTCCGACGCCGTTTTGCATCTGCGCCGGGACTTGAGCCTCTATGCAAGCGAGTGTCCCTGTAACGTAGTTTGGAGTCTTGTAAAAGTTAGTTGGGATTTGGCTGTTGTTGCTGAGGAAGGCTCCCTTGACTATTTTGGTCAAGTTGAGCACTGCAGGGTTCCAGTCCAAGTGGACCTCGTACTCAGTCATCTGATAAACGTTCCTAATCTTCACGTCCAACGTGAAATTCAGCGTCAAACCTACTGACGACGTTTGGGGCGACACGTAGATCGTTGGTGTCGTGCCATCAGCCCGTGTGGAGCCTGGCCACATCGCAATCGTTAACAGCGTGGCTGTCAAACAGAAAGTCAGAACGACGGTGAGTGAGCCTTTTCTTGTTATCATTGTGCCACCTCCCCCTTCCCAGAAAGCACCACACCTTGCTTTAATCTTCAGTTCTTATCTACCTTGTGGAATAAGCTTCTAGAACCAACTGCACTGGCCCATATTCCTTGTAGGTGCCTCTGATACTAGCGCGTGCTATCAATATGCTTGCTCACAAGAAATCAGTTCAGTCCATGAAAAAACCCCAGACGCTTGAAAAGACATGCGCAGAGAATCCTATTTCGCGTTTCCAATGTTAGAGTGCAGTAAATGGATCTGTCCTGTTTCTTGGAAAAATAGAAAAGAGCGGGTTGTGCGAGAGACGTCACTATCATCAGCGCAATTGGGGCAACCTCATAGGGATCCTCGGGTTCCTGATGCAGACAATAACCTACGTTTTCTGTCGAAGTGTGGAGGGGTACATTCCAATAATGACGTCCATAATGAGATAAAGGAAAACTCGACAAGCGGCGTCCCAACCTTTGCAGACACGACGGACACGGGCAACTTCTTCAACACGAGCCCGGCCTGGTCTAACGTCAGGACCATAGAGTACAAGCAGCCCAACATCCAGGACTACACTATCCATCCACCACCCCAAAACCAGCTTCCCTAGCATCAAGTGCCCACGCGCGCCTGTTACTAGGAAAGTGAAGCCAATAGCGCGAGCGAACGCAAAAATGTTTAAAGTCTATCTCGGAATAGGTCCACTGTTGGCTCATGATACGTTTATTGTTCGGCAAGGGCACTCTTCTTTTGCGTGGCGAAGTTGGAACTCCTTACGGAAAGTGGGATCCTCGGGTTGATTGCTACAGGATCAAGGCCCTGCATTATCGTGATGTTCTGTCTTATCTGAAAGAGAGCATGCTTCCGTATCAGGACGAAGTTCCAAACCTTCCTCCTTCTCAAACTATGAAGGATGCTGTCGAACTGCGTCCTTACCAAGATGAGGCGCTGAGCAAGTGGAGTCATGCGGGCATGCGGGGGATTTTGGTCTTGCCGACGGCTGCTGGGAAAACCTACATAGCGTTGAAGGCGATAAGCCTCTTGAAGACGCAGACTCTGATTGTCGTGCCGACGTTGGATCTTATAGACCAGTGGAGAAAGCGGGTGATTGACTACCTAGGCATTGAGGCTGGGGCGGTTGGCGGAGGCGAAAACAACGTACAGATGGTGACGGTTTCAACCTACGATTCAGCTTATTTGCAGGCAGACGTGTTGGGTAACAGGTTCATGTTCATAATCTTCGATGAGGTTCACCACTTGGCTTCTCCTGGCTACATGCAAATCGCTGAAATGTATATTGCACCTTATCGCATGGGTTTAACCGCGACTTATGAGAGAAGCGACCAGCGGCACGCGCTGCTCCCCAATCTCGTCGGAGACTTGGTCTACACTGCGAAAGTTGAAGAACTTGCCGGAGAGCACCTCTCACCGTATACACATGAGAAGATATACGTTGAGCTGACTCCAGAGGAGCAACGCGGGTACGATGAAGAAATGGGCGTTTTCAACGGTTACCTGAGGGAGAGAGGTATCGTTCTGAAAAGCGTTGAGGATTTTCACAGGTTCATAATGGTTACTGGCAGAGACAGAAGAGCCCGAGAAGCCCTTCTTGCTAGGAACCGCGCTGTGAAAATCGCATTGAACTCGGAAGCGAAACTGCGTCTCTTGGCAAGGCAGCTTGAAGTTCATAAAAGCGAGAAAGCGTTGATTTTCACGTTGCACAACGATCTTGTTTATGCGATTAGCCGACGGTTTCTGATACCCGCAGTAACCTACCAGACGCCGAAAGAGGAGCGGCGTGAAATTCTGGAGAATTTTAAGACAGGTGATTACAGGGCTATCGTTACCTCTCAGGTTTTTGATGAGGGCGTTGACGTTCCAGACGCTTCAGTAGGCTTCATGCTCAGCGGAACGGGAAGCACGCGGGAGTACATCCAGAGGCTTGGAAGACTGCTCAGAAAGGTTGAGGGCAAGCATGCCAAGCTTGTGGAAATCGTGTCCAAGGAAACCATGGAAGTGAGAATGAGCCGCAGGAGACATCAGAAAACAACGGAAGAGGCTTGACACTATGCTTCCAAGCGAGCTTCTTGCAGTGTGGAAGAGAAAAGGCGTGATCTGGCCCCGGTACGCTAAACTGTCCGACGACAACCTGGAAACTGCAAGGGGCCTCATCGAAGTCTACAAAAATCATGTGGGCCAAAAGAAGAGCGCCGTGAAAGAATTTATTGATGAAATTGAGGAAAAAGGCTACGATTATCGCTTCGTCCGAGGCCTATCTTTCCTTCTGGACAGAAGAAGCCGCTTCAAATGTAGCGACAAGATCAAGATCAACCCTGTAGATCTGAGAAGGAAAGCCTATCAAACATCTGGAAAGCTTGGTTTGCCTACCACGCAGGAACAGCGAAAGCGAATAGTTGAAGCTACTGCTTCGGAACTGAAAATCACTGCAGAAACGTTTGAAGCGTTTCTCTACGCTGACTTGGACACTGAGCTGATTCTGGAAGAGTTTGAGCCGCTGCCTGGGGTTGAGCTGCTTCAAGAGTATAACCTCAGCTTGACTCAGACACTTCTGTTCGACTCGACAGAAGTCAGTTTTACGTCTTCAGGCAACTGGCAAAGCATCTTCTATTCAGTTAAGAGGTTGGGGCTGATCTACGAGGCTTATCAAGACGGGGATTTCTGGGTTAAGTTAGACGGGCCTGTGAGCCTTTTCAAGCTGACCAGAAGATATGGAACGGCCATAGCCAAGCTTCTTCCAGTCATAGTTGCGAGTCCAAAATGGACGGTTGAGGCGAAGATCCTTTGGAAATACACGAACGAAATATGCGACTTCAAAATGGAAAGCTGGCGACATCAGGCTCTGCTTAGGAAGCCCAAAGCATTGATTCCGTCGTTTGATAGTGTTGTAGAGGAGGATTTTGCGGGGCGTTTTCAGGCTTTGACAACTGGGTGGCTTTTGAGGAGGGAGCCTGAGCCTGTTCTGGCTGGCAAACAGGTGATTATTCCTGATTTTTCACTCGAGAAAGAAGGAGTAAGAGTATACGTGGAGATTGTTGGGTTCTGGACTGTCGAATACCTGCTGAGGAAAATAGAGAAGCTGAAGAAGGTTGATGTGGACATGCTCGTGCTTGTCAACGAGAACTTGGCATGTGAAAAACTGGCCGAGCTGGAAAAGCATCCGAAACTAAGCATCATATACTACCGAGATAAGATTCCGTTGGGTCCGATATTTCATTATCTTGAACAAGCGTTTCAAGAAGTCAAGGCTAAACAGACGCGGCTGGTCAAAGATCTTTCGGTAGTGTTCACAGAGCCCGTTATTAACTATGAAGAATTCGCCGCCAGAATCGGAGTTTCATCCGAAGCTGTCAGGGCAGCATTGACTGAAGAGCCACCACAAGGGTACATGGTAATGTCTAATGAAGCGGTGCGAAAAGACGTGCTCGAACAAATCCAGAAAAGGATTTACGAACAGATTAGTCAGAAAGGACAACTGTGCCTATCTGAAGCAATCAGAACAATTGAGGCAGAAGGCGTGAGAGACGCAACCAAAGCTTTGGAAGCACTTGGATACAAGGTCGTCTGGCATGGAATCAACAGCGAAAAAGCCGAAATTGTTAAGCCATGAAAATACAAACAAATAGTGCGCGTACAAGAAGGGACCAGAGGTGATGTCATGCCAGTAGTGATCATTGAGATGTGGCAGGGGAGAACTGAGGAACAGAAGGAAAAGCTAATCAAAGGCATCACGAAAACGTTCGAGGGCCTAGGCGTTCCGGCTGACCGGCTGCACATTATAATCCACGACGTACCCAAATGCAACTGGGGAACATGCGGGGAACAAGCATCCAAAACAAACCCGTGACTGCCTGGGGCAATCTTCCAATATCTCGTTCTTTTTTGTCTCGCGTACTCGGAGTTTCCGACTCTATTTGTTAGACTTGGTTGAATTATGTTACCTGCTGCCAGTTCTGGTAGATATGTGATTGATTCCAAGATAGAAAACTGGGAGTTTGTGGGAGAAGCCGTCATTCCGTGTGGAGAAAACGGTTTGGCAAGGTTTGATGCATCAAACTGTTGTGCTTGTTTCGCGAATCAGCTCCTGTTCGCTGCGTGGGCAAGATCTGAGGTTTCCTGATACAGACAAAGGTCTACCTGTTCTGGAAAGGGTGAACCCTACCAAACGCATTTTCTGCTTCGATACGATACTCTCCAGAATCGGGCGCGTAAAACTACTGGACTTTCTTGTGTCTGCACAAAAAAAGGAGGGAGGGTGTCTTGGTTGTTTAGTAGCGTCCGCGGACTGTTACTCTTACGCTCGCGGTGTGGCTTAGGGTGCCGCTTGTGCCTGTTACAGTGACGGTGTATGTTCCGGTTCTGGTGTTGCTTGATACTGTTATTGTCAGTGTGGATTTTCCCGACGTTGAAATCGAGACCGGGCTAAGACCGGCGGCTAACCCCACTGGAGCACTTGCTGATAACGTGACTGTGCCCGTGAAGCCGTTGAGAGCTGTTATTGTTATAGTTGAGGTTCCCGAGGATCCGCTTCTGATTGTCAACGATGCCGGTGACGCTGAGATGGAGAAGTCTGGGGAGGTAACTTGCACAGTTAGGCTTATGGTATGGCTTAACGATCCGCTTGTGCCTGTCACCGTGACCGAGTATGCACCACTGCTGGCGCTGTTCGGCACATTTATGTTCAGTGTTGATTGGCCCGACGTTGAAATTAACGTTTGACTGAGATCGGCTGTCCAACCAGTCGGAGCAGTCGTTGAAAGCGTTACTGTGTCCGAAAATCCGTTGAGGAACGTTATTGTTATAGTTGAGGTTCCCGAGGATCCGCTTCTGATTGTCAACGATGCCGGTGACGCTGACAGTGAGAAGTCTGGGGTGACCGAGGCTGTGAAGCTCGTGGTGACTGGGCTGCCTAAGCCTGTCACCAAGTCATAGCTTGGGCCTGCTGAGTATCCGTTTGACCCGCTTGTGATGTCTCTGAAGTATGACGCATAAGCTGAGGATGCCGCGTCCTGATAGAAGTTGTTGTTATTCGCTGAAAGCCCAAGAGCTTGGATTGCTGCCCACTGTGGGGCTCCTGCGCTCGTGCCGCCCACCACCCACCAGCCTGACGAACCTTGGTAAGGTGTGCTGTCATACACTAGAACGCCCGTGTTTGGATCTGCGTCGTAGGAGACGTCTGGCACGGCACGTCTGGCGGTTGTGACGCCGTAGTTTGTTTGATACGTTGGCTTGGCCCCGTATGCGCTCACGCCGCCTCCGCTTCCGCTCCACGCCGTCTCTGAAGTCACCGCTCCGCTTGAGTCAAGGTTGAGGGTTGTTCCGCCGACGCCAACCACGTTCGGCGAACTCGAAGGCCATATCACGCCGGCTCCGTTGTCCCCGCTGGACGCGAAGAAGACGATGCCCGGCGTGGCGAAGTACGAGTCATAGGAGATTTCTGTGGAGAATTCGCTTCCTCCCCAGCTCATCGAGACTGCCTTGACGCCCATGTAGCTTGTGGCGTAGCTTACTGCGGCAAGAAGATCGGTAAGGCTGTTTGACTTGGCCTCTACGAGCAGTATCGTTGCCTGCGGGGCTAGGGCGTGAGCCCATTCAACGTCCAGCGATATCTCAAGTGCCCAGCCGCTGTTCACACTGATGGTGGTTGCCATCTTATGCTTCACAAAAGTCGCTGCTGGCAGACCGAAGTAGCTGCTGAACGTAGCTAAGTCGTTTGCGATGGTTGGGTCATCGTAGGCGTCGACGATGGCTATCGTCGTTCCAGCGCCGCCTGTTGCTGAATTAAGATTGTAGGCGCCTATGATTTGACTTGGAGAAAGCGGGTCTGGTCCTCTAAGCGATGCCGGACGGCCATGGAAGAGTAGGTGTGCTTTCCAGCCATTTTCTGGTCCAGCTGCTTTTACTGTTGACGCGAATCCTGGGAAGCTGATGACAAGAATGAGCGCCGCTATAGCGATTATGGTAACATTTCTGTTTTTCTTTGATCCATCCAAAAATCTTACACTCCTAAGCAAATTTCAACTTTAACCTGACTAATAAATCTATTCTTGCATGGAAACCGTAACCGCAACTGCAAAGTAATCATCAGGTCTCGTGCTTCAAAAATAGCGCTCGCGCCGTCTATTCTTGGAAAAGGTTGAAATAGAACTCGGCAATCCAATTTCGTTGTTCGGGAGACGTCTCCACTTTGTGTTTGGTGCAAACCTTCCAGATGTGCCGTTTGTTTTTTGCCCTGCCCTCAAGCCTTAAAATACAAGCGTAGGCCCCTATTCCACTGGGACTGCTATGCCCATAAACGAGCTTGATCTTCTTCTAACTTACAAATGCAACCTAGAATGCGATCACTGCTTTGTCTTCGGCAGCCCAGATGCAAGAGGCGTTATGAAAATCGCTGACATACGAGGAATATTGAAGGAAGCAAGGAAGATGAGGAGCATAAACTGGATATGTATTGAGGGTGGCGAACCTGTTCTTTACTATCCGATTCTCTTGTGGGGGTTGCGTGAAGCAAAGAAGCAGAGGTTCAAGACAGGGTTTATTACGAATGCTTATTGGGCGACGTCGATTGAAGATGCAAAAGAATGGCTGAAACCTATTTCAGAAATAGGCATATCTGACGTGATAATAAGCGATGACCTTTTCCACTACGGGAAGGAGGAAGAAAACCTTTCGAAATATGCTTTTCAGGCAGCCAAGGAGTTGGGGATTCCTGTCAGTAACATCAGTATAGAGCAACCCAAAGAATACGTGGCTGGGAAAGAATGGAAGGGGAGGCCTGTCACAGAAGGGGCTGTGCTGTTCAAAGGGAGACCTGCTGAAAAACTCGTTGAAGGCTTGCCGAGGAGGCCATGGCAGGAATTTGACAAGTGCTTAGACGAGGATTTCTCCAATCAGAAGCGGGTGCACATCGACCCCTTCGGGTACGTTCACCTGTGTCAAGGCATAACCATGGGAAACATGAAGAAGACCCCTCTACACCGATTGTTTGACCAGTTCGACCCGTACAAGCATCCTATATGTGAACCGATTCTAAGGGGCGGCCCAGCTGAGCTTGTCAGGACATACCATGTTGACCACGAAGAAGGCTATGTGGATGAATGCCACCTCTGCTATTCAACCCGTCTGAAACTGCGAAAGATGTTTCCAGAGATTCTTGCACCAGACCAGATGTACGGAGTCTTCGCCTGAAACACACGTGCCTACTTCTCCAAGATTCAGGACATGCAACTAGATTCTCTTTTTCAACCAAAGTCCGTACTGCCAAATCACGAAAGAAAAAGTGGGGTTTTGCAGGAGACGTCATCACTGATGGTGGGGTGCAAATCCCAGCGATCCTAAAATATAGGCAAAAAAAGGGAATTGTGCGGGAGAAGTAGGGTGGTGTGAGGCGATTTCCTCATCGTCCAATGTTATAGGAAATCGTCCGCCTATATGTGTTTTCTTAGGATTTGGCGCTTTCTTCTGTTTCTTCGTATACGAGTCCTGTTAGCTGCGCATTCTTATTTACGTGATACAGATTTTTCGGGAAAAACCTAAAGTCACCAACCTTCATCAGAACGTGCGCTACAAATCTTTTTTCATACGTGGTTTAGTAGGTAGCTCTATCGAAGAAATCTCTCCAGGACATAGTTTAAGTTATTCCGGTAGATTTCCTCGTTTCCCATGTAATGAATAGTCGCCGCTCTCTCTTCAATCTGCCTTCTTGAAATGTTGAATTTTTTAATGCAAGCTTCGATATCTTGTACATCTCTGTCATCTAGTCTTCCAATCTTGGTGACCACAATGTCGATTGGCTGAAGAGCCCTCAGAAGTACATGCTGAAAGTGGGCTATTTCGACGCTTTTCTCCAAATAATCATCTGGTAGGATCTGAGAGAAAACAAGTCCGTCTGACCACACATCTATCTTAAAGCCATGTGGTACCTTCGCTAGGGCTTTGTCAAACATGGGTTTGTCCTTGCTTGGAATTGTGAAGTCAACATCGATTGTGGATGTCTTCAGGTCAAGAAGCGTCATGGCAGTTCCGCCGACTGCCACAATCGTGATTCTCTCGCTGATTTCCTCATCCAATACTGTTAGGAAATCCAGCAAACCACTCTTGTCAAGTGGCATTGTACAGCCTCATCTTCTGCAGAATGCTTCTCTCATCAGCGGGGATTTCCTCTACATTGAAGGTTTCCAGAATTGTCATTGTCTCGCCTATCTCTCTTGATGGTGTGATATGTTGAAGAGTTCTCAGTAGGCCCAAGAGTTTTCCGGCTGTTCCAAACTTCTGACTCAAGAATGACAACAGGTTGCTTCTGAAAGCGTTTTTTGCAAGAATTACCGGTATAGCGTCTAGTCGTCTCGCATCGCCCAGAACTAGTAGGGCCGTCGTTAAGTATTCAATGCAGTAACTTCTGCCCTGCTCTATGTTGGCGCCGAATTCTCTGTATCCGAATCTGCCAAGATTGTAGATTAAATCCAGATCGGAAATGTTATCAGGTTTTGTCTCTGTCCCAATAATTCTAATTTCGGTTTCTTCTGCGATTCTTTTGATTTCGCTCCAGAACGCTTGGGGACAAAGGAAGACAGTCTTTTTGGCTAGAGCTTCTCTGAGAGGATTGATCTCGTTTGATTTTGCTAGATCAGAAAAATCGTCCTCATCCAAGATAAGACTGTCAATTCGCAGGTTATACTTGTTCTGCAGTTTCTGCATTTCTCTGTAAACCCTGACAGTCTCGTCAAGATAATGGGCTGTTTTCCTTAAGAGAAAGAGGAACTCAATTCGATTAAGTTTGATATTCTTTGCCAGGTTTATGGAACTAATCGATTTTATTGAGCATGCATCATTGAGCGATTCTTCCATTTCTTTTAGGACCATGAATAGGTCATTTCTCCCCTTCAGGGATTCCATCTTTTTCTCGATTTCCATTTCTGCTAGCAAATCGATCAGCAAGTAGTTTTGAAAGTTCAGGTTGACAACAGAAGATCTTCCTACTTGGTTTAGATTAAGCAGTCCTTCGTTCTTTAGTTCCTGCAGTTTCCGGTAGATATTTGCGTAGTGCGCAGTGCCATATGTGTCTTTGATTGTTTCAGTCAGTTGATTAATTGATAAAGAATTACCTAAGTGAGACGAGATTGTGTCTAGTATTCGAAGAGTAGGTGTGTCCATCGTTATTCTTTCCCCACGGTTATCATTATGGCTGACTAACTATAATATTATAGTCAAAATGCTATAATAAAAACATTGCGACAAACTGCTTGATGTTTCAACAATTTGAGATCCTGCAACAAAGAGACCCGTAAGAATGTGGGTTCAATGAAACTAGAAGAAATTGCGCGAGAGAAATGGGATGGAGTGAGAAGAGTTCCTCATCGCCCATGAATCGTGTCGCAACCAAACTATTTATGCGTTGAAGAAAATAGCTTTACGAAAGAAGAGGTGACAAGATGTGCGGCATATTCGGTTTTGCATTAAGACAGCCTTTTCCCATGGCTAAGGTTTTCAACGTGTTGACAAGGCTGGAGATTCACCAATATCCTAACGAACCGACAGCTGTTGGCGGCTATGGAGCAGGCTTAGCAGTTCTCGAAAACGATGGACGCATGGTGCTTGAAAAGGTTGGCAAAACAAATGGGCTCTCTCCCGTGAAGCAACTAAGTGAAATCGTCAAGGTCAATGAGGCTTCCATCGTCGTTGGACACGTGCGTATGCCGAGCCTAGAGTTTATGATGACTGCGAATTTCAGAGAAACTGCTCAACCCTACGTTGCTGGAAACAACAAAGACATGACTGTAGTCTCGGTTCACAATGGCAAAGTTGAGAACTACCAGGAACTTAGAGCAGAGCTAGGTGAGTCACATATTTTTGAATCTGAGAGCGTGGAGCTTATTGATTCTGAGGTTATCCCCCACATTTTTGAGAAATTCCTGAGCTCGGGACAAAATCGTGATGATGCTCTTTATAGATTGTTCTGCACGTTGCAGGGTTCAGGCGCCATAGCTTTGCTCCAACGCGCTGGTGAAGAATCTTTCCTGCATTTTGTTCACAAAGGAAAATCTAGAGGATTGACGATTTGGGTGAATGACTGGGGTGAAATCATCTTTTGCAGCAGGAAAGAACCATTGTACGAAGAGTTTCGCGCAATGCTTACTGAGGGGAAGTTCAGAGAAAAAGTCTCAATTGCGAATCGCGAAGACGCAGGACTCAAACTGTCCTACAGGATATTTCCCGAATAGAAGAAATGATAGTCGATTAGCCCAGTAGTTGCCAAGAATGATTCAAAGAGAAGGGGCATCAACTCTGAACGTGTTCGATTGCTTGGCCAAACCCGTCCGCAATGCTTTGGCTGACTCGGGGTTTTCTGAGCCTACGTTGCCGCAGACCATGGCTTTTCCCTTGATCTTATCCGGAGAGAACGTTCTCTTGATTGCTCCAACTGGGACCGGGAAGACAGAGGCGGTTCTCCTACCGATATTCTCCGATTTCATTCAACACAGAGACGAGAAGGGCATATCCATAATTTACATCACGCCCTTGAGGGCTTTGAACCGTGACATGCTGAAACGTCTGGGTTTTTGGGCTTCAAAGCTTGACATTTCAGTTGAAGTTAGACATGGCGACACTGAAATGAAGCTGCGCCGGAAACAAGCTATTTCCCCGCCAAACATGCTTGTGACGACTCCTGAAACGCTGCAGGCGATTTTGTCCGGTTCTAGGATGAGGCAGCATCTTGGAAGCGTCCGGTACGTGATAGTTGACGAGGTTCATGAGTTAGCTGGGAGCAAGCGTGGCGCTCAGCTCACAATAGCGCTTGAGCGTCTGTTTGAGGTCACTGGTAGGGAGTTTCAGAGAGTGGGGCTTTCAGCCACGGTGGGCAATCCGGATGAAGTGTCAAGGTTTGTGGCTGGCACCAACCGATCCATCAGGACTGTTCAGGTTTCCTTGCCCAAGGGTTACAGGTATCGTGTGGAGAACCCAGCGCCCGCGGATGCGGATTATGATTTGGCTGGAAGGCTTAATACGGCTCCTGAGGCAGCGGCACGTGTAAGGCGGATTCTTGAGCTTGTTGACGGGCACAGGTCCACGCTGATTTTTGTGAATAGTAGGCAGAATGCGGAGATGCTGGGCTACAAATTCACTCAATTGAATAGGACGGACATAGCTGTTCATCATGGCAGTTTGTCGAAAGAGGAACGGGCATCGATTGAGGACGAGTTTAAGGCTGGAAGACTGAAGGCGCTTGTGTGCACGAGCACGCTTGAGCTTGGAATCGACATTGGCAACGTTGACCTTGTTGTTCAGTATCTTTCGCCTAGGCAGGTTACGAGTCTGGTTCAGCGTGTTGGCAGAAGCGGCCATAGACTGGATAGGCTTTCGGAAGGCGTGATCGTCACGGCTTTTCCTGACGATACGTTGGAGTCGATCGCGGCGGTGAGAAGCGCTTCCGACGGCAAGATTGAGCCTGTTTTGATTCATGAGGGTGCTTTGGACGTTTTGGCTCATCAAGTTGTGGGTTTGCTGATGGATAAGGGTGAGATTGGACTTGATGAGGCTTTGGCTATCTTTCGCAGGGCTTATCCGTATCGAGACTTGACTGAGGATAGGCTTTTGGACGTGGTAGGCTTTTTAGACAGCTTGAACGAGCTAAGATATGACGAGGAAGGCAGGGTTTTGAGGAAAGCGCGCAGAAGCCGAAGCTACTACTACGAGAATCTGTCGATGATTCCTGACGAGAGGCGATACCCGATTGTGAACGTGATCAGTGACAGGCGGTTCGGCACTTTGGGCGACGAGTTCATGGCCTTGCATGCGCGCGTAGGCTTGAACATGATTGTGAAGGGCAAGGTCTGGCGTATCGTGCAGATCGAGGAGGAGACGGGCACGGTTTACGTGGTGCCTTCTGAAGACCCGCTGGCGGCGATTCCAGGCTGGGACGGAGAGATAATCCCTGTGCCCTTTGACTTGGCGCAACAGACAGGGAGAATGCGGGAGAAGCTGAAGCAATCGCTTAGTGAGCTGGGCAGTGTTGAGGCCGCCGCAGAAAAAGCTGGGAAAGAGTTCGCTGCTAACAGTAGCGACTTGGTTGAGGCAGCACGCGAGGTTGACGAACATGTGAAGCAAGGTGCGCCTTTGCCAACGGACAAGCACGTTGTAGTTGAGGCATTTGACAAGTATCTGATCGTGCATGCATGCTTCGGCGAAATAGTGAACCGCACACTTGGAGGGGTTTTCGACACGGTGCTTTCTGATAGGGAAATCATCGTCGGATGGTGGACTGACGGCTACAGGATTCTGATTGAGGCTAGACACAAGCTGAATCCGAATGAGCTTGAGAACCTGAGCAGTGCGCTGTTTGGCTTGTCGGATGGTGAGGTTGAGAAGGCTTTTGGCGAGTATTTGGAGGGGAAGTTTCCGTTTGGTGGCAGGATGAAGTTTGTGGCTGAGCGGTTTGGGGCTTTGCCGCGTGGAAAGACTATGGGGCCTGAGAGGCTGGAAAGACTGCCGCACCAGTTTGGCGACACACCCATTTATGATGAGACTCTTCGCGAGGCCATGGTTGAGAAGGTTGACGTCGGCAAGGCCAAAGAAGTAATGCGCGACATCAAGGATGAGAAAATCAAGGTTAGCACGGTTTACAGGGTTGAGAAGCCTACGCCTCTGGCTTACCACATTCTTGAGAAGTTTAGTGACGTTTCGGAGTTGATGGCGCCTGAACAGGTTTTGCTGAGCAACATCGAAAAGATGAAGAAAGCCATTGAAGCGAGGACAGCGTCGCTTCTGTGCATGCAGTGCGGAGAATGGGACGACCATATTAGGATTAGGAATTTGCCAGAGCAACCGGAATGCGGGGAATGCAAGTCAAGGCTTTTAGCATTGTTGTACCCGAGCCAAGATGCGAATCACATCGGTGAAGTGTTGAAGAAGAGGCGAGAAGGAAAGGAAGTGTCAGAAGAGGAGCTTAAGGAGCTAACTCATGCAAGGCGCACTGCAGACCTAGTATTGAGCTATGGTAAGAAGGCGATAACAGCGTTGGAGGTTAAGGGAGTAGGTCCTGAGACTGCTTTTAGGATTCTTGGGAAAATGCATCAGAAAGAAGACGAGTTCTACATGGACCTTTTGAAGGCAAAGATACAGTACCTTCGGACCAGAGAATACTGGGACGGCAAAGAACGCAAATGAGAACCTAGACCAGATGTACTTTGACTTACGCCTGACACATCGATAAAGAGTACAAACCGCACTTCGATTAATTGAGACTACTATCGCCCTGCACCCATTACATTGAGATATCTCCCGCAAAACCCCTTTTTCTGTGCAATACTAGACAGATGCTAGACACAGCGAACAAGAGAATTGGGAGCACGAATTGGTCAAATTCTGGGATTGAGTTTCCTCCATCTGAATCCACTTTAATGAGGAAAGCGTCCTCGTCACCCGCACCAATGCTCTTGGTGTCGCCCGCTATGTAGATGAATGAAGCGTCCGCTGCAACCCCATGGCTCCTATCAAGCTTTGACCCGCCCCAAGTCTTGCTAAGCGTCAGATTTCCATTCTGATCGTACCTCAGCAGGACTACGTCGAAGTCTCCATTGCCGAAGCTTGTTGTGCTTCCAGCTACGTAGACAGAGGTACTATTTGCATTGACCGTAACTGATCTGGTCAGTTCTGAGCCGCTGCCTCCCCATGTCGCGTTCCACATCAGCGAGCCGGTCTTGTTGTATTTCAGGAGAAAGATGAAGTCGTTGTTGTTGAAGCTGCTTGTTATGCCTACTGAGTAGATGTAGTTGGAATCAATCGTCAAGCCAAACGCGTCGTCAATATTGTCCCCGCCCCAAGTTGTGTGCCAAAGGTAGTTGCCGTCTGTCTTGTTGAAGGCAACCAGAACAGCGTCTCCGCCCAGAATCATTGACGGGGCATTGTAGCGTCCAGCCACGTATATACAGTTCTCATCTACTCCAATCTGACCGTTGGCTTCGTCCCAGCCCGTTGTTCCCCAAGAACGACTCCAAACAAGCGTTCCATTCACGTCGTACTTCAAGACTGCAATATCATTCTGTGTGGATGCTCCCGTCGTCCAGCCAGCCACGTAAAGGCTATTT
Source organism: Candidatus Bathyarchaeota archaeon (assembly GCA_963732715.1). GTDB lineage: Archaea > Thermoproteota > Bathyarchaeia > Bathyarchaeales > Bathycorpusculaceae > CAZCRE01. The sequence continues at coordinate 27,952 of CAVTAO010000003.1, read as the reverse complement.
CCTTCCGCGACGAGACCGTCCACCTCATCGTAGCCGTGTCCACCATCCCACGTTCTGCTCCAAGCAAGAGATCCGTTCACCGCATAGAATTTCAGTATGAACATGTCAGCCGACGCCAACGAAAAACTCGTGAAAGTCCTTCCACCAACATACACATATCCATCCCGCACTGTGACCACGAATGCCTCATCATCAAACGGTCCACCCCACGAAGCATTCCAGAGGCTGACACCGTCCGGCGTAAGCTTGCGCAGAAAAACATTCGCCGTGGCGGCTGCTATTCTGTCAAACCCTGCAAAGTACACGTTATGCTCAGCATCAACTGTCACACCCCAGCCCTCATCAGCACGTGCACCACCGTACGTAACGGTCCAAAATGGTTGAAGCGTTCCCACGGAAACCTGACCATACGATTTCTCTGCTTTAGCATCGAGCGCAGACAGCCAAAACACCAGAAGAACTAACATAAGAAGAAGAGGCTTGCAGAACCGACGGCTCATGGATAGGCTTCGCTTCGAACGATATTTAAGCATTTTGAGAGCACGGCGATTCGATGCGCAAATCGATAGTGTTCGCTGGAAATACTGCACACAAGCGCCACGAAGGTAGCCTTCTTCCAGCACTGGGCAAATGTCACAACAGATTTATATGATAAACGAGTATGCATGAATTAGGCGTTGCAAATGATTGAGGCGTATATTCTTGTCCGCGTCCAACCAGCTAGGTTGGAAGAGGCTTCTAACCTCATGCAAAGTGTCAAAGACAAAATCAAAACCACAAAAGGCATCAAGGAAATCAAAGGCGTTTTCGGACGTTATGATTTCGTGGTATTAGTAAACACAGAAACGCTTCAAGAGCTAGGCAATCTTGTGACTAGCCTTGTCAGAAACATCAAAGGAGTAAGCGAAACAGAAACACTTGTAGTAGGTTTCTAGAACCCTAAAACGCGCTTTGCGCAACTCTTAATTTGTCGGCGGTGTAGAGATTGTTTCTGGTGAAAGAATGCCGAAGTATAAGGCTACAGCTAAATGGATCGAAAATGTTCGTTCGGTGGTTGACAATTCCAGAACACACAGCATAGTCTGCGACCTTTCTACTCCCGCAGGCGGGGACGATAAAGGCCCGACTGCTATTGAATTGGCTCTAATGGCCTTGGCAGATTGTGCAGTGACTATATTCGCGGATGTCTGCAAGCAGAGCAAAATCGAAATCATCAAAGTCGAGGCCGTCGCGGAAGCAGAAAAATCTCCCGACTCTCCCATATTGACCGGAGTGACCGTGAAGACCAAAGTGTGTGCGAATGCGAGGAAAGAACTGCTGGAGGGTGCTTGGCGGAGAACTGAGGCAAACTGTCCAGTACTGTCCATATTCAAAGAACCAATTCCGTTGAAAGTGGAATTCGAAGTAGTGCCCAAATAGCCAGAACAAAATACTTCATGCTAAAGTGCAAAAAGGAGCTGAGTCTTTGCTCTTTGTCGCTGCCCATACCCATCCTGCCGCAAAATGTCCATTAGAGGCACCAGAAGGAAAAACGATGATCAAGAAGCTCTTTTCAGACGGCAACGTCAGAAAATCAGGTCTCAAAATAGTCGGAGCCTGTGTCAGTTGTCCAAAAGACAAGGGTACAGAACACAAAGGTTACTTCATCATGGACGCTGACAGTGCCTCAACCGTCATAAAGTTCTTTGGTCCAATGGCAGTTGACGTAAGACCCGTCGTACCCTTTAGCGAAGTCGCGAAAACCATGTAGTGCTGTCCGAAAAGGCCCACTGACATATCCCTTTTTTTATCAAGGGATGCTCGTCCACTAGAATGGAGTCGTCGTATAGCTCGGACCAACACTTCTATGGAGAAGTCTCCCGCAGAACCCATCTTTTTTCTACAGCAAACCATAGAGAGCATATTCGAGCTAAAAATACTCATGTAAAGACGTGGAACCGTAACGCAGTCAGAAATGTTCATATTGAATCAAAAAGATTGTGACGAGGGGAAAAAGAAGTGAAGAACGAAAAGCGCCTGTCCTCGTTGGAACTGAGATTTGTTGGTCGTGCCGAAGACGATATCACAAAGGCTCTAAGAAAACATATGGAGCTTCATGAAGGAGTGAGTCTCTTCGACTTGCTGAAGTTTTTGTATCAGTCATCTTTGGGATCATTCCATCTGCTTGAAATGATGAACGAAACCAAGATGCTGAACTTGATCAAAAAGAATCTAGAGAACACACAACCTTCAGATGGATCTTTGGTAGAAGAGCTGTATGGCAGGAAATGGGTGAGACTGAATTTCGGACCTTACAAGAAGAGATATGGGAATGATTATCGGAAAATCTACGAGGCTTTCCTGAAAGCTAGGAACATGAAACAAGGGCACGTGGAAGAATTCAGGAAGCTGTTGGAGAGTTTGATTGACGCTTTCCGAAAAGGAAGAATACAGTTTGTTGCTCGTGAGCCAAGAGGTTTGAGTCTTGTTGAAGGTTTTCTAAAAGAATATGAGGAAGAGGGGTATCCGCCTGTGCATCATTCGAAAGCCTATATGCTGAAGAACCGTTCCGATTACCTTGTGGTTCCACGATCAAGCCTAGCTGATATGATGTGCACAAATAAGATTGAAGACTACGCCGTGGCTTCAAATGATTTGGCACGCGATGAGGTTATGAGAGGCGCCGTGGAGTTTCATGGGCACCTAGGTCCCTTCCTTGTTTTGGGTGTAAGAGCTGGTCTTTTGGCTAATTCCTTTCTGGGAAAAGATTGTTTTAAAATGAAGGCAATAGTGATCACCGGCTCTCATCCTCCCAATTCGTGTTTTGTCGATGGCATCCAATTCGCGACTGGTTGCACCATGGGAAAACGCAACATTGCACTCAGAAGAGGCAAGGGAACCTCAGTGCTTTTTACGAAAGAAGGCCTGAAACTCCGACTGAAAGTGAAGGGCAAAATGCTCGAGTGTATAAGCAAGATCAAATCTGAGAACGAATCAGAAAAGGAGTCGGTGAGGCTTCTGAATATTCCAGCATCCGAACTATTCGAAATAGAAAAGTGAGCAGCTGCCACTGATTATCATTTCTCATTCTCTTCGCGCGCGTTTAATCTCCTCACTACGTCTTGTTTGGAGCATGTTTTCCCTTCAGTTGTTCATGCTCCTTCTCGACTTTTTTCTTCATGACCTCGAAGTAGCCTTCAGCATCAATAAGGTTCTCCTTGTCTGACTCAAAGTCTGCCAGTTTGATCTTCAGAAACCAGCCTTTGCCGTATGGGTCTGAATTGGCTAGATCAGGTGAATTTGTCAATTCATTGTTGACTTCCACTACTGAACCTGAAACAGGCGATATGACGTCGAGAGCAGCCTTCACTGATTCAAAAGACCCTGCTTCGCCGAATTGTTCAATCACGGTGCCGATTTGTGGGAGGGAAACAAAGATTATGTCACTTAGCTTACTTTGCAAGTAGGACGTTATGCCGACTGTGGCAATGCTACCTTCGATTCTCGCCCAGAAATCATTCTCGTTGTAGAAGAGGCCTTTGGGGACTTTGAACGTCCATTTATCAACCTTTAGCTCCAAGTATTCCATGCACTTCACCTTGAAAGCTGATCGACCAGCGCAGCTACTTCGTCTGCAATCTTGGCTACAAGCTTCTCTCCTTCTTCTCCAATGTCGGTTCGTGACTGCGGCTTTAGCCCATACTTCGCGATCATTTGAGGCAGAAAGACTTTGGCTCTCATCATGCCATGGTTCCTGAATATAATCTTCGTGGCGCATCTTTCCACGCAGCCGTCCAATATGATGGAAGGATATTTCTGCAACAGATCCGTATACTCTCCGACCCCTGCGGTCAAAGATGGAATGCAGATTAGGACTGTTTTTTCAGGTCTCAGTTCGTCCACAACCTTGTAGGCGACCTGTCGAGCCACTGTTCCAAGGGCTTTGCCCATGCCAGTGCAAGCCACTATGGCGACTTTGTTATCTTCCACTCTTGTTCACCTCTGCGAGTATCTCGTCAACCTTCTTCGCGGCTATCTCGCCCACTATCTCGGCAAGTTTCATTCCTTTCGGCCCAAGCTTAGCTCTAGACTCCGGCTGCAGGTCTTTATGCTCCTTAAGAACGTCTTCAACGTTTATGACGGCTTTGATCCTCCCTTTCGCCTCGTTGACTATCTTTTCACAGCACTTTTCTCCACAACCATCGATAACCAAAACTGGGTTCTCTTTGGCAAAGGTCACGTCCTCTTGAACGCCGCCTATGAGGGCTGGAGTGCAAAGCAAGACAGTCTTGTCCGGCCTCAGTTTCTCCAGAACATGGTATCCGGCGTATCTGGACACTGTTGCAAGCGGTCGGTCCATGCCTGTGCAAACGGCAACAGCAACTTTCTTTTCTTCTGGCATACTACTTTTTTTCCTCCTCTACTCTGTCTATCTCCTCAGTAATGCGTTTCATGGTTTCTTTAACAAGCTTCTCGTCTTGAGGTTCTATTCTGCTTTTTGATTTGGGTTTCAGATGTTTATGTTTTTCTGCAATGTCTGATATGACTATTGACGATTTGGGATGCACTTTGCTGTACATTTTGACGCCTTTGGCCGCGCACATCTTGCCACAACCGTCAACGGTTATGCAAGGATTGTCCTTGGCGAAGTCTCTCTCTTCTTTTCCACCTGCGAGAAAGAGAGGAAGGCAGATTGTCACGACATCGTCGCGTTCCTCTAGTATTCTTCGAGTTGCCACACGGGATATCATTCCTTCAGGAAGCCCTTCTCCGCTGCAGGAGATTAAGCCGATCTTGGGTCTGATCTTCAACTTCTATCCCCTATGATCTTGACGATTTTTTCCGCTGTTTTTCTTGCCAGTTTCTCACCGTTGGGCCCGATGTCAAGCACGGTTCCAAGCTTAAGCTTCGGATTCTCCTTAATCACATCCAGGATCCTGATGCCTCCTTTGAGTTCTCCGTAATGGTGTTCAACATTTTTCTTGGCACATTGAGCAACGCAGCCGTCAACGGTTATGCAAGGATTCTCTCTTATTTTCCGCACAGTCTCTTCATCTTCGATTGTGAGCAAAGGAAGACAAATAGAATCAGTATCATTCGGCAACAGTTCTTCGTTTACGATGTACGTGGCTCTACGCGTTATCGTTCCCAGTGCCTTTCCGATCCCGCTACACGGGATGATTATGTACTTACTTTTTTTCTTCTCGGACACTCTTTATCAGCTTCAGGATTTCCTTCTTCTCTGGAAAACTCAAGGCGTCGGCAGCGCAGACTTTGGAGCATGCCCTGCAGAACACGACGCAGTTGTTCGGGTTTTTGACTGTGAATTCCTTCTTTTCCTTGTTGTATTCGAACACTCCATGGGGGCAGAATCTGAGGCATTGTGGGTCTCCGTCGCACTGATTGCATTTTTGCTTGTCGATTCTTGGATACCAAGGAATCTTGCTTCGGGGTACTCCCATGTATGTTTCTTCAGTCATGCTTGGGCTGTGGCCTCCAACGCTTTCTTCACGGTTTCCAAGGCCTTCTCTGTGGTCATGTTCCTAACGTCGAGAGAGACAAGGTCTTTGTTTATGTCAAGTCCCGCCTTTGCAAAGGCGTCTCGAAATAGTTTCTTCTGCATTACCGGAGCGCATCCGCCTATAACGTAAAGTCTGTCTTTTCGGAGAAAGTCTGCAAAGAAACGTTCTCCGTCTTCATCGCAGAGCATGGGGTGTATGAACGCGTATTCAACTGGGTATTCGGCTCTTATGATGTTGATGAAGTCCCACATATCCAGATCCTTGAAGCCCGGGCATTTGCCTGTGCAGACACAAAATATGAAACTTACCTTCTTTTTCTCCACGGATTATCCCTCTACTCATGCAGTTCGTTTTGTTTCTTTCACACGTTGATAAACAGGTTGAGTCCATAGCAATATTTAAATATTGCCATTAACCTTGCCTTAAACATGCATTACAAAACGGATAAACTGGTCAAGTTCAAGGCAAAGATTTTCAATGCCCTTTCGGACTCGACGAGACTTGAAATCCTCGAATTCCTACGCACCAGCGAGAAATGCGTGTGCGAAATAATCCCGCATGTTGGGCTAATCCAGCCCGTGGTATCACGGCATTTGAGAATTCTCAAAGACTGTGGGCTGGTGAGGGACAGAAAAGACGGCAACAGAAGACTCTACTCAATTACAGATCGCAGAATATTTGAGATAATTGATGCGGCGACCCCCGACCTGATTGGCACTCTTTCAAAACGCATCGTTGAACAATTGGTTTGAGGGGGCGCGCAATATTAGCTTTTTCACTAAGCGAAACAGAGGCGCTTAGGTGAGCATCTTGAACGGTCCAGACAAAGAACAAGAATTGCGAGAAACAAATCTAGAAAACGGGTTGGACGCTCAAGAAGTCCAGAAGAGACTTGCGAAGTATGGGTACAATGAGATTCCTGAGAAGAAAGTAAGCTTTCTCGGAAGGCTTGGAAAACGTTTCTGGGGTATCGTGCCGTGGATGCTTGAGGCCACAGCGGTCATCACATTGTTATTAGGCAAGTATCCACAGACGCTCGTTATTGTGTTTCTCCTTCTATTCAACGCCGCAATGTCACTGTGGCGAGAGAAAAGAGCAAGAGCAGCAATGACCGCACTGAAGCAGAGGCTAAGGATCCAGAGCAGAGTAAGAAGGGATGGAAAATGGTCAATCATTCCGGCTAGAGAACTTGTTCCCGGAGACCTCGTAAGAGTCAGAGCAGGCGACCTACTGCCTGCAGACGTAAAAATCATTGGCGGCTCTTTCGGCGTTGATCAGTCAGCTCTCACTGGCGAATCTATGATCGTGGAAAAGTCAGCCGGAGAAATAGCCTATTCAGGGTCGGCGGTCAAACGCGGCGAAGCCACAGGCACAGTCGATGCCATAGGAACAAAGACCTACTTTGGGAAAACCGTTTCGCTGCTCGAGCTTGCAAAACCCAAGCTACACATGGAGGAGGTAACAGTTAGAGTTGCACACCGACTTCTCATAATAGTACTCGCATCCCTTCTAGTCGTCTTTGTGTACGCTCTATTGACAGGTTTCCCACTTGCGGTGCTGCTACCACTCGCAGGCGTGCTCCTCGTAGCCTCTGTGCCAGTTGCAATGCCGACCATGTTCACCGTAAACATGGCGCTCGGCTCGTCAGCGCTTGCAAAACAAGGAGTCCTTGTCACAAGACTCAGCGCAAGCGAGGACGCAGCTACCATGGACGTGCTATGCGTGGACAAGACAGGCACAATCACCATGAATAAACTCTTCGTTGAAGACGAAGTGCCGACTAACGGATTTAGCGAAAGTGATGTTCTGCTCTACGGGGCGTTAGCGTCGCAAGAAGCCAATCACGACCCCATAGACATAGCGTTTTTGTCAGCCGCAGCTGAGGCGCATGTCTCATTAGACGGTTATTCGCAGACGGAGTTCGTGCCGTTTGATCCCAAAACCAGAATGACAGAAGCTACAATTCAGAAATCTGGTGAAGCATTCTTTGTGGGAAAAGGATCATTCGACGCCATATGCTCTTCTTGCAACCTGCCAGATAAGGAGACAAAAGATCTGCGTAAGCATGCTGAGGCGCTCTCGGCTAAGGGGCTAAGAGTAATCGCCGTTGCCAAAGGAGATGATCGGAGCAGGCTACATTTTGTCGGTCTTGCAGGGGTAGCCGACAGGGTAAGGGAAGACTCACGCGGGACATTAGACCGAATCCGAGATTTGGGCATATCTGTGAAGATGCTTACTGGCGATTCGCTTCCGATTGCAAGAAACATTGCTCAGCAGATAGGTCTAGGTGACAAGATAACCCGAATGTCGAAGATTGAAAAGATGCAGAGCCAAAGGGAGATTCTTGACTCCACGGTCGAAGATAGTAACGGTATCGCTGAGATTTACCCTGAGGACAAGTTCACCATTGTGAAGGCTCTTCAGGACCGAGGGCATGTGGTCGGAATGACTGGTGACGGCATAAATGACGCTCCCGCTTTGGGGCAGGCGGAAGTGGGGATAGCGGTGAAGAATGCAACGGACATCGCTAAGGATTCGGCAAGTGCTGTGCTCACTGCTGAGGGCCTCGGAGGCATAATATCTTTGGTCAAGACGGCGCGGACGATTTACCAGCGAATCTATAGCTGGGCATTGATGATGGTCGCTCGGAAGCTGCATATTGTCGGGTACATCGTTGTTATGCTGTTTCTCACTCACTCCTTCATGCTGTCAATAACGAGCACGGTACTGCTACTTTTCCTAGGTGACTTCGTCTCAATGGCGATATCGACAGACAACGTGCAGTTCTCTCTGAAACCTGATTCATTCAATGTCTCGCGGCTGTTTGGAGTGAGCGGATCATTAGGGATACTAATGACGATTGAAAGTGCAGTTCTGACCGTGGCTGGTTTGTCGTATTTTGGGCTGACTGGCAACGTAGACAAGATCTACACCTTCGGGTTTGCTTATCTGAATCTTGCAGGGGTATTCACTCTTATGATCGTACGTGAGCGGAATTATTTCTGGAAGTCACGGCCCAGCAACTTTCTAAGCATCACAGTCACGGCGGAAATCCTGTTTGTGATCGCGATCTCGCTCTTAGGCTTCTTAGAACTTGCTCCAATCGGCTACATGCCTGTACTTGCAATCTTAGGCTATACGCTGTTAGTGACCTTTCTGATCAACGACACCGTCAAAGTGTACCTAATACGCAAATTCAAGGGCAGTTCGCAACGATACTCAATTCCTGCCTACACAGCGAAAACAATAGTCTCCAGAGACAAGAACAAGGTGAGACAAACCTGAATCGCCCTCACAGATTAGAACGCCTCAGCGCTAGCGCGATGGTAGCGCGCGCAGTTGACGTAAGACCAGTCGTACCCTTCAGCGAAGTCGCAAAAACCATGTAGCGCTATCCGAAGAAGCCCACTAACCTATTCCTTTTTTATCAAGAAGAGGTCTCTATTTTTGAATGACGCAATCTGGGAGCGAACGTCAGACAGAAGGTTCAGATTTGAACGAGAAAACCCTAGACTTCAATGAGATGACGGCAGAGAATACAATCAAATCTCTGCAGTCTAGTCTTACCCGTGGGCTCTCGCCGGATGAAGTTGCGACCAGACCCGTGAAAGCGTTTATGTGACTTCAATCCCCAGTCATTCATATGATCACGCCCGACAGTTCCCACGTTCCATGAAGCGGGGTTGCGAGTTCTCAGGAGAAAGTGTTCGCAAGCCAGCCTAATCTCTTCACCTGAACATGAAATAGGCTGCCGTCCAGACGCCAAAGATCGTGAAAGTGCCCGCTAGGATACTTCCAATTGAGAATAACGGTACGCCGATTAGTATCGTGGAGATGTTACATCCATCTCCGAGAACGCATCCGAAACCCATTACGAGGCCTCCAAACAGGGACTGCGCCATCAACCGAGGTGGCGGAATTCGCAGCTTCAATTCCTTAGCTGCTAACGCTGCAAAGAAGGCGCCAAGAATCACTCCAACAACCAAGGCCATCTCCCAGTGAAATGAGTAGCCGAGGTCTATGCCGAAGATGGCTGCCGCGAATCCGATGTATCCACCAACCCACGCAGGGTAAGTCCCCCCCGCAAATTCGAGGGCAGGATATGAGATTGTTGCGACCAAACCCAAGAGAACGCCCGAAAGCCACCAAGGCCATCCTTTTCCGAAGACTGAGAGACTTCGAAAATCTGTGCCTCGAAGGGCCCTCCATGTGAGAATCACGGTGATGACCAGTATCGGCGTTATGATCACCCAGTGATTCAAGCCAAGAACAAATGGCAAGGTCGGTGCTCCTTCCCCAAACCGGATTCTTGTTGCCGCCTGAACTGCATTCTTGAACGGTGAAAGCCAGAGGGAAAGTGTAATCGTCGCACCAGCACCCAACCCTACTAGCGCAAGCATTGACCCAACCATACCTTCGCCTGCCCGGTACGTCGAACCAGAAACGCAGCCGCCAGCCAGAACCATTCCCACTCCGAAGAGGAATCCTCCGAGAATGTTCGCTCCCCAGTAAAGGCCCCTAGGGTAAGGAGTAAGTAGACCGGCGTCGGTCAGTGCTGCAAAACCGATCATTTCGACAACTATTGCTATCCAGATCGCCTTTACGAGCGTGGAGTCCCTGAACAGAAGAACATCACGGAAGGCCGAGTTGAAGCAGACGCGCCCTCGCTGCAGAACAACTCCGAACGTAAGACCGATAATCAGCCCAGACAGGGCCTGCTCAATGGTCAAAGCCCCACCCTCGCGCAAATGTCTTGGACGCCGCACAACGAGTTAGGGAAAGATATGTGCATTGAATGCTTCTTCCCCGATCACGACGAGTGCAAAGAAGCACCGACCTCCTCAAGAACTCACCTCTCGCGACCTTGAAACTTACCCCATCGACAGCGTTGACATCGTCGTAATGCTTTGTCAGGTCACTAACTTCGATCGCGCTGTCCATCATTTTCTTCTTCACTTGATACTGCTTGTTCGGTTCCCTCGTCCACTACTCGAGCCGAGGGATAGTACTCGACATGACGTAGGATTCCCTAGGGTATATCTAAGGACCCTGAGGTCGGGCCAGTGCTTCTGCTTTTCACAAGCGTCTTGCTTCTTGTTTGGATGCTGAGGGAGTTATTGTATTTCAGAAGCCCTAATGCATAGTGCTCGTTCAGCTCAACCTCTGGTCGGCAGCGACGATCTGCCGGACTGGGCAGGGCGAGATATCCATATGATGTGTTGTGATCTATCGGTGAGAGAATCTGCCATCGTCTTTCGCTTCGTAGAGCTTAGCAAGGTTGCCCTTGTACCATCCAATCTTGTCTGATTCTGCGATGTCGAACTCAGGGACGTATGGTTTGATATCAATAAGAGGAGTCCCGTCAATAACATCCATGCCCTTAATGTGGAGTCTTGTTCCTTCAACTCTAACAAGCCTCACGATTGACACTCCAATAGGATTAGGTCGAGCTGGAGCCCGAGTGGCGAAGACACCACGAGTTTGATTGTCTAGGAAGGGTTTGACCAGCAACGAAGGCTTCCTGCATAGGTGGACAGTGATAGATCAGGATGAGATGTGAAAAGCCGTCGATGTCACGAAGCCCATCGGCATACTTCGGATCAATTTCCACGGTACCCTCAACATCACGAGCAGCCAATGATTGAATGGGTGTACCTGTCGGCTCTTTGAAGGGCGAACGAATAAAACCGATGGGCCTGCAGCTTATCTCATTCATGGATGGCTCACCGCTCGGTGCGACCTGCTTAGCGGGCTGTCTCCCCCAACTGATCCTATTCCATAGCCTTTCACAAGAATAGTAGAGAACCGCCAAAAACACTTGGATACTTGCCGTAATCGAAATTGCCTCAGTAACATCTCCTGTGATAATCCAAGTCAGAATGCCAGTTCCGACGATCGATACAATCCGGTAGGTCAGAGACTTCACCAATGACCTCGACCGAGACTCTCTGAATGCCCACCCTTTCGGATTCTCTACCGTTCCCATCGATGCTCTTGGAGGCCCCGAATCTCAGCCACCGATATTTGAGACAATCTCGGATTCCACGAACCGCCATAGAATACACGTCACATACAGTATATAGGTTCCCGATATTACCCTTCAGTAATATTACTGTCCGGTCACATCGCAGTCTGCGGGGAGAAGTCGTTGAAGCGCGCATGGATATTGACAGCGGCAATCCTGATCGTGGTTCTCTGCGTCGGCGGATACACGGGCTACTTCTACTACGCGGGGCTCCAGTCACAAAGTCAAACTGTGACAACTGTAACTGCGACTGAACTACGCGTTTTTGTGGCGGCGAGCATGAACACAATCGTGACGGAGAACAAAGAACCATTCCAAACAGACAACAACGCCAAACTCCTATTCAATGCAGGAGGCTCGGACGCCCTCTACGCACAGATACTTGCAGGATCGCCGGCAGATGTCTTCATGGCTGCTGACTTCAAGTGGTTGAATCAACTCAAGGCAGGCGGGTTGCTCTACCAAGACAAGTACTGGAATTTCACGACCAACACTCTTGTTGTTATGCTACCCAGTGACAACCCAAAGAACATTACATCTCTGCTAGACCTCGTCAAACCAGGCGTGAGGATCGTCATCGCAGGCTGGACCGTTCCTGCAGGAAAGTACACCAACACCACGCTGAACAAGATAGACAGCACATGGGGAAATCCGAGCCAGCCCGAAGTACAAGGGAGCGCAGTGGGAGAACTACAAAACCCGATTCATTCAGAACATAATCTCCTATGAAACCACATGTTGAGCAAGTGGTAGGAAAAGTTGTCCTCGGCAATTGTGACGCCGGAGTTGCGTACGTTTCCGACGCGAAAACCCTAGGCGGATCCAAACTGAAGCAGGTCCAGATACCTGCCGAAGTGAACACACTAGGAGTCTACGCGATAGGCGCAATCAAAGCCTCAAGCCATCCCGATCTAGCCATGAAGTATGTGAACTTCTGGCTTTCGAACGAAGGACAAGCCCTGCTGACAAGATACGGCTTCGGACAGACTCTATCTATGGTGACTTCGCCAATCTGGGCGGCTTGGATCGCCGAAGGCGCTCACTGTCAATTGTCACACACCCCTCCGAGAATGCCGCAGGATCTGGTATGGGCATCGAATATTGTCTTGTCGTGAGACATGTATCACATCGGGAGGGAACGGACGGGTCAGTTTGAATCCAACAAGATTGCTCAACCAGATTCGTTTCTTCGACGAGACGGTTGGAAACCTTTTCTTGGGTTCAATTTCCCTAGTTTTCATTCTATTCATCCTACTTCCCCTAGTCGCAATATTCCTCAACCTTAACCTTGGCACAGTGGTCATGGAACTGCAGAACCCGAGTGTGCTTGACGCCATGAAAGTGGGTTTGGCAACATCCTCGCTGGCCACGATCATATCTTTCGCGTTTGGAGTCCCAACCGCCTACTTGCTAGCAACAAAAGATTTTCGCGGGAAGTCGCTCGTGGATGCGTTGCTGGATCTCCCGATGGTGCTTCCGCCAGCTGTTGCCGGCTTGGCCCTGCTGCTGGCTTTTGCGCCAAGGGGCCTTCTCGGACCCGTGCTACTGCAACTCGGCATAATCCTGCCCGGAAACGTATTCGCCGTCGTACTGGCTCAGCTCTTCGTGGCATCACCATTCATTCTAAGGTCAGCGAAAACAGCATTCGAGAATGTTCCAAGAAAGCTGGTGGACAACGCCAGAATACTCACCCCTTCTGGAGTCAGAGTCTTCCTAACGGTCACTCTGCCTCTTTCCATGTACGGAGTTATGACTGGACTAGTAATGACTTGGGCGAGATCGATGGGAGAGTTTGGGGCAACTCTCATGTTCGCAGGAAACCTGCCCGGTGTTACTCAGACTATGCCACTGGCGATATACATGCTAATGGCCCAGGATCCTCTTGCGTCGAATCTGCTGTCAGCCATCCTGGTTGTCATCTCATTCTTTGTCCTTGTGCTCTTCAAACTATTTGACCGAAAAAGGTACGGTGTGAGATTATGATTCGCCTCGACTTGATCAAGAAAAGTTTCGGAGAAAGAGAGGTTCTGAAAGGAGTCACACTGCAGGTTAAGAAAGGTGAACTTCTTTCTCTCGTCGGTCCCAGCGGCTGCGGAAAGACAACAACCCTCAACATTGTAGCCGGGCTCTGCCAGCCAGACGATGGATCAGTGTTGATCAACCAAGTTCTCGTTGAAGGAAGATCCGGGAAGAAACGAGTCCACGTTAAGCCGGCAGACCGCAGGATAGGATATGTCTTTCAAGATTACGCACTCTTCCCCAACATGAAGGTGTACGACAACGTGTCATATGGGCTCAAGGCTAGGCATCTGCCGGAGGACGAAGTCAAGAAACGAACTCTGTCATTGCTTAAGTTTGTGGGGCTTTCTGATCATTCTGAACATTACCCCCATGAACTCAGCGGAGGGCAGAAACAACGAATAGCCTTAGCCAGGGCTCTTGCAACAGACCCTGAGGTTCTCCTTCTTGACGAGCCTTTGGCTGCGCTGGATAGCAGAAGAAGGGCGAGTCTAAGGACGGATTTCAAGAACATTCTAAGGACTCTTCGAGTGACCTCGATTTATGTTACTCACGACTTGGCTGAGGCATGTACGGTTTCTGACAGGATAGCAGTTATGGGAGCCGGTAGGATTGAGCAGGTGGGTCACCTTGATCACATTCTCGAGAAGCCAAATTCGAGCTATGTCGCCGAGTTTCTCGGTTTGAATGTCTACAGCGGGAAAGTTGCCGGCGTCTCAGGATGCCATGCAGAGATCGCAATCAACGGGACCATGATCTCAGCTGGTTCAGTTCCGAACCTGCACGAAGGGCCTGCGTTGGTCACGCTCAAGCCAGAAGACGTGATCTTGTCATCTGAACCAACTAACGACAATCCGAAGTGGTGTAAGTGCAAATACAATAGCCTCGTGGGAACGATAGTTGAGATCATCCGAATGAAATCCAACGCTAAAGTGGTTGTGGACGTGGGCTTCCTGATCGAGTCCGAGCTCACTTTGAGTTCCTTTGAGGAATTGAGCTTAGAGGCTGGGAGAAAGGTGCATGTGCATTTCAAAGCGGGCTCAGTGGGCGTTTCCCAAGGTGTGAACCAATGTTGACCAAACTTCAGTGTTACCGCAGTGTTCTTTCGATAGGTAGAGTAGCTACGCGAACTCTATGCACGCATGCCAGCCGTTGCTACATCCCAACGATATTCCCAACAGCTAGCGTCCAAATGTCGGATACTCAGGAGGGCTAGAGAGTGGACGGACCTCAAGCCATCGATGAGGAACGCGCTATCTACGACAGATACCACCGTCCAATAGTCTGCCTAAGGATATCCGTTACAAGCGAATGCAGTCTCCGATGCTTCTATTGTCACAAGGAAAACCAGGAACCGCAGAAGAGACACCTGACAATTGAAGAGATCGGACTAATCTGCAGAGCCGCCAGCGGAATCGGAATAAGAAAGGTGAAGATCACTGGCGGAGAGCCATTACTTCGGCATGATATCGACAAGGTTGTCCTTGCAATCAGTTCGACTCCAGGCATCGAAGAAGTGTCGATGACGACCAACGGCATCTTGATGGCGCCTAGAGCAGCTGGCCTCGTTCGAGCGGGCCTGAAGAGGGCGAACATAAGCCTCCCATCAATCAACCCCCAAACCTACCAGAAAGTGACTGGGACCGCGCATTACGACGAACGACTGGGAATCTTGAACAAAGTTCTGGGCGGCATTGACGCGGCAGTAGCGGCCGGGCTCTCGCCGGTCAAGATCAACATGGTCGTCCTGAGAGGACTCAACCATCACGAAATACCTAGAATGATCGAGTTTGTTCAAGAAAGAGGAGCCATCCTGCAACTGATCGAGCTTCAGAACTTAAACATCGATCGCGATCTCTACAACAGATACCACGACAACTTACAATCAACTGAGGAGTGGTTGACCGAACGCGCAAGCAAGATAGAGACAAGACATCACTCGCAAAATCGTAAGAGATACACGATCTCTGGGACAGAGGTAGAGGTCGTTCGACCAATGGACAATGAGAGCTTCTGCGCCGCTTGCACCAAGATCAGAGTCTCGGCGGATGGCGAAATAAGGCCCTGCCTTATGAGGACAGATAACAGCGTCCGAATACCGACCGAAGCTCTAGCGACTCGAAGCGAGGAAGCTATCCGACAACTCTTCGAAGAAGCTATCAAACGCAGAGAGCCCTTCTTTGTTTCCTCGAAGATCACCATCCAACAACGTGAGAGTTGAAGGTGTGCCGTTGCGAGCACCAACACTCTCATCTCCCCGCATTCTCGTGAGAATTCTGTGCGCCTCATGCTATGCCGGCGTTGGTCTCGGTGAGACCACATCCGATCAGAGGCGACAGTCACGTCACAGTTCCAGGTGCTCCAAGGTAATTCCTGGACACGTTAAGGAGAAAGTGACTCGTATCACTGAATGAGATTGGAGAGGTCTTCGTGAAAGTAATGGTCAGGTACTTCGCAAGCATCCGCGAGGCGACCGGTGTCAAAGAAGAGGAAATTGAACTCCCTGATGGAGGCACGATTGAAACTCTCATCAGAGAGGCGAAGGCACTTCACAGTATGCTGAAAGTACAAAATAGGGTGATCATCGTCTCCGTCAACGGAGAGTTCGTCGAGGCAAGCAGGCGCCTAAACGCCACAGATGAAGTTGCCATGTTTCCGCCGGTGAGCGGAGGATGAGACCTTGATTAGGATCACTCGCAGCGACTTTAACGTCGACGAGGAAGTGCGGCAGATGAAGGCATCCTTAGTCGGCGGCATCGTCACCTTCATTGGCACGGTACGAGGCGAGTCCGAGGGGGAAGCGATCGACCGCATGGAGATCGAAATCTACCCTGAGATGGCGGAGAAGCAGCTCCGTGCCATAAGAGATGAAGCGATCGGAAAGTTCAATGTCAATGAGATAAGGATCATTCACCGTTTCGGCGAGCTCCACTTGGGCGACAACATCGTGCTCATCGCCGTCTCGGCCGGGCATCGCGCCGAGGCATTTGATGCCTGCAGGTATGTCATAGATGAACTGAAGAAACGAGTGCCGATCTGGAAACGAGAACACACTAGTACCGGCGAACGTTGGGTTGAGGTGGGCAAACCTGAAGACAGTTGATCCGTTTGGAATGGTAGACATCTCAGGAAAGGACACAGTTCTTCGGAAAGCCGAAGCAGTCGGACGAATCATTCTCAAAAAAGAAACCATCGCGGCGATCAAGTCAGGTAACATCAAGAAGGGAGATCCCTTAGCCGCGGCTGAGATCGCCTGCATCCATGCGGTTAAGGAGACACCCGATCTGATTCCGATGTGTCACAACATACCTATCGGCAGTGTGGACGCGGACTTCACAGTCGGTGTTGATTGGGTAGAAGCCAGATGCAGGGTCACGGCCACATACAAGACAGGAGTCGAAATGGAAGCCCTCACTGGCGTCTCAGTTGCCTTACTCACTATCTGGGATATGGTGAAGTATCTAGAGAAGAACGAGGATGGGCAGTACCCCTCCACGAGAATCGCGGATGTCAGAGTCACGGAGAAAATGAAGAAATGAGCGAGCACAATCTGAACCGGAAAACGAAAGCGGCCTTCATCCTCGTTACTACTAGCGACGTACGCAACACTGAAGATGACGAGACGGGCATCGCGAAAGGGAAAATCATTTTCTATCTTCCTGGTTCCAAGAACGCTGTCAAGCTTGCATTGAGCAAGATCATCCTTCCCAGCATTGGCCGTATGCTGTGGGAGCTGAAGAGACAATGACGATGAAACCATTCGAAAAGCTAGTCTCTCGGCTTGAGGCCGCACGCATTATCGATGCGAATGTGAATCATATCAGTAGAATGGAGGATGTGCCGCTGGAAGAAGCGGCGGGAAGGGTGCTCGCAGCCAACGTCACCGCCGAATTCAACGTACCTCCCTTTAGAAGAGCTTCCATGGACGGCTACGCGGTGAAAGCTAAGGACACAATGGATGCCTCCGAATCAAAACCGAGGAGACTCACGCTGATCGGAGTAACGCACGCAGGGGAATCCATCGACATCAGCGTCCGCGACGATGAGTGTGTCGAGATAGCTACAGGGAGCCCTTTGCCGAAAGGAACTGACGCCGTCGTGATGGTCGAGTACACCAGACTATCTGGAAACACTGTTGAGATAATGCGTGAAGCAAGGCTCGGAGAAAACGTTGCCGATGAAGGCGAGGATATCAAGAGCGGTGAGATTGTCGCTAAGGCTGGCGAGGTTCTAACGCCTGGCAAGCTCGGGGCGGCGGCCGCATTGGGGCTCACTACTCTCAAGGTATACGCTAAACCTCGGGTCGCCATCTACAGCACAGGCAACGAGATTGTCCCCCAAGGCGGAACCGTCAAACCGGGACAGATATACGACATCAACAGCTGCACGCTGACCAGCATCGCGCAGATGAGTGGCTGCATACCCGTAAGGAAGGGACTTGTTGCGGATGACCCGCAGGAGCTTCTGGCGGCCGCGAAAGAGGCCGCGGCTTGCGATATTGCAGTATTCAGCGGCGGAAGCAGCGTCGGGAGCAAGGATCTCCTCGCTGCAGCGGTTGAGGAGATCGGCGTGGTACACTTTCATGGCCTTCAGGTTAAGCCCGGTAAACCAACCCTCTTTGGCACTGTGCAGGGAAAACCGGTTTTCGGAATGCCCGGGAATCCTACAAGCTGTCTGACCAATGCCTACGTATTCCTGATTCCAGCCCTTAGGAAGATAGCTGGATTGCCTTCGGTCGAGATGAGGAGAGTAAGAGCAATCCTGAGCAGCTCCATCAGTGCGGATGGCGAGCGAGAAGTGTTCTATCCCGTGAGAGTTGAGGGGGAAAGGGCCGTTCCGGTTTTTCGGAAGGGTAGCAATATCACAAGCATAAGTTATGCCAATGGGCTGGTCATCATTCCCACCGGGACAAAGAGGATCGAGAAGGGCGCCGAGGTAGAGGTCAACCTACTCCCGTGAATCGTTTCCTCCTGCAACAATTCAAGCTCTTCCCGCAGGGCTCTGCCACTTCGTGTCACACGATTCGTCTGGAAGGACGAAAATGTGTGCTGGCAGGATGCCGCACACTATCATGCCGCAGAAAGCCACATTCATGTTACGACCAGGAGTTGTGCGGGCTCATTCCAATACTGTCACTTCTGCTGCCTTAGCAGTGAACCCGCACTCTCTATGAGTCCCGTCACAGTATGGCATGTTCTTGGATTGACCACATCTACAAAGAGCTGTAATTTTCTCATCATCAACCCAGATCTTGTTAGGTCCGTTTTCTGTGCTCTTGACAACTACCCTGGCCATGACCTATCAAGGCCAAAGGATGAGCTAATGTCACCCAAAAACACTGCTCTCTATCCCACGGAACGTCCCGTAGGGACCTTACTCTGAACCACACGCATGTTTGTCAATCCGTGCCCAGTATGACGTTGGATGCCTTGATGATGGCGTAGGCCTCTTTGCCTTCCTTCAATCCCAAGTTCTGGGCTGCGGTCTTGGTAATAATTGAGACAATCTCAGTTCCGCCGGGTAGCTGCAGGACGACTTCAGAATTCACGGAGCCGTGCTCAACGCTTTTCACTTTGCCTTTCAAGACATTCCTTGCACTAACTTTCATCATCTTCACCTCTCAACCAAGCATGTTTGAAATGAGTCAGTCAAAGACACGCCTGGCTCACAAGTTTAGCAGTGTAGCTTTGACTTCTTAACTATTGGCTGATGATCTTGAGGAAAAGAGAAATTGCCTAGCTATTCCCCCATGACTGGGGCCTTCACAGACCTGTCTCTTTGTGTGTGCGCACCCAGTGACCCACGCACAGCTAAAAATGATGAAGTATGAGACGAAGGATACTGTCTTTCTCTGCGTGAATTCAAGGGTTCTCTTTATAGAACACTAAGCAACACTCTCGGATCGATTGGCTACTGTAGAGGCATGAATCAGTTGACCGAGTGCAGTTGCGACATAGCAATGAACGATTTCAACCGAAAGGTGCAAGAAATCTCAGGATCGACCCTGAGGGCATGTGATATCACCACAGTACAAGCGAACATAGGGCTTCGCTGCATTAACTCATGCATGCATTGCCATCTCGAAGCTAGCCCAAAGAGAAATGAAATGATGGATTGGGAGACGATGCAGGTTGTCCTTGACATCGCCCATAAGATTCGACCTGAGCTGGCAGACATAACCGGAGGAGCACCCGAACTGAACCCTCTTCTCCCCAGGTTCGTCAGTGCATTACGAAAAGACGGCCACAATGTGCAGGTGAGGACCAGCCTTACTGTCCTACTTGAACCGGGGATGGAGGAGATGATAGGATTCTACAGGGACGCTGGCGTCAGACTCGTCGCCTCTCTTCCCTGCTACACAAAGGCAAACGTCGATTCGCAGAGAGGAGATGGTGTCTACGACAAGAGCATCGAAGTCTTGAAGCGTCTGAATGCCGTCGGCTACGGTTCAGATGCCGACCTCCAGCTCGATCTCGTCTACAATCCAGGGGGCGCGTTCCTGCCTGCTGAGCAATCCTCACTGGAATCCGATTATCGGGAGAACCTGCACAAGGACCACGGCATCGTCTTCAACAACGTGAGAACACTCACGAACATGCCCATAGGGCGGTTTCAGCGCTGGCTTCGTCAACAGAACCAATATGAACAATACAACCGGCTCCTTAGGGAGTCCTTCAACCCCCGAACTCTTGAGGGACTGATGTGTCGACACCAAATTGAGGTAGCTTGGGATGGACAAGTCTACGACTGTGACTTCAATCTCGCTCTGCGGGCCCCTATAGGCAACGGCGTCCCTGCACACGTCAAAGACTTCGATATTGATACCTATTCGAAGAGAAGAATCGTTACAGGCGATTACTGCTTCGGTTGCACGGCCGGAAATGGATCATCATGCGCTGGAGCACTAGTGCCTAACTCATGAGACTCGTTGAGTGTGGAGTTGCTGCTGGAAGCGCTTTCAAACCGATCTATAGGGTTCAATTCCTCTCGGAGCTGCAGTTTCGTGCGTAACATTGAACCTATCGCACACGCATCACTATAGTTGGAGGGAGTCTTTCGTCTGCAGCGACTGACAATTGACTCAAAGATCCGATCCATCTTGGACAAAGCGTTGGCAGGCCAAGAGATAGATCGTGAACAAGCGTTGCAGCTGCTGAAGATTGATGAAAAGTCACCCGAAATGTACGCTGTCATCTCAGCGGCAAATATGCTGACGAGGAGACAGTATGGCGACAGAGGCGAAGTCTATGCTACGGTAGGGATAAACCTCTGGCCTTGTCCCAAGAGTTGCGCTTTCTGCTCCTTTGGTGCAAACTGGAACCTGGTCGAGTCACGCACTGAACTTAGCCTCGACGAGGTCGTCGCAAGGACAAAGTCGTTTGAAGATGATGGGGCGAACGCCATTTTCCTGATGACTACTGCAGACTATCCGTTTGACCGCTACATTGAGATCGCAAGGGCTGTGAGGAAAGCCATCTCAGCGAAGATGCCGATGGTAGCGAACATAGGCGATTTTGGGTCGGACAAGGCCAAGGACCTAGTGGACGCAGGATTTCAAGCTCTGTACCACGTCCACAGGTTGAGGGAAGGCAAGGATACGAGAATAAGCCCAGAAGAGAGACTGCAGACCATAAAGGTCGCGCGAGATGCGGGACTAGATCTAAGCTACTGCGTGGAACCCATTGGACCTGAACACAGTCCTGAGGAATTGGTCGCTGAAATGTTTCGAGCAAGAGAGTTTGGTGCGGTCAACCTCGCCTGTATGTGGAGAGTCTCTGTTCCAGAGCTTCCGCTTTCGAAGTTAGGAAGGGTTTCTGAGGTGACCTTGGCCAAGGCAGTGGCAGTCACAAGAATAGTGGCTGGTGATTCCATCAAGGCAATGGGTGTTCACGAGCCAAGAATACTGCCTCTGTTTGCAGGGGCAAATCAGATCTATGCGCGAACAGCCGGCTTCTCACCTCGAAGGCGTTCCAGTCCCATGGATACCGTTGAGGATGCATCGAAAGGGAAGGTCTACTCTGTAGACGGATGCAAGGACTTGCTGAGAGAAGCAGGCTACACCCCTCTCGAAGGCCCGACGAAAGTATTTCAAGGAAACTGGCCGTCCTAAACCCAGACGAATCCCTACAAGGCTATACTATGTGGCTCGGTTGCTTGGTGCGCACACACAGCTCTTCATGAAGGTTCGATTGTAATGAGTCTTGACAATGAGAACCAGTCTTCGATGATCTCTTTAGATGCTTTACCGTAGTATTTCTCATAGAGGGCCACTTTGGCCTCCCATGCTTCCTCGGTGCCGTTCTCGAGTATGCGTGCCCTTCCTGTGAAGTTCTTTCCACCTATCTCAAACGAGATCTGATCGTTGTTCTCGATGTTCTTCATCCAGTCGGTCTCTGAGCCTTCATGGCTCAAGTACACCTTGCCATTTCTGACGGCAAACCAAAGCTCCACCGTGTGGGGATTTCGAGTCTTTCGTCCTGTGGTCGTGACGTGAATGAGTTTCTCAGATGCGAATTTCTGCAATTCTTCACCCGCCATTCGTCTCACTCACTCAGTCCGGCCCCTCTTCGTCGATGTCGCTATTGTGTGTGATGCCCTGATGCGCACGCACAGGCGAGTGACAGAAAGCAAAGACGTAACAGTAAGCGTGCGACCGAGCAAGATCAGGAAGATGCGAAAGGTATGCCCGAATCGTTGCTCACTCGATTGTTTCTCCGGCGGCTGTACAACCTCTGGCCCTGCTATTGGGGAACTGGTGTCCGTCTCAAGTACATCGCCAAAGACTTTCGTGAGATGCGTCTCGAGCTCCCCCTTAACTGGCGGACCCGCAACTACGTGGGAACCATTTTTGGCGGGAGCATGTACGGCGCGGTCGACCCAGTGTATATGCTAATGTTGATCAAGAACTTGGGGCCGGGCTATGAGATATGGGACAAGGCGGCGACTATCCGGTTCAAGAAGCCTGGTCGCTCCACACTCCACGCCAGATTCACATTGGATGATGAGGAGATCCATCGGATACGAGAGGAACTCACTCATGTAGGTTCCATTGACCGCGTTTACGCGGTCGACCTGACTGATGATGAGGGCACTGCATGTGCTACGGTGGAGAAGACAATCCACATTCGCAGAAAGCAAACGAGACAAGGCGAGAAAGAGGTCTAATATGGTTCGGTCCCTTCTTCGATTGTATAGGTAGGTGCAACCGTGCCCCAAGGATTTCAGGAGCAAGCGGAGAGTGTGACATCAAAGTTCGCATCACCTCCATCTTTGCCTGAATGGTTGCAAGAGGAGTTGCCCTATCAACGTCGTATCTTCCAGAACGATGGTCATGAGATTCACTTCATTGATGAAGGGACCGGCCCCGTTGTCCTGCTTCAACACGGTAATCCAACTTGGTGTTTCCTTTGGCGCAAGGTCATTCGGATTCTCTTGAAACAGAATGTGCGTGTAGTCGCTCCAGACTTGGTTGGTCTCGGGCTGAGCGACAAGCCGCGTGATGCCAAGATACATACACTATCATTTCACGCCGATCGAATTGGAGCACTCGCAAAGGCACTCGGGTTGCAGAACGTGACGATCGTGGGGCAAGATTGGGGAGGGCCAATTCTAGGTTTGGTTGCAGCTCGAAATCGAGAACTGGTTCAAGGCGCTGTTTTCGCTAACACATCACTTAGCGCGCCACACCGTCGAGTACATGCTACTGCGTTTCACCGCTTCTCGAATGTACCACTTCTCAGTGACTTCGCCTTTCGAGTACTGGACTTTCCGATTCCAGTAATGCATTTGGTTCAAGGAGATCGCAGCAGTATCGGCGCGAAAGAGCGAAGGGCGTATCGGTATCCCCTCAGGTCCTTTAAGGATCGAATTGCCCCGCTGGCGCTAGCAAGAATGGTCCCGACGCGCTTGGAACATCCAACCGTCAAGCCCTTAGAGGAAGTTGAAGATTGGGCAGGTACATTCGCAGGCCCGGTGCGTCTCGTTTGGGGAATACGAGATCCTATCATGGGACGCGCTTTGAGGAGCATGAGGAGACTATTTCCCAAAGCCGAGGTGGTCGAGACGGATGCGGGGCATTTCCTTCAAGAGGAAGTGCCAGACGTGCTGTCTGAAGCCATTCTTCAGGTTCTTTCGGAACAACGTCAGAAGTAGAAATGGGCGTTCGTCATTGCGTGTGTGGGGGGGTCCCGTGGTGCGAGCGTCGTGATTTGAACCCCAGATTCACTGTGTGAGGTGTGCCCATTGAATTGGACACACTCCCTGTGCAGCCAAAGAAATATCAAACGGCAAGACTCTCCGGCGAAAGAGACCATCCGAAAAGGGACCCACACATATACCTGAGACAGTCACAGTCATCCTAAGTGAACGCCGCCGATTACTTCAACTGCGGACGACCAGAGGGAGTTTCATGAGAATAAGATTCTTGGGCGCAACGCGTCAAGTGACGGGGTCAAGCTACTTTCTGGATGCCGGCGGATTGAAGATCCTGATCGATTGCGGGTTGTTTCAGGAGCGGGACTATTCCTACAGGAACTGGGAGGGCTTCCCTGTTCCTCCGAACCAGATCCACTGTCTCCTTCTCACCCATGTTCACCTTGACCACTCCGGGCTCATTCCCAAACTTGTCAAGGAAGGATTTGCTGGAGACATCCTGCTGACCCCTCCATCCAAAGAGATGTTTCCCATCGTGATTTCAGATTCTGCCCGGATCCAGGAAGAAGATGCCGCCTTCAAGAAAAAGCGCCACGATAGGGAAGGACGAACAGGACCCTACCCAGAAATCCCTCTGTATACCGTCCGGGATGCCGAAGAGTGTTTTCCCCTTCTAAAGGACGTTGCCTATGGAGACTATCTCTCACTGAATGATCGAGTCAAGGTCTGTTTTCACGATGCCGGCCATATCCTTGGCTCGGCCATGATTGAGGTCATAGTCCAAGATGAGGATGGGTCGCGGAACATCATCTTCTCCGGGGATATCGGCCAGTGGGATAAGCCTCTTCTCAACAATCCGACTGTTTTTGATCGAGCAGATTATGTGGTTATGGAGTCCACCTACGGAAATCGCAATCATGACAGCCCCCAAGATGTGGAAGAGAAACTATGCAGGGTCGTCAACGACACGGTGAAGGCGGGCGGGAACATCGTCATCCCGGCCTTTGCCATCGAGCGTGCCCAGGAGCTGTTGTATCACTTCAACCGCCTAGCACGTACGAAAAGGATCCCCTATGTCATGGCCTTTCTTGACAGTCCAATGGCTGTTGAGATCACGAAGGTCTTTGAACAATGCAAGAAGTATTTTGACGAAGAGACGCTTGAGCTATTCAAGAACGGTCAATCCCCATTTGATTTTCCGGGGTTGAAACTCACCGAGTCTGTTGAAGCGTCCAAGGCGATCAACCTAATCAAAGGATCAACCATAATCATGGCCGGCTCTGGGATGATCACGGGAGGACGCGTCAAGCATCACCTAATCATGAATATCACTCGTCCAGAGTCCACGCTTCTTTTTGTAGGGTACCAGGCGGTTGGGACGCTGGGACGCCAAATTTCGGATGGTGCGTCTCCCGTCAGAATACTCGGACAGTCGTATCCGGTTCGGATGAAGATTGAAAGCATAGATGGCTTTTCCGCCCACGCCGGCATGAACGACCTGAAGCGCTGGCTGAACAGCTTCAAGTCTCCGCCAAAGCATGTTTTCCTGACCCACGGCGAAGAGGAATCGATCCTGAGCCTAACGGACTATCTGCGTTCCAAGGACGGATGGGAAGTAAGCGCACCGGCATACAAGGAGGAATATACCCTGTGACTACTGGGCCTATCTTGGGCATAATCGTATTCTTAGCCAATCTCGTGGATTATCCTTTTTTGTGTTTGGGTACCTTTGTGCGAGCATCCAAATTTGAACCGCTCTAAACAAGAGATAGATTGCGGCATCGTGTTTCGTCGTCGTTCAACAAATGACAACGTCCGGATTGGCATGACTAGAGGAAGCTCCTCGAATGGGTTGTTGAGATCAATCCTCTGCCTAGAACGTTGTAAGGCGCAAATAGATTAGCACACATCCGATTCCATACAGACTGCAGCCGTGTTCGAGAGGCGGATATGCTTTTCAATATTGGTGGCCCTTTTTCTCGGCATGAGAGTTACAACCGTTCTGATTCTCCTGTGTTTCTTGGCGAGTCTCTATGCGTGGACTGCCAATCCTGTCACGGTGCAGAATGATCTGGTATTCAGTCTCAGCAATTTGCTTGCTGGACGGGTTTGGACGGTTGTCACGGCGATCTTCGTCCATGTGAATCTGCTTCATTTGGTCGGTAACATGATCTTCCTCTACGTATTCGGGAACACGTTGGAAGGCGTGGCAGACTCTAAACGAATGCTGCTAGCTTTCTTCCTTGGAGGGATCGTAAGCTTTCTTCTGAGCTTACCTTTCTTTCCGTCCGATGCGACATTCGTGGGCGCGTCGGCCGCGATATTCACGCTAATCGCTGTGGTCATGCTAATGAAGCCGCTGAGATTCTCTTTCTTGCTACTCATGCCTGTCGGGCTGGTGGCGGTTCTATATTTCCTCTACAACGCCGCGGCCGTGTACTATCACCTTCAAAGTGACGTGGCCTATGTTTCGCACATAATCGGTTTCTCGCTCGGGCTACCTCTAGGAATCGCTTGGAGCCCGCAATGGAAGAGAAACCTACTAATCTCGATTGGACTGCTTGCCGCTTACTTCGTCCTGCTCTACTTGATCACCACTTATGTGATACCCTTATTCCTCTAGCTTTCTAAACATAATCGAAGCTGCTCGACGGCGGCTCAACTTATCGTTGCAATGTAGGTTAAGCCAAACCCCTCGATTCTGTCTGAGGATGTTGCGCTGTTTGTTTCGCTGGAAGTACCGCCGTTCAGCTCGAGGATAACGGTGCCCTTGTATGTTGCTGCGAGTCCTTCCAAATTCCATCCGATCGTGTGCCCGCCAGGATCAGTTGCGTTACCGTACATCATCAGCCGGTCAATGTTACTCATTGTGCCATTTCCGCTGGTTATCTGTACATGGTCCCGTTGATTACGACCGATCCGCCTTGAACGGTACATTGCACACCGTTACCAGCGTCACCTGTAACTTGTGCGTCCATGGTTATCGACGAACTGTAAGTTGTGGGCTGCAGTTGACCTAGCGGTTTGGTTCCAGTTATGATGATTTGCGTTACTGGGTCTCTGCCCCGGTCTGGTTATAGTGCCCGAAGGTATGGTTTCCCTGAGTTCGGATAGACGTCGCATTTTGGATGGCTAGTGGGGCCGTGGCCACGCCGTAAATTGACGTTATCTTCAGACTCGCCCCTACCGGAAACTGTGTCTGTGAGTTGAAAGAGCCTGAAACGCTTTGGGCTGGAGCTAGGGGAGTTATGGCAACTAGTCCTACAACAGCCACAGCCACGACGATCGCGGCGAGACAAGCCATGCTGGTCTTCTTCATCTCAACCACGAGCCTCAACCGCATGGCGTAGTTGGATTTAACTGGAATGGACGATTCATTCATGAAACTGGAGACCAGAGACATTCGAACATGGGACAAGCCGAGGTACTTTGAGAATACCTTCGACCAGTTCTCATTTTGAGCGATTATTATCCGCAAATGCTCAAGATCGGAGCGCGAAATTAGGTCAGATTCCATGGACTTTCTGTAAGGGACGAATTCTCGGCGTGTGCTGCACTAGTCCAGTCTCAGGCGTAATGGATTCAGCTAATCTAGGTCCCAACGAATCCTGCGGCTATCCTCAGGTTTGGACGCTGATCGAGATTCGATGAATGATTCATCCCTCTAGGTTATATATCGGTTGGAGGAGCCCGCTTGAACTACAAGGTGTAGTGCATTGACCAATGCTGGACAGCAAATAGGGTACCCGTACCTCGTTAGTGTTGTCGGCGTTGCTCTTATGGCGATCACAGAGGCTTATGTTTCGGTACGTGCCGTCATGTTTAGGGGCATCTCCGGTCCTCGCCCGAGTCTTGGAAATCGTCAGTTCGGAAGTGTAAGCCCGTTTAATTGGACAAGCAGTCTAACGGTGATTGCGATCATAATAGCAATAGTGGGCTTAGCATGGCTGGGGCTGGCCCTCAGAAAATCTCGCAAAAGTGCAGCCAACTAGTGCACGACTAACAATGATCCTCTGAATAGAGGAAGGTCGTGGCTTAGGATTTGGTGCATGAAATCAACAAGAAAGGGAAGACGATCTATCTTTGTGAGCTCTGTGGTTTCGGCTATTTTGACCTAGAAATGGCGGAACGGTGCGAACAGTACTGTTACACGCATGGCAGCTCTTCGATCGAGATTACCGGAAAAGCTGCCTATCGGCCACATGTTCGTGCCCTTTCGTAATCAGTTTGATGCTATATGTGCGCACTGATGTAT